>CADCIH010000008.1 GCA_902801465.1 uncultured Bacteroidia bacterium | reverse complement strand
CGGGGTGCCATATCGGTAGAAAAAATGGAAAATAAATCAGAAAAAAGCCTCAGCCTCTGGAACAAAGTTCTCTCCACCAGCGTCAACCTGCCTTTTGTGAAGGTGGACCGTGATGAGTTCCTCACAAAGGAACTGTCCAAGTTCTGCACCCCGATGGAGGTCATCACTGCCCTTAACGAGGGTACACTTGGTGTGCTCAACAAGAAGGAGATCGACAAACTCGCCAACCAATGCATCAGCTATCATCTCACCATGGTATGTGGCACCTCTGCTTTGATGGGACTCCCAGGAGGCTGGTGGATGATGGGTACCATTCCCACCGACCTGACTCAGTTTTACGGCCACATCCTCTCACTGATGCAGAAGCTGATCTACCTTTACGGATGGCCGTCGCTCACCAATGCCAACAACCAGCTCGACGATGAGTCGCTTAATATCATGACCTTGTTTGTGGGGGCCATGATGGGCAATAAAATGGCTGTAGAAGCTTTGAATAAGGTGGCCATCCAAGCGGGAAAGAACGCGGGGTTGAAGCTCTCGGAGACGGTAATCGCCCAATATGTGATTAAAACTGCCCAGTGGATTGGCATCAACATGACCAAGGAAAGTTTTGCGAAGGGGGTGGGGAAGGTGCTGCCGATTGTGGGTGCACCAATCTCAGCCACAATCACTTACTACACCTTCCGTCCCATGGCGCGGCGACTGAAGAAGCATCTCGACGACCTGTACGAGATGGGCATGGAACACAAGAGAATGGAAAACTAAAAACGGAGAACGGAAAACTTTTTATAAAAAAACCAAAAAAATCCTTGCGGGGAATAAAAAAAGTTGTAATTTTGCACCGTTGAAAGGCAATGGACTAGTAGCTCAATTGGATAGAGTCCCTGACTACGGATCAGGCGGTTGTGGGTTCGACTCCCGCCTAGTTCACAAAGGTTCCGCAAAAAGAACCTTTTTTGTTGGCCCATTCGACTAGGGGCTAGGTCATCAGACCCTCATTCTGAAAACAGCGGTTCGAATCCGCTATGGGCTACAAAAATCCCTAACTCTCATTGAGTTAGGGATTTTTCTTTTCAAGCTTTATTGGTTGACAAGATGCTGTAGGTCAAAATCGTTGGTGGGCTGGAAGGTGATGGCCCAGCTGCCGCCATCCTTCTCCCAGTAGAATGGCATGGCCTCGATGCTCTCGTCAGGCGAGAGAAAGAGGAAGCTAAGGTCGGAGTTGTCGTTTTCAAACTCTACTTCTCCCTTGTTTGTAAATCCGTTCCGTTCCAACTCGGCCATGACAGCTTCAATTTGAATCGGGAAGAAGAAGTCGTAGGACACCATCGTGAGGTCCTTTCCCTCGGCATCGGTGAAGAAGAACGAAATCCAGCGATCTTCTTTCATGTAGTATTTGGACCACAACCCGCCTCCATCTAATTCAATGTATTCGAGCGAGTCGGGGTGCTCCTCGGGATAGTCGGCGAAGTTTTGGGCCATGTATGCTTTCACGTCAGCCAGAGGTGCGCCGAACTTTACATAGGGTTTGATCACGATGGAGTCGAGGTTGATGACTATCTCCATGGTATCTGTCTCTTTGGAGCATGATGTTGTCTGCACCGATAGTGTCATTAGCAGCATTATGGCAGCTGCCGCCATCAGAAGCTTTCTCATAGTTGTATTATTTAAATTCTGTCTTATTTTAAAGTGCCTCGAAAATACAAAAATAAATCCATACACCAAGCTTTCACCCAAAGTTTTGGTTTTTTTGCTATTTTTGCGGCCGATTATCCACGTTATCACAGACCCTGATACGATGTTTTATATCAAGCGGGATACCGGCAAAATCTGCTACATGATCCTCCCAGAAGGGATCAAAGAGGATGTGTATGAGGGACTTGAGAGGATGTCTGTCAAGTACGGCGTTTCCATGGTGGTTGTCGATGGAGTCAATTGGAACGACGACCTGACGCCATGGCCGGCTGAAGGCGTGTTCAAAAAAGCCAAGCCCTTTAAAGGACAAGCGGCGTCATTTCTCGACAGGCTGACGAATGTGATGATTCCGGAAATCGAGAAGGAAATGGAGGTAGAAGCTACTGAAAGGACCATCCTTGGTGTTTCGCTGTCTGGCCTTTTTGCGGTGTGGGCGGCTTTCAATACCGATGCATTCACCAATGTCATCAGTATCTCAGGTTCGCTGTGGTATGACGGCTTTGTTGATTGGATGAACGAAAACACGCTGTCTCCCCAAGTCCAGAAGGTTTGTATGCTATTGGGAGAGAAGGAGAAGAATGCCAAAGACAGGAGGATGGCGACGGTGGAGGAGAGGACTGAAGCTGCAGCCCGTATTATGGAAGCGAAAACCAATGCTGGTGTTTGTTTTGAACTGGTCGAAGGGACTCATTTCTCGCCGGTAATGCCCAGGTTGGAGCGAGCTTTTGATTTAATTTGGAAGTCGGATGATGTTCGTAGGTGAGTTGATATCGTTGGGCGTGGCCCTTTCGTGGACCGCCACCGCTTTGTTTGCGGAGGTGGGCTCCAAACGTATGGGTTCTTTGCCGTTCAACACCATCCGCATGACGATGTCGCTGTTGTTTCTATGCGTCACTTTATGGCTTGTGATGGGGGTACCGTATCCGCGTTATGCCGATGGTGGTACTTGGACGTGGCTGTTGCTCTCTGGCGTGGTGGGCTATGTCATCGGCGACTACTGTCTGATGCAGGGTTATATCCACATCGGGTCGCGTTTCGGCCAGCTCTTCATGACCCTCTCGGCGCCTACCGCTGCCATCACCGGACGGCTGCTCCTCGGTGAGCAGATGCGTCCCATAGCCATTGTGGGCATGGTCGTCACTTTGAGTGGCATAGCGCTGTCGATCTTGTCGAAGAGCGACGATGCCAGCCACCATGGTCTTCGTTTCAAGTTGCCTGCGAAGGGCATCTTCTATGCTGCCATGGCTGGCATCTGTCAGGGTTTTGGCTTGGTGCTCAGCAAGGTGGGGCTGACGCGTTATGGTGCCGCCCTCGATGCCGTTGGCATCTCGGGCGACGCGGTGTTTGCCAATGCCGTGTTGCCGTTGCCGGTGAGCGTCAGCATGTCGTTTGCCGCCACCACCATCCGTGCCTATATCGGGTTGGTGGGGTTCTTCCTGGCCTTGGTGCTTTTCAACAAAGATGGTCTTGCCCAGCTGCGTCATGCCGTGAGCGACCGCAAGGCGATGTGGTGTGTGCTGGCGTCCACCATCTTTGGACCTTTCATCGGTGTCAGTGCCTCCTTATTGGCAACACAGTTTACCTCGGCGGGCATCGCCCAGACGCTTTTTGCGCTCACGCCCATCCTCATCATCGCCCCGGCAGCCATCTTATTCCATCAGAAAGTCACCTTGCGTGAGGTCCTTGGAGCGGTGATCAGCGTGGCAGGGGTGTGCCTGTTTTTTGTGGGGTGACCCTTTCAGTGTTGGATTTCCTGCCCCGCGACATTATATCTCTTCCCGTCCTTGATGATGACGATTCGGCCGTTCTCATAGACCTTCTGGACACCTTCATCCTGTGAATCCTCGTTTTCCTCAAGGCCGTAATTGCCTTTCGGGATGGGGTCAGACCAAATAATCTCAGACTCCTTGCCGTTGGCAAAGACCATGCTGATGCCGTATCGGTACACGCCTGAACCTAACTCGGCCCAGATGGCGTCGGAGTAGGAAACGTCCCTGAATTCGTCAGCTACCAAAACGACGTTCCCTGCCTCGTCGGAGCGATAAAGCCGATAACAGGTGATGGGCCAGGGGCGTATGACGCTTTTGATATCAAACAGTCTCACTGTGTTTTCAAGACATACGTACATGGCTGTTCTTCCCTGGTAATCACCGATAAAAGAACCGTAAGAAACCCCTAAGTCCGCATTGCAACGATATAAGAGGTCCATGTCGATGTCGTAGTCGTAAATATGGCCGTCCTCGGTTTTGATGAGCAGATGGAGGTCGCGATCCATGCCTTCAAATAGCCCCGAACCATTGGGTGTCACCTCCGAAGGTAACAGCGGACCTTGTTGGATAAGCGTTCCGGTTAGGTCGATAAGATGAAGCCTATAGGCCTGAAGCTGACTGTCGTATCGTGCAATCCACATGCCGTCACGGACGGGATCGTAAGAGCAAATGGGGGAGTACCCAGTCCTGACAGAGGAAACCAGGCTGCTGTTGGCCATGTCGTATGAAAATAGGTAAGCACTGTTGTTCGAGTAACAGTAATACGACTCCCCGTCGTAGGTGAGACTGACAGGGAAACCTATTCCATGAGTCCAGTATCTGATATACAAGCCGTCCATGGAATACTCCCAAAAACAACTTGCATTGTCCCTCTTACATAAGTAGATGCGATTGCCGTCGGTGGCAATGCTCTGCACCTTCTGGATATTGAAGTGCTTCAAGACCAGCCATGGGCCAAGGCTTTGGACGTCACAAGCGATGCGTGCCTCATTTTCACCGGATGCGTTGGCTGCGACGGATAGGACCGACTTCAAGCTGAACACTGCCTCGAAATCGTTAACGCTATCAATGGGAAACATGGGGTAGGGGTTTTCGTATGACACGATCTGACCATCTTTCTTCCAATAAAGGAACTCGAAGTTTTCGGACGGTGAGGCGGTGAGGACGCATTGCTCCCATGGTAGATAGGTGCCGAAGCCATCGACAGAGCCGCCATAGGGCGGATTTGCCGTGGCTGTAACCGAAACAGGGATGCTTCCGGGGGTGATGTCGAAGATGGCCCCGTTGCTGTTGTTGTAGTCATGCCCAAGCGGGTTTAGGCTTCCAATGGAATAGTAGCCGTCGCCGTTTCCGCCCCAGCCCCAGTTGAAGTGCAGCAAGTCGTTGTTGTCGTAACCGTCGCACACGAAGGCATGGCCGCTGCTGCCTTGTCCGGAATAAAGCACAGGCCTTTCTCTGTTGAGACAGTCCTTCAGTTTCAACAGCCACAGGTCGGGTTCATTACCCATCGTCTCTCGGTGCATCTCGTTAGAATAGAAAAAATGGCGTTTCAAGACGGCAGGGACGTCAGAGGAATGAGCTCCTGAACCGTGGTCGGTGTATAGCATGTGGACCGCGATCCCGCAATGGTAAAGCAAAGTCGCCACAGCATCAACCTCAGCGGTGCTCGAGGTGTCGCTCAAAACATCGGGCATGAGGTCCCATTGGTATTGGGTATTGCCAAAATCGGCGGATAGCAGTTCTCCAGTGATTGCATAATAGGCGTTGGAACCGTTGCCGACCTGTGGGAAGTTCCAATAATGCATGATCTGCGCCATGGCCACCGCCACACAGCCCACCTCGGCGTGTCCGCAAGGGACGTGGTCCATCTCGGGACAGAGACTGTTGTAGAGACATCCTTGATGCCACCTTGTCGTGATCAAAGGTGCTACGGCTTTGGCGGTTTTGTCCTTCTTGAGCCGTCCTGTGGCTTTTACTAGGGCCCATTGCCTTGCCGTGGCTTCATCGGCGACGAAATGGTTCTCCATGCCATATTGAATCCTCGACACAAAGCCTTGGAGGTATTCCTCCATCTGGATAGGGATGTCGTTCGGGTCGAATGAATGCTCGCGAGAGTAGCCGATGATGGGTGTCTCGCAGTCGTCGGCTGAGACGATGACGAAGCCTTCTGTGTTGTTGAAGATGTAAAAAGCGGGGATACCTTTGTCGGTTTGATAGGTGGCCGCAAGATGCAGGTCGGGGGTCTTCATGAACTTGGCGGCAACGGCTCTGGCTGTCTCCTGGTCGACGGGATGTGCCGTTGAGCCGAGAAACAGGCCGAATACTGCCAAGCATACGATGAAGATCCTTTTCATGGTGTTATTTCCTCATGGTCAGACTGATACGGTTGCGGTCCACGTCCACGCTGAGCACCTTCACTCGGACGTGTTGGTTGAGGCGCACCACCTCGTTGGGGTCTTTGATGTAATGGTCGGCCATCTGGCTGATGTGCACCAGGCCGTCTTGGTGCACCCCGATGTCGACAAAGGCGCCGAAGGCCGTGATGTTGGTGACGATGCCGTTGAGTTCCATGCCGGGCTTGAGGTCTTCGATGCTGCGGATGTCCTTGTCGAACTCGAAGGCCTCGAATGTCTTGCGGGGGTCGCGACCGGGTTTTTCGAGTTCTTTGAGGATGTCATTGATGGTCTCCAGGCCGAAGTCCTGCTCCACGTAGTCCTTCGGGTTGATCTTGGCGATGAGTTCCTTGTTGCCGATGAGGTCGCCGACCTTCACGTTCAGTTTCTTGGCCATCTTCTCCACGATGTGGTAGCTCTCGGGGTGGACGGCGCTCTGGTCGAGGGGGTTGTCGCCCCCGTGGATACGTAAGAAGCCGGCGCATTGCTCGAAGGCCTTGTCGCCGAGGCGAGGCACCTTGTGGAGCTCCCGGCGGTTCTTGAAGCCTCCGTTCTCGTCGCGGTAGCTGACGATGTTGCCTGCCAGGGCGGGTCCCACGCCGCTGACGTAGGAGAGGAGCTGTTGGCTGGCGGTGTTGAGTTCCACGCCGACGGCGTTGACGCAGCTCATCACGGTCTGGTCGAGGCTCTCGCCGAGTTTCTTCTGGTCGACGTCGTGTTGGTATTGTCCCACGCCGATGCTCTTCGGGTCGATCTTCACGAGCTCTGCCAGGGGGTCCATCAGCCTGCGGCCGATGCTCACGGCGCCACGCACGGTGATGTCGTAATCGGGGAACTCGTCACGGGCGATCTTGGAGGCGGAATACACTGAGGCGCCGCTCTCGCTGACCATCACGGCGGTGATGTCGCGGTCGAACTTGATGTAGCGGATGAAGTCCTCGGTCTCGCGTCCCGCCGTGCCGTTGCCGATGGCGATGACCTCCACCTTATAGGCGTCCACGAGGCTCTTCACCTTGCGCATCGAGCCCACCACGTCCGACTTGGGTGGGTGAGGGTAGATGGTCTCGTTGTGGAGCAAGGCTCCTGTCTCGCTGAGTATCACCACCTTGCATCCTGTGCGGAACCCAGGGTCGATGGCGAGCGTGCGTTTCTGTCCCATGGGTGCGGCCAGCAACAGCTGTTTCAGGTTCTCGGCGAAGACACGGATGGCGGTCTCGTCGGCTTTCTCCTTATAGAAGTTGCGTATTTCGGTCTCGATGGATGGCTCCAGCAGGCGTTTCCACGAGTCGGCGATGGCTTCTTGCACCAGTTCCGACGAGGGGTTGTTGTTTTTAAGGAAGATGCTCTCGAGGGAGTTGAGCACGAAGTCGTCGTCGACTTTGATCTTCAGTCGGATGATGCCTTCCTCTTCGGCGCGGAACAGGGCCAGGATGCGATGCGAAGGGGCTTTGGCGATGGGCTCGCTGAAGTCGAAGTACTGCTGGTAGGTCTTGCCTTCTTCTTCCTTGCCTTTGATGACGGTGGAGCTGAGGTCGCCTTTGGTGTGAAAGATCTTACGGATGCGGTTACGGCCGTTGATATGTTCCGAAACCCATTCGGCGATGATGTCCTTGGCGCCTTGCAGGGCCTCTTCGACGTTGTTGACGCCTTTTTGCGCGTTCACATAACGGCTGGCGAGGCGTTCCACGGCATCCACGTTCTGTGCCATGATCTGTGCGGCAAGAGGCTCTAGGCCTTTCTCGCGGGCGATGGCGGCACGGGTGCGGCGTTTGGGCTTGTAGGGGAGGTAAAGGTCCTCGACCTCCTGCATCGTCTTGGCTTCCAGTATCTTCTGTTCCAGCTCAGGGGTGAGCTTCTCCTGCTCGCGGATGGAGGAGAGGACACTTTCCTTGCGTTTCTGAAGCTCGATGAGCTGTTCCAAACGTTTCTGTACGGCAGCTACCATTTCTTCGTTCATGGTGCCGGTCATCTCCTTGCGGTAACGTGCGATGAAAGGGATGGTGGCACCTTCGCCGAGCAGTTTCACCACATTGGCTACATGGTGTGAATCGAGATGCAGCTCTTGGGCTATTTGAATATCGAAGTTATCGTTGTTTTCCATTGTCATTGTATTGTCTGTCCTGTGATAGTGTATTTCTTCCCGTCCTTGATGATGACGATTTGGCCGTTCTCGAAGACTTTCTGGATGGTTGGCCCTTCGGGTGAAGGGGTTTCATTAATGTCGTAATTACCTTTGATTAATGGTTCTGACCAAATGAGGCTCGACTCATGGCTGTTTTCGAAGATCATGCCTACGCCGTAGCTGTATCGGCCTACACCGAGGCTTTGCCATGTTCTGTCAATATACGAGGTGCCCTCGATAGAAACCTCGATAATGTTGGAGAGATAATCGTCGGCACGCCACAAACGGTATTCTTTGCATTGCGAAAACACGTTAACCATCCTGTAAATCCTGACAGTGTGGCCGTCAACCACATAGATGGCGTCGTGCCCCATATATTTCCCCACATGGGAGCCAAGGGACTCGCCACAACGGAATAGGGGATGCGAATAATCTATTTCTGAGAAAACGCTTTTCTTGATTACCTGATAGACCGTTCCCTCCTGGTCTTTTAACAGCAGATGCGAGTTGCCTTCCCTTCCCAGATATAGCCCTGAGCCGACCATCATACCGGAGGTAAAGCTGGGGCCTTCGTTAGTGATTTCGCCGGAACGGGAGCAAAGAACGATTTGTTCGGTTTGGCCATTCTGTAATTTCTTGTTCATCCAGAAACGCCCTTTCGTCTTGTCGAAGGAGCAGAGGTCGAAGTCGAAATCCAGTTGGATGCATCTGACCAGCGTCTTTTCTTTTAGGTTGATGGTATATAACTTCTTATCATTCAATCCGTTACAATAGAAATACAAGCCGTCGTAGGTGAGGCATGAAGGAGAATGGCATCCTTCTACGTTGAAACTTTCAATGAATTCCCCGTCCATGGTGTATTTTGAGAACATATAGCCTTCGGGGTCTCCTCCACAAACATAGATGTATTCATCGTCGGTGGTTATTCCTCGTCCTCCATGGGTCTCAAACTGTTTAAGCAGGTGCCAGGAGTGGCCGGGGCCGCTTTCCTGTGTGAGCGTTATGATAGGGACTCCGGTTCCAAGGGTGTCGATGGTGGCTTTGACTTCTTGGATAGGCTTCAATGTAAAGCAGGCCTCGATGTTGTCCACTTGGTTGTAAACAGGGAAAGTGAATACGCTTTCGTACGAGAGGATGGTGCCATTGTATTTCCAACAGAAGAAATCGTAGTACTCGGAAGGCGTGGCCGTCAGGGTGCAAGGCTCAGAGATGTGATACTCGCCATAGCCTTCCACGTAGCCGCCTACGATGGGATTGGCCATAATGGACACTTGATAAAGAGCGGAGTCGGGGGCGATGTCGAAGATGGCGTAATTGTAATTGTTGAAATCGTGGCCATTAGGGCACAGGTTGCCTAGGGCAAAATAACCGTCACCGTTGCCGCCCCACCCCCAGTTGAAGTGCAGCAGGTCGTTTGCATCGTAGCCGTCGCAGACGAAGGCGTGGCCTGCACTACCGTTACCAGAATATAACACGGGACGTTGTTTGTCAAGGCAGTCCCTCAACTTGTTCAACCATAGGAGATTGTCGCTGTCTCTCTTTTCACGGTACAAATCCCTCGAATACAGGAAGAAGTCTTTCAGTGCATCTACCACATCCTTGGAATGGGCTCCCGATCCGTTGTCGCTATAACTCATCTCTACCGATACGCCGCAATGGTACAGCAATGTCGCCACAGCTTCGACCTCTGTCTCACTGGATGTCTCTGTGAGGGAGTCGGGCGCATGGTCCCAACCGTATTCGGTGTTGCCGAAGTCGGCGGTGAGGGTGGTGCCGGCCCCATAATACGAATGGGTTCCATAGCCTATGGTGGGATATCGCCAGTAGTTCATGATCTGTCCCATGGCCACCGCCACACAGCCCACCTCGGCATGGCCGCAGGGACCACTCATCTCGGGGCAGAGGCTGTTGTAGAGGCAGCCCTGATGCCATTTGGTGGTCAGCAAGGGCTCCACCGCCTTGGCGGACCTGTTGTCGTTGAGTCGCCCCGTGGCCTTCACCAGCTTCCATTGTTTTGCGGTGGTTTCATCGGCAACGATTTGATTGTCAATGCTGTATTGGATTCTCGTTACGAAATTCTGAAGGTAATCTTCCATCTGGACAGGAACATCCTCCGGATTGAACCGGCTTTCATGCGAATATCCGATGATGGGTGTCTCGCAGTCGTCGGCTGATACGATGACGAAACCGTCTATGGTGTAGAAGATATAAAAGGCGGGGTCGTTATTAGTGGTTCGGTAGGTGCTCGAAAGCGTGATATTGTCGGTTCCCATAAACCTTACGGCGATAGCTCGGGCCGTCTCCTGGTCGACGGGGTGGGCCGTCAAGCCAAGAGACAAGCCGAAGACGATAGCTAATATGTGCAGGAGCCTTTTCATCATTTGATCTCCTGTCCTGTGATAGTGTATTTCTTCCCGTCCTTGATGATGACGATTTGGCCGTTCTCAAAAACTTTCTGGACGTTGGGGTCGAAAGGCTCCTCGTTTTCGTCGATGCCGTGATTCGTCTTCTCCACGGGTACGGACCATACGATCTCCGATTCGTTGCCATTGGCGAAAACCGCACTTACTCCAAATCGATAGGTCCCGACAGGGAGGTCCTTCCAAGTGGAGTCGATGTAACTGGCGCAGGAGACCTCCTCAGCGAGGGTGGTTATGTGTTCTTGACCGTCGGAGCGATAGACGCGATAATGTAGGATCTGGGCCAGATTGTCGGGTATCTCATAGATGCAGGCGATGCTGTCGAACGGCACATACAAGGCATTCTTTCCTTTATAGGGACCGACAAAGCCGCCTTGGGGACATCGGTCGAAGACTGTCAAAGGCTTCCGATGGATGATATTCATGGTGAGGTCATAGTCATAAAGCTCTCCAGAGGCCTCCAACAATAATAGGTGGGGATTACCGTCTTCAGCGGTGTGGTATCCAGCGCCAACAATGTATTTGGAAAAAGAGGGACTTTCTTTGATCCTGACACCGTTGCGGTCCACCAAACGTAACTTGCGTTCGGTTAATGAACCAATCCAAAACCCGTCGTTGATGGGATCATAAGTGCAGCTACCCTCGTTGGTTTTGACACCCACATCGATGGTATCGACGAGCGTTTTGTTATCAAAATCCAAACAGAAAAGACTGGTGAACGTCACGGAGCCCATGATATAGCCGTTGCAATAAAAGTAACGGCCGTCATAGGCAAGGCGGCTGGGTTCAGTGAAGAATTCCCCAAATCCGAAATCCTCCAATACGAGGTCCTCTACAAATTCGCCGTTCATCGAGTATTTGACCATCTTGGGTTTCGGATAGGCGTATCGTACGGTAAAATAGATGAAATCGCCATCGGTGGCGATGTCACCGTAATCCGGATCGATCTCGAATTGTTTCAGGAGATTCCAATGGCTGTTGCCGACATTGCCCCACGAGAGGTTTACGTAAGGGTTTTCGGGGTCGGAGGCTGGATTGACGGTGACTTGTTTTGGCGTTTTAAGGGAGAAGTTGGCCTCAAGGTTAAGGTCTGTCGTGACTAGAAAGCCATACGTGGTGTCGTAACTTACAATCAAACCGTCTTTCTTCCAATAGAGGAACTCGCAGTTGTCGGAGGGAACCGCAGTCAGGATGCAGGAGTCTCCCATCAAGAAGCTACCTGATCCGACGATGTCGCCGCCTGATGGGGGATTGGAGGTGACGGCAATTTCGTAAGGCGCATAATGGGGAACAATGTCAAAGATGGCCGCGTTGCTGGTGTTGTAGTCGTGTCCGAGGGGATTCAGATTACCCAAGGCGAAAAAGCCGTCGCCGTTGCCTCCCCATCCCCAGTTGAAATGGAAAAGGCCGTTGTCGTCGTAGCCGTCGCACACGAAGGCATGGCTGCCGTCGCCTCGACCGTAATAATACACGGGGCGTCCCGAGTCGAGGCAGGCTTTTAGCTTGGCAGGCCATTCGGAGGGATTGTCGCTCATGGACTCACGCCTCATCTCGTCGGAGTATTTGAAATAACGTGTTAGAGCGTCGGGGACATCGGAGGAATGGGCCCCGGAACCATTGGCGGTATAGTGCATGTCAACCGAGACGCCGCAATGGTACAGCAGAGTCGCTGTGGCTTCGATTTCGGCTTCACTGGATGTCTCTGTGAGGGAGTCGGGCGCATGGTCCCAATCGTATTCGGTGTTGCCGAAGTCGGCGGAGAAGGTCATGCCCGCGTAAGGGTAAGAGTGAGAGCCGAATCCGGTCTTCGGGAATTTCCAGTAGTTCATGATCTGTCCCATGGCCACAGCCACACAGCCCACCTCGGCATGGCCGCAGGGACCGCTCATCTCGGGGCAGACGCTGTTGTAGAGGCAGCCCTGATGCCATTTGGTGGTCAGCAAGGGCTCCACCGCCTTGGCGGACCTGTTGTCGTTGAGTCGCCCCGTGACCTTCACCAACTTCCATTGTTTTGCGGTGGTTTCATCGGCAACGATTTGGTTTTCAATGCCATATTGGATTCTCGCCACAAAGTCCTGGAGGTATTCCTGCATCTGGACGGGAACGTCGTCGGGATTAAACCGGCCCTCGTGGGAGTAGCCGATGATGGGTGTCTCGCAGTCGTCGGCTGATACGATGACGAAACCGTCTATGGTGTTGAAGATATAAAAGGCGGGGTCGTTATTAGTGGTTCGGTAGGTGGTCGAGAGTGTGATCTGGTCGGTCCCCATAAACCTGACGGCGATAGCTCGGGCCGTCTCCTGGTCAACGGGACGGGCCGTCAAGCCTGAAAAGAGGCCAAGAATCAACACTAGAAACGTAAGATGTTTCTTGAGGGGAACCATTGTCTTGTAATTTTGTGGGGACAAAGTTACAAAACTATTTTTGCATTTCCAAAACCATCTCCATGTCGATGGCATCCAAATTGTCACCTATGAGGGTGAGATGAAGCACGGTGCCTGATTGGATTTGGCTTTTGAACTCCAGGGTATAGTCCTTCTCCGTGCCCTCAAGCAATTCGTCGAGTTCAAAATATTCATTGGCCAGATTCTTTGTCCGGCGGGGTGAAGCGTTTTTCATGGTGACATGGGCTCTCAGGTTCTTGACACGGCCCGGACCATAATTCAGTAGGTGTATCTGTAGGTGACACCTGGCCGGGGTGAAGGCCAAGGTGGGTTCCGACGCGAAATGAATGCTTGTGGGAACCACCTGTGGTCCTTGGCTGGGATGGAGGATCTCCATCGGCACACCGTTGAACTGGGTGGGAATCTGTCCTATTTCCCAGCTGGGGTAGGTGGTCTCGAGGTACTTGTAATCCCCTCCGTCAATTTTGGCACCAAGGGCAAGGTGGTCGGGAAGTGAGAAAAGCACATAATCAATGTGCGCCTCCTCGAAGATGGCGGCCAACAGGATCGTTTTGTCCTCGCAATCGCCCATGCCGTCGGAAAGGGTTTCGATGGGGTATCGAACGTACTCGTCGACGCCTTTTGAAACCGAGTCGGGGGCATATTCGATGGTTTGCACGAAATACAGGGCCGAAGCTACATTGGTGTAGTCGGATGAGTCGGGGTGACAGAGCATGGCCGCCAACGTGCCCATGAGCTCGCGGTCGTATTCCGATTGGATAAAGGAGAAGTAGTTTGAGGCGGTTTTGCCATCCTCAAGTTGGTAGCCATAGATCTCGTGTCGACGCTCGTTCCGGTAATAATCGAGCAGCCGATGGTCGATCCATAGTTCCAGACTGTCGCGCTCCATGGCCTTGGCGGTGCCAAGCGACAGACATATCAGGATGCTAAAAAGGATTCGTTTCACTTCGGTTGTTTTCCTCAGATAACGCAGGACGACGACTTTTATTATTGATGCATAATCGGCTTGGCCTGGGGGATGTCTGATTCCTCAATGGTCATGATGTCGCGGTCAAGTATCACATAATCAGCGTCTTTGCCGACCTCGATGCTGCCTTTTCGGTCTTCGAGGAAACAGCCTTTGGCCACCCAGATGGTGATGGAACGCAGGGCTTGTTCACGGGTGAGGGCGTTCTCCATCTGGAAACCATCGGCCGGGGTGCCATCGAGGTGCTTGCGGGCCACGGCTGCGTAGAAAGTATAGATGGGGCTGATGTCCTCGATGGGGAAGTCGGTGCCGTTGATCACCCAGCCGTTTTGCTGAAGCAGGCGCTGATAGGCGTAGGCGTTCTTGATGCGCTCGCCGAGACGCTCATCGGCCCAGTCCATGTCGGAGGTGCAATGCGTGGTTTGGATGGAGGGGATGACGGAATAGTCATGATACCTCTGGAAGTCGTCTTCAGCGACCACCTGAGAGTGCTCGATGCGCCAGCGGAGGTCGTTGGGACCCTTCAGGAACTCCGAGTAGATGTCGAGGATATGACGCACGCCTCCATCACCGATGGCATGGCAGCACACCTGATAACCGTTGTCGTAGGCCTTCTGGCAGACGTGACGGTAGAACTCGTCCGACTCCAGGATCAGCCCCGAGGTCTCGGGAGCGTCCGTATAGGGCTCAAGCAGTTTGGCTCCTCGTGACCCCAGTGCGCCGTCGGCATAAATCTTCACGCTGCGGACGGTGAGTCTTTCCTTGTCGATGATGCCTTGGCTCATGAAATAGTCCATGGTCTCGTCATCAGGATTAATCCATGCGTTGACATGAATTTTCAGTAAACCAGATTCTTGTAGGCTATCAATTAAAGTGATGGTTTCAATATCCAAACCTGCGTCGGTGACGCTGGTAAGACCGATTTTGAGGCAGTTCTCCTGGGCTTTCAGAAGGGCTTGTATGCGTTGTTCCCTGCCCATCGGAGGGATTAATGCCTTGGCAACATCGGCGGTGTTGTCGAGGAGGATGCCAGTGCAGCGGCCATCCTGAACAAGTGCCATGCCGCCGTCTTGTTTGTAACTGGGTGTGATTCCAGCCAGGTCAAGCACTTCCTTGGAGACCAGCACGGCGTGGCCATCCACACGGGTAAGCAGCACTTTTCTGCCGGGGAACTCCTCTGCAAGTCGTTGGTTGTCAGGGAACTCGGCAGGTGTCCAAAGGTTTTGGTCCCAGCCACGACCGAGGAGCCATTCGGCGGGGTAGAGGCTGTCGTGGACCTTCAGTCGCTCGATGGCCTCATCGTAGGATTGACAGCCTTTCAGGTCGGCCCAACGGACGAGGTTCTCGCCGTAGCCGCTGAAGTGGCTGTGTCCGTCCATGAAGCCGGGGTAGACTGCGTTTCCTTGAGCGTCAACGACTTCGGTGGCGGTATAATGTCCCATGATTTCGTCTTCGGACCCCACGGCGATGAATTTCCCTTCTTTCACAGCAAAGGCTTGTGCCATGCTGAAATCTGCGTCGACGGTATAGATTTTGGCGTTGTGGACGATGAGGTCAACAGGGGTTTTGTTGGAGCAGGATGACATAACGAATAATAATAATGATACGGCGATGGTCAATAATCTTGTTTTCATAATTTTTTTTCTACCGATGTGGCACCCCGATGGGGTGCGGAGGGTTATGGGGTTTTGTGTTTTGTGTTACCGATGTGGCACCCCGATGGGGTGCGGAGGGTTATGGGGTTGATGTTTGTTTTACCGATGTGGCACCCCGATGGGGTGCGGCCAACTTTTATCTCTTAACTTTTAACTTTTATCTCTTATCTCTTATCTCTTATCTATCTCTTATCCCCAAATATTCCCCCACCTCCACCTCTTCCGGCTTTCCGATCATCATCGGCTTGCCTTTGGCCACCAACCATAAGGTTGAGGCGCGTTTCATTAATAACTCCAAATCGTGTGAGCTGTAGAGGATGGTTTTGTTTTCCTCTTTGGCTAGGCGGGATATGAGCCTGAGCAACTCCACTTTGCTGGGGTAATCGAGGAAGGCCGAGGGCTCGTCCATATAAATAATAGGGGTGTCTTGAACCAAGGCCTTGGCGATCATCACTTTCTGCTTTTCACCATCACTTAATGATACGAAGTCTCTGTCAATGAGTTCTAAAACACCTGTTACTTGAAGCTTTGCTTTAATCATGTCATAATCCTCGTCACGGAGCTTGGCCATCAATCCTGAGTGGGGGTAACGGCCTGAGGCGACGATGTCGAAGACCTTCAGGAAGAGGTCGTCGGGCTTCTCGGTGAGGACCAGGCTGAAGAGCTTGGCGCGCTCGTTGGGGGAATAGTCGCCCAAAGGCTTGCCGCACAGTACCACGTTGCCGGCTATGGGTTTCAGGTTGCCCGTGAGGGTCTTGAAGAGGGTGGTCTTGCCGCTGCCGTTGGCACCTACCAACGCCACGGCTTCGCCTTCGTGCAAAGTCGCTTCGATGGGAGGCATCAGGGCTTTGCCCTTATAGCCTATCTGAAGACCGTTACAGCGCAGCACTTCTTTCATTTCGACAGTACTTTTTGACGGTGGAAGATGACGTAAATCACTATGGGTGCGCCAATTAAGGCAGTCACCGAGTTAATGGGCAGGTTGCCGTCGAAGCCGGGCAGCCTGGCGATGAGGTTGCAAAGTAAAGCCAGGTCCATGCCGATGACCGCCGTGGCGGGGGTCAACATGAAGTGGTTGCTGGTATGGTAGGTAAACCGCGCCAGATGGGGCACCGCCAACCCGATGAAGGCGATGGGACCGCAGAAGGCCGTGATGACGGCCATCAGGAAGCCCGACACCAGGATGGTCAGCAGGCTGGCGCGACGCAGGTTCAAACCGAGGTTCTCAGCATATCTGTCTCCTAAGAGTAAGAGGTTCAGCGACTTGGAAAGGAGGAATGCCATCACGGTGCCGACCAGGATAGTGCCTGCCAGATAGCCCAGCTGGCTCTTCCCGACGTTGGAGAAGCTGCCGAAGCCCCATATCACGAACGTGTGGACGTCTTCTTTCTGACTGAAGAACTTCAGCACGTCAGTCACCGAGCCTGCGATGTAGGCGATCATGATGCCCACCAGGATGAGACTCACCATGCTCTTCAGCCGAGAGCTCAAGGCCAGGATGAGGAGCAGTACCAAGAAAGCTCCCGCGAAGGCGGCGATGGTCACGCCTACGGTGGACCATCCCGGCATGGCGCTCACCGCCATGCCGCTGAGCTTTCCAGTGAGGAGCACCACGATGGCTACGCCTAGGCTGGCACCACTCGAGATACCCAGGATGGAGGGGTCGGCCAAAGGGTTCCTGAAAAGGGTCTGCATCAGCAAACCCGAGACGGAAAGGCCGATGCCGGCAAACAGGGCTGTGATGGCCTGCGGCAGACGGTAGTCGAGGATGATGGTCCGACAGGTCTCGTCGCCCCCGCCCATGAGCACCTTCCAGAACTCCGACAATGGAACGCTCACGCTGCCCACCACAAGGTTGAGCACGAAAAGCAGCGCCCCGACCAGCAGAATCAGCAGGGTCGGAAGCCAGGACCGTGTCGTGTTTTTCTCTTCCATCAGGCTGCAAAGATAAGAAATCTTCCCGATTGCCATGCAAGTTTGGGAATTTCGCCGTATATTTGCAAGTTAATTCAAAACCGGATACAAATGGGATTCTTTTATAAACACAAACCGAAGGGATTCAACTACATCCCGAGGTACTACGACCCCCAGAAGGAGGAGTGGGAGCGCAAGAAAGCCGAGGCCGGATACGAGTCGAGCCTGAGCCACGAGGAACAGCTCCGTCTCCAGATGCGCAGCAAATGGGGCACGAACAAGGATGCCGAGGACCCGTCGGAACGCCGCTACAAGACCGTGCGCGCCCTCATCATCGGCGCCATCGTGCTGGTGGCCTTCTACTTCATCTTCTGCACCCCGATGTTCACCAACATCATCTCGGGATTAATGGGTAAATAACGGCGGTTATGCTCGATGTGATCAAACTGCTTCCCGACGGCGTAGCCAACCAGATCGCTGCGGGTGAGGTCATCCAACGGCCTGCCTCGGCGGTCAAGGAGCTCATGGAAAACGCCCTCGACGCGGGTGCCACCCAGATCGACCTCGTGGTGAAAGACGCGGGCAAGGCCCTCATCATGGTCACCGACAACGGCTGCGGCATGTCGGAGACCGACGCGAGGATGTGCTTCGAACGTCATGCCACCTCCAAGATCAGTAAGGCCGAGGACCTGTTCTCGATCCGCACCATGGGCTTCCGTGGCGAGGCACTGGCGAGCATCGCAGCCATCGCACAGGTGGAGCTGCGCACTCGCCGTAAGGAGGACGAGGTAGGGGTGAAGATCATCAACGAAGGGTCGGTGGTCAAGGAACAGACCCTCGCGCCTATGCCGGTGGGGACGACCTTCACCGTCAAGAACCTGTTCTTCAACGTGCCGGCACGACGTAACTTCCTGAAGTCGCCCGCCGCCGAGATGCGCCATATCGTGGAAGAGTTCACCCGTGTGACCCTCATGAACCCCGAGGTGGGCTTCACCTTCACCAGCGACGGCAAAGAGCTCTATCATCTCTATCCGGGGAACCTCAAACAGCGTATCATGGGACTCTTCGGGAGCCATTACGACGAGAAGCTGCTGCCTGTTCATCAGGATACCGACCGCGTCAGCATCCACGGATATATCGTCAAGGCGGAATTTGCCAAAAAGACCCGTGGCGAACAGTATTTCTTCGTCAACAAGCGCTTCATCAAGCATCCTTACCTGCATCACGCCATCGAGAATGCTTTCCTGGAGATGATTCCCAAGGATAGCTTCCCGGGCTATTTCCTTGATATCGAGGTGGATCCCGCCGATATCGACGTCAACATACATCCCACCAAGACGGAAGTCAACTTCATCGATGTCAAACTGGTGTATGCCATCCTCCACGCTGCCGTTCGTAAGGCCATCGGACAGAACAACCTGTCGCCGATGATCGACTTCGACGAGCCGACCAACCTGGGCTTCGACTTCGGCGAGGTGGTCAAGTCTTCCAATCCCATTGTCCAACCCGAGGTGCCGGTCAACCCGTCATACAACCCCTTCAGGCAGCACCAGGAACGGGTCAGGCCTTCGGAAGACTGGAGGCTGCTGTATGGAGAACGTACCGACCAGACAGGGGAGGAAACGTCCTCGGAAAGTCGTGCTGAGATGCCTCAACAAATCGAGCAGAAGAGCCGTTACCTTCAGCTGAGCCAAAGCTACATCGTGACCACGGTGAAGTCGGGCCTCCTCGTCATCGACCAGCATCTGGCCCATAGCCGCATCCTCTTCGAGAAGTTCCTCAAGGAGATGGAGACCAACAGCGGTCACTCCCAACAGGAGCTGTTTCCCCAGCCGTTCACCCTCAATGTCAACGACGCCTCATTGTTTCGTGAGTTGATGCCGGAACTGCAACAGGTGGGCTTCTCCTTGGAACAGGTCAACCCGACCACCTTCATGATCAACGGCACTCCGGCCGACCTCTCTGGCGGCGACCCGGTGGACCTGCTCGAGAAGATGCTCGAAAACTATAAGATCAACCGCACCGACCTACAACTGGAACGTAAGCTGGGCATCGCCAAGACCATGGCGGCGCAGCTATCAGTAAAGTCCAACACCCCGCTGTCGGAACCTGAGATGCAAAACCTTGTAGACCAGCTCTTTGGCTGCAACGTCGCCGAAGTGGCCCCCGACGGGAAAAAGATATATACCCTCCTCACAATCGAGGAACTGAACGGAAAACTGAAAACGGAAAACTGAAAATCTCTAAATTCTTAATTCCTAATTCCTAATTCTCAATGAGCAACGAATATCGTCCCTATGGTTTCTCACTACTGCCTGTCGCTGTAAAGAACCTTTTAATCATCAACGGCATCTGCTATCTCGCCTACTTAGTGCTGGTTAGGATGGGTGTGATCGACCTCAACTACTGGCTGGGCATCTGGAGTCTGCAGACGGGGATGTTCCGGGTGTGGCAGCCCTTGACCTATATGTTCATGCACGGCAACTTCGAGCATCTGTTTTTCAACATGTTCTCGCTGTGGATGTTCGGTGCGACGCTTGAGAATGTGTGGGGTACGAAACGTTTCCTGTTCTATTACCTCGTGTGTGGTGTCGGCGCAGGTCTTATCAACATGCTGATTCCGGGTATCCATCTCTCCGTGGGCGCGTCGGGTGCTATCTACGCCTTGCTGCTGGCCTTCGGAATGATGTTCCCCAACGAATATATCTACCTCTATTTCCTCGTCCCGATTAAGACCAAATGGTTCATCATCGCCATGGTGGCCATCGAGCTGTTCGAGGGCTTCTTCCGTACCAGCGACGGCATTGCGCACTTCGCCCATCTTGGAGGTATGCTCATCGGATTTATCATCATTATGATTTGGAAGAAGAAAGGCCGTTTGTACTATTGATATGAAAAGAGATAAAAAAGAAAGAGCAAGAGTCAAAAACAAGCGCAGCGTACTGGGACGCATTATTGTGTTCCTGCTGGCTGTTTTGGCCTTTGTAGGACTTCTTGCCATGGCGATGAGCGTGCTTGGCAGTTACGTCAACCCGACCCGTTTTGTGTGGCTGTCGTTTTTCAGCCTTGGTTTTTGGGTGATTTTCCTCTACAATGTGGTTATATTGGCACTGTTGCTACTGATGTGGTCGCGCAAGGCGTGGATCTCCATCATCGCCTTGCTGATTGCCGTTCCCGGTGTGGTAAAGTCTTTTTCCATGGGAAAATCACAGAGTGGCGGCGAGTTGCGAGTAATGAGCTATAATGTGCTGTATTTCAAGGATCAGTACGACAAGGATAAATCATCGTTGGAGGTTGCCGCCGAGATGGCCAAGATGGTGAAAGAAAACAATCCCGATGTGTTCTGCATCCAAGAGTTTCAGATTTTTATGCCCAAGACGGGAAGGGACGCCTGTGTCGCCGGTTTCGGTGAGATGCTGGGGTTGCCGTATCATTATTATCATAAAAAGGCGAACTTCGGAGGAAATGTCATCTATTCACGGTATCCGCTTAGCGCCCTCGACGAAGACATTCCTTTCGCCGAGGAGAAGATCTATGGTGCAGTGGCCAAGGTGGATGCGGGCGAGAAAGGCGTTTTTTACGTGCTATGCTGCCATCTTGTCTCGTTCCAACTCACAGATAATGAGATAACTGTGTTCTCCGATTCTGGCAATAGCAAGGAAGAGGTGCAGAAATACGGCAAGTCGATTATCGTCAAGTTGAAGAAAGCCTATGAGAGAAGAAGCGAAGAGGTCAGCGAGATGCTTGCCGATATCCCGCACGACGGACGTCCCATCATTATTTGTGGCGACTTCAACGACACTCCGATATCCTATACCTACCATCAGATCAAGAAGGCTGGCTTCGTCGACGGTTTCGTGGAGGCCGGTCGCGGCATAGGCTACACCTACGCAGGCAAGCTGCCGTTACTGAGAATCGACTATGTGTGGGGCAACGAGCAGATCGTTCCGATGTCGTTCAAACGAATTAAACATAAAGGATCCGACCATTATCCTGTGATGATGGACTTCAACGTGAGGCATGGACTTTAAACTCGTATCGGACTTCAAGCCTACGGGCGACCAGCCTGAGGCCATCAAGCAGCTCGTCGAGGGACTGCAACGGGGCGACCGTGCCCAGACACTGCTCGGGGTGACCGGCTCGGGCAAGACTTTCACTGTGGCCAATGTGCTGGCGCAACTCAACAGGCCGGCGCTTATCCTGAGCCACAACAAGACCCTGGCGGCGCAGCTCTATGGCGAGTTCAAGGCGTTCTTCCCGGAGAATGCCGTGGAATATTTCGTCTCCTATTACGACTACTACCAGCCGGAGGCTTTCATTCCTTCGACCAACACTTATATTGAAAAAGACCTTTCGATTAATTCCGATATCGAGAAGTTGCGCCTGAGCACCACCACGGCTTTGATGTCGGGTAGGAGAGACATCATCGTGGTCTCTTCGGTGTCGTGCCTTTATGGTATCGGCAACCCCGACGACTTCAGCAAGAACGTCATTTATATCGCCCGTGGACAGAAGTGTCGCCGCGACGATGTGGCCAAAGCGCTTGTGGACGCCCTTTATACCCGTAATGAGATCGAGTTCACCCAAGGCAAGTTCCGCATCAAGGGAGAGACGCTCGATATCTTTCCTGCCTACGCCGACATCGCCTATCGCATCGTGTTTTGGGACGATGAGATCGACGCCATCGAGAGTTTCAACCCTGTCACCGGCAGCCGTATCGAGGAGATCTCCGAGGTCACCATCTTCCCGGCCAACATCTTCATCACCTCGAAGGACAAGATGAATGCTGCCATTGTGCAGATTCAGGACGATATGTTCCGTCAGGCGGAATATTTCCGTGAGATGGGGAAGGGGCTTGAGGCCAAGCGGTTGGAGGACAGGGTGAACTACGACATTGAGATGATGCGTGAGTTGGGCTATTGTTCGGGCATCGAGAACTATTCGAGGTATTTCGACGGTCGCAGTCCAGGCACTCGTCCTTTCTGTCTGTTGGATTTCTTCCCTGACGACTTCATCACTGTCATCGACGAGAGCCATGTCACGGTGCCTCAGATCCGAGGCATGCATGGAGGTGACCGTTCGCGCAAGCAGACCTTGGTGGAGTATGGTTTCAGGTTGCCTTCCGCATTGGATAACAGGCCTTTGGAGTTCCATGAGTTCGAGGCTTTGACGGGCCAGACCATCTATGTGAGCGCCACGCCGGCCGAGTATGAGTTACAGCAGAGCGAGGGTGTGTATGTGGAGCAGGTGATCCGTCCCACGGGCTTGTTGGACCCTGTCATCGAGGTCCGTCCCAGCGTGAATCAGGTCGATGACCTCTTGGAGGAGATCCGACGGGTGAAGGAGAAGGGTCAGCGTGTGTTGGTGACCACTTTGACGAAGCGCATGGCTGAGGAGCTGAACACCTATTTGAACAATTTGAAGATCAAGGCACGGTACATCCACTCTGATGTGGATACTTTGGAGCGTGTGGAGATCTTGCGAGGCTTGCGTCTGGGTGAGTTCGACGTGTTGGTGGGTGTGAACCTCTTGCGTGAGGGTTTGGACTTGCCGGAGGTGAGTCTGGTGGCTATTTTGGATGCTGATAAGGAAGGTTTCTTGCGTTCGGAGCGTTCGTTGACGCAGACGGCGGGACGTGCTGCCCGTAATGCTGAGAGCAAGGTCATCATGTATGCTTCTACCATCACTGAGTCGATGCAGAAGACTATTGATGAGACCAACCGTCGTCGTTCGAAGCAGATTGCTTATAATGAGGCCCATGGCATTGTTCCGAAGACCATTATCAAGGCCATTGACACTTCTTTGGCTGAGGCCACGGGACGCAGGGTAGCTTCTTACGCTCAAGAGGAATCCGCTGGTGTTGTCGCAGCTGAGCAGGTCGAGTACAAGACCAAGAAGCAGTTGGAGAGGGCCATTCAGGAGGCCAAGCGCAACATGGAGAAGGCTGTCAAGGAGATGGACTTCATTGCGGCGGCCTATTACAGGGATGAGATGACCCGTTTGAAGGCGATGGAGGAGGTTACCCAGTGATTTCTTCTGGCGTCAATCCAGTGAGTTGTGCAATGGTCTCGGTGTCCATTCCCATGTCTTCCATTTTTTTGGCCATTTCAAGGGCTTTTGTTTTGCTCCCCTCGATGATTCCCAATTCCTTTCCCAATTTCTTTCCCAATTCCTTTCCTTCTGCGATTCCGATTTCTTTTCCTTCTGCGATTCCGAGTTCTTTCCCTTCGGCATGTCCTTGCTCGAACCCTTCTTTGTTGGCGCATTCCCATGTGCTGTAGCTATCCCAAAGATCCCGGAGGCTCTCCCTGTATGTTAGAAGTTGCGTCTCGTTGAACCGTGCGATCTCTGCTTCACGGAAGAGCTTTTGGAAGACATCTTCCTGGAGTCCTTCGGGCTGCTCGTCGGTGTAGCAGAGCGAGTAGAGGGCGTACATCCACTTGTCGCGCATAGTGTCGAGTTTGATTTCCATTTTCTCGATTTTGGGCATCTCAAGATAGATAAGGGTGAGTTTGTCGTAAAAAACGTGTTTGTCTTTTACATCCATGAGCTTGATTCTATGGAAATACTCATCCTCGGGATACTCGTTTCCTGGGAAAACAAAGTCCAGGATGGCGACCAGATATACATCTTTGAGGTGGTAGTCCCAGCCTTTCTTTGGCTTTTTCTCTTCCATTTTCAAGCTGCGACCGAGTCTGGCGAGTTTCTTCTCCATTGCTCTGGCTTCGGCTTCCGCTTTGGCCTTGCCTTTCTTGCCTTGCTCTTGGATAGGTATGGTGGCGTAGTAGAGGCTCCGGTCTTTAAAGTAGATTTGCTTGCCGTTCTGCATTTCGACAATGAAGTCGGTGCCTGACTGTGTCTGGCAGAACACGTCGAAATAGCTTGAGCGCATGGTGTTGATCTCGCCAACATGCTCAACGTTCTTATAGGTGATGGATATGATGGGGTCGTTGTTTTCGTCGTCGGAGATAAGCGCGTTGAGAAAACTGATGAGCAGGTCGGCATTCTGCTCGGTGCCGAAAAGTTTCTTGAAGCCATAATCGGTATACGGATTAATAAATCTGTCTTCCATAATATTAATTAATAATAAGTTCTACAAACTGTTGATTTATTGTCCAATTATATTCTCAACATTTCTGCAAAGGTAGAAATTTTAATTCATACTCCAAGAGTTCATACGTTATTTTTTTACTATTTTTTTGTTTTTCCCGAAAATATCCTTATTTTTGTAGCCTCCTTGTCCAAATAGGTTTTTCAATGGCCTATCAGGGCGAGGACGACATATTGAAAGAAGGCGTTTGCCGAGCTTGTTTTTGTACTCTTTGAACCTGGAAAATTCATAAGCACAAGCAGAAACAAGACAGTGGTAGATGCCCCGCGATTGAGAGCGTGGGTATCCAGCTGTTTGTTCGTTGTGCACAGGTTTTTCCAGGACCCAAAAGAGTCGGGCAACAGCAACAGATACCCCGCTTTCTTTTTGTATGTAGCAAAAAAAAGTGAAATGTTTCATTCCGGTGAGGGTGTTTGACGGAAAAAGCTCTTAAAAAAAAGAGTGGTCAAATACGGATTCGGATTATGACAAAAAGATGTAAAAACTGTGGATGGCCAAATGATGACAATGCTATCGTTTGTGAGAAATGTAGCGCTCCTTTAGAGAATGGGCAGAGCCCAAGACCTGTAGCTCAGACCGTTTCCGAGTCTGGCGAGGAAAATTTAAGGAAAACAGTTTCGGAAAGCCAATTTTTTGGTGGCTCGGAACCGCAGTTTGGTCATGAGAATGAGAACAGGGAGGTAGTTGCAGATTCGGATAGAAACCTTAGTAGTTGTCCTAATTGTGGATACCCAGTGCGTAAAAACATGGCGGTTTGTCCCGATTGTGGCACCGTTCTTCGGGAGGAGAGCAATAGATGTCCTAAGTGTGGGACGGTCAATCAAACAGGCTCAAATTTCTGCCATCATTGTGGGTCTTCCTTGGAAAGCGACGAAGCAAGAGTCTCTATCAACAATGGAGGGCGTAGTCATCAAGGTACGGTCAATCCTTGGATGCAACCGAGTACTGGTACTTTCTGTACACTTAAGCCTATTTCTTGGGCTGGCGAGAATATCGATCACCAACCATTGTCATTTTCAGGTGTTTCCATTGTTTTAAATCGATCCAATACAGACCCAAACAATCAGAGTATTACAAGCACCGAACAGGCTGAGTTGTCTTTCGAAGAAGGTGAATGGTATATCATTGATAAGAGCCAACAACGTACTACCTACGTGCTTGCTGCCAGAAAAACCAAGTTGCATAAAGGTGACATTATAGTTTTAGGTAATAGGTTGTTTGAATTCAATTGATATTGGAGCATGGATATTCAAGTCCCTGAACGATGTGATTTTCATTCTGGCGATATTATAAAAGGGCCAAATAATACAATGTACCGAATAGAGAAAGAGCTCGGAGAAGGTACATTTGGTATAGTTTATAAGGTTAGAGATAACGGAGGTCGGACTCGTGCACTGAAGCTTTTGAAGCTGTGGACAGTGCCTTCTGACGTTTACAAAGGACTTCGGGATCGTTTTGTAATGGAATTTGAGACTGGTAAGATTACCAGCGAACATTTGGCTCATTCATACGCCTATGGCGATGTGAAAAACAATCCATTCTTCGTTATGGAGTTTTGCCCTAATGGCGATTTGCGACAATACGTAAAACGGCACAAGGTTGATTTTGTAAGAGTCGGAGTTGATATTTTGAGCGGTTTGAGGGATCTTCATCATGAAGGAAAGGTTCATCGTGATTTAAAACCCGAAAACGTGCTTCTAAGGGACGATTATTCAGCTGTATTGACCGATTTTGGCATTGCTGGCGATCAAAACAAACGCATGACCGAAAGGGGTATTATTGGGAAGCCAAAGCAATTGTTTGGCACATATCCTTATATGCCACCGGAACAAGTAAACCCTCCCAGGGGAGGAAAAGCTACGGTGTTGCCCACCACTGATATTTTTTCTTTTGGAGTGATGATGTATGAAATGATGGTGGGGAAACTGCCATTTGGCAAACTTGAAAAGGATGAGCACCTTTATGAATATCTGGAACATGGTAAAAGCGGGATTTGGGATCGGGATTCACTGAAAAGAGTTGACGTTACAAGAAGTTGGATGCCCGTTATCGAACGTTGCCTGGATCCAGATTATAAGACTCGTATTTCATCAGCAACAGAAGTTATCGAAATGCTGCCAAAGTCTAGTCGTTCATCCGTTTCAGAATTAAATCCTTCATTAAGCCGTAGTTTTATGACCGTAAAAGAAGGAATTCGGCTTCGAGTAATGCAGGGATGTGACTATGGTAAAGTGTTCCAATTGAATGATTATATCACGAATAGGCGTCAAATAGTCACTTTAGGTAGGGCAGACAATAACGTTTACAATGATATAAAGCTGCGTGATGATGATTTCTTTGTTTCACGTTGTCACTGTACATTTGAACTAGATGCAATGCGGGGACAGTGGATAATCCGTGATGGGCAGTGGCGAAAGAGATGTCTTGTCTCGTTGCAAAGAGGCACTTGTGCTGATTGTACGGTTAGCTGCAGGCCAATGGACAAAGTAGGTGAGTGGAGGTCTTCCATGAATGGGACTTACTTGAATTCATCGGAAGTCGGTAGCTTTGGAATGGTGTTGAAGCCAGGTGACATTATAACTATCGGAGATGTAAAGATGAGAGTCGAGGGCTACTAATAATAATTTGAAACATTTAAACAATTAATAGAATAAAAAATATGGCACAAGAAACACAACCTTACAGAAGATCATTATCTGGTTCTATAGGAGCGGGAATGAAATCTATTTTTGGCGGCGGTGGCCGCAGCTATTATATGCTTGTTCATAAAGTATCAAGCAAATACCATAAAGCCGGCGAATCACAACCAATCATTGTCGATGAAATCGAATTAGGACGCGGATCTCAATGTCAAGTGCGTTTCGACGATTCGTTCACGACAGTTAGTCGTCGTCATGCCGCTATTGTGAAGGATGGCGACAAATGGAAACTGGTTCAATTGTCCACAACCAATTCCACTTATCTGAATGGCCAAAAAGTGCATAAAGAATGGTATCTGCAAAATGGTGATGAGATTCAACTTTCCACAAACGGACCTAAACTGGGTTTTATCATCCCAGAAGGAGAAAAAGGCAAAATCAGTAGTATTGGTCTTACTGCTCGATTGAATCTTTTCCGTAAACAGGCGTTGAGACCTTATCGGACTGCACTGACTGTGTTGAGCAGTATTTTGGTGCTTGTTATTGCAGGCTTAGTTTGGACAAATATCTATTATCCAAAGCAACTTAAAGAATCAAATCATCAAATTGCTTATTTAATGGGACAAAGAGAAGGAGATTCCCTTGCCATGGATTCCCTGAACCGTCAATTGGCAGAAAACGTTGAGAAGCTGCAAAAGAGCCAATCTGAAATAAGGTCAGTGCGTAAGGAATTGGCGGCAACGCAACAAGAGTTGAGAGATATGGTAGTAACCGTTCCGACACATGCATTGGCCGAATTTGCTAAGTCAACATATTTCTTGCAAATAGAGGTTCTTTTGGGTGGAATGCCCATTGCAGGTGGACAAGGAACAGGCTTCCTGCTAGAAGACGGGCGTTTTGTGACTGCTCAACATTGTGTCAATTTTGACTCGAGAGAAATCACTGCACTCATGGATGCTTTTCCCAACGATATATCCTTTAAGCTTATGGCTACTTCGCCAAATGACAGTTTTGAGATGAAGTATTCATTAAATGACAATCCATTCCATTGGGGTAAATACAATTATCAGACTTCCCAGCCGGTTGAGATAGGAGGCGTTTTCCTTCCTGCTCGTGAACGTGTTGATATAACCGACTATCGTGACTATGCATGGTGTCAAACTAACAAAAAAGGGTCCATACGGATTGACCCTGAATACTCTACTAAAATGCCTATTGGAACTAAACTTAACATTCTGGGATATCCTATGGGTGAAGGCAATAGAGGGAAAGTCGATCCGCTGTTCGTCGAGTCAACTGTGGCTGTGAATGGGTTGAATGACTTTGGCTGTATTCAACTTGACAACAGTGAAACCGACCATGGAAATTCAGGAGGACCTGTCTTCACCGTTCATGATGGAAAGCCGGTTTGTGTAGGTATCCTTTCCGGCGCAACTAGACTGGGCGCTTTGAGTGGGTCAAGAGATGGAAAATGGAAGGATCGTGTGGTTCCCATTTCAATGATTAATAAATAACCAATAAGTCAAATCATAATAATAGTATAAAGATGAAAAAGACATTATTTCTTCTGTTTTTTGCCCTAATAGAAATAGGTGTACTCAACGCACAAAACTTCTTAGGCGTTTTTGCCAGTGACAATCTCATTAAAGAGACCAACTACAAAGCGGTTGTCCTCGTAGAACAGTCTTATCAGCTTAAAGACAGTAAGGGCAACGCCTATGGATTGGACAACAAACCCGAATTCGGCAAAATGTATTCATTTGGTATTTTGATTGAAAATGGTTTGATTGTTGATGATAGAGTTACACATCCGTGGAATTATGATTCCAATTATGATTCGTATAAAGAGAATAGGGAATACACTCCAACTTTATTTGAAACTTCCATAAAGCCCTATGGTGAAAAGGAGTTTATAAAGCTACAAAGAGATGAAAACTCATTTAAGGAATTGCGCGATAATTGTTTCAAATTATCATGCCAAAGCCAAGGCTTGAATTTGGCAGATACAACGGGTAAAGTGAATGGCTGGATGGTTTGGGTCATGCAACCAACGGAGAGTGAAATAACCAAAGACACCGAATACAATGTCTATTTGTCATTTGTACAAGAAGTTGATGTGAAAGCCTCAGGATTTGAAGTGCTTCCTCCACAAAACACCCAAAAGGTCATTGCAGGCTTTTTCATTGTGCCTCATATTACATTAGTCGGTACAGTCACCTTTGAATTATGCAGTTTTGCCTATAATGACAGTTCTGCTTGGAAACTATATTCCATCATTCAGGATAAAACCTCCGAAAATGAAACGAAACCCGAAAAAGGTAAAGAAGAGAATGATGACAAAAAACCAAAAGTGGTTTCTGGCGGAAAATTGACACCTGTCGAAAACAGCAAGAAAGGAAATGTAAAATGAAATCAATACAGTTCAGGCTTGCAGCCCGTACAGATGCGGCAGGAAAGTTTAAACCCGACGCTCCTTTGGAAGGTAATGAAGACAATATGTTTGTGGATTGTCTTCTCAATGATGAAAAGAAGGGGGCATTTATGGGAGACGATGTGGTGGAGCTTTCGAAAACAGGATGCCTCATGGTGGTTGCTGACGGTATGGGAGGAATGAATGCGGGTGAGGTCGCATCTGACATTGCCATCAAAACAGTGGAGAGATATTTCGCTCCTGGCAAAATAACAGAAAGCATCTGTCATAACACCAAATCTCGAATCAGTTATTTGGAGGAGGTTGTAGTGGCGGCTGATGCAGCTATAAAAGCTGATTCGCGGAACAATCCTGAACATGAAGGCATGGGTAGCACCATTATTTTGGCATGGTTGCTAGATGGAGAGATTTGCCTAACATGGTGCGGGGATAGTCGTGCCTATTTGTTCCGTCCGGGCGTTGGCTTGCGGCAAGTTTCCAAAGACCACTCATACGTTCAAGGACTTGTTGACGAAGGCAAGATAAGCATAGACCAGGCCTTTGACCATCCTTATGGAAATATCGTAACTCGAAGTCTAGGCGATCCTGACAAAAAAGCGAAACCAGAAAGTAATCATTTCAAGGTTTATAAAGATGACATTTTCCTTCTTTGTAGCGATGGGTTAAGTGGAGTCTTGCGCGACCGTAAGACATATAAGGATGGTCGTCGTATTGATACGGAAAACATTGAAGATATCATAAGCGAAAACCGTCAATCAATGGTGGAATGCCGTGACGCTCTTTTCGATGCAGCCCAACGCAACGAATGGTACGACAATGTCACAGTTGTTTTATGTGAGATAATCAGAGGGGAAACCGCTCCTGATGGTGATGTTGAATTACAAAATGAATACCTCCCTAATGACTCAGTTGGGAATGGTAAGAAAAGTAGAAGATTAAAATACATCCTGATGGTAGCTTCTCTTTTGATCTTAGTTGGTGGGGGCTTTTTCGTAAAAGATTATTGTCGTTTGAAAAACGAACAGAAGGATCGTGATTTCTTTGAACAGTGCTACGACGTTAATGGCTATCGTTCCTATTTGAGACAGTTTAAAAATGGGCAATACAAAAGTCAGGCTGAATTATTTATTGAACAATTTGTCAAAGACAGTATTGAATTTATAAATAAACAAAGAATAGAGAACGATCTCGAAAAAAAAGACGAAAGCGGTTCCGATTCAAAGAATCTAAAAAGCACACTAGACCCAAAAGACAAGAATAGTCAAAAGGGAACGACAGACAAGGTAACCGACAGTGTTCCAGAAGTAAAAGGTCAATTGTCCCTTAGTTCCACATTAACCCCGGTGCCTGAACCAGAGAAAAATAATGCGCCCAATGAGCTTCAAGAAAAACAGAATAACCCTGTAACTGCATTAACAGCTGATAATGAACAGGAAGCGATGAGCGAATTCAATCGCGATCCTAACAAAGAGAAGTGTGTAGAGTACTTGATTCGATTCGGCGGACAAAACTATGATCATACAAAGAATACAGTAGATTGGTTAAAGGGGTATTTTGCCAAAAGAATAAGGAAATGCAAGACACTAAATGAATTAAGTGAGATTGAGTTGGAGTTTGAGCAAATTGTGAGCAGAATTCCAGCCGAAATACAAAAGGGATTCAAAATCGACAAATACTCAATGGATGCTCAGATAAGAGATATGAAAAAAAAGTTAGGATAGAGGTATGGTTTTATCAAAGAATACATTATTCGACGATCGGTACTTCCTTTTAGAAATGAAAGGTCGGGGGTCGTATGGCGAGGTCTGGCTTGCCCAAGATAGGCAGTTGGGTATTAATGTCGCGGTCAAAGTGTATATCGCCTTGGATTCGAGAGGCGTTCAAGAGTTTAAGGAGGAGTTTGTGACTACCTTTGGCTTGTCGCACCCGCATCTGCTCCATGCCTACTATTATGATATTTGCGACGATCGTCCTTATTTGGTGATGCCATATTGTCCCGGTTCGTGTGTTGACTTTATGGGCAATATCGACGAAAAGACCATGTGGCGTTTCATTCGCGATGTGGCTTCGGGTCTTGAATACCTGCATCAACAGGGAATCGTTCATCACGACATAAAGCCTGACAATATCCTCATTGACGAGGAAGGTAATTTCTTGATTACTGACTTTGGTATCAGCGTAAAGTTTCGAAGTACTTTACGAAACAATTCTGCAATCGGATCTAAAGCAAAAACAATGGGCGGATCCATTCCTTATATGGCTCCCGAAATGTTCGGCGAGGATGTTGAAGCCGTGAACGCCTCAGATATTTGGGCTCTTGGTGTAACTATGTACGAACTCATCAATAAGGACCTTCCGTTTTTTGGTCAAGGTGGCGTGTTGCAGCGTAATGGAGCATTGATTCCTGAATGGCAAAGTAATCACTCAGATAACTTGAAGGCTATAATTAAATGGTGTATGTCCCTAAATCCCTGGGATCGGCCAATGGCAAAGTTGCTTGTTCGGGTGGCCCAATCGGTATTGGATGGCGAAATTCTAAATGTGGAAAGCATCAAAGGATATGAAATGCGAAAGGCTGAGGAATTAGCCCAAAAAAGAGCTGCAAAGGAGGCACGCAGAAAAGCAGAGGAAGAAGCCAGCCGTAAAGCTGCTGAAGAAGCACGCAAAAAAGCAGAGGAAGAGGCACGCCGTAAAGCGGAGGAAGAAGCCCGCCGTAAAGCTGCAGAAGAAGCCCGTAGAAAAGCAGAGGAAGAGGCACGCCGTAAAGCAGAGGAAGAAGCCCGCAGAAAAGCAGAGGAGAGGGCGCGGAAAGAAGTAGAAGCCCGTAGAAAAGCGGAGGAAAAAGCCCGAAAGGAAGAAGAGGAGCGACGTAAAGCAGAGGAAGTAGCCCGTAGAAAAGCGGAGGAAAAAGCCCGAAAGGAAGAAGAGGAGCGCCGTAAAGCAGAGGAAGTAGCCCGCAGAAAAGCGGAAGAAAAAGCGCGAAAAGAGGAAGAGTCCCGACGTAAAGTTGAGGAAAAAAACAAGAAAAAGGCTGAAACAGAAAAATCTGAAACCACAAAGACTTCGAAGAAAAAATGGAAAGGACTTGTTGCTATTGTTGGCATTGCTGCGATTCTTATCGGAGGAGGAACCTTTGCATATTTTCAATTCTTTGATGATAACAGCGCTGTTTTTGAGCCAGAAAAGGATGCAGAGAATAATCTGGAAAATGCAACAATACTTTTGCTTGAAAAAGAAAAAGCCAGTCAAGGTTTATTGATGCTTCAGTCGCTAGCTGACACAGGTAATCCCGAAGCGATATTCTTAATGAGCCGAATCTATTTTGATTCTTCTGCCGCTGGAACGAAAGGGCTAGAGTTTTATCAAAATGAGTGGAAACTGATGCGGGAGAATGTCAATCTTAAGGCAGACAATTTCAAAGCGCATGCCTTGCTGATGGAAGCATACGAGTTATATGGCGAGGATAGCCACAATCTATCCGTGTTTTATGAATTGGGGTGCGACTTTTTATATAATCGTGGCGCTGAAAAGGACTGGGGGAAAGCCCGTTGGTGTTTTGAAAAGGTAAGGGAATCCGCTGGTGATAATCCCGAGTTTAAAGACTATACGGAAGCGGTGAGAGAAAAACTCAAGGCTACCGCATCTTCAACTCCAGTAAAACCATAATGTAAAATAATTTAATTATATGATCATGAGAACAAAGATTTTACTTCTTTTATCATTAACATTAGGAGTTGCAACACTCAAAGCAGAAACAGTTAGGTGGATGGTCCAACCTAACTATGAAAGCATCACGCATTATAGCACCGATATCTTTAGATGTATAGGCTCCCAAGGAGGAATCCACCTCATCGACTGGGATGGAAAGGAACTTCTTCCCCCCAATATCAATGCCGATGCAATCACGATGTTTTCCGATGGATTTGCCATTGTATTGCAAGAAAAAAAGATTCTTGGTTTTCTTTCTGAAGTTGCCCCTCACCACTTCCAGCATGTAAACGGCGACTATTACATCACAAAATATCCTTATTTCTCCGAAGGCTACCTCACCGTTGCTCAAGGAAGTGAGAACGGGAAACAGGGATACATGGATAGTGCAGGACAAATCGTTTTAGAATGCTCATATTTGGAAACAATGCCAGTGCGCCAAGGATGGGCTGTAATGGAGGAGAATTCGAAGGACTCCACTCATCCACGGAGATACAAAAGATCGAATGATTTTACAGGAAAAGGAATGGATTGTCTTCCAAACGGGGAAAAATTCGTTTGGGCCACTTCATTCAACTCTGAAGGATTGGCCTTGGCAAAAGTGAGAGGTGGCAAGTTCGTTATTTTTGATACAAAATTTCATGTTGTAAAAAACGATGTGAAAAAGGAAAACAAGGAGTCGGTGGATCCTTATGACTATTCTTTCAGACCTAATGGAAATGGTCTGATAGTTCCTCCTGCCAACGCCGAACCTGTTGCTGACGCCAATTACACCACCTTTGAACAGAACGGGAAAATGGGCTATAAGACATCAGCCGGTGACGTTGTGGCGCCCGCCCAATTTGATAACGCCGAATCTATTTGTAACGCTCGGTCCATTGTTTTGGTGGAAGGGAAATATGGTGTTGTCGAACTGCTTGAAGGAGATTTCGATCCCGTCTGGCCAGATAACAAATGCCGCTATTATGTTTATTCCAAAGATACGGAGCAACTTGAATTTTCATTGTCCGTTCCCTCTGTATTTGATAGTGATAAAATAAAGCTTGAATTCGATTGCGGCGATGGCAATTATGTAGTTTGCAAAGAAGGCCTAGCATTTGGTTTCAAAGTTGCTCCACAAATCTTTGAGCAAAAAAAACGTATTTGTACCTTGAGAGGCAAAGCCACTTATGTTGGTGACGGTCAATCTGTGTTGCTTTGGGAAGATTCATGGGAAATGGAAATTAGCTGTATTAGTTTGATTATCGGAACTCCAACTGTAACTGCGGAATATGCGGATGAGCACGATAACCAAACAGTGAAAGTTGTAATCACAAACACTTCTGATGAGGAAGTATCGGTTTCGGCATCGCTCAATGTTGCAGGAAAGAATACGCCGTTTAACGGAAAACTTGAACCTGATAAGTCGAAAACCATAATGACAACAGTCAAAGTGGATGAGAGTAAAAAAGTGCAGGCTACCGCTTCTGCCAAAGTTGACGGGAAAAACTGCGGAAGCAAGCAAGCCCAAATTAATTTGAAGAAAATCTAACTACTTATTAATATATTAATTTTAAACATTAAATTTATGCGTAAACATTTATTGTTTCTTCTGTTGACAGCTCTTTGCTGCAACGGTCTGTTCGCACAGGATTGTGAGGATGACAGACCTTATCGCATTGCGATTGGACCGAAAGTCGGACTCGGAATGGACATGGGTAGCCATTCCAAACTCGAAAACCTTGATTTCCAAATGGGCCTCGGCTATCAATTCGGAGGTGTTTTTCATGCCCACTTCGGACGTCGTTCCGAACTGAGTTGTGGCGGAACTGGTTTACTTGGAGTGCAAATTGAAGCCATGTATGGTGGACGTAGTGTCAAACTCGATGATGCAACTTTAACAACCAATTGCATTGAAGTGCCTATGTTGGCTCAGCTCTATTTCACGCCAAACGTTGCTATGCTAGCCGGCGTGACCGCAGTGAAGATTGTTGGGACCACTCCTTCACAGCTGCACTATCAAGGAGCCACTTATGGCACAGGGGTAATCAAAGGAGGCGATGTAATGATTACCGCTGGATTGGCCTATAAAACCAGTATCAACGAAAGTTCGTCATTGATGATTGATGCCCGTTATAACTTAGGTATGAGCCCCCTGGCTGGTAATTTTGACACCAAAATCAGCTCGATGATGCTCTCGTTTGCTTACTTATTTAATATTGTGAAATAACTTAAAACTAAAATGTTATGAAAAAATATATTGTTATGTGCTTGGCAATGATGGCCCTAATAATGTCATCATGCAAAAATGAAGATATCTCAATCTCAAGAGAGGTGAGTTTTGAAGTAACACCCTATGAGGTCATCAATAAGTGGATTCCTTATGTTCTTAATGAATCAAGCTTAACAGATTTATCTTCAAATAATCAGCTTCGGATTAACCTGCTGGTTTACGATCGGAATGGTGGCTTAATAGCTTCTGACACCAAAAAGCTTAAAGATTATAACGAGAATATGATTACAACTTTGGAACTTAGCCATGGTGAATACACTGTTGTAGCCATTTCCGATGTGATAGAAAATGGCAATGACTTGTGCTGGACTATCAAAGGGACAGAAAGGTTATCTACCTTAATGATAGAAAAAATTTCGAGTGTTATTAATGGCGAAGAAGCGATTGTAGGCATTGGTAATGCCAAAATCATGGTTGATGCCGATCATTCCTCCCATCATGTGGAGATGAGGCCTGCTGGTGCCCTTGTCATTGTCAAGGATAGTAATATGAAATATTGGGAAGGCGTTGTATCACGTTCATATCTTTATTCAACAAAGTTGAACCATGCTTATACTTTCAATGACAACGGTTCTTATGTCCCCAATTCAGATGAAAATCTCACTTTTAACTATAGAATCCATTATAATTATCCTGAATGGATGCAACCTAATTTTATTTATTGGGAATATCATTTTATCCAGCCTTTCGGCAATACAGCTTTCCAATGGAGGATGCTTGTCAATAACGATGAAGGTGGAGTTGACGAGATGGCTCACAATGATACCTATCAAGCCAATATCAAGGAATCGAATGTATATGAGTTTTTCTTTGATTGGCCTAACCTAGAATGGACCCTGAAAGACCTTACTGCTAACGGGAAGACAACTATTGGAGGTGATTGTGGAGTGTATGCAGGAACTAAAAAAGATAATATGCACTATTCCGAGGAATCTTTTATTGGAGAATCCTTAGGTGGATGTCAGGTCATCAATAAAGAGGCTTTAGAAGCCATTCTAAAGTAAGGGTTTCTGAGAAGAAATAACTTAATTTATAGCCTTGACCGACAGATCAAAACTGGCGGTCAAGGCTTAAACTTTACAGACTGTCTTAACCTAGAAAAAGTTGACACTTTGGGGAGCAATACTGGAAACGAAAAATGAGAAAATGGCAAAGGAGAGTCGGTTATGTTTTATTGGCTTAACATGGGCTATGAAACCATCCACCTCTATATGAAGTACGACGGAATTCCTACCAAAGCTCTATGCGATTCAGGTTTCGAAGTCGCCAATAAGATTATCGACCGCTGCGAAACCATGATGCCAGCAGCATGATTTTTATGGAAGGGTACAAGTCAACCTTTTTCGGGATATGTCATTATTGAAATATTCTGAATATTTGAATTAATTAGAATTATAACTAATTCATTATTTGTAATATAGATTTAAATTTAATAAAATATTAAAAATAAATCAAAAAACACTTGCGGGATTAAAAAAGATTTCCATATCTTTGCAGCGTAATTTGTAAAACACGGACATGCCCCAGCCATTCAAAACGGCGAAAACAATGAAAACACTCTAACGATGAAAAAAAAGACTTACCTTAGCCGGACCAAACCACTTACCCCAATGAAAAAAAGAGAACCTATCAAAGAGGCTAGACGGTATGTTGACAATGCCCGGGAGATTCTTGAAGAACGGGGAAAACTCGATGACGAGGGTTTCCAATATGAAGATGAAAAATATGTCCGCGCCGCCGGAAACTACCTGTGGCTCGGTGTCCTTATGGCACTGGATGGAGTGTTTCACGTCAGAGAAGACCGCCGCACCAGAGTCCATATCGAAGCTTATCAGGAAGCCGTAGCAAAACGCGACAAAAAACTGCTTTATTGGCTTAACATGGGCTATGAAACCATCCTCCTCTATATGAATTACGACGGAATTCCTACCAAAGCCCTATGCGATTCAGGCTTCGAAGTCGCCAATAAGATTATCGACCGCTGCGAAACCATGATGCCAGCAGCATGATTTTCTTTCTTTTCTCGTTTTTTTCATATCTTTGCATTCCAACAAGAATAGCAAAGCCATGAAACACTCTTTTCCACTTTTCCTCGCAGCCTTCGCACTCATGCTGACCGCCTGCAACAACAATCCTAAAGAAAACAAACTGAACGTCGACTGGGATAGCCCCCTCTATGAGGTCGACCAAGATGGCGACACCATCTCGAAATGGACCTACCAAGAATGGGAAGAGGGTAGGAACATCATCAAAGAAGACCTGCCTAGCGAAGACAACCTCGAAGGCTCCACCACTGATTACTATGACCTCGATGACCGCCTGGCAGCTACCGAGACATGGATCAACTCAGGCTCCGACCACTACCATGGACTTACCTTTGAATACAACGGTAAAGTGAGAATAGGCGAAGGCAACGAAACCATCGACGGAGCCCCAAGCTTCTACTATATCAAACAAATCACCTATTTCCTCGACGACGAATGCCGCTACGACACCCTCACCCAAGAATTTGTCGAAGAAATATTCTGGGAAGACATCGAAGAAGACCAAATGGAACAGTATGAAGAGGAATCGGAAATACCCATGACATCATACACCCGTAAACGCTATGAAGCTACCCCGACAGGATACCGACTCGTCGAAATAGTGTCATACGCCACCGACCTGATCGACCCGGAAGACATCGATATCCAATTCAGCTACAAGGAATCGTATGAATACGACACCGAAGGACGCCTCGCCAAGAAAATACTGAGCTTCGGTGAAGACTGGCCGAACACCATCACCACCTATACCTACGTCGATAACAAACGCATCGAACGTATCGATGACACCGAAACGACTACCTATTACAAGATTAATGAATAAAAAAATATTGTTATGAGACTCTTATTGATCAGCAACTCCACCAACTTCGGGGAAACCTACCTCGCCTGGGCATGCAACCAAATAGAATTCTTCTGCCTGCAAAACAACCTTAACAAAGACAGCCGCATCATCTTCGTGCCCTTCGCCGGCGTCAACATCGCTGGAAAAGCCTATCCCGACAGCTACGACGCCTACGAAGCCCGCGTCCAGAAAGTGTTCTTCGAGAAATTCGGATTCAATAACTTCACCTCAGTACACCACTACGACGACAAAGTGAAAGCCGTCCGTGAAGCCGACCTCATCGTGGTGGGCGGAGGCAACACCTTCCACCTGGTCGCCGAGATGCATAAATACGGCCTCATGGACGCCATCCGCGAACGCGCCCTCGCAGGCACACCCTACATCGGATGGAGCGCCGGAAGCAACGTGGCCTGCCCGACACTCTGCACCACCAACGACATGCCTATCGTGCAACCGGCCTCGTTCAAAACCCTCAACCTGGTGCCGTTCCAAATCAACCCGCATTACCTCGACCCGCATCCGGAAATCGACAAGATGATCAAACACGGGGGAGAGACACGCCAAGACCGTATCAACGAATACCTCGCCGTCAACCAACAGATGGTGGTGGTCGGACTCCGTGAGGCTACCTCACTGTGGATCACCGACGGCAAGATGATGCTCAAAGGCGGTAAGAAGATGATCGTGATGCAATATGGCAAGGAAGCCGTCGAAATCGAACCGAACACCGACGTCACCTTCCTCCTCGGCAATCAACAGGCTTAACGCAGGTTGTCAATCACCAAAGTCCGTGACAGGTTGATCTTCTTCCGGTCACGGACATCCCCTTCAATGAGATAGTCCTTGGCCTGATCGCCCAACAAAGCGGTGAAAGCCCGCCTGATACGCGACAGCAGAGGATTAATCGTGCTCCCCACAAAATTGACGAGATTGTCGACGGTGCCAGCCAAACGCTCGGCGTTGGTGAAGTCGGACACCGTGGAATAAATGGCTAACAACTCGTCGCGATGGTCGCACAACTCAGTGAGGGCAATGCCCTCCTCGTGGCGGAGATAGAGTATGTATAACGCCCGTGCCAGCGACTGCATCTTGACCTCAGCACGGTTCCTGTCAAGCAAGAACAAACGCCCCCTCTCGTCGATGAGCAACCGACTCAACCCATCGGCGCTGTGGTACTTGAGGATGGTGTCGATCACAATCTTGTGCAAGCCGGTGTATTCCAACTGGTCCTCAACAGGCTCGGCCTCTGGCAAAAGCAACAACTTGTCGTTGTAAGCGAAGAACTCCTGCAATGTCTTTAACGGACTCACAGCATCGACATGCAAGAGCAGGAAATCCTGGCAGTGACTGGCCTTCTGGTTCTCGATCTTGAACAAAAAAGACGGGTGGTCTAAGTTGAAACCTCTCGAATTCAAATAGTTGAGAAAGATCTCCTTCGACAACATCGGGGTGTCGATGCGCCTCATGTCGTGTACGATGAGCTGCATCTGCTCGTCGGAGAGCAAAGGCTCCAGATAACGCAAGGTCTGCTTCAAGGTGCGTGTGTTGCCCTTCAACGACTTCATGAAGGCAGGAAGGTAAAAGAACTTCAAGCCTCGCTGCTCGAGGAGTTGGCAGAGCCCGTCGTATTCCTTAACGATGGAGCGGTTGGTCTTGCGGTCGACCTCCGACTCCACATATAATACGGTGTCGCGCGTGTCGAAACTCAGCCCGGGTATGGAGATGAGGTCGGCCTTCAACGAAGGGACTTCCTCACTCACCGCTCCAATGGATAAGGTCAAGGCTGCAATGAGAAGCGTCTCACTGGGGTTCACGTTGCCGTCAGCACCCGAGAGACGCTCGATATGCTTGCGGATGGCCTGCTTCTCGGCAGGACCGCAGGCCTTGAGAATCGTGACCGCCTCGGCGAGGGTCATGCCGACCGACTTCTTCAGGTGGCTGTCCTCGATCCTCATCGACGCAAAAGCCTCGCGAAGATATCGGATCTCACCCTGATTGACGATGCCGTCGCTCTGGATGAGGTCGGATAACACCTTGGCAATGGCGGTTTTAGCGTTTTCCTTGAAGGTCATAACAGTCGAAAAAATAGGGTTGCAACGTTGCAACTCTCGAACTCGTAATGGTTGTCTTTATAATTTTGCAAAGTTAAAAAAATGATAAAAACAAGCAACCATGGAAAGGGAATATCGGAAAGGCCTCACCGCCGAGCAAGTTGAAAAAAGTCGTGCGGAACACGGTTCCAACACCCTCACACCTCCTGAGAAGGAGCCGGTTTGGAAACAGTTTCTTGAAAAATTCAAAGACCCCATCATACGCATCCTGCTCATCGCCCTGGCCCTGTCGGTGGCGGTGTCGCTGTACCAGTATTTCATGGGCATGGCAGGCCGGAGCGTGCTGCTGGAACCTCTCGGAATCTTCATCGCCGTCATGCTGGCTACCACAGTGGGATTCCTCTTTGAACTCAGCGCCAACAAAAAATTCGACATCCTCAACCAAGCCAAGGACGAGGAGAAGGTGACCGTGCTCCGCGACGGACTCATCACCCAGATCGAACGCAAGGACGTGGTGGTGGGCGACGTGGTGTTCATCAACCCCGGCGACGAGATCCCTGCCGACGGCACCTTGTTCGAGGCGATATCACTGCAGATTAATGAATCAACCCTGACAGGCGAGCCGATGGCGCGTAAGACGGTGAGGGAAGAGGAGTTCGACCATGAGGCCACCTATCCCTCCAACTACGTCTGCCGTGGCTGCACCGTCATCGACGGCAACGGCATCTTCGTGGCGGAACGCGTCGGCGACGCCACCGAATGGGGTAAAGTATATAGCGGAGCGCAGATCGACAATAAGGTGAAGACGCCGCTTAACGAACAACTCGACCGTCTCGGTCATACCATTACAGTGGCGAGCTACATCATCGCGGGACTCATCATCGGGTTCCGTGTCCTGATGTACTTCGTCACAGGCGACGGGACACCCTTCGAATGGCTCGACTTCCTGCGATATGTGCTCAACACCATCATGATCGCCATCACCTTGATCGTGGTCGCCGTCCCCGAAGGCCTCCCGATGAGCATCACCCTCAGCCTCGCACTAAGCATGCACCGCATGCTGGAAACCAACAACCTGGTGCGTAAGATGCACGCCTGCGAGACCATGGGCGCCTCCACGGTGATCTGTACCGACAAGACAGGCACCCTCACGCAAAACCGCATGAGCGTGAACGAGTTCAAGATATACGGACTGCACGACAGTCACCTCGACGAGTCGCAGACTTCATTATTAATAAAAGAGGGTATCGCCATGAACTCGACGGCATTCCTCGACTTCACCGACAAGAAAGAAGCCAAGGCCGTGGGCAACCCCACCGAAGCCGCCTTGCTGTCGTGGCTCTTCAAACAAAACATCGACTACATCAGCTACCGCGACCATACCCGCATCGTCAAGCAGATGCCCTTCTCCACGAAATACAAGTTCATGGCTACCGTGGTCGGCACCGATGACCTGGAGGTCGTGCTGCTCTACGTGAAAGGCGCCCCTGAGATAGTACTGAAACACTGCTCCAAGATCCGAATGGAAGAAGGGGAGACCTCCATGGAATCGCATCTGGAGTCAGTGGAGCAACATCTGCTCAAATGCCAGAGCCAGGCAATGCGCACCCTGGGCTTTGCCTATCGCTATCTTAAAAAGAACGAGGTTGAAGCCATGTTCGACGGTGAGAAACTTGCTGTCTTCGACCTCTGCTATCTGGGTACCGTGGCCATCGCCGATCCGGTGCGCGAGGACGTGCCCGCCGCCATCCAAGACTGTCTCTCAGCCGGCATCAAGGTGAAGATCGTCACAGGCGACACCTCGGCCACCGCCAAGGAGATTGGTCGTCAGATAGGTCTGTGGACCGAAGAAGACACCGAAGAGGTAAACATGATCACGGGAAAGGAGTTCGGCCACATGAGCGACGAGGAGCTGCTCGGACGTGTGGGTGACATCAAGATCATGTCACGGGCACGGCCCATGGACAAGGAACGCCTTGTGAAGCTCTTGCAACAGAAAGGCGAGGTGGTGGCGGTGACCGGCGACGGCACCAACGACGCGCCTGCCTTGAATGCAGCCCAGATAGGCCTCTCGATGGGCGACGGCACCAGCGTGGCCAAGGAAGCCAGCGACATCACCATCCTCGACAACTCGTTCCAAAGCATCGCCCGCGCCGTCACCTGGGGGCGCTCGCTGTACCATAACATCCAGCGTTTCATCTTGTTCCAGATGACCATCAACGTGGCAGCATGCCTCATCGTGCTGATCGGCTCCATCCTGGGCACCGAGTCGCCCCTGACCGTCACCCAGATGCTGTGGGTGAACCTCATCATGGACACCCTCGCGGCACTGGCCTTGGCCTCACTGCCACCCGACAAGAACGTGATGTACGAGAAGCCCCGTAACCGCAAGGCTTATATCATCAACAAGCCTATGCTCAATCGCATCATGGGCGTGGGTCTGACCTTCGTGGTGGTGCTGTTCGGCTTCTTCCAATACTTCAAGCACGTCGACCTCCAGTCGCTTTCGGAGTTCTCGCTGGGGGATTTCTTTAGGTATTACTTCATGTTCGACCATGCCACTGGCATCACCCCTTATGAGCTGACGGTCTTCTTTACCATCTTCGTGTTCATGCAGTTCTGGAACATCTTTAACGCCAAGGCCTTCATGACCGGTCAGTCGGCCTTGAAGGGGCTGTTCACCAAAGGCTCCGCCCAGGGCTTCATCTTGACCTTGGCCATCATCTTCATCGGCCAGATCCTCATCGTCACCTTCGGCGGCGAGATGTTCGAGGTGACGCCGTTGCCCATCGTCGACTGGCTCCGAATCATCCTTGGCACCTCGGTCATACTGTGGGCAGGGGAAGTTGGGAGAGTGAAGTTAAAAGATAAGAGATAAAAGTTAAAAGTTAAAAGATAAAAGATAAAAGATAAAAGTTAAGGGTTAAAGGTAGGGAAGATGAATATCAGCCTTAACCTTTAACCCTTAAAGTTAGTTCTCCGTTTTTCCGTTTTCCGTTCTCCGTTTCCTAGTTTTCCGTTTTCCTCTGGTAGGTAACTGAATAGTTTCCCATGTCTTTCAGCACCAGATGGTCTTCGGTGAGTTCGTCGATCCACATGGTGTCGGCGAAGGTGTGGGGGTTGGTGCCGTTGTAGTTTCCATGGAGGATCAGCTGGTCGCCGATGTGTTCCCAGGAGGTGTATTCCACGTAACCGGTGTTGATGGAGGTGGCGGTGCCGTCTTTCTCCAAGGAGAAGCCGGTGTCGCCATACACGCTGTTTTCATCACCGGGGTCGATCCAGGTTCCGGTGAGCGTGACTTTGCCGTTGCAGGCGGTGAAGCCCAGGCCTATCATGAGGCTCAGGGCGGTGATTAACAAACCTTTTTTCATGGCTTACATTGTTTTACGGGATGATACGGGTGCCGCATTCGGGGTCGGTGAGGCTGGTGGCCTCGGTGATGATGGCCTGATGGCCGGTAGCCTCCACGAAGAGGATGGCGGCGCGGACCTTCGGAGCCATGCTGCCTTCGGTGAACTGACCGTCGGCGAGGTGTTTCTTGGCTTCAGCCACGGTGATGGTGTTCAGGGCTTGTTCGTTCTCCTTGCGGAAGTTGATGAACACCTTCGGCACGTCGGTGAGGATGTAGAACTCGTCGGCATGGATCTGGATGGCGGTCATGGCCGAAGCGAGGTCCTTGTCGATGACGGCTTCGACGCCACAGAGGCAGCCTTTCTTCTCGATGACGGGGATACCGCCACCACCCACGGTGATCACGATGTTGCCCTCGTCGGCGAGACGCTTGACGATGTCGATGTTCTGGATGCCGATGGGCTTGGGTGAAGCCACCACCTTGCGCCAGCCGCGACCTTTCGGGTCTTCCTTGTACACGGCGCCAGTCTCGGCAGCGTATTTCTCAGCCTGCTCTTTGGTGTAGTAGGGACCCACGGGCTTGGTGGGGTTCTGGAACATCGGGTCGTCCTTGTCGACAACGACCTGGGTCACCAGGGTAACCACGTTGCGGCGCATGCCTTCCTTGGCAAACACCTTGTCAAGACCCATCTCGATCATGAAGCCAATCAATCCCTGAGTCTCGGCGACGCAGAAGTCGATGGGCATGTCCGGCACGTTGAACACCTGGTTGCCAGCCTCGTTCTGAAGCATCACGTTGCCCACTTGGGGACCGTTGCCGTGGCCGATGACCAGGTTGTAATCATTTTTCAGGAAGGGGAGCAGCGACTTGCAGGTCTCTGTCACATTTTCCATCTGTTCGCGGTAAGTTCCTCTCTGTCCGCCTCTTAAAAGGGCGTTTCCACCGAAAGCGATAACAGCTAATTTCTTCATAAAAGATTGTATTTCAATTAAATAAATATAAAATTCCTATCTTAGGGGCTGCAAAGATAGGAATTTTTTCGGAAACCCCGAACTTTTATCTTTTATCTCTTATCTTTTATCTTTAAAATGGTTGATAATCATCACTTATCCCTCCTGGCCGAGCTCCGAAGGTGTCTTCATCCTCGTTCATGCGTGAACTCACGATGCGTGTGCTGTTGAAGTTGGGGTTGGGTCCCAGGGTGATGTCCTCGGCGGAGACGAGGCGCTCTTGGCCGAACTCCTCGAAGCGGGCGTACTGGCCCACGAACTTCAGGTTGACCTCACCCAGCTTGCCGTTACGGTGCTTGGCGATGTCGATCACGGTGAAGCCTTGCGGCAGGTCGGGGTTCTCCTGTTCGTTTTTGTAATATTCGGGACGGTAGATGAACATCACCATATCGGCGTCTTGCTCGATGGCGCCCGACTCACGAAGGTCGGAGAGGATGGGCTTCTTCGATCCGGGGCGGGTCTCCACGTTACGGCTCAGCTGTGACAGCGCCAGGACGGGGATCTCCAGCTCCTTGGCGAGGGCTTTCAGCGAACGGGAGATCGTAGAGATCTCCTGCTCACGGTTGCCGCCACGTTCGGTCTTGGCGGTCATCAGCTGCAGGTAGTCGATGAACACCATTTGGATGTCGTGTTGCTGTTTCAGACGACGGCATTTGGCGCGGAGCTCGAACACGGAGAGCTGCGGGGTGTCGTCGATATAGATCGGGGCGTCGACGAGGGGTGTCACCTTGGTGTTGAGCTGCTGCCACTCGTGCTCGGCCAGATCGCCCGAACGGAGCTTGTCGGCAGTGAGCGAGGTCTCGGTGGAGATCAGACGGGTGACCAGCTGCACCGACGACATCTCAAGGGAGAAGAAGGCTATCGGACGATGGAAGTCGACGGCGGCGTTGCGCGCCAAGTTGAGGGCGAAAGCGGTTTTACCCATCGAGGGACGTGCGGCCAGGATGATGAGGTCCGACTTCTGCCAGCCTTGCGTGATGCGGTCGAGCTCGGTGTAGCCCGAGGGCACGCCGCGCAGCTTCTGGTCGCTGTTCTTGGCGTTCTGGATCTCGGTGATGGCCTTGCCCACCAAGTCCTGCATGGAGCTGTAGCTGCGGCGCAGGTTGTTCTCGCTCACCTGGAAGAGGCTGTTCTCAGCCTCGTCGAGCAGGTCAAACACATCGGTGGTGTCCTCAAAGGCCTTGCTGATGGTCTGTGACGAGATCACGATGAGTTCGCGCTGGATATGCTTCTGCATGATGATACGCGCGTGATACTCGATGTTGGCTGCGGAGACCACTCGGTTGGTGAGCTTCGAGATGTAATAGGCACCACCTACTTCCTCCAGCTCGCCGTTCTGCTTCAGCTCGTTGGTGACGGTGAGGATATCGATGGGCTCCGACTTGCCGAACAGGTCCTTGATGGCCTTGAAGATCTTTTGGTGGGCCTCCTTGTAAAAAGCTTCGGGAGTGAGGATGTCAATCACCTCGTTGACGGCTTCCTTCTCAAGCATCAAGGCGCCCAAAACCACCTCCTCAAGGTCGACGGCTTGGGGTGGTATCCGGCCCTGGCTGGCCAAAAGCTGTTCGGGAGTGGATTGGCTTCTCCGTTGCATATTATTGGAGAACGGTCTAGTGACAGTGGTATCGTTAGGCATGGTATGTATCTCGTAAAAAAGGTGAAAAACTCGTTTGCTTTTCGCATTACAAAAGTACAACATAATCCCTGTTCCGAAAGGGGAAAAATGTCGGAAGTTATGAACAGGGGTTTATTTGAAAAAATGTTGATAAATATCCTTAATCGCTTCGTTTTCAGCAATTAAATCTTCTTTCACTTGTTCATAACTTGTCAAATCCTGTGCAAGGGCTTCAACAATTATCCTGCTGTGTTCAAAGAGTTTAGCCCCGTGAAACACTGCCTCGAAGGTGTGTTGTAAACTCATTCCTTTTTTCAGGAGGGGATGAAACATCTGGGCGTTTTGGAGTACTTCGTATAGGTTAAAAATTTTTAAACCATGGACCGGAGAAGGAGAGAAAGTGACCACCAGATCATACCTTGACATCAGTGTTTCAAGTAGTTCGGGTCCTTCGTGCCATCGGCTATGGTCGTCGATGCAATTCCAAAAGGTGTGGCCGTCGGGTTCTTGGTCGCCGCTGAGGACGAAGGCGAGGAGCATCTCCTGGTAGGGTCGGGTGCCGTCGAGTTCGGGAACGGCGGGGTAGTGGTGCAAGAGGCTCAGAACAGCGATGTTGCGAGGTCGGGGTTGAGGGGCTTGGGCAAACAGCGCCTTGTAGTCGATGGTGAAAGGGATATCGGGGTTTTCCTGCGGGATGTTCTTCCAACAGTGGCCGAAGAAATCACAAGGGTATGGCTCACGGCAGTGCGGACCCACTGCCACTTGAGGGGCGTGGGGGAGGGCGACCACATTTTTCAGACGATCCACGTTGGCGGCGATGATGGGCTCCTGCTCCTTGGCGAAGTCGATGACCGACACCAACTTGAACAGCCTCTTCACGTCGATGGGTCCTTCTTTGACGTAGTCGCCGTCGAGGTGCATCAGCATGAAGTCGGAGAGGGGTACGCCGCAGCCGTTGAGCACGTAGTATTGCAGGGCCGCATCGTTGTAGTAGGTCTGGCTGAGTCTGAGCGAGCTCTTCACCTCGATGGCCCGCCACTGGTCACCGTCGCGCACCAACAGGTCGACCATCACGAGGGTGTCGTTGTGTTGGAACACCGCTTCGTACATCACGTTGACGGCGGGGTTGTTGAGGTTTTGCATGGTCTCCACCACCTTTTTTGGAAACTGCGAAGGCGAGTTGGGTGCCATGTTGACGCCTCCCGGGAAATACTGGTGTGCCAGTATGCCCACGTCGGTCCCGCGTTGGAACTTGGCCCGTTGTTCGATGCTGAGCCTGTCGCGCAGATAAGGATGTTTCTTGGTGAGGTACAACGCCTTCTCGCATTGAAGGCCTTTGATGTATGTCGATTTCGAAAGGATGTGCATGATTGGCTGCAAAGTTATCATTTTTTTCCTATCTTTGTCAGTGTATAGAGCGATAGAATCAAAAGAAATAATATGAGCTACTCATCCTATTTTGAAAGAAAGAAACAGCTGGTATCGGTGTTTAGGGATACCATGTCGCGTGTCAAGAGCAATCCGGAGCTGCAGATGGCGGTAAAGGACAGCATCACCAAACAAGTATTCGTTCCCGAGGGGGAGCAGATCGATGCCGGTGTGCCTCGTTATGTGGAGCCTGCCAAGGTGCTGGTGACCCATAACCGTTCGTTCGAGGCCGCGGCAAACTACCGTGGAAAGAAGGTGGCGGTGTTGAACTTCGCTTCGTCCACCTCGCCTGGCGGTGGTGTCGAAACGGGCGCTTCGGCCCAGGAGGAGTGTCTCTGCAGGGTTTCGACGCTGTATCCATGCTTGAAGGACAAGGCGATGTGGGAGCGGTTTTATGCGCCGCACCGTGCCGCTCGCAATCCGCTTCACAACGACGACATCATCTACACCCCTGGTGTGGTGGTGATCAAGGACGACGATTACAACCTGTTGTCGGAGCCTTTCGTTGTGGATGTGATCACCTGTGCGGCACCCAATCTGTTTGAGTATGAGATTAGCTCTGAGGCGTTGTTTGCCATCCACGAGCGGCGTGCCCGAAGGATTATGGCTGTGGCGGCCCAGAATGGCGCTGAGGTGCTGATTTTGGGTGCTTTTGGCTGCGGCGCGTTCCGAAACGATCCCAATGTGGTGGCATCGGCTTACCAGTTAGTCGTTCCCGAGTTGCTGAGCCATTTCAGTACGATCGAGTTCGCCGTTTACACTTCCAAGAAAGACCAGGGCAATTATTTGGCGTTTAAGTTGAGGCTCGAAACGACCCGAAGGCCATAAAGGTTGTCGTCCTTTCTGCGAATTCCTCCAAATGACGCTGCAAAGATATAAAACTTTTTTATTCCATGCTTTGTTTTATTGATTTTTAATGAAAATATTGTAGTGAATGTTTTTTTTTGTATTTTTGCAGCATTGGAAAACTCCTATGGCTCCAAGCACTAATCTCAGGCAGACCGCCGAAATGGCCTGAGATGTTTAAGGAAGCGAACGGCGGCGATTCGCTGAAAACGTGTGCTGTTTCTCCCATAGGAGTTTTCTTTTTTCAATATCCTCTCTTCTTCTGGGTTCCGCTGTTTTCACTTCCCAATGGTCGCCAGATAACGATAAATCTATTCCAGCAGTATAGTTCAAATCATCATTAAAAATCACTAAAAGAATCGAAATGCCTGTTCCTTCTCGTATTTGGTTGAAACCTTTTGCCACTGTTTTAACGAAGTCAACCGCCGATAGGCCTATTTGTTCCAATTCTTTTTTGTGTCGACGCTCAATATGCTTCTGATAATTAGAGGATAAATATATATCGGCGCACTTTCGATTTATTTTCTTGGCAATGGTAAATCTTAACCGACCAATTTTTATAGATTCTATCTGTTTCATGGTTTAATTATTATAATTTCACCTGCAAAGTTAATCAAAACTTTTCAAAGATATTGTTTATTACATATTAATTTGTTATAAAATAAATAACATTTTCAATATAGCAACAACCTCACCTGAACCGAGGTTTCAAAAAAATGTGGGATTTTCGGGGGATTATTTGTACCTTTGAAGGCTGTTTAAAGCCTAGATACAAATGAACCATTTTTACCTCACGGAAGGAGGCTTCTATGCCTAATTCCAAAAGTTCCGATTTGCGCATCAAGGTCATTGACCGCTGCTTGAGCGACCGCAACCGCGATTACTCTACGGCGGAGATGTTCGAATTGTGCAACCGAGAGCTTGAGAGGAGAGACTTTCAGCCCATCACTGCAATGAATACCATCCGCAACGATATCGAGCAGATTGAGCGGATTTATCCGGGAGCGGCGGTTGAGCATTACCGTGAGGGGAGGAATATTTATTACCATTACGCCGACCCTGATTTTTCCATCTATAGGTCGCTGCTGAAACCCGATGAAACGGTACAACTCATACAAACCCTTAGCCTACTGAAGCGTTTTCGTGGGATGCCGCAATTCGATTGGATTACTGAGATTGCCGATAGGTTGGGCGCATCGCTGAAGATTGATGAGGTGCCGACGGAGGAGGTGGTGGGATTCGACGAGAATCTTGATCTGAAGGGAATGGAACACTTTACGCCACTTTTCAATGCCATTATTGACAAGCGGGCTCTTCGCCTGACCTATAAAGGTTTTGGGCATAGCGAACAAAGGACCATCACGGTTCATCCCTATTACCTTAAGCAGTACAACAAGCGTTGGTTCCTGATTGCCTGGAATGCCGAGGCTGACTTTATGGCCAACTATGCTTTCGACCGCATTGTTGCCATCGATGACTCTTCTGAGCCATATCGTCCTACTGATGTTGATTTCTTTGATTATTTCGATGAAATGATCGGTGTGTCCAAAGACTCCAGGAAAGAACCCCGGCTTATAAAGCTGTGGGTATCGCCCGAAACATGGCCTTACATCATGACCAAACCTCTCCATGGGTCACAGCATGTGCTTAGCGTTGACGACAGCGGTGCCATCATCACCATTGAGGTTTATTTGAACTTCGAGTTGCAGCAACAGTTGCTGTCGTACGGTGAAGGTATTATGGTGCTTGAACCACAAGAGCTTCAAGACAGAATAAAAGAACGTTTAACCAAAGCTTTTGATTTGTATGGAAAATAGGTTTAATATGACTGAACCTGTTTGTTGTTTATTTGCAAATGAATAAGAACTGAAAAGATTATGGCCGAGTTTAATATAGGTGATGTTGTAACCGACATCAATACCAACCAAAGAGGAACAGTTGTCAAGGTATTGCCTCATGTAAGAGGCGATCAAAAATATAGTGTTTTTTTTGGTCAAGAGGATATCAGAGATGTAACGGAAAGAGACCTGGAACGGTTTGTCGAAGTGAAAGATTTATTCGATCGATGTGTTCTTGGGGATTTTAAGGGGTACAACGACTTTCAGGTGTTCAACACGACATTTAAGATTGAGAACTCGAGCAATAACACATTGTCGTCCATTAAGGCATCGAGGACGATGTTCAAGACCTACCAGTACATCCCATTAATGAAGTTCTTAAACTCGGACCTTCAGAGGCTGCTTATCGCTGATGAAGTGGGTTTGGGTAAAACCATTGAGGCCGGCCATATCATGCTTGAGTTGAAAGCCAGGAATGAGCTGAAGAATGTATTGGTGGTTTGCCCTGGAGGATTAAGAAACAAATGGCAAGGGGAACTTGAGGATAGGTTTGGCTTGATGTTTCAAATATACGACAAAAAAGATGAGCTATTGAAAGAATTGAGATCGCATAATGGAAACGCCCGAGGCATTATTTCATACGATACGTTACGGGATACAAAGAAAAAGAGCGTGGTCAAAGAGGTAGAGGACTTGGGATATCAATTCAGCTTGGTAGTGTGTGATGAGGCACATAGGGTACGCAATGCCAATACCAAGCAGCATGACGCCATAGAGCGGTTGTTGCGTCACGCCCAGTCGGCAGTGTTCCTTACGGCAACACCCATTATGCTTGGACGGACGAATCTTTATCATCTGCTCAACCTACTAAACAGTCAACGCTATGATAGTGAATCCGTCTTTGAAGATGAGTCAAGGCATAACGAACCTTTTGTGTGGGCGCTTAATAGCCTTAACGGGAATGCTTCGTTTGAGGAGATAAGGAAGGGGTTGGATGATATGATTGACGAGGATGATTATGTAAGGAGATTGCCGCTGTTTGAGCCTCTGATGGAAAAACTAAAAGGGGAGGACACACCAAAACAAAGGACTTTGATTCAAAGCGATTTGTATGACATCAATCCGTTGAGTTCCATTATGTCAAGAACACGAAAGGTGGACGTTACGACCGATCTTTCACAAGCGAAGCGAGACACGATAACCGTCAAGGTTGAATTGAACAAGGACGAACAAGAGCTGTTTGATATGTTTATGGATGACCTTAAAGGTCTGTCGCCACTAGCGAGTTCCACGCACCAACAGATGATAGCCAGTAGTCTTTATGCCAACGATAGCGATACCTATAACTATGAAGGCTTGGTTGATTCCAAGTATGATGCACTGATGCGGATTATACATGAGAACCAGACTAAGGGTAACGGGAAAGTCATAGTATTCGCCCATTTCCATAGTACGATCAACTATTTGGCTGCAAGGTTTGCCATGAATAAAATCGGTTACCGTGTTATCAGCGGTAAAATGCTCGACAGGTTAAGCCGTATCAATGCAGTGGACGAGTTTAAGAAAGACAAATCTGTTACGGTTTTGCTATCGACAGAGGTTGGTGGCGAAGGTCTTGACATGCAATTCTGCGATACCATTGTAAACTATGACCTGCCATGGAATCCCATGGTTGTTGAACAACGAATCGGTAGAATTGACAGAATCGGTCAACAATCGAAGATTATCCACATCTATAACATGCTTGTGAAAGGTACGGTTCAGGAAAGGATACACAGCAGGTTACAGGAAAGAATAGAAGAATTTAGAAGGACCATAGGTGACCTGGAACCTATTTTGAGCCAAAGGCTAGATGAAAATACCACTATAGCCGATGAGTTAGAGAGCAACCTGTATCGTATAGAACTAACGGAGCAGGAACGGGAAGAAAAGCTGACGCGAATTGACAGGGCGCTGCAACGCAATATGGAAGATTCGAAAAAAATAGAAAGGGAGTTATCAACCACTTTCACCAGCGACTCCTATTTGCGCGACCATTTGAATGCCATCATCAACAATAAAGCATACGTCACAGAACAGGAACTTGAGAACTATGTTAGGATGCTTTTCAAGCAGACACTTCCTACGTGTACCATAAGTGAGGCCAACAAAGATGGATTGGTTTCAATTTCCGTTCCCCAGAGCCAGCCGAAGGTAATTGTAAACCTGTTGAATACCTACACCACACTCCGAGGTGAAAATGGTGACATGATCAAGGGCTTTGTCAATACCATTCGGGACAAATCGTCGTTCAAGGTGACTTTTAGCCAGGAAGTAGCCGAAACCAATCGAGCCATACCATATCTAAGTATTTACCATCCTTTCGTGATTGTAGCCAAAGAAAAAATTAAAGAACAGGTTGAAAAAGAAGCTGGCGTATTTCGCTATCAACTTAAATGCTCTGATATGAATACTGAAGAAGGGATGGCGATAAACAAAGGCTATTACGTTTTAGCTATTTATAATGTTGTCACGGAATCATTCAGGTATGGACAATCAAGGAAAACGCAAGAGGTGCATCCCGTTTTGTATGATGTTGGAAGAATGGACATAGTGGCAGACCAGGAGTTTGTGGATGCCGTTTACAGATCCGTCCAAACTTCGGGATTGCCATGGGATTCGAAGGATGTCTATCGTCCCGACGAGAAGGCTGTAGATGATATGAGGTCTTGTTTCGCGGATTCGATAAGGGACTACAGAAATGATTATAAGGAAATCGTTTCGAGGAAGCAAAGGAACGACATTGAGCATCAACGGAACGGAATTGAAGCGAGGTATAAAAAGCAGATTAAAGATGAAGAGGAGACCATCGAAAGGTTTGAAACCAACATCAGGGTTTGTGACATTTTAATTGGCGAAGGAAGGGGTGATTCAACATATGATTTCTTTGAAGATGGGAGCGAGGGGACTCTGTTGGAAAAGAAGGCAAACCTTGAAAGAGTGTTGCCTGCCCGTAGGGGTCAGCTGAGAAAACTTAAAGATGACCTTGTGCTGAGGTTACAGGAATTGGATTCGGTTAGCGAACCAACCGTTTCCGATAAACTAATGATGTTGAACTTGATAAAAATAATCTGATATGGCTGCTGTAAAAGTTGGTTTGGATTTTGGAACTCACTATACCAAGATATGTATTGAGGATAGTTCGGACAAAAGGAATAGGAGATATTTGTTCCATAGATTTCGGGACCAGAACGGCGATCCAGGTTTTGTTTTTCCGTCAGTAGTTCAGATTAATAAAGACAACACTCTTTCGTATGGTTTTGTCGATATAGACGATGCGGCTATGGTTGTGGCGGTAGCAAAAGACAAAGCACCGGAAAGGCCGGAGATGCCGGTATATCGCAAATACAAACAGTTTCCAGAACCTAAAAGGCCGGAAGCTCCTGCTGATGGCAATCAAAAGAAAAAGAAGAATACGATTTCAGCCTTCTCAGATTTGAGACAAGCACTTGAGAACAAAAAACAGCTTGAGAAAGAAGCATGGCGTCGCAAGATAGAGATGGAACTATATGAGGAAGCCAAAGCAGAGTATGAAAGAAAATGCATTCAACGGGACAAAGATATCGCCCAGGACAAACAAGAAGTGGATGCGTTTAATGAGAGGCTTCGGAATGATTATGAACGCAGGATGCGGATATGGGAGGAATATGAGCATAGGGAACAAGAAATGATTCCGGCGACATTCAGAAGTTTTAAGCAAATGGTGTTTTCGGATGGTTTTGAATGGCGGTTTGACTTGGATCCAATGTTGGTGTCAATCTGGTATCTGTGTTTTGTGTTTTTTGACTTGGATGCGGAATATGGAACCCAAAACCTTATTGTCAGCATGGGCACATCGAGCGGACAAAAGAATTGGGATACAAACAAGCGGAGGGCGACCCAGATTATCCTGACGGTGTATGACTTGATTGAGAATGTTTTTGAGCACGATAAGGAACTGTTTTTGGCGGCTACCCTTGATGAACTAAAGAGCGTAACTCGCATCAAAGAGTTTACTGAGACAGCCAAAGAGGATAACCAAATATTTGTGTTCCCGGAAGCCTACGCCAACCTTAATCCATTAGCGATGCAGAAACGATTTGGAACGGGAGTAAACGCTGTGGTGGATATTGGCGGTGGTACTACGGATATAAGTATCTTTGTGGCTCCACTTGGCGATGAAGTGAAGATCTTTGACTACGTATCGATACCCTATGGCGTAAATGCCATTGAAAAAGATGGGCTAGACGCACACTTCAAAGCGGTTGAAAACAGGATGGATTACTTTTCGATGAAGATAAAACACCATGCACAAAGTATTGGAGTCAAACAAAGCGAAGCAACCGATATTGTCACAAAAAGACCTGTCGTTTTCACTGGGGGCGGTTCAATGATACCTGAGTTACGCAAGCCGTATATGGGCTTTACCGATGTAATACATATGGGCTCTGCATTGTTGAATAGTTACTCTATAGATGATGCTTTGGAAGTGTCAAACAAGATCCCCATGTTATCAACCGCACTTGGATTGGCGCTGTGCGGAAGTGACGACAGGAGAATCCCGCTGATTTCCTACAGGACGCTTTTTGCCATCGTTGAAGAGGCATATAGGGGAGTGTCGTTGGAAGAGTCAACGACGTATGAACATGGAATAACTGACGATTAAACAATACCTTCAATAAGGTTGAACCAATACGGATTATTTTTGCAACAAGATACAACGAGATACAATTTATGAACAAACAACAACTAGCAAACAGGATTTGGGCTTCGGCCAATAAGATGAGGTCGAAGATTGATGCCAGTGAGTATAAGGACTATATTCTTGGCCTTATCTTCTATAAGTTCCTTTCGGATAACGAGGTTGCCCATCTGAAGAAGAGCGGATGGACGGAAGAGGATTTGCCAGACCTGGTTGAAAACTATGACGACGAAGATATGGCCGTGACCATTGAGGACTGCAAAAACAGCATCGGCTATTTCATCGAATATAAAAACCTTTTCTCGACATGGCTGCTGCCTCATAGCACGTTCAACGTGGCCGACCTGAGCGTTGCGCTCAACACGTTTGATCGCATGATTAGCCCCAACTATAAGCATGTGTATGAGAAAATCTTCATCACCCTGCAAGCCGGATTGAGCAAGCTTGGCGAAAATCCAGCTTCGCAGACCAAGGCTTTGAAAGACTTGATCAAGCTCATCAAGGATATTCCCACGGACGGCTCACAGGACTATGACGTGCTGGGCTATGTGTACGAGTATCTTATCAGCAACTTTGCCGCAAGCGCGGGAAAGAAGGCTGGAGAGTTCTACACTCCGCATGAGGTGGCCATGCTGATGTCGGAAATCGTGGCCGAGCACCATAAGGACAAAAAGCAGATTGAAATCTACGACCCCACGAGCGGTTCGGGTTCGCTGCTCATCACTATCGGTAAGAGTGTTGGCCGTCACATAGAAGACCGCAACCGCGTGAAATACTACGCGCAGGAGCTGAAGGAAAACACCTACAACCTGACGCGCATGAACCTTGTGATGCGTGGTATCAGACCAGGCAACATCGACACGCGCTGCGCCGACTCATTAGATGAGGACTGGCCAATCGAAAAGACTGGCCCCAATGCAGGGCGACCGCTGTATGTGGATGCCGTGGTATCAAATCCGCCTTACTCGCAGCACTGGGACCCCACGGACGCTGAACTGGATGCCCGCTTCAAGGACTATGGTGTTGCACCGAAGAGCAAGGCAGACTACGCCTTCCTGCTGCATGAGCTACACCACCTGAAGCCAGACGGCATCCTGACTATCGTGTTGCCTCACGGCGTATTGTTCAGAGGTGACCCAGAGGATGAGGGAGAAGGCAAAATCCGTAAGAGGCTGATTGAGAAAAACCAGATTGATTGCATCATCGGTTTACCTGCCAACATCTTCTTTGGCACGGGTATTCCTACGCTCATCATGGTACTGAAGCAGCACCGTCAGAATGACGATGTGCTGATCATCGATGCCTCGAAGGGCTTCGTGAAGGATGGTAAGAACAACAGGCTGCGTGATTGCGATATCAAGCGCATTGCCGACACGGTGCGCCTGCGCAGCGACGAGCCAGGCTATTCGCGCAAGGTAAGCCGTGATATCATTAGACAGAACAATTACAACCTGAATATCCCTCGGTATGTGGATTCGTCGGAGGCTCCTGAGCTTTATGACATCTATGCTACCATGTTTGGCGGCATCCCTAACAGCGAGATAGACCGATTGAAGGAGTACTGGGAGGCGTTGCCCTCGTTGCGGGTGGAGTTGTTCCAGCCAGCGGAGGACAAACCCTATTCGGCCATTACGTCCGATGACGTGGCCAGCGTTATTGCCCACGACCGCGACACTGCCAAGCTGCGTCAGCAGTTTGAGCAGGCGTTTGAAGGCTTTGACGAGGAACTACACCGTAGGTTGATCACCAACGTGGCCACTGTGAGGGAAATGAAGGAACGCTATGAAATAGCGGATGACATTTTCCTGAGAAATAAGGGTATTCCATTGGTAGACCGCTATGCTGCCTACCAAGCTTTAAGCAACGAATGGACGACGATTGCCAACGATATAGAGACTTTGCAGACCGAAGGGATGGATGCGGCAAGAAAGGTTGAGACGGCTTATAAGCTGGTGAAAAAGGGTGACGAGGAAATAGAAGTGGCCGATGGATTGAAAGGCCGTATCATCCCGTTCCCGATGGTGCAGGAAACCTTGTTCCAAGCGGAACTGCAAGCCATAAGCGAGAAGGAAGCGCGAAATGAGGAGATAGACACTGAGGTTGACGAGCTGCGGGACAGCTTCACGGAAGAGGAGGCACAGGAGTATCTGGACGGCGACGACGACCCGAAGTTGGACAAAGCGAAGATAAAGAAGGATGCCAAGGCCAAGGGCGACGAAATAGAGCCTGAGACGAAGGCGAAGCTGGTGAGACTGGTGAAGCTATGGGAAGAGCAAACCAAGGTGAAAAAGGAAATCAAAGAGGCCAAGGCCGAATTGATAGACAAGACCAAGGAGGCCATAGAGCACCTGACCGACGAGGAGGTGGAAATGTTCCTGCACAAGAAATGGATTGACCCGGTTGTGGCAGGTGTCAATAGGACACTGACCGAGGTGCTTAGGGAGATAGAAAACCGCGTGACGATACTCGTACACAAGTATTCTGTCTCGTACCAAGACCTTGATAAGAAGCTGGCTGAGGCCAAGCAACAAATGGCTGATTTGGTGGCTGACCTCAATGGTGACGAGTACGCCTTGGAAGGCTTGCGTAAGCTGAACTTATAAGGGGGATGAGATATGGCTGAGAAAGAGATCATATTACAAGGCGATGACGGGCAGGTGGACGAGCTGGTGCTGACCACGCCTGAAGAGACCTCCTGCAGCAGTTTGGAGGATTGTGTCCATATGCTGTTCCCGCAAGAAGGGGAGAGTGCCCCAAGACTGCGCTTCAAAGGATTTGAAGGAGCGTGGGAAAAGAAGTTGCTTAGCGACTGCCTTGAAATATCGGATGAGAAAAACATCGACAACGCTTTTGGCGTTGAAGATGTTTTGTCGGTTTCTGATGACTACGGCGTGGTTAATCAGATAGAGCATCTTGGCAGGAGCTATGCAGGAAAGTCAGTGAGTGGCTATAAGATTTTGCGCCCTGGGCAGATTGTTTATACGAAATCACCACTTAGGGCGAAGCCATACGGCATCGTGAAAATGAATAGAGGCAAAGCCGGTATAGTGTCCGTACTCTATGCTGTATATAACACCAAAGAGGGTGTTGCTCCTGAGTATATTCACTACTACTTTGATCCTGCATGGCGGCTGAATGCTTACATGAGGCCGTTGGTGAACAAAGGAGCCAAAAACACCATGAATATCAGCGATGAAACTGCGCTTACTGGCTATATCATGATTCCGAAGGATATTGATGAGCAGAGAAAAATCGCATCTTTCTTGCAGAGGCTCGACGAACAGGTGACGGTTTATCAAAAACAGTTTGAAGAGTTGAAACAACTCAAATCGGCTTGTTTAGAAACGATGTTTCCGCTGCAAAACGAAAGTGTGCCAGCTCTTCGTTTTAAAGGTTTTGATGATGACTGGGTTGTCACTAAACTAAGTGAAATTAGCAAGAAAGTGACGAAGAAGAATACTGACTTGGCAGTAAGAATAACTTTGACTAATTCAGCTGAATTTGGAATTATCAATCAGTTAGACTTTTTTGACCATGATATATCCAATGGCGATAACATTAGAGGGTATTATGTAGTTGAAAACGATGATTTTGTGTATAATCCTCGTATTTCTACCGCAGCTCCTGTTGGTCCAATAAATAGAAACCAATTAGGCTATGCGGGTGTAATGTCGCCACTCTATTATGTTTTCAAAGTTGATGGCATTGACAAAGATTATCTGAGTTGTTTTTTCAAAACAAATAGATGGCATAAATTCATGTTTGACAATGGCAATACAGGTGCAAGATTTGACAGGTTGTCTATATCTGATGAAATCTTTGGACAAATGCCCATTCGTCATCCAAAGGATTCTTCAGAACAAAAACTAATAGCGGAGTTTTTCAATCAACTTGATTCGAAGATTTCTGCTCAACATGAACAATTAGAGCGACTTAAAGAGATGAAGCAATCTTGTCTAAGATTGTTATTCACTGATAATCAATCAATTACCCCCCCCCTCAGATTCAGAGGATTTAACGGAGAATGGATTATGATTAGATTCAGTGATATAGCAACGATTAGGCGAGGACTTACTTATAGTCCAGAGGATGTTTGTGACAGAGGCGTTCGTGTCTTGCGTTCATCTAATATAGATGAGGATGCGTTCACTGTATCATTTTCGGACGTGTTTGTCGATGCCCAATGCGTTAATATACCATTGGCAAAAAACAAAGATATTCTTGTGACAGCAGCAAATGGGTCGCCAAGGTTGGTTGGCAAACATTGCCTGGTGTCGTGCGAAAATGATAAAATGGTTCCTGGAGGCTTTATGTATCTTGTGTCGTCAGACGAAGCAGAGTTCTTAAATGCTTGCATGGGAGCCAGTTGGTATAAAGAGTTTCTTGTAACTGGTGTGTCAGGTGGAAATGGAACGATTGGAAATCTGAGTAAGGATGAACTTGAAAAATGCCAGTTCTATATTCCCAAGGAGAAAGAAGAACGTAATCGCATTGCGTCTTTCTTTACCTGTCTTGACAAGCGGATTTCATTGGAGACGCAGCAGTTGGAGAAACTGAACCAAATGAAGAAGGCTTGCCTTAATCAATTCATAGCATAAAACAACCAATCAATATGAGCAACACATTAAACATTCGTCCTTTTGAGAAGGAGCTGGAGTTTGAGAACGCCTTGTGCGAATTGCTGCCCAACCACGGGTGGAGTACTGAGATAATGCACCACCCGACGGAGCAGGACTTGATTGACAACTGGGCCAACATCATCTACGACATGAACCGCGAGAACGAGCGGCTGGGCAACTATCCGCTTACCCCGACGGAGATGCAGCAGATTGTTGACCAGGTGAACATGGCCGGCAGTCCCTACAAGGTGAACAAGTTCATCAATGGCAAGTTTGTTTGCATCAAGCGCGACAACCCTGCCGACACGATGAACTACGGCAAGGAAGTGTATCTGAAGATATTCGACCCCGCTGAGATCAGCTCGGGGCAAAGCCGCTACCAGATTGTGCGCCAGCCCCGATTCAAGGCCAGCAACCCACTGGCCGGTGATAGAAGAGGCGATGTGCTGTTGCTCATCAACGGTATGCCCGTGATCCATGTGGAGCTGAAGCGGAGCAGGGTGGATGTGTCGCAAGCCGTGTTCCAGCTGAAGCGCTACATGCACGAAGGCGTGTTTAGCAGCGGCATCTTCAGCATGGTGCAGATATTTGTGGCCATGACCCCCGAAAAGACCCTTTACTTTGCCAACCCCGGGAGTGAAGACCGGTTCCAGAAAGAGTTCCAGTTCCACTGGGCCGATTTCAACAACAACGAGATCTTTGAATGGAACCGCGTTGTGGCCGAGCTGCTCAACATACCGATGGCCCACCAGCTGATAGGCTACTACACCATTGCCGACGACAAAGACCAGACCCTGAAGGTGCTGCGCTCGTACCAATACTACGCCACCAGCAAGATATGCGACATCACCCACAAGACCAACTGGGACGACCATGAGCATAGAGGCGGCTACATTTGGCACACGACGGGATCGGGCAAGACGATGACCTCGTTCAAGTCGGCACAGCTCATTGCCACCAGCAACGATGCCGAGAAAGTGGTGTTCCTGATGGACAGGATAGAGCTGGGCATACAGTCGCTCGACGAATACCGGGGCTTTGCCGGAGAAGACGATACCATACAAGACACCCAGAACACCCAGATACTGGTGAGCAAGCTGGAAAGCAACGACCCCGACAACCGACTGATTGTGACTTCGCTCCAAAAGATGTCGAACGTGGTGCCGGGCGCTTTGATCACCCCCGAGACCATCGAGCGCATTGGAAAGAAACGGCTGGTGTTCATCATTGACGAATGCCACCGGTCGGTATTCGGCGAGATGCTGATGACCATCAAGCACACCTTCCCGAGGGCACTGCTCTTCGGCTTTACGGGAACTCCCGTGTTTGAGGAGAATGCCCACAACGAAATCACCACAGCCACCATCTTTGGCGACATGCTCCACAAATACACCATCGCCAACGGCATTCCCGACGGTAACGTGCTGGGCTTTGACCCGTACCGCGTGAACACATACGACGATGACGAGCTGAGAGAGAAGGCCGCCTTTGCCCAGCTGAAGGTGCACAGCCTGGAAGAGATCGAAGACAACGAGGAAGCCATGAAGGTGTATGACCAGTTCATGCACGAGATGAAGATGGTGGACACCTACACCGAGAACGGTGAGACCAAACACGGCGTGGAGCACTACCTACCCAAGCAGCTCTACCAGCAGGACATCCACCATCAGGCCGTAGCTGCCGACATCATGGGCAAGTTTGAACGTCTGAGCAAAAACAGGAAGTTCCATGCGATACTGGCCACGAAGAACATCCCCGAGGCCATTGCCTACTATGAGCTGTTCAAGACGCAATACTCATCGATGAACGTGGTGGCCGTTTTTGACAACAACATCGACAACAGCGACGAGGGCATTGCCCGAGAGGATGCCATACTGGAGATGCTTGACGACTACAACAGCAAGTACCAGACCCAGTTTGGACTGCCCAACTACCTGCAATACAAGAAAGACGTGGCCAAGCGACTGGCCCACAAGAAACCCTACAAGGACATCGACCACGACCACACGAAGCAGATAGACCTGCTCATTGTGGTGACCCAGATGCTGACCGGCTACGACTCGAAATGGGTGAACACCCTCTATGTGGACAAGGTGATGCGTTATGTGGACGTGATTCAATCGTTCTCAAGAACCAACCGTGTGTTCGGTCCCGACAAACCGTTTGGCACCATCTATTACTATACGTTCCCCTACACGATGGAGCAGAACATCAACGATGCCCTGGAGGTGTATGTGGACAGGCCGTTAGGTGTGTTTGTGGACAAGCTTGAAGACAACCTGATGAACATCAACCGGAAGTTCCTGCACATCAGGGACATCTTCTTCTCGCACGAGCTGTTCAATTTTGAGAGGTTGCCTGACACCAGGGAAGACAAGAACATGTTTGCCAAGGACTTCAGCAGTATGACCCGTTTGCTTGAAGCTGCCAAGCTGCAAGGATTCACTTGGGAGCAGGCCGAATATGAGTTCAGGCACGACGATACTTTTACTTATGTGAAGATGGAGTTTGACGAGAACACCTACCTCATCCTGCTACAGCGTTACCGCGAGCTGTTTGGAGGCGGCGAAGGTGGCGATCCCACGGACTACGACTTCGACTACCCAGTGGATACCTACATAACCGAGACAGGTACTGGCACCATCGATGCCGAGTACATCAACTCGAAGTTTGTGAGGTTCATCAAGAAACTCTATACCGACGGTCCCGGAAGCGAGCCCACCAAGGAAGCCCTGAGGGAGCTGCACAAGACCTTTGCGTCGCTGCCCCAGAAAGACCAGCGCACCGCCATCCTGATACTGCACGACATCCAGAGCGGCGATTTGAGGCCAGAGGCCGGCAAGACCATCCAGGACTACATCAACGAATACCAGCTGAAGGAGCTGCACAAGCAGGCGTTGTTGTTTGCCGAGGCGACTGGAGCGAGCATCAGTGGATTGGAGCAGCTGATACTGGCTAACCCCACGGAAGAGAACCTGGACGACTTCGGAAGGTTTAACGATTTGCGCCTGACCCTCGACAACGGGAAGACCAAGGCGTTTATCACCAAGGTGGAAGGCGAAGAACCCAAGTCGCGCATGGTGATTGCCAAGGGAGCCATGTATCTGAAGGATTTCATTTTGGATGCCGAGAAGCGAGAGAAGATGTTGGCGGCTTACCTGAACGAAGACATCACGATGGCGACCGCCGTGGTGGAGCAGACTTCGGTGGAGGAAGGATTTAAGGAGCTTGAAAACCAGCAACAGCAGGGCGGACAGGTTGATATCGACATCATCAAATCCAAGGTTGAAGATTTGGCGAATACCACTTTGTTAGGTGTAAAACAATACATGCGTCCAATGAAGCAGATTGTTGCAGCCTTGTTTTATGTGATTGATGCCACGACCATTCCGAAACTTGATGGAATAGGGATGCTCCTCCATAGTGCTTTCAATAGTTTGTATAAGGAAGGCGCAAGCGTTGTTGACAAGTTTGTTGCCTATAATTTGCTTTCAACCAAATACGAAGCTTTTCTCAGGAAGCTTTATTACATGATGAACAATGAGGAAGTGCCCCCGCGCAATCCAGGGGAAGATGTTACTTGGGCGAATGTGATTCACGGTATTCAACCGTTGTGGCAACTGAAATACAGCCAGGACGAAGCCAAGCAACGACTCTATCAGTGGCTGCTAATCATGAAGGAGTGGCGCAATGAAGAGTCGCATCTATCGCCGACGGCGACGGAAAAAGAGATTGATGCTGCAAACAGCATCATTCTGACGATGTATTGCTATGCCACCGGATGGTGCATCACTGATATGGAGTGCAATGGGCACGAGATAGACTGATTGTAAAATAGGGATATACTCATATAAAATAATTCAATTATGAAAAAACTAGTAACAACTTTAGTTTGCCTTATTATAATGGGCAGTGTGATGGCTCAGGAAGAGCATTTGTCGTTTAAGGGAGTGCCAATTGATGGCACTCTTAAGCAATATACCAACGCGATGATTAAGGCGGGTTTTCAATTTGAAGGGACTGAAGACGGTCTTTCTGTTTTGTCTGGTGATTTTGCTGGCTTCAAAGATTGTCTTATTGGTGTGTCTACTTTGAGCAATTGCGATGTCGTCAGTCATATTGCCGTTTTGTTCCCCGAAAGAGAAACATGGTCTTCGCTGCTGAATGATTATGAACAACTTAAGTCTATGTTGACAAAGAAATATGGCAGACCAGAAATGCGTTCCGAGAGGTTTACCGGGTACGTGGGCGACAGTGATGATTTGAAAATGTTGGCCTTGCATTCTGGAGAATACGAATGGTACACCGTGTTTTCAACTGATTTGGGCAATATTGAGTTGTCGCTGCTTGAAGGTTCTTCGTTTGGTTCTGGTATGGTGCGGCTCTCATATTATGACAAAATCAACTCTGAAAAGGTACTTGACTCCGCAATGGATGACCTTTAATATATGGCGTTACCCCCAATAAATTTAATGGTATGAGAAAAACATTGTTACTATTCAGTCTCACAGCATTGTTGTTTATCACTGGTTGCAAGCAAGAAGTTCAACAAGAAGGTCTTTCGGAAAGAGACATCAAAATGTTTCAATACATGGAAGCGTATCTGAACCAATTGAGAGAGCCGAGATATCAATTGTTCAAGACACAAAACATGTGGACGTTTTTGAAACTGGACACGATGACTGGTCAAATATGGCAAGTGCAATACAGTGTAAAGGGGAATGAATACCGATTTGAAACTGCCCTTGACTTAAACATTCGGATATTAACCCCGAAAGATCAGATTTGTTGCCGTTTTACTCTTTATCCTACCGAAAACATGTATAACTTCCTGTTGCTTGATCAAATTGATGGTCGCTGTTGGCAGGTGCAATGGAGTACGGAGCCAAATAATAGGGGAGTTATTCCGATTAATTAAACCGTCACCTACCCGAGAAATGGAAAAACAATTTATCAAAGCAAAAGCCAAGGAGTTTGTCATAGAAGACCCCGCCCAGCCGTTTAAAGATGACAAGCTGGGTAGAAAAGACTATGCTGAGATATTAACGGGCATTGTGGAAACATTTGTTAGTGGAGCAGTTATCGCATTAAACGGATCGTGGGGAACGGGTAAAACCGCCTTTCTGAAGATGTGGTCGCAACACTTGAAAAACCAAGACTTCCCTGTTGTTTACTACAACGCCTGGGAGGATGATATTAGCGACGAGCCTTTGGTTTCGATGCTTCGTGGAATGAAGGTACTGCAAAAAGAGGAAGGCCTAGACGATGTGTTAAAAACGGGAGCAAAAGTTTGTTTGGGCGCGTTGATGGGTGCTTTAACCGCTGCAACAGGTTCCTTGGGTGAGGTTGCAAAAGGTGCCATTGAAGGAGGAGCAAAGCAATTGGAAGCCACAATTTACGATTCTTTGAAAAAAGAAGACGACCGGGCAGAGATAATGCATTCGTTTAAGGATAGTCTTAAGGATTATATGACGAAGGTATGTGACAAAGGCAAACCATTAATTTTTATGGTGGATGAATTGGACCGTTGTAATCCTGCTTTTGCAGTGAAAGTGCTTGAAAGAATCAAGCATCTATTTGATGTTCCGAACATTGTTTTCATCCTCGCTGTTGACAAACGACAACTAGCTTGCTCGGTAAAAGGCTTTTATGGAAGCAATGAAATCGATGCAGAGGAGTATTTAAGGCGTTTTATAGACTTTGAGTATTTTTTGCCAGAACCGAATGCTGATCAGTTTTGTGAATACTTGTATGATTATTATGGTTTTGATGAGTTCTTAAGAAACGAATATCGAATTGGAATAGATTATTCTGGACAGAATAAAGCCAAAGCCGAATTTGATAAAGAAGAGTTCTTGACCATGGCGAAGGTCCTGGTTAAGCAGAATCATCCTAGTCTGCGTCAGGTCGAAAGGGTGTTTTCAACCGCAAGAATAGGGTTGTGTGGGATGCCGTTTAATAGCGAAATACTGCCTCAACTGTTTTTCTTTCTGTCATATTTGAAAATATGTGAGTCTAGTGAATTCGAGAGGATTGCATCTTTTGATTTGTCATTGCAAGAATTTGTTGATTCAATGGAGCAATTATTAGCTCCAGAAAAGTTGTCTTCGAATTCTGAAGAAAGTAATCTTTTCCATTGTCTAATGGCTATTACCCTGCTGTGTTACTTTGTGGGATATAGCACTTTTTTGAGAAACAAAAAACAAAAGGTCGTGTACCTGTATGAAAATGATAAACTAACCGTTGGCTTTAAGCTGTTCGATATGGAAACTATATCAAGATGGCTGGTGTCATTTAAAATCAATAGTCAAGGATATAATATAAGCATCATTACCCAAAGGTTAAAACTATTGGAAAAACTATCTGGTCTTCCGCAAACTTATGTGGAAATAAAAGAGGTCCGCTAAAATAAAACTGTATGGAAGACGTACTGGATCACTGAAGATCCGCCTCGATGGGAGGACTTTTGGCAAGAACCGGTATATGAGCAACCATATCGACCGTCATATCAGCCCAAACCCACCATAAGCGACAAAATCGGAATGTGGGTTATCGCTATCATAGCAGCAGCATGGATAGGTTTCCTCGTCTGGTTCTTTGTCTTTTGGCTTGCATGATATTTCAAACAATATTTTTATAAAATTCTTTCCAAAAGTCTTGACTTTTCGAAAATAATGCGTATTTTTGCAAAGTGATATTGATTTAAATCGCGCCAGTCCCAAGGGAGGAAGGAGTAGACGTTTTCAATGTCACTTTTTTTATGTCCTGTGATGAGGTCTATTGGTTTTTCGTGCTCAATGACATAAACCACTTCGCCAAAGTTTTTGTGATTCTTGACCAACAATTCGAGATGCTCCAAACCGCCTGCCGCCTTCATACAACGACGCACCGAACAGGCAACCCCACCATCGACGCATGCTTCGACGCCGACCGCCTCGACCTGGGTAGAGTGGGCATCACACCCGACCCCAACCGAATGGCCACCGAAAAAGGGAAAGAAATGGCTAAAAACCTCTAGTGAATCCTCCAAATACGTCTCGCCATCACCGTCATGCTGACGCCACGGGCGACCATGAAGAGCAAAAAGGCAATCCATAAGCCGTGATTGCCGTAAACGGGCATCAGGAAATACCAAGCTGGCAGAAAGACCAGCAACGAAGCAATGATCATCGTGTTACGAATCTCCCTCGCAGCCGTGGCACCAATGTAAATGCCGTCCCATAAGAAAGCGGCAAAGGTAATCACGGGAATCAATACCATATAGATGTAATAAGGTCGAGCCTGCTCTGCCACCCCAGGCTGGTCGGAAACCAAACGGATGAAAGCCTCGGGGAAAGCCCAGTAGAGTAGGGTGAAAGGCACACTCAAGGCCACACCCCAGATGAGAAGGTGTTTGATGGTTTTCTTTAAATTGCTCAGGTCGTGAGCGCCAGTGAAACGCCCCACCAAGGCCTCGCCGGCGTAAGCGAAGCCGTCAGTAAAATAGCTGAAGATGTAAAAGAACTGCATCAAAATCATGTTCACCGCCAAGATATCGTCGCCTAACTTGGCACTCTGGTTGGTGAAGAAAGCAATGGTCAACACCAACAAGATACTGCGAATCATGAAGTCGGTGTTCACCTTGAAAAACCGCCTCAACTTGTCGGCCTGCAAAAGGATGGCCCTTCTGACAGGGACGAGGTACTGGCGGTATCTGACAAGCATGAAGATAAAGGCAGTAAGCAAGCCTGTGTATTGCGCTATCACCGTGCCCAAAGCCACGCCAACCACACCCATCTTGAATACGTTGACAAACAACACGCTTAACCCGATGTTGACCACATTGATCAAAATGGCAATCACCATGGGGATGGTGGTGTTCTGCATGCCGATATACCAACCGTTGAAAGTGTAGAGACACAATACCGCAGGCGCCGCCCAAATCCTCACACGGAAATAATCGGAAGTATATCCAAGGACCTCGGGACTGCCGTTGAGTAGCTGCATGGCAATCCACTCAATGGGCCGCTGCAACGACAAAACCAACACGGTGGCGATGAAAGCGATGCAGATGGAACGGTAGAAAGCGTATGAAATCTCCTGCCGGTCCTGACCGCCGTATGCCTGTGCCGTGAAGCCCGTCGTGCCAGCACGCATGAAGCTGAAGATGGAATACATCACGCTGAAGATGGTGCCGCCCAACCCGATGGCGCCAATATACGCCACCGACTCCAAATGCCCCATCAGCATCATGTCAACCAGCCCCAACAAAGGAACGGTGATGTTGCTGATGATGTTCGGAATCGCCAGCTTCAATATCTCATGATTCAGCCCCTTCACCCTCTAAATTATAAATTCTAAATTTTTAATTAATAACTCCAACCACTGTTTATCAATCTCATCAAAAGTGTTGAGCTCCTTGCTGTCGATATCCAATTCTGCCCAGACTTTCCCGTCCTTAAAGATGGGAACTACTATCTCGCTCCGCGACTCGCTGCTGCAAGCGATATGGCCGGGAAACTGTTCCACATCGGGAACCACAATGGTACGACCTTCCTTCCAGGCTGTGCCGCAAACGCCCTTCCCGTAAGGGATGCGGGTGCAGGCCAGAGGTCCTTGGAAGGGCCCCAACACCAACTGCTGGCCGTCAACGAAATAGAAGCCGGTCCACCAGAAATTAAAGGTGAAATGAATCAAAGAGGAGAGGTTACTCAAGTTGGCGATCAGGTTGGTCTCGTCCTTCACCAAAGCCTGCGCCTGCTTCAAAAGAAGCTGATACTGTTTTTCTTTTTCTTCCATGCCGCAAAATTACACAAATTTGCTTACCTTTACGGCTTCAAACAAAATCGCTATGAAAAAGGTACATTTTATCGCCATAGGAGGCAGTGCCATGCACAACCTCGCCATCGCCTTGCATCGCAAGGGCTACGAAGTCACAGGTTCGGATGATGAGATATTCGAGCCTTCCAAGTCACGCCTCGCCAATGAGGGCATCTTGCCGCCTCAATGGGGCTGGTATCCCGAGAAACTCGACAAATCGTACGATGCCGTCATCCTGGGCATGCATGCCCGCATCGACAACCCCGAGCTGGTCAGGGCACAGGAGCTGGGACTGAAGGTGTATTCCTATCCGGAGTACCTCTATGAGCAGAGCAAGGACAAGACACGTATCGTCATCGGCGGCAGTCACGGCAAGACCACCATTACCTCGATGATTCTTCATGTGTTGCAAAAGGTCGGCATCGAGACGGATTTCATGGTGGGTGCCCAATTGGAAGGCTTCGACGTGATGGTACGCCTCAGCGAGACGGCGCGTTATATGGTGATGGAAGGGGATGAATACCTCACTTCGCCCATCGACCGCGTGCCGAAGTTCCATCATTATCATCCGCATATCGCCGTCATTAGCGGCATCGGATGGGACCATGTGAACGTGTTCCCGACCTTCGACAACTACCTGGAGCAGTTCCGCATCTTCGTCCGCACCATTGAGTCTGGCGGCTGCCTCGTCTACGACCAGACGGATGTGGAGGCGGAGAAGATCGCCCAAGGCGCCAGTTGCAAGACATACGGCTATGGGGTGCATCCTTTCGAGAGCGACGGACTCAAGACCACCTTGCTGTTGCCTGATGGCAGTAGGAGAGAAGTGGGCGTGTTTGGCAGCCATAACATGAAGAACATTAATGCCGCGCGTCTGGTGTGCCGCCAACTGGGGGTCACCGACGAGCAGTTCTACGATGCCATAGCTTCGTTCAAAGGCGCTGCCCGCCGGCTGGAGCTCTTGTTCGAGAACGGTGATAATCTGGTATTCCGCGACTTCGCCCATGCCCCCTCGAAGGTGAATGCCAGCGTGAAGGCCTTGCGTGAACAATTCCCAGAGAAACACCTCATCGCGGTGTTTGAGCTGCATACCTATAGCAGCCTCAGTGAGGTGTTCATCGACCATTATCGTGATGCCCTGAAGCTGGCGGATACAGCCATCGTTTTCTACGACCCGCATGCCGTGGCCATAAAGAAGCTGGAGCTGATGCCCGACAGCCGCATCGTCGAAGGCTTTGGCCGTCCCGACCTGAAGGTGGTCCACAACAAGGTGGAACTCATCGACCTGTTACAAAAAGGCCAACGGCAGAATGTCGTTGGCGCTTTCATGAGTTCAGGCGACTTCAATGGTCTTACCACCGATGACTTGAAGCAGCTTTATTAAGGAATCTGGTCCGAACTAAAACCGGAATTTCTCCTTGTCCACGGCTACGTCATATTTGACGCTGTTGATGCTATAGATGTCCAAATTGCCGCTATAGTCGCATAACACGATCTCTTTCAATAACAAACTGTCGGCGTGGTACTTGAAAACCACCTGCTTATAGCCTATGCCGATCAGCTTCTTCCTGATGATAGTGCCGGTGACGATATGATAGCCGTTCTCGGTCTTGGTGGAAAGGCTATAGCCGTTCTCGTCGGCAAGATCTTGAAGGCGACCTTGGAAACCATATAGAAAGACATGGGAAAGCGACTGCAAGATGCCGCCGTCTCTGAGACGGTAGGTGCCATCAAACATGCCCATGTCCATGTTGATCTTATTTTCGTTGACTATCATGTATTCGTTATCGAACGTCGCAGCGAATTCATTGGGAGCAACGAAATAAAGCTTGCCCTGCTGTGAGGTGGTCTTCTTCGACTTGATCAAGGTGTTCGTCAAAGAGGCCTCGAACGTCTTGACCTGTCCGTTGATGGCTTTGATGCGGTTCAGCAAGTCAAGGTCTTGGGCTTGAAGCTGAATGGCGATCAGTATGAAGGCCATTATTGCGAGTACTTTCTTCATGGCTTATTTGTCGAGGCTCATCAGGAACTCTTCGTTGCTGACGGTTTTGGCTACTTTGTCTTTCAGGAATTCCATGGCCTCCACGGGGTTCATGTCGGCGAAATGGGTGCGTAACGCCCACACACGGGCAAGGGTGACCTCGTCGACCAACAGGTCGTCGCGACGGGTACCTGAAGCCACAATGTCGATGGCGGGGAAGATACGTTTGTTCGACAGACGACGGTCGAGTTGTAGCTCCATGTTGCCGGTGCCCTTGAATTCTTCGAAGATGACCTCGTCCATCTTGGATCCAGTGTCGATCAAGGCAGTGGCCAAGATGGTGAGCGATCCGCCGTTCTCGATCTTACGGGCGGCGCCGAAGAAGCGTTTCGGCTTCTGGAGGGCGTTGGCCTCGACACCACCGGTGAGCACCTTGCCAGAGGCGGGCGACACGGTGTTGTAGGCGCGAGCCAGACGGGTGATGGAGTCGAGAAGGATGACCACGTCGTGGCCGCATTCGGTGAGGCGCTTGGCCTTCTCCAAGACGATGTTGGCTATCTGCACGTGCTTTGAGGCGGGCTCATCGAACGTGGAGGCGATGACCTCGGCGTTGACGCTGCGCTGCATGTCGGTGACCTCCTCGGGACGCTCGTCGATAAGCAGAATGATCAGGTACACCTCGGGATGGTTGGCGGCGATGGCGTTGGCCACCTCTTTTAATAGGACGGTCTTACCGGTCTTGGGCTGAGCCACGATCAAACCGCGCTGTCCCTTGCCGATAGGTGCGAACATGTCCATGATACGGGTCGACAAGGTGCCGCCCTGGTGTCCGGTGATGGTGAATTTCTCATTGGGGAACAAGGGGGTCAGGAAGTCGAACGGGATGCGGTCGCGCACCTCTTCGGGACGACGTCCGTTGATGAAGTCGACCTTCACCAGGGGGAAGTATTTCTCTTGGCTCTTCGGCGGGCGGATGGTGCCTTGCACCGTGTCGCCGGTCTTCAAGCCGAACAGCTTGATCTGCGAGGTGGAGACGTAGATGTCGTCAGGGGAGGGAAGGTAGTTGTAGTCCGACGAACGAAGGAATCCGAATCCCTCGGGAGCAATCTCCAACACGCCTTCGGCTTCCACCACACCGTCGAATTCGTTCAGGAACTCGTCACGGCGGTTTCTTTCATTGTCCTTGGGCTGTTGAGGCTCCTTGGGCTGCTGAGGCTCTTTCTGTTGCTGAGGCTCCTTTGGCTCACGAGGTTCTCTCTGTTCACGCTGTTCTCTATGCTCTTTGGGCTCTTTCGGTCCCTTGGGCTCTCTCTGTTCACGAGGTTCTCTCTGTTCACGAGGCTCCTTTGGCTCACGAGGCTCTCTTTGCTCTTTGGTTTGTTCAGGCTGTCTGGTTTCAGGCGCTTCAGGGGCTTTCGGGGCCTCGGGCTTTCCTTGTGCGTCTTTGGGTGCTCCATTCTGGGCTATCCTCGGACGGCGACTGCGTTTGCCTTGTTCGGCCTCGTCCTTAGGTTGTTCCTGGGGCGTTTCTCCGGCCGGGAATGGTATTTCTTGTGCCTTGGGGCCTTCCTCGTTTCTGTTGATGCGGTTGCGCTTCTTCTTGGGCTGCTGTTGCTCTTCCTCCTTGGCCTTTGGCTCACTGGCTTCGGGTTGTGAAGGAGCTTGTGATGGGGCTTGTGCAGGCTCTGTGTTCTCGGGCTTTTGGGTCTTGGGTTTGCGTCCGCGTTTCTTTTGCTCGCCGTCGGCGGGTTTTTTCTTTACCGACTCGGGGTGTTCCACTTGGTGGTCGAGGATGTCGTAGATGAGCTGTTGCTTGTCGCGACCTTCGTCGTCGATTCCAAGTTCAATGGCAATAATCTTTAAATCTTCAAAAGATTTATCGCTCAGTTCATAAATGTTGTACATAAAGGGAATTAAAATTTTTGGGGAAATAAAAAGAAGTGATTCTTTTCAGTAAATGATGCGGCAAAATTAGTGAATTTCTTTAACCTGTCAAGTTTTTTTCTCGTTTTTTTGCGATTTTACTATCTTTGCAGGCAAATTTAAAACGGTTTAACCATGAAACAAAGAGTACAATCCATCTTGTTTTTCCTTTCCGCCCTTGTAATGGGGCTTTTGTTTTTCATGCCCATGGCGGCTTATCTTGACGAATATGGTTCTTATTACAAACTGTTTGTCTACGGCGTCAACACCGTGTCGCTCGCCCAAGGAGTGGAGTTGCCGTTCAGCTCAATCTATACGCTGCCCTTATTGATATTGGCTGTGGCCGTCATCCTCATCAGCTTCTATATTTCCATGTCGATTTTCCGTGCGGTGAAGTTGCAGCAGTTTGTGAAGCTCTTCAAGCTATCACGTATCAACTTGGCTGTCTTGGCGGTGTTCATCGCCACTTTCTTCGTCTATTATCTGATGAAGACTGGTGCCCCGATTGCCGCGATACCTTCGTTCCAATGGCCAGCATTGGGCGCCTTCCTGCCGCTTGTGGCTCTGGTGATGACCCTTTTGGCCTCCTCAGGCCTGCGTAAAGACATCAAGAAGGTGCAGTCCATTGATAGAATAAGATAAACGGAAAACGGAGAACGGAGAACGGAACCCCGAAGGGCTCACCGACCGAACGGGAGGTAAAACGGAAAACTAACATTAAGGGTTAAAGGTTAAGGTTGATATTCATCTTCCTCACCTTTAACCCTTAACTTTTAACTTTTATCTTTTATCTTTTATCTTTTATCTCTTATCTTCTGTCTTTCTCAAAGATCTCCATCTCCTTGAGTTCTTTGCCGTTGATGGCAAATCGTATCATCGTGATTTGTTTGTGGAAGCCCGATTGTCCTGCGGCGCCAGGGTTGACGTGGAGCAGGTTGAGTTGTTTGTCGTAGATGACCTTTAGTATATGTGAATGGCCGCAAACGTAGAGTTCCGGCCTTTTTTCTTGGAGGATGTGTCTCACTTCGGGCATGTAATGACCGGGATAGCCTCCGATATGGGTCATATACACATGCACGTCTTCCACCTGAAAAAACAAATCTTCAGGATATTGAAGGCGTACGATGTGGTCGTCGATGTTGCCATGAACCGCGCGGAGCGGCTTGAAGGCCTCAAGCTGCTCCGCGGTCTCAATGTTTCCAATGTCGCCGGCATGCCAGATCTCATCCACATCCTTGAAGAAGTCAAAGACTTGCGGGATGATGGTCCCATGGGTGTCGGACAACACGCCAATTCTCTTCATTTTCTTAATTATAAATTAATCAGGAATCCCACGCTCAACACTTCCTTGAACTGTATCTTCGACCCTGTAGTCATAAGTGGGTTACCATCGGGTCCGAGCATGGGCTCGCCGGCAGCGTCCATAACAGGGAACTTGATGTCGTAGTCATAGATCAGATGAGTCCCGATGTTGCAGTTGAGCCAGCTGTTCACCTTCATCACGAGGAGGTTCTGCCAGTCCACGTCAATATATTGAGGATGATTGAGGTAGTTGGAGAAGAGCTCGAGTTTTGACTCATAGTCAACATTGGTGAAGAGGGTGTATTTCATTTTGGCGGCCAGCCGGGCACCGAATTCGTAACGGACGGTCTTCTCGCTATCATGGATAAGTTGGTGTGTCACTGGGTCGGTCTTGTCGAGCTCATTCACGCCGAAAGCACCGTAGGAGGCCAGCATCGAGTCGTTGACGATGGTGACACGGCCTGTCAGCGGAGCGAAGTTCACCGAGAAATGCTCGTTGGGCACCCATTCAACACCAAGACCGAGGGTGATATAGGCGGGGGCGAGCCATTTGGAGGTGTAAACCGTCGAGTCGACCTTGTAGTCGTAGCCTTTGGTGAACTGCGAACGGAAAGCCAACTCCATACTGTAGTTCAGATGCTCCGTGGCTTTCAAACCTGCCAGGGAGGTGATTTCCAACTTGTCGTCGGTCTTGATGGGCTTCTGCTTGAAGTTAAAGTAGCTGTAACCTAATGCCGTGTTTAGAGTGTTGTCCCACTTGAAGTTGCCTTTGGCATAGTTGGCGGAGTAATTGAAGGTCCCGAGCCAGTTCAAGGCGTTCTGGCCGCCAGCCGCCCAGTTGGTGTAGGAACTCTGAGCGAAATTCAGTCCGACATTACCTTTGAAAGTCCAGTTGCTGCTTTTCGCAGCCTCCTCCTGTGCCATTGCTGCCACTCCCATCAGGAGCACCAGTGCCATTAATAATTGTTTCTTCATAATATAAAATAATTGATTAATAATTTTCCGTTTTCCGTTCTCCGTTTTCCGTTAATACGAGTTTCCATCCTGATAGTTCCTCGCCCCAATGGTAAACGTGATATCCTGATAGTTGTGGCTTCTGACGTATTTCCCGTTCTTGACTGCCGGGATCCAGTGCGTGCCTTGCAACAGGCGGATGGCCTCGTTGTCGCAGCCAGCGCCCACCGACTTGTCGATGGTGATGTTCGACACGTTGCCGTTGGTCTCCACCACGAAGTTCAGCCGAACCGTGCCGCTTACCTCCGACATCTTGGCGGATTCGGGATACTTGAGGTTCGAGAGGATGTACTGAGCCATGCTGCTCCCGTCGGGAAAATAAGGCTTGGCCAGCTCTTCCAACTGACGGGTCTCAAAAACTTGATAGGTGGTGTCCGATTCCAGAGTCAGGGGAATATCCACACGCTCGTGCTTCTTCCAATAACGTTTGTAAGCCTTGGCACTGTATTCCACGGTGTATTCCATGTCGCTCTCAACGGCCAGCATGTTCTTGGTGGCGGGGTTCCAGATAATTCTTCTCACCATGTCCAAAGCATTGGCATTGGCGGCCTCGCTGAAGGTCTCCGTGACCCGGTAGTCGCTGCCATGGCCCTTCTCGTCGAGATGGAAGGCCACCACCACCTTGCCCTTGTTGCCAGCCTCGAAGTCGGCTTCGGGATATACCAGGTTTTGCTGGATGAAATCTTCGGTCAATTCATTTCCCGCCTTGGGCGTGGCATGGTTCACTTGCGCTAAACCCATTGTCACAAAGCCGAAAAACAGCAAAACCAATAAAAAACGACTAATATTTAACTTATTCATAATCAATTAATTATAGTTTTTGATAGATTCTTGTTTTTCCGTTGCTAATATAGTGGTTTTATTTTTATTTTTGCAAGAAAATTTGCTTACCATGGAAACAAGCGAGAAAAACAACATGATATTCGGGGTGCATCCCGTGCTGGAACTGATCCGTTCGCAGAAGGAAATCGAAAAGGTGTTCATCCAGGCGGGGGTGCGTTCGCCTGAGATTACCGAGATCGCCAACCACTGCCGTGCCAATGGCATTCCGGTGCAGTATGTGCCGATGGAGAAGATGAACCGACTGACGAGGAAGAACCATCAGGGTGTCATCGCCTTCATCTGCCCGATCGAATACCAACCTCTGGAGAAGGTCGTTCCCGCTGTTTTTGAGGAGGGCAGGGATCCTTTCGTGTTGATGCTTGACCGGGTGACTGACGTGCGCAACTTTGGCGCCATCGCCCGTACGGCATACGCCGCCGGCGTGGATGCCATCGTCATCCCAGCCAAGGGCTCGGCTTTAATCAACGGTGATGCCATGAAGACCTCGGCGGGAGCCTTATCATTAATAAATGTGTGCCGTGTCGAGAACATGAAGGATGCCATCGACTTCCTCCAGGCCAGTGGCTTGCGTGTGGTGGGCTTCACTGAGAAAGCCAAAGAGAGCCTGTGGAAATCGGATCTCACAGGCCCTCTTTGTGTGATGATGGGCTCCGAAGAGGACGGCATCAGTCCCGCCTACCTCAAACGCCTCGACCAGCATCTCATGATTCCCATGCCCGGCGACATCGATTCATTGAATGTCTCCGTGGCAACAGGCATCGTCTGTTTTGAGGTGGTGCGGCAGAGGATGGGATGATTGAATTCGGAATGAGGAATGCGGAATTCGGAATTATTACTTCCGGAGGTTAATTCCGCATTCCGAATTCCGAATTCCGCATTATTTCAAATACTTGTCAAGCCAGTTGTAGAACCGTCTCTGCCAGAGCACGCCGTTCTGGGGCTTCAGCACCCAGTGGTTCTCGTCGGGGAAGTAGAGGAACTCGGCGTCCAAACCGCGCAGGATGGCGGCGTTGTAAGCCTGCATGCCCTGGGTGAAGCAGATGCGATAGTCGAGGCCACCATGGATGACCAGGATGGGAGCCGTCCATTTGTCGACAAAGAGGTGGGGAGAGTTGGCGTAAGTCCTGCGGACGGTCTTGTTGTTCCAATCCCAGTAAGGACCTCCGAGGTCCCAGTTTACGAACCACATCTCCTCGGTCTCGAGGTATTGTGCGTCGAGGTTGAACATGCCGTCGTGGGCGATGAGGGCCTTGAAGCGTCCGTTGTGATGGCCGGCAAGCCAATACACGCTGAAGCCGCCAAAGCTGGCACCCACGGCACCGAGGCGGTTCTCGTCGATATAAGGCTCCTTGCTGACTTCGTCGATAGCGCTCAGATAGTCCTTCATGCACTGTCCGCCGTAGTCGCCGCTGATCTCTTCAAGCCACTCCTGGCCGAAGCCCGGCAAGCCGCGACGGTTGGGGGCGACCACGATATAGTCGTTGGCAGCCATCATCTGGAAGTTCCAACGGTAGCTCCAGAACTGGCTCACGGTGCTTTGAGGACCGCCTTCGCAGTAGAGCAGGGCAGGGTACTTCTTGCTGCGGTCGAAATGAGGCGGGTAGATGACCCAAGTGAGCATCTGCTTGCCGTCGGTGGTCTTGATCCAACGTTCTTCAACCTCGCCCATGGTGAGCTGGTCGAAGATGTTGTCGTTGACATGGGTGATCTGTGCGGACTCGCCCGTGGTGGGGCTCACGGCGAAGAGCTCGGTGGGGTGGCTCATTGACTGGCGACCGGCGATCAGCTTGTCACCGTTGAACTGCACCGAGACGTAGTTGTGCTTGCCCGTGGTGAGTTTCTTGATCTCGCCGTTGTCGAGGCTCAACGAATAGAGCTGGTCGGTGGCGTAGGCGTCGCTGATGAAGTAGAGCGTGCGGCTGTCGTCGGCCCAGCTGAAGCCTGTGCAGCACTGGTCGAACTTGGCCGAGTAGTCGGTCATCTCACCGGTCTCGAGGTCCATCACGAAGAGGCGTTGCTTGTCGCTCTCGTAGCCGTCACGTTCCATGCTCTCCCAAGCCATGTATTTGCCGTCGGGCGAGATGACGGGGTTGAGGTCGTAGCCCATCATGCCGATGGTGAGGTTCTTGCATTCACCACTCTGGATGAAATACTGGTAGATGTCGGTATTGGTGGAGAGGGCATAGTCCTTGCCGACCTTCTTGCGGCAGCAGTAGACGAAGCTTTGTCCGTCGGGCAGCCATTGCACCTGTTCCATGCCGCCGAAGGGACGCACAGGGGCTTCCCATTGCTCACCTGCCATGGCGTCGAACGAGGCCTCAAGCTTGCCGCTGCTGATGTTGCCTACGAAGATGTGACCGTAGGTGTCAACCCACTGGTCCCAATGGCGGTACATCAAGTCGTTGTTGATGCGGCCAGAGGAGAGTGGCAGGTCGGGATAGATGTCGGCCACGGTCTCTTTCAGCTTCACCTCCTTGGTGAAGAGCACTTGGCTGCAGTCGGGAGAGTAGAGGAATCCGTTGATGTCGTCGGCCTCGTTGGAGATGCATTCGCGGCCGGTGCCGTCAGGGTTGATCTCCCAGATCTGCATCACGCCGTCGTCGTTGGGACTGAGGAAGCCGATCTTCTTGCCGTCAGGGCGCCACTGGGGACTGTATTCGCTCTTGTCGGAGTCGGACAGTACACGGTTGCCTGCCCCGTCGGCGTTCATAATATATAAGGTGGAACCGCTGCGGTTTTCCTCCACGCTGTAATAAGTCACATTATAGACAATCTGCGAGTGGTCGGGCGAGAGGCTGTATTCGCCGATGCGACCCATGGCCCAAAGGACCTCGGGGGTCATGATGTCCGACGTTAAGTTGAGTTCCTGGGGACCGATCTTGGCTTTGCCCTTCGGCTCAGTCTCAGGCTTCTGGTTGTTGCACGATACAAGAATGCAAGCGATCATGGCTAACAGAAATGGAATGCTTTTTTTCATATTGGGATTTTTTTATTGTTTTGCGATGGTGAGTTTCCTCATGATGGTCGTCTCACCGTAAACCTTCATGAGATATTGACCTTCGGGAAGACTTGAAACGTCAATGAATTCGCTGTTGTTGGCGGTTGCCACGATGCGTCCAAGCAGGTCGATGACCTCGATCTTGCGGATGGGAGTGTTGCTTTCGCTTAAGACCCTTACGACATTGTTCGCCGGATTCGGATAGATGCTGACGACGTTGTCGGGCGTTTCATTGATATCGTCGATATCGCAGGCATTGTATTCAGGGTTGACGTAGATGAGCTCGTTGCCTACATGATAGCAAAGCAAGTGGAAAATGGCACCTTGGTTGGTGGGGGTATAGACGCCACGGTTGACAAAGCCTTTGTTGCTTCCGACGCCTTCAATCCAATACTCGGTCTCATCTTCAAGGCCGATGAACATGAAGTCGTATTTCTTGCGCTCGATACCGTTGAAGTCGGTGATGGTCGTGACGGAGGTCACCAGCATCGGATGGTCATCCATGTCGTTGAAGAAATCGCCTTCTTCGAGGTCGTAGTCGTAAAGAAGCACTTCCTCGTCGTAGTCGCTTCCGTTCCATTTGCAGTAATACACCTGGTTGTCCTCTTTGCGATAGGCCCCAAGGAGGCTGCGCTCTCCTGCTGCGTAGATGGTGTGGTAATCCATGCCATTAATCTCCACATCTTCAGCTTGATAATGGAGTTCATTGAAAGTGCCTTGTGGGTTGGGTGGACTCCATATATATTCGCCCATGATGTACCACGATTGTGCTTTTGCGCCAAACGAAACCGCTAATAAGGCAACGGCCAGAATGGTGACTTTCTTGAAGTTTAGTAATTTTTTAACCATAATTATTCTAAATTTTTGAAATTTATTCAATAGACAAAAATACAAAACTTTTTGAAAATGCAAGTTATTTGTGCTATCTTTGCGGTTTAAAAACGAATCCTAGTTATGTTACAGATCTATTGCCGCAACACCGGTACCACCAAGAGCTTTCCAGAAGGCACGACGCTTCAGGAGATGCTCCCTGAATTTGAATTCGACAAACCGTATGAAATCGTCTCCGCCCGTGTGAACAACGTGCCGCAGGGACTCCGTTTCAAGGTGTACAACAACCGTGATGTGGAATATGTTGATGGCCGCGACCCTTCAGGAGCACGCATCTATTTCCGTTCGCTCTGTTTTCTGCTGAGCAAGGCCGCTCGCGACGTGTTCCCTGGCTCTAAGATCTACATGGAGAATGCCATCTCCAACGGCTATTTCTGTAACTTCCACAAAGCCGACGGCTCTGCGGTGACCGACGACGACATTGAGCTTATTCGCCGAAGGATGCAGGAAATTGTCAACAAAGACATACCGTTCCACCGTTATGAAGTTCAGACGGAGGAGGCGGTGCGCATCTTCCGCGAGAGGGGCTATGAAGACAAGGTTAAACTCATCGAGACCAGTGGCCAGGTTTATATGGACTACTACACTTTGGGCGACACGGCCGATTATTATTACGGCCGACTGGTGCCCTCTGCGGGATATCTTAAGTTATGGGGATTGGAACGCTACTATCATGGATTGCTGTTGCGGGTTCCCGACAGGCACGACCCGAGCCGGCTGGCGCCGTTCTTCCCACAACCCAAGACTTTCGAGATGTTCAACGAGAACCTGAAGTGGAACATCATCATGGGTCTCAACAACGTGGGAGATGTCAACCAAGCCTGTCTCAATGGCCTTGCCAATGTGTTGATTAAGGTGTCGGAAGCCCTTCAGGAAAAGAAGATTGTCCAGATTGCGGAGGAAATATACAAACGCTACAAGGAAAACGGGGTGCGTCTGGTTCTCATCACGGGTCCCAGCAGTAGCGGTAAGACCACCTTCTGCAAACGCCTCAGCGTCCAGCTGCTGGCCTGCGGACTGAAACCGCAGTCGTTCTCGACCGACGACTATTTCGTCAACCGTGAGGATACACCAAAACTGCCCAATGGCGACTATGACTTCGACAACTTCGAGACAGTGAAGCATGAGCAGCTGCAACACGACTTGAAGAAGCTGCTGGCAGGGGAGACGGTCGACATACCGGAGTTCAACTTCGTAACGGGACGGCAGGAATACAACGGCAAGAAACTCCATCTCGACGCGAATACCGTGGTGCTGCTTGAAGGCATCCATGCCCTTAATCCGAGACTCACCGACCATATCGATGACACGGTGAAGTTCCGTATCTTCATCAACACCCTTACCAGCACTTCCTTGGACGACCACAACATCATCCCGACCAGCGACAACCGTCTGTTGCGCCGTATCGTACGTGACTATAATAAAGGTGCATTTACTGCCCGTCAGACCATCGAACAGTGGCCCAACGTCATCGCCGCTGAGGAACAGTGGATCTATCCTTTTCAGGAAAATGCCGACATGATGTTCAACTCCTCGTATCTTCTGGAGTTCGCCGTCATGCGTAACCATGCCGAACCCATCCTCACCAGCGTGCCGAAAAACTGCTCGGCCTACACCGAGGCCCATCGACTCCTTCACTTCATCCATTACTTCACGCCGGTACCCGACAAGGAGATACCGCAAACTTCGATGATTAGAGAGTTTATTTAATGCGGAATTCGGAATGCGGAATTCGGAATTAGCCTCCGGAGGTAATAATTCCGAATTCCGCATTCCGAATTCCGCATTAAAAAAAGACGGCCTTAAGCCGTCTTTTTTGTTGGTAGCGGAATTGCTTCAAAAGTCTAACATTTATAAGTCTTTTCGGGCGATTGTGGATTTCTATGAGTTTATCAAAAGTCGCCATCCTGAATTGTTTGAGGATGATTGATTTAAATGGTTGATTTTGATAATTTTAATACTAATCATATCCGCTTTTTATACATGTTTTTATTTTTGTTTTAATTGTTATTTTGGTCATAGTTTTGTGATGAGCCCTAAAGACCTCGACGTTTCAAGAAATACAATTGATTGCAAAGATTTCAATAATTCGATTTTAGTTTGATTTTTTCCGCTCAGGTAGAGCAGTAAAATGCCCCATCTATCAGTAGGGTGTAGGGGGTGGGGGTGTTTTTTTTTCATTTTCATTTTGGCGTTATCCGACTTTTTTCATTCAGGGGGGGGCTAATTTCCCCCTATACCCCCATTGTTGAGCGATAAAATTTTACCTGAATTTTCCACCAATCAGGGATGAGAAAGAAAAGATTAAATTTGCAGCCTATAATCAAATAGTAAACCTATGAAAAAGAAAACTAAATTTGAGAGCAAGGAAAAAGAGGTATTGGGCTATTACCCGATTTTCAAACAATTCAAAGAGGCAACCTTAAAGATTGCCACAGAAGATGACATTAAAATGGCAAAAGAAGCCCTTGAATGGGATTTGTCAGAATATTCTATTGAAGAATCGCAAATAGTGGCAAAGCACGCAATAAACAACTTTCTGCCATTGTATGAACAGGAGGTAATGGAAGACGCTGAGTATTGGATTATATTTCAATTCGTGATTGACACATTAGGATGTTCTTATGGTGCTTATTACTTTGATGAACATGATGAAATGATACCAAAGGCTCTAAAGTATTTATGTGGCTATAGGCTTGCTGTTGAAGCCGCTTATGAATTTAATGCTTAACATTTGCATAAAGATACTTGAATAAAGGGAGGCTAAACAACCTCCCTTTTTGTTTTACCATTCCAACACCGAATAGCAATTTAAAATCTCTTCACGCTTGATAGATAAATATCGGCGGGTGATGGCGGAATTACTATGTCCAAGCACAGAACTCAACTTGATAAGCGCATATTCTCTGTCTTTTGCCGTGTCATAAATTCGGCGGGCAAAGGTCTTTCGGAGCGAATGACTTGTAAAGTGTTCAATGCTCAGGTGGTAGCGGTCTTTCAACCCGTGAAGAATCTTATTGACCATTTGGATTGTAATGACCGAACCTTGGTAAGATTGGAACATCGGCTTGGAGGTATCGCTCAGCCCTAACGCCTTAAAGCATTCTTCAACGTGTTTCTTGTAGTCTTTGCTCAGCGGTATTTCACGCCTTTTGCTCGTTTTCTTTTCGTTGATGATGAGCATATCTCCGTTCAGGATGTCAGCGAAGGTCAATCTGAGAATATCCGAAATTCTAAGACCCGTCATAAAGCCCGTTGCAAGCAGGAGGCTATCCCTATAACGACCATCCCGATAGAGTTTCTTAACGAGTTGCATTGCCTCATTCCAAGGGAGGTAGTCGGCGGTGGTGTATTGTCCTTTGAGTGCCATAGTAGTGGTTTGATTTTGATTTTGATTGATATAAAACTGAAACCGATTTACTCTATTTGATATTTAACTTGTTGATTTTCAATAAGTGTTTCACTATTGCCATTTGTTGAACCAAGTTATGCCGACCTGTTCCAACCAATGCTCAACATCTTTGGCATAGTCGGCGGTACGCTCAACGGCGTTGTCGATGGTGTTCACCAACATATCCACATAGACCTGTTCTATTTCCCTAATCATTTTCCCGCCTTTGATTAAACGGATGGTGAACAAGTCCCAACCCTCATCATAGACCACTTCGACCCAACCTTGATGTTTGAAGCCATTGACGTGGAATCTTAGTCCGTTCTTGATGGCGACAGGTTTACAGAAACGCCATGAGTAAACAGCCATTAAATCTGTTCTAAGAATACCAAGTATATATTGCGCTAATTCCATATTAAATTTGTTGTGGGAGAGGCTGTTACGCCCCTCCCGTGTTATACATTCAATTAAAAGACCTTGATAAGAGTTTCCCATCTGAACGACCTCCATTCTCCACTTTCCACGCAGAAAAATGGGGTGGTGTGATAGTTTTCACGGCTAACACCTCTGCCATTAGTCTTTGCTTTGGCGATGTTGCTCATTGTAGTACCCCAAGCCTCTCGCAGTTCCCCGTTTTTCTTTACAAAGATAAAATGGGCGATGCCATTAGCCATTTTAGCCTTCAATTCATTTATCATAGCAGCCTTGACAATGCCATTGTCGATGCTGTTGGTACGTGCGGCAATGACCTTTGCACGCTGAGCGGTCATATTGTTCACGATGGCGATGTTACTCATTACTTGACAGTTGGTTGAAATTGCAGTGTTCATTGTAGTAGTGTTTTTATTGTTAATTCTCTGTTTATCTATCATTTCCTTTGTTTTCTCTGCAAATATACGATATTATTTGTATCAAATAACATTTTAGGCGTCTTTTTTTCAAAAAAAATTGATTTATTTTGATACAAATAGCATTTTTCATAATTTTGGACTTTTTAAGACTGAATGTTTATGGCACGAAACGTTATCTATTTAGAAAAAGATGGTCGATTTGAGTTCTATGGTTCTCCATCGGCTGTTTATGACCGATATGGAACGGATGAAATCGGCGTAACTATCCAATACTTGAACAATGTCTATTGCAAGTTACGCAAGGAAGGGAAGCCCTTAGAATTTGTGTCGCCCACGGGCTTTATTTTCCGCAAAGGTGAGATTATCCTGAAACCAACAGCAACCAAATCAGGCAATCATCTTGGGTCGAAAAAGAATCAGTAACCTAAAAAAACACTACTATGAGTTTCGTTCTTGCCCTTAATCCTCCAATTCCGTCAAGACTTTTTCATTATACCAAGGCTCCTTTTGCAATGAGCATTTTGACAGGCGGCGTTGGAACTGATAAAGAGATTTGTTTTTGGTTAAAGAATTGCAAAGAGAAGAATGATGACAAAGAGACTGTTTTAGGGCAGAAACTTGCTGAAAGTGTCAAGACTTTTATGCTTGAAGAAGGAATGAGGTCAATGTTAGAACAAATCCACGTAAAAGAAGAACTGATATTTACCAATTCATTTAGCGAAGGAAAAGTGAACCAATATATGCTAAGAGAATACGGAAATGTCAGATTAGAATTTGATTTTAGACATTATAAAACACAAGATGATATAGAAAAATGCCAATACTTGACAGACAAAGACCTTGAAGAATTGATTCAACAGTATATTTCAGATTTCAAGTCCGTTCAAGGAGACCATAGTATTAATGCATTATATACTCGCATTGAGCGAGAACAGGATATTATATCTAAAATTGCAACAATAAAGTCTGAGCAAGAATGGGAAGATGAAGAAGAATGGCGACATATTTTTCACAAGCAAAAACAAGATAACCGAGTTTTTACAAATGTTGATGGCAAAGAACGTATGAGGGTATATTATCCTCAGAGCACATTGACGGGAATCACCGTGTTTTATGAGAAAGAAAAAACTGACGAACAAATAGAATGGTATAAAAAATTCAAAACTCTTATGAAAACTAACCATTGGACAAATAAATGTGTTCAATTGCGTAAGTTTAAGCCATAATTTTTTTCCGAATCGAAGACAAAGCATTATAACTGATAGAAATTTAGTATTTTTGCACCTACATCTTAAAAAATAAAGAGTATGAATAATTGTAATTTAAAAAAGTATATTGTTGGCATCGTAATAATATTCACAACTACTTTATCGTGTATCTCTCAAACACTTGATGGATATAAATATCTGTATTTACCGCCACTTACTTACACGGACGGAAGCGTCGATAAATGGGGAATTGCGGATAAGGTTTCGAGATGTTTTGAAAAAAAAGGGTTTATCGTTGTAAATTATAATAACCAATTGCCTGATAATGAATCGAAAGAGTTCTTCACAATCCTTATCTGTACAATCCAACATTCAGCAGATTATTGTGATATGTGTTACAACAATGTAACAATTACACTTACAAATGTCTTGAAAGAAACGGTGCTCGTTTTAAGTGGGAGAGGAATGGGGCTTACTTTGCAAGGCGACCTGAATAATGCCACAAGAAATGCTTTAAGCGATTTGGAAAAAATGTCATATACGTTCGATTCGGAAAAAACGCCGCAAATTAAATATCCAAAGGTCGAAAAAACTGATTGGACAGAACAATCTATTAAGCATTATCTTGATACTTGCACATATTTGTCGGAAATCGAAGGGGTCTATAAAATTGTGACAGGTGAGAGAACAAGATATTATAAAATTGGAATTGTTAAAGACGGTGATGTATTTAAAGCAATTGTTATCGAAACGGAGCAATACCCGTGGGAGCCTGGAGAAGTTAAAGCAGTATTTGAAAAGGCAAATATGTCTCTTTATTCTGCCAGATTTTATATGGGAAACAAGCAGTCTGTTGAAACATTTGCAACATACGAATCCAGGGGGGTGTTATCAATTGACTTAAGCCAAGTTGAAAAAGACAAAACTATATCATTTATAAAACTTTATCCAATAATACAATCAGCCCCTCCCCAAACAACTCCCACGAGACCTTCTAATACTGTTGTTGCTTCGGGAACAGGTTTCATTATTTCACGGGATGGATATATCGCAACTAACAATCACGTTATAGCAGGAAATAACAGAATAACTGTTGATATGTTGAAAAATGACAAGGTTGTTCAATATAATGCCGAAGTGATTGTGACAGATGCGGCAAATGATGTGGCAATAATTAAAATTGAAGATGAAACGTTTACCCCATTCGATAAATTACCCTACACTATTGAATCCAATATAAACATCGGTGCCGATGTATATACCATTGGTTTCCCGCTCAACGATGTGATGGGAAGTAGTTATAAAGTTACGAATGGTATAATCAGTGCTAAAACAGGAATTGATGACGATATTAGAAAGTATCAAATCACAGTCCCAATTCAACCCGGAAATAGCGGAGGGCCTTTAATCAATAAAAACGGCAATGTTGTAGGGATTACTTCTTCTGCTTTAAATGAAAAAGCCATTGGAACAAAGGTTGAGAATGTCAATTACGCAGTTAAATCATTATATCTTTTGAATGCCATCAATATGGTGCCACAAATGGAAGATTTGCCCTCAAAATCATCCATTGCAGACAAGAATATGGAGGAGCAAATAGCCATCCTAAAAGACTACATTTGTCTTATTAAAATATACTAATCACAACTTGGCTTAATGTAGAAGCCAAATGAGAGAGGCGACCCAATCAAATGAGCCGCCTTCCTTTCCTTAGGCTTTACTGCGAACGTAAAAGTGGATGCAAATATTAGGCTTTTTTATTTGGAGCCATCATTATACTTCCCTTTTATTTCATTCTCATACGCCTCAATCATTGACTTAGCCTTCCTTTTTATTTGGTTGATGTCCCTGATTGCTTGGTTCTCATCATTGACCTTATACACTAATTTGTAATACTTGACAGCCTGAAAGAAGAGTTTTTCATCCTTGGTCAATGCTCCTTCATCCATTCTTACCAACTTGTAAAATGTTTGGCAAAGCCAAAACTCATAATACTCCACTTCATCCATTTCGTTGGGGGCTTTCTTAAACATAAACCTTAGACATTCGTAGTGAGGTTCTGAAGGTTTACGGCTTGAAGGTTGTTCTGTTTCCGCTTCATCGTTGATTAGTAAACTATCAACTATATTATCTGAAGGATTGTTTAATGTATTATGTAAATGATTTGTATTTTCAGCATTGCTATCAGTATTAGCCTTCGTATAATCATATTTATTTACATAAGCATTATCATTAAGGGGTTGGTTTTGGGGGTTCGTTTGGGGCTTTTCTTGGGGTTTTTCTTCTAATGTTTTCTTGGGCCTTCCCCCGTTCTTCCCGTAGTCTCTACCTTTATTGCCATTCTCAACGCAGTTCTCATAGCGTTTACGAGCCGAAGCCACCAAGGGCTTTGCCATTGATAAGATAATGTTGATTGCCCAATTATCGGTATCTTCGTCAATGCCGAATAGGGCGTAATCCCTGAGGTTAAGAAAACATTTCTTGAAGTCGTCCCCGTTCAAGTTTTCCGCTGCCTCAAAGAATGAATTATAAACGACAAACGATAGTTTGTCAGGTTGTTTGTGGGTCATTTTACTAAATTTTTACCCTTTATTCTTATATGCCTCAATGAATAACACGGCGACCTGAGAACCTGTGTTACTTGCTCATCGAGGTGAAAAATGATAATTCTAAATCTCAGGTCGTTTCTACTAATATACAAACAAAAAACGGAAAAACCAAATAATGAAGGGTTTGGCATCATTTTTTTGTTTGTCTCAGGGTTTTTTTGTACATTAGCTCTTAGTTAGATGATGCATTATGTCGATAATGCTTCACAATATACTGACGAATAATAATTTAGAATAAAATTGAAGGAATGAGTTTCAACAAAAGTAGAACAATGTGCGGTGTGAACACCTTGAAGAATAAAGGGTATCAATGCCGTATGAATGAATCCGTATGATGAATGTGTCTTCACGAAAGACCGACTAAGGAAGTATGATGGTTTCGGCGATATGACCGATGAAGAACTTGAAAAGGCGTTGATGCTGATGTACACCATTTCAGGTGCTTATTTGACGAATAGAATTAAAATTGAAGAATATGAAAGAGATAAACTTAGACAGATTTAGTGGCTTTATGAAGCCGAAAGAGGCTGAGCAGAAACTTAGACAGCCTGAGAAAAAGCGTCTTTTGGGCTATACCCGAGTTAGTTCCAAACAGCAACTTAAGGGTTATAGCATAGAAGAGCAGGATAGAAGCATTAGAGAATTTGCGAAGGTTCACAATTATGAGTTGATTGATATTAAAGGCGGTCAATATGAGAGTGCCAAAGGCGATTTCACCCGTAAAGAGTTTAAGGCTCTTATTGAAACGGCTACTAAGGTGAAGCCTAAGCCCTATGCCATTGCTATCAAGTTCATTTCCCGTTTTTCACGAACAGGGGGTAGGGCAATAGGATTGGTGGATAACTTGATTTACAACAAAGGTGTTCATCTGTTAGAGACTTCAACGGGTCTCTGTACTGATAACGAAGAAGGTAGGATAAGGATATATGAGAAGTTGTTGGAGGCGGAGAAAGAAAACAAGGAACGTTTAGAACGCACGCTACCGGGGATGAAGTCATTCGTGGAGGCGGGTAATTGGCTTGGGAAAGCCCCGTTTGGGTATGACACCTATGGTAAACGTGTCATAGATGGTGACAAGTTGCGGGGGACGCAACAGATAGTGTTGAACGAGAAGGGTGAACACTTAAGAGAGGCTTGGAAATGGAAGGTGTTGGGTTGGTCGGATGCTCAAATCCAAAAGGAGTTGAAGGATAGGTATGGAATGAAGATTTCAATTTGCCGTTTGGGATATATATGGTCTAATCCGTTCTATGCGGGTGTGAATCGTAATGGTTTGCTTGACCATCCCGTTAAGGGTAAGTGGGAAGCCATTGTCAGCGAGGAAGATTTCTTCAAAGTGAACTACAAGGATGACCCGTTTAAAGCAAGGGCATACAACACCGAAGGTAATGCTGAGTACCCATTGGCGCATTTTGCCGTGTGTTCCAAGTGTGGGCACATTATGGTGGGTTATACAAACAAGAAAAGGGGAATCAGTTATTACAAGTGCAAGACTTGCACAAAGAATTTCAATGCAGACACATTGGGGCATTCCCGAAACAAGGGGCTAAATGATGTCTTTGCTGAAATGCTCAGCGATTATTCACTTGATGAGCGTTTCAAAGTACCTATGATGGATATGGTGAAAGAAATCTTGTGTGGCGGTAACAATGTTGAGCAGTGCATTAAGGCGTTAGACAAGCAAATTGCTGAAATAGAAGCAAAGGAAAAAGCCTTGGAAGATAAGTATTTATTTGAACACTTTCCATTAGATAAGTACGAGGCAAGGGCGGCTCAGTTAAACGATGAAAAGATGCGTTTACAGGTGGAAAGGGAGGATTTGGTCGAAAAGAGTTCTAACACTTTTTCAGATGTTGAAAATGCGATTGATACAATTTGTAAGGCTCACATTTATTGGAAGTTAGAAGACCTTGAAACAAAGAAGAGGGTGCAGGAATTGGTGTTTCCACGGGGTATTCTCATCAATCCCGAAAACAGGGAGGTTCTAACTCCTGAAATCAATCCATTTTTTATTAAAAACCACTGTAAATCAAGCGATTGTAATGATGAAAAAAAAGAGAGCAAGACTGATTTTTCGCCTTGCTCTCATTCAGTAGCGGGAATGAGAATTGAACTCATGACCTCCGGGTTATGAATCCGACGCTCTAACCTACTGAGCTATCCCGCCATGTTTCGAGCGGCAAAAGTACTACATTTTTTGTTACCTGCAACACTTTTTGGAAAAAATTTTGGTATGGTTTTTGAACTTTTTCATTTTTTGTTCCTCATTAAAAGAAATATTTATACTTTTGCACATCTTATAATTTAAATAACAATGAAAAAGCTTGTATTGTTTATTGGTGTTCTGGTGATGGCCATGGGCCTCGCCAAGGCACAGGACGTTAAGACCACTGAAAACGGACCCGAAATCCAATTCGAAAAACTGACGCACGACTACGGTGAAGTGCCTTATAACGCTAACGAAGGCTTCGTGGAGTGCGAATTCCATTTCACTAACACCGGTAACGAGCCCCTCATCCTTCAGAAACCCAGATCCTCCTGCGGCTGCACCGTGCCTTCATGGCCCAAGGAACCCATCCTTCCCGGCAATTCCGACGTCATCAAGGTGACCTACCGCTCCACCAAGGTGGGTAAGATCGACAAGTCCATCACCGTCAACTCCAACGCCAAGGAAAACGGCACCGTGATTCTCCACATCTCAGGCAAAGTGCTGGAACAAGTCAACGAGACCCTTCCTGAAAAAGACATGGGCATCGGCTCTCCACTTAACAACAACTAATTGAATCATATTCCTTTATGCCACAGATTTCCAACAAAGGTTTAGAGCTTCCGCAATCAGCGATTCGGAAGCTTGTTCCGTTTGCTGATGCCGCCAAGGAACGCGGTATCCATGTGTATCATCTGAACATCGGCCAGCCCGACATCGAGACCCCCAGCGGTGCCTTGAAGGCTTTGGCCGATACCGCCAACAAGATGGCAGAAAGCCACGGTGTGTTGGAATACAGCCACTCGGCAGGTATCCAGACCTATCGCCGCGCACTCTGCAATTACTACCACCGTCATGGCATCGATGTCACACCGAATCAGGTGCTGGTCACCAACGGCGGCAGCGAGGCCCTTCAGATGGCTTTCACCGTGTGTCTGAACCCTGGCGACGAAATCATCATCCCGGAACCCTACTATACCAACTATAACACCTTCGCCAAACTGTGCGACGCCAAGATCGTCACCATCCCCAGCGACATCAAGACGGGATTCGCCTTGCCTCCGATTGAGGACTTTGAAAAGGCCATCACCCCGCGCACCAAGGCCATCATGATCTGTAACCCCAACAACCCCACCGGTTATCTCTATACCCATGAGGAACTGCTGAAGGTCGCGGGTCTGGTCAAGAAGTACGACCTGTACCTCTTCGCCGATGAGGTGTACCGTGAGTTCTGCTACGACGGCCACAAACACTTCAGCGTGATGCAGCTCGAGGGACTGGAACGCAACACCATCCTGTTCGACTCCGTCTCGAAGCGCTACAGCGCATGCGGCGCTCGTGTGGGTTGCATGGTGACCCGTAACAGCGAGGTCTATGCCATCGCGATGCGTCTCGCCCAAGCCCGTCTGTCACCGCCGTCATTTGGCCAGATCTTCGCCGAAGCCGCCGTCAACACCCCTCAGGAGTATTTTGATAGCGTCTACAATGAATACATCACCCGCCGCAACGTCATCGTCAACGGCATCAACAAGATTCCAGGCTGCTTCTGCCCGATGCCGAAAGGCGCCTTCTATACTGTGATCGACCTGCCCATCGACGATAGCGACAAGTTCTGCCAATGGCTGCTCACCGACTTCAGTTACAACGGCGCTACCGTCATGCTGGCTCCTGCCACAGGCTTCTATGCCGACCCAGAGAAGGGACGCCATCAAGCCCGTATCACCTACTGCCTCTGCATCGACGACCTGAAAGCTGCCATCAAGTGCCTGGAAGAGGCGCTGAAGGAGTATCCGGGGAAGATTAAGAGATAAAAGTTAAGAGATAAGAGATAAAAGATAAAAGTTCTAATAGATTAGATATTTTTTTCTGATTTCTTTGAACTCTTCAATATCATCAGACCAAGAAGCGCGGATTTCATCTGCGCTTCTTTCGTTTTCCATGTCGCGTTGGAACTGGCTGTCGCCGGAGAGCTTCACAAAATAATTGTTGAAGAAGCCTTTGTCCTTCAGCTGATGATAAGCGTCAATAAGCCAATCCAACTGCAACTCGCAGGGGTTGATGGCATAGTCGTGGGCGAAATCGGTGAGGTTGAAACCGCGGCAAAGCTTGCCTTCATATAAAGGCTTTGAAGCGCCACTCTTGCTCTCCGGAGTGAAAGCGTACTCGCCTCGCATGTCGGGATGCCCGAAGACCTGAAAAGGATTGTCGGTGCCACGACCAACGCTCACAATGGTGCCTTCAAAGAAACAAAGGGAAGGGTAGAGATAGACCGACTCCCAGTTGGGTAAGTTGGGCGAGGGCTTCACGGGCAACTCATAAATGGCGTTGCGGTCGTAACCGGGAACACCCACCACCGTCAACTCACAGTGGACGCCGTTTTTCAGCCAACCTTCGCCGTTCACCATCTTTCCATATTCACCGATGGTCATGCCGTAAACCACAGGCACCGGGTGCATGCCGACAAACGACTTGTTTTCGAGTTTCAGAACGGGCCCGTCGATATAAAAGCCATTGGGATTGGGACAGTCGAGCACCACCACCCGGATGTCGTGCTCGGCGCAGGCCTCCATCACATAGCTGAGCGTGGAAATATAGGTGTAAAACCTTACGCCAACGTCCTGCAGATAGAACAGCATGATGTCGATGTCCTTGAGCATCTCGTCGGTGGGTTTCTTGGTTTTGCCGTATAGCGAGGCAATCTCAATGCCCGTCTTTTCGTCCCTTCCACCAATGACCTTGGCGCCAGCGTCGGCAGCGCCACGGAAGCCATGCTCGGGACAGAAAATGCGCTTCACGTCGACTCCGAGAGCGACAAGCGAGTCCACCAGATGGGTTTCACCGATAAGGCTGGTTTGGTTGGCCACTACACCTACTCGTTTGCCTTCAAGCAAATGCAGGTAGTTCTCGGTATCCTGCGCGCCACAAACATATTGTTCTTTGGGAATGAAACGAAGGGATTGGCCGTAAGCCGTTAGGCCGAAAAACATGGTCAAAACTAAAATAAGGGTGGTTTTATTCATGACGGGTTTGTTTTTACAAAAATTATGCTACTTTTCTTTTGATATCTGTATGGTTACCACCAAAGGCCGATGATCGGAAGCCACGGGCTCGTCCATCACGCTGGTTTCCAAACTTGAAACGGGATGGGTTTTGAATGCAGCGATATAATCGATGCACTCCTGTGGTTGATCAGCAGGGTAGGTGGGAGCGTTACCGGAAAGAAGGTCGAAATATTTCGTCAATTCTTGCAATAACGGAGAGTCCAGCGTGTCGTTCCAGTCTCCCGCCAGAAGAAATGGTTTCTGCCAACGCTGTGCTTCCTCTATGATGAAAGGAACAGATGCCAACCGTTCCGATGCTACGAGATCCAAGTGGGTGCAGGCTATCACGTAATCTTTCAGTTCCACCACCAAAAGCGTCCGAGATTCCTCGCCAGGCAAAGGAATATGCTTGGCACTTAATGGCTGTTCACGGGTGAGAATGCCTACGCCATATTTACCGCCATCGTAGTTGATGGCACTTCCAAAGATGGGGTGATATGAAGTGCGGTTAGCCAACTCGCCTAATTGATCACATTGTCTGCTTCGACCGGTCATGCTGTCCAACTCCTGAAGGGCCACAAGGTCGGGCTGCTGCTTAATGATTACGGAAGCCGTTCGGCAATAGTCCACCACCAAATCCATACCGGCACAATGGCGTACGTTATAGGTCATCACTTTCACTTGCCCAAAGATAGAGTGAGTGATGCACACCATTAAAAAAGTCAAAACGATGCTTCGTCTCATACAGATAAACTTATGCTTCGCCAAAGATACAAAAAAATCCTATCTTTGCACACGTAATTCTAATCGAATGTCTGGTCCAAAATTCATCTCCAGCCGTCTTTTCTCACTTTCGAAAGGTAGCCTCTCTTCGACGGTGATGCGCCTCGCTGTGACCAGCGTGGCGCTGGCCATCACGGTGATGATCATCTCCCTTGCCGTGGTGGTGGGCTTCAAAAACCAGATCCGTGACAAGGTGGTGGGCTTCGTGGCTCCCATCCACATCCAGTCGCTGGACCTCAACGAATCGTATGAAGAAGCTCCGTTTGTAGTTGACGAGCGCCTTAAAGAAGCGTTGAACTCCACCGAAGGTATCCGCCATTACCAACTCGTAGCCGACAAGGCTGGCATGTTGAAAACCGACGAAGAGATTCAGGGCGTGGTGATGAAAGGGGTGGGGTCTGACTACGACTGGAGCTATTTTGAGAACTGTCTCACCGAAGGAAAAGTGCCTGTATATGCTGATGGTGAACGCTCCACCGAAGTGCTGGTTTCCAAAAGTGTCGCCAACAAGATGCTCTTGAAGGTGGGCGACGATGTGCGCGTGTGGTTTGTCGACGAGGATATGCAAGCCAGAGGCCGGAAGTTTATCGTCAAAGGCATTTTCCAAACGGGACTGTCGGATTTCGATGAACGCTACCTGTTCTGTGATATCGATCAGATACGGCGCCTCAACCATTGGGATGAGGACGAGACAGGCATGGTGGAGGTCTGGCTCGACGATATCAACGCCATGGATGAAGTCAACGAGAAACTCTATTTCAAGATTCCTGGATCATTGGCTTCCTACACCGCACGTGAGAGCAATCCCCAAATCTTCGACTGGCTGGAATTGCTTGATACCAACGTATGGCTGATCCTCGTGCTGATGTTCCTTGTGGCGGGCATCACGGTAATCTCCATGCTGCTGATTATCATCATCGAAAAGACTTCGACCATAGGACTGCTGAAGGCGATGGGAGCCGACAATGGCTTCGTCAGAAAGGTGTTCATGCGACGCTCCCTCCGAGTCCTGCTCATCGGCATGGTCATAGGTAATATAATAGGTGTAGGCTTCTGTCTGCTGCAACAGGCTACGGGCTTCATCCATCTCAATCCCGAGACCTATTACCTGTCAGCAGTACCCGTCGAACTTCATCCGATTACGATAGTGATGCTTAACATAGCCGTCTTTGCCCTCTGGATGCTGATGCTTCTGATTCCTACGAGTATTATTAATAGGATAAGACCGGCGAAGGCGATGAGGTTTGAGTGAGGAGTGGAAAGTTGAAAGTGGAAAGTGGAGAGTGGGAAGTTTAGAATTATTCTAAAATAGAGCTTTTTTTCTTGTTGTTTCAACAAAAAGTGCTAAATTCACCGCTTCAAACAAAAACAATAGAAAGCAATGGAAAAATTTGTGATTGAGCCGATGAAAGGCTTCGGTGAAATACCGTTTGGGATGCCTTTGGACGATGCCGTGAAAAAACTGGGGAGTCCTAATTATTACGAGGAAGTCAGTGACATGGAGGAAACTGGCAACCGTTCGATTTACTATGAATACGATGATATTGCTACCAATATCTACTTCGAAGGCATCACCAAGTCGGTGGCCGCTTGTTTCGAGACAGAGAACGAGGATTCGGTGCTCTATGGCACCAAGGTCTTTGAACTGAATCGTGCCGAAGTCATCGAGCTGATGCATGAAAACGGCTTCAAGGAACTAGAGGAAGAGGATGAGGATGGCGAACACCGTATCTCTTTCGAGGACGCCATGATCGACTTCTTCTTTGATGACAACACACTGATAGCCGTAAGTTGGGGCGTGCTCGTTGACGATCAAGGAAACATTATTTAGATAAAAGATAAGAGATAAAAGATAAAAGTTCCTAACGGGATCCAACTTTTATCTTTTATCTCTTAACTCTTATCTTTTTTCATTCTCGGATGATAATCCAATAACGTTTCCCTTAACAAGTCATCTGTAATATGAGTGTAGATCTCCGTCGTGCTGACGCTGGCATGACCGAGCATCTGTTGTACGGCCAAAAGATTGGCGCCGCCTTCCAGGAGGTGGGTGGCGAAGCTATGCCTGAAAGTATGGGGGCTGATGGTCTTCTTGATGCCATTGCGTTCGGCCAATTCTTTCACCAATAAAAAGACCGTTTGCCGTGTCAAGCCTGTACCACGGCTGTTTAAGAAAACGACGTCAGTGTATTTTGGTTTTGGGGTGATTTGCTTCCGGGCACCTTCTATATATTGGTATAAGATTTTCAAACTTGATTTGCCAATGGGTACCAGCCGCTCCTTGCTGCCTTTGCCGAGGATGCGCAAGAAACCGTCCTTCTTGTAAATATCGCTGATCTGCAGATTAATGAGTTCCGAGACCCGCAATCCGCAACAGTACATTACTTCAATCATCGCCTTGTTACGGTGACCGGTGGGCTCGCTGAGGTCGATGCTATTGATCATCTTCTGGATTTCTTCGTAACTCAACACCTCTGGCAGATGCCGCCCCAACGAAGGAGAGGAGATGAGCTCGGTGGGATCTAACTCAGCCAGATCTTCCTGAATCAGGTAACGCCAAAACGACTTCAAACCAGAGAGGATGCGCGCTTGCGAACTCGCCCCGATGTTCAGGTCGTAAAGATAGGCGAAGAAATTCTCAATGGTGTCCTGGGTGATGTCATTAATTTCCGTGGAGATGGCTTCTGCTTCAAGGTACTGAAGAAACAGATGGACATCATGGCAATAGGCCTCCACGCTGTTGTCGGACAGCGAGAGCTCCAGCCGCAGGTAGTCGGCGTAGTGCTTGATGAGACTCGGATTGATGGAGGCGCTTCCCATGATGGCAAAGATACAAAAAAGAACGAGACGCAAGGCCATGACCTCACGTCTCGTATCTCTAATTCTAAATAAATAATTCAGAATTAATCCAAGGTGTGGATCACCAGACCTGATCTGAGTTTGGGCTCAAACCAAGTGGTCTTGGGAGGCATGATGTTGCCGGTGTCGGCGATGTCGATGATCTGCTTCATGCTCACAGGATAGAGCGCGAAGGCGACCTTC
>CADCIH010000007.1 GCA_902801465.1 uncultured Bacteroidia bacterium | reverse complement strand
GTTCGCAACCCCCGTATCTCAGGGGGTGAAAACGGCTGCAAAGGTACAACCTTTTTTCTTTCCCGCAAGCTTTTTTTTACTTTTTTTTCAAAAAAATTTATGCGGTTAAGTCAACTACCTCAGCCTCAGGGGCATTCTTCTGAACAGAAGCAACACCGTTGAGCATGTTTTTCTTGCTGGCATACATCTGGCTGCTGCCGATGACCTGTCCATTGGTGGCTTTCAGGTTGAAGAAAGGCTTGCCGTTGGAGGCGACTTTCTTCTCAAAGCGAGCTTCAACAGCGCAGTTTTTCTTCACCGACTCGATGCCGTTCATGCAGGCGGCCTTGGTGGTGTAACCTTCACTGGTGAGAATGACCTGGCCGTTGGTGGCCTTCAGATTGAACTGGAACTCGCCGTTCTTTCTGAGCGTAATAACGAATTTACCCATAATGTTAATGTTTTAAATGTTTATAATTGAAGTGTTTTTGTGTTGTTTCACTTGGCAAAGATAATTAATTCTTCGAAAAACAACAAAAATCAAATCATTTTCTCTATCGTCCAAACAAAAGCTCGCAAGCCCAGCTCAGGAGCCTTCTCGTCACGCTCTTTCAAATCATTCAACACGCCATCCACGCACTCGTCGTCCATGACAGAGACCAACGCGTTGTTCAAAGTGGGCCATGCATGCGTCCCCAAATGAGGCTCGCCCGTCTCACTGCCCCGACCCTTGATCTCGTTCCACTCGGTATATCCCCTCACCCCATGGTCGTTCAACACCTTGGCAATCTCATCATAGTACGCCTGATTATATGTTATAAGTATCGCCTTCATCTCTAAATTCTTAATTCTTAATTCTTAATTCTCATCTAATGTTTTCCGTCGCCGTCAAAGCCCTCTCCGCCTTGCGCTGTTTTCTCCTTACCGCACGGGTCTCAAGGGAACAATATAACGCCGGTATTAATAATAAGGTGATTAATGTGGAAACTGTGAGACCCCAGGCGACGGTGACACCCAAGGAATTCCACATCTCAGCGCCCTCGCCGCGACCGATGGCCATGGGAATCATACCCAGAACCGTGGTCAAGGTGGTCATCAGGATGGGGCGCAGACGGGAACGGGCAGCCTTCACGGTGGCTTCTTTTACCTCGACACCACGTTCCTCCAAGAGCGTGGTATAGTCGATAAGCACGATACCATTCTTCACCACGATACCCATCAAGATCAGGATGCCCACGAAGGCCATGGCACCCAAGGCCGTGTTGGTAGCCCACAGACCAAGCAACACGCCCGTGAAGGTGAACGGCACGGAGAACATGATGACGAACGGCTTCATCAGGTTCTCAAACTGGGAGGCCATCACGATATACACCAATATTATAATAAGGACCAGAAGGGTGAACAGGTCACCAAACATCTCTTGTTGGGTCTCATAGTCGCCAGCGATCTTCGTCATAATCTCGGAAGGAATCTCACTTTCGGCAATGACCTCCTCGCACATCTTCACCACATCGCTCAACACCATGCCCTTGCCGACCACGGCGGTCACGCTGACCATGCGTTCACGGTCCTTACGCTGGATGCTAGGCGGAGTCAGTGTCTCCACTACCCTGCCGAGGTCGCCCACACGCACGGGTTGTCCATAGGCATTATAGAGCTTGATGTTCTCGATATCCTCAATACTCTTGCGGAACTCGGGGGCATAACGCACACGGATGTCGTACTCCTCACCGTCCTCACGGTAGTAGGAACCCACCGAACCATTAATGCGGTTTTTCACGTAGGTGGCAGCCGTGGTGCTGTTCAAGCCATTCAAAGCGAGCTTCTCACGGTCGAAGTCCACCTGATACTCAGGGGTATAGGCATCGCGACCCACGATAACTTGCAGGATGCCACGGTCGCGGAGCTTCTGTGCAATCTCGTTGGCGACCTGGTCGGTGGTAGTGAAATCGTAGCCGTAAACCTCAACCTGGACGGTACTCATGCCACCCATGCCGCCACCGCCTTCGTTGACGTTGGCTTTCTTGATCTCAGGCATGGCATTGAGCTTGGCGCGAATCTCGTCAGCCACCTCGCTCGTCTTTCGCAATCCCGCCTTGCGACGCTCGGTCTTGGTACCCAAACGCAAGTTGAACGAAATGATGTTGGTGCCGTTGTTCCTCATGGATGCAAAGGCGTTGTCGGAGTCGGCCTGGCCAAAGCTAAAGTTACATATCTTCACCTCGGGGATGGCCATGAAATCGGCCGCGAGGTCCTTGGCAAAGGCACCCGTGACATCCTGACCCGTGCCGGCAGGCAACTCAATATTAATGCTCAATCGGCCTTCGTCCATCTTAGGCATCATTTCTGTCTTTAAAGTAGGTGCTAAAAATACAACAGAAATGATAAACAATCCTAACATGCTGAAAATCACAACTTTACGATGGTTAACACACCAATTAATAAGTCGGGCATAACCATTGCTGATGCTATCCAAGGCTTTATTAATGGGTCGGAAGAGCGCTTTGTGGAACTTGCTCTCGTGAGGGTTCATCACCAGCATGCGGGAGCACATCATCGGCACCAGAGTCAAAGCGCCGATGGTGGAAACAATCATGATGATGGACACGATCCAGCCGAGTTGCTTAAACATGACACCGGTGGTGCCTTTGATCATCGTCAAGGGCAAGAACACGGCCAACATGGTCAAGGTGGAGGCGATGACGGAGAGCTGCACCTCTTGGGTGGCATGCACGGCGGCTTCCTTGGGCTTCGAGCCTCGCTCGATATGTGTCGTGATGTTCTCCAACACCACGATGGCATCGTCAACCACCATGCCGATGGCGATGGAGAGCGCCGACATGGAGATGATGTTCAAGGTATTGCCGGTAGCGAACAGATATATTAATGATGCCAACAGGGAAATCGGGATGGCGAGCACGATGATGAAGGTGGCGCGCCAACGACCGAGGAAAACGAACACCACCAGCATAACCAGCACGAAGGTGATCAGGATGGTGTTGCGCAAACTATTAATGGTGTTTTGGATCGAGGTGGATCCGTCGACGATGGTATTCAATTTGACATCGGACGGCAAGGTGGGTTCAATCTTCTCAAGTTGTTTCTTGATGCCTTTGATGACGTTCACGGCATTGGCGTCGGTTTGCTTTTGGATGACGATGGTGGCACCTTGGCGGCCGTTGCTGTAAGACTCTTGGATGCGTTCCTCCATGCCGTCGACCACGGTAGCCACGTCACGCAGATAGATGGGGGCGTTGCCACGGGCACCCACGATGACGTCTTCCATTTCCTTGGCTGAGCCGAACTCTTTCTGGATACGAAGACTATAGCTGTTTGAACCTATGTCGATGTAACCGGCTGGCACGTTGCGGTTTTCGGTGGCGAGAGTGTTGGAGATGCTTTCGAGGGTGAGGTTATAGGCCTCGAGCTTGTTGGGGTCGACATAGACCTGGATCTCACGTTTGGGTGCGCCGTTGGCTGAGACGGTACCCACGCCACTGACACGGGCCAAGGGAGTGGTGATGCGGTCCTCGATGATCTTGTCCAAGGCCGCAAGGCTCTCCTCGGCGGTCACGCTCAGCAACATGATGGGCATGTCCTCAGCGTTGAACTTGAACAACACGGGGTTGGTGGCCCCGTCGGGGAGATAGTTGCGTACCATGTCGATCTTGTCGCGCACATTGTTGGTGGCGGTCTCAATGTCGATGCCACTCTCGAACTCGAGCGAAACCACGGAAGTGTTCTCGCGCGAGGTGGTCGAGATGTGTTTCAAGTCGGGCACGGCGTTGAGGGTGTTCTCCAAGGTCTTGGAGATATTGGTCTCGATATCCGCCGCACTCGCGCCTGGATAGGAAGTCATCACCATGATGAAGTTGGTCTCCATGTTGGGTAGCTGATTAATGGAGAGGTTCATCAAGGAGAAGATACCGAATATGGCGATGGCGACGAACACCAAGGCCGTCGTCACTGGATTGTTTACTGCTGTACGTTGTAAACTCATTTAACTTTTATCTTTTAACTTTTATCTTTTATCTCTTAACTTGAACTTCCACCCCATTCTTGAGTCGAGCCTGGCCCTCGGTGACGATGTTGTCGCCTTCATTAATACCAGAGAGAATCTCGTAGCGGGCGCCGAGGCGACGGCCCAGTTCCACCTTGGTATAGGTGACGGTGTTGTCGGCATTGAGCACATAGATGAAATGCTCGCCCGAGCCTTGTTGTTTGACCACGGCCACATCGGGGACCACCACACTATGATTAATGCCGAAGCATGCCGTCACACGGGCGAACATGCCGGGACGCAAGCGCTGGTCGGCGTTCTGGGCGACCACCTCCACAGGGAAGGTGTGGGTGGCGGCGTTGATGGTGGGATAGATCAGGTTGACCTTGCCTTTGAAGACCTCACCCGGATAGGCGTCCACTTCAATGTCGAACTCCATGCCCTGGTGCACTTGGGTGAAGTAACTTTCGGAAATATTAATGAGCATCTTCACTGGAACAATCTGCTCCACCACGAAGATAGGCAGGGCCATCGAGTACATGTCGCCCTTGTCGTAGTTACGGGCAGTGACCACACCGTTGATGGGGCTACGCAGGTAGGTGTTCTCCAGGAGGTTGTTGTAGGTCTTCTTGGTAATTTCGAGCGACAGCTTGGCGAGGTCGTAGTCGGCCTGCGACACAGCGCCGATCTTATACAGCTCCGTCAGACGGCCCAGTTCGGTGGAGTCGTTGACAAACTGCATACGGGTCTTGGTCAGGTTGACGTCATCCATCTTGGCCAGGAGTTGGCCTTTGCGGACCTTGTCGCCAACTTCCACATTAATACTTAGGATACGTCCAGCGGTCTGCGAGACGATGTTATTGGTGGCATAGGGTTCGACGTTCGAGGTGAAGGTAGTGTTGAGTTCCACATCTTCGGCGGTGGCGGTGACCACGCTGACCACTGGCGCTACAGCAGCCTGTTGGGGACTGGCAGTGGTGTTTCCTTGTTCTTTGTTGCCGCATGCTGCAAGAAGCATGACAGCCAATACAGTTGATAAAATACTATTAATTTTCATATAGGTGTAGTTTATTCTTTTCCTAACAATTCATCCAGCGAAGCCTTGGCGACCATGAAGTTATAGATGGCCTGGGCTTGGTTAAGCAGTGCCTGCTCGAGGGCGAGCTGCGCATCGTTGAGTTCCACGAGGGTGGCTTTGCCCACCTCATACATCTTCTCTGAGATCTGGTAGCTCTTTTCGGCGATCTCAACGGTGGCGTTGGCTGCGGTATAGTTCTTGACGCAGAGCGCGATGCGGTCGTTGTAGTTGCGGATGGCGATGCGAATCTGGCGTTCCGTATCTTGGCGCTGCACATCGAGCATGTCCTTGGCGATCTTGCTTTGCTTGATGTTGTAGTGTTTCTGGAATCCGTCGAACACAGGGATGTTGAGGCTTAGTGCTGCGTTCGATGAGGGGAACCAGCGCAATTCGTCATCACCCATGGCGCTATAGTTGTAATTAATGCTTGCCGCGAGTGTGGGCAGATATTGTTTCTTCTGCATGCGGATGTTCGACTCGAGCATGCGGTTCTGGATATCGAGCTGGATCATCGAGCTGTTGTTCTCGATATTGTCCTCGCTGACGTAGGGGGTGAGCAGCTGTTCGGTGTAATCGCTGAGTCCGCCCACCGCCTCGATGTCGGTGTCGAGGTTGAGGCCCATGACGGCTTTGAGTTGCCAAGTGGCGAGGAGGACGGCGTTCTCGGCGCTCGACACGTTGGGTTCGGCGTTCATCACGTTGACTTGTGCGCGGAGTTTCTCAAGCTCGGAGGCCTTGCCCACCTGATAGCGTTGCATGGTCTTCTCGTAGTTGGCTTGGGCGTTTTCGTACACCTGGGTCATCACCGCGAGCGACTCCTTGGCGAGCAGCACGCCATAGAAGGCCTGTTTGACCTGAGATATCATCGAGACCTTGGAAGAGCGGGCCTGTTCGACAGCCATTTCCACGTCGAGGGCCGACAGCTTGAGGCTTTCCCACAAGGGGGCGTTGACCAATGGCATGGAGGCCGAGGCCGAGGCGCTGATGTTGTTGTCGCGGCCCACCTTGATTTCCATGGCCTGGCCGCCCATGTCCATCACCATCACCTGTTTCAGCAAGGTGCGTTGGTAGGAGCTGCTGATGTTGACGTTGGGATAGAGGGCGGCATAGCTGCCTTTTTTGGCGTAGCCGCTCTTTTCGACGGTCATGTCGGCGATCTTGATGGTGTTGCTTTCCGCCAAAGCGATCTCCAAAGCCTGGTCCAGGGTCACCTGCAGAGGTTCCTGGGCTTGTAAATTAATGCCTAATGCACAGAATATTAATGAAATAAAACAAAATCTCTTCATTCTCTTTTCCATTTCGGGAAGTGTTAAATATAAAGAGGCAAAGGTACGAATTTTCCATTGAAAACAATTGTATTTTCAATGATTTGTTTTGGTGTTTTAACTAAGAAAAAAGACAGTTCGTTACTCTGGAATACTTTTGACGTCATTGGGGTGCCCCCTAAGGCACCTCAGCAACGGACCGAAGGGAGTTGCGTAGTGCCTTAGGGGGTACCCCAATGACATAATCATCAGGACCATTCATCCAATTCCAACCAACGAAGCTCTTTCTCATCAAGGAGGTCTTTGATCTCCTCAAGGCGGCGACCCATCGCTTGAAGCTGTTGGTAATCGGTGATCGTGTTCATCTCCTCGTGAATCTGGGACTTCTCGGCTTCCAGCGCGGCGATGTCAGAGGTAAGCTGTTGGTATTCGCGTTCTTCCTTGAAAGAGCGTTTGGTCTTTTCACGAACGTTTTTCCTCACAGGCTCCTCCCCTTTCACGGAAGCGGTCGCTTGCCGTTCCTGCTGTTCCTTCTCCTGAAGATACTCCTTATATTGGGAATAATTGCCCATGAAGCCTTTCACTTTGCCGTCGCCTTGGAACACGAAGAGCTGGTCGACCACCTCATCCATGAAGAAACGGTCGTGCGACACCACCAGAAGGCATCCCTTATAGGCCTTCAGGAAGTCCTCCAGCTTCTGCAATGTCAGAAGGTCGAGGTCGTTTGTAGGCTCATCGAGGATGAGGAAGTTGGGGTTGGAGACCAGCACGGTAAGCAGATAGAGCCTACGTTTCTCGCCGCCCGAGAGCAGTGCTATGGGCTGGTGGTGCATCTTATGAGGAAACATGAAATGCGTGAGCAGCTGGTCGGCGGTATAGACCTGGTCCTTGCCGTAATGGAGCACCTCGGCGATGTCGCGGATGGCGTCGATGACGGTCTTGCTCTCGTCGAACTTGATGCCTTCCTGACGGTAATAGCCGTAGGTGACGGTGTCGCCGACGATGATCTTACCGCTGTCGGGGGCGATGTTTCGGGTGATCAGGTCAAGAAATGTCGACTTCCCTACTCCATTTTTCCCTATTAATCCAATACGTTCTCCTCTTTGGAACACATAGTCGAAGTCGCGCAGCACGGTGAGGTCGTCGTAGGTCTTGTTGACTTTGTACATCTCAAGGATCTTACCTCCGAGGCGTTGAGCTTGAAGGCCGAACTGCAGGCGCTCCTCGGGTTGTTGGTACTTGGCTTGTTCCTTGAGGTCGTAGAAGGCATCGATGCGGCTCTTCGACTTCCCGGTCCGGGCTTGTGGCGTCGACCTGATCCATTCCAGCTCGCGGCGCAGTTTTGAGGAGGCTTTTTCGGCGGCGGCACGTTTGGCTTCTTCGCGTTCGGTGCTCTTCCTCACATAATAGTCGAAGTTCCCATAATGGGTATAGATGACGCTTTGGTAAAGCTCAAAAATCTTGTTGCACACACGGTCGAGGAAATAACGATCATGGGTGACCATCAGGAGGGTGACGCTCGACTGGGAGAGGTACTTCTCAAGCCACTCCACCATCTCCACATCGAGGTGGTTGGTGGGTTCGTCGAGAATCAGCAGGTCGGGGTTGTCGAGCAGCACGATGGCCAAAGCCAGACGTTTCACCTGACCGCCCGAGAGTCCCCCGATCTTCTGCTCGAGGTCGGTGAGCTCGAAACGGGTAAGCAGCTGTATGAGACGCTGCTCGTAGGAGCATGACTCCAGGTCTTCGGCCGTGGCGTTGCTGTAGCGTTCGGCGGAATCGGCCACAATATCATTAATGGTAAGATCAGGATCGTATTGGGGCAGCTGTTCCAGATAACCCACACGTATGTCGTTGGCAAAAGTCACCGTGCCAGTATCCATCGACTCACGACCCACGATGATCTTCAAGAGTGTGGACTTGCCCGATCCGTTGGAGGCGATCAGCGCGGCCTTGTCGCCTTTCTCAATGCCGAAGGTGACATCGGAGAACAAGGTCTTGATGCCGAACGACTTGGAGATTCCGTCAACGCTGAGGTAGTTCACTTCTTGACGCTGAACTTATAGATGCAGGTCTGGGTATATTGCTCGCCAGGATTCAGCACGGCCTTGTCGGAGAAACGCTCCTGATGGATGGCATCGGGGAACTTCTGTGTCTCGAGCGCGACGGCGCCACGATAGACGTGTTTGCCCCATTTGCCTTCAGATTCTCCATTGAAGAAATTACCACTATAAAACTGTAGACCCATTTGGTCGCTAAACACTTCCATTGTACGACCGCTTAGAGGTTCGTAAAGGGTCGCAGCGAGGACCACCTTGCCGCCTGTGGCGGTATTAATAATCCAGTTGTGGTCGTATCCGTGACCGTTTTCCAGTTGGACATGATTGTCGTCGATATGCTCTTTGATGGCATGCATTTCTGAGAAGTCGAACGGGGTGTCCTTCACCGAGAGGAAGCTTCCAGTAGGAATCAGCTCTTTGTCGACTGGGAGTATCCAGGGACCATTGATTTGCAGTTGATGGTCGAGCACGATGTTGCCCTCGCCTTGCAGGTTGAAGAAGGTGTGGTTGGAGAGGTTGCAGAGTGTGGTCTGGTCGGTGGTGGCCAAATAGTCGATACGGAACTCATTCTCCTTGGTGAGGGTATAGGTCATGGTGATATCGAGGTTACCCGGGAAGCCGTCCTGGCCGTCGGGGAGCGTCACGTGCATCACCAGCACGCTGTCGTTGGCGCTCATCACATCCCACACCACACGGTCGGTGCCGAGTTCGCCACCATGAAGGGTGTTCTCACCATCGTTCTTGGGCAGTTGGTATTCGACGTCGTTCAAGACAAAGGAGCCTCCGGCGATACGGTTGGCGCAACGGCCCACCACGGCACCGAGATAGCGCTCGCCGGTATTGTTGAGGTATTGGTCGATATTGTTGTAACCCAACACCACATCGTCCATGTTGCCTTTGACATCGGGAGCCCACAGTGCCACCACACGTCCGCCATAGTTGGTGACCTGCATGGTGATGTCGCCATTCTGAAGGGTGTAAAGCGACACTTGTTTACCATCCACTTCCTTGTTGAACTGGGCAGCGTCGATGAGCTGCACTTTTCTGTGACCACAGCTGGCCATCATTAATGCCACGGCCAGCAATACAAAAACTTTCTTCATGTTTTATCCTTTTAAAATACGGCGCAAAATTAGGCTTTTTTCTCAATGGAAAGCACGGCGCACGCCATTATATGAAACGGTTTTTTTGTTCTTCAGATAGCGAATCGTCATCTCCTCGGAGGTCATATACTGGCTCTCCCCGTCGTCGAGGCTCTCGAAACGCACTGTGGAAGCCATGTAGCTGTTCATGGCGACTTTATAGGTGGCGTCGTTGGAGAAGCTGCCTTTGTCGGGTTTGATGTCGACCGACTTGGGATAGCCGTCGGACTCGGTACGCACGGTGTACGTCATGCCCGACACATACGAGGGGTAACGACCATTTTTCTTATAGGTCTCCATGATGAAACGTTCCAGCTGCTTGCCGGTCATCCTAAAGACCACGATCTCGTTGTTGAAAGGATCGATGTTATACACGTCCTTGACGGTGATGGGCCCTTTCTTGAGGTGATCGATGCGTATCCCCCCGGTATTGTTGAAGGCGAAGTCGGCGCCCGACACCCATCGGATGGCGTCGGTGATCATGCAACCCAGTTCCTCTCTCGAGTCAAAGTTGGTGGTAGCCTTGGCGATAGCCTCGTTGAATCTCTTGTCGCTGTTGAACTCGTCGAGCATGGCTTGGACCTCGGGGTCTTTTTTCCCGAAGTGCTGCACGTCGAGAGTCTTTGCCATGACATCGACCAGCTCTCCTTGTCTCACCACGAAGAGCGTCAAGGTGGCGTTTCTCAGGCTGGAGCCCGCCTGGGTGACCATCACACCGTTGTGCTTGGTAGGATTCTCGATCAAGGTATGGGTGTGGCCTCCGAGGATGGCGTCGAAGTCAGGGAACTGTTCGGCCACCTCAAGGTCGTCCTCATAACCCAGATGTGAGAGCAGGATGAAGATGTCGGCCTCATCGCGAAGGTATTGGTATTCAGGCAACACATCAATGCCCTTCTTGAAGGAAATCTCGGTGAAGTGCATGGGATGAGCCCCCGGGATGCCGCTGGCGCGGGTCTCCACCAAACCCACCACAGCGATGTCGAGACCTTGGACATGGAGGATCTCGTAAGGCTTCACATCGAGTTTCACGTGTTCCGGGACCACCACATTGGCGCAGAGGAAGGGAAAGTCGGCATCTTCGATGTTCTTCTGGAGAGCCTGAACTCCACCATCCCACTCATGGTTACCGACCGCACAGAGGTCGAACCCCACCTTATTCATTAATGCAATCATCGGGTAGTTGACCGGGTCGTATTGGTCGTTCACTGGATTGCCGGTACGGTTGTCGCCTGCCGAGAAGACCAGAAGGTCGGGATAGATACCCCTTAAGCTGTCAAGCATCGCGGCAAACTGAGGCATCATGTCGATAGCCGAATGCATGTCGTTAACCGACACCACTGCCACCACGGCGTTTAAATCCTTGTCGCTATTATTAACATTTTGATTACCAATATTTTGGCAAGACTCAAAGCCCAAAGAAGCGGCCACGATGAGCCCCAAAGCAAGTAACAAGCGTTTCATTTTAGTGGAATTTATTTGCAAAATTACATTATTTTCGGAAATTAAATATTATTTTTGCAAATAATTATGAGAGAGCATATTGAAAGAAGAACAAGTTGGAGGGTGGTCACGGCCAACCTTTTCATCATTGCCTTTGGCGCTGTGATGTTCTATTACATTTTCAACATGCAGCACTCCATTCAGAACCAGCGGGCCAACAACGGCACGCAGACCCAGGCGCTCAACCTGACCAACCGTTTCACCCAGTTGGTGCACGAGGCCCAGGCGGAGGCCAACCTGTTCGCTTTCACCGACAATCCAGCCCACTTGAAGCGCTTCGGGGAGCTGAACAACGAAATCAGCCAGTGCGCCGACTCCATCTTGGCGGTGATGCCCAGTCCTGAGAACGAGAGGCGTATCCATGAGGTCGAGCATCTGATCATGAGGAAAGGACAGATCAGCTACGTGCTCTCGCGGCAGTTTTACTATTACGACCCCTTAGCCGAAATCAACAAACGTCTGAAGGCGTTCACCCCTCCCACCCCACCGGCACTCAACCTGAGCGACACCTTGACTGCCAACAATACCAGCCCCGCCCTCGTCAACGACTCCACCATCAAGATTCTCAGCGACCTGAAGATACTCTCGGAGAAAGCCAGTTCGGAGTACAAAAAACGCATCAAGGAATATGAGCGGAAGACCGCCGAGTTGATCACCGACGACAACCATCTCTCCGAGGAGATTGCCGACCTGCTGCTGGAACTCAACAAGGAAATCATCGAGTCGTCGCGACTGGAGATGGAGATCAGCGAGCAGATCATCGAGGAGAACCTCACCGCCTCGACTTACATCGCAGGCGCCGTTCTCATCCTGATCATTGTGTTCGTCATTCTGATCCTCAGTGACGTGAACAAGGGATTCAGGGCGAGGAAAGCCGCCGAGAAAGCACGCGCCGAGGCCGAGGACGCCCGCAAGAAGACGGAGGAGCTCATGGAGAGCCGCCACAAGATGCTGCTGACAGTGTCGCACGACATCAAGAGTCCTCTCGCCTCCATCATGGGCAACCTGGAGCTGATGGACAACACCGGCAACGAGAAGGAGGCGCTCTCGATACAGCAGTCTGCCGAGCACATCCTCGACCTGCTGAGCGACTTGTTGGAGTTCTCCAGGCTGGAGCAAGGCATGTTGAAAGCCGAGAAGGAGCAGTTCAACGTCAGCCAGCTCTGCGAGGAGATCGTCACCATGTTCAAGCCCATCGCCCAGAAGAAAAACCTGCATTTCGACTTCCATGACGGAATTCGCAAGAACCTTTATGCCAATGCCGATGCCTTGAAGATCAAGCAGGTCATAGGAAACCTGATCTCGAACGCCATCAAATACACCCTCGAGGGCACCGTGGGCTTCAGCGCCAGCCTTGAGAACGGGAGTCTCGTGTTCAGTGTCAAAGACAGCGGCATCGGCATCCCTTCCGACAAGCTCGAGGAGATCTTCAAGCCTTTTGTCCGCACCGACGACGGCAGCAAGCTCTCCGAAGGCACCGGCTACGGCCTCTCGGTGGTGAAAGGTCTCGTAGACCTGATGGAAGGCCATATCGAGGTGCAGTCGGAACTCGGCAAGGGCAGTCTCTTCACGGTACAGATTCCCGTGGAGACGGCCATCATGGACGAGGCTGTCAAGCAGGGAGACCACGATGAGCTCGACGTCATCCCCGACCAGGTTCCGGAGCGGCATATCCTCATCATCGACGACGACGACACGTTGCTGACTGTGGTGAGCAACATGGTGGGCCGGTTGGGGCACCAGGTGATGCTATGCCGTTCGAAGAGCGACCTCGACGAGGCCTTGCAGCACACCGACACGTTCGACTGTGTGCTTACCGACCGCGAGATGGGTGCCTTGAGTGGCAACGACATCCTGAAGCTCTTCAAGAAGGCCGACCCCGAGAAGCCCGTCTACCTGATGACGGCACGCATGGACTACGACACTGAGAAAGCCCTCGGCGAGGGATTCGACGGATTCCTGCAGAAGCCTTTCAAGATCAAGGACTTGGAGTCGCTTTTCGGTGTCCACTCCTGGCACGACGACCATAGTGCGTCCACTACGTTCGCTGACTTCCCTGTGCTATGTGAGATCATGGCCGACGACGAAGAGGCCATCCGTGGCGTGCTCACCCTTTTCGCCCAGTCAACGGCCGACCATCTGGTAGTGTTGAACGAATGTCTCGAGAACGACGATTTCGTGACGGCTCACAACCTATGCCATAAGATGCTGCCCATGTTCATCCAGCTGCAACAGGAGCAAGCCGTGCCTTTCCTCTCGAAGATGAACGACCTGAGAGGACATGGTCCTGCCGACTATCCCGAATGGAAGGACGACGCCCTGCAGTTCATGGATGTGGCGGACAAGATGCTGGAGATGCTGGCGGAGAAGTACAACATTGTTTAGAACTAAAGGTCCATCCCCAGCTGATGCATTTTGTTGTATAGGGTTTTCCTATCTATTTGAAGCAGTTTTGCGGCGACGGTTTTGTTGCCGCGGGCTTTATTCAATGCGGCTTCGATCTGTTCGCGCTCGTTGCCGGGACGCAGTGCGAAGTCGTCGCTAGATGAAAGCGTATGTTCCGGTGTCTCAACGTATACTGGGAGGTCTTCCGCTTCGATATAGTCGCCTTCGGCGAAGAGGACACAGCGGCGGATGACGTTACGAAGTTCACGTATGTTGCCGGTCCAAGGCATCTTTTTCATCACGGCGATGGCTTTTGGGGAGATACCCTTGACTGTCTTGCCAAGCTCTTCGTTGGCCTGTTCGACGAAGAAGGCGGCGAACTCCTCCAGGTCGTCGATACGGTCGCGCAGCGGGGGCACTTGGAGTGTGAATTCGTTGATCCGGTGGTAGAGGTCCTGGCGGAACTTCCCTTGTTCGATGGCCCTTTCGAGGTTCTCGTTGGTGGCGGCCACGATACGCACGTCCACGTTGATGTCGGTCGTCGAGCCCACGGGTCTCACCTTCTGTTCTTGCAGCGAGCGCAGCAGTTGCATTTGCACTTCATAAGGCAGGTTGCCCACTTCATCGAGGAACACGGTGCCGCCTTTGGCTTGTTCGAACACCCCTTTCTTGTCGGCGATGGCTGAGGTGAAGGATCCTTTCAGATGGCCGAAGAGCTCGCTAGGTGCCAGTTCTTTGGAGAGGCTTCCGCAGTCGACGGCGATAAACGGCTTGTCGCGGCGTTGGCTACATTCGTGGATCATCTCGGCGATGAATTCCTTGCCTGTGCCGCTCTCGCCCATGATAAGCACGGAGAATTTGGTGGGGGCCACCAGTTCCACGTGTTTGTAGAGTCGTTGAATGGCCTCGCTGTTACCTCGGACCATGAATTTCTTGGGTGCGTAGATCTCCTCTTCCATCTCTTGTCCCGCCGCGAGGGCTGCCGCTATCTTCTCTTCCAGGAGGCTTGGGTTGATAGGTTTCTTGAGGTAGTCGAACGCTCCCAGTTTCATGGCTGAGACGGCGGTCTGCACTTCGGCGTAGCCTGTCATCACGATGAAAGGCACACGGCTCTTGAGTTGTTCCCTGACCCACGACATCAGCAGGATGCCGTCGCCGTCGGGCAGGCGGAGGTCGGTCAGAATCAAGTCGAAGCCATGGGAGGATATCTCTTTCTTGGCTTGGGCGTAGCGGGTGGCGAGCACCGCGTCGTAGCCGTTCTTCTTGAGCCAGGTCTGAAGCATCACTCCAAAGGAGGCGTCGTCTTCAACAATCAGGATGGTGTGTTTCATTGCAATGGAAAATCTTTTGCAAAGGTATAAAAAAAATGAAGCCTTGCAACGGGGAGGAGCAAGGCTTTCGTAAAAATTGAAAACGAGCAGAATTTTATTTGATAGATATAATCAAATAATTTGATATATTCCAAAAAGCGTCGGGGTTGACGATTTCGAGAGAGAGCATATTGTCGTCGCCCTTAGTTAACTGGTAACTGCTTTCCGGATGATTTGTCAATATAGTTGCTTTTTTGGTGTTCAGCGGGATGACGCTAAGTTGGCGTTTGTCGGCCGAGATCATGGCGTTTTTGTTGATGTCGGTGGCGGCGCGGGTTCTTGTGAAGAGTCCGCCGGCTTCGGCGAGGCCCAGATTCTCCAAGGTTTCGATGGGGGCCACGATGTAGTACACGGTGTTGAGTGCGGCATCTTGGAGGTTGATGGTAACCTGTTGTTCGGCGCTTTGAGCGTTGAGGTTGTTGATGTTCTCGTTGAGGTCTTCAACGTTTTTGTTGAGGTCTTCCACTTGGACGGTCAGCTGGGCCACTTGTTCCTGGCTGGCGTTGAGTTCATCACGGAGGTTATTGATATAGGTGTCTTTTTCGTCCAGCTCATTCTTGAGGCGTGTGATGGTGGCGTTGAGTTGTTTCGACTTGGAGCCCGACTCGGCCAGTTGCTGTTCGAGTTCGGCGATCTTGGTCTTGTTTTGCTGGATGGTACGGTCGATGGCCTCGATCTGGGCAACGGCGTAGTTGGTGTTGCCTTCCTGGTTCTCCATCATGATGATGTTCTCGGCCTCACGAATGGTATTCAATGCCTCTTCAATCTCATTGAGTGTCTTGAGGGAATTCTCATAGTCGGTAGTGGCGCTGCTGGCAACCACGGCCAACGAATCGCGTTCTGCCTGTAAAGCTTTGTACTTCTTGGACGATTCCACACATGAAGCCATGCCCAGAATGAGAGCGCCCAAAACCAATGTCAATACTGTCTTTTTCATACCTTATTTGAATTCGACACCTCTTTTAGCCAAATCCATGCCAAACGCTAAATTTTTATTATTTATCTGATTTTCAATATTTTAAATTTTATACATACAAAAAGAGAAGTGTGGAATTTTGTGGAATTCGTTCCACAATTCACCTCGATTGTGGAATATTGGGGATTTTGCGGAGGGTGTCGATAAAATACTTATTTTTGCGGCAAAACAGCATTAATCATGGAAAACACATTCGACCCCAATGCCGCTGCCGTAGCCGATTCGGGCATCTACGGCCTGCCGTGTGGCGCCGACGAGGCGCAGATCATCATCATCCCTGTGGAATGGGAGCTGACCACGAGTTACAACCGAGGCACCGTCGACGGTCCGGCCGCCGTGATGGAGGCCTCCCTGCAAGTGGACCTCTGTCACCACGACTATCCCGACTTGTGGAAGAAAGGCATCTGGATGGACGAGTTCCCAAAAGAGCTGAGGGCGCTTCACGACGAGCTCGCCCCATTGAGCGAAGAGATCATCAACGCATTGTACGAAGGGACCCTCGACGAGGAACCGGAGAAATATGCCGAGATCTACGCCCGCATCGAAGCCGGCACCGAGAAAAAGAACGCCTGGCTACGCGAACGCATCGCCTACTGGAAGGCACAAGGCAAGGTGGTGGGACTCTTAGGCGGCGACCATAGCTGCCCCCTCGCCTACCATCAGTACCTTAATAAACAAGGTGTGGAATACGGCATCCTCCATGCCGACGCCCACATGGACCTCCGCGACACCTTCGAGGGATTCAAGTACTCGCATGCCTCCATCTTCTTCAACACCATGAAGTTCGACAACGTGAAGAAACTGGTGCAGGTGGGCATCCGCGACTACTGCCACCAGGAGAAAGCCCTCGCCGAGAGCCAACCCAACCGCATCAAGGTGTTCTTCGACCGCGACTGCCGCAGACGCATGTACGAAGGCGCCACCTGGAAGTCGATCGTGGACGAGATGCTGGCCTTCCTTCCCGAAAAAGTGTACCTCTCCATCGACATCGACGCTTTGGACCCGAAACTGTGCCCCAACACGGGAACGCCCGTCCCTGGCGGACTGGAATATGAGGAACTGATGTACCTCTTGAACCGCATCCGCGAATCGGGAAAAGAAATCATCGGCTTCGACCTCTGCGAGGTTTCGCCCGACGACAATGGCGGCGACTGGGACGGCAATGTGGGGGCAAGGGTGCTGTTTCACCTTTGCGGAGTGAGTGGAAGATAAGAGATAAAAGATAAAAGATAAGAGATAAAAGATAAGAGATAAAAGTTAAAAGATAAAAGTTAGATAAAAGCATTTTTTATAAATTTGTAACTTGATTGTGAATTCATATCATTAAATCAATGGCACTGAACAGTATTTTCACTAGGGAAAAACGCGACAAACACTTCTTTCCCACTTACTTACAACAGGCACAGACCGCCCAAGTGGCCGCAAAATACCTCAAAGAGCTCGTGAAAAGCGACGACCCGGAAGAACGCCGGCTGCTTTCGCGCATGATCAAGAAACAAGAAACCACCGGCGACGAGCTGTTGCGCGAGTTTTATTTCGAACTCAACGAGGCCTTCGTCACCCCCTTCGACCGCGAAGACATGAACGCTTTGGCCATGGACCTCGACAAGTTCCTCGACTTCATCAACCATTCGGCCAAGACCATCCTGATGTACAACCCCAAGCGGATCGACAAGCAGATCAAGGAGATCATCGACAACATCCATGAAGACGCATCGACGATGATCGAGATCTTCGGCTTGCTCGACGACCTGGGGAAGAACCACCAGCAGATCAGCGACCTCTGCCAGAAGGTCACCCTCATCGAACATGCCGTCGACGATATCTATGGCGACTATATCTCCTACCTCTTCGCCAACGAAAAGGACGAGATAGAGCTACTGAAATACAAAGAGATCGCCCAGGTGATCGAAGACACCACCGACCGCGCCAAAGAGGTGACCACCACCGTTAAAAGTTTGATCATAAAAGAATCGTGATGAACCTACTGACCATTGCCATCATCTTATCGATCGTCATCGCGCTGGTGTTCACCTTCCTTAACGGCATGAACGATGCGGCCAACTCGATCTCGACCATCATCGCCACCAAGGTGATGTCTCCGATACAAGCCATCATCTGGGCTTCGTTCTGGGAGTTCACCGCCTTCATCTTCATCAGGCTGATCCTGAACCAACAGTTTGCCGTGGGTAACACCATGGCCAACTTCGCCGACCAGAACGTCATCAACCCTTACCTGATCTTGTCGGCACTCATCGGCGCAGCCATCTGGGTGGCGGTATGCACCCGTAACGGCATGCCCATCTCCACCTCCCACGCCTTGATCGGCGGCATCATCGGTGCGGCCTGGTTTGTCAACGGCAGCGCCGTGCTTCACATGAAACCCATCATCATCACTTTGGCTTTCATCGTGCTCTCACCCCTGATCGGCCTGTTTCTGGGATTCTTCCTGGAATGCCTCTTCCTCAAGATCTTCAAGAACAGTCCGCGCAAGAGAGTCGACAAGCTCTTCAAAGTGCTTCAGCATTTCTCGACAGCGGCTTTCTGTATCGGTCACGGCTCCAACGACGCGCCCAAGACCATGGGTATCATCGCCGTGCTGATGGCCAGCGTGTTCACCACCAACGGTGTCAGCCCCGAGACCAAGGAGTTCATCGGCAACTTCTACGACAGCAGCCTGCCTTTCCATATTCCCGACACCTTGGCCGTCGTATGCTACGTCATCATGTCATTGGGCATATTGATCGGCGGCAAGAACGTCATCAAGACCATGGGCGGCGGTCTGGCCAAGATCACCCCGATACGAGGCTTCTCGGCTGAGTTTGCGGGCGCCACCACCTTGATAGCCACCTCTTTCATGGGCATCCCCGTGAGTACCACCCACACCATCACCGGTGGCGTCATCGGCGTGGGTCTCACCGACGGCATGAAGTCAGTGAAATGGGTCACTGCCAAACGCATCGTGCTGTCGTGGATCCTCACCATCCCCGTGCCACTGGTCATCAGCGGACTCCTGAACCTGTTGTTTAACCTCTTACCGATCTAAAGCCATGAGTCTCAACAGTTTCTTCCAATTCTTCGTCCCCAAGGAAAAGAAATTCTACCCGCTCTACCAACAGCAAGCGGAATATATCGGAAAAGCCGCGAAAGTGCTGCGGCTGATGATCAACGAGACCGACCTCCAAAAGCTTGAAAGCCAAAAGAAAGAGGTGAAAGCCTACGAGGTGGAAGGCGACGATGTGCTCCGCGTGTTCTACACCCAACTGTTCAACACCGTGCTCACCCCCTTCGAGCGTGAGGACGTCCATCAACTCGCCGAGATGATGGACAACACCCTCGACCTGCTCGACGACTCTGCCAACATCATCTTCACCCGCCGGTTCACCGACATCGACCCCGACCTCGCCGTGATGACCGACAACATCGTGTTCGCCAGCGAGAGCCTCATCGGCATCATGCAAATCATCGACCAGACCGAAAACCCCGCCAAGAAACGGGAAATCAGTCGGTTGTGCCAGGAAATAAAAGGTATCGAAAACGAAAACGACGACCTGTACGGTGCCTATATCAAAAAGCTGTTCTCCCAGAACTTCACCCTCACCGACATCATCATACGCAAAGACATGGTGCAGGTGCTGGAGAACACGACGAATTCGCTCAAGTACATCTCGGATAAGATTAGGAGTATTGTGAGTAAGTTATAGATAAGAGATAAAAGATAAAAGATAAAAGATAAAAGATAAGAGATAAAAGATAAAAGTTAAAGATTATGAGAAGGATTATCAACAGTTTATTGGATAATGACCTTTATACGTTTAGCGTTTGCTATGCGTATCTACAGAAATTTCCACGTGCTATAGGTCAATACACTTTTGTTGACCGAAACAACACTGTTTATCCCAAAGGCTTCGCTGAGAAGCTGAGGGAACAGTTCGATAGTTTCGCCGACATCCGCATCACCGACGAGGAGACCCGTTTCATGAAGCGGAAGTGCTATTATTTCCCCTTGTGGTTTTTCACTTTCCTGAAAGGTTTCCACATGAGACCCTCTGAGGTCGAAGTGAGCCAGGACGAGGAAGGCCATCTCCACATCTCCGTCACGGGACTGCTGTGGCGCACCGTGTTTTGGGAGATGCCCATCTTGGCCACCGTCTCCGAGCTGATGCACGAGCTCCGTGGTGAGTTTGAACATTACGACGCCGAGAAGGAGTACAAGAAATCTTACGACAAGGCCATCCGCCTCATCGGCAACGGAGTGAAGTTCAGCGACTTCGGAACACGTCGCCGTTTCTCGTTTGAGCATCAGGACCGCGTCATCCAGAGTTTCATCGCCGCGCAAAAACAGTTCACCAAGACCTGCTTCGTGGGCACCTCCAACGTGCTCCTGGCCATGAAGTACGACCTCACCCCTATCGGCACCATGAGCCATCAGTTCATCGAGACCTGTTCGCTCTACGGCTACAACGAGGCCAACTACCTCGCCATGGACTACTGGCAGGATGTGTATGCCGGCAGCCTGGGTGTGTTCCTTTATGACACCTACACGCGCAAGGCCTTCTTCCAGAACTTCACCATGCTGCATGCGAAACTGTTCGACGGTCTGAGGGTCGATAGCGGCGACAACTATGAAGCCCTCGAAGAGATCATCGCCAAATACAAGGAATTGGGCATCGACCCGGCACAGAAGTCCATCATCTTCAGCAACGGCTTGAATGTGGACGAGGCCATCGCCATCCACGAGGCCGTGGCAGGACGAATGCAGGACTCATTCGGCATCGGCACCCACCTCACCTGCGACATCGACAACGTGAAGGCTATGAACATCGTGGTGAAACTCACAGCCGCCAAGATCACCGAGAAACGTACTTGGAAGAAAGTGGTCAAACTCTCCGACGACCTCGGCAAGTACACCGGCGACCCGGAGGAGATTGAGATTTGCAAGAAGACGCTGGAGATAGAGTAAATGCGGAATTAGGAATGCGGAATGCGGAATTATAAATTATTAATTATAAATTCTGAATTCCGCATTCCGAATTCCTAATTCTAAAGTCGCTATCTCGGTTATAATGGTTTTCTCCAAGCACAGCCGTTTTTCCACTCGGAACAGCCGTAGGCGGTCTTTCCTTTTATGATATGGCCTTTGCCACAGAGCGGACAGGGCTGGCCGATGATGGCATCGGGGTTGGATTCAACGGGGGCTGATTTCACAGCCTTTGGCTTAGTAGTACTTTTCTTCGGGGCAGTTTTTTTCGGCTTCTCCTCCACCGTCACTGCCACCCGGCGGTTGCTGGTGTCGAGCATCACCTTTGAAACGATCTCAGTGACCATTTGCTTGAGTTCTTCGAGAAACTGTCGTGCCTCGTATTTGTGCTGCTCGATTTCACGGAGCTTCTTCTCCCAGATGCCTGTCAGCTCTGCGCTCTTCAAGAGCTCCTCGTGGATGAGGCCGATAAGCTCGACGCCAGTGGGCGTGGGTTCCAAGCTTTTGCGGACTTTACGAATATAATTGCGTTTGAAAAGGGTTTCGATGATGGCGGCACGAGTGGACGGACGTCCGATGCCATTCTCTTTCATCACTTCGCGCAACGATTCATCATCCACCAACTTGCCCGCCGTCTCCATGGCACGAAGCAAGGTAGCTTCAGTATAGGGTTTCGGAGGGTTGGTCCATTTTTCAGCCAATTGGGGCTTGTGCGGCCCATGCTCGCCTTTGGTAAACAATGGCAATGTCTTCTCCTCGTCATTTTCTACCGACAGAGCATCCCTACGGGATGCGGAGGCGTCGGGGGAATCATCTGAGGAAGCTGAAGGCTTTATGACAGCGCGCCAGCCAGGTTCCAAGATTTGTTTTCCCGAGGTCTTGAACTCCACCTCCTCCACTTTGCCTAAAACGGTGGTGGTGGCGAACTGGCAATCGGGATAGAACACAGCAATGAAATGGCGACACACCTCGTCGTACACTTTCTGTTCGGCGAAAGAAAGACCGGTGGGAACCACTCCTGTGGGGATGATGGCATGGTGGTCGGTGACCTTGCTGTTGTCGAACACCTTATTGCTCTTGGGCAATTTCTTTCCTGCCAAGGGCGACGTCAGCGAGGCATAGGGCGTGAGTTTCGCCAAAATGCCAGGACACTTGGGATAGATGTCATCGCTCAGGTAGGTGGTGTCGACACGCGGATAGGTGGTATATTTCTTCTCGTAGAGGCTTTGTATCGTCTGTAAAGTTTGTTCAGCAGACATATTGTATTTCCTATTACATTCCACTTGAAGTGAAGTAAGGTCATACAGTCGTGGCGGAGCCTCCTTGCCCTTCTTGGTCTCGATGCCGGTAACGAAGAACTCCTTACCCTCGATGCTTTGCAGGTCTTTTTGTCCGTCCTCCACCGAACCGTATTTGCCTTTGGTGGCGGTAAATGTCGTGTCGCGATACACTGTCGACAACACCCAATAAGCCTCGGGCTTGAAATTCACGATTTCGTGGTAACGATTGACAATCAGTGCCAAAGTGGGTGTCTGCACCCTGCCAATGGAAAGCACCTGCCGGTTTTGGCCATATTTTAAGGTATAGAGCCTTGTGGCGTTCATACCCAGGAGCCAGTCGCCGATGGCACGCGACAGGCCTGCCTCGTAGAGGGACTGGTATTCCGACTGGTCTTTTAGCGTTTTGAAGCCCTCGCGGATGGATTCTTCCGTCAGGGAGGAGATCCAAAGGCGTTTCACGGGACATTTCACTTGCGCTTTTTGCATCACCCAACGCTGGATGAGCTCACCTTCCTGGCCGGCATCGCCGCAGTTCACTATCTCATCGGCTTTCTGAAATAACGACTCGATGATCTTGAACTGTTTCTCCACCCCTTTGTCGGCGATGAGCTTGATGCCGAAACGCGGAGGTATCATGGGCAAGCGCGTCAACGCCCAAGCCTTCCATTGGTCGCTGTAGTCATGCGGTTCTTTCAGCGTACACAGATGTCCGAAGGTCCACGTCACCTGATAGCCGTTTCCTTCCATATAGCCATCGTGGGTCTGGGTGGCTCCCAGCACCTTCGCGATGTCACGCGCTACACTTGGCTTTTCGGCGATACAAACGATCATGGGAATTAAGAATTAGGAATTCGGAATTAGGAATTTAAAACTCTCTAAATTCTAAATTATTAATTATTCATTAGTATTTCCGCTTTGGATTTCTGGGCGACAAACCAAACATAATCGTGCGGCTTGAAGGTGATGCGAGCGGAGGGATTCAGGATGAAGTCACCGTCGCGCTCGATGGCGATCACCATGGCCTCATATTGGTCGGCGAGACCTGAGTTCATCAATGACACGCCGACGAAAGGACTGTCGGGGGTCACCTCTACCTTGTACATCTCCACATCGCTCTCCCCGTGTTCGGCGACGAGACGCTCATCGAAGGCCTCCACCCTACTCACCAGAAGACGCAGATGGTCCTCGTGGCCCACAAATGTGATTTTATCGTAAGGAAACAGCTGGAAATCGGACTTGGGAAGCTCGAAGACCTGTTTGCCACGCTCCACACGCACCACACTCACGTTGTAGTTGTCGCGAAAATCGGTATCCTTGATCAGTTTGCCGGAATAAGGGCTGTCAGGGCTGAGCTTCATCTTCTGAAGATGGCAGTTCTCCTGCAAGATTTCAGGGATGGAAAAGACCTGCACCTTCTGCCGCTTGTTGAGGTTGTCCATGAAACGCTCCTCGATGCGCTTGTAGAACTTCATGGCCGGACTCAGCACCCGCAACATGATGGCATAGACCAGGCCAAAACCAACATTAATGAAGCGGAACCACGGAGACCCGATATGAAGATGGCTCCAGAAAGAAGCGTTAAAGAAATGCCTGATGACGCTTGTGGCCACCACCCATACAATCAAGAAACGCAGGATGAACACCACGAGGATGATTGTCCGGTTGAACTTACTGGCCTCCATCAGCTTTTTGGTGGTGTTCGCCAGGGTATGCTTGAAGCCCATCGCCCAAAGGAAAGGCGAGACAATCACTAGGGCCAAAGCCGTGCTGATAGCAGAGTTCCACGGTGCCGGCACAAACCTCATGACAAAGGAGCATATCGAGAAGCTGATCAGCACCACGGCGATGATGATGGCAAGATAAATCACGATATTCTTGAGTTGATGCGAGACAAAGCCGCCCATGGTCACCTTCTTTCCGCTCCTCACCTTGATACCCAGATCGATGTTCTCGAACTTTTCGAGCCACCGTCTCGGGAGATGCTTGGTAACCCAGCCATAGCATGGCGTGGCCGACTTGATGGCGTATGGCGTGAGGAAGGTGGTGATGATCGACACGGAGACGATGATGGGATAAAGGAAATCATCGATGACGCCGTAACTCAAGCCCAGAGTGGCGATGATGAAGGAGAACTCGCCGATCTGGCTGAAGCAGAAACCACCTTGCATGGACTGTTTCAGGTCGACGCCCGCAAGTAAGCGACCCACGACATTGCTTAATGGCTTGAATATCAGTAAAATAATTGTAATGACAAGAATCTGCCACCAATATTCCACCAAGATTCTCGGATCGACCATCATACCTACTGACACGAAGAAGATGGCGCCGAAGAGGTTTTTGATGGGAGTAGTGAGTTCGTGTATCTTCTCCGCTTCGAGGGTCTCAGCCAGGATGGAGCCCATGATGAAGGCGCCCAAGGCCGATGAGAAGCCGGCAAGGTTGGCCAGCACGACCATCAGGAAGCACAGACCCACGGAGAACACGGTGAGGGTCTCTTCCGACATGAACTTACGTGCCCAACGCAGCACGGTAGGCACCAGGAAGATGCCACCAAGGAACCACACCACAAGGAAGAACAGGAGTTTCAGCATGCTGTAAACCAGCTGCATGCCATCGAAGGTCTTGCTCACCGCCATGGTGGAGAGGATGACCATGAGCAACACTGCTTCAAGGTCTTCCACCACCAGTTCTCCGATGACGTTGCTGCTGAACTTCTCGCGGTTCAGCTTCATGTCGTCGAAAGCCTTGGCGATGATGGTGGTTGACGAGATGGAGAGCATGGCCCCGAGGAAGATGCAATCCATCTGCGACCAGCCCAGGATCTTACCCAACAGGAATCCCACCACACACATGGTGATGAGTTCCGTGAGTGCGGTGATGCCCACCGTCCCTCCTACCTTCTTCAGTTTCTTGAAGCTGAACTCCAGTCCGATGCCGAATAGCATGAACACCATGCCGATCTCGCTCCAGGTCTCCACGCTGGTATGGTCGTTGATGACGGGAAACCACTCGAAGTTAGGTCCGATGAGGAAGCCCGCGATGATATAGCCCAGCACCACAGGTTGTTTCAACCACTTGAAGATGACTGTTGCGATACCGGCGGTAACCAGTATCAAGGCTAAATCGTAAAACAAGGCAGGTAGTTCGGACATGACAGCGGATTATTGGTTGTTTGAACTGGCTTCATGAAGTTGACGGGTATGTTCCTCAGAGGCGACGAACCACACGATGTCGCCTTCCTGAAACACGACGGAGGCTGATGGATTCAAGATGAACTGATCATCGCGTTCCAGTGCGATGACCAAGGTGTTGAACAGGTTGAGTAAATCCGCCTCGCGCAACGAAACGCCTACATATTTACTTGTTCCTTCCACGGTGGCACAATGGATATCGACATCGCTCACAGGCCGCTCCCTGACAAGGACTTCTTCCTCAACCTCCACCAGGGGCCGCAACTGGGCAAGGTGTTCCTCGGTCCCCAGGAAGACAATCTCATCCATAGGGTAAAGCATGAAGTCCCGTCGTGGAAGATCGGTGGCCTTATCAGCTCGGTCGACGCCTACCACGATGATATTGTATTCTTCCCTGAATTTGCAATCACGGATGCGCTTCCCGACATACATGCTCAGCGGGCTCAACGTCATACGCTCCAAGGTGAAGTTCTCGCGCAACACCTCTGGGACTACGAAAGTCTGAAGTGTCTGCCTCTTGTTCATGTTCTCAAGGAACTTCCTCTCGATACGCTCATACCAATTCATGGCATGATTCAAGATTCGCAGTATGAGGATGAAAGCCAAGGATGCGACGATGGCCATCAGGATGTCGTTCATCTGGATGTTGACGGAAAACCAGAAAGAACTGTCGAAGAAATGCCTAATAATATAAGAAGTGAAGAACCAGGCCACCAGGAATCTCATTCCAAAGAGGAGACTGACCATTAATTTGAAGGCCTTGTTCTTTTTTATGACTTCCAACGTCTCTTGGTCGTAGTCGCGCTTAAAAGCCAAGGCCCAAACAAACGGCACTACCACCAACAGCGAGATGGCCAGACAGACGCCGTCCACCCACGGAGCGCTGTTGTTAGTTCTCCAAGGGGCAAAGACGGAGAAGCAGACCAACGACAAAGCCAGAAGGATGGCCGAATACAGCACCGTCTTCCTGAATTGGCTTCTTATGAACGTAAGAATGGTCACCGAGGCTCCAGTCTTCGACTTAATGTTTTTCTCCTTGTTTTTGAAAAGCTTCGTCCACTTCTCAGGGATTTTCCTTTCCAGCCAGTGGAACAACGGGTCTCCCCCCTTAATCATATAAGGAGTAAGGAAGGTGGTGATGATGGACACCGACACGATGATGGGATACATGAAATCGTCGATGACCCCGAAGCTCATGCCTACGGTGGCGATGATAAACGAGAACTCACCGATTTGTCCAAAGCACATTCCAGCGCGGACAGAGTTGCGCAGGTTGTCGCCCGAAAGCAGCATGCCCACTCCGGAACTCAGCGATTTGAGTACGACCACCACCACGGTGATGACCAGGATCTGCCACCAGTATTGCAGGAGGATGGACGGGTTGACCATCATACCCACGGAAACGAAAAACACGGCGCCGAAGAGGTTCTTGATGGGGGTGGTGAGTTTATGGATCATCTCCGCTTCGAGTGTCTCGGCCAGGATGGTACCCATGATAAAGGCTCCCAAGGCTGATGAGAAACCCGCCTTGTTGGCCAGCCATACCATGAAGAAACACAGTCCCACGGCGAACACCGTCAGGGTCTCTTCCGACATGAACCTGCGGGTCAACTTCAGGATGGATGGGATGAGGAACACACCACCGACGTACCAAACCAGCAGGAAGAACACCAGTTTTCCTACGCTGAACAGCAGCTCTTTGCCGTCCAAGGTGGTACTGACTGCCAAAGTGGACAGGACCACCATCATGAGGATGGCGGCCAGGTCCTCGACCACCAGCACGCCAATGACGCTTCCGGTGAACTTCTCCCCTTTCATCTTCAGGTCTTCGAAAGCCTTCGCGATGATTGTGGTAGACGACATGGAGAGCATGGCTCCGAGGAAGATGCTGTCCATCTGTGACCAGCCCAACACTTTGCCGAGCATGAAGCCGATGAGGCACATCGACACCAACTCGGTGAGGGCGGTGATACCTACCGTGCCTGCTTGTTTCTTCAGTTTCTTGAAACTGAACTCCAAGCCTATCGCAAACAGCAGGAACACCATGCCAATCTCGCTCCAGGTCTCCACACTATGATGGTCGATGATCACCGGGAACCACGAGACATAGGGGCCGATAAGCAGACCGGCGATGATATAACCCAAGACCAGCGGTTGTTTCAACCACTTAAAAAGCACAGTGGTGACACCGGCGGTAACCAGTATTAGGGCTAGATCAGAGAATATTGCGGGGAGAGACATGGGAGTGGAAAGTGGAAAGTGGAAAACGGAAAACGGAAAATGGAAAATAACAGCTCTCCACTTTCCGTTTTCCGTTTTCCGTTTGATTTAGAGCAGGTGGCAAGTGATGGTCAGGCCTGCCATCACGATGGAGACCATGCTCATCAGTTTGATAAGGATGTTAAGTGAAGGACCTGACGTGTCTTTGAACGGGTCACCGACGGTGTCGCCAACGACGGTGGCCTTGTGGTTGTCAGAGCCTTTGCCTCCGAAGTTACCTTCTTCGACATATTTCTTGGCATTGTCCCAGGCACCGCCCGAGTTGGCCATGAACACGGCCATCACGAAGCCGGTGGCGAGGCCGCCGATGAGGAGGCCCATCACGCCGGGAACACCCAGGATGACGCCGGTGAGGATCGGGACGATGATAGCCAGGATGGAAGGCACCAGCATCTCATGCTGGGCACCCTTGGTGGAGATGGCCACGCAGCGTTCGTAGTCGGGTTCGGCTTTGCCTTCGAGGATACCTTTGATGGTGCTGAACTGACGGCGGACCTCTTCAACCATCTTCTGGGCGGCGCGGCCCACGGCGTTCATCGTCATTCCGCAGAACACGAAGGCCATCATGGCGCCGATGAAGACGCCGACGAGGACGACGGGGTTCATCAGATTGACGTTATAGGCATCCATGAAGTCGATCAGAGAAGCGTTTCTGACTTGTTCGACGGTCCAAGACACCTCGTCGGTGACTTTGGCCAGTCCGTCAGTGGCGGCGCCAGCGACACGCACCAAGGCGATCTTAATCTCTTCAACGTATGAGGCCAGCAGTGCCAGGGCGGTCAGGGCGGCGGAGCCGATGGCGAAGCCCTTGCCGGTGGCGGCGGTGGTGTTGCCGAGGGCGTCGAGAGCGTCGGTGCGTTTACGCACTTCGGGGTCGAGGCCGCTCATCTCAGCGTTACCGCCGGCGTTGTCGGCGATGGGACCGTAGGCATCGGTAGCCAAGGTGATGCCCAGGGTGGAGAGCATACCCACGGCGGCGATGCCGATGCCATAGAGGCCCATGGAGAGGTTGGTGGCGGTGAACTGGATATGGAATCCGTTGGCGCAGAGGTAAGCCAGCACGATGGCCACGCCCACGGTGACCACCGGGATGGCGGTGGACAGCATGCCCAGGCCCAGACCGGAGATGATCACGGTGGCGGGACCTGTCTTCGAACTCTCGGCCACCTTCTGGGTGGGCTTGTAGCTCTGTGAGGTATAGTATTCAGTAGCCTTGCCGATGATGACGCCAGCAAGCAGACCGACGACGACCGACAGGGAGACCTGCCACCATTGGTTGGTCTCGGTGCCGAACAGCCATGCGAAGATGCCGAAGGTGGCGGCAGCGATCAACACGGCGGCGGTGTTGGTGCCACGTGAGAGGGCGCCGAGCAGTTCCTTCATGCCGGCGTTCTCTTTGGTGCGGACCAGGAAGATACCTATTAAAGAAAGGAGCACACCCACGGCGGCGATGAACATCGGGGCGAGCACGGCCTTCATCTGCAAGCCTTCGACGGCTGAGGTGGCGAAGGCCGAGGCACCCAGAGCCATGGTAGCCAGGATGGAGCCTGCGTATGATTCGTAAAGGTCGGCACCCATGCCAGCCACGTCACCTACGTTGTCGCCCACGTTGTCGGCGATGGTGGCGGGGTTACGCGGGTCGTCCTCAGGGATGTTGAACTCGGTCTTACCCACGAGGTCGGCACCCACGTCGGCGGCCTTGGTGTAGATGCCACCACCCACACGGGCGAACAGAGCCTGTGTGGAGGCACCCATGCCGAAGGTCAGCATGGTGGTGGTGATGGTCACCAGGTCGGCTTCAGCGCCCACCATCTCGAGGAGCTTGGTGCCTTTCAACACCAGGAACCACACCGAGACGTCGAGCAGGGCGAGACCCACGACCACGAGACCCATCACAGCACCTGAACGGAAGGCGACCTTCAAGCCGCTGTTCAGCGAACGACGGGCGGCATTGGCCGTACGGGCCGAAGCGTAGGTGGCGGTCTTCATGCCGAAGAAGCCAGCCAAGCCCGAGAAGAAACCGCCGGTCAGGAAGGCAAACCACACGATGCCGTTCTGCAGGTGGAACAGACTCATTACGAAAAACACGATCGCCAAAACGACGAAGACGATGATGACCACCTTGTACTGTTGCTTCAGGTAGGCCATGGCGCCTTTACGGACGTGAGCGGCAATCTTCTTCATTAAATCGGTGCCTTCATCTTCCTTCATCATTGACTTGTAGAAGAAAAAGGCGAATGCCAGCGCCAAAATGGAGGCTGCCAACACCCAGTAAACTACTGATAAAGTCATACGATTAGATATTTAATGATTTTAGATTTCAAGAGGCAAAAATAGTAACAAATCGAAAAACTTCAAAGACAATTTTCAAAAAATTCACCGACCCTCTTTTTTTCTTGGCGATGTCAGGAATAATTTCTATTTTTGGCATTTGAAGGGAAGAAGGTCTTCTTCCGTCTATTTCATTGAAAATGAACAAAGTCACATTAGAAATCAAGGAATTGTTATACAGTCAGGGGTCGAGTGGCGCCTACGTCTTGATCATGGAAGACAAGACGTCACGTCGTCAGCTACCCATCGTCATCGGAACCAGCGAGGCCCAGTCCATCGCCTTGGGACTAGAGGGCAACCAGCCTTCAAGGCCCCTCACCCACGACCTCTTCAAACGCTTTGCCCTCAACTATGACGTGGACTTGACCGAAGTGGTCATCACCCGTTTCCTTGACGGGGTGTTCTACGCCACGCTGATCTGCAAGCAGGGCGACGACATCTCGATGATCGACGCGCGTCCCTCCGACGCCATCGCCTTGGCCGTTCGCTTCGGCTGCCCCATCTCGGCCTACGAGAGCGTGATGCAGGAAGCCGGCATCGAGACGGAAGACCTTGACAAGGTGGAGGAGCCCGACCCGGAGCCCACCGAAGAAGCTCAAAGTGACAATCTCGAGGACCTCAGCGTGGAACAGCTACAGCAGCTGCTCGACTTGGCCATCGAAGAGGAAAATTATGAAAAGGCCGCAGAGATTCGAGATTTGATTAATGCGGAATTAGGAATGAGGAATGAGGAATGAGGAATTTTAAAATTTAAAATAATGAAAGGAATCAAGTTTAGACTTATTGTGATGAACTTCCTGATCTTCGCGGTCTGGGGAGCTTATCTCTGTTCTCTGGGAATCTATCTCGGCCGTGTCGGCATGGGAGCCCACATCGGAAAATTTTTCGCCATCCAAGGCATCGTATCTCTCTTCATGCCCACGCTCATCGGCATCATCGCCGACCGTTGGGTGCCGGCACAGAAGATGCTGGGCATCTGCCACTTCCTGGCCGCCATCTTCATGGCGCTGGCCGGCTACATGGGACTGAAATACGGCAACGATATCACCTTCGGGCAGATCTTCCCGTGGTATGCGCTGAGCGTGGCTTTCTTCATGCCCACCATCGCCTTGGGCAACTCCGTTTCGTACAACGCCTTGAACCAGGCTGGCCTCGACACGGTGAAGGCCTTCCCTCCCATCCGCGTGTTCGGTACCATCGGCTTCATCCTCTCGATGTGGATCGTGAACTTCACTGGATTTAAGGACAACTACATGCAACTGTTCGTCTCAGCCGCCTGGGGCATCATCCTCGGATTCTACGCCTTCACGCTGCCGAACTGCCCCGTCAACAAGAACGTGGAGAGCAAATCGTTTGTCGACACCTTCGGCCTGCGTGCCTTCTCGCTGTTCAAGGACTCGAAGATGTGCATCTTCTTCATCTTCTCGTTCCTCCTTGGCATGTGCCTGCAGGTGACCAACGGCTTCGCTACGCCTTACCTCGACGCTTTCGGAACCGACCCTCAATACGCCAACGCCTTCGCGGTGAAGAACAACGTGTTCCTCTCCTCCATCTCGCAGATCTCGGAGACCCTCTGCATCCTCTTGATCCCCTTCTTCCTGAAGAAATTCGGCATCAAGAAGGTGATGCTCATCGCCTTTGTGGCTTGGGCCTTGCGCTTCTTCTTCCTCGGCGCGGGCTATCCCACCGGCTTCGGCCTGGTGCTGCTCATCCTCTCGATGATCGTCTACGGCGTGGCCTTCGACTTCTTCAACATCAGCGGCTCACTCTTCGTCGACCAGAACACCGACGTGAGCATCCGTTCGAGCGCCCAGGGCGTGTTCATGATGATGACCAACGGTCTCGGCGCCACCATCGGCTCGTTCTGCGCCCAGGCGGTGGTCAACCGTTTCGTGTTCAACCCCAGCGCCGACCCGAGCTTCAACATCATGACGGGCTGGTCGACGGCATGGTATGTGTTCGCCGCCTTCGCCTTTGTGGTAGGCATCCTGTTCGCCATCTTGTTTAAATACAAGCACAACCCCGAAAAGGCCTAATTCCGCATTCCTAATTCCGCATTCCGCATTCCCATGAAGCAATACCTCGATCTTCTCCAGCATATTCTCGACCATGGTGTCCAAAAGGGCGACCGCACCGGCACCGGCACCATCAGTGTGTTCGGCTACCAGATGCGGTTCGACCTCCAGGAGGGCTTCCCTTTGGTGACCACCAAGAAGGTCCACCTGAAGTCGATCATCCACGAGCTGCTGTGGCTGCTGAGCGGCGATACCAACATCAAGTATCTGCACGACAACAAGGTGAGCATCTGGGACGAGTGGGCCGATGCCAACGGCGACCTGGGCCCCGTTTACGGCGCACAGTGGCGCAACTGGAACAATGAGGGCATCGACCAGATTGCCGAAGTGGTTAAGAGCATCAAGGAGAACCCCAACAGCCGCCGGCATATCGTGACGGCGTGGAATCCCAGCGTCTTGCCTGACGAGCATGAGAAGGACTTTGCCGCCAATGTAGCGGCTGGCAAAGCCGCTTTGCCTCCGTGCCACGCTTTCTTCCAGTTCTACGTGGCTGAAGGCAAGCTCTCATGTCAGCTCTACCAACGCAGCGCCGACGTGTTTCTCGGAGTCCCGTTCAACATCGCCTCTTACGCCCTCCTCACCATGATGATGGCGCAGGTATGCGGGTTGCAACCTGGCGAGTTCGTACATACGTTTGGCGACGTACACATCTACAACAACCTCATCGAGCAGGTGAAACTGCAGCTCACGAGGACTCCTCGCCCGCTGCCTACGATGGTACTGAACCCCGAGGTGAAGGACATCTTCGGGTTCAAATATGAAGACTTCACATTAATCAATTACGATCCATGGCCGGCGATCAAGGGGGAAGTGTCGGTGTAACGGAGAACGGAGAACGGAAAACGGAGAACGGAAAACTATTAACTAATTATGGGATTATCGATTATTGTGGCGATGGCTAAAAACAGGGCCATCGGCAAGGACAACCAGCTGATTTGGCACAACAGCAACGATTTGAAGCATTTCAAGGAAGTGACCTTGGGGCATACCGTTGTCATGGGTTACAACACATGGCTGTCGTTGCCTGGACAAAGGCCACTGCCTCACCGGCGCAACATCATCATCTCCTCGCGTATGGAGGAGGCTCCTGAAGGCTTTGAGCTTGCCCATTCCATTCCTGAGGTGTTGAAGATGGTTGAGGACGAGGAAGAGGTCTTCATCATGGGCGGCGGGAGCATCTACGAGCAGTTCCTGCCCAAGGTCGACAAGTTGTATCTGACACGGCTCGACAAGGAGTTCGAGGCCGACACTTATTTTCCTTTCATCAACTTCGAGAACTGGGAGCTCATCGACCTTAGGGTCTTCGACGACGATCCCCAGGTGGATTACTCGTATAGGTTTGAGGTTTGGGAACGCAAATAAAAAAAGCGCCTCAATTGAGGCGCTTTTTTTATTACCAGACGCTCTTCTTATCTAATCACAGAGACTTTCTGGATGCTTTCGCCGCTGGCGGTGACGACCTTTACCATGTAGAGGCCGGCTTCCACATTGCCGAGGTTGATCACGGCGCGGTTGCCTTCGCAGGTCTGGTTGTAAACCATCTGGCCCACGGTGTTGAAGACCATCACGTTCTGGATGTCCACAGCCTCGATGGTGAAGCTATCCTTGGTCGGGTTCGGATAGAGGTTAACGTCGGAGGCATTCTCGTTGACGCCGTCGAGCGAGAAATAGACCTTCACAAAGTGCTCATTGTTGTACTTGCTCTTGATGGGAGCTGAGAAGCAGTCGATAGCTTGGTAGTAAGGAATCACTTTGTAGTAATACCAGTTACCCTCTTCCATGGCCTTGGTTTCCTTATATTCGGTCTTGTTGAAGTTCAAGAGCTTGACGCGCTCGTACTCACCGTCATTGACCTTTCTATAGACATAATAGCCGCCTTGTGCGTTGGCTGAATTTTCAGGGGCTTCCCAAGAGATGATCGGTTTTCCGCTGGCTTGCAGTTCGTACCAGAGGTTGCTTCCGGTTTCGCAGCCTTCGCCAGAGGTGGCACAGGCTTCGTTCGACAACGGCGACTCGCCACCGTCGCACAGCACGCAGACTTGGTAGCAGTGGCCACCGAGGTCGGCATATTCATCGACGAAGGAATTGGTCTGGGCCAGTTCGAAGAGATAACCGTCACGATAGATGTTGTAGCCATAGCCAGGATTGCTGGCGGCTTCCCATGAAAGGGTCACCTTACCCTCAACCTCCGTGGCGAAGAGTTCACCTGGGAGTGAGCATTGGGCGCTACCATCGCAGCCGTTGTTGCCTTCGTAGAAGAAGCCTTCCGGAATTTCGGACGAGTTGCCGGTGAAATAGTACACTTCCTCATTCTGGGCGTTCTTGAGTTTGATGGAGAGACTGACGGCGTCCGTGCCTTCCCTCCAGGCGAACCTCACTCTGCCGAGGGTGAGATCCAAATTAATGGTCTGAGGATTGTTGCTCGTCATGGTGAAGGAAGTGATCTTGCGACCAGCGCCGTCATAGGCGTACACATAGCCACCTTTCCAGCCTTGCATGGCGGTAGCGGTGACCACAGCTTTCCATTGGCAGGTAGGACCGAACGACTCGGTGGCAACTCCAGCAGCGCCTCTCACGTCGCCAATCATGGCATAGACTCTGTATTCGAAAGTGCTGTAGCAAGGAACATTATCATCCACAAAGCTCATGGCAGCACCCGGAGTGGCATTGTCGACTGAATAAATCTCGATACCGTCTCTGGTAACCACTATCTGGTCGATGGTAGTAAGGTTCTGGTTGTTCAAGAACTTGGTGGGATTGGTCCAGGAGATGGTGGCAGACTGAGCGATGTCGCTGGCTTTGACAGCAGTGACGTTGGTAGGTGCCTGGGCGGTACCGTTATAGACAAAACTCGGAACGTAATTGAAGATGGCGGCAGCGTTTGAGGCATAGTCGATGGCATCCACTACATAGAAGTCGTCGTCGCTACCACTCCAACCGAAGTTGAAGTGCATCATGTCGTTCTCATCGTATCCGTCGCAAACGAAAGCATGACCGCCTTCCGAGCTCTGGCCAGAGTAATACACCGGGCGGCCAAGGTCGAACTCGGTCTTCAGCAGGTTGATCCAGTTAGGCAGTGAGTAGGAGCTTCTATTTCTCTTAACGCAGTAGTCGTAATCGAAATAGGAGGCCATTGCACCGGGGACGATGTCGGAATAGGTTCCGCTACCATCCCAGTCAAAGGTCATATCCGTTGCCACACCACAGTGATAGAGCAAAGTGGCGACGGCTTCGATTTCCTCTTGGCTGGCATTGCTCAACGTCAGAGGCATGAGATCCCACTGATAGGTCGTTTCACCGAAATTGGCATACTGGTAACCATAGTTATAATAGGTGGGAGCATAACCGATGCAATTGTAACCGTGGCTGCCCTCACCTTGGATGGGAGCATTCCAGAATCTCATCAGCTGACCCATAGCCGTGGCGACGCAGCCAGCATAGCAACGTCCACCAGAGCCGCTATGTCCACCCTGGGTAGGCGGAGCATAGAGGTTGTAGGGGCTGTCTTGGTTCCACTTGGTCTGGACCAGAGGACCTACGACACCCTCTTTTCTGTTACTGAGGCGGCCATAAGTTCTCAGCATCTCCCATTCGGAAGCAATCTCAGGAGTAGCGGCAATGCGCTTCTCGATGGCATAGCTGATGCTGTTCTTATAGGTCTCGAGCATATACATCGCACCGTTATAAGGATTGGTGGCATCGAATGCACCATTGTTCGAATAGCCGAGGATGGGACGCACATTGTCAGCGGCAGCAACAATCACAAAGCCCTCGGTGCCGTTGTTGAATACATAGGCACAAGGATCTCCATTGTCAGAAGACACTGTGTAATAGAGTTGCAAGTCCGCACCTCTTGTCATTTCGAATCTCGTCTGGAGGAACTTCTGTCCCAACGACTTGGCCGAGTTCACGTCGACCGGACCCGCAAAAGCGGTACCCAGGGCGAGAACCAAGGTCAAAAGTAACAAACCAGTTTTTTTCATTGTTTTAATTATTTAATTAGTTATAAATATATTTATTCTACAACTGATATTTTCTTGATCACGACGCCGTCGGCAGTTTGAACCGATACCATGAACATGCCGCTTCCGAATTCCTTCATATTGATGGAGGTGGAATCGCCGTTCACATTGGTTTCGAAGACCAGTTGTCCGAGCATGTTATACACGGCCAGGTGTTGCATCGAGGGAGCTTCCACGTTCAGCATGCCCGTAGTGGGATTGGGATAGAGGCTCACGCGGTTGTCGTCTGACTCGTCGACAGCATCGATTGAGTAGTAGAAATGGACGTGATAGACATTAGGCTCATTGAGGTTGGCGGCGGGAGCCGATTCGCAGTCGAGGCCCTGGTAGTAGGCAACCAATTTGTAGTAGTAGTCGCCTTCTTGCGAGACGCTGTTGTCGGTATGAGAGGTCTTGTTCGCGCCCAGGAGTTTGATGCGTTCATACTCCTCCCCTGCCATTTTACGGTAAAGGATATAGCCAGACAAGCCATCGTCGGGTGACGGACGTTCCCAGGTGAGGTTGCACTTGAAGTTGTTGGTGACTTCAAAGTAGAAATTGCGAGGCGGATAACAGGCGCCGGAGGCTTGGCAGGCCATATTGGAGTATTCTCCATTCATACCACCATTGCACAAGGTCGTCACATAGTAGCAATGGCCTCCGATGGTTGCCGTCTCATCGCGGAAGGTCGTTTCAGAGGTCATGGCGAGCATCATGTCGTCGCGATAGACAAGATAGCCATAGTCTGGGTTGTCAACGCCATTCCATTGAAGAACTATGACATGATCATCGTCGGCATCCTGTACAGCGGTCAGATTTGATGGCGTACCACAATCGGGAGTCTGTCCGCAGCCGTTGTTGCCTTCGTAGAAGAATCCCTGTTCCATCGAGAGGATGTTCCCGGAATAGCTATAGACGGAGGTGTTGTTGGCGTCCTTGACATTGATGGAGATACCATAATCGCTCGTCACATTGTCGGACAGCACCCATGCCAGTTTCACCATGCCGAGGGGCATGTCCACATTCACCGACGCGGGATTAGGGCTATTGACGCTGACGCTGGTGGCTTTGGCACCGGTGCAGTCATAAACATCGATACGTGAGCCTCTCCATCCCATCATGTTACTTCCGGAGATGACGAACTTCCACTGGCAGGTGGGACCCACGTGGATTCCGTTGACCTCGGCCGTCTTGCCTCTTTGTCCATTGATCACTGCATATACTTTGTAGGTATAGGTGCTGAAGAACGGGACGGAGGTGTCGGTAATCGACATGGTGGCGCCGGGGGTGACATTATCCTCAGTATAGACGATATCGTTGTTGCGCATGACCACAATCTGATCGATGGTGGTCAGCGGATTGTTCACCAGGGTCTGTGTCGGGTTGGTCCATGACACGGTGGTGGCGAGTTCGTTGTTTGTTGCGGGAGTTGCCGTCAGGCTGGTCGGTTCTTTGGGAGTGGCGTCATAGACTTCTGCGGGGACGCAGTTGAGGATGGCGCTCTCGCCTTCGGCATAGTTATGACCGTCGATGTCGTAAAACGCGTCGTTGGAGCCGCTCCATCCCCAATTGAAGTGGAACAAGCCTGCATCGTCGTAGCCGTCGACCACGTAGGCATGGCCATTGCCGCGATGAAGTATCGGCCAACTCATGTCGATATTGGAGACCAGGAAGTTGCAGTATTGCTCTCTGGTATAGTTCTCGCGATAATTGTGTTCCATGTGGGTGGTGTAGAAGAAATGCTCCGGAAGCGTAGTGGTGAGCAGACCGGTGACGGCGCCACTGCTGGTGGGACGGTAGTTCATGTCGACTGAAACACCCACGTGATAGATCAAGGTGCCCACGGCTTCGATTTGCTCAATGGGTGAAGCGGAGCTGATGGTAAGAGGCATATTGGCCCAGTCGTAGGTGGTTTCGCCGAAGTTGGCGGTGAGGGGACCGTATTCCGGATGGTCTTCTGGATAATAGGTATGGCTCCCCTGTCCATGTTCGGGATGGCACCAGTATCTCATCACCTGGGCGCCTGCCGTAGCCACACAACCGGCATAGACGTGTCCGCCAGGACCTCCACTTGCGGCGGGGCAGCAGTAGTTGTAAGGATAGTTCTGGTTCCATTTGGTCTGCACCAGATAGCTACCATCCCTTCCTCCGTAACGGGAGACGAGGTGACCGTAGTTTCTCAGTGATTCCCAGTCGGCAAGGACATCCGGGGTGGCGGCGACATTGGTACGGGTGGTACGATAGTCGTTGACACGATTCAGGAAGTCGGCTGTGGCTGGGGCCATGTCGTCGGGATTGAAGGTGCCTTCCTGCGAATAGCCAAGCAGGGGGCGGTAATTGTCGTAGGCGGAGATCATCACGAATCCCGTCTCCCCGACGTTGAACACGTAGAACGAAGGCATGGAATAAACGAGCGTGAGCTCATCGCTCTGCCTGGTGAGTTCGAAATTGGCGCGGACGAAACGCTGTCCGAGCGAGCGAGCCTCCTCTAGGCTGACGGGGGACGCCTTCATTGTCAGGCATCCGAGCAGGACCAGAAGAGAAAGAACCATTCTTTTCATAAGGCTAAGTTGTTTTGATTAATGCATGATGATGATACGGCGAGAGAGAAATCCTTCGCTCGTTACCACCTTGACGATATAGATACCCGATTCGAGATCGGAGGTATTGATTCCAAGACTGTTGGTGAGTCCGTTGTAGTGATAGACCGACTGTCCGATGGTGTTGTAGAGGTTCACTTCGGTGATGTCGGCGGCTTGGATGGAGAGCTGTTCCTTGACGGGGTTGGGGAAGATATTGGCATTGATGCCTTGTTCGCCCACGCTTGTGACGGTGACATACACGAAGTCGGTGTTCTCGTTGGTTTGGGCAGGTGTGGATTCGCAGGCGCTGCTAAAGGCGGTCACCTTATAATAATAGTTGCCGGCGCCAACTTCGTCGAAATATTCATGTTCTGTATTGTCGATAGCGGCAATCTCGGCATATTCCACGCCATCGTCGCTGCGATAGACCTTGAATTTCGAGGGTTCGTAGTCGCAGTTCCATGTCAGTTTGGTGCCGAAGGTCCCGTCTTTGTATTCATATTCACCGGCGAGGTCGGTAGGCGGCGTGCAGCTCGGGCAGTCGTTGTCACCCGAGTAGAGCGTGCCATTGAGTTGTGATGAAGAGCCGGTAAAGCTATAGACATTTTGGTTGGCTGAGTTTTTCAGTGTGATGGTCAGCGAAGGGACAGCTGTAGCGGGAGCATTCCATTGCAAGGTGAAGGGGCCTTCTGGCATCTGGTATTTCTCTGACAGCGGTGTGGAGCTCGTCATGGTGATCTCTTTGAAAACGATGCCGTTGGCATCGACCACTCTCACTGTGCCACCATTCCAGCCTTGGAAGTTGGTGGTCTGGCACACGAACTTCCATGTGCAGTTGGGGCCCACTAAGACCACCGTTGAGAAAGGCTTGCCGGAGTAACCGTTGTTGAAGCCCACGACGGTGTATTCATAGCTTCCGTAGTTATCCAGTTCGTCTTCAAAGGTGATGGTCTCGCCAGGTTGTGCATTGTTGAAGGTCTGGATAACGGATCCGTTGCGTTTCAGCTCGATGCGTTCCACAGAGGTAAGGTCGGCACCTGATTCAGCCACGGTGGGAACCACGAAACTGATCTGGACGGTCTTGGTGATGGCATCGGCTACGACAGTCTCGAGGGTGGCAATCTGGGGAACCATGGCGTCATAGATATAGTCCGGAATCATGTCGAACACCACTCTCTGGTATTGGTTGAAATTGCCGTTGCCCGTATTGAGTGCGTCAATCTGGTAATAGTTGTTGTAGGATCCGCTCCAACCCCAGTTGAAGTGGAAGTAGCGCTGGTTGTTGTAGCCGTCGCAGTTGAAGGCGTGGCCACCATCGCTATCGGAGCCGGAATAGACCACAGGGAATCCGCGGTCGAACTGTTCGATCAGCATGTCTTCCCACTGTTCTCTGGAATAAGAGTCACGGTAATCGAGGTGGGTGCAGGCGGCGTATTTGAAATAAGACTGGACTGCTCCAGGCACGTCTTCGGTATGGGCGCCGCTGCCATCGGGAGCGTAGTCCATATCGACTGCGATGCCGCAATGGTACATCAGGAGGGCGACGGCTTGGGCTGCGGCGTTAGCCTGGCTACCCAGCGAGTTGGGCATGATGGACCAGTTGTAGGTAGTGCTGCCGAAGTCGGCCGACAGGGTACCGCCGTAAGAGCTTGTGCTGTAGGAGTGTTCGCCGACGCCGGTATCGGGCCAGTTCCAATATTTCATTACCTGGCTCATGGAGGTGGCCACGCAGCCAGCGTAGCAGTGATTGTTGGTCCAATAGCTGGTGCAAGCCGGAGCGTAGTAGTTATAAGGCCAGCCCTGGTCCCAGGTGGTGGTCAACAGCGGGTTGACGGCTTTTTCGCCTCTTGTACGGCTCATCACGCCCTCTTTGTCGACAAGATACCATTGCTCAGCGATCTCAGGTTCGACCGAAAGATTGTTGTCGATGGCATATTGGATTTGGCGCGCATAATGTCCGAGATAATATTTCAGTCCATCGGGGATGTTATTCACATCGAAGCTCTCGCCCTCACCATAGCCGAGAACGGGGTGAGCGCGGTCGTCAGCTGCCACCACGACGTAGCCACCGTCAAAGTTGAATACATACAGGGCGTCGGTCCCTGCTTCGCTGACCTGGGTATAGGCGAGCGACAGCGAGGCGGACTTCTGGCCCATGGTGTTGTTGACGAACTTCTGGCCGCAGTTCATAGCCCGGTTCACGTCGACGGGAGCGGCAAAGGCGGTAGTGACAGCGATGGTCATCACCAATCCTAAGAGTGAAAGTCTTTTCATTTTTTATTCCTATTTGTTAACAATTTGCTCTAAAATGGGCAAAAATAGGAAATTTTGCAAAAACCATACCTCTTTTTAACAGAAAAATATAAACAAGGTTATAAACAACTCCGGGATCAGGTCTTTTGTTCCTTCTTTTTGGCGGCTGGAAACAGGATGTTGTTCAGTATGAGACGATATCCAGGTGAATTGGGATACATGTCGAGTTCCGTTGGCGGGTCGCCCACCATGTGGCGGTAGTCCTCCGGGTCGTGGCCTCCGAGGAAGGTCCAGAAGCCGTTACCGAAGTTGCCGTGGATGTATCGGTCCTCGCCCATGGCGGCATTGTCGCCCAGGACGATGACGCTAGGTTTGACATAGGCCTTGCGGAATGCCGTGGTCTGTCCCATGAAGCCTTTCACGAGCCGTTCGTGGCATTGGGTGAGCATGGTAGGCACAGGGTCCCATTTGGCGGAGAAGTCGAACAGCAGGAAATAGTCGTTGCTTTCGTTGACCGAACGGATGCGGTCGTTGGGGATATCGATGTTGGAGACCTCGTATTCCTGAGGGTTGACTGACACGCTGAAGTCGGTGAAAGCGAAGCAGTTGTCGTAGTTAAGCCTTTGCGGATCGCCAGGGGTGATAGGGTCGCCATCGAACATATAATCGCAGATGTCGAGTCCCTCGGCGGCCAGGGCGATGTCGTAGCTGTCGGGGGCCGAGCACATGGCGAACATATAGCCTCCACCGGCCACAAAGTCACGTATCTTCTTGGCCACGGCCAGCTTGAGTTGCGAGACTTTCTTGAAGCCCCAACGGGCGGCTGTGGCTTCTTGCGTCTTCACATCCTCCTGATACCACGGGTAGTTGTGGTAACGTGCCCAGAACTTGCCGTATTGTCCCGTGAAATCCTCATGATGCAGATGAAGCCAGTCGTAGGTGGGCAGCACGCCTTGCAGCACCTCGTCGTCATAGACCACGTCGTAGGGGATCTCGGCATAGGTAAGCACCAAGGTGACGGCATCGTCCCACGGCAGGTTGTTCTTCGGGGCATAGACCGCCACACGAGGAGCTTTCTGCAACTTCATCTCGTCCATGTTCACCCCAGGATCGGCGATCTGCGCCAGAAGCGCGTCGGCTTGGGCATCGGCGATGACTTGATACGACACGTCGCGCATCTTGCATTCCCGCTCAAACATCTCATGATAGGGAATCAGGTAGCTGCCACCCCTATAGTTCAGCAGCCAGCTAATCTCCACCTCACGCTCCAGCACGAAGAAAGCCACACCGTATGCCTTCAGGTGGTTGGTTTGAGTCCCGTCCATCGGAATGAGAAGATAGGCCGCTGCAACTGGCTGATGCACAGCAAAAAGAAAAAACAAAAACAGAAATATCGCTTTTTTCATCATTTATTTGCAATAATCTCTGCAAAGATAAGAATTTTTTTGCTTATTTTTGCGAAAAAATATACATAAGATGAAAAAACAGAACAAAAAGATCAACAATGGTTTTATTGTGATGAGCAAGGGCGAGCGCGCTGGGGTGATCAGCCTCTTGTCGGTCATCACCATACTATTGGCTTTCAGTGTTTTCCGCCCAGTCATCAGGTTTTCAAAGCAGGATGAAGCAGCCCGACACAACCTCGACTCGATGATTGCGCTTCAGGAAAAGAAGGTTAACAAAGCCGAGGGAGGTCCAACAGAGATGGACAAAAACACCACCCCAAAAACGCGAGCGAAAGAGAACAAGCCGGAACGCTCTCAAACCGCAGAGCCCTCCCCTGCCAAGGAGATTCCGATTCTCGACATCAACACGGCTGATTCGCTTGCTTTGGTGGCCTTGCCTCAGATTGGCGAGGTGATGGCCAGCCGCATCCATCGTTATCGTGACCGTTTGGGCGGTTTTGTCACGCTCGACCAGCTCTTCGAGGTCAAGGGGATGGACTCCACCAGGTTTGACATCATCAGGCCATATATCACGCTAGATAACAAGGAGATACGAAAACTTGAGGTCAACCGCGACGAGTTCAAGACTTTATTACGCCACCCCTATCTTGAGTACGACCAGGTGAAGGCCATCGTCAATCACCGCGAACGGAAAGGATTAATCAAAAACTGGGAACAACTTCAGGGCATTGTTGGTGAGGTGAATCCGATTCTTGAAAACTACGTGGGGTTTTAATGCGGAATGCGGAATTAGGAATTAGGTTCCGCATTCCGCATTTAAACAAATCCTGTGATAAAGATAACTGCAATTGCCAGCGGTGCCAAGTATCTGATGATAAAGAAGATAACGCTCTTGATGGAGAGTTTCAGCTTGCCGCCGTTGGTAATCTCTTCGTTGAAGGTTTTCTTTCCCATGACCCATCCTACGAAAATGACGATGAAGAGGGCGCCTATGGGGAGCAGCACCTTGGCCGAGATGAAGTCGAGGCTGTCGAAGAACGACAGTCCTGCGATGGTGAAGCCCGTGTCGCTCTTGAGGCTCAGCGAGGCGAACACCCCGATTGCCATGCAACCCAGTGAGGCGATCACCGTTGCCCAGCGGCGCGACATCCGAAGTTCTTCTACAAAATAGGCCACGATGACTTCCAAGAGGGAGATGGTGGAGGTCAAGGCAGCCACTGCCAGCAGCACGAAAAAGATGATGCAGAAGAAATAGCCTCCTGCCATCTGGTTGAAGATCATCGGCAAGGTATTGAATACCAGTCCCATACCCGCAGTAGGCTGCACGCCGAAGGAGAAGGCCGCCGGGAAGATCACCACGCCTGCGAGGACCGCTATCAAGGTATCGGAAAGGGTCACCGACAGGGCCGTAGTGGTCAGGTTATCGTCCTTTTGAATATAGGAACCATAGGTGATCAACACGCCCATGCCCATGCTAAGGGAGAAGAATGCCTGTCCCAATGCGCTGATGAGCACTGAACCGGTAATCTTCGAAAAATCAGGCTTGAAGAGGAAGGTGAGTCCTTCTTTGGCACCAGGGAGGGTGACGGCGCGAAGGCCTAACACCACGAGGATGGCCACGAGCACCGGCATCAGGATCTTGGCGTATTTCTCAATGCCGTCGGCCACCCCTTTGAAGACCACGAATCCGGTCAGGAAGATGAACACGGCTTGCCACAACACGTTTTTCCAGCCCATGTCGTGGAAATCGGCGAACTCCTGTTCGATGACGCTGAGTTCCTTGCCATGGAACTGGTTGCCTATAGCTTTTACGATATATTCAAGGGTCCATCCTGCCACCGTGGAGTAGAAGGCCATGATGATGAAGGCGCAGAGCACCCCCATGTAGCCGATGACAGGCCATCCCGAGCGAGGGCGAAGCATTTTGAACGCTCCGATGGGGTTCTTTTGGGCGCGTCGTCCGATGATAAACTCGCTGAGCATCACTGGGACGCCAAGACAGAGGACTATCAGGAGGTAGACCAAGAGGAAGGCGCCGCCACCGTTGTTGCCAAGTTCGCAGGGAAACCTATAGATATTGCCCAAGCCCACGGCCGATCCGGCGGCCGCGGCGATGATGCCCAATTTGGACCCGAAACCGTCACGACTCATAAAGCAGTCCTTATTCTGTTATTAATGATGTTTTTCGCCAAATGCCAGATCGCCGGCGTCGCCCAGACCGGGGACAACGTAAGCCCTAGCAGTAAGTTCGTCGTCGATGGAACCCACCCAGATGGTCGTAGGCCAGCGCGACATCTTCAATTTCAGATGGTTCAAGCCATCCGCCGAGGTCACCGCCACGGCGACATGGATGTGTTTTGGGGTCATCTCATCGCCGAGCAGTCCTTCAATGGTCTTGGCCAGCGACTCACCCGTAGCCAGCAGGGGGTCGCAGATGATCAGCACACGTCCATCGAGGTCGGGAGCCGAGAAGTATTCCACGCGGATCTCGGAATCGTCATCCTTGTCGTACTTGCGGTAGGCCGCCACAAAAGCATTGTCGGCCTGGTCGAACATGTTGAGCATGCCATTGTGGAAAGGCAGTCCCGCCCTGAGGATGGTAGCCAACACGGGTTGTTCAGCCAACACCTTAACCTCTTTCACTCCAAGGGGAGTCACCACTTCACGAACCTCATAATCAAGGGTTTTACTGATTTCGTATGCCATAATCTCACCAACACGTTCCAAATTGCGGCGGAAGCGCATCCTGTCACGTTGGATTTCAACATCGCGGATTTCAGCCATTATCTGGTTGAAAATGCTGTCATTAAGCTCAAGGTTTCTTACTTCAATCATAATGTTAGAGTTTGATACAAAGGTACAACAAATTACGATTAAGTCAAATGAAAATACAGTTTTTTTATCGGAAAGGATTAAAAAGGCGATAGCGAAGACCGGGATAGCAAACGGGAGTGCTGCCGAACCCTTGGTAGAAACGGGCGAGATTATCATCATCAGAACCCTCAAAGTCGAAGGTCAATGGTTGGCCGGCAAACTCACGGATCACCTGGTCGAGGAGGAAGGTCATGGCCCCATGTTCTTTGCCACGTTGGTTCATCCCAGAGAAGAGGAAGGTGATTCTATGATGGCATTTTAAAAACAATGCACCACATATAATCTCATCACTATCAATATTTTTAACACCATAAACAAAAGCATTACTTGAAGTGATTGCACAAGCAGTTAAAGCCTCCAAACGGGCATATTCCGCATCGCCCCAGTGGGTCACAGTGGCACCTCTGTTGGCACGAAACAGATTAATAACGACGGATATCGGAATCTGTTTTACCAATTCGAGGTTATTCTTAAATGATTTCTTTAGATTACGTGTTGTATTTTCATGATAATGTGACAATAACATGTCGTAATTATCGTTCAAATCCAGAAGATGGTTCCTATGTAAGTCAACTCCTTTTAGGGTATTGTCGAGGGGGTTGCCTTCGTTGAGACGTATTTCGACCAGTCGGAATTTCTTAGGGATGGCTTGAAGGAAGGCGACAGTATGTTCTTTTGTCAGAGGTTTGACGGAAAACACTCCGAGTTGTTGGGCGAAAAAGGGTTGGCAGAGGTAGTTGATACCATATTTTCTCTTCTTCGTTATTGGCATAATTGTCAGATATTTACCATCACTTACCTCAACCAATGCATCCCATCCAGGATGCACGATGTCGAGATACCACGACCATGCGTAGACATTGCCGTTGGGGGCGGCTGCAACGCACTCGTCCCAGCGGTTTTTGTCGATTTGCCCGTGTGACAGATAGGTAATCATCGGCAGTTTTCCAATATTTTGCGGTACATTTCAGGCCATCCCACCCAGCGTTTTTGTCCTCCGAGGGTCTCGTTATGGGTGAGATAGATGAACGTCCCGTTCACTTTCCTTACTTCATCTACTACTTTAAGTATCGTATTATATGAATCTGATATACTTAGATTTAAATAATCTTTTAGTGTACCATCCATTACGGCAAACGGATGGATTTTCAATGGGCTTACGGTATCCGTTTCGAGGTCATAGAACCGGAAGGTGGAGGCGGTACCGGCGCGGAATCCGACTTGGGAGGCGTAGCCCATGGTATAGTCGTCGGTGATATCGAGTTCGATGAGTCGCTGGTAGCTTCGCGGGAGGGTCATCCGCAGGAAGTGTTGGCGGCTTTTGGTGACGTCGCGGTTGAGCACTGAGGCGAGTCGGTTCACTTCGATCTGGAGGCGTTGCGGGTCCAGGTAGGAGGAGAACGAGGGGTGGATACCCACGTCGGCATAGTCGCCGATGCGTTTGATGAGTTCCTTGAAGGCCTCTTTTCGGATGGAGATGCTCTTGTCGTTGTTGTCGTAGTCGCCGCAGTGGATGAAATAGATAGGTTTCAGGTGGAACTCCTCTTGAAGTTGGAACTGGAAGTCGAAGCTGTCGAACGGATCACGTTCATGCTTGAAAAGCACACGGTTACGGTGTTTTATCTCGTTCCAGTCACCCGCGAAAAGGTCTCTAAAGAAAGCTCCTGCGGTACGATAGACTCCTTTATGGAGGTAGGACCATGCTGCATCCACGTCGTAAGTCGGCTGGAAGCTATAGGTCCGAGGTTTCATAACTCCATCAAGATGAAGTCGTTTTGCAAATTCCAACACCCAAATATCCACGATAGGCTTGGCGAGCATACCCATTTGGTAGAGGCATGACGACTCGGGAGTAAAGCGTCCGTACTGGTCACGCACCTGTGGCAGGTATTCCTCGTAGCGGGTGACCAAGTAAAAGATGGCCGCCAGCACGTCGAAAGGCATGACGGAACGTTGGCTATAGACCGGGAAGATGCCTTTGACCTCCATGAAGTCGAACGGCTTGAGTTCCTGTTCGTAGATGTCGCGTTCGAATAGCAGGCCTGACGACTTCAGGTAAGGTTCGTCCCACAGCGGATTGGGGCCGTAGCTCATTTTTTGTCCTTCAAAATCGCGAAATTTCGAGCTATCGGTAGTCAACCTGAATTCGACTCCCAGCAGGGTCCCAAACACGAAATCGAGCGTGTATTGAAGTCGGTTGGTGATTTTCGGTACGAGTATTAGCATGCCTCTGACGAAATAATGAGCAAACTTACGGAAAAAAAACGGATGAAAACAAGGAAGTACCCGAAAATTATCTATCTTTGTAGTTTCATTACATTAGGTATAAAATGGACAATTTCATAGTATCAGCAAGGAAATACAGGCCCGCGACTTTTGACACGGTGGTAGGCCAGCAGTCGATCACCACGACGCTGAAGAACGCCATCCGCAACCATTCGCTCGCCCAGGCCTACCTCTTCTGCGGACCACGAGGTGTAGGAAAGACCACTTGCGCACGCATCATGGCCAAGACCATCAACTGCCTCCACCCCACTGAGAACATGGAAGCCTGCAACGAATGCGAGTCGTGCCGTTCGTTCAACAACAACGCTTCGTTCAACATCTACGAGCTCGACGCGGCATCGAACAACTCTGTTGACGACATCCGCAACCTGGTGGAGCAGGTACGCATCCCCCCGCAGATCGGGCAGTACAAGGTGTACATCATCGACGAGGTTCACATGCTCAGCAAGGATGCTTTCAACGCCTTCCTGAAGACCCTGGAGGAGCCTCCGGCGTACGCCAAGTTCATCCTTGCCACCACTGAGAAACACAAAATCATCCCGACCATCCTCTCGCGCTGTCAAATATTTGATTTCAAACGAATTACGATTGAAGACATCGAGAAACACCTGGCTTATGTAGCCCAAAGCGAAGGTGTCAACGCTGAACCCGAGGCCTTGAACATCATCGCCCAGAAGGCTGACGGCGCCTTGCGCGACGCTCTGTCGATCTTTGACCAGATGGTGAGTTTCTCGGGAAAAGACATCACCTACAAATCCGTCATTGAGAACCTCAATGTACTCGACTACGACTATTATTTCAGGATCGTTGACGACTTACTGCAAGGCAACACAAGTGATATCCTTTTATTGGTGAACGACATCATCAACAAAGGCTTTGAACCTCAACATTTTGTGACTGGCATGGGCAATCACCTGCGCAGCCTGCTGGTGAGCAAGGACCAAGCCACGGTACAGCTTCTCGAAGTGAGTGAGCAGCTCCGTCAACGCTATGTAGAACAGGCGACACGCTGCCCCCTTCCCTTCCTCGTGAAAGCCTTGGACATCAACAACCAATGCGACATCGACTATAGGGCTGCGGGGAACAAGAGGTTACACCTCGAGATCAACCTGCTGAAGATGATGTTCGGTGAAGCCAAACAACAGACAGTTCTTCCGCAAAACCCTCAGGCGGGCGGAGTTAATCCGCCACAACCGCAACCCCAAGTTCAAGTTAAACCTCAACCCCAGGTTCAAACCCAAGCCAAACCCCAAATTCAGCCCCAGGTTCAGCCTCAGACTCAACCCCAACCTCAAGCTCAACCTCAATCTGAGCCTCAAAAGACTGAACCTCAAAAACTTGAGCCTCAAAAGCCTGAGCCTCAAAAGCCTGAGCCTCAAAGTCCCGTCCCACAACAACCCATTCCGCATTCCCGTCCCCGTGGCGGTGGAAGCACCATCTCCATCACCTCGAGTCTGAAAGACGCGGAAAAGAAAGAAGAGGAAGTGGAACCCACTTGGGACACCCCTTTCACCCAGGAACAGCTGGAAGCGGCTTGGCTTGAATTCGTCAACAAATACAAGAAGATATCCCCCAACTTCGCTGCTGGCCTAGGAAAATACACGCCCAAGCTGATAGGCGCCAAGGAGATCCATTTCTATGTGGATAACAAATTGTTTGAGAACGACACCGAAGGCATGAGCGCACTTCGAAGTCATTTAAAAAACACCCTCCACAACAACCAATTTGACCTGATCTCCGAAGTGATGGAGAAACCCGCTGAGATCGAGGCATATACCGACAAGGAGAAGTTCGAAAAACTGGCGGAGGCCCATCCGGAGCTGAGGAAGTTGCAGATGGAATTGAAACTGGAGGGAGAGCTTTGAGGAGATAAAAGTTAAAAGTTAGACCAATAAACGGCCTGAAAGGCCAAAAGCGACTAGCCCAGGGCAACGCCCTGGGGATTAAAAACGAACAACATCATATTAATTGAAAATAAACAATGAAAAAAACAAAAACATTATTCGCTATGATCGTAGCAGGAACAATGATCGCTGGTGGATGTGCTCCCACTGAGGAGCAGGGCAATCCGGCCATCAACAAGAAAAACATGGATTTGAGCATCAATCCAGCGGAGGACTTCTTCCGTTATTGCAACAACAACTGGTTGAAGAACAACCCGATACCGGAGGAATACACCACCTTCGGCGCTTTCACGGAGATCGACCAGCACAATGAGTTGCTCATCCAGGACATCATAAAAGAGGTGTCGGCTGACGCCACCGCCGCTGATGGCAGTGTGGCCCAGAAGATCCGCGACTTCTACAACGCCGGCATGGACACGGTAGCCATCAACGAGCGCGGTTACACGGAACTCCTTCCCTATTTCGAGATGGTCGACGGCTTGACTGACAAAGCCGACCTGGGCGAGTTGCTTGGCAAGCTGCACTACAACGGCTTCGGCGGATTCTTCAACGCCGGTCCCTCGACCGACCCCAAAAACGCCGAGATGGTCATCATGCACCTGTATCAAGGCGGGCTGAGCCTTCCCGACCGCGACGACTACCTCACCGAGGAGTCGCAGGAGATGCGCGACAAATACATCGAGCACGTCTCCAAGATGTTCCAACTGGTCGGCGTGGATGCCGAGGAAGCCACTGCCAAAGCCCAGGGCATCCTCGCCCTCGAGACCGAGATGGCCAACAACTCACTGAGCCGTGTGGAGCGCCGCGACCCCGACCGTACCTACAACATGCGTAGCGTGGTCGATTTGCAGAAGTCCACTCCCAACTTCAAATGGAGAGAATACTTCATCAACGCCGGCGTCAAACCCGAACAATTCTTTACCGACCTCAATGTGGGCATGCCTGACTTCATCAGCGCCCTCGACGGCATCATCCTCAACACCGACCTCAATACCATCAAGGACTACCTGAAATGGAAGATCATCGCGGGAAGCGCCTCGATGCTCAGCGACGAGTTCGTGGAAGAGAGCTTCAACTTCTACAGCAAATACCTCTATGGCCAGGAAGTGCAGCAGCCCCGTTGGCGCCGTATCCTGAATGCCACTGACGGCTGCCTCGGCGAAGCCATCGGACAACTCTATGTGGAGAAGCACTTCCCCGCCGCCGCCAAAGAGCGCATGGAAGCCCTCGTGGCCAACCTGAAGGTCGCCCTGGGCGAACGCATCAAAGCCCTCGACTGGATGAGCGAGGAGACCAAAGGAAAGGCTTTGAACAAGCTCAGCTGCATCAACGTGAAGGTCGGCTATCCCAACAAATGGAAAGACTATACCGACTACATCGTCACCCCTGAGTCCTATTTCCAGAATGTCCACAACGCCATCCGCTTCGAGACCGACCACGAAATGGCCAAACTCGGCAATCCCGTCGACAAGGAGGAATGGTTCATGACCCCGCAGACTGTCAACGCCTACTACAGCCCTGAGATGAACGAGATCGTGTTCCCCGCCGGCATCCTGCAACCCCCGTTCTTCAACCAGGAAGCTGACGACGCCGTCAACTACGGTGGCATCGGAGTGGTCATCGGCCACGAGATGACTCACGGCTTCGACGACCAAGGCTGCAAGTACGACGAGAAGGGCAACCTCAACAACTGGTGGACCGAGGAAGACGCCATCCGCTTCAAGGAACGCACCCAGCAGCTGGTGAAGCTCTTCAACGAGTTCGAGCTCCGCGGCCATCATATCAACGGTGAACTCACCTTGGGCGAGAACATCGCCGACCTCGGTGGTCTCAACATCGCATGGGACGCCTACCAGATGACCGACGAGGCCAAAGCCAACCAGAGCATCGACGGCTTCACCCCCGCCCAGCGTTTCTTCATCAGCTACGGCACCATCTGGCGTAACAATATCCGCGACAAGGCCCTCGAACGCCGCATCAAGGAAGACGTGCACTCACCGGCGGAAGCCCGCGTGAACCGCACCCTCGGCTCCATGCCGCACTTCTATGAAGCTTTCGATATCCAACCAGAGAACAAGATGTATATCGCTCCCGAAGAGAGGGCGGCCATTTGGTAAGTGGAGAGTTGAACCCCGAAGGGCTCACCGACCGAATGGGAGGTAAAGTGGAATGTGGAAAGTTGAAAAACAATGGGAGTTAAACACTTTATAGGTAAAGTCGGCCTCAAGGTCGGCGGATGGACCGACGTGTACGAGGTCCCCGCCGACCTTGGCAATGCCGTGTGCATTGTGGCGCCTCACACCGCCGTTGCCGACTTCTTCGTGGGCCTCAACTTCTATTGGTCGCATGGCATCAAGTTCAAGGTTATGATCAAAAAGGAGTTCTTCAAGCCCGTCTTGGGATGGATCCTGAAAAAAGTGGGCGGCATCCCCGTCAACCGCGGCCACCGCAACTATCTGGTGGAACAGATGACCGAGATGTTCAGCCAAAACCACGACACCCACCTAATCATCTGCCCCGAAGGCACACGTAAAAAGGTCAGACAGTGGAAAAGAGGCTTCTACCTCATCGCCTATGGCGCCAACGTGCCTATCCTGCTGGGATTCATCGACTACAAGAAAAAACGCTGTGGCGTGGAGAAGGTCTTCTACCCCACTGGTGATTACGAGAAGGACCTGGCTGAGATTTGGGAGTATTACAAATCAATCAAGGTGATGGGCAAACACCCCGAACAGTTCAACCTTTACGACGAATACGAAAGGGAATAAACCCTGTCGCCCCGTTGTCACCGCACCCCATCGGGGTGCCACATCGGTTGGGAAAAATGATCCGGAATCGTAAATGATATCCGTTTCGTCTCCCCTTTTTGGAGATGGATACGTTTGAACGCCACCAGTTGCTCCGAGGACAGGGTCACCCCCGGCGTTTCCTCATGGGCATAAAGTTGCACCACCTCATCGCCATCATAGTCACCAACGTTACTCACCGTTACGGTGACCTCCTTACCGTTGATTTCCAGGTCACCATATTCAAATTGCGTGTAACTAAGCCCATAACCAAATGGATATAAGGGTTTTGCCGACTCTTCCACATAATCGCCAGTGGCAGGTTGGGAGTAATACACCGGAATCTGTCCCACCGAACGCGGAATCGAGATGGGCAGCTTGCCTGAAGGGTTGCAGTCGCCCCACAGGATGTCGGCCAATGCCGAGCCGCCTTCCATGCCCGGATACCATAGCAGCAGCAAGGCGTCGCTCTTTTCGGAGGCGAGGTTCATATCCATAGGTCGTCCACAGACATACACCGTCACCACAGGCTTACCGAGGGCATAGACCTGTTGCATCAGCTCTTCCTGGCCGCCCAGAAGCTTTAAGGAGGAACGGTCGTAGCCTTCGCCGCAGTCCATGTCGGACACATGCTCGTCGACGATGGCTGCTCCTGTATCTTCGTAGCTCGTCTTGAAATCACGCGCTGAGGAGCCACCCACCACCATCACGATGGCATCGGCTGAGCGCAGGTCGTCGGTCACCACTGCCCTACCCTTGTCGCGGATGCCCTCATACATGGTCACGACACGCTCAGGGTCTTGTGGAGCCGTGTAATCGCCCAGCTGGGCGTACATGTTATCGGCATTGGGACCGATGACTGCCACCTTATTAATTCTACCATCAAAAGGAAGTATCCCGTCGTTTTTCAGCAAGATAGCCGATTCAAGCGCCACTTGTTTGGCGACAGCGATATTATCGGGGGTTCCCACCTCTTGTTCAGCCAGATGTTCGTCAACGTATGGATTGTCGAACAGACCCAGGTCATATTTCAGTTGAAGCACGTGGCGCACGGCGCGGTCGATGTCGGCTTCGGTAACCAAGCCACGTTGCAGCGCCTCTTTGAGGAAGCCGCCGTAGTTATATCCTCCCAGGTCGATATCCACCCCTGCTTTCAGGGCCAGGGCAGCGGCTTCGGCGGGATCGGCAGCCACGTGATGTGTGGCGTAAAGGGCATTGATTGCATTCAAATCGGCGAAGACGACGCCTTTGAAGTCCCACGACCGGCGCAGCACCTCTTCGATGAGCCAGGTGTTGGCGGTACACGGCACTCCGTCAATGCTGTTGTAGGCTGTCATCACCGCTCCGGCGCTTCCCTCGCTCACTGCCATCTCAAAGGCAGGCAAGTAGTCATGTATCAGACGGTTGGGGCCCACATCGGCGTTGGCGGCATTATGTCCCCCTTCGGGAATGCCGTAGGCTGCCAGATGTTTCAGGGTGGCCACCACATGCTTTTGCATGCCTTGGACCACGGCGGTGCCTAAGGTTCCGCTGAGGAACGGGTCTTCGCCCATGGTCTCCTCCACCCTCGACCACCGCGGGTCGCGGGCAATATCGAGCACGGGGCCATAGCCCACATGGGCGCCTTGCAGACGGATCTCGCGGCCCATCACCTCACCCATCTGTTCCAGGAGCTCGGGATCCCAGGTGCTGGCTTGGGCGATGCCCGTGGGGAACACCGTGGTACCCACGGCCATGTGACCGTGAGGTGTCTCTTCGCAGAACAGCATTGGGATGCCCAGTCGGGTATGCTCTACTGCGTGACGTTGCATCATATTCAGCATACGTGCCGACTCATGGGGATGGAGTCCTGTCTCCACCGTCTTTTGCGACCACGGGTCGGCCCTTAACACAGCCCAGCACGAGCCGAGCGGCATCGTATCCATGGCACCGACGAAGGCTTCCGTCAGCCAGAGCGAATCACCCTCTTTACCATAAAGGGTGAAACCGATTGGACAAGACAGCTGACCACATTTTTCCTCCAGGGTCATCTGAGATATCAGCGCATCAACCCTATCAGGCTTGGAACACGCCCCCAAAGTCGCTGCAAGTATCACAGCGACGAGGCAACAACGTATGACCCTTTTCATCATACCAGCTTTCCAATCCAATCCTCACGCTCACCTGGCAGCATGTCGATGACCGGGATCTCCACCATGGTATAACATCCAGCTTGAAGACGCATGGTGGCTCGGGCCACGTTCACCAGCACCTGTCCTGTAAGTGCAGGATTATTAATACTCATATTGAATTCAAAACGTTGGTTTTGTGTCTTACCGGAAACACCTTTGCGAACCAAGTTCACACCATGTCCCATGTCACGGACGGCATCCACGCTGTCCACTGCGAACACGTGCGTCTCGTCGTTGGCGAAATAAGGATCAGCCTTGATTTCCTTGGTTACTTGCTCAAGTGTATATCCGTCTTCGAGTTCCACATACACCATGCGGCGATGGATGCCCTCGCCCAGCGGGATGGTAACCGACAATGCGTTTCTCACTCCCTTTTTGGAGCGGACACAGACGCTGTGACCCATCGACATTCCAGGACCGAAGTTGGTGTACGACAATCCTTTAGGAGCCAAGCTCTGCATCAAGGTACGCACGATAGAATCGGAACCCGGGTCCCAGCCTGCGGCGATCACGCTCACCGTATTGGTGGCCTTGTTGATGGGCATCAGCTCGTTACGGTAGTCCATGATAGAGGTATGGATGTCGAACGAGTCAACGGTGTTGATCCCAAGCGGGAGGATTTGCTTGGCGTATTCGGGGCAGGAGCGTGTGGGGCAAGCCAGTATGGCCACATCCACCTTCCCAAGGTCACGAATATCACTGACAACATGGTATTTGGTCAGTTCCAAAGGGCAGTTCTCATTACCATTTCTACGGACGATGCCCGCGATTTCCATATCAGGAGCGGCTTCAAGAGCCTCAAGGGCGAAACGCCCCACATTGCCATATCCTACTACGGCGACTTTAATCTTTTCCATATTCACATTATTTAAAAGAGCAAAATTAAAAAATTTGTTATTTTTGCAATTCTTTTTACATCTATTTTTAAGCATCAATTATTAAAAACATATTTTATGAGAAAATTATCATTAATCGTTTTGTTTTCAATGATTTGCGCTTTTACTTTCGCGCAAACCATTGAAATGGACTATCATTTCAGCGCACCTACCATCACTGAACTTGAAGGTTACCAACAGGTTCAGATGCGCGGTTGCATGCAATCAGCTCTTGCCGGACAGCCCTCGCTGCCATGGCAAAACGTCAGTCTCTTGCTTCCTCAGGGACAAGAAGCCGAATCCATCGAAGTGGAGTTATTTGATTTCCAAGAGCTTGCAAACGACATTCAGCTCTTCCCATATCAGCCTTCGAGGACTACCAACGACATCACGCCCAGAGCTTTGGTTAAAGACGAGAAGCTTTACGCTTCGAAAGCCGTGTATCCGGCCCAGAACCATGGCGTGGTGACCACCCAGTACAAAAACGGCTATGCCTTTGCTTTCTCGGCCTTCACCCCGGTCCAGTACATCCCTTCAACTGGCAAGGTGATGTATGCCAAGTCGGCCAAGGTGCGCGTCCACTTGAAGGCTGCCAAGGCTGACCACAGCGACATGCTTTGGTCCACGCCCGAGGTCAAGAACAGCGTGAGACGCCTGGCTCAGAACCCTGAGATGATGGAAAGCTACGCTACCAGAGGCCGTGAGGTGAACGCTTACGACGTTCTGATCATCACCGACCAGAGCTTCGTAAACAGCTACGACGATTATTGCAATTACTACAATGGCATCGGTCTCCGCAACCGCATCGTCACCACTGCCGAGATCTATTCTGCCATGAGCGGCGCCGACAACCAGGAGAAGATCCGCAACTACATCATCCAAGAATACCAAAACAACGGCATCCTTATGGTGGTGCTTGGCGGCGACGTCAACCTCGTGCCTTACCGCGGCTTGTATTGTTATGTGACTTCCGGCGGCGGCAACCAGGAAAGCGGCAACATCCCTGCCGACCTTTACTATTGCGGCTTGGACGGCAACTGGAACGACGATGGCGACAACCGTTTCGGAGAGCCCGGTGAAGACGACCTGCTGCCTGAGATCGGCATGAGCCGCATGTCGTTCAACACCCAGACCGACCTGCAGAACATGATCCACAAGACCCTCTCCTACCAACAAAATCCCGTGCTGAACGAGTTCAACAAGGTCATCCTGGCAGGTGAGCATCTCTATGACAACCCCAACTCCAACGGTTCCGACTACCTCGAGCTGCTGATTGGCACCCACGACGACAACGGATACACCACTACCTGCTACCCTGTCGACTACGACTTCACCAAACTCTATGAGGAACAGGGCAACTGGAGTGGCAGCCTGCTGAAACAGGCCATCAACGCCGGCACCAGCTACGTGCATCACGACGGTCACGCCAACTCAGGCTTTGTGGCTGGATGGTACAGCATCAACAACAACGACTTCTCAGGTGCCAACGGTGTCACCCACAACTACACCTTCTTCCACACCCAAGGATGCGACTGCGGTGCTTTCGACGAGGAGTGCATCCTTGAGGACATGGTCAAGATCGAGAACTTCGCCGTGGCCGTCATCGGCAACTCACGTTACGGCTGGTTCAACGAAGGTCAGACCGAGGGCCCCGGATGCCACCTCGAGAGAGAGATGACAGACGCCCAGTGGAACGACAGGATCGGTTTGCTTGGTTGCGCCATCTCTGAAGGCAAGACCATGACCGCCCCTTGGGTCACCGCCCCCGGACAATGGGAAGAAGGCGCCTTGCGTTGGAACTTCTACGACATGAACGTCCTCGGCGACGGCGCCGTCAACGTTTGGCTCGACGAGCCCTACACCGCCACGGTGGAATGCCCCTCCCAGATCGTCCTGGGATCACCATCGATGACTGTCAACGTCACCGACCCGAGCGGAGCTCCCTTGAAGAACTTCCGTTGCCTCGTCTTCATGGACGACGAGGTGATCGCCATGGGCATCACCGACGAGAGTGGTGAGGCCGAGGTTGTCTTCGAAGGCGGCCTCCAGAGCGTGGGCACCATGATCATGAAAGTGACCGGCATTAGCAGCTGGCCCCAGTCCATCGAGCTGATGAGCGTGCCGAGCAACACCCCCTATGTGGTTTACGACAGCTACATCCTCAACGGAGGCGATCAAATCGAGTTCAACGGCAGCTACACCTTCAACATGAATGTCAAAAACGTCGGTTCCGTCAACGCCAACAACGTGACCGCCACCCTTTCCACCGACAGCGAATACATCACCATCAACCAGCCTACAGTCAATGTGGGCAACCTCAATGGCAGCCAGAGCGTCACACTCGAGAACGCCTTCTCCTTCACTGTCAGCGACGACGTTCCCAACAACACCATGGTCCGTTTCAACCTCAGCTGCACTGATGGCAGCAACACCTGGGAGAGCCATTTCAACGCCAGAGTCTTTGCTCCTGAATTCCAACTGATGAGCACCGCCCTGGATATCGCCTCAGGTTCCTACCTCAGCCCCGGAGGCAACGGCATAGTGCATTTCGTGTTCAAGAACAACGGAGGTGCCACCTCACCTACGGCCCGCTTCGATGTCTACAACTCACATCCCGAGATCAACATCACCACCAGCCAGTGGAACTTCCAGAACATCTTCCCTGGACAAGAGTTCACTGCCGACATGGAATTCTCGCTGGGTGACAACGCCGTCATGGGTGCTGTTTACGAGTTGCCCTTCGCTGTCCAGCATGGTCATTATGTGTTGATGGATTCTTACTACATCCCTGTCGGACAGTCGACGGAAGGCTTCGAGACAGGCGACTTCACCGCCTTTGACTGGCAGAGCACCAGCCCCATCTATGCATGGGAGATCGTGAACCAGAACCCCCATCAGGGCAGCTACTGCGCCAAGTCGTCAGCCATCGGCAACTACGAGACCTCAACCCTTTACATCAACTTGGATGTCGCCACCGAAAGCGAGATAAGCTTCTATTACAAAGTGTCTTCCGAATCCAACTACGACAAGTTGTATTTCAAGATTGACGGCATGGAACAGGGCAACTGGTCAGGTGAAGTCTCATGGACACAAGCCACATTCGCTTTGACTCCTGGCAGCCACGAACTCAGATGGGAATACACCAAGGACGTCTCGATGACAAGCGGCAGCGACTGTGCTTGGATCGACGACGTGGTGTTCCCCGCCGCCACACTCATCACCATGGGTACTGAGGCCACCGTCAACGCTCCCGCCGTCTATCCCAACCCCAACAACGGCTGTTTCAGCATCAGCCTGCCTGAGGAAGACTGCGACGTGACCGTGTTCAACAGTCTCGGTCAGGTCATGCACCATTGCCAAGGCAACGGCACGACCACCATGGACCTGAGCCATCTCAGCCAAGGCGTGTACTTCGTCACGATAAAGAGCGCCACCCACGCCTCTACTATCAATTTCGTAAAAGAATAACTCTCCACTTTCCACTCTCAACTTTCCACCCATGCCCGACACCATCCAACAAGTCATCGACACGCTCGTCACGCCAGAAGTACAGGAAATGGTACAGCAATCGGCCAACGCCGAGGCTTCTTCCAACACTGGTCTGACCATCGCCATCCTAGGCCTGCTCATCTTTGCTGCGCATCTGTTCACTGAGATCTTCAGCCGCAAGCGCATCCCTGACGTGTTGCTGTTGATGATCATAGGCTTGTTGATCGGTCCATTGTTCGGTTGGGTCAAGCCTTCCGATTTGGGGTCGGTGGCCAGTGTGTTCACCACCATCACTTTGGTCATCATCTTGTTTGAGAGTGGTACTCAGCTGAACTTCAACACCTTGCTGAACTCCATCAGGGGGACCATGAAGCTTACCCTGATCAACTTCTTCGTCACGATGGTGGTTGTGGCCCTTTTGGGTTTGATTGCCAAGGTCAACTTCTTGACCAGCCTGATGTTGGGCGCCATTCTTGGCGGCACCTCCTCGGCGGTGGTCATACCCATGGTTAAGCAATTGAAGATCAGCGAGAAAGGTGGCACCATCCTCATTCTCGAGTCGGCCTTTAGCGATGTGCTTTGCATCGTCTTCGCTTGGGCGTTCATGCAGGCCATCCAGTCCGGCTCGATGAATGTGGGTCGGGTGATTGGCGAGATCATTTCCTCGTTCATCCTGGCCACGGTGATCGGCATCATCGCCTCCATCCTCTGGTCGTATGTCCTCAACCGTGTCAGGCACGTCAAGAACTCCATCCTCACCACCCCTGCCTTTGTGTTCATCGTCTATGGTCTCAACGAGTGGCTCGGTTTCAGCGGTGCCATTGCGGCGTTGGCTTTTGGCATTGGCATGGCCAACATCGACTCGATCTATGGCAGCAGTTCCATCGTGAAGAAGTTGTTCAAGGAGCATCCCACCAAACTCAATGAGACGGAACAACAACTTTTCAGCGAGGTGGTATTCCTGCTGAAGACCTTCTTCTTCATCTATATCGGCATCTCGATCAAGATCGACCAATGGCTACCCATCCTCATCGGATTGCTTATCACCATGGTGTTGTTTGTTTTGCGCATCCCCATCGTCAAGCTCTCCGTCAACCGTGAGAAAGAGAGCATTTTGTTGGAGGACAAGATGTTCATGTCAGGCATTGTTCCCAAAGGACTTGCCGCGGCTGTGTTAGCCACCATTCCGATGCAACATGGCATCGCGGGAGGAGAGATGATCCAGAACATCGTGTTTGCCGTAATTTTGTTTAGCATCATCTTCACCTCCATTTTGGTACCAGTGATGGAGAAGAACAATGCCATCAGCCGTTTATACAGAAGGTGTTTTGACGGGAAGAAAGATCCCAGCATCACCGAAATGCTTGAACAAGAGTGATTTTTATGGATAGTACGAGTCAAATCATCTCCACAGGGCTTTCATCGAGCAAGATTGGATTGATCATCGCCATCATAGGCCTGTTGATTTTTGCCGCGCACCTCTTCAGCTCCATTTTCAGCAAGCGCCGCATCCCTGACGTGTTGTTCCTAATCTTGATCGGTCTCGTCATCGGTCCTTTGACCCATTTGGTGGACTCTGACAAGCTCACCTTGCTCGGGAGCATTTTGTCGGCCGTCACCTTGGTGCTCATCCTTTTTGAAAGTGGTATTCAACTGAGTTTCAACAACTTAAAAGATTCTTTCAAGCCTTCGCTCAAATTGACCGCTTTGAATTTTGTGGTTTCGGCCATTGTGGTATGGTTGGTGGTTTGGTTGGGTTTGAAGGTCGATCCCGTCATCAGTCTGACGATGGGCTGTGTCCTTGGTGGGACCGCTTCGGCGGTGGTCATCCCCACAGTGCGGCAGTTGAAGATGTCGCAGAAAAGCGCCACCATTTTGATTTTGGAGGCTGCCATAGGCAATGTGTTCAGCATCGTGTTGGCGTTGGCTTTGCTTCACGCCGTCAAGTCGAAACATGTCGAGTTCGGCATGATCTTCGGTGACATCTTCTCCTCGTTCATCTTGGCCACCCTCATCGGGTTGTTAGGGGCCATTTTCTGGGCGCTCATCTTGGACAAGGTGCGAGAGATCAAATATTCGGTGCTCACCACCCCCGCTTTCGTGTTTATCATCTACGGCATCAACGAGTGGATGGGCTACAGTGGCGCCATTGCCGCTTTGGCTTTCGGTATCGGCATGGCCAACATCGATGGCATTTACGACGGAATGTTGAAAAAAGTCATCAAGAAACGTCCCGCCAACCTCAACGACACCGAGCGTGCGTTGTTCAGCGAGTTGGTGCTGCTGTTGAAGACTTTCTTCTTTGTATATGTAGGCATTTCGATCCAGCTATACGCCTGGCAACCCATCGTGATCGGGCTTGCCATCACGGTGTTGCTTTATGCGGTTCGTTTCCCGGTGGTCCGGCTGGCAATACAGAACAAGTACCAGATTCCCACCCAGGAGCGGATGTACATGTCGGTAACCACGCCGAAGGGACTCACTGCGGCTGTGTTGGCCACTCAGGCCATGGCTTTCATCCCCGATGTGGAGACGGGCTTTTTCATCCGGAACATCGTGTTCTCGGTCATCCTTTTCAGCATCGTCATCAATTCGATCCTGATACCCTTGATTGCACGCAAGAACAAAATCCCCAAGAGCGATGCAGGCAAGGAGTCCGACTTCTCCAAGGTAATGGTTGAGATGTTCAAGGACCACGACCAACCTGGAGCATTGAATCACCCCGTCTCAAGCAACTCCGAAGTCGCTGACTGAATTTTTTTTAAGAGCGCTTGCAAATACTAAAAAACAATATTATATTTGCAATCTAATTTTTCTTAAAAAAATTTTTTAATGAGCGCATTGAACACCGGCCTTACTATCGGTGATTACACCATACAGAGCCTGATTAAGCTGAACGAATACACGGAGACCTACAAAGCCGTCAACCAGAACGGCAATCCATATTTCCTTAAACTATACATCCTGAAGAAGACACCTGCCAAGTTGTTCGACAAGGACACACACGAGGTGACGGAGATCATGCTTCTCAGAAAGGTCAAGCATGCCAACATCGTGTCGTACATCACCGATGGCAGCCTTTCCACGGATCTTGGCGAGTGCCATTATGTGGTGACGAACTATTTCACTGGCGAGGTGCTGGCCGACAAGATGGCTCGCGAAGGCGCTTTCGACCAGGAAAAGGCCATGGGTATCTTCAAAGGCATCTTGGAAGGCTTGAAGTACCTGCACGAAGCCGACATCGTCCACAACGACATCACTCCGGCCAACATCATGCTGTCGGAGAGCATGGGCGGCGTGCCTGAGATCATCGACATGGGTCATGCCTCGGCAGCTTGCAAAGGCTCCATCCCCTTCGACACGGTCGACCTCGACCCATTGTATTGTGCCAACGGCACTTCAGCAGGTGTTTTCGACGAGCGCACCGACCTGTTCTCGGCATGCGCCGTCCTTTACGCCATGCTGACTGGCAAGGCCCCTTGGGAGACAGACTTCCCCATTGGGCAAAGCTTCGCCCAGAAGATCCTCAAACTGAAACGTTACCGTATCGACCAGGAGATTGACTTCGACAAATTGAATGTCGAACAGAAGGTAAAGGACATTCTCTCGAAGGGACTGGCCAACACCATCACCGATGGTTTTCGTTCTGCCGATGAGATCATCTCCATTATCGAAGGAAAGAAGAGTAGCAGTACCAGCGGTAGCGGTGGCAGAAAGTCCTCTTCCGGATCGCAATCACACTCCCAGAATTCGGGACAGCAAGACCGTGAAGACCCCACCGCTCTCGCAATTGAGGTGAAGAGAGGCAGCGGCCACGGCTTCGAGGACATCGCCGGCATGCACGAGCTCAAGCAACTGCTTCAGCAGAAGGTCATCTTCGTGCTTCAAAACAAGGAACTCGCCGAGGAATACAAGCTCACCCCGCCCAACGGCATGCTCCTTTACGGTCCTCCAGGATGCGGTAAGACCTTCTTTGCCGAGAAGTTCGCCGAACAGACCGGCTTCGCCTTTATTCTGGTCAAGTCGTCCGACCTCGCCAGCGTGTATGTCCACGGCAGCCAGGAGAAGATCGGCAAGCTGTTCAAACAAGCCGAGGAGAACGCTCCCACGGTGCTCTGCTTCGACGAGTTCGACGCCTTCGTCCCTAACCGTTCCGCCCCAGGCAGCTCCTACGTGTCGTCAGAGGTCAACGAGTTCCTGTCACAGTTGAACAACTGCTCGCACCGTGGCATCTTCGTGGTGGCCACCACCAACAGGCCCGACATGATCGACCCCGCCGTGCTTCGCACTGGGCGTCTCGACAAGCACATCTATGTGCCTATGCCCGACCATGACGCACGCAAGGAGATGTTCGCCATCTACCTCAAAGGCCGTCCCTACGATGCTGAACATATGGACTTCGATGCCCTCTCCGACCAGACCGACGGTTACATCGCCAGCGACATCGCCTTCATCGTCAACGACACCGCCATGACCGCTGCCTTCACCCGCGCCAAGATCACACAAGCCCTGCTTGAGCAGACCATCAAGGAGACCAAACCATCCGTCAGCAGGGAACTGCTACGCTCCTACGAAGAGCTCCGTGAGAAGATGGACGGCGTGGAACGCAGAAACAGCCTCCCGAGAATAGGATTCAAGAAATAATCACCTTTTATAATAACCTTTATTGTTAACTTAAAAAATTCAATCATGAAAACTTCAGAAATGGTATTCAATTACCTCAAGTCACAAGGACTGGCTCCCGAATTCGACGACAGAAACAACATTTGGTTCAAATACCAGATGCGCAACTTCCTGTTCTTCAACAACGACGAGGACAATCAGTTCATCAACCTCACCATGCCTCGTATCTATGACGTCACCGACGACAACCGTTTCGCCGTCTTCGAGGCCATCAACGAAGTCAACGAGACCACCAAGGTCGTGAAGCTGACCGTCGCTGGCGACAGTGTTTGGTGCGCCACCGAGATCATGATGGACTCCACTCCTGAACTCGACGACCTCTTCCCCAGACTGCTTGGCATTCTGATGACTTCACAACAAAAGTTCTACAAAAATATTGAATAATATTTAATATTTTAAAATCAAGGGTGGCTAAAAGGTTTTAGTCACCCTCATTTTTTTAAGATGTTCCAGAGAATCATTCGTTTTTGCGTCAAGCTCGTCCAGAAGTACCTTCCCGAGCCTTTTATTTTTGCCATCATCTTAACGTTGGTGGCCTTTATTGTCGCCATGCCCGTATGTCGCCAGACCCCGTTGGAGGTCGTGGAGCATTGGGGTAACGGTGTGTGGTCGCTATTGGCCTTTGCCATGCAGATGGCATTGGTGTTGGTGACTGGTTCCGCGCTGGCAGCTGCCCCGACGGTGAAGCGTGGCATCAGCGCCATGGCAGCCTTGCCCAAGACGCCAGCGGGAGCCATTGCCTTGGTGACAGGAATCTCCGCCTTGGCCTGTTGGCTCAACTGGGGTTTCGGCCTCATCGTGGGTGTCATCTTCGCCAAGGAGATCGCCAAGAAGTTGCGTGGCGTGGACTACCGCCTTCTCATCGCCTCGGCTTACAGTGGCTTTGTGGTGTGGCATGCCGGTCTCTCCGGCTCCATCCCTTTGACCATGGCCACTGAGGGATCCAATCTCGAGGCTGTCACCAAAGGCGCTTTGACCCATCCCATTCCGATCGGGCAGACCGTACTGGCGCCGCAGAACCTCATCATGGTGGCCGTTGTCATCCTGGCCATCGTCATCGTGAATTCTCTGATGCATCCCAAAGGCGACCAGGTGGTGGCCATCGAGCCCTCTTTGCTTTACGAGGAGGAGGCCAAAACTGAGCCCAAGCCCTCAACCCCGTCGGAGAAGCTGGAGAACAGCCGCGTGCTGGCGTGGGTGATTACCCTGCTGGGACTCTCCTATCTGGTCATCAAATTATTCTTCAAAGGCGGCAGTTTCGACCTCGGCGCCGTCATCATGCTATTCCTTTTCCTTGGCGTCGTCCTTCACGGCACTCCTTTGGCCTATGTCAAAGCCTTTGGCAAATCGGTGAGCGGTGCGGCAGGCATCCTTTTACAGTTTCCCTTCTACGCCGGCATCATGGGCATTATCACCGGAGTGGGCGCCTCGGGCATCTGCCTCGGCGAAGTGGTCAGCAACGCCTGTGTGGCCATCTCCACACCCAAGACTTATCCCCTATTCACCTTCTTCTGCGCCGCCATCCTGAACATGTTCGTCCCCTCAGGCGGCGGTCACTGGGCCATCCAAGCCCCCATCATGTTCACCGCTGGAGCCGCCTTGGGTGTGAATCCCGGTTTGACTGGCATGGCCATCTCGTGGGGCGATGCCTGGACCAACCTGATACAGCCTTTCTGGGCTTTGCCCGCCTTGGCCATTGCCAAACTCAACGCCAAGGACATCATGGGCTTCTGCATCATCGACCTGTTTGTCAGCGGGTTAATCATCTGCGCCGGGCTGTTGTTGTGGGCATAAAATAGTTTTTTTAAAAAAAGTGTAAATTTTACACAAAAATACTTGCAGATTCCAAAAATTGTTGTAATTTTGTGTAAAATTTACACAATTATGGAAGAAGGAAAGTATTGTTACAAGTACCCACACCCTGCCGTAACGACCGACTGCGTGGTATTTGGGTTTGACGGCAAGCGTCTGAACATCCTATTAATAGAAAGAGGTGGCGAGCCTTTTAAAGGCTGCTGGGCTTTCCCTGGTGGTTTCATGAACATCGACGAGACCGCCGAGCAGGGCGCCATGCGTGAGCTATGCGAGGAAACGGGCTTGAAACTCGAATACTTGAAGCAATTTGGCACCTTTACGGCCGTCAACCGCGACCCTCGTGAGCGGGTCATCACCATCGCCTTCTATGCGCTGGCCAGAAAATCGGACGTGCAAGGTGGCGACGATGCAGCCAAGGCCCAGTGGTTCCCCCTTGAGGAGGTCCCTCCCCTGGCCTTCGACCACGACTACATCCTCCGCAAGGCCACCGAGCAGTTGAAAAAGGACATCCACTTTGAGCCCATCGGTTTCGGTTTGTTGGATGAGCAGTTTACCATGCCCGAGTTGCAACGCCTCTACGAGTCGATCTTAGGCGTACACTTCGACCGACGTAATTTTTACAAAAAGATGCTTCAGACCGGCATTCTGGAAGAAGCAGAAACGACCGATGAAAGTGATTCAGATTATTACGGCGAGCATCAGGAAATGCGAAGAATGAGCATCGATGCCCTATTTGGCGGCGCTTCACAAGCGTCCGAACAGGCTTGTTGCGAAGAGCCCCGCCGCCGCAAAGGCACCAAGTTTTCCTTTAACAAAGAAAGGTATGAGAGGCTGAAGGAGGACAAGAGTTTTAGACTTGAATTTTAATTTAGAATTTAGAATTTAGAGATTTCGAGCAACAATTAAAATATTTAACAATTTAACAATAAACAATTAAACATTATGAAAACGCAGATTTACAACTTGATTATTTTAGACAAGAGCGGTTCGATGAGCTCTATTGCCAACGCCGCCATTGCTGGATTTAACGAAACTGTCGGAGGCATCCGTTCCGCGCAAGAGCGTTTCAAGGAAACCCAAGAGCATTTCGTTTCGCTGATGATCTTCTGCAACTGCGAGAAGCGCCTCGTCTATGACAAGGTTCCCGTTGCTGAAGTCAAGGAACTGACCAGCAAGGAATACCAGCCCTGCTGCTGTACCCCATTGTACGACGCCATGGGCATCTCCATCAATGCCTTATACAAGGACATCAAGGACAAGGAAGACGCTACCGCCATGGTCACCGTCATCACCGACGGATTGGAGAATGCTTCAAAAGAATACAACGGCGCCGCCATCAAGGCTTTGGTGGAGCGAATGAAAGACGATGAAGGTTGGAACTTCGCCTATATCGGGACCAACCAAGATGTGGAAGCCACTTCGGCATCGCTCAGCATTGACAATCACATGTCGTTCGAAGACGACGACGCTGGCATGAGGGATGCCTGGGAAAGGGATCGCAGGGCAAAGATGAGTGTGTTCGGCCGGATTTCGATGGATTCTACTGTCTCGTCTAGCATGTCAGCCTCGGAGCGTAAAGCCTTCCGGTCAAAAAGACATCGCGAGAGCCGCAACTATCACGAATTAAGCGAATTCCAGAACCGCATCACCCCCGAGCGCATCTCCAACCTGCGTCCTGGCGAGATCTTTGTCTTCGGCAGCAACCTGGCCGGCATGCACGGTGGTGGTGCCGCACGCATCGCCGTGGACCGCTTCGGTGCCATCATGGGTCAAGGCGTGGGCCTGCAAGGGCAAAGCTATGCCATCCCCACCATGCAGGGCGGTGTCAACACCATCCAGCCCTACGTGGATGAGTTCCTCCGTTTCGCCGACTGTCATCCCGAGATGACCTTCCTGGTGACCCGCATCGGCTGTGGCATCGCCGGCTTCAGGCCCGAACAGATCGCCCCCTTGTTCGCTGCCGCCGTCAACCTGCCCAATGTCCACCTACCCCTCGACTTTTGGAAAGAACTGGTTTAATTAATAATAAAGAATTTAGAATTTAGAGGGAGATAGCGACAGATCCCTCTAAATTCTAAATTCTAAATTCCAAATTCAAAGATTATGTTTGGAGCAATCATCGGCGATACCGTAGGATCGGTATATGAATTTAACAATATAAAGACTATGAATTTTCCGTTGTTCTCCGCGGAGAGCAACTACACCGACGACAGCATCATGACCATGGCTGTGGCCGACTGGCTGTTGAAGGACCCCACACACGGCATGGATACTTTGGAAGCGAGCTTCATCAACTTCGCCAGAAAGTATCCCTGCCCCATGGGCGGGTATGGAGGCGGCTTTAACCGCTGGCTGTTCTTTCCTGAAGAGTTGGGCGATTACGAAAGCCGTGACTTTAAACCAGGAACACGCCACCCCTACAACTCATGGGGTAACGGCTCTGCCATGCGCGCCAGCGCCAACGGCTGGATGTTCGACACTTTGGAGGAGACCGAACGTGTGGCAGGCCTCTCCGCCGCCATCACCCACAACCATCCCGAAGGCATCAAAGGTGCCCAATCCACGGCGGCAGCCATCTTCATGGCCCGCAACGGCAGCAGCAAGGAAGAGATTCGTTCGTACATCACGGAGAAATACGGTTACAACCTCAACCGCACTTGCGACGAGATCCGTCCCGTCTATGGCTGGGAGGGCTCCTGCCAAGGCACCGTCCCCGAGGCCATGGTAGCCTTTTTCGACAGCACCGACTTCGAGTCCGCCATCCGTTTGGCTGTCTCCCTGGGCGGCGACAGCGACACCCTTGCCTGCATCACCGGTGGCATCGCCGAAGCCTTCTACAAGGAGATTCCCGACGACATCGCCTTAACAGAATGGAATCTGCTTCCAGAGGATTTCAAAGAAATTTTGAAGAAGATGGAGACAAAAAGCAGCTATCGGTTGCCGAAAACAATTACCTTTGCAAAATGAAAGTTTTTCATTGAAATGCAGGAATTCTTTACCAATCAGAAACTACAGTTTGCAGAGGAACTGGTGCTTTATACCGACTCACACATCTTCCTGACGGGAAGGGCGGGGACCGGAAAGACCACTTTTTTGAGAAACCTGCGCGCCAAGATCTATAAACGTATGGTGGTGGTCGCCCCTACCGGTGTGGCCGCCATCAATGCGGGCGGACAGACCATACACTCCTTCTTTCAGCTGCCCTTCGGGCCACAGATTCCCGAGGACGGCAATGAATCCCCCAAGCCCAACGCCCGAGCCCTGGCTTCACAATACCAAAAGCTTAGGAAGAGCAAGCTCAACATCATCCGAAGCCTCGACCTGCTCGTCATCGACGAAATCAGCATGGTCCGGGCCGATGTGCTCGATGCCATCGACGCTGTGCTGCGACGGGCCAGAAGGTCACAGAAGCCTTTCGGCGGCGTGCAACTCCTGATGATTGGCGACGTACACCAGTTGGCTCCCGTGGCCAAACCCGAAGAATGGGAAATACTTGCGCCCTATTACAACAACGTGTATTTCTTCGGGAGTCACGTCCTGCAAAAAACGCCTTACCTCTGCGTGGAACTCGATCACGTGTATCGGCAACACGACGAGGACTTCATCACCCTGCTCAACAAGGTGCGTGACAACCGCATGGATGCCGAATGCCTGCAAATCCTCAACCAACGCTATCTCCCCGATTTCAGCCCTAAAGACAACGAGGGTTATATCACCCTGACCACCCACAACCACCAAGCCGACGAGATCAACGAGTCGAAACTGGAAGCACTTCCGTCCCAATCCGTTTTCTTCGATGCAGACATCAAAGGCACTTTCCCCGAAAACACCTTCCCTACCAAGGAAGAACTGGAACTGAAAATCGGTGCCCAGGTGATGTTCGTCAAAAATGACCCCAGCCCCGAGAAGGCCTTCTTCAACGGCAAGATCGGACGTGTTGTCGGCATCGACGAAGACCAAAGCAGCGTGGAAGTGCAATGTGGCGACGAAATTCTCACCGTGTCGAAGCTCACCTGGCAGAACATGGAATACAGCATCAACGCCGAGAACCAAAACATCGAAGAAAACGAGATCGGGACCTTCACCCAGATCCCGCTGCGTCTGGCTTGGGCCGTCACCATCCACAAAAGCCAAGGCCTTACCTTCGACAGGCTCATCATCGATGCTGGTCAAGCCTTCGCCCACGGACAGGTCTACGTAGCGCTGAGCCGATGCACCTCATTGGAAGGACTGGTGCTGAAGACCCGCATCCCGTCGAGCGCCCTGGTGAACGATTTCTCGGTAAACCAGTTTGTGGACCACATCCCCGAGCTGGAACCCACCCAAGAGAAAGTCGACCAGCTGCGCCACGACTACGAGCTGGAGGTGATGCTGGAACTCATCGACTTCTACGGTCTTTACAAGGGTTTCGGCAAGGTGATGAAAATCCTCTACGACAACAACACCTTGTTTGATGCCGATATGATCCAAGACCTCTCGAAACGGCGGAACCAGTTCCTGGAGATCCTTTGCGGGGTCAGTTCCAAGTTCGAGGGACAGGTCAGACAGCTCCATTCCCAAATGCCTTCCTGTGAACAGAACACAATATTGCAAGAGCGTCTCACCAAGGGTGCCATCTATTTCAAGGAACAACTTGACAAGCTTACCGAAGGCTTTTTCGAGCTTCCCTTCAAGACCGACAACAAGGCCATCAACGAGCTGCTCACCGAGGCGCTGGGGCAGTTCAAAGAAGACCTTCAAACCAAGCAAAGCTGTTTGGAGACCTGCTGCAAGGGCTTTAGCATCAAGGAATACCAGCGAGCCAAGGCCGTTGCCGTGTTAGAGGCGGAGAAGAAGTCCAAGGCCAAAGTCTCCATCAAGGACGACCTGAAAGGCAACTCTTTGTATAAGCAGCTCCATGCTTGGCGGGCAGAGCGGGCTGACGAGCTGGATGTGGAAGTCTATCGGATCGTTCCCACCACAGCACTCAAGGCAATCGCCAAAGAACAACCTGTCACCTTGCGCGAACTCAAAGCCATCAAAGGCATGGGCGACAAGCGCGTGAAGCAATTTGGTGCCGAGATACTAGACATCATTCTGAGATCTTTAGGGCAGCAAGGGATTAATCTCGGAACGCTTGAAGACACCTCTGATGAGCCCCAGAAAGAATCCAAAGAAGAATCCCCCAAAGAGCCCAAAATCAGCACCTACGAGATCACCAAAAACATGATTGAGGAGGGGTTAAGTCCCGAACAAATCGCCAAGGAGCGCGGACTGAAGATCTCTACCATTTACGGTCACTTGGCTAGATTCATTGAGCAGAATCTGTATGATGCCTCACAGTTCGTCAGCGAGGCGCACTACGATACCATCCGCGACTATTTTGAATCGACAGAAGACCCATCGTTAGGTGCCGCCAAAGACGTGCTCGGCGATGAATTCGACTATGGAGAGATTAGGATGGTATTGACCGAGTTGAAGCGCGACGGATTGTTTGTCACTCCTCTCCCAGCGCCTGACGAATCGCCTTCGCCAACTGATCCGGACATGAGGTAGCCTTGAAGCCGCAGCGGATGCCTTCCAGGCGTTGCACGACTTCATCCGCCTTCATGCCTTCCACCAAGCGGCCCACGCCTTGTGTATTGCCGTCGCAGCCCCCATAGAACTGCACATTGTGGACGACCCCGTCGTTGATTTCAAATTCGATCACCTGGCTACAGGTGCCTTGCGGATAATAGGTATGTTTCATTTTGAGATTGATTTGGCGGCAAAGGTAAGGATTTTTTCCCATTTATGGCCAATGTCAATATACTCTCAACAACTATTTTCAGTTGATTTTTAAAAATCAACCATTTTTGGTTTTTATTTTAGAATTTATTTTATCTTTGCAGTTGAAATAATGTATAAGATGAAAATAGTTAGTGTTATTACCGGTGATATTATTGGTTCAACTTTGGGAAACGATAATCATAGAAGAACCATGTTAAACATTATCGAAAGTTCAGTTGGAGAGATTAAAGAAGAGCTCAATGTTTCTTTGCCATTAGAGTTTTTTCGAGGTGATGCTTTCCAGGTTCTGGTAGAAAAACCAGAGAAAGCGTTGTTGGTTGCTATTCTGTTGCGTGCAGCCTTAAATGGGAATACACCTAAAGACAATTTTTTGGTGTGGGATGCAAGAATGGCAATTGGCGTGGGCGGAATACAATATCGAACGGATTCATTGGCAAAATCTAACGGGGATGCTTTTGTCTATTCAGGAAGAACGTTGGATGAGATGTGGAATGAACGACTTGCAATAAAAACAAAATGGGAAAACATCAACGAGGAATTTGCTGTATCCACACCCTTTGCTGATGATGTAATCTCCCATTGGACTCGTATTCAGGCCGATGTGATTTATGACTATTTATTATATGATGTCACACAAAGACAGATCGCTAAGGAGAAGGGAATGTCCCCTCAAAATGTTAGCAAGCTTTTAAAAGCTTGTAGAATTGATCTGATAATCAATTATTTAAACCGATTTAATAAACTGATTTATGATAAATCTTATTAAAATAGTCTTGGTGAAATTGATAACTGCCCATTTGGTTTGCGATTTTGTTCTTCAAACAGATGCTTTCTGTGAGCAGAAAAACATCTTGACTGCCAAAGGAGTGTTGTTTCAATTGATACATGCTTTTTTACATGCTGTTGTCGCCTTTGTTTTTGTTGCTCAATGGTCTTTATGGTGGATTCCCCTTATAGTGTTTTTATCACATTTTATTATTGATTTAATAAAAGCCTTGCTAAAGCGACCCGATTCAATAATTCTATTTGTTGCGGATCAATTTGTGCATGTCTTGATCCTGTTATTATTGGGTTATTACATTGCTTTAGCCGCTCCGTCTGTTAGTTGTGACTATTTCTCCGTTTGGGTTATTGCATCTGGATACCTGACACTACTAAAGCCCACGTCTATATTGATTTCCCATTTTTTCAATAGTAAAAAATGGGGCCTCACAACAGATGATTTGTCCTTGCCAATGGCAGGGCGATGGATAGGGTATTTTGAAAGAATACTTGTCATGACATTTATTTTGCTTGGTAGCTATGAAGCAATAGGATTCCTAATGGCAGCAAAATCAATATTTCGTTTTGGAGAGTTGAGAGAGCAAAACGAAATTAAACGAACGGAATATGTTTTACTAGGAACCATGATGAGTTTCACAGTTGCCGTTGTTTTGGCTTTGGTAACAAAATTTTTAATCTTTGGATTCCATTAAACACTTGAATTGTTTTGTAGTTAGGTAAAAGGGGGTAAACCATCATGGCACAATGGCAAAAGATACAAATCCATCGAGATAACGGCGAATTAGCAGAGGCACAGGCTCCAGTCATCGTTTCGGCAAGCCGCAGCACAGACATTCCCGCCTTCTATGCCGACTGGTTCTTCCATCGGTTGAAGGTAGGCTATTCCGCTTGGACGAATCCTTTCAATGGCGTAAAAAGTTTCGTTTCATACGAAAAGTGCCGCTTCATCGTGTTTTGGTCAAAGAACCCAGAGCCGTTGCTTGGTCATTTGGATGAACTGAAGGAAAGAAACATCGGCTGCTACATCCAATATACGCTCAACGATTACGAGAAAGAAGGTTTGGAAAAAGGCGTCCCACCCTTGGAGCATAGGATTGACACCTTCAAAAGATTGGTGGTCCAATTAGGTGAAGGCCGTGTGATTTGGCGTTTCGACCCTTTGCTTTTAACCGACCAGATTGGATTAGACGACCTGTTGAGAAAAGTGGAAAACATTGGCGACCAACTGAAAGGATATACGGAAAAACTTGTTTTCAGTTATGCTGACATTAACGTATATAAGAAAGTGAAGGCCAATCTCGAAAAGAGCAACATCAATTATTCGGAATGGTCGCCAGAGCAGATGGTAAAGTTTGCCAAACGGTTGGTGGAGTTGAACAAAGCGAAAGGCTGGAACTATGCCTTAGCCACTTGCGGTGAGGCTGCCAATCTCGACGGCGTGGAGCACAACTGTTGCATCGATGACGATTTGATGATCCGTTTTGCGTCTCACGACAAAGCATTGATGGACTTCCTCGGTGTGGAGATTACCGAAGGCGACCTCTTCGACCCCAAACCGACCATCATCAAGCACTTCGTCAACCGCGACAAAGGCCAGCGACAGTTCTGTGGCTGCATGGTAAGCAAGGACATCGGCGAGTACAACACCTGCCCGCATCTGTGCGAGTATTGCTATGCGAATGCAAGCAAGGAGAAAGCGCAAGAGAACTATAACAAACACGAAATGAATCCTTTGGGAGAAACCATAACAGGACAATAATATGCCAGAATACAGAGACATTATCAAAGGTTCATCCTATACAAATATTGAGGGCATAGTAGAACTGTGCCATCAGATGATACCATTACAATACAAAACTCACCCGTGGACTCATCCCGAGCTTGTACATGGCATCAACCTGCTTGCCAGCGATGATGCACTGAACTGTTATATGTCAGCTTATGGAGAGATGCACATTGGAAAATGCCGTGCTGCCATGATGAATTTCCCTTTCGACGAACTACAAGGCTCCATTGAAATAGTTGACTGGGGATGTGGTCAAGGGATAGGTTCCGCAACGGTTATCGATGTTCTAAAGCAGCATGGTATTCTTCAGTGGGTTAAACGAATCACTCTCATAGAGCCATCACAACAGGCTTTGCATCGTGCTGTATGCAATATCTCCAAAATCACAAACGGTGCTATTGAGATACAACCCTACAAAAAGTTCCTCCCGGCAAAAGAAAACGAATCTGAGTATGTATTAACTTCAGTGGGTTACAACTATTCTAACGTCATCCACATTTTTTCCAATATTCTTGATGTAAAAGCCATAGATCTAGCAGCTATTACCCGAATGGTGGCATCGTCTCGCGGAAAACACTTCGTAATATGCACTGGTCCCAAAAACGGAGCCGCCTACAGGATCGAGCAATTTTGTTCAGTGTTTGGCGAGCAAAACTACTTCAGCAAAATAGACAGCGTACGTTTTGCCAGAACCCAAAGAACAGGTCATCCCTACACCTGCCTAACGAGGTGTTTTGTATATAACGGGATGCCGCTGGACATGAGCCGCTTGACCTTGGTAGAAGAATCTGGGCTTGAAGCATTTGATGATTACAACCTCCAGCTGCAAATTCAGAACGGCGTAATGTCCGTTCAAAAAGCTAGAGTCGCATGGAGGTTGCAAAATGTTCTTTCGGTTGATGATATTCTCTACATTGACCCTGTAATCAACGAAGTGGCAGTGGACTTCATTGTGGTTAGGCCAAACAAAGGCGTGCTCATTATCAATCTATTCGAGAACAATCTTGATGATTGTGAACTGACGGAGACCGGCGATATCGCTACTGGAGACAAGATTATACAATCTCCTTTGGATTTGGTAAGCCTATGCCAAACAAGCATCAAAGAAGGCATAGAGGAATTGTTGATGAGTACCATCGAAAACACACAGAACTTCAGTCTGATCAAGAAAGCGGTTATTTTCACTAAAAACGGAACCGAGGCTGTCAATGAGTTCTTTGGTGTTACGGGTAGTCACAGCAATTACACCTTTCTTTTCGGCGATGAGTTTATAACCCAATCGGCTGTTTCGAAAGGTTTTTTTGGACAGATTGGTTTCATATATAATAATCCTGCTTTTGACAATGTTGTCGTTCGAAAACTAGCCCATATTATTTCGCCCGCATGGCATTCCTATCAAGAAGGGAAGCCTGGCATAGAGCCCAGAGGCGCACAAAACGCTCTTTCGAAGAGTCGCGACACCCAGCAAAAAATCAGTGGTGTTGCCGGTTCGGGCAAAACTTATGTTCTTGCACTCAGAGCGATCAACGCCATGAAGCGGACAGGTGGAGATGTACTTGTGTTGACCTACAATATTACTCTGGCGAATTACTTAAAATATCGACTGTCAGAAATCCGTGAGGATTTTTCGTGGGGGAAGATCGACATCTATCCGTATCATCAATTTTTTAGAATACGAGCTTCGGAATGCCAGCTCCATGTAGAGTTCAACTCTTACGAAGACCAGGATTTCTTTACCGAAGCGAAAGAGCACAAGAGGTACTCCGCTATTTTTGTCGATGAGGTCCAGGATTACACCACTGAATGGCTAAAGATCGTCATGAAAAATTTCCTTCTTGAGCCCAACGGTGAGTTTGTTGTATTTGGCGACCCAAAACAGAATGTTTTTCATCGCCCTCTTGATACGAACGGGGACATTCTGTTGGGTGTTATTGGCGGTGTTTGGAACCGGGAACTGAATACTGGGCGACGCTTTACCAATCCTAGACTTGCTTCACTGGCCACCTCCTTCCAAACTCAATTCTTTTCAGGGCTACCAGCTGACGAAATAAAGACGGAAACAGAGCCGCAAAACACCCTCAACTTTCAGATTGTGACCTATTATGACATGAGGTATTCCTTCTCCTTTGAAAGCCTTATCGATAGAATAATAGACATTGTCAATCACAGTCACAGTGGAGTTGGTGATTTCGTGGTGCTGGCTTCGACGAGAAAGACGCTGCGAAACATTGACCAGGTTTATCGACAAAAGACTGGAGAAAAAACAGAGGTGTCGTTTGTTACGACAGAGCAGCTGGATCATTTAAAAGAAATACACCGGGTTACCGATGACAACCCTGCCAGCTGGAGATATAACCGAGATCTTGAAGCTCTTGACCGCACCAGAAAACAACTGTTCACTACCGACACACGTTGCCTGAAACTTTCAACCATTCAAAGCTTTAAAGGATGGGAGTCTCCATCTGTTATATTCATCCTCGAAGAGGAGTCATCATCCATAGATTCGACTTTCCAGACCTCAGCCCCGGAGACTGTTTATTCAGCCATCACAAGAGCGCGAGAGAATCTTTATGTAATCAATATCGGCAACAACACTTATCACCAATTTTTCAACACCCAATCGATATGACCCCGCAATTAACCACCAATGAAAAACATGCGATTATTGCCATTTTATCTAAAATCATGAAAGCCGATGGCATTATTCACCCTAAAGAGGAGGAGTACTTGGATGGCATCTATAAAGCATTTGGTGTAACCATAAATGATTTGGAAGATATCGCCAACATAGATGATATTCACGCAAAACGCTGTATTGAAGGGATGTCAAGAGAGAACAAAGAATATGTCCGCACGCTATTCGTAGATATGGCTGAATGCGACGGGTATGTTCACCCGAAAGAGATGAAAATCATTTCAAGCATTTTTTGACGCTATGGAAAACCACCAAGAATACGTTGTGCCAATATACGAGAAGATATTGGGAATGGGAAAAGAATCTGTCGTAGTCAGCCAAATAGGCAATGGCTTCTTCATCGATGGCTTCTTCATCACCGCTGCACACGTGATTGAGGAAGCCGAAAATGAGAAAGGTTACATAAAAGTTGGTGATGAAGAGAAGGTGCTTCGCCCTGATAATGCAGTCATCTATCGAAAAGTTGTTGATGACGACAAATATGGAGATTTAAACGTCGGGGATGTTGCAGTATATAGATTTGATGGAGCAAAAAGCCCATTAATACTTAATACGGAACTTCCCATCATGGGTGACACGCTTATCTCTTGTTATTATTATAAAAACACCTGGCATCATGCCATAGGATTAGTTGTTGATAACGATCTGTTTAAAGGCAACTTTTTCGGATGGCAAACAAGTGCCGACACTATCCATCCGACCGAAGGAGGAAGTAGCGGTAGCCCTTTACTGAAAGATAATACTGTCTATGGAATCCTCTTCGCAGGGTTCAGGGAAGATCCTAGTATTTGTGTATTTACAGCAGCTTCTTTTGCGAAAAAACTATTGCAATCACAATCACTGTAACTCTAAAACAACAAAAAAAGACCCTCCATGATAATAGAACAAAACACCAATTACGCTTACAAGCTGAAATACATGGACAATCCTACTTTCGACAAAGTGAGGGATTTGTCCACCAAATTCTACCGCGAACTGCCGCAAGCCTTGCAGGATGAACTCTTTGAAGCCTTGAACCGAGGCATTGACATTTTGGACTCCGAGCCACAAATGACCGCCTACTTATTCGCTTTCGGCAAGATGCACCAAGCCAAACTGAATTACGCTTTTGGTAAACTGCCAGAAGAATTCCTTGAACAACCAGAAATCAATATTATTGACTACGGCTGTGGGCAAGCTTTGGGAACAATGTGTTATGCGGATTTCCTTCGTGAAAATGGTTATGAACAAAAGGTCAAAACCATTACCTTGATTGAACCTTCCGAAATCTGCTTGAAAAGGGCTGCACTTCATGTTTCTGTGTTCTTTCCGAATGCTGAAATCAGAACGATCAATAAAACCTTTGACGAATTAAATAACGAGGTGGTTTTTTGTGACGATGACAATCCCAAACTTCACATTTTATCTAATGTTTTGGATTTGGATTTTAGATTAGAAACACTAACTAAAGTAATACAAAATCAACTTATTTACTATGATACATGGGTAGACGATCCTTTTTTCGAAGATATCGATGAGTACAATCAATTCGTGTGTGTTGGACCATATTTCAGTAATTCTGACAATGACAATCGAATGAAAAGATTTTGCTCATTATTAAATGGCAATTCCTATTTTTATCAGTTCTTTAACAAATATGCATTTAATTCTGATAAGGCATGGACAGCGCAAATACTTTGTTTTTGGGTAGGACAATTCTTTAGTATCCCCACCAAAGAAGATATTAATAATGCAACCGAAGATAATTATGGAGTTTTATATAGTAAAGATGGTAAACGATTATTGAGATGCAATAACTATGAACTTGATTCTTATTCTATAAAAGAAGGCACAATAGTTATTTGTGCTGATGCCTTTAGCCGTAAAGATTATGAAAATATTTATTGTTCTTTAAAGCAAATAACAATTCCTAATTCTGTTGCGGATATTGGGCCCAATGCTTTTTACGGATGCAAAAAATTAAACAATATAACACTACCTAAATCATTAAAATTGATTGAAAGTAGTGCTTTTTCCAATTGTGAATCATTACAAAGTATTATAATCCCTAATTCGGTTAGGAGGATTGGGGACGCTGCTTTTCATGGATGTCCGTCTTTACAGCATATTACCTTGCCTGATTCAATTAAAATCATTAGATATCATACTTTTTGTGGTTGTTCATCGCTGGAAGAATTTATTATACCAGAATCTGTTGAATGTATACTTTCAAATCCTTTCCTTAGGTGTAATAAAATAGAATTAAAGTCTAAGTCACCACATTTTATCGTTCAAAGAGGAATGTTGATTTGGGGGAAATCACTCATTTCATATACAGGTGAGGAAGATTGTTTAACGATACCTGATTCAGTTAAGACAATTGGTGAACATGCTTTTAGTGGTTGTAAATCATTAAGACGAATTATCATACCGAACTCTGTTGATTATATTGCCGAATATGCTTTCTCTGATTGTTTAAGCCTTTCGCAAATTGCTATTCCAAATTCTATAAGGAGTATTGGTTATTTGGTGTTTTATAATTGTGTATCATTACAAAAAATCGTAATTCCTGATTCTGTCGGGTATATAAACTGCGATGCTTTTTGGGGATGTAGTTCACTGAAACAAATAATCATTCCAAAAGGAAGCAAGGATAATTTCAAAAAGATGCTGAAAGAAGAAATGTGGGATTTACTTGAAGAAGAATAAAAAAGGCGAGAGGATTTTTGCTGTTTCCAAACCCTCTCGCATCTCTTCTACCATCCAACATATTCCCAAAAATATCCATTCCAATGAAACTCTTTGCCATTTACCCAAAGATACGGAAATCCCTCGTATGGAATATAATTTACAAAATCTAAAATTGCCATTTTCCACCTCCTCTCTGTCTTTATTGATTTCCGTCAATATTAACGGTATCACAAAGTTAATGCTTTGTTTCGATTAGGGCAATAGAAAAAGTAGAATCCTTAATAACAGCAAACAATAATAATCAAATCATTGATTTTCAGTTATTTTCATAATTTTCAAAACAATTTTTCAAGTTTTTTCACCTCCACCTGACAATTTCCCCGGTTTTTGCAAAGTGCAGTTTGCACGTCGATTGTATTCGACAAATTACCAAATCGCTTTGTGCTAACAATTTTTTGTGGTAACTGATTGAGAAAAAGTTGTAATTTTGAGGGTTGAAAATCTAGAAATGACCCATTAAAAACATGAACGATAACGAAAAAGCATTGATGCATCAATTAGAAATGGCTGCACATTCACAAGGATTTGCAGAGTTCTTATACAACATGTTTGGTGGCCGATTCATCACTAAAGACCAAGCAAGAGAAACAATGGAGTTTTTCAAAGCGCAAATGAAACGCAATATTGAAAGTAATCCAAATTTGACTCGGGAGCAAAAGGATAATGAGATTTCGAGTAGAGAAGCCTGGTTTGAAGCATCGAAAGCATATTGGGGATTATAATTTTATATCAGCATGTCCACCTTCATCCTGACACTTGCCACATTCGCTGCTATCCTTCTTGCCTTGTTGTTTTTCAAGCGTGTTAGAAAGACAAAGCGCAGAAGAGTCGTTTCTTTGGCCGAGCAGAAAGATACGGCCAATGAACAAACATTTCTCCTATTCGACCTCAACCTCCCCTTCACCCCCGATGTCCACGATGTGATTTATGTGGAGAACGAATATGACCCCGCCATCAATGGGTATATCCAAGAACACTATGAGGAAATCCAGCAGCAGTTCCTTTCAAAAAAGGCGACTTTCATCTATTTGCCAAAGCTATGCGGCCAAGAGGTTTCCAAAGAAGCACTTCATTACATGTTTCCTTTTTTGGGACAAGAATCCTCGTTTGTGAATGGCAATCTCACTGTTGAAACGCTGAAAAGTCACATTCTTTCTGGAAGCATTGAAGGTTCAGCTTTGATCCATTTCGTTCGGATGGAGGCCGAGAATCCCAGCAACTACTATTACACCTATCGACCGCTGGTTGCTGATTCATCCATTCCGCTCTCCGACCAATTTGAGAATTATCTGAAACATCTCACATTCAGTTATCGAGGTGAAGCCGGGACATCTTTCAATGCCTTGTCAAAACCCAAAAACAAAGATGATGTTGCCGACCATTATTTCAATGATGGCAACGACAACATCTTGTTTGCAGACAAAAGCATTGATGATTTGACAGTTGAAATACGGCAAAGAATCATCGAATTGCGGAAAAGAGGTGTTCAACTACACCTTTTGCATGAACTTGTCGAAGAATGCCCCACATTAAGCCGTTTGGTTGTTGATAAAGATTATAGGATATTCCTTCCTGATTACAACAACACTGAAATCACCATGCAGCCTCTCCCCAAAGCGGTATTCTTCTTGTTTCTGCAACACCCGGAAGGAATACATTTTAAACAATTGAACAATTTCTTCCCTGAATTACTTGAAATATACAAGCGTGTAGGCAACAGAGAGATTGAAGAAAACATACTTAACAGCATTGGTGACATTACCGACCCGACCAAGAACTCCATCAACGAAAAATGTTCAAGAATACGCGAAGCATTCGTGAAACATTTCGATACAACCTACGCTCAACATTACTACATTACAGGCAAGCGTGGAGAGCCAAAGAAAATCACCTTGCCTCGTGAATTAGTGGATTTGCAAGCCTTGTAAAAGTCTGATGCGCAAAACAGGTTGAAGTATTTTTGCGGCACAAACAACAATTATCAACGCAAAAACATTTCAATCATGGGTAAAGCATCAAAAATCATCGTAACCATTGTAATCATCGTCGCTTTTATTGCCATTTTCGGAATCATAGTTGGCGTTCGTGGCGACAGCGGACACAGCACACCAGGAATCCTTGGCTTGATTATCGTCGCTGGCTTGATTGGGGCCATTCGTGCCGTCTGGAAAAAGGACCAAAACGAGGATAACCATCTTGATAAGCAATAGAACAAATACACGGAACTCACGTTCATGTTCAAGGATTATTACAAGATACTGGGCATCATATCCGATGCCACTTCGGATGAAATAAAGAAGGCTTACCGCGCACAATCGATGCATTGGCATCCCGATAGAAATCCAGGAATGGATACAACGGCGATGATGCAAGACATCAACGAGGCCTACAACATCTTGAAGGATTCGGTTACAAGAGATAGGTATGATGCCGAATACAACAAGTTCAACTCCGCCAGATATGAACACCCCAAAAAGGACGAAGGTGTAGGCGACTACAACATCAAAGACGAAACCTTGAAAGAAGATATCAAAGCAGCCAGAAAAGCCGCTGAAGAATATGTCCGCGAGTTCTATGCCGCATTAAAACACAACTCCAAAAAAGCGGCAAAAGGAGCTTGGGAAAGAATGAAAGGCTACGTTATCGGAGGTATCATAATGACCTTAGTCGCTTTGGTAGTCAGAACGTGTATTGCCAACCAAAATCCACCCACAAATCAAGAAATCACATCAACGGCTTACTCAGTTTCCAACCAAGTGTCTGCCACTTCCAATGAAGCTGTTGCGTTAAGGACATTACCACACATTGCGAAAGGAGATCCCAAACATTGGAAAGACCAAACTTTTTTCAATGCACTCAAAATCTCCGTACCTATTACCGTTGAAAAACAGAGAAAAGACAGTCCATACGGCAGGAATCTAGCTAGCAAGGGCATGCTGCAAATCCAAGATAACACGGTTATTTTCAATCAAAAAGGGCTATGTGACATGAAGCCTGAAGCTAAAGAAAAATACTGCCGAATCATGTTCTACTATCTAGAAGGAGATCATGGTGATTTCTTGAAGAGGGACGAAACTGAACCGTTTGATCGGGAATACGAGCAACTTCTGAGTGAAATGGTGTCCGAGGAAATTGGTCCCGCTGGTAGGTTAATGGGCACATTCAGCCGTGAATGGGTACGAATCAACAATGCTAACGCTATCTTAGTAACCTATAGGAGAACTGGCGTCAACTTCGACACTTCAATTCCAGTATATTGCAGAGTGCTTCTTTTCCAAGACGATTACAGATTTGTAAAGATGATAATATCCTATAGGGAAAAAGAAACAGATTTGTGGGCTGATGATTTTGAGCAAGTGATGAGAAGCTTTGAGTGGATCAACTAAAAAGCCTATTCAGCAATATAGGGTCATTCTTGGAGCACAAGCACTCGAGCTCTCCCCTACCCTTGCTTCTCCGTCATATACTTCCAATACCTTCGCGGCATGTCTTTGAGCTGCTTGCGGGGATTCATGCGCTCACGGATACAGATGGCCTTGAAATAGGTGCGCCATAGCTCCTGCATCAGATGGTCGTCGCTGCTCAAGACATCATCGCTCAGCTTGCCATCGGCGAGGGTGAAGGGCACGGTGGTCTCATCCTCGAAAGTGACCCGAATAGGTTTGTCAGCCCCTTCATAATAATAACCATAATGGCGCTTGGCATCGTAGATGAGCCAGGGCTGGTCGTTGAAACGGTCGCGGAAATGTTCGATGATGAGGGGCAGCACGTTATGGTCGGGCGAGACCACGGCGAGATAGGTGCCGTCTTTGGCCTTCTGGAAACGGATGAACTGTTTCATGCGGAGCTGCTCGTGAAGCACCTTTCGGGCAATGTTGGTCACGGCAAGCACATCGGGATCGGCGAAGTTGCGCTCAATGCTCTTCTCGCCAGGAGGCAGGCGGAAGGTCTTGCATACATAGTTGAACAAGGGATTGTACAGCTCTGGCAACTCAGAGAGCCAGCTAACCGAAATCAGGTGCAATGCCTCGCGCGAGAGCCTCTTCTCCAGGCCTGTCCACACCCTTCGAGCCTTAGCCTCATCGGTCATCACTTCATGGAGCTGCTCGCAGAACAACGGCAAAGCATCGCCCGTGGTCAAGAGCTGTTCCGGCTGCTCATGCCGCTCAAAGGCATCAAAGACGGCCGTCAACAACCCGTCCAAAGTCCCGTCAAAAGTGTAAACCGTCATACGCCAAAGTCAAGGGTCAGTTGTTGTTCTTTTTCAGCCAATTTGCGTTCCTGCGGCGAGACCAACATCGCGCGCAAGCGTTCGGGACGCAACTCATTGACACCGAGTATCGTCCCAAAAAGTGGTGAAGCAAGCTCATGACAGGTAATGAAATACTTGGCTTTCTTCATCACTACACCGATCTTCTTGAGGTCGTAAGAGGTGAGCTTTGCGTAACGGCGCGAGTTTACAATGAGCATCGCCGATTTCACGCCGAGACCCGGCACCCTCAACAGCATCTCATAGTCAGCGGTGTTGACGTCCACAGGAAAGACCTCGGGATGGCGCAACGCCCATGACAACTTAGGGTCAATTTCCAAATCCAAGTCGGGGAATTGGTCGTTCACGATCTCCTCCACCTTGAACTGATAGAAACGCAGCAGCCAGTCGGCCTGATAAAGCCGGTTCTCACGAACCAAGGGCGGTTGTTTCAGCACAGGCAGACGCGAGTCATAGGTGTTCACGCTGACGTAGCCGGAATAATACACGCGACGCATGGTGGGCTGGCCATAGAGCATTGACGACATGGTAAGGATGTCACAATCCGTCTCTTTCGTCGCCCCAACAATCATCTGGGTGGATTGTCCAGCAGGGACGAAACGAGGGGCATGGCGGAAGTGGCGACGGTCCTCCTTGTTCTCTAACACCCCTTGTTGGATGAGTTTCATCGGCTGAAACACGCTCTGATGGTCTTTTTCTGGGGCAAGCAGCTTCAGCGACTCTTCTTTGGGAATCTCGATGTTCACGCTCATGCGATCGGCATACAATCCCGCCTGGCTAAGCAGTTCTTGCGAGGCGCCTGGGATGCTCTTCAGGTGGATATAACCGTTGAAACGGTGCTCCGTGCGCAGCTTTCTGACGATGGCCACCAGACGCTCCATGGTATAGTCGGGGTTCCGCACCACACCACTTGAAAGAAAGAGTCCCTCGATGTAGTTGCGGCGATAAAACTCCATCGTGATGTCCACTAATTCCGTGACGGAGAGCGTCGCCCGAGGGATGTCGTTGGAGCGACGGTTGACACAATAGGCGCAGTCGTACATGCAACTGTTAGTCAGCATCACCTTAAGGAGTGAGATGCAGCGCCCATCATCGGCAAACGAGTGACAGATGCCGACCCCGCCCACGGTGTTGCCCACCATGCCTTTCTTGCCGCTCCGCACCGTACCACTCGACGAGCACGACACGTCGTACTTCGCCGACTCGGTGAGAATGCGCAACCGTTCCATGGTGTTTTCCGTCAGCATAAACTACTTTCTTTAAAAACCTTCTCAAACATCTTACGATACGCCTCAACCTTCTTCTCGAAGGCCAAAGGATAAGCTCGTGACGATGATGGCAGTCGATACAACAACAGACCTGGTTCCAGTTCGGTGACGCTGCCCAAGGCAGGAATCCGCTCCACCCCGAAATAGCGACACACCTCCCCTGTCGCCTTCTCGCCTGTGGTGGCGATGGCATGACATTGGGGAATCTGACGAAGCAAAGCCCTCAAGTCGGTGGGCTCCACAATTTCCAGGAAAGCATCGGAAGCGTTGTCCTTCAGCCTTCGGACCACTTGAGCCGTATCGTACAAGGCGATACCTTTTTCATATAAGAATTCAACGATTTTCTCCTTGTTGAAACACTTCTGTTCCAAATCGACGAAATGGTTCTTGTCGTTGAACCACACCGCACCTTCGATCCTCCAGTGGTCGTTCTGGAAGTTCGGGTAATAGAAATCCATGCACCAACGCTGTCGCGGCGGCGGAAAGCTACCCAAGAAAAGCACTTTGGCGTTCTCAGGCAGGAAAGGTTCCAGAGGGTGATGTTCTTCCATACCGCAAAATTAATACAACTTTCCGTTTTCCGTTCTCCGTTTTCCGTTTTTTTCTTACCTTTGCCCCCACTATGAAAGCAACCTATTCACAACGTTTAATCAAGCTTTCCGACCTCAACCACCATCAGACCTTCTTCGCTGGAAGATGCGCCGAATGGTTTTTGGAAAGTTCCTATTTCGCCGTGGCACAATATGTCGACACCAAGGACACAGTTCTTCTAGTGCTTCACGGCATCGATTACAAATTCCCCATTTTCGCTGGCGACATCGTCACCTTCGAGAGCAAGGTGATCCACGTGGGGCGCTCGACCCTCACCGTTTACACCAAGATGTACCGCAGCCGCGAGCCCGAGAAGACCGCCGCCGACGGTTTCGCCACCTTCTCGTATCTGGACGAGAACCATCATTCCAAGCCTCATGGCATCACGCTGACACCTGAGACAGACGAGGAACGCTGGCTTCAACAACAGGCCAAAGAGGTGATGGAAGAGTCGAAGCGGAGGGCCATAGCGATGAATGGGCATCAGAATTAGGAATTAGGAATTAGGAATTAAGAATTAAGAATTAAGAATTAGGAAGCAAGGCGGCCCGAAGGGCCAAAAGCAAATAGCCCAGGGCAACGCCCTGGGAAACCGGGTAATATGGTAACATGGCAATATGGCAACATGGTAGGTGCACCCCATCGGGGTGCCACATCGGTAAATCAAACAATAACCCCAAAGACCATCCGCACCCCATCGGGGTGCCACATCGGTAGAAAAAAAATTATAAAAACATCACCACCATATCAAAAATTGTTGTAATTTTGCAGCCCATTTAGAAAAGTTTAAAGTAAAAAGTAAAGAAGTATTAATTATGTATTTGACTGCAGAAAAGAAATCAGAGATTTTCAGCCAATACGGCAAGAGCGCTGCCGATACTGGTTCAGCAGAAGGCCAAATCGCTTTGTTCTCCTACAGGATTAAGCATTTGACTGAACAAACGAAAGAGCATCACAAGGATGTGGCGGCCAAGCGCGCGTTGGTTCGTTTAGTAGGTAAGAGAAGAAAACTTCTCGATTATTTAAAGAGAACTGACATCGAAAGATACCGCACCATCATCAAGGAACTGGGCATCAGAAAGTAATTCACTTTCACGCTGCCTAAGCGGAAATCCAAGAAAGGCAATAGACCCTATTGCCTTTCTTTTGCTATTTAGAAAAGAAGAAAGAAGAAACAAGAATTAACTATGGGTCCAGAAGGAATTACTCAAATCATAAAGATGCCTAACGGTCAGGAAATCAGCATTAACACCGGCCGTTATGCCAAGCAAGCCGATGGTTCCGCGCTGCTTCGTTGCGGCGACACCGTCCTCCTTGCCACCGTCTGCTCAGCCACCGAAGTCGCTCCGGAAACGGACTTCTTCCCGCTGTCAGTCGATTACCGTGAAAAATACTATGCCGCCGGCAAGTTCCCCGGTGGTTTCTTCAAGCGTGAAGCCAAGCCCTCCGACTACGAGGTGCTCATCTCCCGTTTGATCGACCGCGCTTTGCGTCCCTTGTTCCCGGATGACTATCATGCCGAGACCATCGTGCAGGTGAACCTGCTCTCCGCCGAGAAGAACGTGGCTCCCGATGCCCTCGCCGCCCTGGCCGCCTCCGCTGCCATCAGCGTCTCCGACATCCCGTTCCACGGTCCCATCTCCGAGGTGCGCGTCGCCCTCATCGGTGACGAGTATGTCATCAACCCCACCTTCGAGCAACAGGAGGAAGCCCGCCTCGAGCTGATGGTGGCCGCCTCCATGAAGGACATCTGCATGGTGGAAGGCGAGTGCAAAGAGGTCTCCGAAGAAGAGATGCTCGGCGCTCTGAAGGCCGCCCACGAAGCCATCAAGATCCAGTGCCAGGCACAGATCGAGCTGATGGAGAAGGTCGGCAAGGCCAAGAGAGAATACTGCCATGAGGTCAACGACGAGACCATCCGTGCCGAAGTGCAGGAGGCCTGCTACCAGGCTTGCTACGACTTCGCCCTGTCAGGTTGCGCCGACAAGCACCTGCGTGAAGACACGTTCAAGGGTATCCTCGACAAATATCTTGAAAAATACACCGAAGAAGAGCTTGAGACCGTGAAGCCGCTGGCTGCCCGTTATTTCCACGATGTGCAGCGTTCAGCTGTGCGTAACGCCGTGCTCGACAAGCGCATCCGTCTCGACGGCCGTCAACTCAACCAGGTGCGTCCTATCTGGACGGAAGTCGACATCCTCCCCTCGGCTCACGGCTCCGCCGTGTTCACCCGTGGTGAGACCCAGGCCCTGGTGACCGTCACCCTCGGCACCAAGCTCGACGAGCAGACTATCGACGGCGCTGTGGTGGAAGGCACCAAGAACTTCACCCTGCACTATAACTTCCCCGGCTTCGCCACTGGTGAGGCCAAGGCAGCACGTAGCACCAGCCGTCGTGAGATCGGTCACGGCAACCTCGCTGAGCGCGCTCTCAAGTCGATGGTGCCCCACGACGAGACCATGCCTTACACCGTCCGTATCGTGAGCGACATCCTCGAGTCGAACGGCTCCTCCTCCATGGCCTCCGTTTGCGGTGGTTGCTTGGCCCTGATGGACGCCGGCGTGCCGATGCGCAAGCCCGTCGCTGGCGTGGCCATGGGCATGATCTCCGACAGTGAGACCGGCAAATACGCCATCCTGACCGACATCCTTGGCGACGAGGACCACCTTGGCGACATGGACTTCAAGGTCACCGGCACCCGCGACGGCATCACCGCCTGCCAGATGGACATCAAGGTCGACGGCCTCAGCTACGAGGTCCTCACCGAAGCCCTCGAACAGGCCCGCCAAGGCCGTCTGCACATCCTCGACGAGATGGCCAAGACCATCAGCGAGCCTCGTGCCGACTATAAGGAAATCGTCCCCAGAATCGAGAAGATCTTCATCCCGAAGGACTTCATCGGCGCCGTCATCGGACCTGGCGGAAAGGTCATCCAGGAGCTCCAGAAGACCACCAACACCGTCATCACCATCACCGAAGACGAGGAGAAAGGCATTGTCGAGATCGCTTCTCAGAACAAAGCCGACATCGAAGCCTGCAAGGCCAAGATCAAAGGCATCGTCGCTGTGCCTGAGGTCGGCGAGGTCTATCACGGCAAGATCGTCTCCATCATGGCTTTCGGCGCTTTTGTCGAGATCCTGCCCAACAAGGACGGCCTGCTGCACATCTCTGAGATCGCTTGGGAACGTTTCAACACGATGGAAGAGACCGGCTTGAAGGAAGGTGATGAGATCGATGTCAAGTTGATCGAGATCGACAGCAAGACCGGCAAGCTCCGCCTGTCACGCAGAGAGCTGCTGCCCAAGCCGGAAGGCTATGTGGAGAAGAAAGGCGGCAACGGCCCTCGTCCAAACAACGGCCCTCGTCCCAATAAAGGCGAAGGCGGCAACCGCAATGGCGGTGGTCATGGCCACTCCGGTCACGGCCACGGCAACGGCGGCAACCACAAGAACTAATTTTGGTTAACCAACACGTTATAAATGAGGCAGTTAAAGATTACGAAGCAGGTTACCAACCGCGAGACCGCGTCTCTCGACAAGTACCTGCAAGAGATTGGTAAGGTTGAGCTGATTTCAGCTGAAGAAGAAGTTGAATTGGCGCAACGTATCAAGCAAGGCGACAAAGTGGCATTGGAAAAGCTTACCAAAGCCAACCTACGCTTCGTCGTCTCCGTATCAAAACAGTATCAGAACCAGGGCCTTAGTCTTCCCGACTTAATCAACGAAGGTAACCTGGGGCTGATAAAAGCCGCACAACGTTTCGATGAGACCAGAGGTTTCAAATTCATCTCCTATGCCGTGTGGTGGATTCGTCAATCCATCCTGCAGGCTTTGGCTGAACAGTCACGTATTGTTCGTCTCCCTCTGAACAAGATCGGTTCCATCAACAAAATCAACAAAGCTTACGCTAAGCTGGAGCAAGAGTATGAGCGTGAACCCAACGCAGAGGAGATTGCCGAGGTCCTGGAGATCACGGAGGCAGAGGTGAAAGAGTCAATGAAGAATGCCGGACGTCACATCTCGATGGACGCCCCGCTGATTCAGGACGAGGACAACACCATGTACGATGTCTTGAAGAGCGAAGAGGCACCCACTCCTGAGACGGAGCTTCTGTACGAGTCGTTACGCAAGGAAATTGACCGAGCCATCTCCACGCTGACACCGCGTGAGGCCGATGTGGTCCGTCTTTATTTCGGACTCAACGGCAGCCACCCGATGACTTTGGAGGAGATTGGAGAAAAGTTTGACTTGACGCGTGAACGTGTGCGTCAGATTAAGGAAAAGGCTATTCGTAGATTGAAACACACGAGCAGAAGCAAGATCCTTAAAAGTTATCTCGGTTAAGTTTTTTGAAAAAAAGTGCCTCTCACGAGGCACTTTTTTTTATATTTGCCACAATAAAACTCTTATCTTTTATCTTTTAACTTATATCTATGAAACTTCTCGCCCCTTCCCTGCTCTCCGCTGATTTCCTCAACCTTGGAAGAGATATCGACATGGTCAACCGTAGCGAGGCCGACTGGTTCCACTGCGACATCATGGATGGCCGCTTCGTGCCCAACATCAGCTTTGGCATCCCCGTGGTGCAGGCCATCAGCCAGCAAGCTGAGAAGCCTTTGGATGTCCACCTGATGATTGTGGAGCCGGAGAAGTACTTCGAGGCTTTCGTGAAGGCAGGCGCCGACATCATCACCTTCCATTATGAGGCCAGTACCCATATCCATCGTGCCGTGCAGCAGCTGAAGGCCCTCGGCGTGAAGGCTGGCGTAGTGCTGAATCCGCACACCCCCGTTGCCGTGCTGGAAGACATCGTCGGCGACCTCGACCTCGTTTTGCTGATGAGCGTCAACCCTGGTTTCGGGGGACAGAAGTTCATCGAGCGCACCTTTGGAAAGATCCGCCGACTGAAAGCCATGATCGAAGACCAAGGACTTGACACCATGATCGAAGTGGATGGTGGCGTCAATACCCAAAATGCCGCTGCACTTTATGAGGCTGGAGCTGATATCTTGGTGGCGGGGAATGCAGTGTTTAAGTCAGAGAATCCTATAGAAACCATAGCGCTATTGCGAGGGAGCGAAGCGATGTAACCTCTGAGGCACATTCGTAACGACCGAAGGGAGTTATGCAGTGCCTCAGGGGTTATATCGCGAAGCCCCAACCAACTGAACATTAACAACTAAAACATAGTACAAATGAACGAAAGCATCTTAAAACTCGCCCCTGCGGGCATGTGGAAGGAATTCCAAGGCATCCTCGGTGTGCCGCGTCCCTCCAAGAAAGAAGGTAAAATGGTCCAATATCTTGAAAAATGGGCCAAGGACCATAAAGTGAAATATGTGAAAGAAAAATGCGGTAACATCATCATGACCGTGCCGGCCACCAAAGGCATGGAAGACCGCAAGATGATCGCCCTCCAGGCCCACATGGACATGGTGTGCGAGAAGAACGGCGACAAGGTCCACGACTTTGAGAACGACCCCATCGAGGCCGTCATCAAGGGCGAATGGCTGCATGCCAACGGCACCACCCTCGGCGCTGACGACGGCATCGGCGTCGCCGCCGCACTGGCCATCATCGCTGACCCGAAGGTCAAACACGGTCCGCTGGAGTGCATCTTCACCGTGGACGAAGAGACCGGTCTCACCGGCGCCATGGCCCTCGATCCGAAACACATGAAGAGCCGCATCCTGCTCAACCTCGACTCCGAAGACGAAGGCGAGATCTTCATCGGCTGCGCCGGCGGCATGGACACCATCGTCAAGATGTGGTACGACCTGGAGCCCGCTCCGGAAGAAGCTACCGCCTACCGCGTCACCGTGAAAGGCCTCAAAGGCGGTCACAGCGGCGACGACATCAACAAGAACCTGGCCAACGCCAACAAGCTGCTGACCCGCATCCTCTTTGAAGCCACCAGCCGTTACGACTTCGCACTCTACGACTTCCAAGGCGGCAACCTCCGCAACGCCATCGCCCGTGAAGCCACGGCAGTGGGTTATCTGCCCAACGAATGCTGCGATGACTTCGTGAACTTCTGCAAGGAGATGGAAGCCAACTTCAAGAACGAATACCAGGTGGCCGACCCAGGCATCACCGTGGTCGCCGAGAAAGCCGAGATCCAACCCGACGTGGTCATCGACGAGCTGTCGCAGTTCGAGTTGCTCAACGCACTCTATGCCTGCCCGCACGGCGTCATCGAGTGGTCGCAGACCATACCGAACTTCGTGGAGACCTCCACCAACCTCGCCTCCTGCAAGAAGAGAGAAGGCTACTTCTTCATCCAGACCTCACAGCGTAGCTCCATCGACTCCGCCAAGGTGAACGTCGCCAACATGGTGGAGACCGTCTTCAACCTCGCCGGCGCCGACGTGGAACACACCGACGGCTATCCGGGCTGGACCCCCAACCCCAAGTCGAAGATCTGCGACATCGCCGTGAAAGTCTACAAGAAACGCTTCGGCAAAGACCCGAAGGTGCGCGCCATCCACGCCGGACTGGAATGCGGCCTCATCGGCGACAAGATCAAGGGCATGGACATGATTAGTTTCGGCCCCACCCTCCGCGGCGTACACAGCCCTGACGAGCGTTTGGAAATCAAGACCGCCCAAATGTTCTGGGACTTTCTCTGCGATATCCTCAAAAACGCACCGAAATAATTAGGAATTAAGAATGCGGAATGCGGAATTATTGCCTACCGGAGGTTAATTCCGCATTCCTAATTCCGCATTCTTAATTCCTAATTCCTCATTCCCTTCAATGGGCACTCCACACTACAGGAGGCACACTTGCCTCCTGCTTTTTTTTCTCCGTTACCACAGGAGCAACTGCCTCTGCCTTTGCGCAAGGCAATCACCGCCAGGACCACCAGGCCTAGCACTACTAAAAGCACTATATAAGAGGCAAAATTCATCCGATAATGGCATTAGCGACGAGATAGGCGATCCAAGCAACAACCCAAGCGACCACACACTGGAAGGCGATGATGAACAGCATCCACTTGGTGCCCAACTCACGGCGCACCGAGGCCATGGCGGCCACACAAGGCGTGTAGAGCAGGCAGAACACCAGCATCGAGATCGAAGTGACCGTGGTAAACAACGGCATGGCATTCAGCACCTCAAGGGTGGCTACCACACTCTCCTTGGCCATGAAACCGCTGATGAGAGCCGTGACCACCTGCCAGTTGCCCAGTCCCAAGGGACGGAATACAGGGGCGATCCAACCAGCCACGTTGGCAAGCATGCTCCCCTCGCCGTTCTCCACCATCTGGAAATGGAAGTTGAAGGTCTGCAGGAACCAAATGACCAAGGTCGCAATGAAGATCACCGTGAAAGCACGCTGGATGAAGTCCTTCGTCTTGTCCCACAGCAAATGGGCGACATTCTTGGCACTCGGCAGACGATAGTTGGGCAACTCCATCACGAAAGGCGCCACATCGGCCTTCTTGCCAAACCATTTGGTAAATAAAGCAATAAATATTCCTACAATAATACCTAATAAATATAAACAAATTAATACCACGCCGCCGTGACCAGGGAAGAACATGCTGGTGAAGAACCCGTAGATAGGAATCTTGGCCGAGCAGCTCATGAAGGGTGTCAGCAGGATGGTGCGCCAGCGGTCGTGGGTGGAGTGCAGGGTGCGGGTGGCCATCACGGCGGGCACGGTGCAGCCGAAGCCGATGAGCATCGGCACGATGCTATGGCCGGTGAGACCCAGCTTACGCAGGAAGCTGTCGCTCACAAAGGCCACGCGCGCCATATAGCCGCTGTCCTCGAGCAGACTCAGGAAGAAGAACAGCAGGATGATGATAGGCACGAAGCTGATCACGCTGCCTACGCCGCCGAAGATGCCGTCGACAACCAACGACTGTACGGCGGGGTTGACGTCCCAACGGGCCAAGGCGTTGCCACACACATCGGCGAGCCAGGTGATACCCCTGTCGAGCAGGTCTTGCAACGGCGCTCCAAGTGCGTCGATAGACAAGTAGATGACAGCCACCATCACCAGGATGAAGATCGGGATGGCGGTCCATTTGCCCGTCAAGATGCGGTCGATGCGGCGGCTGCGTTGGTATTCCTTGCTCTCTTTGGGTTTCACCACAGTCTGTTGGCACAGCCTTTTGATGAAGGTGAAACGCATCTCTGCCATAGCCGCGGCACGGTCGAGGCCTCGCTCCTCCTCCATCTGTACGATGAGATGTTCGAGTGTCTCTTTCTCGTTTTGTGAGAGCTTCAGTGCGTCGAGCACCGTCACATCGCCTTCGATGAGTTTGGAGGCCGCGAAACGCACCGGGATGTCGGCACGTTGCGCATGGTCCTCGATGAGGTGCATGATGCTGTGCAGGCAACGGTGTACGGCGCCGCCATGGTCGTCTTTGTCGCAGAAGTCCTGACGGACAGGCGCCTCCTGATATTGTGCGATGTGGATGGCGTGTTCCACCAACTCGGTGATACCCTCGTTTTTGGCGGCGGAGATCGCCACTACAGGCAGTCCCAAGATACGTTCCATCTCGTTCAAGAGGATGGTACCGCCGTTGTTGCGCACTTCATCCATCATATTGAGTGCCAGCACCATAGGCACACCCAGCTCCATCAGCTGCATGGTCAGGTAGAGGTTGCGTTCGATGTTGTTGGCATCTACGATATTAATGATGGCTTTTGGTTTCTCTTGGATGATGAACTGTCGCGACACCATCTCCTCGGCGGTGTAGGGTGACAGGGAGTAGATGCCCGGGAGGTCGGTGACCAAGGTCTCGGGATGGCCTTTGATGACACCGTCCTTGCGGTCGACGGTGACGCCAGGGAAGTTACCCACATGCTGGTTGGCGCCCGTCAGTTGGTTGAACAAGGTGGTCTTGCCGCAGTTCTGCTGTCCCGCGAGGGCAAAGGTCAGCTTGGTGCCTTTGGGGAGGGGACTCTCATGGGTCTTGTCGTGATAGATACCCTCTTCACCCAGACCTGGGTGGGCGTTATGGTCGTGAAGAGCAGAGATATAGAGGCGGTCTGTATTCAAGAAGCTGGCAGGTTCCTCTTCGGCGCCCGGCTCCACCTCGATGAGTTTGGCGTCGGCGACACGGAGGGTGAGTGAATAGCCATGGATGAGCACCTCCATCGGGTCGCCCAGAGGAGCGAACTTCACCAGTTTCACGATGGCATCGGGGATGACACCCATGTCGAGGAAATGCTGACGGCGCGAACCTTCTCCGTCGACGGCCTTGATGCGGGCGGATTGACCTATATTGAGTTTATCGAGGGTAACCATAATTTAAATTAAGAATTAGGAATTAAGAATTAAGATTTTAGAGGGGTACAAAAATAGGTTATGATTACTTATCGATACATCCTAATTAATAAGTATTATAAACATTAATCGCCATCATTTGTAAGGATGAATCAGGAAGAAGGGGTTGCGGGTGATATAACGCAGGGTTACTACAGGCAGGTGTTCCGCTTCTGGATCCACTTCACAGAGGAAAGAGACTTCGTTGTCGCCTTTGGCCAGTTCGGGAAGGCCCTCGACGGCCACGGCCTCAAGTCTGTTGAGGTTGGCGTCCATGATACATGCCGAGTCGCTGAAATGGTATTCCAGCAGCTGTCCCGGCTTGACGGTGCAGGGGAACATCACCAGGCCTTTGCTGGTGTTGACCATCGGGTTGACGACATCCGTTTTGCCTTCCACCTGAAGCCAAAGGCCGAAGCGGCCCTCCTCTTCCGCGTTCCACTGCCATACTTCGCTTTGCACCAGACCTGTGTCGATGGCTTGGAATTGGCATTGATAGCGGCGTGAGAAGCTCCATGGATGGAGTCGGTAGAGGCTGTCGGTCTGCCGTTCGAGGCGCCAGTCGAGATACGGGTCTTTCATCGTCTCTTTCTGCCACGAGGTGAAGGCCTTTTTTTGGATCAAGAGGTTCCATTGCCGCATGGTTTCGAGCATCTCGTCCATCAAGCCATGGGCGGTCAGGGCTTTCAGATCGACCAGGAAGCCGTACGAAGCGTTGAAGGCGGCGGCTTTCGAGAGCACCCATTCCAGTTCTGTCATGGTGGTGGCTGCACGTTTTTTGTCGGAGGGATGCACCAAGAACCATCCAAGGTTGTTGTTGGCGACGCCATCACGTTCCCAGCTCTCCACTTTCCTCACGCGGATCGACCTGTCGAGGATCTCCTGTCCTGGCTCGTCTTTACGAAGCACCAGTGTCACGTTACCGGCGGCGAGACGGTCGGCCAGCTGTTGGCGCACCATCTGGCGCAGTTCTCCGTCGGGAATCACGTTACGGTCGGGGGTGTCCCACACCCGATACACCTTGGCGTCGAGTGTATGGGCTGTCTTCTTGGTACCGAACATCCCGCGGGTGCAATGGTGAAGCAGCACCAGGTCGCCAGCCAGCTCCATGGTCCCGAACGACACCACCTCGTCGTCGATGAGCAGCAGGTTCAGCGCGGAGAGGCTCTTGAACAGGTCGTTGCGCCTCAAGGGGATGTCGATGTCGTCGGGGGTGAGCTCGTCGAAGAGCACCAGCGGCACGGAATGTTGAAACTCGTGATAGTATTTCGGAGCGAAGAAGGCGTCGTTGAGGCTGATGACATCTTCTTGGATCATCACGCCGAGGGTGATCCCTTCGGTGGCGGCGGCTTCCACCATGCGGCGCACCGACTTGTCGCCTTCGGGGGCGAAGGTCTCGTCCCATTCATAGTGTCCCAAGGTGGCGAAGGGCGTCCGCACCACCAAGGTCTCGAAACCACCCTGATGGCAGAGGGCGAGCATCGTGGGCAGGTCCTTCTCCGCGAAGTCCGCGACCATATAGGGCTTTGTCGACTGGGCCTTCAGTCCGCAAGCCAATGCCAAAAGCAAAATCAGAAAACCAATTCGTTTCATTCTTAGTTCAAATATGGCGCAAAATTATTATTTTTGCATGAATAATACAAGAACAACCATGAACTGGAACGACCTCCTTTCTACGCATCGTTACGCTTCGCCGCACAAGAGTGCCGACATCCGCAGCTCATTCCAACGCGACTACGACCGCATTATCTTCTCAAGTGCGTTTCGCAGGTTGCAGAACAAGACCCAGGTGTTTCCCCTTCCGGGGAGTCAGATGGTCCACAACCGTTTGACCCATAGCTTGGAGGTGGCTAGCGTGGGACGCTCCATCGCCTGCCGCACCGTGCAGAAGCTCTCCAAGGAGCACCCTGAGTTGACTGAGCGACAGTCCGACATCGAGACCATCGTCTCAACGGTCTGTCTCGCTCATGACCTCGGCAATCCGCCTTTCGGCCATTCCGGCGAGGACACCATCAGCAGTTTCTTCAAGGACGGCAAGGGCAAGGAACTCCAAAACACCATGCTTCCCGAGCAATGGAGCGACCTGACTTCCTTTGAGGGCAACGCCAACGCATTCCATCTCCTGACATGCCAGTTCAATGGCCGTCGCCCCGGAGGGTTATCGCTAACCGCAGCAACCTTAGGCTCCCTCATCAAGTATCCCTACCCCTCTCACGACAACGGAGGCCGAAAGAAATACAATGTGTTCTATTCAGACATGGAGGTCTTTGAAGAAGTGATGAATGAATGCGGCATCCCGAAGATTGATGAGGAGCACAAGGTCTATGCACGACATCCCCTGTCATACATGATGGAAGCCTCCGATGACATCTGCTACCTGATTCTCGACATGGAGGATGCCCACAAACGAGGCATCGTCAGCACCGAAACCGCCGAGCAAGCATTCTTATCATTTTTCGACCAAAAGAAGGATGCCAGTTTCTTCAAGCACAAGGATGAAGTGTACCACGAGGTGAGCGACCAGAACGAGCGGATGGCCTTCTTGAGAGCGTCACTAATCAACAAGTTGGTGAACCATGCCAGCGACATCTTTGTGGCTCATTACGATGAAATCATGGAAGGCTGCTTTAAGGACAGCCTAATTTCCTATCTTCCTGAGTATGAAGAAAATGCATTAAAACAATGTCGGAAGCAATCTGTTAAGGACATTTACAGGCATCCGTCGGTAGTGAAGATTGAACTGACGGGGTTTAATGTGATTGGTACGTTACTGGAGGAGTTTGTCGGTGCCGTGCTGGAGCCCGACAAGGCCTATAACAAAAAACTGCTGAGCCTGATGCCCGAGCAGTTCACACCGTTGCGGGAGGAGATGTACTACAAGATTCTGTCGGTAATCGATTATATTTCGAACATGACGGATCTTTATGCGGTTCAACTTTATAAAGACTTACGAGGTATAGATTAATCAAGCCACTTTGACCAGCATCGTGGCACATCGGTCAATGATATCAGTAGCAAGATGAATGCCTCCTTGGCAAACATCTTTGCTCAGGTTGCCATCGTAACCCATGGTAATATGCATTGTTTCGTAGGCTGCATTAATCATTGTAAGCAGTTTGCGGTCCCGCTTTACAATCTCACTTCTATAATCCTTGATGTCAGGATGTGGACGCTGCTTGTTTTTCACATCAAAAACAGCGTCAAGAATAATCAAAACCGCACTCCAAAGGTAATGGCCTGCTGATTTCACATATTTAGAATCCTCATAACAGCCAGTCTCCAAATCCAGTTTACCATTCTCCTCCAACACATCTTTGGCATTTTGGACATATCGTCTTGCTTCCGCAACAGGATCCGTTGTGGTTTCAATCATAAAATCTCTCATATTATTAAGGTGTTTCAGTTAATTAATTGGTTCTCTCAGGCTCTGCCGAGCGTAGGGGGTTAAATCTTGCGAGGCGAACTCTCCTTTAAGGTATTTGAAATATCCGGCCACGGCCACCATGGCGGCGTTGTCGGTCGAATAGCTCAGGCGAGGGATGAACACCTTCCAGTGGTACTTCTCGCCCAAGGCCAGCATGGCATCATGGAGGCCGCTGTTGGCGCTCACACCTCCGGCGATGGCCACCGTCTTGATCCCCGTCAGCTTGCTGGCCTTCACCAGCTTGCCCATCAGGATGTCAATGATGGTCTTCTGCACCGAAGCACAGAGGTCCTCCTTATGTTCCTCGATGAAGTTCGGATTCAGCTTCAGGTTGTCGCGAACGGTATATAAGATACTGGTTTTCAGCCCACTAAAACTATAATCCAAGCCTGGAATATTCGGTTTGGCAAAAGTAAAGGCGTCGGGATTGCCAATCTTGGCCAGCTTGTCGATGACCGGTCCGCCCGGATAAGGCAGGCCGAGGATCTTGGCGGTCTTGTCGAAGGCCTCCCCTGCTGCGTCGTCGATGGTCTTGCCGATGACCTCCATGTCGAAATAGTCCTTCACCACCACGATCTGGGTGTGGCCGCCCGACACTGTCAGGCAAAGGAACGGGAAATCAGGCACTTCGGTATGCGTCTCGTCGGTGGCGAAATGTACCAGGATATGCGCATTCATGTGGTCGATCTCCACCATGGGGATGTCCAGAGTCTGGGCAAAGGCCTTGGCAAACGAGGTCCCGACCAAAAGCGAGCCCAAAAGGCCCGGTCCACGTGTAAAAGCAATTGCGCTTAATTGATTTTTTTGTATTTTTGCATTCTTCAAAGCCGTGTCGATGACCGGGATGATATTTTGCTGGTGAGCGCGCGAGGCCAGTTCGGGGACGACGCCCCCGTATTGCTCGTGGACCTTCTGACTGGCGATGACGTTGGATAGCACGCGCGTGCCTTGAAGGACAGCGGCAGAAGTGTCATCGCAAGATGACTCGATGCCTAAGATGTATTCGTTCATGAACTTTATTTTGGAGGCTCAAAATTATTAAAAAAAACATTATCCATAGCATCCTCACGATTATTGTGGTGTTCCTCTCATTCATCACAAGCATCTTCGTCGCCATCCAAGACCCTATCATTCAGAAGTTTGCCATCCGAATCGCAGGAGGATACATCTCACAAAAAACCGGCACCGACATACAAATAGGAAGGCTGTACATCTCCCCTAACTTCACCATACACATCGACCAGTTCCTCGTGAAGGACCTCAGGGACAACACCCTGTTGGGCGTGGAGGAGCTGCGTGTGCGGCCCATCATGGAAGACATCATCCATGGCGACATCCATGTGGGAAAGGTGGAACTCAACAACGCCGAAGCCAACCTCATCACCTACGAGGACTCAACCCGCTTGAACTTCATGTTCCTGCTTGACGCCTTCCCGTCAGGAGAGAAAGAGAAAAGCAACGAGACCACCGTGATTGCCGTCGACCGCATCCTGCTGCGCAACCTTAACTTCCAGCTGTGGGACCAGAACAAGGACAACCCAGAGAAGACCGAGAACCATCTGATGGACTATTCCCATCTGGTGGTTGACAGCATCAGCCTCGACCTCGAAGACCTGGTCATCGGCGATTCTATCACCGGGGTGATACACCATCTGGCCGCCAACGAAGCAAGCGGATTCCGGCTCATCGACATGGTCACCCAAGTCAACGTGTCGCCCAAGGGCATCCTACTCGACGACCTTCATCTCAGGACCGACAACAGCTACCTGCACCTCGACCTTCACATGCTGTTCGACAGCTACAGCGCCATCAGCAGCTTCGTCGACTCAGTCACCTTCGACAATGTCATCTATCCTACCGACGTGATGCTCAGCGACTTGGGGCCTTTCACCGAGGTGCTATACAAGATGCCCGACCAGATTCATTTCGAAGGCATCATGAAAGGACCCGTCAGGAAATTCACTGTCGACAAGCTGAAACTCGACTTGGGCCAACAGACCCATTTCGAAGGCAACATCGCCTTGCAGCCACTCGAGTTCACCAACCGGGTGCAGTTCCTCAACATCAAGCGGATGGACTACGACATCAACGACCTGGACTCGTTCTACATCCCCACTGCCACCGAGACCATCCCCATCCCCGATGCCCTGTTGGCACTGGGCCAAGGCACCATCAAAGGACAGTTCAACGGCTCGTTCAACAAGTTCAAGACCGACCTCGAAGTCACCTCCGAGATCGGCGATGTCAGCGTGACCCTCAACAGATTTATTAATGAAGGACATCACAACGTGTTCGAAGGCCATGTGGAAGGCAGCCGTGTGGATGTGGGCGCCATCACCAACGCCAGCAAGGTGATCGGCAAGCTCGACCTCTCCGCCGACGTCATCGCCCGTCAGGACCGCAAGGGCAACATGGACCTCGACATCGACGGGTCCATCGAGGACATCGACCTCATGGGCAACAACATCAACGCCATCGCGCTGAACGGCAACCTGCACAACAACTGTTTCAACGGCATCATCGACATCGCCGACGATGAGCTCGACCTCGACTTCAAGGGACGCTTCGACTTCAGCAACCCCAAGGCGCTGGGAGGCGACTTCCAAGCCGACATCACCCATGCCGACCTGCGCAAGCTCAACCTCATCAAAAACGACGACATCGCCGTGCTGCAGGCCTCCATCACCGCCAACATGACCAGCATCAACAACTTCAACGAGGCCGAAGGCACGCTCCACATCAGCGACGTGGCCTTCACCAACAGCAGCGGCGACTTCGTGATGGAACGTTTCGACGCCTCCATCGTCAACGACGACCTGATGCAGAAACGCATCACCGCCAACTGCGACTTCCTCGACTTCGAGATGGCCGGCAAGATGGACTTCAGCACCATAGGTATCGCCTTCAAACAGTTCGTAGACTCCTACGTCACCTTCCCCCAGTGGACCGACGACCTGGAACGCTTCGCCAAGAGCGGCAAGTCGGCCGAACAAGACTTCATCGTCGACCTGAACCTCAAGGACCCCAAGCCCCTCACCAAGCTCCTGATGCCCTCGCTGAGCATCGCCAAGAACACCACCCTCAACGGCATCTTCACCACCAAGTCGCAATCGCTGAACATGACCCTCCGCTCACGTTATGTCAAGATCAACAATATCAAAATCAACAACATCGAGTGCAGGAACCGCAGCAACTCCAGGTTCTCCATGCTGAGACTCAACGTGGATGAGGTGATCCTGCGCGACAGCACCGAGACCGACACCGTGAAACTCAGCCTCGATGCCGTGAACCTAATGGCCACCTTGCAGAACGACAGCATCAAGACCAAGATCGGATGGGACGACGTCAGCAAGATCGACCACAACAAGGCCGACATCATAGGCTCGTTCGTCCCCTCCCTCACCGGGGGCCGCTTCAGCATCAGCCAGGCCAACATCCTGCTAAACGACTTCTTATGGAATATCGACCCGAATAACTTCGTGGTCATCGACGACGACAAGATACAGATCTCGAACCTCGAGCTGACCAGCGAGAGCCAGAGCCTGCTCGTGGACGGCTTCGCCCCAATGCAAGCCGAGGACACCCTCGCCGTCAGCCTCAACCAGTTCGACCTTGCCACCCTCGGGTTCCTCTTCCAAGGCCTGGGCTTCAGCATCGACGGCCGTGTGAGCGGCGACGCCACCTTGAACAACCTCAAGAACGACCCGACGGTGTTCGCCGACCTGGATGTCAAAGGCTTCGGCTTCAACGGCGAGACCTATGGCGACGCCGAGATCCTCAGCCGTTGGGACAACGAACAACGTGCCATCGAGGTGAACGTGGGTCTGGTGACCGACGATCGCAGGGCCATCAACCTTGAAGGAGCCTATTATACAGCTCGGGACGAGAACCTCGACTTCACCCTCGACCTCGACGGACTCAACCTGTCCATCCTCTCCCCCTTCCTCAACAACGTCGTCAGACGTCTTCAGGGACAATGCTACGGCCATGCCACCATCCAAGGCTCCGCCAAGGCGCCCGAGATACTGGGCGAGGTGAGCGTGGAAGAAGGCGGCTGCCAGGTGAACTTCCTGAACACCTATTATACCTTCGAGCCCACCATCACACTTACCGACGGACTCATCTCACTCAACAACTTCTCGCTCATCGACACCCTCGGCAACGCCGCTCTCGTGACCGGACGCATCACACACAACCACCTGAAGGACATGGCCCTCGACATCAAGCTGTATCCGCGCAACTTCCTCGCCATGGCCACCACCGCCAACCTCAGCCCCTCGTTCCATGGCACCGCCATCGCCAGCGGCATCGTGTCAGCCACAGGACCCACCAACGACCTGCGCCTCAGCGTCAAGGCCATGACCAACAAAGGCACCGTGATGACCATCCCGCTCGGAGGCTCGTCGAAAGTGAAACAGCATGAGTTCATCACTTTTGTGGACCACAGCCAGCCGGTGGAAGACGAAGAGGAAGAGACACCCGTCACGGAAAAACCGAAGAAGTCGAGCAGCTTCAGCATCGACCTCGACCTCTCGGTGAACGACGACGCACAGGTGAAGATCGCCTTGCCCAACGGCCTCGGATCGATGGAGGCAAAAGGTATCGGCAACATCAAACTCGGCCTGCCAGCCAACAACCCCATGTCGCTCATCGGCGACTACGTCATCAACTCCGGAAGCCTGTCACTTAACATACAGGACATGCTCCGCCGTAACTTCTCCCTCGAGCCAGGCAGTAGCATCTCGTGGACCGGCGACCCCGTGAACGGCACCATCGACGCCACCGGCGTGTACCAGACCAAGGCAGCTCTCAGCTCGCTGGGACTGGCCGACTCCACCAGCATGGGCGGCAGCAGCAACGTCAAAGTCGACTGCATGGTACACCTCAAAAACAAACTCCTGAACCCCGACATCAGCTTCGGCCTGCGACTCCCCAACGCCTCGGAAGACCTGAAACAAGCCGTGTTCTATGTGGTCGACACCACCAACCAAGCCGAGATGCTCCTGCAAACACTCTACCTCATGGTGTTCAACACCTTCAACTACAGCGGAGGAAGCGACGGATACTACAACATCATCACCAACCAACTGAACGACATCATCTCACAACTCACCGACGACATCGACATCAACGTCAACTACAAGCCAGGCGGCGAGATGAGCAGCGAGGAAATGACCGTGGCACTGCGCAAACAACTGTTCGACGACCGCCTGACCATCGAGACCAACTTCGGCGTGGTCAGACCTACCAACGCCTATTCGTCGAACTCCACCAATATCGTGGGCGACTTCAACATCGACTATAAGATCACCAAAGACGGCAGCTGGAGCGGACAGGTGTTCAACAGGTCCAACTACAACACCACCTACTACCAATACACCTATTATAAGATGGCCCCCTACACCCAAGGCATCGGCCTCTCCTACAGCAAGAGCTTCGACAACTTCAAAGACCTCTTCCGCAAACGCACCAACAATCTCAACCTGCCCAACAGACCCATGATCGACAGGCCTAAGCCCTCGGGACAAAGACTGAACAGAAACAGAAACCTGAACCAAAACCAAGAACAAAACCAACAAAATGAGCAGCCCAAGCCCTGATACCTTCAAGGTGTACCAAGCCTCAGCCGGAGCCGGAAAGACCTACACCATCATCAAGGAATACCTCAAACTCTGCCTCAAGGACAAGGCCGCCACCGCCGAATTCAGCCACATTCTCGCCATCACCTTCACCAACATGGCCGCCAACGAAATGAAAGAAAAGATCGTGCGGCAACTCATCGACATCATCAACAGCGACCCCGACAAAGACCCGGGAAGCATGGAGGCCGACCTCATCGGAGAACTCGACCTCAGCCGCGAGCAGCTGAAAGACAACGCCCATAGGATGTTTTTAAATATAATATATAATTATAGCGATTTCTTCATTTGTACCATCGACAGTTTCGTGAACAAGCTGGCACGGTCGTTTGCCCAAGAACTGGACTTGCCGACCCAGTTCAACGTCAGCATCGACGAGCAGGAGGTGGCCGACGACATCACCGAGCGCATTGGCGAGCAGATCGGAGCCGACAACCCCTATCTGACCAAGATCGTGGAGGACTTCATGGAGACCAAGCTCGACGATGAGCGGAAGGCCAAGGTGGACGAGGAGATCAACAGCTTCGTGAAGAACCTCTTCTCGGAAGAGGTCTTCGACAAGAGCGACACCAACCCCTTCGAGATGGAGGAGAGCTATAGGGAGACCCTTGCTTTCATCGACGGGAAGGTGTTTCCATTTGAGGCGAGGTGCCAACAGTTCGTGAAAGACTTCAGCGCTTTCATCGAACGCCACGGGCTCACCCCTGACGACTTCCAAAAAAAGTCTATGAGCCCTTGCCTGAGCATACTCAAGTACTTGAGGAAGGGAGAAATAACGACACCCTCCAATTCCTTAATGAAAATCGTCAACGGCGGAGACGACTGGTACCAAAAGACCAACCCCCACCCCGAGCTCAACGACGAGTTCGAGAAGGTGTTCGTGCAGCCCATGCGGTATTATCTGGATAACATAGGCAGCTACCTTTTCTACAAGTCGCAGCGCGGAAAACTCAGCCTCTATGTCTTGCGTTCGAAGCTCAAGGCTGAGATGGAGGACTACATCGGCGAGGAGCAGGTGGTGCATATCTCCGAGTTCAACAAGCGCATCAACAAGATCTTGGGCGATTTCTCGGTGCCTTTCATATACGAGCGGCTTGGAAACCGTCTGAAACACGTGTTCATCGATGAGTTCCAGGACACCTCCGTGTTGCAGTGGCAGAACCTGATCCCCCTACTCCACAATGGCATCGCCGATGGCCAGATGAGCATGGTGGTGGGCGACGGCAAGCAGTCCATCTACCGTTGGCGCAGCGGCGAGGTGGAACAGATTGTGAAGCTTCCCGAGATACACCTCAAGCCCGACGAGGAAGCCTTCGACGAGTTCGAGCGGAGTTTCACCAGGAGCTTCTGGTTCAAGGAGTTGAAGACCAACTTCCGTTCGTTCGCCAACATCGTCAAGTTCAACAACGAGTTCTTCTTGTCGAGCCTGCATTTCCTGGGTCCCGAGCAGCAGAAGGTCTATGTGGAAGACAGCGAGCGTTTCAACAAAGAGGTGTCGGTGGAGCAAGTGGTCAAACACGAAGAGCCCGGCTACGTGGAAGTGGAGCTTTTCGACCCTGACGACGACCCCAACCAAGCCATGTTGGAGCGCGTCAAGGAGCTTATCGAAGACCTGCAAGGCAAAGGTTTCATGATGAGCGACATCACCATCCTGGTCCGCAAGAACAAGTTCGGGTCGCTCGTGGCCGACTATCTCAACAAGAACGGCATCCCTGTGGTCTCGATCGACTCCATCTTGCTGAAGTCGTCGAGCAAGGTGCGATTGATCATCGCCACGCTCGACTATCTCATCCACTCCGGCAATCCCGTGACGAAGGCCACCATGAACTATTACTGGAACCTTGTCTGCCAAGAGCGTTTCGACGGCGTGGCCGACGGCTTCTTTGAACAAGGCCCCGACCCCGAAGCTTTCAAGCCTTTGATGATGCGTTCCTACAGCCTCTACGACCTCTGTTCCGCCTTGATGCGTCTCTATGGGATGGACGTAGCCGGCGACACCTATCTGAGTTTCTTGCTCGACGTGGTGTATCAGTGGCAGGAAGCCGACGAGAACGGCATCGCCAGTTTCTTGGAGTATTGGGAGAAGAAAAAGAACAAGCTCACCGTAACGAGTGGCAAGACCGATGCGGTGAATGTGATGACCATCCACAAGTCAAAGGGCTTGGAGTTCAACGTGGTCATCTGTCCTTTCGTGTTGGACAACCTCGACGACCGCAGGGAGCTTACGCTTTGGGTCACCCCCGAGGAATTGGGCTTTGAGCATATCCCACACATCGACAAGGTGCAGTACAAGCTCACCAATAAAAGCGCAGAGTGGTCGAAGGGCGCTGCCGCTTTGGCAGTCAGAGAAGACGCCATGACGAGGCTCGACAACATGAACCTCATGTATGTGGCTTTCACCCGTGCCAAGCAGCGGCTGCACATCCTCAGCTACAAGCCCAAGGAGAAGAAAGACAAGAAGCAGGTCGTTGACAACAACCCCATCAACGCCTTCCTTGCCAGTCATCCAGCCACATACGGCGACCCTGACACCCGCAAGGTGGAGGAAAAGATGAAGCCGAAGGAGGCCCTGGAGATCTATCATGAGTCGTGTTCTGGTGACTGGCTCCACAAGGTCAGTGTCGACCCCAACCCCAGCATGTTCTGGGCCGATCCCAACGACAGGATGAAGCCTCAGGAGTGGGGTGACTTCGTGCATCAGGTGTTGTCGGAGATACGTCATCCCAGTGACATCGAGCGCGCTTTGAGGCCTCATGTCGACGCCGGTGTCATCGACCAGGCCAAGGCCGACATGCTGGCGAGTCTGTACTTGCAGCTGGCCACGCATCCATTGATTGAGGCGGCGTTCTCGTCCGATGCCAAGGTGAAGAACGAGTGCGACATCCTGATGTCAACGGGCAAGATCGTGCGACCCGACCGTTACGCCGAGTTGCCAGATAAGGTTATCTTGTTGGATTACAAGACTGGCAAGCGCAGCGACAGTTATCACAGGCAGTTGGCCGAATACATGTCGGTATTAGGCAAGATGGTGGCGAAGCCCATTGAGGCCTATTTGGTATATTTGGGGGATTCCGTCGAGGTAGAGCGGGTCTAGGCTCCCTTCTCAGCCAATGTATCTCGGGCGTTTTCAACATAGCGCCCAATAATAATAAAAGAAAAGCAGAGCCGAAGCATTTCGACTCTGCCTTTTGTTTGAACGGAATTGGAAAACTTTCCGTTTTCCATTTTCCGTTTTCCGTTACTCCTTGTTTCTCTTCTTCATCGCGTATGCTGCACCGAATCCGATGAGCAGGAGGGCGCCGCTACCGATGGGAGCGGGTTGGTTTTGGGTTTGGTTGTGGCTGGGCAGCAGCGGCATGTCGCCGCTGGTACGGTCGTTAGCGCCGTAGCCATAGTATTCCTCGTCGCTGACGGCGCCGTAGCCGAACAGGCCGCCTTGGGCGTATACGCCGAGGCCAAGACCGAAGATGATTGCTAAAGTGATGATTGTCTTTTTCATATCTATAAATTCTTAATTATTAATTCTA
>CADCIH010000006.1:24455-133916 GCA_902801465.1 uncultured Bacteroidia bacterium | reverse complement strand
CCGGAGGACAAACATAGCCGTTGACGCCAAGCGTGACGGTGGCTGCCGTGCGAGCACCTTCCAAGAATACGGTGGGCGTACCTTGGCAAGCTGCTTCAACCAAAAGTATTTCTTTAGAACCTCCCATCCGGGATTATTGCCTGCATTTTCCCCATAGAGGGCTATCAACAACGCTTGGAGTTCGTTCTTTTGTTTGAGCCATAGCAAAGGGGCGCACGAGGCGGGGCACTCATCGGATCCACCCAACAAAAACACAAACTGTTCCTCGCAGCCTTTTTCTATGTATTGTCTTCCTCCGCTGATTGTCCTGTATAGTGTTTCAAGGAAAGGCCTTGCTTGGTTCTTTTTAATTTTTATATGGTTGTAGGGGAATGCCAAGGGAGTTAATTCATTGTTTTCGGGTGTATTAAGGATTGATTCGCTTTTCAATTCTTCCTCGCATTCCAAAAGTAACTTGTTGATAAGTTCAAGGTAGTCTGGGTTGTTTAGTATTTTATCAGCACATGCCTGTGTATAAGTATCAAAATCTGGCGATAATTTGATGTATTTTAATAGCAATTTCCTAAGCAAATTCGTAATTCCTATTTCATCTACACTAATACTTGAAGAATTATTATCTATTTGTATAAAATTATCTAGATTAGCATCGTAGAATGAATTCAAGTATTCGTAATCGGGATGCGCTCTGACGGAGTTTTTATACCCTTGCATGTAAAATTTAACGGCATCTAAGGTGTTCTCGTCATTTATTTCCGACACGCACCCCGTAAAAGCCCCCAATTCAAAAGTTCTGACGCAAAAAATAAGCTCGTCCATGATTTTGGTTTTGTCATCCAAGGAGGCAAATGCGCTAACAAAACCATCTTCGCCATCCCTAAACACATCTATCAAGAATCCAATGCCAACACTGTCAAGAATAAACAAAGCAGCGTTTTCGGGTATTTTACTTAAACCTCTGTAAATATCTCGCACAGAGGGATTTTTGGGCAAATCAAAACTTTCCGTTGGGAAAAGTGCGCTTGTTTTGGTAACAAAATGAGAAATAATAATTAGGAGAGGTAATACGCATGTATAGGGCATCATGGCTGATTTATACAACTCCTCAAAATCTTTTTCCCATTCTTCCACGGATTGACCTGATTCTTCTTGGATTTTTTCAGGCGTTTTAAGTGTTTCGTTTTTAAAAATATCCCTCGGTGACTTGGAGGCTACTGTGGGCGAAAAGTTCCTGCACTTTTAGATTATCAATACCCTTCTTTTTGGCGGCTTTGGCGAAACTGTGACGGCTCACATGGAACGATATCTTTTTCTCAATGCCAGCCAGATCCGCAATCTTTTTGAGCTCTTTGTTGATGAGAGCGGTTTTTGCGCCAATGCGAGCACACATTTTTTCTTTTTCTTCAGCGGGTAGTACATCCTTCTCTTCTTGAGTGATTGCATGGCACCAGGTTTCCGTCGGGTCTAAAACCGGGAATATGTAATCAGCAGCCTTGACACCTCTTTTGTGATAGTGGGTGAGTATTTCCTTCGCTGGTTCAACCATAGCAAAGTCTCGTAATTTGTGATTTTTACCCATTTTATACTGGATTCTTCCGTCGGAGGTGATGTTACCCCAACGTAACTGGATAAGATCGCCCACTCGAATACCAGCACAATAGAAACTAAAAAGGAAGTAGTTTCGACAATGCCATAACAGACTACCTTCCGTCAAGTTGAGTGCCTTTATTCTTTCAATCTCACTTTGATCGAGCTTGTCTTTCGTGGTCTCCACCCCCTTCAGTTTGTAATTGAGGAAGGGATTCTTGTCCACAGGGATGATTTTGTCAACCTCGATGGCACGGTTGATTAACGCTCTGAAGGCTTTCATAATTACTTGAATGCTATTAGGATGAAGCATCTTTTCAGGATCGCGCTCGTTATGCAGGGTGTGTAGATATGCCTCGAACTTTGCAATGAATGGCGTGGTCAGTTCAGAAAAAGGCAGGTTTCTCACGTTGCCTTTACTGTCAGTGAGATATACTTCGAGTTTCTTGCAAAAGCCTACGTATTTTTTCCAATTCCTTATTCCGCCAGCATCAAAAAATCAGCTGATATGACTTGTTGTTGTACGGGGAAAAAGTATCTTTGCAGTTGAAATATTGGCTACTGGCTATACGTCAGCACCAGGATCATTATTTTACTGTAACATAGCTGAAACTTTTTTGGTTTTTGGGTTCATTTCAGTTCATATCGTTGCCTATCATGTCAAAATATCGTATTTATAATAATCTAATATTCATATAGTTTCATAAATTTGCAGCGTTGAAGCGGCCTTGGGCTTATTCCCTGCGGGAGTACAACCAAAAAGCCGCTCGAACAAAAGCGGCTTTTTTTGTCATTTAACCCATGCTATTCCGTCTCGACGATAACGACTATGCCTTCCCCTCGGCGGAACTGGCCGAGAACGATGGGTTGTTGGCCATCGGGGGTGACCTCTCCCCGATGCGGTTGCTCAACGCATACGCCAACGGCATCTTCCCGTGGTTCAGCGAAGGCGAGCCGATACTCTGGTGGTCGCTTGACCCCAGGCTCGTCATTCGTCCTGGCGAGATGAAGGTGAGCAAGTCGCTGAGACATACGCTGAATTCAGGAAAGTTCGAGGCCCGCATCGACACCAACTTCCGTGAGGTGATGCTTCATTGCGCCGAGACGCCACGCGAGGGACAGGACGGCACCTGGATCCTCGATGAGATGGTGGAGGCCTACTGCAGGCTCCATGAACTGGGTTTCGCGCATTCTTTTGAGACCTACCTCGACGGCAAACTGGTGGGTGGGCTTTATGGGGTATCCATCGGCAAGGCCTTCTTCGGCGAGTCGATGTTCCACACGGTGAGCGACGCCTCCAAGGTGGCTTTCTATCATCTGCATCAGTTCCTTAAAAGCCACGACTTCAAACTCATCGACTGTCAGCAGGAGACGCCACATCTCAAAAGCCTGGGAGCATACGCTATTCCGAGGCACGATTTCCTGGTGGAGCTTGAGGAATTGGTGGTGGAGCCTTCGATGGTGGGAAACTGGTGTTTTCCCCTTGCAGATTTATAAAATATTTTTAAATTTGCATTTCTTAACTTTTGCTTGCTCCGAGCAATACAAAAATTATTATATGAACAACTACAGCAACATTCCACCAAGCAAAAAGAGCTTGATGAACAACATTATCAACCTCATGATCATCGCCTGTGTCGATGGCAAGGTCAGCGAGGAAGAGCAGAGCCTCATCAACCAGATCGCCCAGTCGTACGGTCTATCGGAAGAGGAATTCGCACAATGCGGCCAGAAATGCAATGAGTGTCTCCAGAGCAACCAATTCCCGATCGAAGTGCCCGAGTCGGACGACGCCAAAGTCGGATTCATCAGGAATTTGGTCGCCACGATGATGATCGACGGCAACATCAGCGACGAGGAGAGGCAGTTGATCGAAGCCATCGCCGAAAGGTTCGGCTTCAAGGCCAAGGAAGTCGTCGACTACCTGATAAAATCCATCAACGAGGAGATCCAAAAACCTGAGGAGATCCAGGAACCCGGGGAGAAAACGTCAATAGCAGAGCGCATCCAACAAGGCAAGGCCGCCTTGCTGAGGAACGACGTCGCCACGGCTTTCGACCATCTGATGGAAGCCGCCTTGGCCGACAAGGAAGGATTCATCCTCCTCCTCGAGCTTCTCTCCGTCGAGAAACGCCTGTACCAGCTCACCTTACAACAAGTGGAAAAGATGAAGGCCCTGGCCGAAAAAGGCTATGTCGTGGCCCAATATGCCTTGGGACGCTACCATCAGGTCAGACGGCCCGAGAAAGACTCTGTCGACACTGCCCTAACGCTGTTCAACAACGCCGCCAAGGCCGGCTTGCCCGACGCCATGGCAGCACGCGCCCTCATGATGATCAGAGGCTTGCTGGGCGAGATCGACCAAGAGGCCTATTACGAGGAGTTGAAAGCGGCCTTCGACAAAGGCAGCCATCTCGCCGGCTACCACCTGTACAAGGCCGCCGTCGTGGGCAAAGACGGCTTCAACGCCGACCCACAGGGTGTCGTCGACAACATCAAGGAATGGCTTGGCGACAAAGAGAGCGAGGACATCTCGGAGATCAGCCCCGTGTATTACGAGATACTCGCCCTGGCCTACTCCGCGCTCAACGAGATCGACAAAGCCACCGAATACTATTCGAAGTGCGTGCGCATGGGTCGCACCGACCTTTACTCCGACTATGTCATCGCCACCTGTTATGACGACAACTTCGAGCCCATCGACGAGAACCAGCTGCTCAAAGCCCTGGAGAACGGCATCGAGATGGGTGACCCCTATTGCTATGTGCTGAGGGCCGACCTCTATGAGAAACGCTTTGATGAAATCACTGACGAGAAAGAGCAGGAGACGCTCTCTGCCAAGATTGCCCAAGACCTCAAAACCGCAGCCGAGATGGGCGAAGGCGGCGCGCTGGTCGAATACGGCTTCCACAGCTACCTCGGCGACTATGGGTTTGAGGAAAACAATGAAACCGCTTGGAACTGCTTCGTCAAAGCCACCGAGATGAACATGGCCAAAGCCTGGACCATGATCGACGAGATGATCGAGGAAGACGTCATGCCTTGCGAACGTCCGTCATCCGAATTCCTGAACTTCAGCCGCCTGATGTCCGTACGTCTCGGCGATGACGAGCTGCTGCCTGTCCTGATCTACAACTACTACAAAGGCACGATGCGTCAGTTCCAGGACGAGATCAAAAAATACTATCTCCCCCGTTACGAAGCCCTTTCCGACGAAGTGAAGACCGACTTCTTCGGCACGAGATTCATCGCAATAATCAAAGCCGACGGCACCGCCGACCTCGTAGAGTTCGACCTGGAGACGGAAGACTTTGAAGAGCTGCCCAAGTTCATCGACGCCGACAGCCTCAACGCCCTCCGCACCGAGCAACTCACCAACCTCGGCAAGGAGATGGACCTCGACGGACGTCTCACTGCCTGGGTCGACGGAAACCGCAAGATCCAAGGCAACATGATCCTCACCCTCGAGGACGAACAAGGCCAACCCATGAGCTTCGACGACCTCGCCGAACTGAAAGCCATCGTCACCTCTCTGGGCGCCACCGTGGGAGGCGTCTTCTACGACGAGTTCCCCGACGACGACAGCCGTTACGATTCCCAAGTATAATATTAAAATTTTTAACAAAATATGAAAGCATCCGATTATAAAGCCAGGTTGGCGGAAAACACCCCGAAAAGGAAGGTCAACTACCATCTTCCCGACATCCCCATGTACGACCAGCTCACCAAGCAGCTGTGGGATGCCCTTCAAGGCGACACGGTATGGTCCATCATGCAAGCCTTGGGAGTCGACAAGATCGATGACAATGAGCTTCGCGCCCGCATGGAAGGCCGTAGCCTGAAGGTGACCCAGAAGGTGATGCCCCATCTCTACGAACTGCTTCACGAGGTGAAGGAGACCCTCCATTTCGAACATCCTGTCGACTTCTTTGTGGTTAGCGACGTCTACCTCAACGCCGGCGCCTATGTCTACCGATCCAAGAACCCGGATAGTCCCTATATCGTGGAGATCAACTCCGCCATGATCGAGACCATGACCGAGTCCGAACTCCGGTCGGTGGTGGGCCATGAGCTGGGACACCTCCTCGACAAGAACCTCATGTTGGGCGACTTGATCCGTTTCATCTTCCCCATCCCCGACGAGTATGGAATGCCACAGCTGCCCATCCCGCTGAGATACAAGTATTTCTTCTGGAAACAGCTGAGCGAGCTCTTCGCCGACCGTTACGGCTACCTGGCCACCAACGACATCCAGGCCTGCATCTGGTCGGAGATGAAGCTGAAATGCGGCCTGAAGTTGGACAAGATGGAAGCCGACCTCAACGCCTTCATCGAGGAGAACCGCGACGTGTTGGAGCATTACGTCTCCGGCAACGCCTTGAGTCTCAACCACGGCTTCACCCACCCCGTCAGCCCCATCCGCATCGAGGCGCTCAACCTCTTCGCCAACGCCAAGACCGAGCAGGAACTCAACGAAGGGATGAACAAGTTGGTGAACGCCATCGCGCGACTCAACATGAACCCCATCGAAGACAACATGCTCATCTTCATGGCCTCGGCAGGCATGATCATGGCCAGCGCCGACGGCAAGGTGACCGAGAAAGAGTACGAGCAGATTCTCAACAACATGTCGTGCTATTACATGTTCCCCCTCGACATCCTCAAGAAGGTCACCCCGGAGAACTGCACCGACCTCCTCAACCAGAGTATCGCCAACATCCTGAAAGAGAAGCCCGATCTCGCACCCGAGCTGTTCGGCTACCTGGTGAACATCCTTGTGAGCGACCAGCAATTCGACAAAAAGGAGATCGAGTTGCTGTTCAACATAGGACAAAGCGCCATGGGTCTCGACCAGGAGACCATGCTCAAATGCCTTGCCGGCGGCATCCAGCGCTTCTTCATCCCGAACATCGGTAGCATCAGCTAACACATTTGACGATGGACGGAACCAAGACACGCGAGAAGGCCCAGGAGAAGGCCGAGCCCAAGAGACAAGCCCTGGAGCGGCCGCCTTTCACTGGAAGATGCACCTTCTGCGGCGCTCCCATGGAGGCCGGGGAGACCGTCTGCGAGGAGTGCGGCATGCCCGTCGACGGGGTGTTGTGTCCAAAATGCGGCACCCGTAACTACAGGCCTTTCTGTAGCAAGTGCAACACCCCTTTGACCCGGGCGGCCCTAAGAGCCGTCGAGAAGGCCGTGGAAGACCCCAAGGTGATCCAGGCGGCCAAGCTCATGGACCAAGCCGATGAACTCGAGGAAGCGTTGGCCTCCGCCGAAGAAGGTCCCGAGAAAGAACAAGCCCGGGAACAGTACCAGCGGGTGGTGAAGGACATCAACCAGCTCTTCGAGGAGATGCTGCCTCCGGCAGGGTCCACCCCTGAGGAACAATACAACTACTACTCCGCCCGCAAGGTGGCTGTGGAGACCGTGCGTGTCATCAAGAAAGAGACCCAGACCGGCTGGGTGTGCAACTACTGCGGATGCCTCCACCGCCAGCCCAGCGAGTGCGCCGAGCCCTGGCATGGCGGCACGTGGATCTACAAGACCATCACGGAGACCGTACGCACCAAAGAATACAAATACGAGGAATAAGCCATGGACAACCTGTCGGACAAGAACAACTCCAAGAACGACCTCAAGCCTAAAGGGAGCTATCCTCAAGGCACGGCCACAGCCCCGCAAGGGACGGCTACCGCTCCACAAGGCACCGCCACAGCACCTCAAGGTACTGCGACAACGCCTCAAGGCACTGCCACGGCGCCCAGCGGAGGAGGCTCCGCCTACACCGGCTCCCAAGCCGAGATAGTGATCCAAAAAGACAAGGTGCTGAAGGTGTACAAGTCCGGCTGCAGCTACAACGCCACCGTGCTCCCTCTGGTGAAGAAGCTGAGAGGCAGAGGCTTCGTGGTCGACCTCTTCGACTACGGCACCATGGACTACCAAGGTGAACGGCGTCAGTTCGAGCTCATGGAATACTGCCCCGAGGGAGCCGTCAGCGCACTCAACCTGAAAGGCAGGAAAGACGCCATCGTGGCCATCGTCAGGAAGGTGGCCGAGGCCTTGGACGCCTGTCACCGTGCCGGCTTCATCCACAAGGACGTGAAGCCCGCCAACATCCTCATCCGCGACAAGAAGACGTGGGACTGTGTGCTGTGCGACTTCGGCATCGCCGACGTGCTCGAACAAGGCAAGGTCACCACCCAACAGTCGCGCACCCCCATCTACGCCGCCCCCGAGGTCTACGAGCGCATCGTGCAGATCGACAACAAGGTGCTGTGCGAGCTGACACCCGCCGCCGACTTCTACTCGTTGGGCATGACCATCCTCTGCCTTTGGTATGGCGAGTCAGCCTTCCTCAGCAAGGAAGGCACCATGGCCATCCAGAAGGTCCACGACGGCATCGTAGTCCCCACCGACATCCCAGAACCGCTCTACACCCTCACCAGGGGGCTTCTGGTGAAAGACCCGGCACACCGCTGGGGATGGAAGGAAGTCAACGCCTACCTCAGCGGCAAGAGCGTCGATGTGTATGACGAACGCCGCGAGGAAGGCCTCAACATCGTCTTCAACAGCAGCAAGCACCAGGTGGCCCATTCCGTCGAAGAGCTGGCCGCCTTCATGGTCGAGGACCTCGACCTGGCCATCAAATACCTCTACAGCGGCAAGCTCTCGAAATGGCTCGAACACATGCCCGAACTGCAGATCGAGATTGAGAACATCGTCGAGAAGGAGTTCCCCCGCAACCAGATGATGGGCGTGTTGGCCGCCATCCACACCCTCAACCCGTTCTACGACCTCAACCTGTGCTGCGACATCCACAGTCCAGCCTACGCCATGACTGGCGAGGCCATCGGGCGGCTGCTCAACGAGGCTTACCATCATTACTTCACCAAGGGCGACGACAGCCCCATCGCCACCCTCGTCGCCGAGAGCTTTGCCGGAGGCAGCACCAGCGACTACATGCCTTGGTTCTTCAACCACAAGGGCAACCGTTTCGACCAGCAGCGCAAGTGGTTCAACTACTGCGTCCATGGCGATGCCAAAAACGCCAAGAAGGCCGGCCCAAAGGACACCAACTACCTGCACCAGATGGCCATGATGAAGACCATCGCCGGGTTCGGAGCACAGCCTGAGTACCGCCTGTCACGCACCGGCGAGGTGCTGCGTAGCCTCGACGACCTCCAGAAGGTCTCACTCGATGAGCTGCGATACGACTTGCAGCACGACAAAGGCCTCCGCGGATGGCTCGCCGTGCTCTGTCACGAAGACCCCCATGCCGACCTCAAGACGAAATACAGCTACGAGAAGCTCCTCGAACGGTACGTCAACGCCATCGGGTCCATCGACCCTAAAGACAAGGTCTTTACACGTTTCCAACAAGCCCAAAGCGAGGCCAAAGGCCTGGTCAAAAAAGCCAAGAACACCGTCACCGACGCGAAGTCGTCCATCCGATGGCAGAAGGCACTCGCCATCCTATTCGGCCTCATCCCCTTGGCCATCCTGCTCACCGAGATCATCCTCAACATCACCGACAACCCTGGCATCAAACTTGGCAAATGGACCGACCATGTCGTGTTTGGCATAGGGATACTCGTCGCCGCCATCTGCTTCTTCGCCGTCGACAGCAACGACGGATGCCTCGTCCCCATCATCATTGGCGTCGTCGCATCTTTTGTCTCCTATTTGCTCATCAATGTAATAGGGTTTTTAATATTATATTTATATGCAATAGCTGTCATCACAGCAATGATTTATTTCAGCCTGCCCATCCTATTTGGGACCAGGAACAAGAAATACAAGATCAAGCAGATCGCCAATCCAGGTTTCGAGGAGTTGACGTTGGAGCCTTTGTATTTTGCCTTCAGTGCCGAGACCAAGTTCGACTCGTCGCTCAACGGCGCCATCGACATCCAGAGTTCCTCCTCGTTGAGTGAAGCCATGAAAAAACGCTGGAAAATGCTCTTGTTATTCTTGGGAGTTGTCCTGTTGTTGTGCCTGCTCCGTTTTGCCTTACCCAAGTCGGAGCGCATGGACCGTTTCGACCATTACCTATTCCACCCCTTTAACACAGAAATCACACAAGACTATGACGAAGTGTCCCCAGTGTCAGACCCAGAACCGTGACGAGGCCCGTTTTTGCAAGCATTGCGGCAAGCCCCTCTCCATCCCCAAGGAACAGGAGTTCGAGGATCTCTTTGCCAAGGACGGGTTGTTCGACACCCTCCGTGAGTTCAAGAAGCGCGTCGACGTGGACCGCCAGATGAAGGAACGCGGCAGCAAGGTGCACATCCAGATGGACTGTGTCATCCTTGGCAACGCGGGAACCGGGAAGCATTTCATGGCCAACATGATCGCCGACTGGCTGGTGCGCAGCGAGATCGTCTACCAGAGCGACATCAAGGTGGTCGATGCCACCGACTTCCAGCCGTGGGTCAACAAGATCGACGAGAACCTCAACGCCATCAAGGACGGGTTGCTCGTCATCCACAACGTCCAGAAGCTCCTCTACAACGGCGAGTCGCCCGAGCTCGACCTGTTGTTCTCGCGCATGCACGACCGTCCCACCTCCATGCCCACCGTCATCGTCACCGGGCTCCGACGTGAGTTCGAGGACTATCTGGCCGACAAGCCCGAGGTGGCGGCGATGTTCGAGTTCCGTTTCGACCTGAAGCCATTCTCCGAGAAGCATCTCTGTGAGGTGACGCAATACCTCTTGAAGAAAAACTTCAAGTTCGACATCACCCCCGAGGCCTTGAAGCGACTCGAAGGCCATTATGAGTGGATGATGCGCAAGGGTGGTGGCACCGACAACAACGGGTTGCTTTGCGAGCTGAAGGCCCAGGAGCTGGTGGTGAACGCCCTGCTCCGCAGCGGCAAGCGTGTGGAGGAGCAAGACGTGAAGGGCGAGGTCTTCGTACCCCGCACCGAGGCCGAGATCTGGGCTGAGCTCGATGGTTTTGTGGGCTTGGAGAGTGTGAAGGAAGAGATTCACAAGATCATCGACAACGTCAAGGAGACCCAACGTGAAGGCGGTCCCGGCGCCCGTCCCAGACTCTACGACCATTACATCTTCACCGGCAACCCCGGCACCGGCAAGACCACCATCGCCCGTATCTTTGCCGACATCCTCGGTGCCACGGGCGTGTTGCCCAAAGGCCAGTATGTGGAGGTTGCCGCCAAGGACATGATCTCCGAATACATCGGCGGCACCGAGCGCAACGTGCAGGACTACGTCGACCGTGCCATGGGTGGCGTGCTGTTCATCGACGAGGCTTACGGCTTCAACGACCAGCACTTCGGCAAGGCCGGCATCGACAAGCTGGTGCCCATCCTCGAGAACAAGAAAGGCGAGTTCGTGTGCATCGCCGCAGGCTACCGCGACGACATGAAGGAGTTCCTGAAGATGAACACCGGACTCCCCTCCCGCTTCAACAAGCAGATCGAGTTCCCCGACTACAACGCCAAGGAGCTCGAGCTCATCTTCCTCAGCATGGCCAAGAAGAAAGGCTTCCGTCTCGACGAGGAGGCCACCGACAAGCTCCATATCGAGTTCGAGAACATGTACAACCGCCGTGGCGACACCTTCGGCAACGCCCGTGAGGTGCGCAACCTGCTCGACCGTGCCATCGAACGCCGCCGGATGCGTCATCGCACGATGAGCGAAGAAGAGATCACCCGTGAAGGCAAGCTGCTGACATACAGCGACATCGCTGGCGAGGGTGTCAACAAGGTGGTGGACATCCAGGAGGTGATGAAGGAACTCGACGAGCTGGTGGGCCTCGACAACGTGAAGCAGAGCCTGCGCGACCTGGCCGCCACCATACGGCGTGAGCAGAAGCTGGCGCAGAGCAAGAACCGCACCCCCAACATCAACATCAGCCATTACCTCTTCCTCGGCAACCCCGGCACCGGCAAGACCACCGTGGCGAGGCTCATGGGCAAGATACTACACTCGCTGGGCGTCATCGCCAGCCCCGACGTGTACGAGGTGAAACGCGAGGACTTGGCGGGACAGTATGTCGGCGAGACCGCACCCAAGACCCGCGCCGTGGTGATGAAGGCCATGGGCGCCGTGCTGTTCATCGACGAGGCCTATTCGCTCAACAGCGGAGGGATGAACGACTATGGACGGGAGGTCATCAACACCCTCACCCCGATCCTCGAGGACTACAAGAACAAGTTTGTGTGCATCGCCGCCGGCTACACCCGCGACATGATGGAGTTCCTCGCACAGAACAAGGGTCTGGCGTCGCGTTTCGACGAGAAGATCTATTTCGACGACTACACCCCCGACGAGTTGTACCGCATCTTCGTGAGCATGGCCACCAAGAAGGAGTTCCTCCTCGACGACGAGGCCCTTGTGGCGGTGAAGAACCTGCTGGGACAAGCCTACGCCCGTCGCGACGAGAGCTTCGGCAACGCCCGAACGGTGCGCAAGACCCTCGACCGGGCCGTCAAGAACCTCTCGAGCCGTGTCGCCTTCGACGAGACCCTCGGCGAGGAGGAGCTGATGACCATCAAGGCGGAAGACATTAATTGCATAAAACTGGAGGATATTCTATGAAGTGCCCCTATTGCAAAGAGATCATCGATGACGACAGCTGGTTTTGCGACCAGTGTGGCAAGGAGATCAAGATCTGTCCCGAGTGCCATCTGCCCAAGCGTGGTACGTCGTGTCCCGCCTGCGGTGCCGACCTGGTGAGCGCCAAGGACCTTCAGTCGAGGGAGAAGGCCAAGGAGCCCGTCCCCGTCCAAGAGACGGCGAAGCCCACACGTCTCGAAGGCGAGGGCTTGAACCTGCCTTTGAAGGAAGGCCTCTTCGGTCGCACCACCGGCGTCTATCCCGAGCTGGGAAGCCAGATCTACGTCTCGGGCACCCACGGTGAGTTACGGTGCGACAAAGGCCAGTGGCAGATCCGTGACTTAGGCAGCCGCAACGGCACCTTTGTGAACGGCGTGAAGCTCGCGCCTAATGTATGGACCGACCTGCATGTCGGCGACCAGGTGAAGATAGCAACCACTAAACTTACCGTGAGATGATGAAGTTGGAGATACAAGGGCTTTCGAAGGTCGGCATGGTCCGCACCAACAACGAGGACATGATTTCGTTGGGAGGCGTTTTGCTTCGCGACGATGCTTTGTCGTTTCCCATCCAGTTGGACGACGAGAGTCAGTTTCATCTGTTGGTCGCCGATGGCATGGGGGGCCACGAGTATGGCGAGCGCGCCAGTGAGGGGTTGTTGGAGCATCTGTGCGAGTGTTTCAAGCAGGGGCTGTTCAGGGCCGAGAGTTTCGAGGACGACTTACGTTTTCAGGTGAGGGCTTTCAGTGAGCGTCTCAACCTTCAGGCTTCCGCGGAGGGGCAGCAGCTGCCCATGGGTTGCACTCTGACTGGTGTGGTCTGGTCGCAGGGCAAGGCTTATCTGCTCAATGCCGGTGACAGTCGCACTTACCGTTTTCGCAACGGCATCTTGAGGCAGCTCAGCAGTGATGAGACTTTGAGGGCCATCACTGGGAATCCCAACGACAGCAAGGGCTTGGTGAACTGCATTGGTGGAGGTTGTGAGGGCCGTCTCCATGTCGAGGACATCACGGAGCGTTTGAGTGAGGGTGACCTGTTGCTTGTCTGTTCCGATGGTTTGACTGACATGGTCCCTGACGAAGACATCGAGAAGGTCCTTTCCGAGGCGGAGGACCCTGCCGACGACCTTTACGCGATGGCATGTCGCAATGGCGGCGAGGACAATGTGAGCATCATCATTGCGAGGTTTTTGGAAGAATAAAAAAAGTCTCACCCTGGTACGCTGCTTTTCAGCTCGCGTGGTGAGATTGGTTGCTGCAAAAATACAAACTTTTTTTCAACTCGCAAGGGTTTTTCGAAAAAAAGTGAATAATTGTTCGTTTTGCGACATAAAAATCAAAGCGATCCAGATCACGGTCCACAGCGGGACCAGCACTTTGAATCGGATATGTTTGGTCTTGTGTCGGAAGAGAAGCATTCCTATCCAGCAGCCCACTCCTCCGCCCAGTCGGGCGAGCCACAGCAACACCCTTTCCGGGATACGACGGTGGCCTTTCTGTTTCGAGAAGGCCTTATCCAGTCCATACAGAGCCATTCCCATGACGTTGATGGCGATAAGGTAAATAACGAGTGGTTGAGGCATCATTTGGATATTATCTTGCAAGGAAAGTTTTGTCATCCCCACATTGCTTCGCGAAGCGGTTGTTCCCAATGGACTTCTCCCTCGGCTTGTTTGGCCAGTTCGTCGATATGGTCACGGAACTCGGCAAGCAGTTGTTGTTCCCGTTTTTTGGAGCGACGGCCTTTGCCTTCATAGAGCACCTTGCTGAAGTAGGCGTCGTAGGAGACGGCATAGTCCTCCTCGTTTTTATGCGGGAAGAAGGTCACTGCGGCTTCATATTGCACGTTGCCCGCCTCGGAGGTGCAGACGAGCATCACCATTGCCGCATGGCACTGGACGTTGTTGAAAAGGAGGTCGGCGGAAAAGTATTGGCTGTAGATGTTGAGGGTCATGATTATTTCGTTAATTGCTCATTAAAGTGCTTTGTCGTATAGCGAATGTGGGTTTAGTCAGCAAAGATAGGAAAAACCGTTGAAGATTAAACTAATTCGGAAACAATCCCTAGAATCTTAAATAAAAGGTTTGACTTTTTATGTTATTATAGTATATTTGCAAACTATTACGATTTTAATTATAAACTATATTGAATATTTAATTAATACGAAATAGTTAAAACAGCATATTATGCTATCAATGAAAAAACAATGCCAGAATACGACATCTCACAAGAATTGGCAAAACTACACGTCATTAGAGGCGCTGAATTTGTCCGTCAGTTGAAATTGCTGACCCATCTAAATATATTCAAACCTGTTGATGGGGAGAAAAACATGTTTGCCGCAGAAGCCAGCCATCGTGATGATTGGCCATCCCTTCTTGATGCCGCTCGGAAAGCTGTCACACACGGCAATAAAGTTTTCATCCTTCCAAATCCTAAGGGAACAAAAACCGCTGACTTTATTTTTGAGAACAAAGGTGTCTATAAGATGTATGATTTAAAAACGATTTCAGGGAAAGCATCACTTGACAACAGACTCATGGAATCAACCAATCAGACTAACCGTGTGCTTATAAATGTTAGTACTGATTATAACCCCAGACTAATGTCCATCCAAATAAAAAAATATTTTGATGCCAACCCATCAGCTGTCGAAGTATTAATTTACAAGGGAAAGAAAACGATCTCCGTTTCACGTCGTTTCACCGAGAATGCCCTCTACCTGTTTATGTTCAGGCAGAAATACATGAAATAAAAAAGCCACCTTAACGATGGCTCTTTTATAATATGGGGCAGGGTCGATAAGGGCTTACCCCCACTCGGAAAATACCGGATTAGTCATTTCTGACATTGCAAAAATACAAACTTTTTTTCTACTTGCAAGGGTTTTTCGAAAAAAGTTAGTTTTTTGCACGTCAAGATACGAAACCTTCTAAGGATTATTGCCCTGAAGTTTTTGGAAGCACCTTTCATTGGTCTGTGAAAGCGGCATCGATGGCATGAAGCATGATCTGTTTGCCATAGCCTTTTCCCCTTTCTGTGGTGATGACCCTTCCGATAGAGACCGCTTCCAAATGCGTGCCGGCCGGGCACACCCTTGCCAAGGCCACCACCTTCTCCCCTACGGTCAGCCATAGGTGGATGGATTGCTGGTCATCGCCATCCATGTCCTGATAGACACAGTTTTGTTCTACCACGAACACATCGCTGCGCACTCGCAACAGCTCGTACAGTTCGTCCGTGGTCAGTTCCTGGAAGGTTTTCTTAAAATCTATCACTAGATAATAATAGCTTTGGATTCTTTTTGCAGTCCCAAATCATAAGGATGGAACACACTTCACTTTCATATAAATAAATCAGTTTATAGCAATGTTGAACCAAGACATAACGATAGTTTCTTTCATTTTCCGCATCATCTCTAGCAAATGACGTTAGGATTACTTCGACCATGAGGCAGCAATGCGTTCGAATTCCTCAAGAGACATCAAATCTTTACCTGCATCAACATCTGAAGTAGCCTGAAGTACACGTTGAATGGCTTCCTCAACCGTGTATTGGCATGGTGGAGGTGTTGTGCTTTGAGCCTCGATCTGGTCAAGCAATTCCTCTAATTCATCCGTTTGATTATTCAAATCATCGATCATGAAGCACTGGTTTTCCGATCCACTCAGTTGATCATTTTTTGCAAAAGTAGTCAAATTATTCATAATGGGCAATGTTTTTTCCGAATTCGCCCGCAAAGATATCAATAATATTTTATATATAGCAATTAATTAATAAGATTAATTTCAACTACTTTGGCAAACCATCAACCTTGAAGTGCAAAAAACACACATCAAGATACGAAACCTTCTTTGGATTATTATCCTGAAGCCTATGGCTCACGATGAAGTCACGTAGGCGTTCACGCCATTCTATGTTTTGAAGTAGCATACACAATTCATCGTCGAAACGAGCACACACAACATTATCCCTGAGCCAGGCTTTTGAAGGGGTTTCCCCTCTTCCTGCTTCTGTTCTGAGTTGAAGATGCCAGTGCGACATACCATGTGGCGTTATACCCTTCTACAAAAAGGAGAAGTTTACATTTTTAGGGAAGGCTACACGTGTATTTCACCGCATGCTTACATGTTTGGAATGTGCTCAGCTGAGGAATTCTAGCTTTGGAAACACCGCTTGATAAGAGACAACAGCCTTAAGGGACGGAATAGCTTGAAGGTTCTGTGTGGAGAAACTATTCAATCAAGAGCCTCGGGCATATCTCCGGATTCATCGTCCTTTTCTTGATTAGGACGAGTTAAGCCCTTAAAGATGTCAAGAAACGAGTTCTTGTTATAGAAATAGCCCTCGTCTTGTTTCATCTTCTCAGCCAAAACCGATAAGCCGTAGTTGATGTATTCTTCCATCGTAAGCATCAGCATGTTCACTGTTTCGTTTACAGTACGTTGACCCTTGTCAAGAGCAATCCAATCAATATCTGGAGTGCGAGCAACAAGGGAAATGAACATGTATTCCCTCAGTTTCGGATAAGCTTTTCTGCCCTTCTTTGAGTCTAAGTTGCCCCAGTATTGGATTGGCTGGCCACAATCTTTAATGTCAGCATAATCTCCAAACGGCTTTTGCTTTTTTGAATACAAGCCGATGAAATATGCCATAATAAGTACTTCATATGCGGTACCAAGTATTTTGCCCTTTGCATCTGAAGCAGCATTAGTTCCATGACCAAAATCGGCAAGTGGCTTTATCACTTCGTCTTCATAATGCTTTTCGTAGGATGGAGTTTTTTTTCCCCACAAATCGAAAATGTCTTCACGATATTCTTTGTTGCTGGTAATAGGCATGTCTTTTGAATTTAAATGGGTTCAACATAAGTTTGGATGGTCGACAAGTCTTTTTCATCAAAAGGACGTGCCTTATCAATACGGTATTTCTTTGCGTCAATCTCCTCTAAACGCACACTATCTAAAGTTGAATTGCCCTCGGAGTCTTCGATGAGGAAACTCTTCGTGACAATTATTGTCTGTTTGTTAATTCCGGCAATCACACCGAAAAAGTCACTTTCCTTTGCTGCTGTAAACGATGATGTAGGAGCATCGAAGATTAAAGGATAATCGTTTTCATGCTTGACAGTTGTCAGTTTTGCTACCGCAAACAGTAATGACATGTACATCGTAGTCTTCAAGGCAGTATTAGCATTGTATATGCGTGAGCCGTCAGTGTCTATCAAAATAATCTCAGCACTTGAATTGGGTTTTTCAACGATTTGCGCATAACCTCTGAAATCACCCTTGTTCAATAATTCAAGATATTCATTGGTGACTTCTTCAAGTTGATCCAAGAAATCTCTTTTGTTCTTTTTCTTCGCTGATACAAATGAATCAAGGATTCTCCTGATTGCTTGGCTTGTTCTACTATACATTGCAGCAGAAGAATCTTCCGAAATCTTCGAAAACTGTGAACGATAGTCTTCCAAAGTGTCTTTGTGCTTCTTGATTTGTGCCTCCAAGAAATCAGAACGACGTTCTGCATCAGATCTTGCCTTCCACCATTCCGAAATGTTGTTATACGCAGAAACGAGTTCGTCTTCTGAAAGTCCATCTGTTTGGGCAAGAATTTGTTTTTTCTTCTCCTCTTCTTGTTCTATGTTCGAAGACAGCCTGTCGATGGTTTCGTGTTTTTTCAAATTCTCCCTAATGGCATTATCAATAAAGCCGTTTAATCTATTAAGGAACTTCATGTTGTTGTGAAGGACGGAATATCTATCACAAAGCTCCTTGATATAAGAGTATTTGAAAAGCGGTTCGACTTTCTCTTCTTTTTCTACTTCGGTTTCCAATGAAGCCAAGTAATCTTCAAGACGCTTTTTCATAAAGAGATATGGTTCTGAACCTTTAGGTGCTGGGCGGCCACAAACTTTACAAAATTCCTCATCTATCATTTCCCGCATAGTGTTTTCGTCGGGAATGTTTATTGCAAGAGGTACGTGACCATGGCTTAAATCTCTATTGATTTGTGCTACAATCTTTTTAGCACCTATCTCTTGGTCGTATTTGCTTTGTTGTTTTCTTTGTTCCTTGTCAAGCTTACCGACGAAATCTCTGTATTCTTCCGCGATTGGTTCATAGCCCATGAGAATCCACATATCATCTAACAAGCGGAAGGTGTAATTCTCATTAAGCTCTTTTTGCGCTTGTAGTTTTTGTGCTATAAGGCTTTCAAGTCTTGAGTTGGTATCAACTAAAAGACTTGATGTTTCTTTGTTCTTTTCGATTTCCTCCAATAAGGTTTGAAAATTGATGGCTTCGTTTCTTTTGTTTTGAAGCTCAGTCTCCAATTCGCCAATTTGCCTTTCTTCATAAGTGATTAAACCACGCAAGCGTTGGGCTTCACTTGAGTTTTTTCTGTCAGCTCTTATGGCATTGTCAGTTGCTTTTTCTGCCCACATTTTTGCGTTTTCCATGAAAGACAAATAAGGGTCAAAATCCCGAATCTGACTAAAAGTCTCAACGAGATAACTCATAGCATCGTCATTGTTGAAGATGTTCAAGTTCTGTTCGCCCTTGAATAAGCAATACTTTCTAATGGATGGCGCGAAATCCCTGTCAAATTGTCTAGTAGCGGCCTCACCACTTTTTACATCTTTTTCTACTCCTTGCTGTATATACAAGTCGTATGAGAAATTGGAAGTGGAGATTTCACCGCTCAGGCTTTTCGTGAATTTGAAAGATTTTTGGATTAGTCTTTCGCCACCTTCATTGACATAAGTCATGGAAACTCTGACATGATCGGATTCGGAATCCATCAATTCAGAGATTCTCTTTTTGGAGATGTATTTATTGTCGGCTTTGGGTAAAGTCCCAACCGTATCAAATAGCCATTCGACAGCTTCGAACATGGTTGTTTTTCCGTCACCGTTTGAACCTATTATTAGTGTCAAACCATTGCCGACATCAATGGAGTTTTCTTTATAATAACTCCTGAAATTCTCTATAGTTATATTCTTGATAATCATGCTAACAACCTGTCATTTAAATACTTAAAAATAGTTTGATACACACGCTTTTGCTCGCTGGGGTCATCAGAGCCGTTGAGCTCAACGATGATTTTAGCAACGGATGCAACGATTGCGTTGCTAGAGTTAATCGCTTCATAAACACCCTCGTCATAGTCTTTACGGGTGTATTCGTAGAAGTCCTGTAGTTTGGGGTCATCTAAGACCATTTGTAACATTTTGTCTTTCTGTGTCATACTATATGATCGTTATTATATAAATTCAAACCATAATGCTGCATGACGGATTTCAGTTCCATTTGAGAGAACGAAGGATTCTCCGAAAGCAACGAGAAGTTTTTTACGCGAACAAGCTCTCCTTTTAATAAGGCTCGTTCCATTCTGAAACTATCAGAACCTGGATTTACTTCGGGAGCGACAACGAGGTCGTGAATTTCGGCCATGAATTTGTCTGGGTGTTTTCGCAAGATACGACCTCTACGTTGGATGAATTGTCGCGGGTTGCCTGTGCTTGCACAAAAGATGGCCAATTCGCTTCTTGGAACATCTACACCTTCATCAAGACATTTCATGGAAGTCAGCACTTGCAGTTTACCTGAAGCAAAATCATTCAGTACTTTGTCCCTGTCTTTCTGACCTGAGACAAATTTCTTGACCGTGATAAACTTATCCAATTTTGTTACCGCCTCAGTATAATCATCAATCAAACGGTCAGCAACGTCATCGTCAGATACTTGGTCGGAGCTGTCGAAAACATCAGAATCAGCAATGTAATCTGGTTTAGTTCCTTCAGGAACATAAACAAGTGAATACTTCAAGTTGCCGTTCTTATTGTATCGCTCAGTGATAATCCTGTTAAATATGTTCAATTTGTTGGCGGCTTTATGGATGATACGCTTACGAGCCAACAACATACTCATCAGTATATCATCTTTCTTGTCAAATGAGTTGGTGTTGTAATTAAAATACTTGGAGATTTTCAGTGACAATTCTACATATTTATCAAATTCATCATCTGTCAATCTAACAAGGTGAGGATAGTAGAAGTAACGACAAAGCACACCATTTTCGATAGCTTCTTCCATCGAATACTCGTATGTATATTGTTTCTCAGCCCCGAAAAACTTGAATAGTTTCTTGTTGGTCTCATCGTCAAATTGCCGTTCTGGAGTTGCTGACAGTCCAATACGGCGCAAATACTTGATGTCACCTATGCGTTTCATAATCGTCGGCGACCCCATATTGTGAGCCTCGTCTGCAATTAACAACACCTTGGATTTCTCAAATCCGTTGAGAATGTCAAAGACATTGTTTCTTGTGAATGAAGCATAAGTAGAAATGATGATGAAGTTTTGCGTTGGCTCTTTTGCTTTTTTATACTCCTCGGCCATTTGAAGGTGTTCAATCCTTGAACGCCATTCTGCGTTTTTTGAATAGACCTTGATGATGTTAGAAAAATGGAACTTCTCGCATTCTTTTTCCCATTGATTAACCAGTGTAATTGTGGGTACCAAGATAATAGCCTTATAATAACCATTCCGCTTGTAAATTTCCAGCAGACAATTCAATGATGTAATGGTTTTGCCTGTGCCTGTTGCCATGGCAAAAAGACCTCTTTGGTTGTTGCTTTTCCAATTTTCAAAGGCTTGTTGTTGATAATCTCTTGGGCCTGATGCGTAGGGGAAACTCGGTTCAGATTCATAAATAGTATCTATCGACAGGTTCTCAGCCGTTTTTTTCTCCTTTGTTTTACTGATTGCCTCAGAGACTCTTTGTTTTGCTTTTTCCAATGCGCGCTTTACGGTAGAGGGTAACTCTTTCTTTTTGGCGTGCTGGTCAATAAGCTTGTATTCATCCTCCAGCAATGACGTTAAGGACTTGTCTTTGAAACCTTCTACAAGTTTCGTTCTAACTTGTTCGGTTGTCTTATAGACAATCGTTTCGTCTTTTCCATTGAAGACCGTCTCAAAGTCTTCCTTTATGTCTTTGGCTTTTTCAGCCTCTATATTGCCGTCCCATTCACACGATACCGTAAGGCTTTCAATATTGTCAATCAAGGCTGAACGAGAGAAATTGCATGAGCCATCAAAAGCAACATAATCTACTCCGTCACCAAAAACACCTGTTTTTGTGTGAGAAATGCCAATGCCTTCTTTTGGTGCTACAATCTTTACTTCAAGTCTATCATTTTTGATAAGCCATGAGAGGCATTCAAAGAAATGCGTGTCTCGTTCTGAGAGAGTGGACTTCAATTTTTCGAGGTCGGACAGGTCGAAGAAAGGTAAATTATCCTGTGTGCCATTGGCAAAAGCGGCTTTATCTTGTTCGGTTAAGATGTCATTTATTACTAATCTCATCCGTCCACCGTTATAGAGAAACGAAGCAAAGCCGTCTGCCAGTACATTGATTGCTGACGAGGAGAAGAACCCCAACATCAAATCAAACTGCATTGAATTACACAAGCACTCAGAGAAGAAGCCTACAGGCTCCCACTCGGTGCGCGATTTGAATCGGCGATGTGCTGGAAATGTTACTTCTTTTAGCATCTATATAAAACAATTAGCGCAGTTAATATCATCATCTTCGAAAAGGTCTATCAGCAGCTTGTTTTTGCTCTTTGCTTTCAAGTCCTCTGTCTTCTTTATGTGGTCGAGTTTGATTTGGCGTACTCGTTCAGGACGAATCAGCTTTTCAAGCGGTTCGCCTTGAATCCACGTGTAGCCGTCTTTCTCGTATTCCATCGCTTTTTTGAAAAGGTCAGGGTGTTGTTCGTAAAGCCAAATCCATTCGATCTTCTGTTGGAAGAAACAGAAGTAACATCCCGAGCGGCTGCGGCAGTATTGCCCAATCTTTCCGTCGACCTCGAAATCAATGAGGTTGTAGTATGCCGGAACGCCAACGCCACTTTCTTCCAATATCCTGAAAATATCCTCTTTGCAAAGTACATCTTCGTTGTCCAGTAAAGGAAAAGAATCCAACTTGCCAACAGGATAATCCGTGTATGCTTTGAGGAAAGCAAAAACGGCATGGTTGAATGTCTTAATGTCGACATCAAGCATAGCATTTAGTTTTTTGGAGTAGTAGAAATCCTTCGTCAATGGAGTGTTGATGAATTGCTTTGCCTGGTCATAGATGTCTTCGGTGGCAACGGAAGAATAACAGTCGTTGAATTTTTCGATGCTCGCGTTGTTTAGCACTTTGTTTATCACGTCCAAACTCCAAATGTTCTTCCTGAACGGATATATGGCTTGGATGTTCGGCTTGGTTGAAACGTAACCGTCGCGGTCTTCATCGCCACGAATACCGACGTATGAAACTGCCATGTCGTCGCCAACGTATTTCTCAAATTCAGCCAATTTCATTTTTTGAGTACACCAGCGTTGTTGAACAGAAGGGAGGAAGCCCCCGCTGATTTTCAAAAAATGGTCAAATGGCGTGGGTTCAGGGCTGTCTTTGGCAGCTTGAAGTGTGGTTATCTTACCCAAATAAGAACGCAAACGCTCAACGAGTTGCTCTGTTTCAGCCAATTCGCACTTGGTGTCGCAAGTGTAGAAATCGATGTCGAGCGTTGGATATTTGTCTTTTAAATAAATAGCCAATGCCGCACTATCCTTACCTCCTGATATGCCTAATACATGTCTGACTTGATTCATTGTAGTTTCTTTTTAATCAGGTTTATGAGTGCCGCCACATTGACGGTATTATCCTTGGAAAGTAAATCTTCCAATTTCTTTTCCAGCAGACTGACTTCTTGCAAGCTCTCTTGTGGTACAACAACCTGTTTGGTTATTGCTCCCTCTTTGTTTTGTGTGATATGCAGCCTGACAATCGATTCACTGTCTGTCTTGTGCATCTCAACATAATCGTCAAGTTGGAATAGTTTGTCTTGCAACGATGTCAGCAAGAACGCTTTTTCAGCGTCTTTTATCTTTTCAAGCGGTTTGTTCAACACGGCGTAGCAGACAGATTCTATCCACGTAGTACGATTGTCGTAGTTTCCAGTCAGACGAGAATGGAAATTCTTGACATCGTTGGGCATCAAAGCTGTTTTGACGGATTCATACCGCTTGTCGATAATCGGCTTGTAAGAAAGATAATCCGTTTCTTTGATTTTCAAATCCTTGAGAATGTGCTGCTCAATGGATTTGACATACTCTTCATAGCAACTTCTCAGATTCCTTATGGCATTATGCAGAACGGTTACAAAACTCTCGATGGCCTCTGGATTTTGAGTCAAGACAACTTCTCTGAAGCCTAAAGCCTCGGGCAATTGCTCAAAGAAAGTTGCTTCTGGGTCGGTGGCTCGTGCAATGACATCACGGAATTTCTTCGCTTCGGAAGAAATATCTTTGGTGGTTTGGGCATAAGTGTTCAAACGCTTGTAGAATGTCAGGAATGGGCGTATGGTTTCAATAAATGAGTTGCCGTTGAGGTCGGTCTTTTTAAGATTGACAGCCTCGCGGTATTTGTCAAAAAACTCTTGTTTGATGCCCTCAACGCAGAATGACTTAACTGATAAACTATTGGGATTGCGATACAGCAAATCCAATACTTCTTTGTTGATTGACGGAATATAGGCATCGCCGCTATAAAGAGCGAAATCATCTTTTTTGATGATTAAGAATGACGGCAACCAACATTCAATAAAACCTTGTTTGATTCCATAAGGTGGTTCAGACAAGATGCTGGCAAGTTCGCCAATTTTGCGCCGCTTTTGTTGTGCGGATTTCAAAAAGTCCATACAGCATTCCCACAACGGCAAAAAAGACGGCTCGGTTGGCTCGCTGAAACCGAAAGAGTCGTTTTCGGATGAGTGGATGCCAGTGCTTTTCAACATAGTGAGATAGATGGATTTCTCTGGCGGGTACTTTTCTTTGCTAAATCCAATATCTTCTTTGTCTCGGTTTTCGAGCAAGGCGTTCAAATAGTTTTGTCGGGCAACCGACATGGTACCACTTGGGCGGTGCTTGTTGATTAACTCGTTTTTGAATACAGGTGTAGCACTGTAGATCGTATCTGAAATGATGGACAAGAATTTCATCAAATCTTTTTGAGAGTGTATGCTGTCAACACACTCACCGTTGAAAACCCACTGGACATCATCAGAGAAGAGGCTGTCTGTAACGCATCTGTTCAGAAGCGATTTTTCGTATTCAATAAGGTTCTCAATTTCATTATTGGCCACCTTGTCATTCTCATCTTCGATGTAGTATTTACGCACCCATTCCAATTTGTCGATTTCAAAAATATGGTCGATAATCTCTTGTGCGTTTTTGAAGATGCAATAGGTAACGGCAATGCCTTTTTGCGACAAACAATCGTTTGTTATAACTGAATAGTCATTGACTTTGGCGAAAATCAAATCAATTATTCCATCGATTTCGCCCTGATGCATTTTTGTGATGGGTGTGTCGGTTATCTGATATTCAAAATAACGCGGTGTTCCTGTGCGATAGTAATGGGCATTAGCAATGGAAATGCGGAACGTGAACAAACGCTTCAACTTGTCAATGTAATCGTCGGTGCGTTTGCACTCCAACGAAGCATTGTAAAGCCCCATCTCAATGTCTACATCAGTACCCTCAAAAAGAATATACTTTGACTTGTATTTAGCGAAACGGATTATTTGAGATTTCTCCAGTTTGCCCATCAAAGGCTCGATATCATTGATGCCCATAGATAAGCGGGCATATTGGGCAAGAAAATCTGAATCGATTCTTGCTGATGAAGAAGCAAATATGTTGAGCAAACCGATTACCTTGACAAGACCGATTGCCTTTTCTATTTCAGTCCCTTCCAACGGTAGTCCTTCAACACGTTCAATGGCAATTTTGATTGCCGACCAATTTGTTGAATCGGAGTTTACTTCGGACAGTGACGAATGGAAATTGTATTGGACATAGTCGTACACATTAACCAGGTTGTAAAGTGTATTCTCTGATGCGGAGAATTGGGCAATGGAATCTTCGCCAGTGGCTTCTAAAAAAGAGAATAGGGTTCTCTCGTTTTGTCCGTAACGTTGGTTGGCTTGCGTTAGAGTATAGGCGGCAAAGATATCCATTGGATATAACGCAGAGACGACATCGGGTTTTAGATTGTCGTTGGCAAACTTTGATTTGAGGGCTAAATCGTAGAGCTGGTGTATCGCAGTGTTATTTGTCGCTTCTCGTTTCGCAGCAATTTTGGTGGCAGCAAGATTAAGCAACTGCTCAATCGGCTCTTTGAAAACAATGTCTTGTATTCTGCCCTTTACCTTAGTCCACTCCTGTTTTTGTTCAAGTTTCAAGTCTTTTGCGTAGGCGTTGAAACCTTGATGCAGAGTGGTTAGCAAAAGGATGTTCTTACTAGTGTCATTTACATATTCGCAGAATTTCTGCAAGAAATACATTTCCTTTTCAGGGTTGTTTTTGGCGGCGTGTTCGAGCACTTTACCAAACTCGTCAATCACAAAAACCAAAAAGGAATTGTCTTTTTGACAATCGTTATACAACTTATCTATTGCAGCGAAGACATTGTTTTTCTTGCTCGTTGTCGTTTCAATATGGGCTTGGAGTAATTCAATCAGCGGCTGGTAATCGCCAACGATATTCACAAAACGGAACTTAGTGAATCCGTGGAATTGTCCTTTGTTCTTGATTAACTGATTTACGGTTGGCTGTTTTGCGCTTAAACATTGCTCCAATGCCAACAAGAAACTTGATTTGCCTGTGCCGTAAGAGCCGATCAGACAGAAAGAATGTATCCCGGCTGTGTAAAAGTCAACTATTTTGCCGATGGCTTGTTTGGCGTTGGCGGTTACAATATAGTTGAATGCCTTGTCGCTGTCACGCTCTATATTTACTGATGTTGAATACTTCATCTTTCTTTCGGATTATAGTACATGTTTAAGATTTCAAATTCGTTGAAATCTTGCTTGACAGCAAACAATTGTTCACCAGCCGAATTGTCGAATGTTATGTTGGAATTTATGGCTGTCAGTTGGTTGAAAATGTCGTACAGTTCGTTTTGCGACAAGCAAAATACCAGGCTCAGTTCAAGCAGCTTGTCAAATTCAACCACCTGACTGCCATTTGAGACTTTATGAATAGCGTAGAAGAAAATCAACGGATTGATTTTCGCTTTTGTTGGATAGTTAAACTCATACACTTCCTTCTCGATTCGTTTAATAAGGTTCAAATCCAAAAGGATAGAGGAATAATCCTCGTAGATGTTTGTGTCAGGTGAAACATACATCTTAATCAACATGGCAATATCCTTGTTGATAGTGTTGTCGTTCCAAACCAAACCACTAAATGTCTTGTCAAGATACTTGCGCTTCAAAAAAGCAAAGATATTTGCTTTGGAGAAATCCTTTCGCTCTTTATGGAAGTGGAGAAACACTTGCCTATAAATGGATGCGTAGTTGGTATATATCAGATTCCAATGCAGCAGCCAAAGTGTTTGGGTGTCTTCGACAAATGGGTCGCAACCTGTTTCTGTATCAAAAATGAAATCCGCCAACGGCGATATTTCATTGTTTTGGTTAATCAAGCCAAAAGCACGAAGCCAATACCTGATGGAACTGACCATGTTCTTACCAACACCCAAAACGACTACAGCATCTTCATCGTTGAACGAATGGCCTTCCTTGACAAAATCATATCCTTTTTTCAGCCACAAGCCTTTGCAGTGGAAGGTTTCGTGGCCAGAGAAGGTATATTTCCTATTTTCAGCATCGCCCATTATTTGTATCTCAACCCAAAAAATGGTCCGACTCCATCAACCATAAAAAACAAGAAAAAAAGACGTGGAGCCAGTTCTGTCACCCGTTCCACGGCTTGAAGGCTCTCGCATTGCCCTGTTCGTAGAAACGAGCAACGCTGAAAACCCCACGCCAAATGATATATACAGGGATGTATAATCATTACATGGGGCGTTCCCGTTGCCTTGTTTTTAACGAACAGTTTGAACTTGCGAGATTCTCAAGCCGTCAAAACCAAAGCGTCCAGAAAACGCCTTTTGTCAATAAGTTCTGCTTAAAACCACCGAAGATGGTTCAAAGCAGATGGCAAAGTTACAGATATTTACCCTAATAATCAACACTTTTTCACAATCTTTCTCAGGGTGTAAATTAAATTAATTAGTAATATTAAACAATTATCACGTTTTTGAATAAATAACATTATCTTTGCAAACAAAACTCTAAAACAAGGAATCAACCATGTCGAAGCAAAGCAAAAATAGAGTCAAGCTCGAAAAACAATACCGAAAAATTGGTGTTATCCCCAAATCGGCAATCATAAAAATAAGTGAGTATTTTGAAATACCAGACAATGCTAATACAATACGAGCCAATCCTTCAAACGTTTTAAAGCACAACGAAAACCATCTTAACTCTATCAAACATACCCTCGATGCACTAGGAATCACAAAAGAAAGCTATGCTGAATATATTGCCAAAAACTACAACCAAATACGTTTGGGAAACAGACCAAAATCTCTAGTTTTAGCTGTAAAGACCGACGAAACAAGTCACATAGCTGCCGCTCACCTTTATTTTGACAAGAACGAAAACTTCTGGCTGATTAAATCGATTCACTCGGCAAGACTGAAACAATTGATGAAAATGGAATTGGTTTGGGAGAAATAAAAAAGGGGGTTGCCAACAACGCCCCCAAAGCCGCTTGCCCGACCTGTCCGTTAACCACCCAACACACAATATAGCAAGATGTGAGGGCTTTGGCAAATGGACATTGCAAAGATACATCATTTTTCCGTTTCCGCAACATTTTTATTAAAAGTTTTAATTCTGCGCTATGATTACTGGGAAGTAAAGACAGCAGAACCAAGAAGAAGAGAGGATATAGAAAAAAGAAAACTTCTATGGGAAAAACAGCACACGTTTTCAGCGAATCACCGCCGTTCGCTTCCTTAAACATCCCGGGCCATTTCGGCGGTCTGCCCGAGACTAGTGCTTAGACCATAGAAGTTTCCTTTTGCTGCAAAAATACAACATAAATCATTCACCGCAACATTTTTATAAAAACTGAGTCAAACTCAAAGCAATACTAGAAAAAAAAGGGGCGTCAAGCCCCTTTCTATTTTCTCGCAGTCGCCCCTGCTGCTAGGCTGCTTGCCACAGCCTGTCTGTTAGCTGCCATCACGTAATCGTTGGGCAAGATACGGAGGCCTGGGCGAATTCAGACAATGCAAAATTACAACATTTTTTCGTTTCCGCAACATTTCTATAAAAAACTTTTATCCTAATATTTCAAACTTTATAAAAACGATCAACAAAAAAACCCCTCAAACGAGGGGTTAGTCTTTGTTATCACGGGGGGTACATCCAAATGGCCGTCCCTTTACGTCTTGATAATCAATTCATTTTTCTTTCCGTGTCCGCGACCAACTGATGCAAAGATACAACATTTTTTTGATTCCGCAACATATTTATAAAAAACCCCTCCGAATAGAGGGGTTTTAAGCTGTGTTATCGCGGGGGGAACGTGCCTGAACTCGCCCCTTACGTCTTGATAATCCACTGGTTTTTCCTTCCGTTTCCGCGACCAACTGATGCAAAGATATAACATTTTTTTTGATTCCGCAACATTTTTAAAAAACGAAGTCAAGTTTAAAGCAATACTCGACAAAAAAAGATGGGAAATTAGAGGAATTTTAGGGAAAATTTCCTCTAATTTTGAAAATATTGTATCTTTGCCACGAAAAAAAAGATAAAGCAATGAAGATTGAGCCAACTCCAAAACTGAATCCTGAAAAGCTTGCAGATGCCTTGCTAATGCTTTATGACCCCAACATTCAGCCCCTGTTCCAGAAAATCAGCAACGAGTATCTATATTGGGATAAAGTGAAATACCTGGGACCTAAAGACATCGACAAGGAAGTATTATGGCAGGCCGTGAAAATTCAACGTGGACTGAATGCCCAAAACATTAGGTTTGGCAAGCACACTTTTCATTTTACCATCACGAAATACATGCTGGCACTGCTTCATGATTTTGACATGAACTTGGGAGGAAGCCTTGGCACCAAAAACATCATCCCCTCCACCGACAAAAACTACTACCTGATCAGTTCCATCATGGAAGAGGCCATAGCATCCAGCCAAATGGAAGGAGCTTCAACGACGCGGCGGATTGCCAAAGACATGCTTCGCAAACAGTTGAAGCCCAAAAACAAGAGCCAGCAAATGATCGTCAACAACTATGAGACCATCAGTAAAATCTCAAAAAACTCAAATGAGGTTTTTACAACAGAAAGCTTGCTCGATATTCACCGCTCAATAACTAGCAAAACTCTAGACGACCCCGAAGACGAGGGCGTGTTCCGCAAAAACGATGACATCTATGTAGTGGATGGCATCACCGGTCACGTCGCTCACACCCCTCCTACCTATACCGAAATAGATGGGCTGATTCATGATTTATGCGATTTTGCCAACAACGACGATAGCGACAACTTCATCCATCCCATCATTAAAGGCATTATCATCCATTTCATATTGGCTTATATCCACCCCTTTGCAGATGGCAACGGAAGAACCGCAAGATCCCTCTTTTATTGGTATATGATCAAAAAAGGCTATTGGTTAACCGAATACCTTTCCATATCCAGGATCATCTATGTCAATAAAAAGGCATACGAGAAGGCCTATCAATACGCTGAAAGTGACGGCAACGACCTATCGTACTTCATCCAATATCACTTGGATGTAATGAAAAAGGCTTTCGAAGAATTGAAGAAATATCTCCAACGTAAAATCGATGAACAGCAAAACATCCTCAGATTCGTCGGAGTATTGAACATCAACGAACGCCAAAGATACGTCCTCAAAACCATTTCCGATAGCAAGCGGACCATATTCACTCCAAAAGAGTTGGCAACACAATTCAACATTTCAACAAGAACAGCAAGAACCGACCTGCAGGAATTGGTGAATATGGGCTATTTAAGCACAACGAATTTGAACAAAAGAGCGATTGGATACATTAAATCATCTAGGTTTGAAGAATTGCTTCAAGCATCTTCCAAACAATAATTAGGGGAAATTAGAGGAAATTTAGGGAAAATTTCCTCTAATTTATTCCATGGGCGTGAAAAAACAGGAGAAATGATTCAGTTTACCCTAAATTCTCCAACAACCCTTCACAGCCTTCCAAGACATCCCTCCAAGTGGCATCGAAATTACCTGTGTACCACGGGTCGGCAACCTCGCCGGGACGGGTCGTGTAATCCATCAGGAGATGGACCTTCCCCTCGGTATCCTCGCCCAATAACCTCCTCAAGTTCCTGACATTGCTCCGGTCCATCACAATGATCAGGTCGTAATAACAATAATCCTCCATGGTCATCTGCCGCGCCGTCTTGCCATGACACCCAATCCCGTGTTCGGCCAACTTACGCCGCGCAGGAGGATACACAGGATTGCCAATCTCCTCTGTCGAAGTAGCCGCCGACGCAATCTCAAAACGCTCCTGAAGCCCACGCTCCTCCACCAAATGCTTCATCACAAACTCCGCCATCGGACTACGACAGATGTTTCCGTGACAGACAAAAAGAATCTTGTATTTCATAACAGAGGATTATCTTACAGGCGTCAGCCTAACCATCAACACACCGTGCGAAGGGATGGTGGAAACGACGTTCTTGGCTGTGGATTTGGCAATGGCCTTGTGCTGCCACAAATCGTAAACGCCATAGCTGTTTCCTGTGGCGCGCAGCTCGGGAATGTCGCTCCAATTGAAGTTAAGGTCCCACGGGGTCTCGCCACGGTTGAAGAAACACACGGCATACCCGTCATCAACGAGTTGTTTCACCCAGATCTGACGGTCGCCCATCGCCACGGAGAGATGGGCCTGGATGCCCAACGGATCCTGGTCGATGGCGATGACTTCCTTGTTGGTAAGGATGCGCCTGGTGTCGTCACTCATGTTGCTGAGATCGTTACCTGCCATCAAAGGCGCCGCCAACATGCACCACATCGAGAAATGGCTCTGGTCCTCGATGACAGTCATCCCTCCGTTGCCGACCTCAAGCATGTCGGGGTCGTTCCAATGGCCCGGACCGTTGTAAGGATATAGGTCTTGCACCAAGTCGATGATATTGACCATGCCGTGACCTCCCCAGTCTTCCTTGCCGTCCCAGAGGTTGATGATGTCGCCGGTAGCCCTCCAGAGATGACCGATACCCTGCGCCCACTCCCAAGGCTTGGTGCTCCCCCATTCGCAGATGCTGAACACAATGGGACGCCCAGCCTCTTTCAAGGCCTCGCGCATGATGGTGTAGGCGGTCTTGGAGTTGGTGCCGCGGTTGTTGCAAAAGTCATATTTCAGGTAATCCACACCAGTACGGGCATAATAGAGCGCGTCCTGGTACTCATGGCCCATACTGCCGGGTCGTCCGGCACAGGTGTGCGTGCCCACACAGGAATAGATGCCGAATTTCAGGCCTTTGGAGTGGATGTAGTCGGCCACATACTTCATTCCATGGGGAAAACGCTCGGGATCGCACACGATATTGCCATCGGCATCACGGTCGATCTGCCAGCAGTCGTCCACGACAATGTATTCGTAACCAGCGTCTTTCATGCCGGAGGCAACCAGGGCGTCGGCAGCACCCATCAGCAGCTGTTCATTGACATCGCAACCGAAACGGTTCCAGCTGTTCCACCCCATGGGAGGGGTCGGACATAAGGCTTCAAACGCCTCTTGGGTTAAAGGTTGCGGTTTGGCATTCTGTGCCATGGCGGTGACAGCCAGCAGCGTCACGGCCAAAAGTGTTAAGAGTCTTTTCATAGTGCAATTTGTTTTGACACCTCCCTCCACTCACCAGGCTGAAGACCGTCAAGGGTGAGGTCGCCGATGGCAACACGTATCAACCGCAAGGTGGGAAAGCCCACCGCCGCCGTCATGTGACGCACCTGACGGTTCTTGCCCTCAATCAAAGTGAGTCTCGCCCAGCTGGTAGGGATATTGGCACGGTAACGGATGGGCGGCACACGCTCCCAGAGATCGTCAGGGGGCGTGGCAAACTCCGCCTTGCATGGCTTGGTGCGATATCCCTTGATGGTCACCCCCTTAGAGAGCTGCTTGAGAGCTTCGGGAGTGATCTGCCCGTCGACCTGCACGAGATAGGTGCGTGGATGCTCATATTTCGGGTCGAGCAGACGTTTGATCAGCTTCCCGTCATCGGTGAGAAGCAAAGCCCCCTCACTGTCATGATCCAAACGCCCGGCAGCATACACCCCGGACGGAAAACCGAACTCGTTCAGAGCCCTGTGACCGGCCTCGGGAGTGAACTGGCTGAGTACGCCAAATGGTTTGTTGAAGAGAAGAATCACATTAAATTTATAATTAATAATTTATAATTTAGAGGGGGTGGAAGCCTGCGGTGGAATAGGTTTCCAAGGCTCCTTGGTCGTTGACAAAGATATAATAGGCTTCAACACCGTCTAAACCATTAATGATCTCCAGCGACTTCTCCATGCCCATCACCATGCAGATGGAAGCCAAAGCATCAGCCCAGACCGCAGTCTCGGCAATCACCGTGGCACTCAACAGGCTGTGCTCCACGGGATAACCCGTCGTAGGGTCGATGCTGTGCGAGAAACGCTTGCCATCACGCTCCACATACTTCCTGTAACTGCCCGAAGTGACGATGCCCTTGTCCCTGAGCTCCACCCGCTGCTGCACCACACGCTCTGAATCCCAGTCGGCCGAAGGCTTCTCGATGCCCACAATCCAAGAGGAACCGTCAGGCTTGCAACCCCGGGCATAGACCTCTCCACCCACATCCACGATGTAATTCTCCACACCCTGCGACTCCAAATAAGACCCTATCAAATCCGTAGTGTAACCCTGCGCTATGGCATTGAAATCGAGACGCATGGCAGGATTTCCCTTCATCAACCTCCCATCCTCAATCCAAACCTTCCTGTAATCCACCAACCCCCTCAAACTATCAACCCATTTTCCGTTTTCCGTTCTCCGTTCTCCGTTCTCCGTTCTCCATTTCCCAAACCCCCACGCCTCCACCAACGGTCCGATCGTAGGATCAAAACTCCCACCGGAAAGCTCCGCCGCTTGTTGGGCAATATTAAAATTATCAATAAATATATCGTCTAATATTACATCTTCGTTACGATTGACCTTACAGATGATGGAACTGTCGACCCAGAGATTCACCGACATGTCGATGGCATGGAAGATGGAGTCAAAACCCTTCTTGAAGTCACGGCCCTGCTCATCATAATATGTGATGGCATAATACGAGCCTTGCACAAGACCTTCCAAATGCATCTTCTGGGGCTGCCTCGCACAAGCCGCAACAACCAGTAGCAGCAAAGCTATTCCGTATTTCCTCATAGGGCGAACGTTATTGAGTATTTGAACGCAAAGTTATCAAAAACTTTCGGATGGGCATAGGCGCCATAGCGATAAAACACGCCGGCACCCATGTTCACGAGGGGCATGTTGAGCAGTCCCTTCACCACGATGCCGCTCTCGAAGTAGCCCTGGGTCAAGGTGGGCCTCCCCCATCCGAGCGAAGTCGACAGGGTGAGCTGTGGCTTGAACCATATCATACCGGGGTCCCAGAGGGTGCCTTGGAAGTCGTGCCACACGAACAGCGCCGCGAAACGGTCGCAGAAGAACTCACTCTCGCGCATGGTGGCGAAGCTGCCGGGCGAATACAGCCCGAAAGGCTCATACGACCCCAACATGTTGAAGGTCTCCTGCACCGGACAGCCCTTGGAGGCGTAGCCCGCCTGTAACAGCACCGATGACTTGCCGAGGTACTTCGTCTGGAAGTCCTTCTCCATCTGGAACTTGACACGGTCGTATTCAAACTGGCCTCCCAAGACGTCCCTGAAGGAATGTTGGTAGGCGAGCCATACGATGGGATAGTCGGTGCCTAGCGACTGTATACCACTGGTGGTGCTCACGAACTTCTCCTTGTAGGCAAAGCGCAGCTTCAGCTCGGCGGTGGCAAAACGTTGGGTCGGCAGGCCGTCGTAAGGCTCAAGGTAATAGTTCCTGTCGTAGACACCGCCCGTCAGGAAAGCCTTGAAATGCCGTCCGAAACGGGTGTTGTAATACACTTCGGTGAAGTTGCCTCGGGTCATCACGTTCTCATAGAAAGTGAAGCGGTACTCGTTTTCCGACAGGATGCTGGCGCCTTCGCCAAATCCGCCGAACTCGCCTATGGGCGTCGACCTGTGGGCATAACGAGCGCCCAACTCCATCTGGTGCTGACGGTCGATGAGCCAGCTGCCGCCGATGCCATAGTCGAAATCACCCAGTCGGGTCCAGAAGCCATTGTATCCGCTGATACGGAAATATCTCGACAAGCGGTCGTTCGTCGAGAGATGGATGCCGAAGTACAGGCCTCGGAATGCGGAGAGGCGCAACATGCTGCCAAGGTTCAGGTCGATGGGTCCCAGGCCCAAGGCCGACTCGTTCATCAGCTTGGTGGTGGTGTTGAGCATCCGGTCGAAGATGTCGTTGCCTTCGGTGATGGAGTCCATCAGATGATAGGTGTTCAGGATACGTTCCGTCAGCGAGTCGATGCGATGCTGGGTCCAGAACTCATCGTCGCGGTAGGCGGCGTCGCGGCTGACCAGCACCTCGACCTCGGAGAACTGGCTCCTCTGAAGGTCGGGATGCAGCACCACGTCGGTGACATAGCTCTTGCCGACAGCCACCATGGGGAAGGCATAGCCATCCATCTCCACCTGGGCTTGGGGCACCACTAGGTTGGTATTCAGCTGCATGGGAAACCAATGCCCCATGACCTTCTGATAGAGTTGCTGTATGCTGATGGTGAAGAGTCCCGACTGGTTTTCAGGTTCTGCCTTCACGTTGAGCAGCGCCCACCCGTCGGAATGAATCGTCATGGTACCTCGGAGCCCCTCGAAGGTGCTGCCCCTCATGGGATGGAAGGAGATGACATAGAGGGAGTCGGCCCCTCCTGCCGACATCGTGGACTCGAGGTTGAAGAAATAATGGCTCTTGCTGTTGCGGCTGATGGGGTTGACATAATCCGTCCCTGCGATGGTCACCGTCTCGTCGTAGAAGCTGGTGCTCTGCAAGGAGCTGGCGAGATACACGAACTGCGGGTTCTTGGAGCCTGCCATCTGGGTGCCCAGCACGTTCTGCCGAAGCAGGTCGGGGGCTTGGAAGAGCACCTCGGAGAACGACTCCATGACCATTAGGTCGCTTTTCTTCAGCAGGCTGTCGAAATAGGCCATCGTCGGGGGACGGTTGGCCGCACCCACGGCTCGGGTGATCTCACTGCTGTCGATGGTAAACACCATGTGGTCGTACACGTTGTAGCGGTATGAGTCGAGTGAATTGGGGTTGTTTTCCTTACGGTGGGCCATCACGCTGTCGATGATACGATGTGCGGGGTTCTCCCCTGCCTCGACGGTCACCTCGCCCAGCTGGAAGGCCTTGGGCACCAGTGACACATTCAAGCGTCCCGATGCAACCTGCTTCTCCAGGGTCTCATACCCCAGACAGGAGAACTTCAGAACCTGAATCGGCTCTTTGGCATGAATCTCAAATTTACCGTTGATATCGCTCATCCCGCCGTATTGTCCCTCGTTGACGACGATGTTGACGAAGGCCAGTGGCTGGCGGTTTTCGCTGTCGGTGACTTTGCCGCTGACAGAATACTGTTGCGAGAAGAGGCTTAACGAGAGAAGGCAGAGCAGGAAGGACAGCAGGGATTTCATTCCTTGTTCACGATTTTATAGACCACTTCGTTGTCGCGTTTCATGAAGTACTTCTCGCGGGCGATGCGTTCCATGCCTTCAGGGTCTTCGGTGACCATCTTCAGCGAGTCCTTGTACAGTGCGATCTCAGTCTGAAGATGCTGTATCTCAATCTCTTGAGCCTTCTTCTCACGATGCAGGGCAATCTGCTGGCTGAGGTTGAACTGGTCGAAGAAGATGATTACCGCTAAAAACACCAAGGTCGCCAAGACATAGCGATTGGTCAATATCCTGAAGATTTTCCTGAGCACCATAACGATTTCGATTATGTCGCAAAGATACTTTTTTTTGTATTTTTGCACACAGAAAGATATCAACAAAAAACGCTTACCATGAAAAAAGCCATCGCTACCACCAAGGCTCCGGGCGCCATCGGCCCTTACAGCCAAGCCATCGCCGCCAACGGCATGCTGTTCATCTCCGGTCAACTTCCCATCGACCCTGCCACGGGTGTCATGCCTGAAGGCATCACCGCTCAGGCCGAGCAGTGCATGAAGAACCTCGAGGCCATCCTCAACGAGGCTGGCTGCACCTTCGACAACGTGGTGAAGTCGACTTGCCTGTTGGCCGACATGAGCTATTTCGGCGACATGAACGCCGTCTACGGGAAGTATTTCAAGGGTGACTGCCCCGCACGTGCCGCTTTCGCCGTGAAGGAGCTGCCCAAGAAGGCTTTGGTCGAAATTGAGATGATCGCCGCCTTATAAACCTTTCAAGGCATTCTCGGCTTCCTTGATCGTGGCTCTCTCACCGTTGATGAAAGCCACCACGAAGGCGTCGCCGAATCCCTGCTTGCGGAGTTCGGCCTGACGGTCGACTGCCCCTTGCTTGTTACGGAAGTCGCCCGAGGTATAACGGTAGGCCCCGTTGTAGAAATACACATCCACCTCGGGGACCTTGGCGAAGTCTTTGTGGTTGACAGGCACCTGGGTGTCGCGTGTGGCGAACTGGACCTTGAAAGAGACCTTGGGCGTAGTTTCCACTGTCACCACCTTGGTCTCAACGGGGGTCTCAACGGGAGTTTCCACCTTGGTCACTTCAGGCGTTTCCACCTTGGTCTCAGCGGGTTTCTCAACTTTGATTTCTACAGGAGTCTCCACCTTAACCGTTTGGTTTTCGCCTTCATAGCTTGTCTTAAAGTCACGAAACGCCCTATAGATGGCCGAAGCCATATAGGTCTGCCCGTCTTCCGAGGCCAGGAAACGCTCTTCGGCGGCATTGCTGATGAAGCCCAGCTCGATGAGGACGCTCGGCATGGCGGTCTTCCACAACACGAGGAACCCTGCCTGCTGCACGCCACGGTCCTTGCGACCCACACGTTTCGTAAACTGTTCCTGTATGTTGGCTGCCAGCTGGATGCTCTGGTTGAGGTATTCCTTCTGGAACAGCGAGAGGGCGATATAGGCCTCGGGGCTGTTCAGGTCGAAGTTGCCGTATTTCTCATCGGCGTCCTCCTCGTAGAGGATGGAGGCGTTCTCTTTCTTAGCCACGGCGAGGTTGGCGGCGTTTTTATGCTCACCCAAGACGTAGGTCTCGGCACCCACCGCCGAGGCGGCCTTGCTCTCGGTGGAGTTGCAGTGGATGGAGATAAACACGTCGGCGTTGTTGCGGTTGGCGATGTTGGCACGCTCGTCCAGATCGACGAACACGTCGCGCTCACGGGTAAAGACCACGTTAACGTCGGGGCAGTTCTTCTTGATGTAGTCGCCCACCAGCAACGCCACAGTCAGGTTGATGTCCTTCTCCTTGCTGATGGCACCCAAGGTGCCGCTGTCGCGACCGCCATGGCCGGGGTCGATGACCACCGTGCTGATCTTCTCCCCACGCTGGGCAAAAAGCATCATCGGGAAAAGAAAAGCCATCAAAAGAATACCAAATTTTAAATTGTTTCGTTGATTCATAGCCATTTTTCTTAATTTTGGCACAAAAATAATCGTTTTTTAACAGTTGGAACGCAAATCGGCATATAAATATTCTTTGATAACGGCATTTTTTTTGTCGTTGATCCTGATTTTCAACAAAATCGCTGTTGGACAGAACACTTTCGAGGCCCAGGTGATCCGCACCGCCGTCGACTCGGTGGTGCAGGACATGAAGTCGAAGATCATCTACTATTACGGCGAGGCCGTCGTGAAATACGAAGACATCACCCTGGAGGCCAACTACCTGGAGTTCGACTTGAACACCAACGTGGTCACCGCCAAGGGACTCCCCGACAGCCTCGGCAAGCTGCAAGGCACGCCCAAGTTCACCCAAGGCGACACCAAGTTCGACGCCCAGGAGATGTCGTACAACTTCCAAACCAAGAAAGGCATCATCCGCAAGGTGTGGACCGAAGAGAGCGGAGGCTATATCCATGGCGACAAGATCAAGCGGATGGGCGACAACACCATCAACATCCAGTCGGGCGGCTTCACCACCTGCAACAACAAGGAACACCCCCACTTCCAGTTCAGGTTCAACAAAGCCAAAGTCATCCCTGATGACATGATCGTGACGGGACCCGTGTATCTGACCATCCAAGACATACCCCTGCCCCTAGGCCTCCCCTTCGCGATGTTTCCCAACACCAAAGGCCAGAAGTCGGGCATCATCATCCCCACCTACGGCGAGTCGGCCAACCGAGGCTTCTACCTCGAGAACGGCGGCTATTACTGGGCCCTCAGCGAACACTACGACTTCCAGCTGCTGGGCGACATCTACACACGTGGTAGCTGGGCCCTCAAACCCACCTTCCGGTACAACCAACGGTACAAACACAACGGCTCGCTGGCCCTCGGCTTCGCCGTCAACAAAATAGGCGACGAGGGCGCGGCAGACTACAGCAAAAGCACCGACTTCAAAATCAAATGGACCCACAAGCAAGACCCCAAGGCCCATCCACGACACAACTTCTCCGCCGACGTCAACATCATCAGCTCCAACTTCAACAAGTACAACGCCACCACCTCCAACGAATACCTGAGCAACACCTTCAAGAGCAGTATCGCCTACCAGACCAACTTCGGTGGCAAGGTGTATCTCACCCTCAATGCCAGCCATAGCCAAAACACCATCACCAAACAAGTCACCGTGTCGCTCCCCGAGATGACCGTCACCGTCAACCGCTTCTATCCTTTCCAAAAGCTGAAGACCAAGACCACAGGCTGGAAAGCCCTCAACAAGCAAATCTCCAACCTCAACCTGAGCTACTCGATGAATGCCAAAAACTACGTCTCTGGCATCGATACACTTCTGTTCCCCACTGGCTGGCAAGAGAACCTGGGAGGTTGGTTCAACAACCTTCAGCGTTACACCCAAAACGGCATCAAACACACCATCCCAGTGAACCTGCCCATCAAGCTTTTCAAGCATTTCACCTGGACCAACTCGGCCACCTTCAACGACTATATGTACTTCAGCCGGACCGAGCAATACTGGTCGGAGGCCGACAACATGATGCATGCCGACACGCTGCGGGGCTTCTACAACCTCATCGACTTCAACCTCTCGAGCAACATCACCACCAAACTGTATGGCATGGTACGCTTCAGCAAAGGGCCCATCAGGGCAGTGAGGCACGTGTTCACCCCAACCATCGGCTTCTCCTACCGACCCGACTTCAGCGACCCCAAATGGAAGGTTTACAATAGCTATGTCGACCGGAACGGAGAAATCCAGACCTATAACATGTTTCAGGGCGCTTTGTACGGCACCCCTTCACAAAACAACTCGGGACTGATCACCTACAACTTCAACAACACCTTGGACATGAAGATCCCATCGAAGTCCGACACCATCACCGGTACGAAGAATGTGACCCTGCTGGAGTCGTTGAGCTTTTCGGGCAACTACGACCTTACCAAGGACTCGCTCAACTTCTCTTACATGTCGGTGAGCGCCCGTACCACGCTGTTCAAGAAGCTGAAGGTGACCTATTCCAGCGTGTGGAACCCTTACACCGTCGACTCTCTCGGCAATAGCACCAACCATTTCGAGTTGATCGAAAACCACAGGCTGTTCCACAAGAACAACTCCGCTTGGAACTTCAGTCTCAGCTGGTCGTTTAGCCAGAATGACCTCAAGAAGTGGAACCCCGAAGGGCTCACCGACCGAACGGGAGGTAAAACGGAAAACGGAGAACAGAATGATTTCGATTCGGAGATACAGAGAAGGGCCACGGGCTCGGAGTTCGTCACCGATGGCGAGCTTGACGACATCCTGGGCAACCCAAAAGCGTATATCGACTGGGAGACCCCTTGGTCGATGACGCTGAGCTACAACCTCCGCCACACCACCAATATAAAATACGCCAACTTCATGGGAATCAAGACCAACCAAGTGGTGCAGACCCTGACAGTGAACGGCGACGTGAGCTTCTCTCCCAAATGGAAGGTGGGCTTCTCCACAGGATGGGACTTCACCAACCACGGACTCTCCTACACCTCAATCAACGTGTACCGCGACCTCCACTGCTGGGAGATGCGCTTCAACTGGATCCCCATCGGCAACTACAAGAGCTGGAACTTCACCATCAACGTGAAAGCGCAGGCGCTTCAAGATCTGAAATTGACCAAGAAGAAAGACTATAGGGACAATTAGGAATTAAGAATTAAGAATTAGGAATTAGAAATTTAGAGATATTATATATAATTATTCAATTCAATTTAATTAATTTAATCAATATTATTGTTATGAAAAAACTATTACTCATTATCATTATGATGGCTTTGGGATGGGGGCTGAAGGCGCAATGTCCTCTTACTACGGCTGTTGACTTCACGGCCACGGATGTCCACGGCACCGAAGTGCATCTGTTCGACATCCTCGATGGGGGACAATACGTGCTCCTCGACTTCTTCTTCGTCAACTGCGGCCCCTGCCAGCAGGCCACTCCTAAGGTCGTTGAATCCTACTACACCATGGGATGCAACATGCACGATGTGTTTTATATAGAGATCTCCGACAGAGACTCCGATGCCGCTTGCCAGAACTGGGTCAACAACTATGGCGTCGAATACCCGACCATCAGCGGTCCTGCCGGTGGCTCAAGCATCAGCAGCCAATACCACATTAACGCTTTCCCCACAGTCATCCTCATCGCCCCTGACCGTTCCATCGTCATCCAAGACCTATGGCCCATCAACAACGCCCAGTCTGTCGTCACCGCCCTGACCAACCAAGGGCTTCAGCCCCACGACTGCAATGCCTCTTACGACGCCCAGGTGAGCATCACCATCGACCAAGTGCAGGAGACTGAAATCACCGCCACCTTCACTCCCAATGAAGATTGCGCCACCTACTACTATCTGGTGGCTACGGCTGCCGAAGTCGAAGGTTGGTTGAGCTCCACCGGCCTTGACCTTGCCCAGGTGACACAACAATACGGCATGCCCGCCGAAGACGAAATCACACAAACATTCATGGGCCTGGAACCCAACACAGAGCACCTTGTTTGCGCAGCTCCTGTCGACCCCGACGGCAACTTTGGCGAAGTCGCCCAAGAGTCCGTCATCACCACCAATGGCGGCGGCGACGACATCATGCCCGACTTCACCGGCACCGACATCGATGGCAACGAAATCAACCTTTACAGCATCCTCGACAACGGTCAGGCTGTTTTGATCAATTTCTTCCTTTATGGAGACCCGTTCAGCGAGGACATCATGAACGACGTGGTGGAGGCCTACCATCAATACGGCTGCAACGAACACGACGTGTTCTTCATGGAAATCTCGCCCAATGGCCATGATGATGAATGCCAAACTTGGATTGAACTGTTCAAGGTACAGTATCCCACCATCAGCCGCGATGGCGGAGGCAACGACATCGCACAAGCCATTCCCGTGGGACTCTACCCCACCCTCATGCTCATCCGTCCCGACCACACTTTCGCCGTGCGCGACATCTACCCACCCACCCTCCAATATATCATTGATGCCATGGAAGACCAAGGATATGAGCAGTATACATGCTATGACGAAACGCTCACGTTCAACATGAATGCCATCAACGTGGATCCCCTTGAAGTTGCATGGATCACCGTCTTCAACAATACTTCGGAAGAAGCCAATGTCACCAGTGTACGAGACGAATACGGATTGCTGTTTACTTTAGATGGACAAACGATGTATGGGAGCAACGAGCCATTTGAGTTCACCATTCCACAAGGGGAATCCATTGAATTGGGTCTCTATCTCGATGAAATTGCGAAGGAAACAATACCAGATGTGATCACCATATCGAGCAACCTGCCCGACGCCAGTTTCGTCGCCATGGTGAACGCACCTGAGTCAGTTGAGGAAAACACAGCTTCCATCACCCTTTTCCCGAACCCCGCTAATGAGAGCGTGACCCTCACAGGTATAAATATTGGCACTGTCAGCGTGTTCAATGCTCTTGGCCAAAAGGTGGAAAACTTTGTTACTGAAGGCAATGTACTGACCATCAACACCGCCAAATATGAAAACGGCGTTTACTTCATCAAAACCAACAACGGCATCACCACACGCTTTGTAGTTAAACATTAATCCCATGAAAGTTAACATCCTTCGCTCCTCATTTCAGAACGACGATTTTGTCTGGACTGAATACCATGAACTGTTGGACAGGCTGAAGCATGAATGCCAAGCCGAGATTACCATTAACGGCAAGGAAATGCCGGATGTGGTGATGATTGCCACTGGCGGAGTGGAAAATCTGTTTAAGACCCAGTTCAGCGGTAACGGTCCAGTGACATTAATCGCTGATGGAAGAAACAACTCGTTGGCAGCAGCCTTGGAGATCCTCACTTGGCTTGAAGGTCAAGGTGTGGAAGGTAAAATCGTTCACGGAACGAATGATGAAATCATGGCATCCCTTTCAGGGGCGGTGTGCACACCGCCCCTGAAAGGATTACGTATCGGGTTGTTCGGCCAGCCCTCCGACTGGCTCATCGCCAGCGGCGTGGACCGCGACTACCTGCTGGAACACTTCGGGGTGGAGACCCTCGACATCGACCTGCAACAATTAATCGACGGCATCAAGGCCGTACCCAAAGACGAGGCGGTGAAGGTGTCCGAGAACATCGTGAGACGCTCCAAAGGCACCGTTGAGCCTTCGTCGGCCGACATGCTGGAAGCGGCCAAGGCTTATCTCGCCATCAAAAAGATCTGCCAAGAGGAACGCCTCGACGCCATGACCATCCGCTGTTTCGACATCGTGAAGACCTGCGGTACCACCAGCTGTTTGGCTTTGGCCCTGCTCAACGACGAAGGCATCGTGGCCGGTTGCGAAGGCGACATGCAGACCTTGATGAGCATGTTGTTGGTGAAACGCCTCTGCGGCGCGGAAGCCTTCATGGCCAACCCCTCGCAACTTACCGAAAAAACCGCCATGTTCGCCCATTGCACCATCCCGCTGAAGATGTGCGACGACATCACCATCCGCTCTCATTTTGAGTCGGGCATCGGAGTGGCCATCCAAGGGGTGCTGCCAATGACTGACTACACCATCTTCAAATGGGGCGGCCCACGTCTGGAACGTTATTTCGTGATGGAAGCCAAAGCCGTGGAGACACCCTACAGCAACCATTTCTGCCGCACGCAGATCACCTTGGCCGCCAACCTGAAACCCTATCTACTCCAGCATCCCATCGGAAACCACCACGTCATCATCAGGGGCAAACACCAAGCTGAGATAGAGAGAGCGATGGGAAAATTAAGAATTAAGAATGCGGAATGCGGAATTATTACCTCCGGAGGCTAATTCCGCATTCCTCATTCCGCATTCCTCATTCCTCATTCCGCATTCCGCATTCCGCATTCCGCATTCCGCATTCCTCATTCCGCATTCCGCATTCCTCATTCCTTCTTCAGTATGATCCTAAACGTCGTTCCCTGTCCCACTACCGAAGATTTCACAAAGATCTTGCCTTTGTGGTATTCCTCGATGATGCGCTTTGAGAGCGACAATCCCAGGCCCCAGCCGCGTTTCTTGCTGGTATAGCCCGGGGCGAACACCTGTTTGAACTGCTTCTTGGCGATGCCTTTACCCGTGTCGCTCAGGTCGATGGTCACCTCATCTTGTCCGTCGGTCAGCTCCAAGGTGATCTTGCCCTTGTCGCCCATGGCATCGATAGCGTTCTTGGTCAGATTCTCGAGCACCCAGCGGAACAGCGAAGGCACCAGCGGAATCACGAGAGGACCTTCTGGCAAGCGGATGTCGAACTCAAATTTCTTGGAGAACCGACGCTGCAGGTATTCCATGGTATCCTGAATCAAAGGGATGATGTCGTTGGGCTCCAACACAGGGATGGAGCCAATCTTCGAGAAGCGGTCTGTCACAATCTGCAACCGCTCGATGTCCTTCTCCATCTCGTCGGTACCCGCAAAAGGTTCCTCCTGCATCTTCAACAGCTCCACCCAGCCCATGAGTGACGAGATGGGGGTGCCCAGCTGATGAGCCGTCTCCTTGGCCATGCCTGCCCACACCTGGTTTTGTTCGGAACGACGGGCCCAGCTGAACAAGAGATAGGCGATCAACAGATATAGGGCGATGACGATGAACTGGATGATGGGGAAAAACTTCATCTGCTCCACCAAGTCGGTGGTACGATAATAGATGTAAGCCTTGCCCGTGTTCATGAATTCGATCTGAAGCGGCTCGTTCTCGGAACGCATCAAAGCCATCTGACGCTCCACGTAATCGGCGTTCTGCATCATGGTGGAGTCGAGATTGCCGTAATTCAGTATCTCGGTGCCGGCCTCGTCGGTGATGATGACAGGAACCCCTAGGGCGTTCAGGGTGATCTCCTCCATGAAATGGTTGATCATATCCTCAAGTACCGCCTTCAACTCCGTGTATATCAGCGACTCGTTATAATAAAGCCATTGTATCTGCCCGTATCCTGGGTTGATCTTGATGGGAGCGAACTTCGAATAGGCGCTGCGCATCTCGGCATCGAACACCTTCTTGTCCTTTTGGTTTTCTGGCAGGTTGTTCGAGAACATGATATTCCCCCTGTCGTCAGTGATGACCAAGGGAATGCTGATGTTGTTCTTGATGATTTCGAGATAGATGCCCGTATTCTCATTGCTGGAGAAGTCGAGCACTTGGCGGTAGGCCAAGGCCAGCAGGTCGACACGCATCTGTTCCTGTTCGCTGACTTTGTTGAAGAACTCCTCCGTCGATTTCATCATGCCGGCGTGCTGTTCCATGGCGGCGGCCCATAGCTGAACCTGGTTGGTCTCCTGCACGGCGATCGACTTCACCAGGTTGTTGGTGTACCACAGCGAGGCCCCCACAATGAGGAGTGCCACGATGGCAAGGATCCATTTCCAGCGTTTTTTATTGGTGTAGAGATTCATAACGAATGCAAAGATACGGCTTTCTTAAAAAAAACCGCAACCTATTTGTCATTCTTTCTCCAGCTCACACAATCCACCTTTATTTCCCACCACGAAATCGACGGGAGGATTGTTGCCTTGGACAAGACGGGAGAGATATAGCGGCTCACGCTTTTTTTAACACAAGTTGACGTTGCACAATTCACGTCCAAGTGAGGTAACAAAAAAAACAGATCCGGCAGCTTGACGGCTCAGAAAAAAAGTGTTGTTTTGTTATTCTTTTCCCCCTTTTGGGAAAGAATTATTTTGTATTTTTGCGTCGTCGAACCCTTGAAAAAGTCCGACTTGAGAAAGAGAAATATCGTTCTGAAACCCAATACTATATAAAATATTAATATCTTTTTGTTAAAAGTTTGAAATAATTGTGTAACTTTGCAGAATCAAACTTTTAGCACCATGAGGAACTCGATTCAAACAATGGACGTTATGTCTATGAAAACCAAAGCGGCAGGCCATAAAGAAACCAAGAAGGTTACGGATATCCCCGAAGGTTACATTACTTCGGAGGAATTCGCTGACATTTTCGAGCAGAAGTTGCTGGCCGCTTATGAAAACCTATAAAGTCATTTATAGCAAAGCCGCTGTTGGTGACATTGACAAAGTAGTCGAATACATCGCCAGCATATACCGTAAAGAAAGTGGACTGCGGTATAAGGATCGGATCCAAAGACAATTGGATGCTTTGGCTTATTGTGCGGATGCATTACCTTTTACCCGTTACAAGATGGCGAAGGAGATTCATCCCGAAGCCAAGACCTTATCCATCATGAATCGCCGATGGATCGTGGTGTTTCATATTGATCGGAGATTTGTTTTGGTAGATCGGATTATCCCTTCTAAATTGCTAAAAGGCTAATACTCTAGAAAAAAGTTAAGATTGAAATATTTTGACAACCACTGGCGTGAGCCCATGGGCTCACGCTTTTTTTAACAAAGGTTGACATTGCACAATTCGCGACCGAGAGAGGTAACAAAAAAACAGACCCGACAGCTTGACGTATCAAAGGAGAAAAAGATGACCAACACGTTTTTTTCATAAAGCCTTTACCACTTTCTCTTTTTTACTTATTTTTGCAGTTTATTCTGACAAAAACGCATCTCTATGGATTATAACTTTACCGAAATTGAGAAGAAATGGCAGCAATACTGGCGCGACCATCAAATCTATAAAGTCGACATCGACCACAGCAAACCCAAGTTCTATGTACTCGACATGTTCCCCTACCCCTCCGGTGCGGGACTGCATGTGGGTCACCCCTTGGGCTATATCGCCTCTGACATCTACGCCCGTTACAAACGCCTGAAAGGCTTCAACGTGCTGCACCCGATGGGCTACGACGCCTACGGCCTTCCCGCCGAGCAGTATGCCATCCAGACGGGCACCCACCCTGCCGTGACTACCGAGAAGAACATCAACCGCTACCGCGAACAGATGGACAAGATCGGGTTCAGCTACGACTGGGACCGCGAGGTGCGCACCAGCGACCCGAAGTACTACAAGTGGACACAGTGGACCTTCCTCCAGCTGTTCAACTCGTTCTACTGCAACGGCTGCCAAAAAGCCCAACCCATCAGCAAGCTGATCCACCGCTTCGAAGAGAAAGGCACCGAAGGCCTTAACGTGGCCGAGAGCAAGCCCCTGAGCTTCACCGCCGACGAGTGGAAGGCCATGAGCGAGAAGGAACAGCAGGAAGTGCTGATGAACTACCGCCTCGCCTACCAAGCTGAAGCCTTGGTAAACTGGTGTCCGAAACTCGGTACTGTGTTGGCCAACGATGAAGTGGTCGATGGCCTCTCCGTCCGTGGTGGCTACCCAGTGGTGCGCAAGTCGATGAAACAATGGCTGCTCCGCATCACCGCCTACGCCGAGAGGCTGCTCACCGGTCTGGAGACCGTGGAATGGAGTGAGTCGGTGAAAGAAGTGCAGCGCAACTGGATCGGCAAATCCATGGGCGCCTCCGTCATCTTCAAAGTCGAAGGTAAAGACATTGATTTGGAAGTGTTCACCACCCGTGCCGATACCCTGTTCGGTACCACCTTTATGGTGCTGGCTCCAGAGCACGAGTTAGTTCAAGAAATCACCACCCCCGAGCAACGTGCTGAGGTGGAAGAATACATCACCCGTACCAAGAACCGCAGCGAACGTGAGCGTATGGCCGAGGTCCGCAAGGTGAGCGGCGCCTTCACGGGTGCCTACGGCATCAACCCCATCACGGGTGCCAAGCTGCCCATCTGGATCGCCGACTACGTGCTCATGGGTTACGGCACCGGCGCCATCATGGCCGTGCCAGCACATGATAGCAGAGACTTCGCCTTTGCAAGACATTTCAACCTGCCTATCATACAAGTGGTAAACGGAGAACGTAAAACGGAGAACGGAGAACTGACTGATCCGAGTACTTGGACAGAGAGTTACGACGCTAAGGACGGCGTGCTCGTCAACTCGGGTTTTCTGAATGGATTGACCGTTAAGAAGGCTATTGAACGCATGATTGAGGAATTGGAGAAGCTGGGCGTGGGTACCGGCAAGACCAACTACCGCCTGCGCGACGCCATCTTCAGCCGCCAGCGCTACTGGGGCGAGCCCTTCCCGATTTATTACAAGGACGGCATGCCCTACGCCATGGACGAGTCGAAACTGCCTCTGGAACTGCCAACCATTGACGAATACAAGCCCACCGAGACAGGCGAGCCTCCTTTGGCCCGTGCCAAGAACTGGGTCACCGAAGAAGGCTACCCCATCGAGACCAACACCATGCCAGGCTTCGCCGGTTCCAGCGGTTACTACTACCGCTACGAGGACCCGCATAACAACGAGGCTTACTTCAGCCGCGAGGCCAACGACTATTGGCAGAACGTCGACCTCTATATCGGCGGCGCCGAACACGCCACCGGTCACTTGATTTACAGCCGTTTCTGGTGCAAGTTCCTCTTCGACATCGGTCTGGCCTGCAAGGACGAGCCTTTCCAAAGGATGATCAACCAAGGCATGATCCAAGGCCGCTCCAGCTTCGCCTACCGTGTCAACATGGAGAAGATCTGCGAGTACAACGTGTGGAACATCATCAAGGACAAGAAGTTGGGCGTGGAGTTCCTCAAGGACTTCAAGGACGGTCGCCGTCGCTTCGACTTCTTCTGCCCCGAGAAAGGCATCCTCATCGAGATCAACCGCATGGGTGCCCTTGAGAAACTGGCCGAGCCTTGGGAAGAATACGCTGCCAACAAGGGTTACAAGCTCCTGTTGGTACCCATCGTCGACGTAGTGAACGACTACCTCAACGGCACCGACAAGGTGGGACAGAAGATCAAAGACCTTGTCGCTGGTAAGGAGGTTCCTACTTTTGTAGACGGAGAAGCCTACCATGGTGGACCGGTATTCGTCTCCAAAAACATTCCGGACCGTGAGCTGTTCAGCGACCCCATCCATGTGGACATCAACATCGTCCAAAACGACGTGCTCGACGTGGAGGCTTTCCGTGCCTGGCGCGACGACCTGAAGGATGCCCTGTTCATCTTCGAGAAGGACAAGGACGGCAAGGACATCTTCGTCTGCGGCTCAGAAGTCGAGAAGATGTCGAAGTCGATGTACAACGTGCAGAACCCCGACGACATCGTGGAGAGATACGGCGCCGACACGCTGCGTCTCTATGAGATGTTCCTCGGACCCCTCGAGCAGTCGAAACCTTGGGACACCCAAGGCATCGAGGGCACCTTCCGCTTCCTGCGTAAGTTCTGGAGGCTCTTCCACAACGAGGACAATGTGTTCTGCGTGAGCGACGAGCCCGCCACCGCACCCGAGCTGAAGAGCCTGCATTCGCTCATCAAGAAGGAAGAAGACGGCATCGAGAGCATCTCGTTCAACACGGTGGTGTCCGCCTTCATGATCTGCGTCAACGAGCTCACCGACCTCAAGTGCAACAAACGCGAGATTCTTGATCCTCTCTGCGTGATGATTTCACCTTACGCCCCCCACATCGCCGAAGAGCTGTGGCACCTGCTAGGCCATAACGATTCCGTGATCAAGGCTACCTTCCCCGTCTATGACGAGTCGAAGACCATCGAGAACAGCTTCAACTACCCCGTCAGCTTCAACGGCAAGATGCGTTTCACCATGGAACTGCCCGTTGGATTGACCGCCGACGAGGTGCAAGCCGCCGTGCTCGCCGCTCCTGAAGCCGCCAAGTGGATCGAAGGCAAACAGGTACGTAAGGTGATCTATGTGCCGAAGAAGATCGTGAACATCGTGGTAGGATAAGACACTATCTCAAACACCAACCATAACAAACAATACTTATGAAAAAGACAATTCTACTATTACTGGCTTTGGTAGTGTGTTGCGCTGTACAAGCCCAATGGGGCAACAACGCCAACACGAATACCTTTATCGCCAACACTTCGTCCGACGCAGGTGAGATCTACCTCTCCACCGACGAAGTCTCGGGCGACACCTATGTGCAATGGAACCAGTTTGGAACCAACGGCTGGTCGCCATCACTGCAACGCCTGAATTACCAAGGCAACCCTCAATGGGGCGATGATGGAATCCATATCGCGGGGCACGAGTTCTCCTCCTCCTCCGAAGGCGTTTCCATGGCCGCCACCAACGACGGAGGCGTGGTGAGCTGTTTCGCCGCCTATGACGGGTACAGCTATGCCGTGCGTATTAATGCCGACGGCACCTTCCCTTGGGGAGAACAAGGAGTCCTGCTCTTCGACGGACTAGGCTTCTCCCGTACCGAGACCATCGCTGGCAATGACGGTGGTGTGTGGGCCTTGGGGTGCAACTACAGCTCTTTGTTTTTACAGTATGTCAATGCCGACGGCACACTGAACCCCCTGGTTACCATTTCCGACAACACAGGGTTCTCGTGCATGTTTGGCCAAATGACCTTGAGCAACGACAACCGGGTGTTCGTCACCTATGAAAAGCTCGGCTCTGGCAGCGGTCTTTACAAAGAGAAGCAGATCCATGTAGCTGGATACGCTCCCGATGGAACCCAGTTCAGCCCCGAAACACTGCTGATGTCTTCTCAGACCTTCCAGTCCACCTACATCCACAGTGCCGTTCCCGATGGCCAGGGCGGTGGCTACGTCTACATCTGGCATCCCGCCATCGGTGATGCATTCAACACCTACGTGTTCCACTTCAACCAAAACGGCGCTCCCACCATCCTCGACACCAACGGCATTCCTGTGCACACGCCCAACTCAGGGTTTGAATACTTGGACGCCTATGCCACCGTCGATCCAACGAGCCACGACCTGCTGATCGCTTTCGAAGAGACCGATTCAGATACCCAAACCCTTTGCAGGCTCTATGTCAACCGCATCACCCAGAATGGTGATAAGCCCTGGAATGACGGTTTCTTGGCACTCGACAACGGCACCATCCCCGCTGGTGGACTCCGTATCGACGCTTTCGAATACGAGCCAGGGTTCTCTCTGATTTACCACAAAGGCGTGGGCAGCACTGGCTACCAGTCGATCGTGGAGGCACAGGGATTCGACCTGAGCGGCAACAACATTTGGACTACCACAATGTGCTCCTCCGCCTATTCCAAGACCGGTGACCAGAACAGCACCGGATTCCACCAAGGACAAAACATCGTTGCTTGGGTCAACTCCAATACTGGTGGCCTTTACGGACAGAACATCGGTGTCAACGGCGCCATGGGTCTCATCACACCTCCCACACCTCCCGAACCATGTTCCGCTCCAAGCAACTTCGATGGCAAATACGTTTGGGAACCTGGCACCATGGGCGTTAACCTGCTTTGGACCGCAGCTGAAGAGCTCCCGTTGTACTACCATTTGTATCGTCGGGATCTCGCCACTCAGGAAGAGCACAGATTTGAGGTCGACGCCAACGCCACAGAGTATTTCGACGAGGTAGGCATCGGTGATTACATGTATTGGATTACCGCCATCCATGAAGAGTGCGTTTCAGAACCCGCCATTACCGTGGCAGGCGAGACCTACGTGCTTGTCGAAGTCACTTCGGTGGACGAAGATGTTGACGAAGAGATTGTGACCGTCACGAAGATCTATACCATGAACGGACAGCTCATCCGCAACGCCCGCTTGGAAGACCTGAGCCACGGTATTTACATCCTGCAAGGCCTCACCTCAAGCGGCAAGCTCGTCAACCGCAAGTTCAAGGTAGATTAAAGCTTACGCAATTCGAAGACCACCGCGTGTGGCATTTCGAAATGATTTGGGAAGTCGATCCGATAGCGGTCGGCTTCCTTTTTTAATGTGGCCTTTGCTTTGGTCCCCAGGACTTTGACCTTGCCTGTCTTAAGGTTCAGGTCGAAAGCGTCGAACCAATAGGTGTCGGGGACCGGGTTTTCCTGTTCGTCGAGGAGGAAGATGGCATACACCTTATTGTCTTTGCTGGTGAAGCGGAACTTGCCGTAGGCGTATGGATAGACAGGGCGTGTGCCATAGATGGCCTCTCCGTTGACTTTCATCCACTGGCCTATCTCCTTCATGCGGAGCAGGGCTGTGTCGGGCAGGTTGCCATCGGCATCGGGACCCACGTTGAGAAGGAAGTTGCCGCCTTTGGCCACGATGTCGCAAAGCAGGTGTATGAGTTTGTTGGTGCTCTTGTATTGGTCAGTAGAGACATACGACCAAGAGTTGCCCATCGACATGCAGGTCTCCCAGGGATAAGGCAGGAGGCTGTCGGGCACCTGTTGTTCGGGCGTCTGATAGTTCTCGTACTTGCCTCCCACCGAACGGTCGACGATGATGAGGTCGGGGTTGTCCTCACGTGCCATGGCCGCGATCTTGGGCATGTCCACATCCTGGATATAGCCTTGGCAGCCCAGCCAGGGACGCGTCTCTTCGTTCACGCTCCACTCGGGACGCACCCAGCCTCCATCAAGCCAAAGGATGTCGATATTACCATAATTATGGGTAATTTCTTTAATCTGCCGGAAGGTGAAGTCCTTGTATTTTTGAAAACGTTCGGGATAAGTCGCAGGGTCGTAGTTCACGTTACGGTCGGGGGTAGCCCATTCGTGTGCCCAGTAGTCGTCGCAGTGCCAGTCGGGTTTGGAGAAATAGAGTCCGGTCCAGAAGTCTTTTTCGCGGAAGGCTTTGACCACTTCGCCGGTGATGTCGGCTTTGGGGTTGGATGAGAAGGGGCAGGAGGGGTCGGTGGTTGAGTACGAGGTCTCTTTGGTGTCGAACATGCAGAATCCGTCATGGTGTTTGGTGGTGAAGACCACGTATTTCATGCCGGCGTCAAAAGCTGCCTCGGCCCATTTGGAGGGGTCGAAGTTCTTGGGGTTGAAGGTCTTGTTGAGGTTTTGGTAATCGCGTTTGTATTCGTAGTAGTCGGCTCCGTCGCGATTGATCCAGGGTTCGTTGCATATCGACCACGACTCCACCACCTCCCATTGGGAATACATGCCCCAATGCATCATGAAGCCAAACTTAAGGTCTTGCCATTGGCTGATGCGGTTGGTGATAACAGGGTCGGTTTCAGGCTGTTGGTCGGTTTGGCCGAACGCCGTCATGCAGAGGATGCACAACAGTGTTGAGAGGAGAGATTTTTTATTCATCAAGACGAGGTGGGTTTTAGGCGCCCATCATGGTTTTCACATCTTTTGCTTTCACAGTATAGATGTTGCCTTTATCGTCGCAGAAGCACATGGTTCCGTTGTGACGGCTACGGAGCACCACCAAACGACGAAATGAGAGATCGAGGCCGGTCATCAGCATCTTGGTCAGGTCGGAGACCTCGTTTTTCTTAGCATTCACTTTTACTGTAGTCATATTGTCTGAGTGTTTTAAATTTTTCTTCGTTATAAACTTTGACAGCGTCGTGCATGTTGCCTTCGGCGATCACCTCGCGGGGCATGACGGAGTTGTCGATAAGGATAAAATAATCGACCACAGGAAGATAGAGTTTGAAGAGGTTACGGATGCCGGAGGAATAGCGGCGGCGGATGATGTGTTCTTCGACGTTGTGGCCTCCGTTCTTGACCCTTTCGGCGACGCGCTTGAGGGCGAGTTCGGGGCTTTGCAGCCAGAAGTAGAGCAGTTTGATGTTGTAACCTTTTTCCTGGGCGTTTTTAACGAGAGCGTGATATGACTTGGTAGCCAGTGTGGTTTCGATGGCGAAGTCGGAATCGAGCGAGATAAGTTTCTTGATCCGCACCAGCATAAGACGTGCTGCGGCAACTTTCGCGCTGTCGGGGTTGAGCGGGTTGAGGCCTTTGGCAATCTCGTCGCAATTGACGAATTCGTGGCATCCCAGGGTCTCTGGTAATACCGTCATCGATGCCGTGGTCTTGCCCGCGCCATTACAGCCTGATATGATGAACAGGTTGGGCATGAAATAAAAAAATCTCTCTCGTTTTCAAAAAAAGTCGGGATGACAAGATTCGAACTTGCGGCCTCTTCGTCCCGAACGAAGCGCGCTACCGGGCTGCGCTACATCCCGAAACTTTCAGACTGCAAAAATAGGAATTTTTTTTATATCGCAAGAGTTTTTTATTATTTTTGCTCCTGAAAACCGCCCTTTAAAGATCTAAAATTTTAAAATTCAAATATTTAACATGAAAAAACATTTCCTCATTGTTTTAGCGCTGCTGCTGTCGGTCAGCGCCTTCTCACAGAAAAAAGAAATCATCAAGAAAGGCTGGAACTTCGGTCCCCTTCCTGTGGTGGGCTTCGATGCCGACCTGGGCTTCCAGTATGGCGTGACCTGCGACATCTTCAACTATGGCGATGGCTCGCGCTATCCCCGCTACGACTATAAGTTCAACGTGGAAGCCTCGCACTATACCAAAGGCTCCAGCGTGTTCCGTTTCTACAGCGACATGCCTTACGTGGTGAAGGACACCAAGCTCTTCTTCGACATCACCTATTTCTATGCCAAGAAATACGAGTTCTTCGGCTTCAACGGTTTCGAGGCCAGCGGCTTCGATCCCTATAGCAGCTTCCTCTTCGGCACACCGTCCTCGGACGAGGTCAAGAGCGGCTACCATTTCATCAACCGCAACCAGTTCCGTTTTGTGGGCAGCATGCAGCGCCCGTTCTTTGGCGTGCCGAACCTCTATTGGACCGCTGGGTTAGCTTTCTACAACACCAAGGTGGACCGCATCAACCTGGAAGGCTATGAAGACCAGGTGACGCTGTACGAGAATTACGTGAGCACCGGCATCATCAAGGAGGACGAAGCCCATGGCGGCAACACCACCCAGATCCGTCTTGGCATGATCTACGACAGCCGCGATCACAACAGCGATCCTACCAGGGGCATCTATGCAGAAGCCACCTTGGTCGGCGCCCCTGACCTCATCGACCGCAAGGGCTACGGCAATCTGTCATACACCTTCTTGTGGCGCCAATACATTCCTTTATATAAAGACAAGCTGACGCTGGCTTACCGTCTGGGCGCCCAAAACCGCCTCGCGGGCAAGACCCCGTGGTATATGATCAACAACCTGAACACCATGTTCTTCCAAAAGATGTACACTGAGGGCTTGGGCGGCAGCGTGACCATGCGTGGCGTGAACCGCAACGGCGTGCTCGGCGAAGGCTTCGCCTTTGGTAACGTGGAACTGCGCTGGCGCATCGTGGGCTTCCAGTTCATCAACCAGAACTGGCAAGTGGCTTTGAATCCCTTCTTCGATGCAGGCATGGTGACACAGAAGTACCGTGAAACTGAAATGATGAACGCCGACAACGGCGGTGTCATCCTCCACGATCACGCCTTCGACAGCTACAGCGGCGAGAAAGAGAACGTCCACATGGCTGCCGGCTGCGGCCTCAAACTCATCATGAACCGCAACCTTATCGTGTCGGCTGAGATGGGACGAGCCCTCGACAACCGCGACGGACAGAAACTGAAGACCTTTATCGGGTTCAATTACATTTTTTAAGAAGTCAGAAGTCAGAAGCAAGAAGTTAGAATAACTTATTAAGGCCAAGGCTCCGGTATTCCTGCCGGAGCTTTGTTTTGAATGTCCACCGGATATCCGAGACCAAACGGCGGACCAACTCCTGATAGTCGAACCAGAAGTCGTACGAGAAGAAGAGCAACACTGTGCCTCCCAAGGCCCAATACCAAGGCAAGGTGCAGAACAGGGCTATCGTGCCACCGATGAACACCAGCGACGACAGCAGGAACTTACTTACAAAGCTTACCGTATTGCCCCAAGCCTTGTCCTTCAGTTTTGACTTGAGGATCACCATGGGAATCCAGGCAATGGCATTGGCCACCGATGAGGCGAGGAAATATGGCAGTCCGACAAGGGCTGTCAACAACTTCCAAACCGAGTTGGCCAAAGGTTTTCTCTTGGCGGTCGAGGTCACGGAGATTTTTTGTTCGACGCGATGTTTCGAGAACTCCAACACTTTGTTGAACAGCTCCTTGGCCTCCTCTGGATGTTGTTCCCTGTATTGCAGTATCTTTTCCACCGTAGCGCGATTCCTAAGCATTTTCTTGTAAAGGCCTCCCGCCCTCTTCTCATTCTTCATCTTCACGATCTCCCAGATGGCGTCGTAGTCCTCGTCGTCAGGGATATAGGTGATCAGATGGGAAAGTCGGTCGGAGAGCATCTCGCGCAACTGGTTCATCAACACCGCATCGTTTTCCTCTGTGCTATTCTTGATGAAGTCAGTAACATTAATAGCCTCACCGAAGTTGACCATACAGGTGGAACGGTAGCGGAAATAGTCGCCGTATTCGATACCCACGGGCACGAGATAAACCGGTTTTTCCTTCCCGAACTCCTTGTTGGAATCCAACGCGATATGGAAGATGCCTTTGCTCAACTGCAACAACGAGTGTTTGGTACGATGACGCCCTTCGGGAAACAGGTAGAGACCCACTTTGTCGTGAACCACGTCCACGGCTTGTTCCATCGACTCCGTATTGTTACGGACGGCGGCGATGCCATTCCGGATTCGGTACAAGGGGAGGATACGGGTAAACCTCAACAGCTTGGCAACGGTGGGGTTGGCGAAGATGTCTCCCCGAGCCATGAACACCTTTTTATGATGGCTGGTGGCCAAAACCACCAAAGCATCCATCAAGGTGTTGCTGTGGTTGATGCCATAGATCAAGGCACCATCCTTAGGGAGTTGTTTTTGTCCATGAATCTCAAAACGCCTGTATGAATGGCGGCAACAAAAGTCCACAAAGGGACGCAAAATGGTGTATAATACGTTGTTGTCTTGTATCTTCTTCGCCATGATTAAAAAATAAGACTGCAATATTACAAAAAAATGATGTAATTTTGACCCAAATTTTTGTCGCATGAGATTGCTTTTAAGCCTTTTCGGATGTCTTTGCCTCGTTTTTTTGATGGCTTCTTGCCGTCCCTCCGCCCCTCAAGGACACGTTGGAGAGCCGAAAGAGGTCGACACGGGCGACGTCGACAATGAAAACTTCTTCCGTTATCTCGACATCAAAGGCGTCACCTACGAATACCCTCCTCTCGACCACATCTGTGAGTACGATGCGCTCATCAGGAAGGAGGCTGAGGAGATCGGATGGGACTGGCGTTTGCTGGCCTCCATCATCTACCAAGAGTCCCGCTTCAACCCCGATTTGATTAATGAAAAAGGTGCCTTCGGCCTGATGCAGCTGATGCCGGTCGTCATGGAGAAGTACGGCATCGACTACGACTCCTCTGTAGAGGAACAGCTTGACGTCGCTGGCAAGCTGCTGGTGTTTTTTGACCGAGAGCTTCCCGAGAGCATCAACGACAGCATAGAACGGCGCAAGTTCGTCCTGGCCTGCTACAACGCCGGGTTGGGACATATCCTTAAGGCGAGGACACGGGCGGAGCAAAAGGGCAAAGACCCTGACATCTGGACGGGCAACGTAGAGAAATACACGCCGAAACAAACTTATTATTTCGTAAGGGAAATCATGAAAAGGTATTCATTTTATAAAAAGTCCATCAAATGAAGAAACTACACCTCTTGGCCATCACTGCCTTTTTAATGTTAAGCGGCATGGGCTTACGCGCCCAGTCGTTCGACGGGGGTCTCATCGCCGGTGCCGTGACCTCGCAGATCAACGGCGACGGTTACGCAGGCTTCCACCAACTCGGTTTCACCACGGGTGTCTTTGCCCGCATCCCCACGGAAGGACCTGTTTCGTGGCAGCTTGAAGTGAAGTATTCCCTCTTCGGCGCCCATTCCAGTGTCGATGAGGAGAATTTCGGGTTGACCCCGATGAACATCCGCTTGCATTATGTGGAGATTCCCTTGATGTTTCGCTACGACCTCTCCGCCTTCAACATCAGTGGAAGGCCTTTGGATTTCATCACATTGGAGATCGGCCTCAGCAACGACTTCCTGGCACGTGGCCTACAGTCGGCCGACTACGAGGATAACTTCGACAATTCGTCGTGGCTGTTTTATTCGCTCACAGGCAATCTAGGGATACAGTTCGACCTTAACGAGCATCTCGGGATCAACATACGAAGCATGAATTCCATCACACCCTGCCGCCTCCATCCCGAAGCGCCGGTGTTTTCATGGTTCCATTATTATAATATCGCCTTACAGGCTGGGGTGATATACACCATCCACCATCATTAATCCGGAATTAGAACGGAGAGAAGGTGATGCCCACGGTAAGGGGACGGATCACCGGTGCGTTGTGTCCCACTTCGAACACGGGCACGAGCTGATAGGCGCCGAAGAGGTTCACCGAGCGATAGCCGATGCGGAGGGTGGCTGTATAGGCAAAGCGTTCCACGTTGTCGATATAGCACTCTTTCTCGTGGATGCGAATGCCATTGTCGTTGTTGCCTACAAATTTGGTCTTGGCCATCACCATATAACCCACCTTGATGCCCACGCCGATCTTCCAGGCGTCCTTGATACGAAACTGCAGCTCGAAGGGCACTTCAAGGTAATTGCAGTTCACCTTATAGCGCTTGAAGCCGTCCACTTTGTTGCCGTCGGGCCGGTATTGGACGAATTGCAGCGTGTCGGGAGCATAGGGGTCCACGATGCGTGAGTAGGAGAAATAGTTGTGGCCTGCATAGCCGAGGCCCAGGCTCATGGTGTGTTTCTTACTGTCGCCGAGGGGGAAATGGTAGTTGATGGCGCAACTGAAACCTTGGTTGAGGAGACGGGCATCCCATTGGGCGTTGTCGCCAATCTGGAAGTCGTTGAAAATGTCGAGGTTCACTGTGACCTTTTTGTCGGTCTTGTTGGCAATCAGCTGGGCAAAGGCGCCTGTCGTCAGAGCCAGGGCGATGAGGGTAAGCAATATTTTCTTCATGGTAAATGACTTTGGATTTGCATTCGTTTGTCGAGCAGGTCGTCGATTTCCTGTTCGGTGAGATCGGGGTTCTTCAGCATTTCGTCGATAGCCTCGATGGTGTTGGCTTCGTCGATGGCCAAGGCAGGTTCGTCGTCCACGAGGGCGTCAGGGCCGAGTTGCTCCCGGAGCTGTTTCACCAGGGATGACACCATCATCTTGGAAAACGGGTCCACATGGACATTCTCCACCTTGAGTTTTTCTTTCACATCGTCGAACTGGGCCATGAACGCCTTAAGCTGTTCAACTTGTTGGGGATCCATGCCCTCAAGTCCTTCGGAAGCTTCCTTCTCGATGAGACGTTTGAACAATTTGAAAAGGTCTTCCAATTCCTGTCTGAAATTCTCGTCTTCCATAGCAAAAGTGTTTGTCGAAAAAACAAAATAGCGACAAATACCATGCAAAGGAAAAGATTTTTTTTGAATTAGAGGTGATTTCTGACAAAATTTCCGAAATTTGCGGTATGGAATTCACAAACATCAAAATACAGTTGGGTGAGAGTGTGGCTTGGGTCAATCTTGACAGGCCCGAGGTACGCAACGCCCTGAACCCCGAGATGATTCACGAGCTGACGGAGGCTTTCGAATGGCTCGGCGGTCGCGACGACATACGCGTCATCGTTTTGAAAGGCAACGGCAAGTCGTTTTGCGCCGGCGCCGATTTGGCTTACATGAAGGCCATGGCGGGATTCAGCTACGAAGAGAACTTGGCTGACGCCGAGAAGCTCTCGAAGTTGTTTCAGACCATCTGGTTCTGCAACAAAGCGGTGATCACCGTGGTCCATGGCGCCTGTATCGGAGGCGCCAACGGCATTGTGGCTGCGTCCGACATCGTCATTGCCGAGAGCAAGACCAAGTTCGCCTTCTCCGAAGTGAGGTTGGGCATCACGCCAGCCACCATCTCGCCATTTGTGTTGCGCAAGACCGGCATGGCCGGTGCCAAGGAGCTGATGCTCACCGGCAGGATGTTCTATCCCGAGGAGGCCCAGCAATATCACCTGGTGAATTGCGTGGTCGACGAGGAGCGGCTGGTGGAGATGGAACGCCAATACATCGAGCATTTCATGCACACCTCGCCCGATGCCGTGGCAGAGTGCAAGAACCTGCTCCGCATGGTGGACGGCTTCGACAACCCTTACAACCCCGTTTTTGAGGCCACGTCAAAGCTCATCGCCCACCAACGTGTCAGCGACGCCGGACAAGAAGGCATGGCCGCTTTCTTCGAGAAACGGAAACCCAACTGGGAACAATAGGGTTCATTTTTTTTCGTTTATTTGCAAAATAAAATTAAAAGTCAGATGAATGTCAGGAAAATCCATAAGATATTGATTGCCAACCGTGGAGAGATTGCCGTGAGGATCATCAAGACTCTCAAGCGGCTCCACATCGAGAGCGTGGCGGTATTTGCCGACAACGACGCTGACGCCTTGCACCGCCGCATGGCCGATGAGGCCTGTCCCCTGGGTAGCGGCAGTTTGAAAGACACCTACCTGAACATACAGAAGATCATCGACGCCGCCCTCGACAGCGGAGCCGACGCCATCCACCCCGGCTATGGATTCCTCTCGGAGAACCCTGAATTTGCCGATGCCTGCCGACAAAACAACCTGATCTTCATTGGTCCCGACCCGGAGACCATGAGGCTCATGGGCAACAAGATCGCCGCCCGACAGGTGGCCATCGACAACGGCATCCCCGTCACCTTCGGACTGACAGGTGACCTGTGCCAAATTTTGGCACATGCCGACACCCTGCCCTACCCCGTGCTCATCAAGGCAGCGGCAGGCGGCGGCGGCAAGGGGATGCACATCGTCAGACGTAAGGAAGACCTGAAAGACGAGCTGGAACGCGCCTCACGAGAGGCAGAGAAATACTTCGGCGACGGCACCGTATTCGTTGAACAGTATATCGAGAACCCTCGCCACATCGAAGTGCAGATCCTCGCCGACCATTACGGTAACGTGATGCATCTCTTCGAACGCGAATGCACCATCCAACGCCGTTACCAGAAAATCATCGAAGAGTCGCCTTCACCGACACTCAGCGACGAAAAAAGAGAACAATTGTTGGCCACAGCGGTGAAACTCTGCCAAGGCATAGGCTACAAAAGCGCAGGCACCGTGGAGTTCATCGTCGACAAGGACCAAAACTTCTATTTCCTGGAGGTGAACACCCGCATCCAGGTGGAACATCCCGTGACCGAGATGCGTACCGGCATCGACATCGTGGAGGAACAGATCAGGATTGAAACGGAAAACGGAGAACGAAAAACGGAAAACGCTCCACTTTCCGTTTTCCGTTCTCCGTTCCCCGTTCCCCAGGGCCATGCCATCGAGCTTCGCATCTACGCCGAAGACCCTGAGAACGGCTTCCTGCCAACACCTGGCAAGGTGACAGCCTACCATGAACCCCAAGTCAGAGGCGCCAGGGTGGACAGCAGCATCGACCGTCCCTGCACCGTGAGCGAGGCCTACGACCCCATGATCGCCAAACTCATCTGCCACGGAAAGACCCGTCAGGCCGCCATCGAGACCGCACAACAGGCACTGAAAGAGTTCATCATCCAAGGACTGACCACCAACAAGGCCTATCTCTGGGAGGTGATCAAAAACGAAGACTTCGTCGAAAACAAAATCGACACCTCCTTCTGCGCCACCCACCAAGAAGAGCTCCTGAACGCCTTGAACGAAAGTCGCAACAACCTAAACACCAATGACATAGCAATTTCTTTCTTGGTTTATGACTTCAGCAAGAAACACTTCGAGAACCAAACCGAGAATGTTTGGGAAGAGATAGGCTACTGGCGTTACCACATGCAACTGACCGTTGACGTGGAAGGGAAACGGATTCCCGTCACCATCGCCGACGCCGAAGCCAACAAGATCAAGGGCACGGTGGATGGAAAGCCCTTCGCTGCAGAGTTCATCAGCCACGACGAGCATCAGTTCAAGCTCATGCTCAACGGAAAGACCGAGGTGGTTTATTGCTCGGTGGACGAGGACCAGCACACCATCGTCAACTTCCACGGACTCAACTTCCATTGCTACAGACTCGACCAACTTAACCCCAACACCGACTATTCACGCAAGGAACAGGCCAACGACCGTTCAAGGTTGGTCTCGCCCATGCCAGGCAAAGTGGTGAAAATCAACGTAAAGGAAGGCGACGAGGTGGAGGAAGGCACCGTGATGATCGTGGTGGAAGCCATGAAGATGGAAAACAACATCGTCGCCACCGCCAAAGCCAAGGTGAAACGCGTTTTGGTGAGCGAGGGCGAAATGGTGGACAATAAAAAGCAATTAATAGAGTTAAATTAATTTAGAATTTAGAATATAGAGATATGAATTTCGACCTCACAAAAGAACAAGAAGCGTTACGGCAAAAAGTCAGGGACTTTGCCGAAGCGGAAGTAAAGCCTGTGGCCCGTTACAACGACGAGCACCAGCATTTCGATACAGAACTGACCCTCAAGATGGGTGAACTCGGCCTATTGGGCATGACCGTCCCGAAAGAGTACGGCGGCCAAGGCCTCGACAACCTGAGTTACATCATCGCCGTGGAGGAGCTGGCCCGTGTGGACGGCAGCACCGCCGCCACCATCGCCGCCGACAACTCGTTGGGCATCGGTCCCATCAAGGACTACGGCACCGAGGAACAGAAACGCAAGTACCTTCCTCAGCTCTGCAAGGACAAGCTCTGGGGCTTCGGCTTGACTGAGGAAGATGCCGGAAGCGACTCGCGCGGCACCAAGACCACCGCCAAACTCGAAGGCGACACCTGGGTGCTCAACGGCTCCAAGATCTTCATCACTAACAGCGCCACGCCCATCACCTTGGGCACCAGCGTGCAAGCCGTATCCGGTGTCAAAGACGGCAAGCCCGAGTTCACCGCCCTGCTGGTGGAAAACGACGTGGAAGGCTTCACCCAGACCCCCATGGACGACAAGATGATGTGGCGCGCCTCGAACACCGGCAAGCTCGTGTTCGACAACGTCCGTCTTCCCAAGGAATGCATCCTCGGCGAACCCGGCGAAGGCTCCCACATGATGCTCGCCACCCTCGACTCAGGCCGCCTCTCCATCGCCGCCATGGGCCTCGGCTGCGCCCAAGGTGCCTACGAGATGGCCCTCGCCTACTCCAAGAAACGCGTGCAGTTCGGCAAACCCGTGTGCAAGTTCCAAGCCGTGGCCTTCAAACTCGCCGACATGGCCGTGAAGGTCGAAGCCGCACGTAACTTGCTCTACCACGCCTGCTGGCTCAAAGACCAACACCGTCCCTTCGGCAAGGAAGCCGCCATGGCCAAACTCTACTGCTCCGAAGTCGCCGCCGAAGTGTGCGACAACGCCGTTCAAGTGATGGGTGGCCACGGACTGCTGAAAGAATTCGACATGGAACGCTTCTACCGCGACCAACGCATCCTTCAGATCGGTGAAGGCACGTCGGAGATCTTGAGACTGGTGATTTCGAGAGCGATAGGATGTTGAGGAATTAGGAATTAAGAATTAAGAATTAAGAATTAAGAATTAAGAGATATGAAGACATTGACTACTGTGGCCATTATACTTATTGGATATAGTGTGGTGGCTGCCATCTACAACAACAGTGTCCGGAAGAGCAACAAGGGCGGGAAGACACTCTTTAACAACATGCTTTTATGGCTCGTCCCCCTGGCTTATCTGGTCATCTCCAGTTTCCTCACCATCATCCCGGCACAGGAATGCGGCGTGGTGATCACCCCAAGCGGCGTGAAACAACAGACCTATTACACCGGTTGGCACATCATCCTGCCTTGGTACGAGGTGCAGACCATGGACAAGACACAACAAGTTTATACCTGCGCCAAACGTACCGACGTGAACCGCAACGACCCCAACTACAAGTCATATAAAGCCGACGCCACCCAGTCGGAGACCGTGTGGACCCCCACCATCGACGGTATCAAGATGGGTTTCGACATCAGCGCCTCATGGCGTATCGACCCAGAATACGCCTGGTGGATCTACGATAACGTGTCAGAGACTGACGGCAAGGAAAACGGACGTTTCTACTGGCTCGAGGAAAACGTGATCAAACCCAAGCTGAAATCAGCCCTGGCCCTCACCACCAGCAAATACACCCCCATCCAAGTGTATAGCACCAGCCGCGAGGACATCCAGTCACAAGTGCTCGAGAGAATGAAAAACGACATCAAGTCGTACCACCTCATCCTCGACCAGATCGACATCCGTGAGGTGTATTACAACAGCGAATACGAGACCGCTATCAACCAGAAGAAACTCGAAGAACAGAAAGCCCTTACCCTCTCAGAGGTCACCAAACAGAAAGAAGAGCTGAAGAAACAAGCCGAGATCGAGAAAGACATCCAGATTCTGAACGCCGAAGGCGAAGCCGAAGCCCTGAAGATCAAAGGCGCCTCCGTGTCGAGCAACCCCAAGATCGTCCAACTCGAATGGATCAACAAATGGGACGGCAAGCTGCCGGAGATCATGACGGGAGACGGGAATGGGTTGCTGCTGAATTTGGAGAAATAATTACAACAAGATAAAAGTTAAAAGATAAAAGATAAAAGTTATGAGACGGCGACTGATACTTGCATTACTGATTGCCATTAGCCTGGTTGGCTGGGCCGCACCATTGAACAACATTCCTATTCGACTCACACAGCCAGACGGGCAAGAGATCAACTGCTTTGCATCAGGCGACGAGTACTATAACTATCTGCACGACGCCAACGGCTTCACCATCGTCAAAGGCGACGACGGCTACTACCGTTACGCCACCAGAGGCGCCCGCGGCGAAGTGGCCGCCTCGTCATACATCGTGGGCAGCGTCGACCCCGCCAGCGTGGGACTGGAGCCTTATGTCAAGATTTCCGAGGCCGAATACTATGCACGGAGACAAGAATGGGAGAAACACATCAAGCAACCCCAGTCAAAGAACGGAAGGGAAATCAACCACGGACTTTACAACAATCTGGTGGTGTTCATCCGCTTCGCCGGCGACACCTACCACAACACGCCTTTCTCAACGGTTGAGGAGATGTTCAACGCCGACGGATGGGACGACGTCTCATTGCACAACTTCTATCACCACACCTCCTATAACCAACTCGACTTGTGGTCGCACTTCTTTCCCCAGCCTGATGGCGAGACCGTGCTCTCCTACGAGGACATCAACCCGAAACAGTATTATCAGCCTTACGACCCTGTAACCAACCCCATCGGATATGACGACGACAACCGCGCCACCCGTGAGTTCGACCTGCTCGAGAGAGCCATCGCCTACATCGAGGACATGGTGCCCGACACCCTCGACCTCGACTACAACGGCGACGGCATGGTCGACAACGTGGTGTTCGTGTGCAAAGGCGAGACAGGAGAGTGGAACTCCCTGCTTTGGCCTCATCGCTGGAGCATCTGGGACCGTGAGGTATGGCTTGGCGACCTGCAAGTCTTCGACTTCAACCTGCAGTTGGAACAAGGCGGCTATTTCAACGTGAGCACCCTCTGCCACGAGATGTTCCATTCGCTGAGCGCCCCCGACTTGTACCAATATAGCGGCAACAGCGCCGGCGGAAGCCCCGTGGGTTCATGGGACCTGATGTGCAGCGATACTGAGCCTCCCCAACAACCCAGCGTCTATTTGAAATACAAATACGGTCACTGGGTGGACGACATCCCCGTCATCTCAGATGTCCCCAACGCTTTCGGCACCTACGAGATCGAAGCCAACGTATGGGAAGGCGGTCGCCGCAACGGCTATATGATCCCCACCTCCGACCCCAACCAGTTCATCTTCGTCGAATACCGCGACAAGAGAAATGTCTTTGAGGGACGCATTCCCAACAGCGGACTGCTGATCTATCATATCGACACCCGTTTCGACGGCAACGCAGGATGGAATGGCTACAACTATTTCAACGAAGTGTATCTCTATCGCCCCGGCGGAACCTACAACACCCCAGGCGACCTCGACCTTGCAAGCTTCAACCAGAAATCGGGAAGGACCTCGTTCAACATCGGCACCGACCCCCATCCTTTCTATTCTAACGGAAACATCTGTGATTGGCCATATCAAATCACCAACATAAGCGATACGGGCGACAGAATGAGCTTTGACTTCTTGCCCTACGGAGGCGAAGGAAGCGCCCCGGGACCCGACAACTTCGTTGCCCATGTCAACAGCTTGGAACACCAAGTGGAACTTTCGTGGGATGCTGACACCAGTGCAGGCTACTATTATGTTTATCGTGACGGGGTGGAAATCGCCGATGTCACCGAACCCTCCTTTATACACCCCTACACCGAGGCTGACAATGGATACCACATCTACAGCGTGCTCTCCGTCGACGCAGGATTAATGCACGTCTATAGCGCCGAATCCAAAGCCTGGGTCATCCTCGGCAACTACGAGACTATTGACATTAATCTCATCAGCGATACACCTTACGGCACCAAGGGAGGCGAGTTGGAGGTGAGCTTCGACAACCCCCTGATGAAGACCCAGTATTTCACCATTTACGAAGGCACCGAAGCCAAAGCCGAGTTGCATGTACCCGCCAACACCGAAGTCACTTTCGTATGGCATTCCGGCTTCGACCCAGAGAGCGAGGGCATACGTGTGAAAGCCAGCCATCGCAACGGAAATGAAATGGGCGACATCTTTGGCGTTGACAATCCGGCTTCAGGCACCATTGCCACCTACACAGCAAGCGACAACGGCCTGGGCTTGATGTCACCCCAGAACCTCACCGCCACCGTCGAAGGCCCCGATGTACAGCTCCACTGGAGCATGCCCACCGAGAACAACCATTTCACTTTGTACCGTAATGGCAGGATTATAACTCCAGACATCAACGGCTACGAGATTCTCGACAACAGCATCTTGCGCTCTGGATGCTATGGCTTCCAGGTGGAAAGTGTCGAAGGGACAGCTTCTTCATGGCATCCCGAAAACCAAGTCCACGCCGTGGTGATGAACTATTACTGCGAGCCCCCAAGGAACCTGACGGGTACACACAGCTCCAACCAGAATGAATTGCGTTGGGAAGCACCCGAATTCATGGGCTATGGCCTGCTGGCCTACGACAACAACCAGTTTGAGGAAAGCTTCGGATCAGCCTCGCAAAAATGGGGTATCAAGTTCGAGCCTGAACAACTGGCCGCCTTCGAAGGCCGACCCCTGGCCTATCTGGAGATGTTCGACTGCACCGCTGCGACCTATACATACAAGATTTATAGCGGCGACAAGGCCAACAACAGCAACCTCATCCACACCCAAGAACACCAGATGACCGGCAGCGGGCAATGGGTACGCTTTGCATTGAACGAAAACGTCGCCTACGACGCTACCCAACCCCTATGGATCGCCGTCCAATCGACAGGAAGCAACAACCCAGTCCCCTGCTGTGCCTACGTCAATCACGACAACAGCTGCATGGTGATCTCAAGCAGCACCTGGAGACCTGTCACCTACTACAACTTCTACCACTCATGGATGCTCAGGGCATACACCACCCAAGGCGACATGTCAAACGACGTCTCCTATAACCTGTATTGGGGTGATGAGGAATGCAGTGATGAACAGATGGTTTTAGGCATGGAAGACCTCACAGCCACCAGCATGGTACACAATAGCAACGACAACCTGCGCTACAACGTCACCGCTGTCGTCGACGGTCGTGAAACCGATTTCTCCAACACGATCTATCTCGGACCCAGCGTGACCATCGAAGAAACTCCGGAGACCGACATGTTCGCCTATGTAATTAATGGAAATATTATCATTAATAATATTGATAATTGTTCTATTTTACAAATTATCGACATGACAGGGCGAATCGTTCTCACCCGTGATGGTGTGACACGTCAGATTTCGACTGTTGGAATGGCTCCCGGCGTATATATCCTGCGGTTAGTCAACGGTTCCGATGTGAAAACACAGAAAATCGTGTTGAGATGATAAAAATTTTGTATCTTTGCGGCTTTAATTCAAGCCAGCAAGAAGATGCAGAATTACAAAGAGTATAAGCAACTGAATCTCACCGAGATAGCTAACGAGATTCGCAAATATTGGGAGGAGAACGACACCTTCCAAAAGAGTCTTGACAATCGCGACAAGGACAATGCCTTCGTGTTTTTTGAAGGTCCGCCGAGCGCCAACGGCACTCCCGGCATCCACCATGTGATGGCACGTTCCATCAAGGACGTGGTGTGCCGTTATCAGACCTTGAAAGGCAAACACGTCGTCCGCAAGGCCGGCTGGGACACCCATGGCCTTCCCGTGGAACTCGGTGTGGAGAAGAAGCTCGGCATCACCAAGGAAGACATCGGCAAGAAGATCAGCGTCGACGACTACAACCGCGCCTGCCGCGAAGAGGTGATGAAATACAAGGACCTGTGGGACGACCTCACCCGCAAGATGGGCTATTGGGTCAACCTCGATGATCCGTACATCACCTTCACCAACGACTATATCGAGACCTTGTGGTTCCTGCTGAAAGACCTCTACAACAAAGGTCTGCTCTACAAAGGCTACACCATCCAACCCTATTCGCCCGCCGCAGGCACCGGCCTCAGCTCGCATGAACTGAACATGCCCGGCTGCTATAGGGACGTGAAGGACTTGACTTGCGTGGCGCTGTTTAAACTGAAAACTGAAAATGGAGAACGGAAAACTAAACTTTCCGTTTTCAGTTCTCCGTTTTCCGTTTATGCGATTGCGTGGACGACCACCCCGTGGACCTTACCGAGCAACACGGCTCTCTGCGTCGGTCCCAACATCGACTACGTGCTGCTGAAGACCGTGCATCCCTACACCGAGGAACCCTGCCTGATTCTCATGGCCAAAGCCTTGGTGGGCACCATGTTCAAGGAAGCCCCCGAAGTCATCCAGGAATTCAAGGGCAGCGAGCTCGTCGGCATCGAATACGAACAGCTGATTCCGTGGGTCAACCCAGGTGAAGGCGCCTTCCGCATCATCCCTGGCGACTACGTCACCACCGAAGACGGTACCGGCATCGTCCACATCGCCCCGACCTTCGGCGCCGACGATAAACGCGTGGCAGCCGCAGCCGGCATCCCGCCCTTGCAGATGATCGACAAAGACGGCAAGCCGCAGCCTATGGTCGACCGCACAGGAAAGTTCTTCCGCATCGAAGACCTCGACCCCGAGTTCGTGAAGAACAGCATGGACGTGGAAGCCTACCGCCCCTATGCCGGCCAGTTCGTGAAGAACGCCTACGACCCCACCAAGACCGAGAAGGACAAGAGCCTCGACGTCGACATCGTGATGCTCCTCAAGGAACAAGGCAAACTCTTCAAGAGCGAGAAACACACCCACAACTACCCGCACTGCTGGCGTACCGACAAACCCGTGCTCTACTATCCCCTCGACAGCTGGTTCATCAAGACCACGGCCCTGAAAGACCGCATGATCGAGCTCAACAAGACCATCAACTGGAAGCCCGAGGCCACCGGCAGCGGCCGTTTCGGCAACTGGTTGGAGAACCTCGTCGACTGGAACCTCTCACGTTCACGCTACTGGGGCACACCGCTGCCCATCTGGCGCACAGAGGACGGCAAGGAAGAGATCTGCATCGGCAGCGTCGAAGAACTCCGCAGCGAGATTGAGAAATCCATCAAGGCAGGCTTCATGACAGAGAACCCGTATGCCTCCGACGACTATACCAAGTTCGACCTCCACAGACCTTATATCGACGGCGTCATCCTCTGCTCCGCAAGCGGCAAAAAGATGTTCCGCGAACCTGATTTGATTGACGTGTGGTTCGACAGCGGCGCAATGCCGTATGCACAATACCATTACATGGGGAACGGAAAAATGAAAACGGAAAACGGAAAACTCCCGTTCCCGGCGGACTTCATCGCTGAGGGTGTGGACCAGACCCGTGGCTGGTTCTTCACTTTGCACGCCATCGCCACCATGTGCTTCGACAGCGTGGCATACAAAAATGTGATCTCCAATGGCTTGGTGCTTGACAAGAATGGCAACAAGATGTCGAAACGTCTCGGCAACGCCGTGGATCCCTTCGGAGCCATCGAGAAATATGGTGCCGACGCCGTGCGTTGGTATATGATCACCAACTCGCAACCTTGGGACAACCTGAAGTTCGACGAGGCCGGTGTCGACGAGGTGCGCCGTAAGTTCTTCGGCACCCTCTACAACACCTACGCCTTCTTCGCTTTATACGCCAACATCGACCATTTCGACTATAAGGAAGCCGACCTGCCGTATGCCGAGCGTCCCGAGATCGACCGCTGGATCCTCTCCGAGTTGAACTCGCTGATCCTCGAGGTCGACAACGCCTACCAGAGCTACGAGCCCACCCGCGCCGGTCGCGCCATCGCAGAGTTCGTCGACGCCCACCTCAGCAACTGGTACGTGCGTCTCTCACGCCGTCGTTTCTGGAGAAGCGACGACGACCGTGACAAGCTCTCGGCCTATCAGACCCTTTACACCTGCCTGGACACCGTTGCCCGCCTGAGCTCACCCATCGCCCCGTTCTTCAGTGAGCAGCTCTACCGCGACCTGAACAACGCCACCGGCAAGAACGCCGCCGAATCGGTGCATCTCACCGACTTCCCCGTGGCTGACAACAAACTCATCGACAAGGACTTGGAAGAGCGCATGGAAGCCGCACAGCTGATCTCCTCATTAGTGCTCTCGCTTCGTAAGAAAGCCAACATCCGCGTGCGTCAGCCCCTGTCGAAGATCATGATCCCCGTGGCCAACGAGACCATGAAGGCTCAACTCGAGAAGATCTCCCACCTCATCATGAGCGAGGTCAACATCAAAGGCATCGAGTTCCTCGCCCCCGACAACAACATCCTGGTGAAGAACGTGAAGCCCAACTTCAAGACCTTGGGAAGAAAGTACGGCAAGCAGATGAAACAGATCCAAGCCTACTTCGCCAACATGACACAGGACGAGATCCACGCCTTCGAACGCAACAACGGCACCCACCTCGATGTGGATGGCGTCGATGTGGAGCTGACCCTCGAGGACGCCTTGATCTCCACCCAGGACATCCCCGGCTGGGCCGTGACCTCTGAAGGCAACTACACCGTGGCCCTCGACATGACCATCACCAAGGAGCTCTTCAACGAGGGACTCGCCCGTGAGCTGGTCAACCGCGTCCAGACCCTCCGTAAGAACACCGGCCTGGAAGTCACCGACCGCATCGAGATCTTCGTCGCCCATAACGAGAAACTCGACCCTGCCGTGGAACAGTACAAAGCCTATATCTGCGGAGAGACACTGGCCGAAGCCATTTACCTGACCGACAGTGTCACAGGCGAGGATGTGCTGGAAGACGAACTTACCGAAAATGTGAAAGTAACTTTACGCATCCAAAAAAAGTATTAAATAAATTTTGCTTTTTTAGATATTTTTCGTAATTTAGCAATCTCAAATTTGTTGCGTATGGAAGAGAAGACTAAAGCTACGCCCACCGTGAGATATTCGGATGAGGAGTTGGAAGAGTTCAAGGCATTGATCCTTGAAAAGTTGCAACAGGCCCGTGAGAATCTGGCCAGACTCAATGAAAACATCGCCGGCGGCGAACACAGCACCGACGACACCGCCCCTACCTTCAAAGTGCTGGAGGAAGGCTATTCGGTATCGCAAAAAGAAGAAAACGCCAAGTTGGCAGCTCGCACTGAAAAATATATCCAGAGTCTCGAGTTCGCTCTGATGCGTATCGAGAACAAGACCTACGGCATCTGTCGTGCCACCGGCAGGCTCATCCCCAAGGAAAGGCTGCGCTGCGTGCCCACCACCACGATCTGCCTCGAGGCCAAAATGAAGGAAAAGAAGAAAAAGTGACTGACACCAAACGCAAGGGCCTGACAGGCTCGTTCATCATCATTTTCATCGTCCTTTTGCTCGACCAAGTCCTAAAGATTTGGGTCAAGACCCACATGGACCTATACGAAGAGATTCCTCTGCTGGGCAATCTCTTCAAATTGCATTACATTGAGAACGACGGCATGGCCTTCGGCCTGCTAGGCGATGGTGGCATCGTGAAGACCCTCCTGAGCGTGTTCAGGATCATCGCGGTGATCGCCCTGTTTTACGTCCTGTTTCGCCTCTCAAAGAAAGACACCAAGTTCGGAGTGATGTTCGGCCTCTCATTAATCACCGCAGGAGCCCTCGGCAACATCATTGACTGCGTGTTCTACGGCAAGGTGTTCCATTATGCCGGTTGGCTGCACGGCAGGGTCGTCGACATGTTCAGCATCAGCTTCTTCCCCCCTGTTTTCAACCTGGCTGATTCCGCCATCACCATAGGGGTGTTTTACATGATCCTCTTCCAATGGAAATGGCTGAAGACACTTTAAGGAAACAAAAAAAGCGGCTCCCCAACGGAAGCCGCTTTTTTCATATCACTTTATGAATTATTTGTGAACTGCATTGGCTTCTTTTTCCTTTGCGGTTTCGCTCAATTCAGCACGGCCAAAGTTCTTCGGAGCATTCTTGCTCACACCGGCAATGTTGAAGGTCAGGAAAGGCTCGTTCTCGGCCACATAATCCGCATCAATGGGATTGTATGTGCTTTCGGCATCAACATCGTAAACACCCGACTTGCTGGCAATAAGCGCACCATTGTAGAACACAGTCACCACATAGTTGGTGGCGATGGTAGGATCGCAATTTTCATAGAGATCCACATACACCTTGTAGGTACCAGCGGGTACATAAGCAGTGCTGTCGTTATAGGTAATGTTTTCGTTGTTCACATAGTCGAGGCTGCAGCCAGGATTGGAGTCGAGGTCCAATTCACCACCGCTGTAGCTGCACAAAGTATGGCCATAATAAATATGACGATCGTAGAACGACACGGGCTCACCGTAGTTGTCATTGTATTCGGGTTCAATGAGGTGAAGGTCCACATCCTTGGCGTTGTCGAAGCTGAGGCTCACTTGAAGGGCGCCGGTGCCGACCACCTTCAGGTTCACGTTGGTTTCCCAGATCTGGCTGATGTTACCGTTTTCGTCTTCAATGGCCACCTGGACGTTGAAAGCCGTCTGGTCTTCGCCCAAAGCGATGTTCTGGTCCACCAACAGGACGAACGAATACTCGTTACCACGGCTGTGGGTCAGAGCCAACTCGTAATAACCGACCTGTTCCCTCATGCCAACCAAAATCTTTCTGGCGGGAACCTCAGTGTTGACGCTGACGTAGGACGAGCCGCCAGGGATGGCGCTTTCATTCATCGAAACCGTGATGGTTTGGTTGGAATTGGGTTCCGGCATGTCGCCGGTAACCAAGGTGGCGTTCTCCACTTTAAAGAACTTGTTGATGGTGGCTTCCTTATCCTTGCCACAAGCGACAAAGAGCAGTGAAGCAGCTACTAGAAGAGCACCACAGAATAATGTAATTTTCTTCATGATTTTCCGTTTTAAATGGTTAATAAATAGATGTGTTCGAAATTAATAATGTGCAAATATAGTTTTTTTTATTATTTTTGAGGCCGATTTATAAAAAAACAAAAAATAAGATACAACAATAACCATACCATGAAAAAACTGATTTTAATCCGTCATGGCGAGAGCCAATGGAACAAGTTGAACCTGTTTACCGGTTGGACCAACGTGGATCTTTCCGAGAAAGGCATCCAGGAGGCCATCGAGGCCGGCAAGGTGCTGAAGGAGAACGGCTACAAACCTGAGATTTGCTTCACATCATACCTCAAACGGGCCATCAAGACCCTCAACTATGTGTTGGACACCATGGACATGGACTGGCTGCCCGTTTACAAGACCTGGCGTTTGAACGAGAAGTCGTACGGACAACTACAGGGTCTCGACAAGAAAGCCACCGCTGAGAAATACGGCGACGAGCAAGTGCGTCTGTGGCGTCGTGCCTTCGACGTGCGTCCCCCTGCGCTGGACATGAACGACCCGAAGAGCCCCCGTCAGGATCCCCGCTATGCCGAGCTCACCGATGAGCAGATCCCGCTCACCGAGGCCTTGTGCGACACCATCGAGCGTGTGATGCCCTACTACCAAGACCATATCATGAAAGCCTTCGAGACCCACGACCAAGTGATGGTGGTGGCCCATGGCAACAGCCTTCGCGGCGTGGTCAAGGTGCTGAAAAACATGTCGAACGACGAGATCATCGCCTTCAACATCCCGACAGGCATCCCCTATATCTTTGAATTCGACGACAACATGAAGCTCCAGAAAGACTTCTTCCTCGGCGATCCCGAGAAAGTGGCAGCGTTGATGGCCGCCGTCGCCAACCAAGGAAAGAAATAAACGGAGAACGGAAAATGGCTAGGTGGATTATACCCGATATACATGGATGCGCCAGAACGCTTGAAGCGTTACTGAAAAACATGCTCAAAGTCACCCGCGAGGATGAGCTGTTCTTCTTGGGCGACTATATCGACCGCGGTCCCGCAAGCAAAGAAGCGCTCGACCTTCTCATGGACATGCAAGAGGGCGGATGGAACATCCATTGTCTTAAAGGCAACCACGAAGATTACTGCGTCAGGACCTGGGAAGCCGACCAACAACGGCACCTCTTCAAGCCCGACGTGCAGAAACTTTGGGAGAACGTCGGTGCCAAGGAGACTTACAAGAGTTTCGGCGTGAAACGTCCCCGGGAGATTCCTGAGAAATATATCGAATGGATGCGCAACCTCCTCTATTATTATGAGATAGAGAACTATATCCTCGTCCACGCCGGAATGAATTTCAAGGCCAGCGACCCCTTCAAGGACACCCACAGCATGATCACCGTGAGAGACTTCAAGGTGGACTTCTCCAAGACGGGAGGCAAGCGCATCATCCACGGCCATCTGCCTGAGGACTATGGCTTCATCGACCATGTCATCCAGCACCCCAAGGGCTACGACTTTATCGCCTTGGACAACGGGGTGTTCAACGTCAACAAGACCGGCATGGGTAACCTGCTGGCATTCAACCCCGACACCAACGAGTTGATGGCGCTGTCGAACCTCGACATGTAACTCATCGCGACGCCACCCCCACGGCGTTCTTGTACTTTCTCACAACCCCTTCGAAGTCGAACACTTCGGTGACCACGACATAGATGCCTATGGGCACCCGTGAGCCTCTGCTGTCAAGGCCATTCCATACGAAACTGCCCTGGTCGGCCACCAACTCGCCTTTGACCAGATGACGCACCAGATGACCGTCGGCGCTGAATACGTATGCGTTCATCGTGCACCCTTGGCTATCGAGATGATAAGTGATCTGACAGTTGTCATCGAAGCCGTCGCCGTCGGGAGAGAACACCTCTGGCATCACCCCAACGGGGTTTTCCAAAGGGTCATACTGCTCCATCGACATCATGGAGTTCTGGTAGCCCGGCGTGCCAAAATGCGCCGCTGCCGCCGCCGAGTGCCAGTTGTCAGGCTGGTCGGAAGGCGACTCCCAAGAGATTCTTTCGAGCGACACCCCTTTGGTTTCTTTGAGCAGTGGATAGTGCATTTGCTCGCCAAAGGGCGCTTGGTCGATTACAACACCTTGGCGACTCATAAGCAAGACCTGGCCACCCGAATTGGCATACGAGGGAAACGAGGCCATGTCGAGATAGTCACCTGTCTCACAGTCGTATTGTTGACATACCGTGTATCCGTCCGTCGAAAGCAAGAGGTAGTTGTCAGGCAGGAAGAGCCGGCTGTCGGAGGTAATCTCCTTAAGCACTGTGTCGGCGGGATTGGGAAAGTCCTCCCGGATGACGCCTAGTTTCAACTCGCTCAGGTCGAAGGTCTTGTCGGAATGTTGATAGAGTTCCACATAGTCGACGCAAGGTGTTATCGGGTCGAAGAGAATCTCGTTGATAAGGATGTCGCCAGGGTTGATTTCATTAGGGATGCCAAATTTGACACGTGTATCAGGGGCGATGGGCTGTCCGCTACAGCTCGTCATCCCGTTGAGTGTCAAGGTATAAACCACTCCTTCTTCAAAATGATACTCGAACACCACTTCCAAAGAGGAGTTTTCCACGGGGTTGCACAACACTTCGGTGGGGTTGATTTGCAGTTCTTCCACAAGGTATTGTGCCGGATCCTTGAGGCTCTCGCGGTCCATCTGCTGGTCGAACCAGAGCATCACCATATTGTCGCCCAGCATGCTCACCCTTGCCACTTGCGGCGGAGTGGTGTTGGGCGAGTCGATGGAGTTCACACGCCCCGGAGTGCCACCCAAAGGGTCGTTTGAAGCCGACCAGTTGAGTGTCCCCGCACAAGGATTGAAGGGGTCAATTTGTTCCAACGACCATCCCCCGTTTCTCTTGTCGGCATCGTGGTACCAGTTGTCGTTGAACGACACTTCCGACACCACGGTCTCATTAGGGCTTTGGAGACGCAAGGTGGCCCCCGCATTGGCAATGGCAAAGCTGGGAAAGCCACAGGTGGGACCAAACACGCTCAGCTCCGGTTCCGCATCGGTCTTACAGAGGATGAGGTAACCTTGAGGCCCGATTTGAATGGAGGGAAAACTCTTTTCCGTGGTACCGATAAGGAAGGACCAGTCCTTAAGGTCAATGGTGAACGCTGTGGTATTGAACAGTTCCACCCATTCCCATTCGGGCAGACCCACTGCGGGCGTAGGGTCGGCGAAAATTTCATTGATTACTATGTCATTTTCAGATGGTTGAAAAATCGAAAAACCGTATGTGGTTTCTGCCATGGTGTTGCCAGACAAGTCGGTGATTCCGATGAGTTGAAGTGTGAGGTTGGAGTTCTCGGGAAGTGGTTCATTGAAAGCGAGTAGCACTTGTGAGGGCGCACCAGAAAAGCCTATCGAGTCGATCGGGATTGTTACGGTCACACCCCCTTCCCCATCGCGCGACAACCGATAATGCTGTAGGTCCAAGGCCGTCTCAGCCAGCGACTCGCTGAAGGTGAGGAGCAGGTGCTGGCGGTCAAGGACCTCGAGAGCGAGTAATTCTGGAGCCTCCGTGTCGATGGTTTCCGGACCGATGTATACATCGTCGAAATAGAACTTTTTGGCGTTGCTCGAGGTAAAATGGAGATGCAACCCGAAGCAGCCTTCGATGGGATAAGTATTGTCGACACCTTCTGCTTCGACGGCATAGTTACCCACATTATCGTAATCGGTAGCCAGGGACCACCGTCCATCTTCATCGCGTTTTACCTTGACGGCGACTTTAAACGAAGAGGCGATGGCGGCGTCGGTGCCTTTACATATCAGGTGCGCTCCTTCGGGGTCTTTACGATAGAGTTCGATGGCGTCTTGGTTTCCGGCGGAGCCGAAACGGAGGAAATAGCCTCGTGTGGCGAGAGGAAAAGCTGTAGTGTCGGCACAAAGCCACACATCCGCGTAGTTGTTGATGGAAGGGCTGAAGTTTTCTCTCAGCCAGAACCTCCATTCGGTGGCATAGGGAGTGCCTTGCAGCACTGCATAACTCCCTGCGGGAGTTACGACAAGGTGCTGCAAGGCACTCCCTATGCCTACTGCCAGCCATGACTCACCGGCGGAGGTAGCGGCAGATTGTAGCTGTTTGTTATTGTTGACGATGAAACTCGTGTCGGTGCCTCTCCATTCCGGACTGCTGGTAAAGTCGCCATCGGAGAAGTCGTCAAACACCTGCGCGGAAGCCACAAAAGGCAGAATTAAAAAAAGTAGGGTTATTTTTCTCATAATATTATTATTTTTGCATTTGAGTTAGAATATCGCAAATATACAAACAAAAGAATTAAAATTTATATATTAATAGAATTATATTTTATAATTATGAAAATAGCGGTTATTGGTGCCACGGGATTGGTTGGCTCAAAGATGTTGTTAGTGCTTGGCAAACAAGAGATTAAAATCGACGAACTGATTGTTGCCGCATCTGAACGGTCGGTGGGAAGAGAGATCATTATTCAAGGAAAAAAACACCAATTAATAAGTGTCGAGGATGCCATCGAGGCTTGTCCCGACATTGCCATCTTCTCGGCGGGTGCTTCGGCATCGAAGCAATATGCTCCTTTGTTTGCCGCGAAAGGCACCTATGTCATCGACAACAGCTCGGCGTGGCGCATGGTTCCCGAGATCCCGCTGGTCGTTCCCGAGATCAATGCCGACACCATTACCAAGGACACGCACATCATTGCCAACCCCAACTGCTCCACCATACAGATGGTGATGGCCTTGGCGCCCATCCATAAGGCCTACGGCATCAAACGTTTGGTCGTTAGCACTTATCAAAGTGTTACCGGCAGCGGCTTGAAGGGAGTTGTCCAACTCAATCGGGAAGAAGATGCTCGGCACGGTGTATATATGAATATGCCCGGAGCGGGAGTGGGAGCGTGCCCAGGCGCAGGTGCTGGCACATTCATTGGCGGCATCGGTCAGCTGCCCCCTGCCTATCCGCATCAGATCTATTATAACGTCATCCCACAGGCTGGCGACTTCGTCGACAACGGCTACACCACCGAGGAGGAGAAACTGGTGAATGAAACACGCAAGATCCTGCGTGACGACCATATCGCCATCACTGCCACAGCTACGCGCGTACCTGTCACAGGAGGCCATAGCGAGGCTGTCAACGTGGAAACGGAAAGACCATTTGAGGTCGATGATGTCCGGAAACTGTTGGAGGCCATGCCCGGTGTCGTTGTAGAGGACGACCCAGCCAAATGCGACTACCCCATGCCCCTCTATGCCCACGACAGAGACGAGGTGTTCGTGGGCCGCATCCGTAGGGATTTCAGCATCGACAACGGGTTGAATCTCTGGGTGGTAAGCGACAACCTTCACAAAGGAGCCGCCACCAACGCCGTGCAGATTGCCCAATACGTCATCGAACACATTCTATGAGAATCATCAACAACAGCATACAAGCCCGCGACATCAAAAACGCCGTGGTCACCATAGGCACCTTCGACGGTGTGCATCTCGGCCATCAGGCCATCTTCAAGGAGATGCACCGTCTGGCTCGTGAAGTCGGTGGTGAGACCGTGGTGGTGACCTTCCACCCCCATCCCCGACAAGTGCTCTCCATCGGCACAGAGAAACTCCGTTTCATCTGCTCACAGGAAGAGAAGCTCCAGAAGTTTGAAGAGTCTGACATCGACAATGTCGTCATCATCCCGTTCACCAAAGAGTTCGCCAGCACTCCCTCCGACGAGTTCATCAAGAACTATATCATCGACTGCCTCCATCCTGCCGTCATCGTGGTAGGCTACGACCACCATTTCGGGAAGAACAGGATGGGTGACTTCGAGATGCTCAACAACCTTGGCCAACAGTACGGGTTCCGCACAGTGCAAGTCGAAGCCAAGTATATCGACGGAGTGGCCGTAAGCTCCACCAAGATACGTAATTTCCTTTGGGTCGGCAACGTGAAAGCCGCCAACGAATTGTTAGGGTACCCCTACTCCGTCACCGGCACCGTGGTGTTGGGTAACCAGATAGGCCGTACCTTGGGCTTCCCCACCGCCAACCTCGACATCGCCAACGAGTTCTTCATGATCAACAACCCCGGAGTGTACGCTTGCCAAACCGTCATCGACGGGAAAACGTACAACGCCATGGCCAACACGGGGTTCCGGCCCACCATCGGCGACCGCGAAGAGGGCGATTTCATCATCGAGGTGAACATCTTCGACTTCGACGGCGACCTCTATGGCAAAAGGCTCAAAGTGTGGTTCATCGACCGCATCCGCGCCGAGGAAAAGTTCAACGGCCTGAAAGCCTTGAAAGCACAGCTTGAGAAAGACAGGGAGGAAGCGAGGAAACTACTTGAGAATTAAGAATTTAGAATTAAGAATTAAGAATTTATAGGGATTTACAATATATTTATATAATTATTTAACAATTCAACATGAAAAAACTAATTACTGCAATGATGGCCTTGGCCCTTGTGTTTGCCTTCGGCAAAGCCAACGCCTGCACCAATTTCCTGATCACCAAGGGAGCTTCCTCCGATGGTTCCTGCATGATTTCATACGCGGCCGACAGCCACGTGCTGTATGGCGAGCTCTACCACTTCCCGGCAGCCGACCACAAGCCTGGCGAGATGCGCGATGTGTATGACTGGGACGGTGGCGCCTATCTCGGACAGATTCCTGAGATCGCCCACACCTACAATGTGGTAGGCAACATGAACGAATGGCAAGTCGCCATCGGCGAGACCACCTATGGTGGCATCGAGGCCCTTTACGACGGACAAGGTGTCATCGACTACGGCAGCTTGATCTACATCACCTTGCAACGTGCCAAGACCGCCCGTGAAGCCATTAAATGCATGGGCGAGCTGGTCTATAACTACGGCTACGTCAGCGAAGGCGAGTCGTTCAGCATCTGCGACACCGAAGAGTGCTGGATCCTCGAGATGATCGGCAAAGGTCCCCAGAACAAAGGCGCCGTGTGGGTTGCCCGCCGCATCCCCGACGGCTATGTGAGTGGCCACGCCAACCAGGCCCGCATCACCACCTTCCCCCTGGCTACACGCAAGTGCAAGACCAGCATCACCTTCAAGAACATCGACAAGCTGATGAAGGACCCGAACATCGACTGCGTCTATGCCGACGACGTCATCAGCTTCGCCAAGGAAGCCAAGCTTTACGATGGTCCCGACGACAAGTTCTCGTTCTCCGATGTCTATAACCCCGTCACCTTCGACGGCGCCCGTTTCTGCGACCTCCGCGTGTGGGCCATGTTCAACAAGGTGACCGACAACATGAACGACTATTGGGGCTATGCTACCGGTCGCGACATCCAGCGCGCCCAGCCTTACACGGCCAATATGTGCCAGACCCCCGACAACTTCCCGACCAACCGCATGCCCTTGTGGGTGAAGCCCAACGGGAAGGTCAGCGTGCTCGACATGATGGACTTCATGCGCGACCATCTCGAAGGCACCGAACTCGACATGTCGCAAGACGTGGGCGCCGGTCCCTTCCACTGCCCCTACCGTTGGCGTCCCATGGACTGGCAAGTCGACGGCGTGACCTACGTGCATGAGCGCACCACCGCCACCCAACAAACCGGCTTCAGCTTCGTCGCCCAGAGCCGCGGCTACGAGCCCTTCGGCATCATCTGGTTCGGCGTCGACGACACCGACAACTGCGTGTATTGCCCCATGTACTCCTGCATCACCGAGATCCCCGAGTGCTTCCGCGAAGGCAACGGCTCAATGAGCGAGTGGTCTGAGACCTCCGCTTTCTGGACCTTCAACCAGATGAGCAACTGGGCCTACACCAAATACAACTACATCCATCCCGAGATCCGCGAACGCCAGCACGGCATGGAGACCAAATGGGTTGAATCGGTCATCCCCGCCCTCGACAAGCGCATCGCCACCATCAAAGGCAGAGACGGTCAGATCAAGGAACTCACCGCATTCTCCTGCAATGCCGCCAACGAGATGACCACCATGTGGAAGAAGTTCTACCACGAGCTCTTCATGAAGTACATGGACGGCAACCTCAACACCGCCCAGCCCACCAAACCCGGCAGCAAATACACGCCCATCAAGAGCGAGCACCCCAAGTACAGCGATGAATACTACCGTATCCTGATTGAGAAGACGGGAGACAAGCTTAAGGCTTATTGACCTTCAAGCATCCACCCATGAAAATCCTCCACACCAGCGACTGGCACTTGGGCCACACGTTGTACAACCACAGCAGAAACGAAGAGCAACAGGCCATGCTCGACCAGATGGCCGACATCGTAAAGGAACAACAGCCCGACGTGTTTCTGCTGTGCGGCGACGTGTTCCATACCTCACAACCCTCGAACGCCATCCAGACCATGCTGTCGGACGGACTGGTGAAAATACACGAGGCCCATCCTCAGATGACCATCGTGATGACCGCCGGCAACCACGACAGCGGTACCAAACACGAGATATTCCGCACCCCCTGGCGGGCACTGAACGTGTATGCCATCGGACAACTGGAAAAGGAGAACCTGGAAGAGCACATCATCGAAGTGCCTGGAAAAGGCTACATCATCGCCATCCCATACACCTACGAACAAAACCTCCCAGAGGGATTCTTCCAACAACTGCTCGACATGGTGGCCGAAAGGAATACCGAGGGACTTCCCGTGGTGATGACCGCCCACACCACGGTGAAAGGATGCGACTTCCAAGGACACGAACAAGGTACGGAATACACGGTGGGCAACATCGACGCGATAGAGCTGGATCAGCTGGGCCAAGGCTACGACTATCTGGCCTTGGGACATATCCACCACGGTCAGTTTGTACACAGCGGCAAACACAACGTACGATACTGCGGCACCCCCATCCCCATCAGCTTCGACGAGACCTTCAGCCACTCCATCACCATGGTCGAAATCGGCCAACACAGCGAGTCGCCTAGTGTGTCAACCATCGAAATCCAGAACCCCCACCCTTTGGTCACCCTGCCCTCCGAAGGCCTCGCCCCGTGGGAGACCGCCAAGGAACTTCTAAAAGACTTTCCCGACGACATCCCCGCCTATATCCGGTTGAACGTGGAAATCGATGACTTCCTGCCCGTAGAGGCCCAAATGGAAGCGGCCAACCTAGTCAATGGGAAACAATGCCGGTTCTGCTATATCAACGCCAAACGCAAGACCAACCCTCAAACGGAAGCCAAAGTGCTGACGGTACAGGAGTTCCAAGCAGAGCAACCCATTGAAATCGCCAAGCAATACGCAACATACATAGGCATCAACTTCGAAGATGAGATGACCGAAATGTTCAATGAGGTCATGGCTATGGTTGCCAACGACGAACAACACGACGCTTAAGGGAGGAAGAGGACCATGAGACTACAGACACTGACCATACACAACATCGCCTCCATCGAGGACGCCACGATCGGTTTTGACTCCCATCCACTTGCCGACAGCGAAGTGTTCCTGATCACGGGAAAGACAGGCTCGGGCAAATCGACAATCTTGGACGCCATCTGCCTGGCGCTCTTTGCCACCACCCCACGGCTGAAAGACACATCCATGCAAGGTGAAACGAAGGACCTGGGGGTTGACATCACCATCAAAGACCCGCGACAACTGATGCGAAGGAACACCGGCGAGGCTTTCGTGTCGCTCACTTTCACAGGCAACAACGGCATTCACTACGAAGCCACCTGGAGCATCTCACGCGCTTACAAAAAAGCAACCGGAAACCTGCAAAACAAGTCGTGGAAACTGAAGAACCTCGACTCAGACATCACCTATACCAAAGACAAAGAGATCGAGGCAGAGATCCAAGAAGCCATCGGCCTCGACTTCAGCCAATTCTGCCGCACCACTCTTCTGGCTCAAGGTGAGTTCACCCGTTTCCTGAACAGCAAGGACGAGGACAAGGCTGCCATTTTGGAAAAGATCACCGGAGTGGACATCTATTCGAAGATTGGCATAAAAGTCTTCGAGGTAACCGGCCAAAAGAAAACAGAGTGGGAACAAGCACAGCAAAAGATAGAAGGCATCCACACCTTGACAGACGAAGAGATGGCTGCCAAAAAAGAAGAGATGGCCGGGTATGAGACCCTGTTGGAACAAGTCAGGAAAGCTGTCGAAGAAGACAAGACCAAGCTGCAATGGATCAAGACGGAAGCTGAGCTGACCAAGGCCGTCACCGATGCCGACAATGCGTTACTACAGGCACGGGCCGCGGTGGAGAGCGACATCTTCAAGAAAAAGGAAACGCTGGTCCGCCAATGGAATGCCACGATAGAAGCCCGCAACTGGCTGGACGTGATGAAGCGTGCTGAAGAAGCCATCTCCCAAGCAAAAAAGAAGATACAGGAATGCGAAAGCGCCATCGGCATCGAAAGCAAGAAACTCGACGAAACACTACAACCCGCCTTTGAAAAGGCACAAAAAGACGCCGATGCCGCTCAAGCCTCTTTCGAAAAACAAGCCGAAGCCCTGAAGACCCAGGAAACAGAGCTTGCCGAACTTCATCTGCCCGAACGGAGAAAAGAACAAGAAAAGGCCAAGGAATTGCTGCGGAACATCGCTCTGACCTTCGACAGGATCGAGGCCTATCACAAAGAGAAAGAACGCAATGCCAACACAGCCGCGGCACTCAAAGAGGCAAAGGAAGGAATCGAAGAGAAGCTGAAAGAATCGGCAGCCATGGAGCCGCTCATCCACGACGCCAAGGTGAAGATGGAAGACCGCAAGACGCTGCTCGACAAACAAAGCGACACCATCGACAAGTTCGCCCAGACCCTTCGTCAAAAACTGCAAGTGGGCGACCTCTGCCCCATTTGCCGTCAGGAAATCAAAAGCGAACTTCCCCATGAGGAAGAGTTGGCCCAACTTGTCGGCGAGCTGAGAAAAGCCTACGCGGAGGCCGAATCGGCATACCAAGATCTGGTAAGCAAGAAAAACAAACTGGATGCGGAGATCAAAGCCGCCAAAGACTCATACCAAAAAGGAAAAGAAACCTTCGACAAAGACAACTCCGTCCAGATGGCAAAGCAAAAAGTCATTGAGGCCTGCCGTGCTTGCGGAATCGAGACCATCGACGAAGAGACACCTAAAAAGCTGATCTCACTGAAGGAAGACACCTCAACAAAACTACAGGAGCTCGAAACCAAGATTGCGGAGGGTGCGGCGAAAGAAGAACTCATCAAGACACAAAGAGACGACCTCGAACAGTTGAGGAAAAAATGGGAACAGCTGAAAAGGACCGTCCAGAAGGCACAACAGGACATCAGCGACTGCAAAGGCAAAATCGCCATCGCCGAAGAAGTCAAGAAAAACATGGAACTCGTGCAGCTGAAACAGGCGGAAGAGACCTTCAACACCAACCACCAGCAATTGTTGGATTTCCTTGGTTCTCATGCGGACATCGACATGGAGCGACTCATTGCCTTGAACACCTACTCCTCACAAAGCATCGGCGAGATCCAGACATCGCTTGAGACCGAAAAGAACAAAGTGCTTACCAAGAAAACCCTTCAAGAAGAGGCAGGCAGAAAACTGGAAGAGCACCGAAAGACCAAGCCCGAGATGAAAGAGGAAGACACCGTCGAGTTGCTGGAAACCCGCATCAAGGAAAACGAAAAGACGCTGACCGAGCTTTCAGAGAAGAAGGGAGCCATCAACCAGGAGCTGAAGGCTGACGAAGAGAACAAGAAACAACTGGGCCATCTGAAAGAAGAAGCCGACAAGAAGAAAGCCATCTATCAAAAATGGTCGCGCATGAACCAGCTCATCGGCGATTCATCCGGCAACAAGTTCCGAAAGATCGCTCAGAGCTACGTGTTGAACAGCCTGATCCATTCGGCCAACCATTACATGAAGACGCTTACCGACCGATATACCTTGAAAGTGGCGCCTGGCACCTTCGTCATCTCGCTCGAAGACGCCTATCAGGGCTATGTAAGTCGGGCAGCAAGCACCATCTCAGGTGGAGAGAGCTTCCTCGTGTCATTGTCATTGGCCCTTGCACTCAGCGACATCGGACAACAATTGGCGGTCGACACCCTCTTCATCGACGAGGGCTTTGGCACCCTCAGCGGCGAGCCCTTGCAAAATGCCATCAACACCCTGCGTTCGCTCCACACCAAGTCGGGTCGCCACGTGGGCATCATCAGCCATGTGGAAGAACTGCAAGGAAAGATTCCCGTTCAGATCCAAGTGATCCAAGAAGGCAACCTCTCCAGCAGCAAAGTGCAAGTGGTCACCATCAACTCGTAAAAGGCAACGCAGAATTTGGACTTTATCTTTGAGTTTTTTTATTTTTGCAGTTTGTATCAAACCCAAACGGAACTATTATGACAAACCCAGAAGAAGTAAAAGAAGAAAAGAAGTCGCTCAATTTCATTGAAGCGAAAGTGGAAGAAGACCTCGCCAACGGCAAGAACGGCGGACGCATACAGACCCGTTTCCCTCCGGAGCCGAACGGTTACCTCCACATCGGCCACGCCAAGGCCATCTGCCTCGACTTCGGCATCGCTGCACAACACGGTGGTGTTTGCAACCTGCGCTTCGACGACACCAACCCCACCAAGGAGAACATGGAGTACGTCGACGCCATCAAAGAGGACATCCAATGGCTTGGCTACCAGTGGGGTAACGAATATTACGCCTCCGATTACTTCCAGCAACTCTGGGATTTTGCCATTGAATTGATCAAGCGTGGCAAGGCCTACATCGACGAGCAGAGCTCCGAGGAGATCGCCGCTCAGAAGGGCACGCCTACCCAGCCTGGCATCGAGAGTCCCTACCGCAACCGTCCCGTCGAGGAGTCGCTCGACCTCTTCAACAAGATGAACAACGGTGAGATCGGCGAGGGCAAGATGGTGCTCCGTGCCAAGATCGACATGGCCAACCCCAACATGCACTTCCGCGACCCCATCATTTACCGCGTCGTCGATACCCCGCACCACCGCACGGGCACCAAGTGGCATGCCTACCCGATGTACGACTTCGCCCACGGACAGAGCGACTACTTCGAAGGCGTAACCCACTCGCTCTGCACCTTGGAATTTGTGGTGCACCGACCTTTGTACGACCTGTTCATCGACTGGCTCAAGGAAATCCGTGGCGAGGGTGATAACATGGACGATAACCGTCCCCGTCAGACCGAGTTCAACAAGCTCAACCTCAACTATATCCTGCTGAGCAAGCGTAACCTGCTGGTGTTGGTCAACGAAGGCCTCGTGAGCGGCTGGGACGACCCGCGTATGCCCACAATCTGCGGCTTCCGTCGCCGTGGCTACACCCCTGGCGGCATCCACAAGTTCATCGACAAGATCGGTTATACCACCTACGATGCCTTGAACGACTTCGCCCTGATGGAGAGCGCCATCCGCGAGGACCTCAACGCCACCGCCACCCGTGTGGCAGCTGTGGTCAACCCCGTGAAACTGGTCATCACCAACTATCCTGAGGGACAAATTGAAGAGATGGAAGCCATCAACAACCCCGAAGACGAAACCGCTGGCAGCCACAAGATCGCCTTTAGCCGTGAGCTGTGGATCGAGAAGGAAGACTTCATGGAGGAGGCTCCTAAGAAATACTTCCGTATGACCCCAGGCAACGAGGTGCGTCTGAAGAACGCCTACATCGTGAAATGCACGGGTTGCAAGAAAGACGCCGATGGCAATGTGGTGGAGGTATACGCCGAATACGACCCCGACACCAAGAGCGGCATGCCTGGCGCCAACCGCAAGGTGAAAGGCACCATCCACTGGGTGAGCTGCGAGCGTTGTCTCCAAGCCGAGGTGCGCATGTACGACCGCCTCTGGAAAGTGGAGAATCCCCGCGACGAGCTGGCCCGCCTGCAAGACCAAGGCCTTTCATCTCTAGAAGCCATGAAACAGATGATGAACCCCGACTCGTTGGAGGTCCGTCCCGTGTGCTATGTGGAAGAGTTCTTAGCTGACGCCAAGCCTCTGGATCACTTCCAGTTCCAGCGCATCGGCTACTTCACCGTCGATAAGGACACCACCCCGGGACATCTGGTCTTCAACAGGACCGTAGCTTTGAAGGACACCTGGGCCAAGACGATGTAAACTATTGATTTTCAATATTTATAGAGACGGTGCATGCACCGTCTCTTGGTGCCTCTAACAATTTCAGAGATGGTGCCTGTGGAGATGGAGAGCCAACAATCCGCTCAGCGGTGAATTCCAATTCAGACAAATTTGAAATACTCACGAAGAATATCAGATTCACCGCAAGTTATTTCAAAACCTCCGTAATCTTCTTACTGCAAACCGTCTGCACAACGCCGGAGGTGATCAGCGAAAGCAAGACGAATGCCACAAGGATGGTGATTAAACTAATGGTCAGCACCAAGGGCACTGAGATGTGGTAGGCGAAGTGTTGCAGCCATTTCAGCGAGCCATATACCGACACGGCGGTGGCCACAAGAATCGGCAGGACATACATCCGCAACTTGGTTTTCAGGTAATACGCCATCACCTCGCGGATGGTGGCGCCATACACCTTGCGCACGGCCATGTTGACCGACTCCTGATGCAGATGATAGGAAATGACACCGAAGAAGCCGAACAGCGACAAAAGCATCGCCGCTAGGAAATACAACAGCGAAAGATGCCCGACCTGCCGCTCCTCGTGGTAGAGTTCCTTCTCGCCCAAAAACGAATAGGAAAACACATCGGTATAGTTGATAGAGCGTATTGTTTCTTGGATATAAGCCAAGGTCTGCTGGCGATTATCAGGCGCGATTTTCACCACTATATTTGGCAGGGACTCAGGCCCATATTCCATAATAAGCGGCGCGACGGCATTGCGCATGTCGGAGAAATGGAAGTCCTTCACCACCCCGACAATTGTACCTGCTCCAGCCGGATACTTCGATATTTCCTTGCCGACGGCTTCACCTGCGCTCCAGCCCATCGCCTTGGCCGCCGATTCGTTGATGACATATTCCCATCGCCCATCGTATATCCCGTCAAAATACTCGTCCACATCGAGGTCTTTGCTCAAATAGCCGCCCGCCAGCAACTCCATCCCGACCATCTCCTGGAAATAGCCGTCGGTGACAAGGCCCTGAAAGACAACGTCATCCCCTTCGGCTTTACCTTGCCATTTCACTTTGCTGATAGCGCCTTGAGGGGCCGAGAAATCACCGATGCAAAGCCCCACACTTTGAATGTTCGGGTTCTTCATCAACTCGTTGCGGATAGTGGCCACCCGATAACATGGCGTAATCAAACTATTGATGGACACGATGTTGGAAGGATCGACCCCCTTTTCGGAATGGCGCATGAAGGAGAGCTGCAATAAAGTGACCACGGTGAAGACCGCTGCCAACGAAGAGAGACCCACCTGAAGCACCGAGCTCGCATTGCTGATCTGGATGCCTTTCAAGTGGCGCATCTTGCCTTTCAGCACATCGGAGAAGGCCACGCTCCGCAGGCAATACTGCCCGAAAAGACTGGACGCCAAGGGCAACAGCACCAACAGCGAAAGACAGAAAAAGAGCAGGTGTTTGTCGAAGCGCAACCGCACGGGCACGCCAATCCACGACTGGAACATGGGCAGCAAGAGCCACACCGCCAACAAGGAAAGCCCCATCGCCACAAGGGTGATGAGCAAGGTTTCCAGCATGTTGCCCGAAAAGATTTGCCATTCGCTGCACCCCAACACCCGCTTGACGACCCTGTTTCGGGTCTGCTGCACCGCATACGACACATCGAGCGTAGCGCAGTTGACTACGGTGACCGCCACGATGAGCAGGATGCCGAAGATGATGATCCAGACGTATGAGGCGTTGCCGTTGCCCACACTGTTATGGTCGGCGAAATCGGTGTGCAGGTGGATGTCGTGCAAGGGTTGGAACTCCAACCAAGCCTGTATGTCGTATTTCTCCACTTGGATGTTGGCCAAACGCTTCACCTCCGCCTTGCTGAACAGGGCGTTTTCTTTCAGTTTGACAAAGATATTCTGGTTTTCGGTGATGTTACGATAAAGATTCTGTTCTTGACTATCCATTGGCACCACCACCTCGAAAGGCAGGTGCGTGTTGGAAGGCACATCCACCACCAGGGCGACCGTGTAAACCGTCTCATGAAACATGTAAGAACAGGCTAAAGGCTTTCCCAAGGCCAAGCCGCCGTAGAGTTTTTGGGCCATCTCTTTGGAAATGGCCACCTCGTTGGGCTTAAAGATGTGATGCGGTTCTCCCTCCACGACGGGATAGGTAAACACCTTGAAGAAGTTGTCGCTGGTCTGCAAGGCCGTCACCGAGAAGGATTCGTTGCGCTCCATATCCCTGACGGTGTAGGGGTTGTAGTTGCTGCTGTAGTGCGAAATCACACTTACGCATTCCTCAACTTGCGGCACGGCATCGGGCAGGTCGTAACGCAACTGGCAGACGGCGGCAGAATGTCGTACTCCCGTGGCCTTGTCCAACGAGATCAGACGATAAACACGGTCGCCGTCCTCAACAAAACGGTCATAGGAGAACTCGTGCAGCACCCATTGGAAGAGCAAGGTGGCCGCGGTGATGCCAACGGTCAGGCAGAGCACACCAAATAGAATGTGACGGGAATAGGGTTTCATGATTCAAACGAAGACAGTAGAGACGACATCACACACCGTCTCTATCATTATTCCAATTCAGATAAATATTGCTTTAATTGGGGAATGTTAACAGTGACAATGCTCCAAATGGTTTGGTCATCAACACCAATATTCTTACCGAATCCTTGACTTTAGCATTCATAAAGCAATACTTTGTCTTTGTCAATATAAGGCTTGATGTACTTGGAAAGACCCCTCGAGGAAACAAGGTCAATCGGTTTACGTAACAGTTCCATCAAATCCAACTGCATCTGCACGAATTCCAAGCCAACAGGTTTTGAATAGTCCAAATCCACCAGAATATCAATATCACTGTCGGGTGTTTCTTCGCCACGAGCGAACGACCCAAACAACCATGCTCTCAGCACCGGTTGGGTCCTGAAATATTCGCGAATCATATCTATCATCTCTGAATTCATAGCATGGGGTAGTATTCGATGGCAAAGATACTGAAAAAAAATTATATCGCAAGTAGAGACGGTGCAGCACCGTCTCTACAGACAATCATTTTCCTAATCGATAAGTCACTGGCAGCGTATATCTCACCTTCACAGGTTTACCATCTACAGTGCCAGGCTTCCACTTGGGCATGCCTTTGACGACCCGAACGGCCTCGTCATTCAAATCCTGCTTTGAAGGCTCAGGCTTGAGCAATTCCACATTGGTTATAGAGCCATCTTCTGCGACCACAAACTGCACGAAGACACGATATTCTGCCTTGGTATCCATTTCTTTGTACTTCTCGGGCACGGTCAGGTTTTCCTGAATAAAAGTCCTCAAGCCATCCATGCCACCAGGATATTCGGGCATCGTCTCGGCAATTTGATAAACACCCTCCTCATTGGGCTTTTTTGCCTTTTCCAAGGCTTGTTCCACATGTTCCTCCGGTGTTTTATCACCCTCATCCAGTTTGAAAGTGATGGGAAGCACATAGCTTACACGGACCGGTTTGCCCTTTTGCATACCAGGCTTCCATTTGGGCATGGCCTTCACCACACGGACCGCTTCGTCGTCGCAGCCACCACCGATGCCACGCATCACTTCGACTTGATTGACCGAGCCGTCTTTTTCAATGACAAAACTGAGGAACACCCTGCCGCTGATGCCTTTATCCTTGGCTTCTTCAGGATATTTGATGTTTCCTGAGAGATAGGTGAACAATTCAGCCGCACCACCGGGAAATTCCGGCATTTGCTCCACTATGTTATGGATGCTGTCTCGGTCTTGCTGACGGACAACCCTGATTTTGAGATTGTCTGAACTGATTTTTGTGTCGTGGCCATCGCCAAGGGCAAGGGAGAATGGCTCAATGTTATACGTGACGGTGTCACCTTGCATCCCAACTTCTTTTATGCCGAAGTGTTGATTGGGAGTACCATCAGCATTGAACGTTGAAATGGAGATTTTTTTACGCGGCTCACCTGAAATCGGATCCAAGGCATCCGTAGTCTCACATTTGATGTATGAACCATCTTCGTTATATAAGACGGTATCGATGAAATACATCGGGGCACCATTGTCATCAAGGACTTCAAAGTCCCCCAATTCGATCTTTAGCGGCACATAGATGGCGGACTTAGATTCATCAACGGCCTTCTTTTCCTGTGCCGTCACTTTGGCGTTGGCAAAGAGCAGCAGTGCCAGCACCGGTATGGTTGCCAGCAGTCTCCACCAAAGGCGTCTGGCCTTTTCATTTCTAGTAATCATCTTGATACGTTTTTTGGTTAGGATTAAACTGAAATTATTGCTCATGGTGCTGAAATCGACGGCCGTGCACTGCTGCAAAATCAACATCATGTAGTTTTTCTTATCCACGCCCGAAGTCACCACATCGTGGTCGGCGCTGTATTCGTGAAGGCTCTGCAACTCCCTCCTATAGAAATAGATAAAGGGGTTGAACCATTGCAGAATCATGATGATTTCCACAAAGAGGATGTCCCAGGAATGCCCGTGGGCGATATGGCTCATCTCGTGACGAACGATGTCGGGCGACACGTTCTCATCGGGGAAGAAGGCATAGCGGAAGAAGGAGAACGACCCTTGTTCCTTATGGGTAAACACGGCGGTGTAGCCATTCATCTTGCGTTTCGGGGAACGGATGATCAACGCCACCAGTCGCACCAGCTTGAACAGGAAGAGTACCGCCATCACCGCGACGCCTATGAGATAGATGATGCCCAGCACCTGCCACAGGCTGATGTGACGGGAGGGGGCGATAATGATGGTTTCCAGGGTGATCGGGGTTACCTCTTGGCCTTCAGGGGTGATGACAATCTCGTTGAGCGTATAGCCCGGGAACATCGAGTGTTTGAAGTTCACGATTTGCGGAGCGCTTAAGCCCATCAGCAATCCGAACAGCGGCAACGCCAAGGAGAACAGCATGGCCGACAGCAAGTAAAACCGGTTGAATTGAAACCGGTTGCTGTTGGTGAACAGCAGACGATAAGCCAGCCACAGCACCATCAAGCCAAGAGCGATGGGCAGAAGATATTCGGTGAATAATACTTGTGTGTTCATGGCTTATTTCTTTTCGTCTTCAATGGCATCGTCAATCATTTTCTTCAAAGTTTCCAACTCTTCCAGACTGAAGTTCTCCTTCTTGGCAAAAGCTGAAACCAGGTCGAGGTAGGAGTTGTTGAAGTACCGTTCCACCACGCTGCCGAGGAAATTCTCGGAATATTCCTCCTTGCTGATGGCAGGTTGGTAACGGTTGGCTTTGCAGAAGGTTTCGTGCTTCACGAAGCCCTTCTTTTCGAGGATACGGATGATGGTCAGCACTGTATTGTAGGCCGGCTTCGGCTCGGGGAAGGCCGCCATGATATCGCTGGCGAAGCCCTGCCCGATGCCCCACAGCACCTGCATCACCTGTTCCTCTGCTTTAGTTAACTCTTTCATTTTCAAAAATATTAATCGATTAATAAATAACTCCTAAACTATCTAGATGCAATTCCTCTTCAAGGGTTAGCTTGAAAAAGTTATCGCGGATGACCAAAATTTCCATCCCAGGTTTTTCCACCAGGTCCCAGGGACATTCGTCCAACAGATTATGCTCACCATCAAATTCGTACAGCGACTTCATCTTGGCAAGGTCGGGCAGTGCCAACAGTTGGTTGTAACCCACGCCCAAACGTTCCAAGGAATCCATTTCAGTCATCCATGCTGGCAAAAACTTCAGGTTGTTATGATGGATATAAAGGTATTTCAAGTTCTTCAGGTTTCTTAATGTATCGGGAATTCGTTCAATCTCATTAAAGGAAAGATAGATCTGCTCAAGGTTTTCCAAACCACCCATAAAATCAGGAATCTCCTTGATATGATTCTTATAGAAATCAATCTGCCGCAAAGTCTTCAAATGAGCGATGCATTCCGGAATGGATTCAAATTCATTTTCGTAAAAAATGACATTCCCTATTTGTTGCATGTCGCCGAACGATTCCGGCAATGTACTCAACTTGTTGTGCATCAGCACCAAGGTCTTGCATTGCAACTTACCCACATTGCTCGGGAGTTTTTCGATACCGTTATTGACCATCAGGAGGCGTTCCACCTTGGCAAGATGACGGATGTCGGCCCTTGTCAGTCGCAGCTGGTTGTTGTTCAAGTTGATTTCTTCAAGGCTATCCAACGAGGACACCCATGCGGGAATATGCTTGATGCGGTTGTTTTGGAGATTGAGCTCCTTAAGGTTCTTACACCTTTTTAAATACGAAGGGATCCGTTTCAGGTTCTTGTTGGCGAGGTTGACTTTTTCCACGGTGTAATCAAAATCCCTGAGCGATGCGCACGACGACACCAACAGGGCTAAAAACAGAAATCCTATGATAGTTTTTGTTCTCATTTCACCGGTATAACGCTGCAAATATACATAATATTTTAATCTTGCAACTAATTTTTTAGTTTTTTAATGATTTTTTTCTCAAGACTCAAAAAAATCACATTTTTTTCTTGTGTGAAACAAAAAAAATGTATTTTTGCAGCCTGAAACGATGCCCAATGGTGTAATGGCAGCACAACTGACTCTGGATCAGTTAGTCTAGGTTCGAATCCTGGTTGGGCAACAGCAATATCGCCGCAATTACCTATAAATCAAGGAGTTGCGGCGATTTTCTTTTTTCCGACTGAAACATTACTGAAACATCTTGACCTAATCGTTGCTTTAAAATAAAAAGCGTTATTCACCTTTAAGCTTTTTCAACAAAGACTCAAGCTCACCTGCTGGCAAAGCTCGGAGCTGTTTCAGCAATGCCTCCTCTGCCGAATCTGCATCAAACACCTTCCGCAATGCAGCATCATTTTGATCTGTGTCAAAATCACCCATATACCTTTCCGTGACAGCAACACTACTCTGGGCGAGCAATTCCTTTACAGACAGATTATCAATACCTTTCATTTTAGCGGCCTTGGCAAATGAGTGTCGACTTATATGCATCGACAACTTTATTGTAATACCCGCGTCAGCCGCCAACTGCTTTAACGTTTTGTTTATCAGAGCCGTCTTTGACGTAACACAAGCGTCCATCTTCAGCTTGATTTCAGGCGGTAATGCGTCTCGATCCTCAAGTTGCAGTGCATGAGACCAGGGCTTATCTTTGGGCATGAATGGAAAGATGTAATCAGTCACCAATGTGCTGTCAGTATGGTACAAACGCAGAATGTCCAACGCCTGTTCCACAAGCACCAGATCGCGAGGCTTGTGATTCTTTCCCATTTGATAGTTAAGCCTACCATCAGGTGCGATGTTCAACCAGCGTAGATGGAGCAAATCCCCCACCCTAATGCCCGCACAATAATAACTGAACATAAAAGCATTCCTGCTGTGCCATTTCACGCTGCCCTCGACCAACTTTAGCTCCAACAACTTATCTATCTCTTCCTTCGTCAATTTATCCCTGACCGTTTTTTCCTGTGATAGCGAAAATACATTGAATGGATTCTGCTTAATGCGACCCATCTTCTCGGCCTCGTGCGTTAAGGTCCTAAACAGCTTGAATTGGGTGTAAATGGTGTTAGGACTCAGCTTGCGCTCATTATTCCTCTCGTTGCGCCTAGTGCGCAAATAAGTCTCGTATCGCTTCAGAAAATCAAGGTCAAGATCGGCAAAGGTAATGTCGCCCATGCCGCTATCCTTGGCATAAGCCTCCAATTTGTTGCAGAATCCAACCCACCGCTTCCAATAAGGTATCCTGCCAGCCACATAGATCGACTGGGCATGTTGTCGCGCAAATTCAAGAAAAGAATCCGACTTTTCAAGCCCTTTGATCTTCTCCTTGATGCTGTATGGGGAGACGGCACCGGATTCCTTCATTTCGCGATACGTTTGTTCAGCCTTCGCCAACTCCATCCTCAAGGTATCGTTGAGGACGGCATGGTACAGATTGGTACTGCGAACCTCTTGTTTTTTAGGATTCCACTCTGCCCGCGAATCCAACGCAACAGAGGTCTTTATCCTTTTGCTTTTCCGATCTTGCGTGATTCGAATAAAGACGACGTACTTGCCCAACCTGTTCGGCTTGCTGTTCAGTTCCAAATTAAAAGTAACCATGATTATTTCGTTTTTTGGCGGCAAAAATACGACATGTTTCAGTAGTTCGCCACATTTACTGAAACAAAACCCGTTCATTTAAGAGATTATCACAGAAATATACTTTTTAAATAATTGATAATCTGTGAAAAATAAAAATCTCAGAAAAACAAAGAAACCCACCAAATAAATGCCGAAGAGTTTTAATATTTCACCCAATCCTATCAATACACACATCCTTACGGCCACATTATGAGGAAACGTTAAAGAAGGTGTTGGAGTTATTAAAATCAGCCTAACCAATAGTCACCTCAAACGCCCGCTCCAACCTCGGAAGAACGGGTGAAAAGTGAGTTCCATTAACAAGTTCAAACGTGACGGCAGCTTGACTTTTGGTTTTTCAGTATCTCGACGGCAGCATGGATCCTTGCTTACAGTGGTATCATGCAGAACAAGGAAGTCAGCTGGATGCCTTCATACGGACCCGAGATGCGTGGCGGCACGGCTAATGTGACCGTCATCGTCAGCGACGAGCGCGTATGCTCCCCCATCCTCAACGCCTTCGACACTGCAGTCATTCTGAATCAGCAGTCACTCGACAAGTTCGAGGACAAAGTGAAGCCCGGTGGCTACCTCATCTATGATCCCAACGGTATCACGAAGAAGCCCACCCGTAAGGACATTCACATCTACACCATCGAGGGTGCTCAGCTCGCTTCCGACATGGGCAACAGCAAGGTGTTCAACATGATCATCTTGGGTGCTTTCCTGAAGCTCCGCCCCATCATCGACAACAAGAACGTCGAAGAGGGTCTGCGTCACTCCCTGCCGGAGCGCGCCCACAAGCTTATCCCGCTGAACATGCAAGCCGTCCAGGTCGGAATGGACAACGTGAAAGAGGCATAAAATCTAGGCTTATTTGAACGTAACGAGATTGCGTTGAAAAACCGCTCCTCCGGGAGCGGTTTTTTTATGGCTAAGCCTATTTTGAAGACCGCACTGGACGGACAGTTCGACCGGCATACCTTCCGCCATGGTCAATTGTCATATACGGATCCACATAATAAACGTAGGGGTATACGAAGTAGAAGAACCACGCATGACACGAAGCATCGGTCTGAACCGAGCTCGAACTATAATAGCCGCTTTGATTCTCCCAATCATTCCCATTAGAAGACTGGGCACCAGCAGCCGGCAAAAACAAGCTTTTACCATTGGGAGAGGTGAATAGATGACCGTTCACACCGTTTAAGGTGGCATAGTTACTGGTGGTATTCTCCATCAACTCTCTCCATTGTTCTTCAGTAGGTATACACCACCCTTCACCCCAATTAGCTGCAGCTGCATCATCTTCCAATAAAAGGGTACTTAGATTATCGGTAAAACCATTATTACCGTAATGTGAAGTACAACAGTATTTGGTGAGATGGTATTGGTCATCCAAACTATACTTATAAGTGATCCAATTGTAGGTTTCCTTGGGTTCCGTTTCACCCCATGCATAATAATCACCAAAACCTTCAGGAATATCTACTCCCAAATTACATGTAGCCCATAACGTTCCACTTGGCAAACCGAGATTTACATATTCATGGCCGTTAAACATACCCATTGTACCAAAAGATACTTGTTCACCATAACTAACACCAAATTCATTAATAGCGTACGCACGCACATAATAGATTGTGTTTTCTTCAAGGTTCGTCATTTCGACAGAAAACTCGCCACAACCCAAGTGATTACTAGAACAATGCTCATCATCCAAGGTCGGCTCTATTCTAGTGCTCCAGCAAAGGCCGCACTCTGAAACAAAAAGTCCTCCATCATTTGTGACTTCTCCTCCGCCAATCGCAGTACAATGAGTGATATTGGACACTTCAAAAGTTGAAACCGATGGCATTTCAGCTTCTGTTATAAAACACTTATCTTCGCCATAATAGTATGCATTCTCAATGAATGCAAATGCTCTGATATGGTATTCCATATAAGGCTCAAGGCCAGAAATCATACAAACAAATGGTTCGCCTGTAATTGATGTAGATTTTTTGTAATCATTCACTGTTGGATTACAACTAACGCTCCAGCACAAACCTATTTCTTCAACTGTTAATCCCTCAGTCGCAATCACTTCACCCCCACAAACAGCTGTATTCATCGTGATATCATGTGGAGAATAAGTAGTTACCGTAACAACTGGATCAGGCGTAACAACTGGATCAGGTTTACATCCAGCGGAACATATTACCGCCACCGTTAGCATTATGGCTGCTATGGCCTTTGCTAGTTTCTTCATATTAATTGATTTTTATGAATTTCATAAACAAGCGCAAAAATAACAAAATAATGGAACAAAACAAAAAAAACGGACCGTGGCGGTCCGTTTTTCTTCAGCATCATCAATCTCATGGAAGCCCGAATGGATCCTTGTAAATCACAATTACGACGGCTTTAAAGATGGCTGCTGCCACAAAAACTACTGAAACATTACTGAAACATTTTGAGCAAATCGGTATTATTGAATGCTTTTTCGTATCCTTAAGCAAAACAACCAACCGTTTGATTTACAATACTTTAGATAGTATTTGAAAGCATTTTGAAGCATTTGGAAACAACCGGGACGACTTCTGGTTGGGCAACAAAAAACCGCTACAAACTTGATTTGCAGCGGTTTTTTTTATTCCTAAAGTTTAAAGAAATCAGAGGTTCATCTTGATCCTTGAAGCCAAGATATCGACCACCACGGGACTTGAGCCTTGCGGCAAGATGATGTCGGCATAACGCTTGGTGGGCTCGATGAACTGCTGGTGCATGGGCTTCACGTAGGTCTGATAGTGACGCAGCACCGCCTCCCAGGTGCGGCCACGCTCGGCAATGTCACGATGAATGATACGCATCAGGCGCTCATCACTGTCGGTATCTACAAACACCTTGATATCCATTCTTTTACGCAGCTCCTCACTGTTCAGCACCAAGATACCTTCCACGATAATCACCTCGGTGGGCTCCACATGGACCACCTCCTCTGAACGGGCGCAGGTGACGTAAGTGTAGATGGGCATAGGGATGGTCTCCCCTCTCTTCAGACGGTCAAGGTGCTCAATCATCAAATCCCACTCGATGGCATCGGGATGGTCGAAATTGATGTGTAGCTTTTCCTCCGGAGAGAGATGGCCGTTATCATAATAATAAGCATCCTGAGAAATAACTGATACTGAGTTGTTTGGAAGCTGTTTTACCAGCTCTTTGACGACGGTGGTCTTGCCTGAACCTGAGCCGCCTGCAATACCGATAATTAACATGTTATTGAGTTTTTTTTGAATGCACAAAAATAAAAAAAAGTACTTTTGCATCAAATATCAACGCCATGAAAAAAAGAAATCCGTTTATTACCACAATCACCGTCGCCATGATTGGAATGACCATTGGCCTTTACTCTCTTCTGTTTACCTCGTGCACAAGTTACACCCCCACTGAGAAAGACCTCCCCGTCACCACCCTGACGGAACTTCAGACCGCTTTCCCAAAGGCCATGTACGTTGAGATGACAGAGACGGCCACTTACGCCGTGAAGAACGCCAAAGGCAAGGTGATCGGCACCGTGCTGCTCTCTTCGCCCTATTCGGATGATATTAATGGATTCAACGGGCCCACACCATTGCAGATCGCCTTGGATGACAACGGCAAGATCCTCGAGGTGCGCGTGCTCAGCAACAACGAGACACCCAACTTCCTGAAGCGGGTTGTCGACGCCGGTTATTTGGAGTCGTGGAATGGCCTGACCGCCAAAGAGGCCCTCAATAAAGAAGTGGATGCCGTCAGCGGAGCCACCTACTCCTCAAAAGGCATCCAGCGGAGCCTAAAAGCTAGACTGGAAGTTTTAAAGTAAGGTAGAATACCCATAAGCATAGCGAGATGCCCCAAAAGGCACCTTAGAAACGAACCGAAGGGAGTTTCTTAGTGCCGTTGGGGCATCTCGTTATGCTAGGATCCTTCGCGTTTAAAGGTTATCCTTGAAATACTGTGTGATCTTTGCGATCAAGTGTGCCCGATCCATGCCATAGACGTTGTGATCGTGACCAGGATACACGAAGTAATCGAGCAGCTTGCCGTTATGGATGCAATTCTCCACAAACACCAGGCTGTGTTGCCACATCACCACTGGGTCGGTGGTGCAATGGATCATCAGGAGCTTGCCTTCCAACTTGTCGGTCTTGTTTTCCAGGCTGGTGAGTTCATAGCCTTCGGGATTCTCCTGTGGCATGTCCATATAACGCTCGCCGTACATGATCTCGTAGTACTTCCAGTCGAGCACCGGACCACCAGCCACGCTCACCTTGAACACCTCAGGATGGTTGATCTTCAGTGAGGTCGACATAAAGCCACCATAGCTCCATCCGTCGGAACCGATACGCTCGGCATCGACGTAAGGCAGGGTCTTGAGCCATTCGATGCCTGTCAGCTGGTCTTGCATCTCGAGTTGGCCGCACTGACGATGGATGCATTGTTCGAAAGCCTCGCCACGGTCGGCCGAGCCGCGATTATCGAGAGTGAACACCAGGAAGCCTTCCTGGGCCAGGTAATTCAGGTAGATGCCAGCACCGGCAGTCCAAGTATCGGTAACCAGCTGGGCATGGGGACCTCCGTACACATAGACGATGACGGGATATTTCTTCGAGGAGTCGAAGTTATAGGGCTTGATGAGACGGGTGTAAAGCGTCTGTCCGTCCTTGGCCTTCAAGGTGCCCAGGGTGGTCTCACCGATGTTGTAGTCCTTCAGCGGGTTTTCGGCTTCGTGCAGACGGCAAACGAACTTGCCGTTGCGGTCCTGCATGTCGATGTTGAGCGGCACGTCGATGCTGCTATACACGTCGATGAAGTACTTGCCGTTGGTGGAGGGCGTCACGTCGTGGGTACCGTGCTCCTTGGTGAGCTTGGTGACCTTGCCGCTCTTGATGTCCATCATATAGCAATGGCGCTCCAGCGGGCTGACTTCGGTGGAGCGGTAGTAGATCTTGCTACCATCCTTGGAGAACCCGTTGAAGTCGGTGATGACGAACTCGCCTTGGGTGAGTTGCTTCACTTGGCTCTTGCTGATGGTATAGAGATAGAGGTGGTAGTAGCCGTCGCGTTGGGCCTTCCAGATGAACTGGTCGGGGTTGTTGGGCAGGAAGTAAGCCGGACCTTGGGGCTCGACCCACTGGTCGTCGCGGTCTTCGAAGATGGTCTGGATGAAGTCGCCCGTAATGGCATTGTATTCATTGAACATCAGGTGGTTCTGCTCACGGTTCAGCACGCCGATGTAGATGCGCTTGTTGTCAGGGTTCCAGGTGATGGCGGTGAGGTATTGTTCTACGGGTTCGCCCGTCTTCACCACGACCTCTTTACCCGTATTCATATTATAGACATGGAGTGTCACCTGATGGCTGGTCATGCCTGCCATGGGGTATTTGATGGGTTTGGCCGTGGCGATGCGTTCGGTGATGTCGACCAGCGGATAGTCGGTCACCATGCGCTCGTCCATGGAGTAATAAGCCAACTGTGAGCCGTCGGGCGACCAGAAGATACCGCCGTTGATGGCGAACTCGTTGCGGTGGACGCTCTGTCCGGCCACTACGCCTTCGGGGTTGTCGGTGATCTGGATTTGCTTGTCGCCGTCAGCTACATACAGGTTGTTGTCGATGGTATAGGCGATGCGCATGGTCGCTTCACAGATGTTTTGGTTTTCAGACCCTTGGGGAACACTTGTCATCGGCTCAATGGTCTTTTTCTTGATATCCAAACGGTTCAGCGTGATACCGTTTTTGCCCACGGCATAGAAATAGGCCTGACGGTCGTTGAGCCAGGTGATATTGGGAATACGGCGCAGGCTATCGATGCCGGCGGCATTGGCGTAGCCGTTGAGTTCGTCGAGGGTCATGAAGGTGGCTTCGTGTTTGCCATCGGGCGTCATGGTGACGATGTTTTTGCCATCGACCTTCATCAGGATTTCCTGATCGCCGACCCATTTCAGTTGGTTGGGACGTGAGGCATAGAGGCTCCTGTTGTTATAGGAGGCGTCTGCCGGGGTGAAGAATTTCTTTTCTTGAGCACCAGCGGTGATAACCACGAGGAGCAACAGGGTGAGGAATGACAGTTTTTTCATTGTTAGGTTTTTTTGGAATTTGGGGCAAAGGTAAGAAAAAACCAGAGGGTGATTAAAAAAAAACACCCTCTGGTTATTAAAACAATATTCAGAATTCAAAACCTAATTGTTCTGTTCCTTATTCCTCTTTTTTAGAGCATACACAACTCCAAAGCCAATAAGCATGATGGCACCGCCACCGAGAGGGGCATTCTCGTGGTTTTCAGTGCCATGGAGTGGAAGGCCAGGCAAAAGGAGTCCGTCGCGATGGTTCACTTGGTCTGTGGCCGAACCGTAGTATTCCTCGTCGCTAACGGCACCGTATTGGAAGAGGCCTCCTTGGGCATGGGCACCTATTTCAAGACCTAAAACAATTGCAATTATTATTGTTAGTTTTTTCATGGTTTATTATATTTATTATTCTACAACAATTTTTTGAGTCTTTACATTAGTGCCATTGACTAGCTGTAGCACATATACACCGGGGATGTTCATCACACTGATGTTGGCGTTGTCATGGATGATTTGGGTGCTAATCAGGCGACCGAGAACATCGATTACCCGCAAGACAGACTCTCCTTTGTTAGTTACAACGACATTGCCATTGCTGATATAAGCGAATGTGTTATCAACGCTATTGCTGGCATCGAGCACTAGTTTGAATCTACTTGCGTAATCGGTCTTGTGTGCTTCGAATGTATATTTAGGAGTGGCGAGAAGGTCAACATCGATACCGGTAATATTGTCAATAAGGTGTAGATAATCCATTTCAAGATTATCTATGTTAACCTCGAGAGCGAAAACGCCATCTTCCTTGGATTTGAAATTGACCGGGATGACATTCTCACTAGAGGAATTGACCACAGCGAATTGCTTGTCACCCTGAGGAATGTACACCTTAGTGTTATCATCGTCCAACATGAACTTTGGCAAAGTACTGCGGCCATCAAACCGAACAATGGCGCGGTCTATCTCATCAGGCATATCCTTTTTAAGGTTGAGCATTATTTGACCTTTGCTGTTTGAGGGAGCTGAGGTGGTGAAGGTGATGTCCTCGCCCGACACATTATCTGTAACCACAAAGATGCCTTGCATAGGGCTTATGGCTGAGTTGCCAGCAGCGATTATTTCTGTTCCCTCGGTGTTCATCACAAAGAACGGACGGCTATCTATGAGGTAGGCTGTTTGTAAAAAAGGATTGCCAACAAGGTTCCAGCCAGCAAATTCAGCACCATTGACATAATCCAAGTGTACCTGTCCGTTATCATTATAAGGAACACCAGTAAAATTGAGAGTGACATCCGTGCCATGGGCATAGAGATAACCTTTTCCTGAGGCAAGGTTAAAGGCTCCTTTTTTGTAGTTGCGCCATTCCAACTCTTGACCCTGGTCAAAATAGAAAAGGTCGAAATCGCCTTCGGTCATACCTGTAATCCCATCTGGATCAATGTTGTTGAATGGTGGTGCAATAAGGTAGTAACCTCCAGTGCTATTGCCATAGCCCGAGATAGAGATGTCGCTCTGTGCTATAGACCGCACAGGTCGAACACTCCCGCCACAAAATCTTTCAGAGATATAAATGCCTAATTCATCGGAATATACACAAAATGTGTATGCTTCATCCGGATGACCAGTGAAAAGTGATTTCGAATAATAATAACCCCCATGGCCCACGCTAATTATCTCGCTTCCATAGTAATCACCAGCTGCAGGTAAAAATAGAGTATTACCGTTTGTCGAAACGAATACTCTACCATTTACTCCGTTCAAGGTGGTCCATGCACTGGTAGTATTGTCGTATAATTCCTGCCACTCAGCCCGAGAAGGCATTCGCCAATCACTACCCCAGTTAGCAGTAGCAGCATCATCTTCTGTTAACAACGACATTAGGTTATCTGTAAAGCCATTATTGCCGTAACTAGCATCATAACAATACTTTGTGATAGAATAACCATTTCCTTGACATAATTGGTAATTACTCCAACTATAAGCATTTTTTGATTGCGTCTCTCCCCATGCATAATAATCACCAAATATTTCTGGCGAGTTTGCCCCTATGTTGCAAGTAGCCCAAAGCAAACCACTCGGTAGGCCAAGGTCAACATAACCTTGATAACCACTACTAAGTAAAACAAAATTGGCTACAAACGATCTATCGCCGTCCACTATAAAGCTATAATTGGCATTAGTAGAAACCACAAGATCGTTCTCCGTCCAGCTGACAAAAACGTAGTCCTCGTTGGGAGTGGCAGTCAATGTGCAGGTTGAACCTTCTTCGTATTCTCCCGAACCCAACACTGTGCCTCCTTCAGTCGAATTGGGCAAAGCATTTATGGTATAGACTGACAATTTCTTGTCGCAAGCAAGGCGCACCGAGAAACCAACGTAGCGTCCGAAACCATTTTGGTAATTTAATCCCGAACTATAAAAATTAACGCAATACGCAAGGTTATTACCATTGGATGATGCCGACCAATAGTAGCCGTAATCGCTCACAACGTTAATTGTAGTTCCATTTCGGCGTCCAGCGGCAGGCAAAAAGACCGCACCTGCTTGCTCCAAAATATTCCATTGAGAAGCCGTAAGCGTGTTACTAGTAAAGCTCGCATAGATACTGTTGGTGTTGTTAAGGCTATAAATGTTTATGCTCCAATCATCAGGTAATAGTATGACACCCCACACATTGTTCACAGTTGCTTTTGCGTAACGGATGCCTGAAGCAGTGCTACGCGTATTGAAAAGATAAACCCATTCCTCTCTCGTCAATGTACGCCACTGGTTCCCTTGATTGCCACCATTGCTGATGGGGTTGCAACCCCAATCGGCCTCGCCTGATTGATCATTCAGGTTGTAATTTCCCTGACCGTAGGCATAATAGTCTTCATAAGTTTCGCTTGTACTCCAAGGCTGGTAGCAATTAGCACCATGATTATAACCACTCGTACCCCAACCAAAAAGGTCTATCCAACCATTGTATGTTGAAGAAATGTTGTTGTTCGTGCTACCCACACGGTCGTATTGATGCTCGGCGAATTTCCAAATGTTTGTGGAGGCTTGGTATTGCAAATTGCCCTTGGAGAAATATACCTGACGATTATTACCTATTGAGAACAAACCATCAATAGCACCTTGTGGAGCTGTGGTAAAATTCGCCACTAAGTTTCTGTCAGAATTCACGGTAAAAGTAAAGGTGGGATCAGTTGAAACCTCACTACCGTTCTCTGTCCAATTGAAAAAGGTATAGCCTTCGTTAACGGTGGCATGTACCGTACAACTTTGACCATAAGTGTAACTGCCTCCTCCTAAAACACTTCCTCCTTCGTTCGGACTAGCCGAAACACTAATGCTAAAAGTCCACGACGGCATTTCCACGACATCGCAAACAAGTCGTACCGAGTACCCAGCAAGGCGCACAATGAGATGTCCTATATATGTGTACGGAGCAAAATCAATTTCGTAGGCGTAGTATTCATCTTCAAACGAAGTCGACCAGTATCCGCCTAGGGTGCCCACGTGGTAGAGCGAAGTCTCACTGCGCATGCCTGCAGCTGGTAGGAAAACAGCACCAACTTGCTCCAAAACTTCCCATTGTGATGCTGTCATGATATTGCTTGTATAGTTTGCATCGGTGCTGTTGGCGTTGTTCAAATTGTATGTGGTTGTACTCCAATCATCAGGTAACAGGATGATTCCGTTCACATTATTTACTTGGGCTTTGGCATAACGGATACCAGAGGAGGTGTTTCGCGTTTTGAAAACATAACTCCACTCCTCGTTTGTCAAGGTGCGCCATAGATTAGGCTGATTACCGCCGTTGCTGATGGAGTTATAAACGCCCCAATCGTAATTGGCGGAACCACCTGTCAAGTTAGGAGAACTCACATTAGTCGATGGACCATAACCATAGGCATTATAATTCGTATTTACCGTGGAAGAAGCTGTCGACCAAGGTTGATAATTCACATTGTATGGGTCATTAGAATCATGGTATCCGCTCGTACCCCAACCAAAGAGATCTATCCACCCACTGTAGGTTGAAGAAATGTTGCTGTTGGCATCGCCTACATAGTCGTATTGGTGCTCGGCAAACTTCCATGTGTTTGTTGAGGCTTGGTATTGCAAGTTACCCTGCGAGAAATGCACTAAAGAGTTTTCACTTACCGAGAAGTAGCCATTAATAGCGCCAACGGGAGGATTGCCATCCGCCAACAAAACATAAGGCATTGCCCAAAAGAACAACAAAAAAACTAGTCTTGTTTTCTCTGTCTTAAACAAATTGGTTTTCATAAAGATAATTACCCTATCTTCCCTGAAGCCCAAAAGGAAATACTATTTCAGTTTTGGCAAAGAGAGCGGAGCCTCCCAATCTTAACCTTATTCAGTCAGTCGGGCTTGCACTCCCTTGGAAACAAATAAAGTATAATGGACTTGCTCCGCTGTATATGTTGTGTAAAGACACAAGCATAAAAGCGAAAACAAGCATTTCTTTCTTTATCCTTTTTCCAATTGGTGAATGTGCAAGTTCACTGACAAGGAATAAAGCGAAGAATGCGCTTTCTTTGACCACTCCGTTTTCTCTCGGAATGACTCGGCAAAAATACAAAATTTTGTTTATCAAAAGAAAATGAAGAAACTTTTTGAACCCCAAAAACAAGGAAGAATAATAAAAAAGCAAGCCGCTCATTGGTTTACCAACATATAAACAAATTGAATTTTGTTTAAAATTTTTGTTGAAAAAACAAGAATTTTTCCAAAAAAACGTGTATCTTTGCAGCCAGAAACAAACAAACGCACAAGAAAATGGAAGCAACAAAAACAAAATCGGATAACCTCATCATCCGTCTGCTCCAATTCAAGCGCGAGATGAGAGAATGCATCCAAAATGGAGCCGACCCGGAAGAAATGAAACGAATAGCTGACGATTATGGTTTCCAATTCGCAAAACCCTTATAAGGTGACCGAGTCGAACCCGTTCGACTATTCTTTTGTCAATCGAGATGGCATCAAATACCATCTGTATTTTACACCTATAAGCGACCTATATCCCGACTTGGTGAACACCTACTCGTTTAGCATCGAGCGCGAGGGCACCAATCCTCACCCTCTTGACCGTCGAATAGCTGCAACCGTCGTAGATGTATTGCGCCGTTTCTTCCAAAACGTGGAAAATGCCATGATTATGGTATGTGACAGCACCGATGGGAAACAACATCGTCGTCGCAACCTATTCGACCGTTGGTTCCACTATTATAACGACGGAACACTAACCGCCATTAATGCCGACTTGGGTGAAGGCGATTACGAACTATTACTTTCTATCTACTTCAAGAAAGACAACCCTTATAAACAGCAGTTAATCAGGGCTTTTGGCGATTTGTTATCTCAAGATTTCTACGAAATCGTTATCTGATTATTTCGCCCTCTTTGAAAAAAATATACTCAGCGGAAAGTGTCATAAATATGACAGATTCCACTGAGTATAGAACATTATCTTAGAAATAGAGATCCCTCTCTCCGTTCTTGATCCGCTCAATCCTGGCCTTCAGCTCGTCCAAGAACTTCGGATCCACATTCTTGAAGTTGTTCTCGATGCACTTCCAGCCTTTGGCGGCCACTTCTGGGGTAGCATAGTCCACGAGGTACTCGCTCAACGTCAAGATGGCATTCGGGGTGCAGTAACGCTTGATGAAGCCGGGCACGCTGAATTCCATGAAATGCTCACCGGTGCGGCCCAGACGGTAACAGGCAGTGCAGAACGAAGGGATGAAGTCGTGGTCCAACAGCTTGTCGATGATTTCGCCTAAGGAGCGGTCGTCGCCAATCTTGAACTGCTCACGGTGCAGGTTCTGGTCTTCTTGTTTATCGCTATTCTTCTCTTCTTCCTCGTGATGGTATTTGTAATCACCAATTTGCAAATTGGTACCTCCGTCAATCTGTGAAATACCGTATTCGATGGCACGGGCGCGGAACTCGGCATCTTCACGGGCGGTGAGAATCATGCCCGTATAAGGCACGGCCAGACGGAAGATGGCGATGATCTTCTCAAAGGTCTCGTCATCGACGAAGTATTTCTTGTCGATGTTCAGGCCTGAAGCGTCTTTGATGCGGGGAAACGAAATGGTGTGGGGACCCACGTTGAAGCAGGCCTCAAGGTGGTTGGTATGACGGATCATGGCCAGTACCTCGTAACGCCAGTCGTAGAGGCCGAAGAGGATGCCAAGGCCGTTGTCATCGATGCCGGCCTGCTGGGCACGGTCCATGGCGGTGAGGCGGTAGTTGTAGTCACCCTTCTTGGTGTTGATGGGGTGATATTCGTTATAGATCTCGGGGCAGTAGGTCTCCTGGAAGATCTGGTAGGTACCGATGCCGGCCTCTTTCACAATGCGGAAGCCTTCCACATCAAGAGGAGCGGCGTTGATGTTCACACGGCGGATGCTGCCTTTGCCTTTCTTGGTGGCGTAGGTCACCTTCACGGTGTGGGCGATGTACTCGGGGGAGTATTTCGGTGACTCACCATAGACCAAGATCAGACGTTTCTGGCCGTCGTCCTCCAAAGCCTCCACATTACGGACGAGTTCTTCGTCTGTCAGAGTGGTTCTGACCTGCTCTTTGTTGGAGGAACGAAAGCCGCAGTACTTACAGTTGTTGACGCAGTAGTTGCCAACATAGAGAGGAGCGAACAGCACGATGCGGTTGCCATAGATGCGGCGTTTCAGCTCGCGAGCGCCTTCCTTGATCTCCTCGACCAGCTTGGGGTCGGTGGTGTTGACCAGCACGGCGGTCTCTTCCATCGTCAGACGGTTCTTGTCCAACGACTTTTGGATGATTTCACGCACATGCTCAGGGGTGCTTTTGGTGTTGTTGATGAAGTCCCAGATTTCTTCTGAAGAGATGAACGGGCGGTTAGGCTCGTCGGGAATGCGGCATTTTTCAGGATGGAATTGCATAATAAAATGTTTTTATTTTTTGAATATTTGTGTTGCCCTATTAAAAACACCAGTCATATAGGCGATAGCCATGCCATAATTACTGATGGGAATACCGGCCTTAACGGCGAGGTTGGTGCGATTGAGAAGTTGTTTTCGGGTCGCCACACAGCCACCGCACTGGATGGCCATGGCGTATTGTTCAATATTATTAATAGGTGCCAGTCCTGCCACATAGTCGAACTGGATGTTCTTGCCCGTGAATTTGCAGATCAAAGCGGGCAGCCTCACCCGACCGATGTCACCGCAACTGATCTCGTGAGTACAGGATTCAAGCATTAATATTTTGTCGCCGTCTTTCAGTTGCGAAAGATACGGTGTGCCTTTCAAGTAGTTCTCGAAATCACCACGGAGTCGTGCCAGCAGGATGCTGAAGCTAGTGAGCGGCACCTCTTCGGAAACGATTTTACTCACCATGGCAAAGGCCTGGGAGTCGGTGACCACCAGGTTGGGCCATGGCATGGTGTCAAAGTACTGTTGGAGGTTGGTTTCTTTGAGTACTACGCAGATGCAGTCGTTGTCGAGCGCATTGCGGATGGCCATCACCTGGGGCAGGATGAGACGGCCCTCAGGAGCCTCGTCGTCGATAGGCGTCACCAAAACCACCACATCGTTAGGCTTGACGAGGCCGCCCAGCATGGAGGCTTTCTTGTAGGCACTTTCGGGGATGGCTTGCTTCAAGGCATCGATAACCGGCTGGGGATCATCTTTCAAGACACTAATATTAATGGCTTCTGGTCTGGATATGCCTTTAAACAAGTTGTTGACAATAACGAAAGGTACGGCGTATTCGTTGAATTGTCCGATGATTTCCGTTTCGGGGGCCCCGAATTGGTTATCGGCGATCATCAAGATGGCGCAGTCGATTTCCTTGAGGGTCTGGTAGGTCTTTTCCACACGTTGCCGCCCAAGTTCAGAGGTGTCGTCAATGCCAGCGGTGTCGATCAAAATCACGGGACCGATGCCGAATATCTCAATGGATTTTTTCACCGGGTCGGTGGTGGTGCCGGCTTGGGCAGAGACGATGGCGATGGGTTGGCCCGTCAGTTTGTTGATGAGGGAGCTTTTGCCGCTGTTGGTGCGGCCGTAAATGCCGATATGGGGTTTGAGGTCTTTTGCCATGGTACCGATGTGGCACCCCGATGGGGTGCGGATGATCATTGGGGTTGTCGTTTTCTACCGATGTGGCACCCCGATGGGGTGCGGATGA
>CADCIH010000006.1:0-24413 GCA_902801465.1 uncultured Bacteroidia bacterium | reverse complement strand
GATTATTGGGGTTGTCGTTTTCTACCGATGTGGCACCCCGATGGGGTGCGGATGATTATTGGGGTTGTTGTTTTCTACCGATGTGGCACCCCGATGGGGGGCGGTTTGTTATTGGGTGACACCAACATGGGTGCGGATGATTATTGGGGTGGCGCCCCTCCAAGGGGCACCCCATCGGGGTGCCACATCGGTAGCAAAGCGGATTTCACCTCGATCCCATCAATACGACCGAGTTGCCCTGTGAGCGAACCGATGCGGTCCGTCGTGCCTTCGAACACCACGGATATCAAACTATAATCTTGTCTTGGGAAGCCTTGACGGCAAATGATGATGTCGGCATGACGCGACAACACCTCGTTCAATTGCGGTGCCGACTGACGGTCACCGACATAAATGATGACGGTTCCAATTCTCTTTTCCATAAGTAAACCCTTCAGGATCAGATGATTAGTATTAATTGATCGCCTTGATGTCAACCATCGGTCTCCATCTCAGCTTTGTTTGGATTGCAAAGGTAAGAAATAATTCGGAATGTGGAATGCGGAATGCGGAATAATCTTTAACTTTGCATGGTTATGAAGAATATGCTATTCATACTGTTTCTAGGTTTGGTGTTCTTGGCTGGATGCCAGGAAAAAGTCGAATACCCCATCGAGCCAAAGATCGCCTACGAAGGGATGGCTTATGTAATCAACGCCGACAGCACCCTCACGGGTGAAGTGGTGCTCAGCATCAGCTATACCGACGGTGACGGTGACTTGGGACTCGACGATGCCGACACGATCTATCCTTTTGGTCTCAACGACCCTCATTACTACAACCTCATCATCGACTACATGAGATGGGACGGCACCCAGTTTGTGGAGACGCCCCTGCTCAGCTGGAACCAACAGACACAGAGCTACGACACCGTCAGCTTCAACGCTCGGTTCAAACGTCTGGTGTTCAACGACGAAGTGAAACCCATCTCAGGAACCATCGATTACAAGATGACGGCATACAACCCCTTGTCGCCTACCGATACCATAGCCTTCAAGGTACATCTGGTCGACAGGGCACTTCACGAAAGCAACACCATTGAGACGGAGGCAATTAGGTTTAATTAAGAATTAAGAATTAAGAATTAAGAATTTAAAGATGAAAAGAGTTTTTTTGATGATAATGGGGGTCTTTTCCTTCATGGCCCTTGCAAATGCGCAGATTCCTGGCGAGAACTTCGATGTGACCCATTATGAAATCAACTTATGGGATTTCAACTTCACCAGCCACACCCTCCAAGGAGAGGCTTTCATTGACATCACCGTCACCGCGCCGACCAACACCTTCGTGCTGGAGCTGAAAAGCCTCACCGTCACCGATGCGGCTACCGACTCGTATGGCGTGACCAGCTTCTCACAAGACGGCGACTTCCTTACCATCGTCATCGACGAGAATGCCAACGCCGGTGAGACGCTGACCCTCGACGTCCGTTACGGCGGCAGCACCTTCAGCGAGACCTGGGGCGGCGTGGAATGGTGGGGCAACGACTACGTCTACACCCTCGGCGTAGGCTTCGACAGCCAGCCGCACAACCTCGGAAAGACCTGGTTCCCCTGCGTCGACAACTTCACCGACAAAGCCACCTACAGCCTCGTTATTACCGTCACCAACGACAAGAAAGCCATCTGCGGTGGCAATCACGTCAACACTCTCGACAACGGCGACGGCACCAGCAACTGGTACTGGGAAATCCCTCAAGACGTCGCCACCTACCACCCCTCCTTCGCCATCGGCGACTACGTGGTCTGGGAAGATGTCTATCACGGCATCGAACGCGACATCCCCGTGGAGGTCTACGTGAAGCCGGCACAGATCAACAGCGTCCCAGGAACCTTCGTCCACGTGAAGGACATCGCCGCATTCTATGAAGAGAACTTCGGCCCCTACCCTTTTAACCGCATCGGCTACGTATGCACAGGCAAGGGATGCATGGAACACATCGACAACATCGCCATCACCCCAGGGGTCATCACTGGCAACACCACCCAAGAGGAATATGTGGCACACGAGCTGTCGCACATGTACTTCGGCAACATGGTCACCTGCTCCACCGCTGGCGACATGTGGCTCAACGAAGGATTCGCCCAGTTCTGCGGCCTGTTTTACCGCGTGGGCGTGTATGGCGAGGACGACTTCCAAGAAAACATGAGCACCCTCATCAACAAGATAACCAACTGGTGCAAAAGCGAAAGCCACTGGATTCCGTTGAACAACATGCCTCTCGACATGACGTATGACAGCGACGCCATCTACGACCGTGGCGCCGTCATCGTCAACACCATGATGAATTACATGGGCCGCGAGAACTTCCTCACCGGCATCCGCCATTATCTGGAGACCTATTCCTATGGAGCCTCTTCTTCCGAACAGTTGCGCGACGCCCTCACCGAAGCCACCGGCATCGACATGAACGGGTTCTTCGACAACTATGTCTTCATCGGCGGCATGCCCCATTACAGCGTGGATATCGCCGAAGTCACCCCCAACGGCACCCAATACGACACCCACATCAAAACCAGTTACTGGCACGTAGGCCCTTCACATTTAGGCATGAACAACCGAGTGGAAGTCACCTTCGTAGGCGCTGATTGCCAACTGCAAACCCAGATGGTCTGCTGGGATGGAATGGAAGACGACCAGGTTGTCACACTCGACTTCGAACCCATCGCCGCTTTTGTCGACTATTACAACCATTTCCTTGACGCCAAGACCGACGGCAACCTCACCGCCACCGCACCAGCATCCCTCACACAAGGCAAGTTCAAAGCCTCAGTCAACAGCGTCACCGACTCCGTCATGCTCCGCCTCGAAGACCATTGTGTAGGCCCCGACAACGACCCGGAAATCCCCTACCTCACCCTCTCCACCTGCCATTACTGGAACTTCTTCAGAAACGACATCGGCAACGCCACCGTCAACGCCCAGATCTCCTTCACCAATAGTGGACAAGACGGCGACATCATCCAAACCGAAAACGACTCAGCCGTGCTGCTCTACCGCTCAGACATCAACGATACTTGGCACACCATCCCCTACACCCAGGAAGGCAACTGGAAAATCGGAAGATTCAACGTAACCGACGTGCAAACCGGACAATACACCATAGGCGTCATCGACAAAATGATTTGGTCAGTTAATGAACAATCAACACAATTATTGAATATTTATCCTATTCCTTCACAGGGATTCCTCACCGTTGAGACTGAACCGGCTGATTACCAGATCACCAACCTGTCAGGTCAAACGGTGATGACCGGACGGGTGGAGTCAAAGCGCGTCGATGTCTCCCGTCTATCGTCCGGCACCTATTTTATTATTATTAATGGCATCACCAAAAAATTCATCGTGCAATGAGAAAACCATCCTTAATTCTGATAGCCCTCTGTCTCTTGCTCGCCTCTTGCGGCAAACCTAAGGATGAGTGGAGCCGATTTTCCGGTTTCACCAAAGAAGATATCGCGGGCCATTACGAGGCCAACCCGGATGAGAGCCTATACGAGCCGCTACCCACTGAAGGTGTGACCGTTTACAACAACGCCGTCGTTGACGTTGAGGCTTTGGCTGGTTCCTCCGTCTCGGTGAGGATTTCCATCCCCGGCGCCTTCCACTTAAAATCCTTTTCCGGTCCCATCAACGCCGATTCCGACCTTACCCTTACCAACGCCATCAGCAGCAACACGAAGGAGGACATCATGATGACCGTTTACAGGAACGAGGCCGGACAGGTGCGTTTCCACGGACGGGTGAAACGTTATCATTACAGCACTCAACCTGGGCATGAGAATGAGTTGACGAGTAGCGAGAACTGGGGTTTCGACGTCATCAAACAATAAAAAAAGCCGCTCCAAACGAGCGGCTTTTTCATTCTTTCTTCTTACTTCTAAAAGAATTACATCATCAAGAACGACATCATCACGCCAGCTGCCACTGCGGAGCCGATGACGCCCGACACGTTCGGGGCCATGGCATGCATGAGCAGGTGGTTCGACGGGTCATACTTCTGACCTTCGACTTCGACCACACGGGCGCTGTCGGGCACTGCCGACACGCCAGCGGCGCCGATCATCGGGTTGATCTTCTCCTTCAGGAAGAGGTTCATCAACTTGGCACCCAGCAGGCCGCCAGCGGTAGCCACGGCAAACGAGCAGGCACCCAGGATAAATATCTTGATGGAGCTTGAGGTCAGGAACACCGAGGCCTGAGTGGAGGCACCCACGGTAAGACCCAGGATGATGGTCACGATGTCGATCAAAGGATTGGAGGCGGTGTTCTGCAGACGCTTCACCACGCCCGACTCCTTGATGATATTACCGAAGAACAGCATACCCAGCAGCGGCAGGGCCGTGGGGCTGATGAAGGTGGTCAGGATGAGGCCGACGATGGGGAACATGATCTTCTCGGTCTTGTTCACCATGCGAGGGGCTTTCATCTTGATCATGCGTTCCTTCTTGGAGGTCAGCAGACGGATGATAGGCGGTTGGATCACCGGCACCAGAGCCATGTACGAATAAGCCGCGATGGCGATGGGGCCGATGAGGTTACGTGTGCCGTTCATGCCGTTGGCCAGACGTGATGACAGGAAGATGGCGGTAGGACCGTCAGCGCCGCCGATGATGCCGATGGCGCCTGCCTCACGCAGGTTGAAGCCCAGATACAGGGCACCGATGAAGGTGATGAACACGCCGAGCTGTGCAGCGGCGCCCAAGACCATCAGCTTGGGGTTGGCGATGAGCGACGAGAAGTCGGTCATGGCGCCGATGCCCAAGAAGATCAGAGGAGGATAGATACCCTTGTTCACGCCGAAATACAGGTAGTTGAGCACGCTGCCCTGCTGATACAATCCGGTCTGGAGATTCAGCTCGCCAGCTTCGAACACTTGGTTCATGAACATCTTCACTTCCTCGATGTTGGCGGCGGCAATGCCGAAGTCGGCCAGGTTCATCTTGTCGATGACCTTGATGGCTTCGCTGAGCACCATGTTCTTGTCGGACGCGCCGTCGAACACGGCGGTCAGCAGTGCCTTGGCCGTAGTCATGTCAAAGCTGAAGGCGCCCGAGTCGATGGCCGCTTGCGCATACGCGATGGCATCGGTGAGATTGACGCCATAGCCTTGGAAGAAGGGTATATTACCACAGATGATACCGGTTCCGATGGGAATCAGCAGCATGGGTTCGAACTCAAATCGGATAGCCAGGAAGATGAACAGGATACCCACGAGGATCATGATGATGTTGCCCAGCTTGCAGTTTCTGAAGCCTGTAAGGATCCAGAACTTACGGAGACCGTCTTTCAGTTGTGCCTGAGTCGACATGTCCTCTTCTGGGGCGGCAACCACCTCTTCGGGGGTGGCGTTGTCTGCCATCTCGGCGAGTTGGGCGTTGCTTTCTTCGACGCTCATCTCGCTCACCGAGTCGGTCTGCTCCGTGAGGTCACCCACCCTGGTGGCGAACATCGGGTTGTTGACAACCACCATGTTCAGCAGGAAGAGGAGGACGATCGAAGCCAGGATGACGACTGGTTTTCTGTAAACGCTTTTCTTACCCAACATGACTTTATCCGATTACGATTAATACATCACCTTGAAGCACGTTGTCGCCTTGGCGGCAGTTGATGGCGGTAATGGTACCGTCGGCTTCGGCCAGCAGGTTGTTTTCCATCTTCATGGCTTCGTACATCAGCAGCTTGTCGCCTTTCTTGACGGTGTCGCCCTGGTGGACGAAGATCTGCATGATGGTACCCGGCAGAGGGGCGGCCATTTTGTAACCGGCGCCACCGGCGGCAGCGGCAGGTTTCGGGGCAGCGCTTTGAGTGGAGGCGCTGGCAGCGGGTTTGGCGGCAGGACGGGCCACAGGTGCGATGACCGGGGCGGCCTGTTCTTCCATTTCCACTTTGTATTCGGTGCCATTCACATTGACGGTGGCAATGTTGCCTTCAATGTTCTGGACATCCACTTCGTATGGTTTACCATTAATGGTGAATTTGAATGTTTTCATAGTTGCAATAATTAACGTTTCCAGTGTCTTACTCCATAGTTCTTGTCATTCCAAGAAGTCTGTCTTCTCTCGATGGTAATGACGTTGCTTTCTTCGTCATGAAGATTGGTAGAGAGATACAAGGCCATCCCGATGGCGGTGAGCACCTCATTCGGGATCTCGCCTTCGGCGGCTTTCACCACGGGCTTGTCAACCGGCTTGTCAATCGCCTTGGGGGTGTCCTTGCGCTCGTCTTTCTTCGTGAAGTAGGCGGCCACGCCGCGGAAGATGAAGGAGAGGACGAACAGGGCGATGACTACGATGAGGAAGCCTGCGACGGTGACAATCCAGCCTTTGGTGTAAACCCAAGGGTCGTGTCTCAAAAGGATTGATAACATTTCCATGGCATATACTTTTTACAGCGGGATGTTGGAATGTTTCTTCTCGGGGTTGGCCAGACGCTTGGTCTCGAGGGTGCGGAGGGCGCGGATCACGCGGAAACGGGTGTTGCGCGGCTCGATGACATCGTCGATGTAGCCGAACTTGGCTGCCTCGTACGGGTTGGCGAACTTCTTGGTGTATTCATCCACCTTCTTGGCGACAAACTCGGCGCGTTCCTCGGGGTTCTCAATCTCGGCAATCTTCTTACCATCGAGCACCTCTACGGCACCGCTGGCGCCCATCACTGCGATCTCGGCGGTAGGCCAGGCGTAGTTGACATCGTTGCGGAGTTGCTTGCAGCCCATCACGAGGTGGGAGCCACCGTACGACTTGCGGAGGGTGATGGTGACCTTCGGCACGGTGGACTCGCCGTAGGCGTAAAGCAGCTTGGCGCCGTGGACGATGATACCGTTGTACTCTTGGCCGGTGCCGGGCAGGAAGCCGGGGACGTCGACGAGGGTCACGATCGGGATGTTGAAGGCGTCGCAGAAGCGGACGAAACGGGCGCCTTTACGTGAGGCGTCGCAGTCCAGAACGCCGGCGAAGAAGGCCGGGTTGTTGGCCACGATACCCACTGGCATGCCGTCGAAGCGGGCGAAGCCGACGATGATGTTCTTAGCGTAGTTCTTGTGAATCTCCAGGAAGTCGCCGTTGTCAACGATGGCGGTGATGATGTCGCCCACGTTGTACGGCTTGTTCGGGTTGTCGGGGATGATCTGGTTGAGGGCGTCCTCCATACGGTCGATGGGGTCGTTGCACTCGGCCAGAGGCGGGTTCTCCATGTTGTTCTGCGGGATGAACGACATAAGTCTGCGGATGATGGCGAGGCCTTCCTCTTCGCTTTCAGCGGCGAAGTGGGCCACGCCCGACTTCTGGCTGTGGATGCGGGCGCCACCGAGGTCGTCGGTGCTGACATCCTCGCCGATGACGGTCTTCACGACTTTCGGGCCGGTGAGGAACATGTAGCTGTTCGCGTTGGTCATGATGATGAAGTCGGTGAGGGCCGGTGAATACACGGCGCCGCCGGCGCAGGGGCCAAAGATGGCGGATATCTGCGGGATCACGCCAGAGGCGTTGATGTTACGTTGGAAGATCTCGGCGTAGCCGGCGAGGGAGCGTGAGCCCTCCTGGATACGGGCACCGCCCGAGTCGCAGATGCCGATGACGGGAGCGCCGACTTTCATGGCTTGGTCCATCACCTTGCAGATCTTGAGCGACATGGTCTCACTCAAGGCACCGCCGAACACGGTGAAGTCTTGGGCGTAGACGTAAACGACGCGGCCGTCGATGGTACCATGGCCGGTGACGACACCGTCGCCGAGGTACTGTTGCTTGTCGAGACCGAAATCGACGGTGCGATGGGTCACGAACATATCCGTCTCTTCGAAGCTGCCTTCGTCGAGCAGGATGGCGATACGTTCACGGGCAGTCATCTTGCCCTTTGCATGCTGTGAGTCGATGCGTTTCTGGCCGCCACCGAGACGGGCCTCACCACGTTTCTCCAGCAATTCCTGTATTTTCTGTTCAATTAACATGATGTATGATTTATTTATTTTTGTTTTCACACAATTCGGTCAGCACGCCGAAGGTTGATTTCGGGTGCAGGAAAGCTATGCTCAGGCCTTCGGCGCCGGCACGCGGGGCTTGGTCGATGAGGCGAATGCCTGCTTCCTTGGCTTCCTCGAGATGACCTTCGATGTTCTCCACAGCGAAAGCGATGTGGTGCATACCGCCTTTACCATTGTTCTTTGCGATGAAAGCGGCGATGGTGCTCTCTTCGCTGGTAGGCTCCAGCAACTCGATCTTGGTCTGTCCGCAACGCAGGAAAGCGGTCTTCACTTTCTGGTCAACGACTTCCTCGATGGCATAGCATTTGGTGCCAAGCAGGGTCTCAAAAAACGGAATGGCCTCCTCCAAGCTGGTGACGGCGATTCCAATGTGCTCAATGTGAGTAGGATTCATGATTTATTCGAATAAATTTATAAATAAAAAATACGTATTTTAAAATCGGTGCAAAGGTACAAACTTTTTTGGGGTTTCCAATTTTTTTTTATCTCCTCAACAAGCCAAGTGAATCTATACAATATGCCAACTTCGCTGAAAAACACTCAGCCCCCTTGGTATTGACATGATTGGCATCCTTAAAATATTCAGTAGAGTCACAGATTCCCATATTCGAAAAATCCAGAATCGGCACTTCATATCGTTTTGACAAGTCCCTGTATACCGCCATTGATTTTTCCTCATCCAAATTCTCCTTCAACTTGTAATATATGGGCGCATACACAAACACCACCGTGAAATGCTCTTGTTTTGCGGTCTTCAATAATAATTCAAGAAGCTCTATTGCCTGTTCGTTGGCCTCACATTTCACCTTTCCTTCACTAATCACTTTCTCAAACATCTCTCCATTCCACTTTTCATTGGAGTTGGAGTAGCCTTTAAGATAATGGCCCTTGGTATCATGACGTATATGAAATAATTCCGCCAGTCCAATACCCATAAGCTTATAATCGCCGCGGTACCGATACATCGGGATGTTTTTTTCCGCCCAAGTGAAACCATATAAGTCGAGATAAGGCCGCACCAATGTATCACACATGTAAGGATAGTATTGCTCTCTCTCATATCCATTAATAACCATGTTTAACTCCGCATAGTCAATATTGACAATCAACAGCTTGGGATTAATGTTTTTACGTTGGTATAGGCACCACCTCAAATAGCTCACGCCAAAAGGTTGCCCGGAAACACTCAAGTTACGGGAATCAACTTTCAGAATGCTATCCAAAACAGCTGTATGATATGAGCAAGCGGCTCTTGAATTGCCAAGTATCACCAAATCCGCATTGATTTCTTGGTTCATCAGGGCGTTCATCGTATAAAAATGACCTCTTTCCGTCCGTTTCAGGCCGTTGCTTACCATAATATCCACAACTAGCGCAATCAACAGAATAACAATTGCAAACGTTAATATGCCTTGAATGAACTTTTTCATCAGAACTGAAAATAGATAAATGTTTCAGAAGAAGAGCCGAAAGCGAAAATCATCACGACGAAAAAGATGTATGTCATCCAATTCCACACTCTTTTGGACGACGACCTTTTGATAGGGCATTCCTTGTTTCGTCCCTGCCACTCCAAAGCAATGAATATAAGCAAAATAAATGGCATTGGCAACATATAAGTCGAGCTTTTTATCCAAGGAATAGCGAATAAACTATTATTCATCATCCCGCAAATATATTTCCAAGCCATCCCGATGCTCTCCGCCCTGAAGATAATCCACCCAAACACCGCCAAGAAAAACGTCAAAAGCATCTGCCCCGTTTCTTTCAATGTCGGCAAAAGCCGGCCTTCTGCCACCTGGTTCGTGTACTTGCGATTCTTTCCTGTCAATATCAACGGCAAGAACAAAACAGCGTGATATGCTCCCCAAGCAATGAAAGTCCAATTGGCACCGTGCCAAAAGCCACTCAAAAGAAAGATGACGAAAGTGTTCCTGATGACTTTCCCTTTGCTCACGCGACTGCCGCCCAAAGGTATGTAAACATAATCGCGGAACCAAGTCGTCAAGGAAATATGCCACCTGCGCCAAAACTCAGCAATGTCACGGCTGAAATAGGGCACGTTGAAATTGCGCATCAGTTTTATGCCGAACAATTTTGCCGTACCTATGGCAATATCGGAATATCCCGAGAAGTCACCATAGATTTGGAAAGTAAAGAAGATGGCGGCAAGAAGCAAAGTACTTCCCGTTTGTTCCGAATAAGTCGAAAAGACTTGGTCCACATACACCGCGCAATTGTCAGCCACCACAATCTTCTTGAACAAACCCCAAAGGATTTGCCGCATTCCGTCAGCGGCGGTATCGTAATTGAACTCACGTTTTTTCAGAAACTGCGGCAAGAGGTTTGTCGCCCGCTCAATAGGACCAGCCACCAGCTGCGGGAAAAACGAGATGAAGGCAAAAAAAGCAACAATGTCCTTCGTTGGCTGAATCTTGTCTCGATAGACATCGATGGAATAACTCAAGGCTTGGAAAGTGTAAAACGAGATGCCCACGGGGAGGATGACGTTCAACAGCAGCCCATCGGCTTCGGCATGGAAGAGTCGGGCGAACTCGGTGACGAAGAAATCGTAGTACTTGAAAACGGCAAGGATGCCGAGGTTAAGCACAATGTTGAGCGTCGCCCATGTCTTCGCCTCCTTTTTGGTCTTTGCTCTCCCGATAAGCAGTCCGCTTCCCCATGAACAAAACGAGGTGAATGCAATGAGGATCAAGAAACGCCAATCCCACCAGCCATAAAAGACATAGCTAGCCACAACAACGAAAGCGTTCTGGAATCGCAACTGTTGCTTCGACTTGCTGATGAAGCGGTCAAAGACAAACCAATACAACAAAAACGCCAACGGCAGGAATACTGCGAATTGGATGGAGTTAAACAACATGATGGTTCATTTGCAATTGCAAAGATAGAAAAAAACACACAATGCAATTCCAACCAACCTCAATTGCTGTAAATATCCTCTATGATTTGCCAACCCACACTCAAGCCGAAATGATCGGCATCGGAAAAGTTGTAACAATTGCTTGTCATCTCGTTCTTTCCCGAGTAATCGAAAACGTTTTCCGACCCGAAGATTTCCCGAAGCAATTCCAAGTCTTCGGGATTAATAGCCGGATGCATGTAACAATAGGCCGGCGAGACGACGATGCGGTAATCGGTATGATGCCGGTCGAAAACCGTTCTGATATGCACCAACTGCTCTTGGAAGATTTCCGTGATCAAGGGCTCGCTCACCCTCAAGTCAGCATCCGTTTTGCCTTCAATCTGTTTCAGATATGAAATTCTGCCCTTGTCGGACAGATTCGAAAGGCTGTCACGCTGAGGCCGAACACTGATATCGGCATGGCGGTTGACATACCCCCAGTCGTTGCTCACGGTATCGGCCGGAAACTCCATCGCTTCGGGATGAACCATTTGCCTCAAAGCCGAAATCCATTGCGAGGGCATCTTGACAAAACCCCAGAACATGCAGGCTTGAAACATCATTTCGGGCTGACCCGAAAACTTGTAATGCTTGATGAACACACACTCTCGGGAAAGCTGTTCCCTGGCAAAGGTGCCAGGAATATCAATTAATAATAGCACGTTGTCGATTTCATTGCCGTTTCGGTCGAGGTAATCCAGCTTCTGCTCCATGCCCGTCAAAGTCTCGCACCAAGCTTGGAACAGGAACTGCCGCGACTCAGGCGAGAGATAGTGTTTCCAATGATAGGTGTTGAAACCGCAACAGCGTGAACTCCCGAGAATAAATGAATTGTAATGGTAGACAGAATTGTTCCTTAGAAACAGCTCAGAGGAAAGGTAGTCCCGGTTGAGCTTGTCAAAATATTGCAGACTGAAAGGACGCAGTGTCTTAAAGGGATCCGTAACTAGGTAAAGCAGCAGCAAAGCGACCGCCGGGGTGCCGATTAATAACAAGAGCCGTTTCAAGAGTCTTTTCATGGTCAGAACTGAAAATAGATGAACAAATGGCCATCCGAACCAAATTGCAAAACCGCCAGCACCACCAAGGCATCGAACAGCCACACCAGCCAAAGAGAAAGGCTGGCGGAATACTGAAGCGCATGCTCTTTGTTTCTGGTAAGCCACTCCAACGCAAGCATGAGGAGGACCAACAAAACGCATTTCCTGGTCCCGACAAACAGGAAGGGCACCGTGAACAGACTTGGATTGAAGACGCCACAGAGATAGCCCCAGGCATCAGCGAGACTCGCCGAGCGGAAAAGGATCCAACCGATCATGACGACAACGAAAGTGCTTAAGGACCAAAGCAACGAGTCGACCGTTGACCGGCTCCTGTTTTTGATCCTCAGAAGTTTCTCAAGGACCATCCATAACGCGTGATACGCCCCCCATGCGACGAAGGTCCAGTTGGCCCCATGCCATAGACCGCTCAGCAGAAAGACGACGAAGGTGTTTCGGGCGGCTTTGACCTTGTTGACGCGGCTCCCTCCGAGAGGGATATAGACATAATCCCTGAACCAAGTCATTAATGAAATATGCCAACGCCGCCAAAACTCGGTGACGCCACGGCTGAAGTATGGCAGGTTGAAGTTGCGCATCAATCTAATTCCGAACAGCTTGGCAGTACCGATGGCGATGTCGGAATAGCCCGAAAAGTCTCCGTAGATCTGGAAGGTGAAGAAGACGGCGGCCAACAGCAACGTGCTTCCCGTATGGTTCGCATAGTTCGAGAACACCTGGTCGGCATACACCGCACAGTTGTCGGCCACCACCATCTTCTTGAAGAGGCCCCAAAGGATTTGGCGCACCCCATCGATGGCGGTGTCAAAGTCGAACTCCCTCTTCTTGAGGAACTGAGGCAAGAGGTTCGTCGCCCTTTCGATGGGTCCCGCCACCAGCTGGGGGAAAAACGAGATGAAGGCAAAGAAGGCGATGACATCCCGGGTAGATTCAATTTTCCCACGATAAACATCAATGGAATAGCTCAAGGCCTGGAAGGTGTAGAACGAGATGCCTACAGGTAATATCACCTTCAACAGAAGCCCTTCCGTGGAAATGTGGAACAGTTGCGCAAACTCGGTGACGAAGAAGTCGTAGTACTTGAAAACGGCCAGAATCCCGAGGTTCAAGACAATGTTGGCCCACATCCACACCTTGGACCCCCTTTTTGTCTCTGCCCGCCCAATGAGCAGTCCGCTCGCCCACGAGCAAAGCGAAGTGAAGGCGATGAGCAGCAGGAACCGCCAGTCCCACCAACCATAGAAAACATAGCTAGCCAACACAACAAAAGCGTTCTGAAGCCTTATTTGACATTTTAAATCACGTATAAGTCTCTCAAACACAACCCAATACAACAAAAAGGATGTGGGAAGAAAAATAAGATATTCTATCGAGTTAAATAGCACGTACTTAATTAATATTAGTCGTGCAAAAATAGAATATTTTTAACATAAACAAACAAAAAAAAGAGGTATTTTTGTAAATACCTCTCTATTAGAAGTTTATAAATAAAAATTTTACTTATGGACTTTTCTGATAAACTCTTCGACTTCGGGTACGCCGCCTTGGTAGACGAGGTAGCCGTTGTAAGGCTCACGAGGCGTAATCTCGCTGTTGATGGGGGTGAGCATGATCTTCCTCACCTCTTCCCTATCTTGGGTCTGACCCAGGGCCCATCCCAACTTGATGTAGGCGGTCTCGGCGAGCATGTTGCCAGCCGGGATGATGCCACGGTTCATCAGGTCGCGGCCCGTGTCGTACACGAACATGTGGGCATAGCCCCAGATGGTCTGCACGCACATGTACTGGTGCACGCCCTTGTCGGTGGCGCGCTGGATGGCATCGAACATGCCCTTGTTGACATGGCCCAGACCCGTGCCGTCCCAGATGATGCCTTTGTAGCCGTTGTCGACCAATGCGTCGAGCACGTCGGGTTTCATGCCGGGATAGTAGTAAAGGATGGCCACACGGTCGTCGAAGGTCGGGATGATCTTCACGTCACGGTCGGCACGACGGTGGTTGTATTCCTCCTTGATGGGCACCACGCCACGTTTGCGGTCGACGGTAGCCACGGGGGTGTCGCCGATGGTGCGGAAGGTGCTGCGGTAGCTGGAGTGCATCTTGCGCACACGGGTGCCACGATGTAGGAAACCATATTCATCAGAAGTGGGGCCAAACATACACACCATCACCTCAGCCACGTCGCCGTGACCGGCAGCGGTCATGGCATGCATCAGGTTCAAGGCGGCGTCCGACGAGGGACGGTCCGAGGAACGTTGCGAGCCCACCAGAACGATCGGCACCGGCAGGTTCTGGCACATGAAGGTCAGGGCGGCGGCGGTATGGGCGAGGGTGTCGGTACCGTGGCCGATGACGATGCCGTCGATGCCGTTCTGGATTTCCTCACCAATCTTCTTGGCCAGGGCGATGTACTCCTTAGGCGACATGTTCTCGGAGAACACGGCGAACACCTTCTCGGTATCGAGGTTGCAGATGTCGGCCAGCTCGGGCACGGCGCCATAGAGCTCACCTGGCGAGAAGGCGGGGATGACCGCACCGGTGCGGTAGTCCAGGCGGGATGCAATCGTACCGCCCGTGCCGAGCAGCTTCACATGCGGAAGGCCCTCGGTGTAGGGGAATTCCTTCTCCGGGATGTGGTAGTTGGCTTTCTTGTAGTCGGTCTCCTTCATGCTGGTGATGGTGCTGACATCCACACCGATGTTGTAGCCTGTATTGACCTTCATGACGATATGCTGGTCGTCTTGGAAGGCGGCACGCGGCAGGATCGTGCCTTTGAAGAGTCCGCCTGTGGTCTGGCACTCGGCCTGGCTCCACACGCGGCAGTTGTATTTCTTGAGCACCTCAAGGGCGGCGCCCCAATAACCCTGGAAAAAATCTTCAGCCATAACTTTTTATTTTTGTGATTATTAATTTATTATCTTTTTAACGCATTATAATCAGTTTTCCACTAAGAACATCATCCCCACAACGCACGGTGTATCCATAAACACCTTGAGATAGGTTTTCCAGATATTGTTTTTATTTGATACACATCTTCCCAACCACCGTTTTCATATTCTCACCGGACAACATATAGAAATACAAACCTGCATCCAAGTCTCTTTTTTCAATGTTAAAAGACGACAAGCCTTTAACATTCTCTTTTCTCACAATCCTTCCGTCCACAGTTATGATGGTCAGTTCATCAGCATTCAATTGTTCGAAATTCAGGGTTCCGGATTCAGAAATAGGATTAGGATAGACCAAAGATCCTTTTGCGGTATCATTTTCATCTATGCCATTGGGAACAACGTAATCACAATCATAATCGCCTTCATGGTAAAGAATTTCACCGTTTTCAACATAGCATCTCATGTATAGATAATCCGGACCGTCAAAACCGTCACATGCGAATCTGTCGGGAAACAAACCAAATTCATATCCAATTTTTTCAAAGATTCTACCATTAAAAGCAGGTGTCTGACCATCATCACTATATGCCGTCACATATTGGGTGCGGTAGGTATGACCATTCCAAGTAACACTATCGACACTTTGGACCGTCACAAGAAAAGTGCACTCGCCAACGTCGCAATACCAAGTATCGCCCTCTTCGGCATTGAAATCATACAACACCGTAAACGCGTCGTTCGTTTGATTGTACCAGTAAACGACATGGTTTTCCTCATAAACGTAATCATGTAAATCTATTTTGCTACAAACGTGTCCCTGTATTTCGGCTAAGCCCGTGACAGACATTCTAATGTAATAGAAAGGCGGATCCGTGACGGGTCCTTGTGATTCCATGTGAAAATACCATTCGGCTCCCAAGGGAGCAAAGTCTTGTGGTAAGGGATTCATGTCAACCACACAGGTGTCATATTCTGGATTCATATAGAGCAATTCGTCATCTTCATGATAGCAAAGGAGTTCGTGAAGTGTAATCCCCCCAGCACTGACAACGTGGCAACTATATAACAGCCCTTCCGTCGCGCCTATACCCTCCACCCAGGTGTTGAGCCATCTCCAATCACTATACGCGTCTTTTGAACTTACATAGAAAACCTGTCTGTCCATTCCAGCAATGTATTGGGTGGTAATAGAGTCAATACGAATGGTAACATCCCATAATGTATCTGGTGACTGACACCAACTCATCACCACAGTGTCGTTAACGTTCATATTGAAGTCATAAAGAAGATAGACCGTATCTTGGTTGATGGGTTGGTAAAACACCTTGCCTTCGGGTTCTTCCCTGATGAGGCCATAAAGCTCATGCTCTTCTGTGTTGCCCGGCCAATGCGGACCCTCCGACGACAATAACCGCATTACTTTCTTGTAATACATGTCGTTTACTAAAGTATCTCCATCAATACGAAGGCTTTCCGTAATTCGGATGGTAGGCCACGAAGATGTACTTTGCCACATGATGTTCCATTCGGCATTGTCTTTGACGACGGGGAGATAATCTTGCGCCTTCACTGTGCCTGCCACAAACAGCAGGAGCATGAGTATGGTTTTGGTGGTTTTTTTCATACAATCAGTTTTTAATGAATTTCAAACAACTAACGGACATTCCATCCCGAAGAACGGCAATATAAAGACCTTGTTTCAAGTCGTTCAAGTCCAGGTGGTCATTACAAAGGTTTCCGTTGAAGTAAACCCGTTGACCTAGGAGATTGAAGATCGATACCGATGTGCAGGGATCCAAATGTCCCGTAAAACGAAGCATTGAACGGGAGTTGTCAAAGAACAGGTTTGGATTTTCGTTTTCTTCTACTGAATTGGAACTGCCAATTATGCATGTGTTATATTGATCATTCATGTAAAGAATCTCTCCATGGTCTTTATAACAAAGGAGTTGGGGCCAGGAATACCCAGCGCCTTGTTGAAATAGACAAGGATCCAAAAAGCCCTGTAAGGCACCAATTCCTTCAATCCACGTGTTGTAAAACGCCCAGTTCTGATAGTCTTCGTCCCTCGAGCTGACGTAGTAACAGTCTCTGATCGTATCCCCAACAAACTTGCTGACAATGGAGTCAACACGAACATACACCCCTCCCCATTCGAATTGATGATAATACATAAAGGTCGAATCGCCAACGCCAAGGCCAAAATCGTATAACAAATAATCATCGGTTTGATCAATTGGCCTGTAATAGACCTTGTCGTGTATTTCCCTAACATAGCCGATTAATTCATAATCGATATTGAAAAAGTCGGACCATTTTTCATAAAGTTTTTTGTACGACATCCCGTCAAACGTAGTGTCGCCATCCATCATTAGCGTCTGAGTCGTAAGATAGGTTATGTAGGTCGAATAGTCGTATAAGGTGTTGTATTCAACGCTGTCCTTAACAACACTTAGATGAGTATTTTGCGCCTTTGACGTGCCTGCCGCAAACAGCAGCAGGAAAAGAAGGGCTTCCGTTGCAATGCTTGTTCTTTTCATATTAAACGCGCCCTTCATTCGCTTATTTAATGTTTTTTGCCAATTCTTTCAGATCGATATTACCTACGGCTTCGCGCAATTGACCCATGATCCAGTTGCGTTTGTTGACGGCGGCGTGGAACTTCTTGTTGGGGATGTAGGAACTCGAGAGCTTTTCGAGTTTCTTGGCGATGGTATCCTCCGAAGCGCGACGGAAGCCGATCTTGCGGATCACCTCCTTCATGTCGAGCGAGGCATCGGCAACCAGGACAGGAGCCATGTTCCAAGCCAGGCGGTAGTTGAGCTTCTCACGCTTCAGGAAGGCGAAGAGCTTATACAACGTGTCGCCGTTGAACTGCGACTGCGGGTTCTTGCACATCAGGTTCTTGAGGCGCATGCCCACGAAGCAGCCCAGCATATGTCCGTCAACACCAAGTTTCTCAACGATGTCGTTCATGGCAGGGAACCAGTTCCTGGCGAAGATGTAGGTGAAGCAGTCTTGCGGCACCTTCCATTCCTTGAGTTGGTTGTAACGGTCGATGATCTCGGTGGGCAGCTCTTTCTTTATTGCCTCGATCTCCTTGGGATCCAACGGGATGGGAGCCGAGTCGGTGTCGGGATACATACGGTCGGCACCGGGCAGCACGCGCTCGAAGATGGTGATGCCGTTCGAGACGGCCTTACGGGTCTCCTTCGGCACGCCGTCGAAAGCCATCAGGCAACGTTCCTCGATGGTCTCAATGGCAGTGGGCATGTCGTTTTCGGGACCCCAGACCAGAATGAGGGCATCGTCTTCGGTAGCATGGACCTTCTTGCCCAGCCTATGCCAGGTGGAAGCCTCCAACACGGGCACCAAACGTTCGCTGTGCAGCATGTTGGGATGCTCGAGGCAGGCGATGACTTTCAGGCGCTCGGCAATCTCGTCGGCGAACATCTTGCCCGGCTGGGTGAAGTGCGAGAGCACGCCACGGAAGCCCGGCAGCTTCACCACTCTCATAGCGAGGGGCGGGTTGGGGATGGTGAAATCGAAGAAATCCGTCCTCGTCTTGATGCCTTCCAGACGCACGTCAGCCACCTCAACCTTCCAGTTGCTCTTCTTCAGTTTCTTGTTGAGCTTTTCGGCCAACTTCACCAGCGACCACTGACGGTAGCACTCGTTGTGCGACAGTTCGGGAATCCACTTGGCGTGCTGGACACCCTTGATCTCGATACGGGTGCCGCCTTTGCAGCTCACGTTGACGTCCTGACGGCCGGCGCCCATGCCTGTGCGGACCAGGCCAGTGCTACGTCCGAGGAAGCGGATATACTCGCAAGTCTCCATAAGCTCTTCGGGGTTCTTGCAGTCGGGGTAGGTCACGGTCTCGATCAACGGCACGCCCAGACGGTCGGTCTGGTAGATACGACGGTGTCCGATGTCGCTGATCTCGCGGCAGGCGTCCTCCTCGATGCTCAGCTGGATGAGGCGGATGTTCTTCTTGGGCATCTTGAGCAAGCCTTCCACACCGACGATGGCGGTACGCTGGAAGCCCGTCGGGATGGAGCCGTCGAGATACTGCTTACGGGTGATGTGCACCTCGCCCACGATGTTGAGGTTGGAGCGCAGCGCGATGACGATGGCGTTGTGCAAAGCCTCTTTGTTGATGGGGAACGGCGGGGTGTCGTCGATGTCGTAGGTGCAAGCCGTCTGGTTCTTGATGCGATAGACGATCTCCTTCTTGGTCTTGAACTCCATCAAGGCGGTGCCGTCATATTCGCCCAGCTCGGAGAGCGTGGGGCGCATGTGACGGATCAGCTCGGCGTCGTAGTCATCAAACTTGTTGAACTTTCCTGCGGGGCAGTGACAGAACAGCTTCTCTTTGGTCTTGATCTGTTGGTGTACTTCCAGTCCCGACATGAACCCAATGCGGTTGTAGTCCCTCTGGGTGGCTTTCTTGCGCTCCACGTAGCCAGCCTCTTTCTTGGTCTGCTCGTAGTTCGCTTTAGGGTCGAAATTAGTGCTCATATGTTTATATGTTTAATTTTCCGTTTTCCGTTTAAAACAATCGGCTAAATTAGGAAAAAAACCATTTAAAAATCCCTATTTTTGCAAAAATTTTCATCCCATGGAAGACAACTACCAACTCATTACCAAGACCGTGGCTGGACTGGAGGAAGTGCTGGCCGCCGAAATCAGGAACCTGGGCGCCAAAAACGTCAAAGTGATGCACCGCGCCGTCATCTGCGAAGGCAACAAGGAGATGATGTACCGTCTCAACTATAACGTTCGTACCGGCCTAAAGGTGCTGAAGCCCTTCAAGACCTTCTTCGCCAAGAACCCCGACGAGCTATATAAAAAAGTGCAGGAGATACAATGGTGGGACCTTCTGAGGACCGACCAAACCTTCTGCGTCGACGCGGTGACCAGCGGACACTTCTTCACCCACTCGCAATACGCCGCCTTGAAAATGAAAGACGCCATCGTCGACCAGTTCCGCGACGTCATGGGACCCCGGCCTAGCATCAACACCTTGAATCCTGACTTGCGAATAAATCTACATATCCGTGAAGATAAAGTCAGCATTCTTTTCGACAGCTCCAACGAGAGCCTGCACCACCGCGGCTACCGCAAACAGGTGGACAAGGCTCCGATGAACGAGGTGCTGGCCGCCGGTTTGATACAACTCACGGGATGGAAGGCCGACTGCAACTTCCTCGACTGCATGTGCGGCTCGGGCACCCTGCCTATCGAAGCGGCCATGTACGCCATGAAGATCCCGGCAGGATACTACCGCCGTCAGTGGGGCTTCATGAAATGGGACGACTGGGACCCGGAACTGTGGAAACGCATCAAACAGGAAGCCGACGATCAGATCTGCGAGTTCGACCATGAGATCTGGGCTTCGGACCGCTCTCCCAAGGCCGTGGCCATCGCCGAAGGCAACATCGCCAACGCCCACCTCCAACACGACATCCACCTGATGAAAAAGAACATGGAAGACCTGACTCCTCCCGAAGACGGAGGCATCATGATCATCAACCCGCCTTACGGCGACCGTCTCAAGGAGGACAATATCGACCAAGTCTACGAAAACATCGGCAACACCCTGAAACACAACTTCCAAGGCTATCAGTGCTGGCTCATCACCGACGACGCCGTAGCCCTCAAACACGTAGGATTGAAGCCTACCACAAAAATCCCCGTATGGAACGGACCGCTGGAATGCCGTTTCGTGAGATTCGATATTTTTGCGGGATCGTTGAAGGAAAACAAGGCTAGAGGATAGAACATTTACCGGTAGGGCATCTCCATGGGATGCGGATGGTCATGGGAAATCAATGGGTGTTGAAAATATTCATCGTCCGGTCCGGACCTTGGATAACAAAGCTCTTAATAGCCTCTACCGCTTTATCGACGGTTTCGTCCACGACGGGTTCCTCAGAGGGTTTCCATTGGCCAAGGACGAAGTCGATTTGGTGGCCACGTGAGAAGTCGTCGCCGATGCCGAAGCGGAGGCGGCAGAAGGCGTTGGTGCCCAGTTTCTCGATGATGTCGGTAAGCCCGTTATGTCCGCCGTCGGCGCCTTTCTTGCGCATGCGGATGGTGCCCACGGGCAGGGCGATGTCGTCGTTGACGACGAGGAGGTTCTCGATGGGAATCTTCTCTTGATCGAGCCAGTATTTCACCGCCTTGCCGCTGAGGTTCATATAGGTGGTAGGCTTGATCACCACGAGGGTCTTACCTCGGTATTTCATCTCCGCCACCTGGGCCAGGCGGCTGGTGGTGAAAGTAGCCTCAAGGTCCTTGGCCAGGCGGTCGGCGATGCGAAAGCCAGCGTTATGCCGGGTATTTTCATATTCGGCACCGATGTTTCCAAGACAGGCGATGAGGTATTTCATATTAACAATGTAGAGACGTAGCGTGCTACGTCTCTACGTGATTTTTTCAGAATAAATGATTATTCCTCGGTCTCGTCGGCAGCGGCAGCGGCGCCACGGGCGGCACGCACTTCCACGATGACTTGGTAACCAGGGGTCACAAAGGTGACACCTTCCATGTTCAGGTCACGGACCTTGATGGAGTCGAGGATGTTCAGGTTGCTGATGTTGACGGTGATGACCTCAGGAAGATCCTTGGCAAGACCGCAGACTTTGATCTTGCGGATGGCTTGTTTCAGCTTACCACCACGGAGCACGCCGGGGGCTGAACCTTCGATGGCGAGAGGCAGCACAACGGTGATGGGCTTGTCTTCCTTCACCAGGAGGAAGTCGGCATGCAGCACGTTGTCAGTCACAGGGTGATACTGCACATCTTGGAGGATGGCGTCGTACGACTTGTCACCGATGGTGATGTTGATGATGAAGGTCTCAGGGGTGAAGAGGATCTTCTTGAAATTCTTGGCCTCGGTAGCGAAATGGATCTGCTCGTCGCCGCCATAAAGGACGCACGGCACCAATTCAGCCTTACGCAAAGCTTTAGCATCTTTTTTCCCTACGTTCTCGCGAAGAGAACCGCTCAATGATACTGTTTTCATGTAATTAAGAATTGATAATTTATAATTAATAGATAAAGGTTAGTTTTCCGTTTTCCGTTTTCCGTTCTCCGTTCTCCGTTATTTAAACAAAGAGCTGATGGATTCATAGTTTTCGATTCTGTGGATCACGTCGGCGAAGAGGTTTGCCGTGCTGACCACTTTGATTTTCTTGGAGGCGTCTTTCGGCAGCGGGATGGAGTCGGTGACGACCACTTCGCTGAACACCGAGTTGTCGAGACGTTCCATGGCAGGACCGCTGCACACGGCGTGGGTGGCGAAGGCGCGGACGCTCTTGGCGCCGTTGTCCATCATCAGCTGACCGGCTTTGACGATGGTTCCGGCGGTGTCGATGATATCATCGAGGATGATGACGTTCTTGTCCTTCACATCGCCGATGAGGGTCATGCTCTCCACCACGTTGGCGCGGGCGCGTTGCTTGTGGCACACGGCCAGGTCGCAACCCAGACGCTTGGCGTAGGCCGAGGCGCGTTTGGAGGCGCCGAGGTCAGGGGCGGCAATCAGCAGGTCGTCGATGTTCATCTGCTTGATATGCTCGATGAAGAGACTCGAGGCGTACAGGGCATCCATCGGGATGTCGAAGAAGCCTTGGATCTGGTCGGCATGGAGGTCCATGGTGATGATACGGTCGACATGGGCGGCGGTCAGCATGTTGGCCACCAGCTTGGAGCCGATACTCACACGAGGCTGGTCCTTGCGGTCCTGACGGGCCCATCCGAAATACGGAATCACCGCGATGACCTTATGGGCCGAGGCGCGCTTGGCCGCGTCGATCATCAAAAGCAGCTCCATCAGGTTGTCGGTCGGAGACATGGTGGACTGCACGATGAACACGTGATGGCCACGGATGCTCTCGTCGAACGAAGGCTGAAATTCATGGTCCGAGAATTCGACCACGGACGATTTACCGAGCTCAGTACCATAGGCTTTGGCAATTTTCTCGCCCAGCTCATGGGTAGCTCTACCTGCGAAAATTGAAACAAATTTACCCGACATCGTTGAAAAAGGTTTGTTTTTTCGGGCTGCAAAATTACGGCTTTTTAGGGAGACCGCCAAAGAAATTTTCAAAAACCTCACGAAAAATGATGTTACTTTCAGAAAATGTTGTAATTTTGCACTCGCTTTCCTTAGGAAGCCATGCCGAAGTGGCGGAATAGGTAGACGCGTCGGTCTCAAAAACCGATGAGGTTAAACTCGTGCCGGTTCGATCCCGGCCTTCGGTACGATGGAAAAAGCCTCCGCCTGGAGGCTTTTTAAGTTAAAAGTGGAAAGTGAAAAGTGGAAAGTTTAATACAATACAACATATAATACCTATGATTTACACACAAGAAGTGCAGCATCAGTGCTGCGTCAAGAAAGGCGCCAACCATCCTTGCGCTCCGATTCCGGAGGAAGGCAAGTGGGTGCGCGTCAAAGATGTGAAAGACATCAGCGGATTCACCCATGGCATCGGCTGGTGCGCCCCGCAACAGGGAGCTTGCAAGCTTACCTTGAACGTTAAGGACGGTATCATCCAAGAAGCTTTGGTCGAGACCATCGGCTGCTCCGGCATGACCCACTCTGCCGCCATGGCCGCTGAGATCCTGCCCGGCAAGACCGTCCTCGAAGCCCTCAACACCGACCTCGTGTGCGACGCCATCAACACCGCCATGCGCGAGATCTTCCTTCAAATCGTCTACGGTCGCTCACAGTCTGCCTTCTCCGAAGGCGGCCTGCTCATCGGCGCCTCGCTCGAAGACCTCGGTAAAGGCCTCCGCAGCCAGATCGGCACCATGTTCGGCACCCTCGAAAAAGGCCCCCGCTACCTCGAGATGACCGAAGGCTACTGCACCCGCATCGCCCTCGACGAGCATGACGAAATCATCGGTTACGAATTCGTCAGCCTCGGCAAGATGATGGACTTCATCAAGAAAGGCGACGACGCCAACGAAGCCCTGAAGAAAGCCACCGGCACCTACGGCCGTTTCGCCGACGCAGCTAAATACATTGACCCACGTAAAGAATAAGGAGGACACACCATGGCAAGACGTGAAGTTAAATTCGAAAGTCAGGAACGCCGCATGGCCAATATCCTGAAAGTATTGAATAAATATGGAATCCAGAGCATCGAGGAAGCCGACGAGATCTGCGAAGCCCGGGGCATCGACCCCTACAAGATGGCTGAGGAGACCCAGCCCATCTGCTTCGAGAACGTGAAGTGGGCCTACACCTGCGGTGCCGCCATCGCCATCAAGAAGGGCTGCAAGACCGCTGCTGAAGCCGCCGAAGCCATCGGCGAAGGCCTCCAGTCGTTCTGCATCGACGGATCCGTCGCCGACGACCGTAAGGTCGGCATCGGCCACGGCAACCTCGCCGCCCGTCTGCTCCGCGAAGAGACCGAGTGCTTCGCCTTCCTGGCCGGCCACGAGAGCTTCGCCGCCGCCGAAGGCGCCATCAAGATCGCAGAGATGGCCAACAAGGTGCGCCA
>CADCIH010000005.1 GCA_902801465.1 uncultured Bacteroidia bacterium | reverse complement strand
TTGTGGACAGCGACCGCGTATGCATCACCAATGTCAACCGGCAGTTGCAAGCCACCACCAAAACAGTGGGAATGGTCAAGGTGGAGGTGCTGAAGGAACGCCTTTTGGAGATCAATCCTCAAGCCGAAATTAACGCCGTGCAGGAGATTTATTCCGCTGAGAACGCCGAAATGTTCCAACTAGAAACCTACGACTACATCATTGATGCCATCGATAGCCTCAAGGACAAGATACACCTTATCTTGCACGCCACCGAATGTCCGGGTAAGTTGTTCTCCGCCATGGGTGCTGCACTCAAAATGGATCCGACCAAGATACAAGTGGCCGAGTTTTGGGAGGTGATTGGTTGCCCATTGGCCAGCATGATGCGCAAGCGTCTCAGAAAAGCGAAAACCTTTCCGAAGAAAAAGTTCCTCTGCGTGTTCTCACCCGAGGTGCTGCCCAACAAAGGCACTGCAAGCACCTGTGGCACAAGTGCCTGCATGTGTCCCAAGGCCATCATCGCTGCTGGCAATCCTGACCTCGTCAATCACGAGTGGTGCTCATCGAAAGCCCAAATCAATGGCACCTCGGCCCATATCACGGCCATCTTCGGTTTCACGCTTGCCGGATTGGTGATGAATGACTTGTATGTCACAACCCCACCAGCCCTCCAATCCGACAAGTAACCTCGGAAGAGTCGAAACACCGGGGCGGCAAGGACAGTCTATTTCGCCAAGAAAGGATACTTCATCCTGATATTGTCGGCAAGAAACTGCGCCACAGCTTCGGTAGGCATATTTGTGACATTAAGCACAAAGTCGTAGTTGCGGGCATCATAACGTGAGATTTCGGCAACGTCCTTAACGAAAGTGTCCCGTGCCTTGTCGGTTTCGTCAATCACCTTGGCGGCCTCTTCGGGGCTGAGATTTTGCTTGGCGGCGATGCGGGCGATACGTGCGTCACGGTCGGCCATGATGAGCAGATGCAACGCATTGGGATTGTCGCGGAAGATGTGGAAACCGGCGCGGCCCACGATGATACAACTCTCTTGTTCGGCCAACTCACGCAGCAGACGAGCCTCAGCATAATACAGGGTCAACGGCGTGACCTCTGGTGTTGTTGCAACTGGATAGCTACAGGCGTCAAATTGGCGAAAGAAACGGCAAAATTCGCTCCACCAATTGGTATGCTGGGATTTGACGCGATCCATATTTTCTATAGTCATGTCGAATTTTTCAGCAATGCTTTGCAACATGGCGCGACCATAAACCTTGAATCCCAACTTCTCTCCCAGCAGACGGGCAATCTCGCCACCTCCACTCCCACTTTCACGATTGATGGTAATAATAATCTTTGGGTTTTCCATAGTATTATCCTTTTTCAATTAAACAAAGACGGGACTACGATTGTCGCAAATCAATCAATGCTGACAATGGTATATTTCCTGGTTCCCAGTCCGATGGCTGCGGCTGAGCAGGTCGGTGGGGTCGTTGGTGGCGGTCACCTGCTGGTTGTTGATGATGTCGACGCAGGCTTGGTCGAGGGCGACGGGGTCGGTGCTGGCAAGGATGCCGTAGTCCTCAAGCTTCACAGGAGCAGGATGGTCGACGCAGTCGCAGTCGATGCTCATGTTGTTCATCACGCTGATGTAGATGATGCCTTGTCTCTTGTTGAAGTAGTTTGTCACTGCTTGGGCTGCTGCCGCCATGCTCTCAAGGAAGCCGTCCTGGTCGCCGATGTACTCGGGTGTCCAAAGTTTGGCCATGTCGAGTTTCTCCATCTTTCCCGAGGAGTGGATATAAGCCTTACCGTTGCTGCTGGCGCAGCCGATGCTCAGGTTCTTCAGCGCGCCGCCGTAACCGCCCATCGGGTGACCCTTGAAGTGGTTGAGGGCAATCATGAAGTCGTAGTTGGCCATGTGTCCACCCACGATGTCGTATTTGATGTGTCTCTGGTCCTTCACAGGGATGCGGATTTCGTCGTACTCATCCATGATATCGACGGGGAAGTAATCAGTGAAACCGTGCCTGCGAATCACTTCCCAGTGGACAGCCGAATTGTTGCGCTCGTCTTTTTCATCGCCAGGACCGTTACCGTAGGCAGTGTTACACTCCACGATGGTGCCATCTACTTCATGCACAAGGTCTTTGATGAGTTCGGGCTTCAGGTAGTTGGGGTTACTCCCCTCCCCTGTCGAGATTTTCACGGCCACGCGGCCTTTGGCTTCCACGCCCAAAGCCTTGTAGATTTTTACTAAAGCCTCAGGGCTGATTTCGCGAGTTAGATAGACTTTTGCTGTGTTTTCCATATTCGTGTTGTTTTGATTGTTTTTGTTGTCCTCGGGTTGGTTATTGGTGCAGGCGGCAAAGGCCAGAGCACACAATAGGATTATTGTAATTTTCTTCATTGTTTTGATTCTTAATATGGTTGCAAAAATAAAAAAAAACTACAAATCACCGTACCATACCCGCCAATGGGTTGACATCAATCAGTTTTAGACTCTTCACCATCTGGGCCGTACCTTCCTTGTATTTCTTGAAGTGCGCAGTCTGGATGTGGCTTTGGTAGGCCTCTTGGTCGGCGTAGATTTCGAGGATGTAAATCTTACAGGGGTCTTCTTTGGTTTGCATTGAGAAGAGGGTTAGTACGCCAGGCTCCACCTTCGTCGAGGTCTCCCCTACTTCCTTTGCGAAGGCGAGATATTCCTCCAGCATCGATGGCTCCACTTCGATTTCGGCGAGGCGGACGATCTTTTCGCCATGGCGGACGATCTTTTCGCCATATTGTCTCAACGGGATGCTCTCTCCAAACAGGCGCCTTGCATTGTCGGTAAAAACATCCCGCGGATTCAACCCATGCGCGGCGAGACGACTTTCCAAAGCTTGTTTTCCACTGATAAGTACTGGCTCGGCCACATACGGATAGTCGCTGCCATAGAGAATATGGTCGGGCGGGGTGATAGTCAGGAGGGCATCAAGGACTTCGTCGGTAGGTGCTCCGGCAAGGTCGTAATAGAGGCGTGACAGGTTAGCATCAACATCCACAGGTTGCATCATGCCTTGTTTCACCATTACGGGCAGCAGCGAGCGGAAACGCGGCAAGGCGTTGGGCAGGAACGAGCCGCAATGCGGCACCATGACTTTCAGATTCGGATAGCGCACCAACACATCATGTGCTACCATGTTGAGCACCGTGCGCGTGGTCTCAGCCAAGTATTCATAACTGGCCAACGGCACATTGGCAATCAAGTGTGCATTGACTGCCGAAGGCTTGTGTGGGTGCAGGATGACAACAGCGTTCTGTTGGTCGAGATAGGCCATCAGCGTGTCCAAGGCAGGGTCACCGAGGTATTGTCCGTAGCTGTTTGTTGCCAATTTAACGCCATCGGCTCCCAAGACTTCCAAGGCATAGCGAGCCTCCTCCAATGCGTGTGGCACATCGGGCAAAGGCAGAGCAGCACAAAACATGAAACGTCCGGGATAGCGTGCCTTGAGTGCGGCGCATTCCTCGTTGTAGCTACGGCAAACCGCTGCCGAAGCCTCCGCGTCGCCAAACCAAGGCTGTGGCGCAGGCATGGTCAGCACAGCGGTCTGAATGCCAGCCTTGTCCATAAAAGCAATATGTTGTTCCGCATCCCAAGCAGGAATAGGAAAACCTTCGTCCATCTCGGCACCGTTGGCTTTGATGTAATCGAGATAACCTTTCGTGATGGCGTGGCTGTGGAGGTCGATTTGGGCCTTGGTTGGCAATGCTGAGAGGGTCATAAAGGCTAAAATAATCAGGCTTTTGCGCATGGTGGTATTTAATCTATTTGCTACCTGATTTTATTTCAGTTTCAAGCCGTCCTTGAAGGCTTCGCCGACGCGCTTCGAGACTTGATAATAGCCGTGCGTGTAAGGGTCGAAAGTGATGGCTTGCAGGGCTTCCACGTCCACTTTGCCGTCCTTCACCTTGTCAGCCTCGACGGAGGTCTGCAGCACCTTGCCGATGACGCCAAGTCCCGTGTCATCGCTTTGGTATTCGATGAACTCGCACTCCATGGCGATAGGCATCTCATTGATGATGGGGGCATCCACCAACGAGGATTTGGTCGCGGTGAGACCGCTCTTAGCGAACTTGTCCTTTTCGGTCTTGCCCGACACGACGCCGAAATAGTCGGCCTCCACCACATGGGCTGCGTCAGCGATGTGGACGACAAAGCCCTTGCGTTGTTTTATGTTCTCCACGGTTCTGTGGGTCTCGGTCAGGTTGAGGGCCACGCGGTCGCGGTCGAGCATGGTGCCCCACGCGGCGTTCATCACATCGATAGTGCCGTCTTCATTGTAGGTGGCCACGAGCAAAACGGGCATTGGGAAGATGGCTTCGGTTACTTTAATAGGCTGTTTCATAATAAATTGAGAATTGATAATTGAAAATTGATAATTAAATAGATACTATTTTAAAGTTGGTTTTAATTCGCTTTCAAAGATACTGCGCTCCACGATGCGGTAGTGCGGGTGATATGCTTCGTTGTAGCGGCGGCTGTGGTGTACGGCTTGGTTGTTTTGGGCGGCTTCGGTCAGCAAGGGAAGGTCCGTCTCAAAGCCTTCTAATTCCATCTTATTCGCTTGGATGATGCTCACGACGGCTCCCCATTTCTCCAGCCAACTAACGGTCGGTTCTTGCCATGAATTTGCACTTCTGACGAAGGCATCCAAAAGCTGCTCGGCGGTAATCAGGCTGTCGGCGACGGCGGAGAGATAGACGCGAATGTAATCCCCTTGACTGCCAGTTGGTTCAAAGTAAGGCAATGAGGTTTCCCCCATTTCCGAGAGTTCGCGCATCAGATAACGTCGTGCCGAGGCCGTGTCGCTGATGATATGGCCCGGACCGAAATGCTCTTGGTAGAAACTCTTGTAGATGTCCTGCAAAGTGGATTCGGGGTAGGTGGCCATTTGCCTCTCGATTGCCGAACGCACTGCTGCCGTGTCGATGGATTGCCCGAAAAGGTTGAAGGAACAGGCTATGGCTAATATCAGTAACAGCTTTTTCATTGTTGTTTTGAAGTTAGCGATTCGTACGCTTCATACCAGTCGCTTTCAGTGTAGCTGTCGTCATATACCGAATAAACGGGTCCTAGCGTTCCATACATGGTGTCTTCGAAACGAAACAGCAGTTTCCCGGTTCGGATCAGACATTCGTTGTCGTAGTCATCGGCGAACGATCCCAAACGATTGAAGACTTCCCCTGTGATTTCATAGAGTTCACGCGTCTGTCCTTCTCGGTTGGTGCAAACGATACGGCCCAGGTATTTGTTGTGTTTTTGGTCAAAACAGGCCTTCCAACAGTTTCCTTCTTTCAGTTTTTTCATATCGTATTTCAAATGCCCACGATTCAAGGGAGACATTGTTTGTGTATTATTGTCTTTCGTAAAATGTCACATGCACCATGTCACCAAAACTTTTGCCTATCTGTTTGCGGATGTCCTTCCTCACACCGATGATGAAGCAAGGCGTTCCCATCTTGACGATCTGCCCGTCGTAAGGCACGCCATCAAAGGTGGCATGCACCGCCAACCGTCCTTTTCCGAATAGTGCCTTGATGTCGAAAGGCACCTCCACGTAGGCGGCATCCATATCCTCGTTTTGGATGATGAGGGCATCGAATTCGTATGGCGTAGCTGTGCCCATGTTATTTCTTGAGGTTTTTCTGATGCGTCTTCAGCAGTTTCACCGCCTGCCCGTAAGGACTTGAAGTGACGCTCACGAAGTAGGCCGCCATGTCGGTGGTGTAGGTGTTTTTGTAGTAGCCTTTGGTGAAGAGTTCCTCTTCGGTGAAGCTCTCGGCGAGGCGGAGCATCTCCTCATGGGTCTCTTGCAGCAGGCGTTGGGCCTCCTCCAAAGCCGTGTTTTGGTGCTTCTCCACCAGCATCTTGTCCATCTCGTGGTAGTTCTTGCGGTACTCGTCGGGCAGATAGTCTCGCGGGTGACCTTCGCGGATGTTGTTCACAAACTCGCGCATCAACACCTGCCACTCGTAAAGATGGATCAAAAGGTCACGGAGGCAGCGGTCGTATTGCCAGCGCACACCGCATTTCTTGGGGTCGGCGGCAAAGTCAAAGGGGGCCGATATGGCTTCCTCGCTCATCTTGGCGATCTGTTCATTGAGTTTGGCATAGCCGTCGGCCATGGCGACGAGCAGCTCTTGTTTGTTGGTAGGATTGGGCATGTTGATATATTATATGTGTAGATTATTGATTACCTTACGGTAACCTTCATGGTCTCAGTACCCTTTGTCGTCTCAACCTTGACAAAGTAAACACCTGCTTTTTGATGGCTGAAGTCGTATTCAAAGACATCGCCATTAGCAGGAGTTTCAAAGATTCTTTCTCCAAGCATATTGAATATACTGATGCTTTGGAGGTTTTCTGCCTCAATGGTCACCTTGCCCTGTGTGGGATTCGGATAAACGGCTGTGCCAACAGTACCAGCTTCTGAAACAGCAGTGCAATCTTCAACAAACTCATTGAAACCATTCAGTCCGTAAGGCTCGTACCAACTGGAGTTCCGATAGGCATCGATGCATCCGCAAGGGACGACGAGGATGGGATAACCAAAGTTTTCAAACACCAAACCGCCAAAATCATCTCCAAGGGTGGGAGGAGTGGTGGCCAAAGTGACCGCTCCCGTAAAGCTGGAGCAATTTCTGAAAGCTTCGTCACCAATAAACACGACGGATTCTCCAATGGTCAGGGTTCCGCCAAAGCCTTGGCAATAGAAAAATGCCCCTGCACCAATCGTATCAACAGAATTTGGGATGGTTAAATCGCCAGTCAGGTCATAGCAAAAGGCAAAGGCGTTCTCTCCGATGTTGGTCACTGAATCCGGGATTTCAATGGAGGTAAGTCCTTGGACACCCCTGAAGGCACAATAGCCGATGGATGTGACTGTATTGGGTATCACGGTGTTTTTGCACCCCGTAAGCAACTCGTTGGTGCTCGTTTCGATGATGGCGTTGCAGTCGTTTCTTGAGTCATAGACGCTGTTTTCCGGATCGACTTCGATGCCGCTGAAAGCACAGTATCCGAAGGAGTTTCCGCCGAGCGATTGCACGTTGCTCGGAATGTACAGCGTTCCTGTCATGCCATCGCAAGAGTTGAAGGCATAATCGCCAATTTCAGCAACAGAGCTTCCAATGATTAAATCTCCATCATAACTGGAGCAATACTGGAAGGCACCATATCCGACAGTAGTCACGGAGTTAGGAATCACCAAGTCGCCAGTAAAACCTTGGCAATAGGCAAAGGCACTCGCCTCGATGGTAGTTACCGTATTGGGGATGGACAGGTTCGTCAAATAGAAGCAATACAAAAAAGCGATTTCGCCGATGGTAGTAACGGTATAATTATGTCCTTGGTAACTCACCGATTCAGGGATGATCAAATCTCCGGTGGCATCATAACCGTTGACATGACCTGTAACCGTTACAGAAACTTGGTCGTCATTGACACGATAATTCAAGTCGCCGACTGTGAATTCTGAAGGAGTGGTGCCGTAGGTCATGAACAGGCATGTCGGATCATAGCTGTTGGCTCCATTATGGAGCGCACCCAATAGAGTATAGGTTCCAGTATTGTGGTTAATCTGATATAAATTGCCCATAAACACGCCAAACAATTCTCCTGTCAGCATGTCGAAAGACATTTTTAACGGCAAATCAATCGGGCTGATCACGGTCATCTGTGCATTGGAAAGATCCAACGAACAGAAATTTCCATAGGTGCTTATGATATAAGCGTTTCCATCCATGTCGATGGCCAAATTGAAGCCATCGTTTTCAATCACGCCATGGTCTTGCATATTGTTCGGGGTAGCCGGATTGAAGCTTTTCAAGTGTCCTCCTGTAATGACATAAATCAATCCGTCGGCAGGATTGTAGACCATATCATTGAAATAAGGAACGTCTTCAACCATCAATTCAGGGTCTTCAATACGATTGTTGGCAGCATCATATCTCCACCTGTAAAGGCAATAGCCGTAGACGTCATTCACACTCCACACATAACCGTCGGCAAAGGTGGCTGTCGATACTGCTGGGATCTCGTCCGACGCAATAGACACGGAGCCTAAATCCTGCATGGTAAAAGTGACATACTTGCTAGCTGCTGGGCTGGGAGGCAAGATGTATCCGAACCAGTTGGCGGTTGATTGTGGTCCTTGTGCCTTGGCAAAGCCAGCAAAAACGAGGATTAATAAAGCAAGTTGTAAATACTTTTTCATGATAAACGAGTTTTGTTTGTCGTTATATTTCAGTTTGGCGACAAAAATACAAAAAAACTCATTCATTTTGAATTGTAGTATTTTCCCAAAATTGCAGCAAACCATTTTGCCGGCAGGATTTGTTTCAAGAATACAGAGAGTCGTTGTTCGAAAGAGGACACCACATAGCCATACCGTGGATGCTTCATTCGGACGACCTTACTGATTTTATGGGCGACAATCTGAGGCTTCAGTCCGCCCGTCTCGTCGTGTTCCACCTTTTCAATGGCTTTTTGATAGGCAGGATAAGCCCGAAACGCTTCGTCATTTGTCGCTTTCTTTCGACTGTCCGTGAAACCTGTCGAGAAGTCGCCAGGGCGGATTACGGTTACGGTGATGCCAAACGGTTTTGTTTCCAAACGTAGGGCCTCGCAATAGCCTTCGATGGCGAACTTGCTGGCCGAATAGAAGCCTTGAAACGGTAGTCCCATCAAGCCCCCGATAGAGCTGAGAGCGATGATTTTACCTGATCCTTGTTTCCTCATGTAAGGTAGCACAGCGTCAACGCAATGCACCAAACCCATGAAGTTGGCATCCATCTGTTCCCTAATTTCTTCCTCCGTGGCGAACTCCAATGGTCCACCGATGCCCATGCCGGCATTGTTGACCAACACATCGATACGGCTTTCCGCCTCAATGATTTGTTGCACGGCTTGTTGCACCGCCTTGGCGTCGCGGACATCCAAGCGAAGATATTTCACTTGAGGCAACGGCGCGACGTCACGGCGTACTGTCCCGTAAACGGCATGACCTTCTTGCGACAGCACTCGGGCGGTTTCCAAACCAAAACCCGAGGATATTCCTGTGATGAATATTACCATTTATCAATGATTTTTCAAGGTACAAAAATAGTCATTGTAAACGTCCCGCACAACATCGTCCCAATTGAGGTAAAGGTCGCGGCGGGCGGCAGCGGAGACCCGTTCGTAAGCTTCTGGGTCGGCCAGGATGCCCATGATCATCTTTGCATAACTGTCCTCATCAGGAGGGCAAACATAACCATTGACGCCAGGCGTGACGGTGGCAGCCGTACGGGCGCCTTCCAAGAAAACGGTGGGCGTACCTTGGCAAGCCGCTTCGATTTGGACTAACGAGTTGGCATCGTAGAGCGACGGGAACAGGAAAAGCTTGGCACGAGAATAGAGGTTCTCCAGCATCTCTTTGCCGGTCAGGCCGCACATCACCACTTCTTCGGTTAGGCCCTGTTCCCGCACAAGAGTGGCGAGTTTCTCCTCATCCTGTCCCTTGCCCGCAAACAACATCTTGAAGTTCTTCAAGCCCATCGCTTTGGCTTTCGCTAAAGCACGAACGATGAAGTCGATGTTCTTGATGAAATTGATCCTTCCTACGAAAAGGAAGACCGTGGCGTCCGCTGAGATGCCGTAGGTCTCGTTGACAACCCGGGCGGCGGCAACGGCATCGGACACGGGATGGTGGTCGGTGGCGTTGAGGCGTACCTTGCAGGGGGCGGTCAGGCCGTATTCATGGACATAGAGGTCTTTGATGCCCTCATTCACAGCCCAGCATTCGTCGCAGGCGTTGAACACACGCATGATGGTGTTCAACGCGATGTTCGAGGCTAACTTGAGCTTGAGCGACTTCTCAAAATCCTGCTTGTACTGCGAATGCAGGGTGGCGATCACGGGAAGCTTGTGTATTTTGGCATACAGGACTCCCGCCATGCCTACCGAAAAGGGAGAATGGATATGGATGATATCGATACCGCTCTTGATAAGCTTTGCTTCGAATCGTGGGTCTAAGACGGATGTAGGAATGTCGTAATCGCTTGTGATGAGCGGCAGTGATGAGCAGCGCACGACCTGATACGGCAGCTTCGCATCCTCCTCGCGATCAAACCCTTTGGCCTCTGGACAGAACACCATCACCTCGCAATACTGCACCAATCGGCGGGCGTAATTGTCCACCACTTTGATCACCCCGTCCACCATAGGGTACCATGTATCGATGAAAAGACCTACTTTCATGGCTCTGTTTTACTGAAAATATGGCCCAAAATTAGACACATAGGGGCAGAAGTGCATTGCTCAAACTACTTTTTTTGTGGTTAATTTATCCAATAAAAGAAATATTAAAAACAAAAAAGGAGTTATTTACCATAAAGCGTACCGAAATAGATTGTTACTTTGCAGAAAAATTGACCAAAATGCTGAAATCGTTCAACGACCTCATCATTTCTGATAATATAGATGAAGTCAACATTACGTCGGAAACCATATCAAGTTCTTTCCTCGCGTTCTATTGTGAAAGAGGCGCACTACAGTTTTCTGTAGAGGGAGAAATGTACCACGTAGGGGAAGGTGACATCGTTATATGTACCCCCCGCAACATCATTGGCCTGTATATGCGCACACCCGACTTACAAGGTAAGGTGATTAGTGCTGGCGAGTCGATTTATGACGAGACATTGCCAGGTGTTTTTCAAATCGACCCCAATTGGTGGAAAAAACTGTTCTTTTTAAGGCAAAACCCAGTTGTTCACGCTACGGAGTTCCAGAGCAAGCTTTTTCAAGCTTACTTTAATCTTTTGATGGTTTACATGGAAGATAGCGACAATCCTTATCGCCAGCGTATCCTCAGACTTACCTCACAAGCGGTAGCTGTTGAACTTCTTCATGCGCTTGAAAATGAGATTATTGGCCAATCGACAAGCGAAACCTCGCAAAAAGACCGCCTATTCCAGCGTTTCATGTCCCTGCTTAGCCGTCCAACTAACACCGAGCGTGAAGTCAGGGCTTACGCCGAACAACTGTTGGTCACTCCAAAATATTTGAGCGCTGTATGTAAGGAAAAAACCGGGCGCACAGCGATGGATTGGATTACAGAGAGTACCGTCAGCCACATCAAATATTACCTGCTCCAGACCGACCTAACCATAAAAGAAATCGCCTTTAAACTGGATTTTCCCGATGTCAGCTTCTTTTGCAAATACGTCAAGAAACACCTTGGGAAAAGCCCTGTGGAATATAGAAAGGATTTGGCTGTGTCGACAAAAGAATAGGGATTTTTTCAATTTTTTCACACCAATTCCATAATATTGTCTTCGTTAATTTTTCGGACGGTGGCGAGGGCATGATACGTTATATTGTGATCGCGCAAGAACTGGCCGCCACCTGCGAAGCCTTTTTCCACCAGAAAACCCATACCCACAATCTGGGCACCCGACTGTCGACTAAGGTGAATGACACTGCCCGAAGCGTGACCTTCGGCAAGGAAGTCATCGATAAACAGGATGCGGTCATCGGCTGTCAGGAAACGTTTGTCGATGCACACCGTGGTGTTGTCGCCTCGCGTGAACGACCACACCCAAGACTTCCAAGAGTCGTCCACGGTTTTGGGAACTTTCTTTTTGATAAAGACCACAGGCAAATCCATGAGATAGCCTGTCATGATCGCCGGCGCGATACCGGAAGCCTCGATCGTGACAATCTTGTTGATGCCCTGGTCCTTGAAAAGACGCGCGAATTCTTCCGCACAATGCATCATCAGTTGTGGGTCAAGTTGATGGTTGAGGAAACTGTTGACCAGCACGATACCTCCCTCTGCTCTGGCACTGCCATCTTTTAAAATGCGTTGTTTGAGTTCTTCCATTGGATTAGTGGTACTATCATGTTCGTGCAAAGGTATTGTTTTTTTCCATGGCCCGTAAATTTGCTCAAGAAAATAACAATAATTCCACCTCTTGTCCGTTATACTTAGGACTATTGGCATCGCATGATTGACTTTTTCCGAAAATCGGAGACTATGCCAAGTCATGAAAGCCTACCACGACCTCGACTTTACGGCTCTCAAAACGCCGAGCGTGTAGCCGACCATTTCATCAATGTGGGCAAGAGTATTAGGAGTTTCGCGTAGTGTTTAATATAGCAACCCAAACGTCCACAATGGAATTGAAATGCCATGGCCGTATTCGATATCGTCTTTCACGAGATGACCATTAGGAACATCTTCGATCTGTTTGAAACCTTTTTTCTTCCCTCCGACCTCGAAAGTGTGTTTGCCGATGACAAAATCTGAAGCTTTTGATGAGATGACGTCGCTCACGACCCTCGTCTGGTTATAGAAAAAAGTCTCTCGCAGGTTTCCGGTATTGGCACTGTCTGCACCAAGCACATACATGATATTTGTATTATCCAGATATATTTTCTCCACTTTGCCTAAACTCCGTAAACCGCCTGTCTCATCACGCAGCTGGCCTATCATTCCAGCCCGCTCCATATAAAGAAAATAATCAGGCACCACGTTGCGACTGACACCTATGGCATTGGCTATGCTTGAATAATCTGGCTTGAAAGGTACACTTTGTGCCACTATGCTCATCAGTCGGCGCAGTTTGCGTCCTGTAGAGACCGAAAGCGAGGCGTATTGTGGGATGTCCGACTCAAGAGTCTGTGTGATGATTTGGTCGAGCCTTGACCTGAAGGCACCTTCTTTGCTGAAAGGATAATAACCGTCTTGCAAATATTGTCGGAACAGCGGTAACGGATGCGGCAAGATGGTATCAACCACCTTGTTGGCGATGACCTCTTCCAAACTGTATTTTGGCATCTTTATAGCGTGGAACATCTCCAGATATTCGCGAAACGAGAGCCCTTGTAGCGTGTACATCACGGCACGACGGCTCAGGTCGGCCTGACCTTTCAGCAAATCGAGCACCGACGAGCCAGTGAAGACCACATATAATGACGGATGTCCATCGTATATGTTTTTCAACTCGGTTGACCAGTTTTCATATTTGTGGATCTCGTCGATATAGAGATGTGTGCCGCCTTCCTTAATCCATTCCGAGGCTACCTCCAAAAGGGTGTGCTGGGCGAAATAACTGTGGTCGGCTGAAACATAAAGAGCTTTTTGGTTGTCTTTTTCAAATAGGATATGCTGCTTCACCAAGGTCGATTTGCCGACTCCGCGCGGACCGACAATTCCGAACATCCTTAGCGACCAGTCAATCTCCGCGTACAGGTATCGCACGAAATCAAGGCTAGTAATCGCCAGTTGTTCGCGCATAAAGCTGATTAAAACATCGTCAATCATGGTAATTGTATTTGTAACGCTGCCGCAAAATTACAAATAATTCTAAATATGCACTAAAAAAAGTGCAATATTTTTAATTTTGTGCACTAAAAAAAGTGCATTTTAAATTTTGGAAGCTTAATGATAGGTATACCTAAATGCATTTTGATATCATCTCACAAATCGGATCCTCCATAATAATCTTCGGACCTGACTTCCCAGCCAGCACCAACACTTTCTTTCCATTGCGATAGATGTGGAGCTGTCTGGAGCGGACCACGGCAGTCAGTTCCTCGTCGTCTTGCAGGGCCATCCATAGACGATGGTACTCGCCATCCTCATCGAATAGCTTCTTCTGCAAGTGCGAACACATATTGGTGGTGTCGAGGGTCATCATGTGATTTCTTTACTTGCCTAATGGATACGGAATCGTCCATCCTTCGATTCCTTTAGCACTGTATTCTCCGTTAATGAACAACACTCTCCACGGATGATAAGCCTTCAGCGATTCGGCTATTTCAGCGGCAAGAAGCGGGTTGTCATTGGGCCTGATTACTTTCACTTCGCATTCCACCAGATTGCCTTGGGCATCAACACGAGCCCGTTGGATACCGAACACAATGCGCTCTTCGTTGGCCAGCTCGGGATAACGCTCAATATGCAGGGGAAACATTTCGCGCAATTCTTCATTGTTAGCGAGATTGAACTTGTCGAACGAAAAACCGTCCACGACATGATTATGGTATTCTTTTCGCCCTGTTATTTTCCCCTTGTCGATGTTGAGCATCATTTCTTCCTCGTAGTTTCGCTCAAACGCGTCGTGCCAGTAATAAACCACCTTTCCTGTGGCCACGCGAATCTCGCCCGTAATCCAACTGGCCACAATGCGGTCGCCGTCCACATAGTTTTTGAATACACGGAGGAGGGTGTTGAAAGGAATGGACGTTCCTTTCATGCCTCGGATCTTGGCATCGTAGTATTCGCATCGGATGCTATCCAGACAGAGCATATCCTGATGAATGCTCCAATAGGCGGTGTAGCCGTCCCAGTTAGAAGTGACAATGGGCCGATTCTCTGGGAGCACGGCTTTCAAGTCGCGATAGAGCGTATCGTCTAAATCAATAGGCTTACCTAATAATTCCCAGCGGACACCGTCTATAAAGATCACATCGCCAGATTGACCCGTGGCATGGGCGACAAGGGCCAAAAACAAGAACGATACAAACAAAAAGATCCTTTTCATAGTGTTAGCGGTTCCTTTTATAACTTGCAAAGATACTGGTTTATTTCGCTCGTGTCAATCTTTTCAACGACACCAGCACCAGCGGAATACTGACCATCAACGTCATTGCCTCAGCAATAGGCATGCTGAGCCAAATGCCCTTCTGACCGATGATAGGGGAGAGGATAAACATGGGAATCAGCACGAAGACGATGCTTCGGCAGAGGGCGATGAGCACCGATTCCAAGGGTCGCTCGATGGCAGTGTGGAAACTGCAAGCCACAATGTTGACGAACGACACTAAATAATGCAGCGTGACGTAGGTGGTGGCCACAGTGGTCAATGCTTGCAACTCGAGGTCGCCGTTGCTGAAGGCACTCGCAATGCCGTGTTTGAAAACCAAAACGAGTAGATAAACCCCAATGCCGATGCCGCCTCCAAGAAGCAAGGCATTGGCCAACAGCGATTTGACCCTTCTGTGGTTTTGGGCGCCGACGTTGTACGACATCAAAGGATACATGGCCTGCGACAGCCCGAAAATCGACATGTTGACGATGAAGTTGAGGTAGCACACGATGGTGAAGGCTGCCACGCCCTTCGTGCCAATCTCACGCATCAGTACGAGGTTGAAAATATAGGTCGTGAATGCCGCCGAAACCGAGGTCAGCATCTCGGACGAGCCGTTGAAAAACACTTTCTTGATTTCCTTGCGCCCGCCCATCATCTTGCCGAAGCGGACAAAGCGAAACAGCACCAAAGCCGCCGTGGTGTTGGCCACGCAGGTGGCTATGGCGGCTCCGGCCACACCCCAGCCGAACCGCAGCACGAAGAAATAGTCCAGGACGATGTTCACCACGCAGCAGATGACGCCGCTGACAAACACCCAGTTGGGCTTCCCATTAAGGCGGGTGAAGGCCTCCGTGAAGTTGGGGATGCAGTAGAAGATGAAGCCGCAACCGATGATGCCAAGATATTGTCGGACAAAAGGATACACCTCATCGTTGCTGCCGAGGAAATAGCACAAAGGCTTGAGAAAAAGACCGACCAAAACGGATAGCGCCGCAATGGTGACCAACAAGGTGACAAAAGTAAGGAAAGTGTAGCCTTTCGCTCGCGCTTCGTCGCCTTGCCCTTTGGCGATGCCCGTGATGACGATGCCACCTGAAATGATCATGATGGAAACACTCAGCATCGAGCTGATGAGCGGCATGGCAATGTTGATAGCGGCCAGACCCAGTGCGCCTACGCCACGACCCACGAAAAGCCCGTCGATGATGGTCTGCAAGCCCACGATGAGCATCCCTATGATGCTCGGCAAGGCATATCTGGCAAACTCACGGAAACTGACACCGATCAGGGCTTTGGTTCTGGAAGGAAGGCTGTTCATTTCGTCTTTTTCGGCGTGTTGATCCAATAATGGCACAAGGTTTCAAACAGCACTGGAATGGCGGCGGAACAATTGTTACTCATTCCAATTCTGACCATAATCAGGTTTTGGTAGGGGTTGACGTATAGCACTTGTTCGCAGATGCCTAAGGCGTAGTAACCGGGATAAGGTGACTTGCCATAACCTTCGTATCTAAGGTTATACCAATTGAAATGATAGCCATGGTTACTGGGATCATATTCCGACGACAAGCGTATCCATTCCTCGCTAACGATGCGTTTGCCGTCCCATACACCATGGTTCAGGTAGAGTCGTCCTATCTTGGCAAGGTCCTTTATGGTGAGCGTGATGCCACCAAAGGCATGGGCCACGTCGTGTTTACGACTATCGATATTCACCAGTGCCGAAGATTCCATTCCGAGTGGTTTCCACACCTTCTCGCTGAGATAATCGGCATAGCGCTTCCCGGAGGCTCGTTCAATGACAACCCCCAGTATCGCTGACGTCATGCTCTCGTAACGGAAATCAGTGCCTGGTTCACAACGGAATTTCAGACCACGAATCTGTCTCATGATATTGTGTCCATAGTTCAATCTGGCTATGGCATTCACCCGCTTCAAGCCCTTCATGGAGAACTCGTAGGTGTCGTCGAAGTCCAGTCCACTTTGCATATCTAGCAGATGGCGAATGGTGAGTCGTCCCCACCTCGGATCTTTTCCCTTCAGCTCAGGCAAATAATCTGTGACGGGATCGTCGATACTTCGGATATAGCCATCGTCAACGGCAATGCCGCACAGCAACGATGTGATGGATTTGGAGACAGAAAAAACGGTAGCCATGCGGTCAGCTGAGAAATCGCCCCAGTACTGCTCAAAAACGATGGTGTCGTTATGGATGATCAGCACCCCTTGTGTTTCGCTTTCCCTGGCTATCGCTTCCACAAAAGTCATGTCTTTGTATCGGGGTGGATCGTCGTAAAAACGCAAGGTGTCTATCCATACAGGCCTCTCCGCCACGGGGAAGTGAAACACTTTTTCACCATTGGCAATCGTGTCGTGCTCACAATGCTCAAAACTGAATATGTCCGGACCATACAAACCATCAGCCCTATAGCCTCTGACAATCGCACAGGATGCAAAGGCAAATGCGCAGATGACGAAAGAAAGGTATTTGATGATGTTTTTCATGGCATTTATTGAAGCAACTCAGCAAGCATCGCATCTATTTCTTCTAGTTCGCCACGGGCGATGACCTCACCGTTTTGGCAGTCAATCAGCAGTGTGGTCGGATAGCCTCGAAGGGCGTAATCTTGCCTAACTTTGCTGTTCTCTTTTCTTCCTCCGCTACCTTCGCATACGTTGACCCAAGCAAGCTGGTTTTTGGCGAGGAAAGTCTCCCAATTCTTGTGATTGGCATCCACCGAGAGACCGTAGATTTCCAGTCCTTTCTCGTGGTATTTGGTGTAAATCTCTATCAATTGAGGCATGGCTTCCACGCATCCGGTACACCAAGTAGCCCAAAAATCGACAAGGACATAGCGGTTATTGGGGTCGTTCACCACCGAACTCAGACTGATCGGTTTGCCATTCACATCGGGATATTCCATTTCGATGTATAGAGGAACAATGTCACTGCCTTCCGTCCGGGGTTCAGTCTTTACGCGTTGCGTCAATTCTTTTCTCAATTCGTCGATGTAGGGTAACGCTGCTAATTCTGGCGACAAACGATCTAAAACACCCAGCGCTTGTGCAGACGACTTGCACCAATATTCGACCTTTGCCAATGCCAATGCCCCTGTTTGTTCGGCATTAAGCACAGAGTCCTTTATGGCTTGAGCGGCTTCCTGATTCCCACTACGGCTAAGCGAAAAACACTTGTAATCAATATCGTTGGAAGGGGTTCCTTTGGCACCAGTTTCGAGGTCCTCCTCATCATTGGCATCCACTTCGACGAGTATCGTTCCTGGCTCCAAAATGAAGTCTTTCAGTTGCATGCCTTCTTGTACGTAAAGATACGCATGGGTAGGCGACGAAACATCTGGGTGAATCTCAAAGGCACCTTTTTTAACCGATCCCGTACCTACAACCTCCCAATGGTTGAACTTATCCAGCAATTCGAGTTTGGTGCCGTCGGGGAGGCCCTTCACGGTTCCTTTGACGGTGCAATAATCAGATTGATTTTGGTTGGATTGGCAACCGCTGAAGCCAATCAACAGCGATAATGCGAAAAATAAGAATAAGAGTAGTTTTGTTTTCATATTAGTTTTATTTCGCAAGTAACTTTTTCGGTAAGACGAAGAAAAGCGGCTTTTGTTACAGCAAAAGTAAAAAAATCGTCCCATCACCACATCCAGAACCATCATCAACACGATTGTCCATATTGCTAAACAACTATTATTTTCCTTTCATAAAAACAACAGACTGGTCAAAATCGAAAATGGCATGGGTTCTTTCAAAGAATTTCAGGCCGATGTTGCCAGGCGTTGTAAACAAAGGCAGGTTTTTGGTGATGACGACCACAGCGTCAGGGAAAGCGATGCCACAGAGTTGGCACTGTTTTGTGAGGATGAATTGCCCCACCACCTCACCGCTCGGAGTGGTGGCCTCCCGCAGTTCCATGTCGACATTGTCGGCAAGAAACTTTTGGACTTCTTCGGTCTGGTGGATGAGAAACAACAATTCTGGATTACCGAAATCGATCATGAAATTGCCGCTGAGCGTTCTTGGCTTTATCCTGTCATCAAGCGTCATGCTTGTCTCTATGGCGAACATTCCTTCGTAGGTATCTGTGTTCATATTGCTCTTCGAATAGTCTGTATTGATGGCATTGAGAGATGCCCTGCCCAGCATTTGGAGACTACGGTTACTTAGGTCGAGGCTGACGATACGACAGCCATCGTCGAGATCGTTGTGAAGATACATCACTGGAACTGCCACTTCGTATGGTCCATAGTCGTAATTTGACAGCACAAACACGTCGCCGACATAGGAGGTGTTGTTGCCAATACGCACTGTCCCATTTGCTTTGTGGGTGATTTTATAGACGCGTCCGCCAAGGTTCAGTTTCTCTTTGTCAGTGACAGTCAGCTCCATGTCCGACAGAATGCCCCTACTGAAAACAAAAGCCGAGTCGGCCAGCAAGGCCGGAATGCCCGATTCCACCAGGATTGTGGCATCCGCTGTGCCATTGATGCTGGCAGTGAATACATAATGCGCTCCCTTTTTGGTGAGTTGGAACGCTTCGCCTTGGATGTTGCTTTGCGCCGGCAGACCAAGTGCTATCAGTGTGAACAGCGCTATGAGAATGGTTTTGATCTTCATTTGAATTGGATTTGCTGCAAAAGTACTATTTTTGCACAAATTTCAAAACCGATAATCATGAATCAAAACGATCCCAGCTGTCACCACCACTGCGAGGGGTATCACCACGAATAAAAAACTGCCGCAAAGGCTTTAGTTATTTCAGCGCTTTCACAGGACATTCCTTGGTGCATTTATGGCAGAGGATGCACTCGGTGGCGTTTTTTCGTTTGCGTGAGTTGTTGTTCACTTCCACTTCCATCGGGCACACTTTCAAGCATTTGCCACACTGGATGCATTTGCTCTCATCGCAATGGATACGCAGCAAAGAGAAGTGGCTCATCGGCTTGAGGAAAACCGTGACGGGACAGATGTATTTGCAGAAGGCGCGGTTATCCTTGAACACAATGGCGAGAAGGATGCCCACCACATAATAGACCAAGTTGCCGATAAGAAACAGCATGAACATGGTGTGCTTGTTGGCTTTGTCGAAATGGAACAGCAGGAGGACGAGGATTAGCGACAACGCGAACACGATGTAACGGATGAAACCTATCTTTTTCCTCGGACCTTGAGGTTGTTTGTAAGGTAGGAGGTCGAGGATCATGGCGGTCCAGCAGGCATAGCCACACCAACCGCGCCCGAAGAGGAGAGGACCGAAGATTTTAGCGATGAGATAATGCAGCACACCTGCGCCCACCACACCAGAGAACAAGTAATACCAAAAGCCCTCAATCTGCATGTTTTCCCTGCATATCAGTCCGAGGAAGACAAGCATGTAAGCTCCCACGCCAAACTGGATGAATTCTCTGGCATATTTCCATCCCGCCCTTGCCAAGGCCAGTCCAACACCGATGATGGTGCCGATATAGCTGAAGTTGAGCAAATAGAACAAACTGCCTGTTGCCAGCCAAAGTGAAATGGCGATGATCTCGAAAACGGCAAACAGGATGATAGGGGTTTTGTAGTTTTTCATCAGGTTACTTTTTCAGTAATACGGAGAAGAGCGAATTTTGTTACAGCAAAAGTAAAAAAAACATCAAATTCGAAGGATTTTGTTTGACAAGCCAATGATGATTTGTCATCGAAAAAACCACTATTTCTTGGGATTGTAGTGATAGGGCAAAGCGTCGGTTTTTTGCAGCTAAATCAAACACAATTATTATGGGATTACTTAGCAAGATTTTCAGCAATACGCGCAAGCCCGAAGGCTTCTTCGGCAAAATGATGGTGAACGGGATGAACGGCGGCGGTGGAGCTAACATCGCTCGGCTGTTGCAACGCGCCCCGAAAGGCGTGGTGCAGGGCATCGACTATTCGTCTGTGTCGGTGGCAAAGTCTTCCAAAGTGAACGCGTATGGGGGACGCATTTCGACGCTGCGCAATAGCGAACGGCCTGCCTCGGTTGGTTTCAGGTAGAAACGGTTGTCGCAAACAAGGCCGAAGATGACGCCGTCGCAATAGATGCCGTAGTCGCCAAACATCTTTTTCACCGTAATCTCGCCCGCACCTGCGCATTGGTCGGCGATGTATTGAACGAAGTCGGGGTTGCTTGCCATGGTGTCAGCCTATTGCCGTTTCGCCTCATAGCCGATGTCAGTGATGGCCTTGATGACGGCCTCATCGGTGATGTCGCCTTTGACGGTGGCGGTGCCAGCAGCGAGGTCGACAGTCACTTCATCGATGCCCTGCAAGCCTTGCAGGGTCTTTTCCACATTGGCACGGCAGTGGTTGCACATCATGCCGTCCACTTTGAACACTCTTGTTTCCATAGTCTTATCTTTTTTCTTTGGTACAAATCTCATTATCAGTGCATAAACAAGCAGACAGCCCAACACGATGCTGCAAATCACGTTGAACAAGGCTGGCGTGGTATGGCAGCAGGCGTGGGTAAGCACTAGATGAGAGGTGAACCACTCACGAGGCAGCAGATAATCCACACCCAAGCCAAAGGCAAAGGCACCCAAGGTGATCGACAGCAGATAAAGCCACAGCGTCTTCCGTCCCAGTACCTTACGGATGACTAGGATAGAAGCCATGTTGGAGGCAGGCCCTGCCATCAGCAGGACGAGTGCCGCACCAGGCGTGATGCCTTTGAGCATCAGCGCGACGGCAATCGGGATGGAACCCGTGGCGCACACATACATCGGGATAGAGATAGCCAACATCACCAGCATGCTCAGGATGGGTGTGTCGGCAAAACGCAGGAAAAAATCGTCGGGCACGAAAACCGTGATCAGTCCCGCGATGACCAAGCCCAGCACGAGCCATCGGCCGATGTCCTGTATCATGTCCACGAAGCCATATCGCAAAGCCTCCAGACACTTCTGCCAAAAACTGAGTTTCGGCTTGTCTTCAGCCTGTTTTTGTACGGCTTCGTTAGGCTCATTGCGCGTGGCCATAGTCACTACGCCACCACCAAACAAAGCCGTGACAAGCGCCGCCACAGGCCGTAGGATGGCGAAGGGAACGCCCAACAGCGAAGCCGTGGCCAAGATGGAATCGACACCCGTTTGTGGCGTGGCAATCAGGAACGAGGTGGTGGCACCTTTCGAGGCACCTTCTTTCCGCAGCGACATGGCCGTAGGGATCACGCCGCAAGAGCAAAGGGGAAGCGGCACCCCGAGAAGTGCCGCCCAAATGACGCTGCTGAAGCTGTTTTTGCCAAGATAACGCCGATACAGGCTGGCTGGCACAAACGAGTGCAGCAATCCCGCAAAAGCGAATCCCAGCAGCAGATACGGCGACATCTCATTGACTAAAGCCCAAATCTCACGCATGGTTGCAATGCTTTTAAGATTGGACGCAAAGGTACGAAAATGAAATAATCCGCAATCCAAGACTATGCCTGAAATGCGGATTTTTCAAAATAAAACAACAAAGCTTATTCGTGCGTAATCACCAAGCGTTGCGTATTGCCGTTGCTTGTCTTGATGAAATAGATGCCGTCTTGGTATTTGTCGGTCGGGATAACCAACTGCGACTCGTCAGTGATGAATGTATCGACCTTTTGACCCAAGGCATTGTAAATACTTACCACGCCAAGGTTTTCACCTTGAAGGGTCACACTTTCGTTGGCGGGATTGGGGTACAAAGTCAATGTATTGCTGTTTTCATCTACGCTTGTAGTGTTGCAGTCATGAGGCTGCAGGCCGTAACGTTGCATGGCATTGACCACATCTTGTGCTGAGAAAGGATAGAGATCCAGCAGTCCTTGGATGGGGATGCTGCGGTCAGGCATGATGAGGACGAGGGTAGGGCAGGCCGTGATGCCATAAAGGTCGAATACTTCGTTGCCGCCACCGTCTTTTCCTACCGTGGGGAATTCAACACCATATTCATTGGCCCATTGCTGGCATGCGGCATCACTGTCCATGTAAGAGATTTCGATGTAAAACACATCATGCATGTTGCAGCCCATTTGGGTGTATGAGCCCGTGATATAGGGTGAAATGACCTGACATTGGCCACAGGAGTAGAAAAAGAAGTCAATGAAAACAGCTTGGCCTCTGTCAAGGATATCAAAGAGATTGTAGGTTTGTCCGTGGCAGTCGGTGACAGTGAAGTCCACGGCTTGAGTTAAGTTGGTCTGTTGGGCGTGAAGGCCTGCGCCAAAGAGAAGGAACACAATAAGAATGGAGAGTCTCTTCATAGCTTTATTCTTTTGAAACAAGTTTTACAATTTCGCCATTTTCCGTAGTCACTCGTACTACATAAACACCGGCTTGATAAGGACTCATGTCGATTGTGGCCACATCTCCATCGGCGTCGTTTTCATAAACCAGTTGACCGAGAGTGTTCACCACGGTGATATGCTTGATGTCGGAAGCGACGACATTCACTTTACCTGAAGTTGGGTTGGGGTACATTGTGACAGATTGGTTGTTTTCGCCAACCAAATCGTATCCGTCGACATAAACCCATGCCAGCCAGCTATAAGGCTCGCTGCTGGCGGAGGCCATATCCATCCAGCCATATCCGTCGATGCCAATCCAACGGCTGTTGGGGTTGCCAGTGTCGGCACCGGCAGGAGCGGGATATTGAATGGACCCGTCATGATAGAATGTCACCCAAATGTTTTGTTTGCCATCGATTTCCACCGGGGTCTCAAGGGTGAAAGTAACCACATCGCTGGCCAAACCCGTGATTTCAAACTCTTGGCTGGAGACAAGGGTTTCGGGAGCTGAATCGCCGCCAACGTAAATGTTGATGGTATAAGTAGTGGCAAACTGCTCTTCACCGGCATCCAGGAAACCGAATTGGGTCAGTGCGCAACCATGGTACTCGCTCATCAACTCCGCTGGAAGCATATAACCCCAATTGAAAGGCATACCGATGCCGATCATGCTTGGTGAGGAATAGTCGCCAACATAGGTGAACCAGGAACCCACAGAAGGAATCCTGTCCTGAGGAATCACCACGTTGTTCATTTCGATGGCATCCAATTGGATTTCGCCACGGTTTTGTGCATGTGCCATTCCGATCACGGCTAATGTGCACATCAAAAAGAAAAATAGATTTTTCTTCATGGATAATAGATTTGATTAATAGTTATTTGATTAATAATTAATGATCATGTCCTCGCTGATATGTGTGATGATGGTATTGCATTCCTCTTGGTCGTCATAGAAGAATAGCCATAAAGCCCAATTGTCGTTGTCGGCAGCGGTGATATAACCGATATGACCATGTGTTTGGGCGTTGTCCATGATGTTATCATTAGGTCCTTTCGGCCGTTGCGTATTGGGGCTTGGGGCCTTTTTAGCCTGGATTTTTTCGGTTATAAGCCCGATGACTATGTTACGTGAAACGGTCAAAATGTAATCGTCATAAGTATGGTCAGTAGCTTCATATTCTATTTCACCCTGACCGATGATGATGGCGGTGTTGGGCAGCAAGGAGTCGGGCGCCCGGAAGCTTTCCATGATTTCACGGATCTTGTCGGCCACAATTAGTGTGTATCGTTCAATTTCTTCTTCAGGGATTTGGCTGATGTCGGTCACAGTGTCGAGGATGGCCTCGTCAAGAAAATCGGTTTCAAAACCGACACCCACCATAACAGAATTGTCGTCGTTTGGAAAGTCAAATCCGGCGCTGTCATAAGGCATCATGCCGAAATCCCGTTTCAACGCTTCCCACTCAGATTCATTGTCGGCTTGCAGCATCAAGGCATCGATGCACTTTCCGTTGACTGACAAGTTGCCGAGATAGGCCACGGTAAGATTGGCGTTGCCAGCGTACTTGCAGTATAATTCCATCGCTGCTTTTTCACAGGAAGTGGTCTCTGGCAGTGCAGTCCTTTCCTTACAGGCGGCAAGCCCAATGGCAAGGAGCATGGCAATATATGGAACAGGGCTTTTCATCGTCTTAGTGTTTGGTTATTTAATGACTTCGAAGGCTGAGAGTATGATGTCTTGGGCCGAACAACCATTGTTGCAAATGAAGTGTATGGTTTGGCCTTCCACTGTAATGTCCTCGGCCACAGGCAACGAATTTTCGTGTTGACCTTGTCGAGTCAGTCCGATTACGCTCATCCCGATGATGACGCTGGCAGCTGCCACGTAGGGTATCCAGCGTCTGTCCGGGTGGATAGGGGAGGTGGTTATATTAATTTCTTCGTCCGAGGCATTTTGCCGTGCCTTTTCAGCCCATTTAATAAAGGTGTCATCGTCGGGCACGGACATCTCTGCTTGTTCCTTCCACTGTTGGCGGCGTTTCCATTGGGCATTGAAGTCGTCACGTTGAGAGCGTGAGTTCAACGAGTGTATGTCGTTTTTCATAGTCATAAGTTGTTTTCCCTTTCGTACATTAATTTAAGTTTCCGCTTAAGCCGCGCAATACGCATGGCGACAGCGCCCACGGAGGCACCGGTCATCTGGGCGATTTCCTTGTAGGAGAACCCGTCGAGGAAAGCTCGGATGACGATACCGCTATTTTCGGGTAGCGCATCTATAAGCTGTTTCAGTTGTTGTTGACTGTCGTTGACAGACTCGTCCTTTTTATCAACACTTTCGAGTTCGATGGACTCCGTTTGTGGACTTCTGACGGCTTTCCGTTGGAGCATCAGCATGGTGTTGGTTGCGACACGCCAAACCCATGTCTTCTCCGAACTGCGTCCCTCAAAACTCTTCATGCTTCGCCAGAGGTTCGCTATCACTTCTTGGACACAGTCTTCCGGGCTCCAGACATTCCCCAATCTATAGTCGGAACAGATATGCCAGATCATCGCCTTATGCCGAAGTATCAAGGCGTTGAATTCGGCAGGGGTTGCCGCAAGGTTGTTTCTGCTATCTCCGTGTGTCTCGAAAGAAGCCATTCTCTCAAATAGTCTTTATGGTAGTTTAGTTGCAAAGGACTTCTGAAAAATAACAAAAGTTTTTGTTTTTTTCAAGTTTTCGGACATTTTTTTCTTGCGTCTGTTATGAATTTACATTTTTTGCAACTAATAGGGTTATATTATCAATTAATAAATACAAAAAATGAAACGAACTTTTATCTTTTCTCTTCTGACCATGGCAACCTTGATATTTTGCCAAAACGCTTTAGCCTACGATTACTATGTAAACGGAATCTATTACCGCAAAGTAACCCAACAGGCTCCCGGTGGGGGTTGTGGCGAGACCATCCTGATTGTTGTCAACAATGACGAACCAAACACATACTCGGGTGATGTGGTTATTCCAGAATCGGAAATAATCAATGGACAGTCGTTTAGGGTAACCTACATCGGCAGCGAGGCTTTCTACGGTTGTATCAACCTCACTAGCGTCACCTTGCCCAATAACATCGTGAACATCGGTTTCCACTCGTTTGCCGATTGTCCTCTTTTGAATACCATCGATATTCCGGCGGGGATTAGACAAATCAACTCCAACGCCTTCAGTTATTGTTACGAGCTCGATTACATTTACATCCACGCCACCGAGCCTTTCTTCCTTTGGGATGACGCATTTGCCGATATCAACGACCATGTACAGATCGTTGTGCCCTGCAACTGCATCGAAGCCTTCGAGGCTGCCGAGGAATGGCAAGGCATACAACTGTATGACGATTGCGGCCATGTGGGCGTTGGAGAGACCGAAACCGCCGTTATGCAAATATACCCCAATCCCGCTACGGAATCTCTCACCATTGAAGCCGATGGGATGGTGACTATTGCCGACGAAATGGGGCGTGTCGTCAAGACCTTGTTTGTGGACGACAAGCAGACCATTAATCTGCAAGGGCTTTCAAGAGGCTTTTACTTTGTGAAAGCTGGTAATGAGGTGAAGAAAATTATGGTTAAGTAATTGTGTATTTCCAGGCCTAGCGAGCGGACATCGCGGGTTTTTGAACGACGGCACCTTGAGTCCCTTTTTTCGAGGCACTCCTTACGCCGTCGTTCTCTTTTTTTCATTCTTTCGAAAATTTTGTATTTTTGTTTCGGATTGTAAAACAAGACACCTTTTAATGAAAATAGCTAATGAGTAGGGAAAAAGAAATATACAAGGTAACCGTCTTTGGTGGATTTGTCAATGTGATTCTACTGATATTCAAGTTCTTGGCCGGCGTCATCGGACACAGTTCGGCCATGATAGCGGATGCCATCCATTCGTTTTCAGATTTTATCACCGACATCATCGTACTGGTTTTTGTCAAGATAAGCAGTAAGCCCCAGGACAAGTCGCACGACTACGGCCACGGCAAATACGAGACCTTAGCCATGACGGTGATTGGATTTGCGCTGATGGCGGTGGCCATCGGGGTGATCGTGAAAGGAGCTATGAAGATTGCCTCATGGGCCCATGGAGAGGTGTTGGAGGCACCCGGGAAATTGGCTTTTTGGGCGGCAATCGTTTCGATTGTGCTCAAAGAGGCCGTCTATCGCTATTCCATCGTCATGGCGAAGAAACTGAACTCGAAGGCGGTTGAGGCCAACGCATGGCATCATCGCAGCGACGCCCTCTCGTCCGTTGGCACCGCCATTGGAATCGGAGGCGCCATCTATTTCGGGGAGCGATGGACCATCCTCGACCCAATCGCCTCGGTGGTGGTGGGTGCCTTCTTGGTCAAGGTGTCGTTCGACCTGCTTAAGGACGGTATCGGCGACCTGATGGAACAGTCGCTGCCCGAAGAGGTAGAGGAGAAGATTCTACAATTGGCCGCATCGGTACCCGGCGTAACCGAGCCACACGACCTTCGCACACGAAGGATCGGAAACCACTATGCCATCGAAATGCATATCTTGATGGATGGGGAGATCAGTTTGAGAGAAGCCCATGACAAGGCCTCGGAAGTGGAGGACTTGCTCCGAAAACAATATGGAGAGGAAACCCATGTAGTGGTTCATGTAGAACCAAAAAAGGAGTCACAACCTATTGTAACTCCTTGATGCTCAACCGTCGGGGCAAAAGGACTTGAACCTTCGACCCCCTGCTCCCAAAGCAGGTGCGCTAGCCAACTGCGCCATACCCCGAAAAAAAAGACGATGAACATCGTCTTTTTTCTTTCTGCGGAGAAGGGGGGATTCGAACCCCCGGTACCCCTTGCGGGATACGACAGTTTAGCAAACTGTTGGTTTCAGCCACTCACCCACCTCTCCGTGGTGCGAATTGCGAGTGCAAAGATACGTCTTTTACTCGTATCCGCAACCATTTTTTTACTTTTTTTTAAAAATAAAGAGCAACAAGCTGATTATCAGCCACCAAGATCATCCTCAAAGAGCGCCAACTGGTTTTCGGTGACATACAACTCGGGTGGAATCTCGTACTCATAGTTACTGATAAACCGAGAGATACACCGCTTGATCAGCTTGATGGGCGTAGTCTTGCGGGCTTTACAATAGTTTCTCAGCGAACGGTACTGTCCCTGCGAGAGTTTGAAGGTGACCGCATGATACTGGTAGCTTCTCCGCGATCGCTTGTTTTTCTTTGATTTCATTGTAATATGTCTTTGCAACTCAAAATCAATTGTGCAAAACGCTCTGCCTCTGCCTCCGACTTGCCTTCGGAATAGATGCGAATGATGGGCTCAGTGTTCGACTTGCGAAGGTGCACCCAGCCTTCCTCGAAGTCGATTTTCACACCGTCGATAGTAGTCACTTGCTCGTCCTTGAACTTTTCGGCAAACTTGGCCAGGATGCCATCCACATCCATGTCGGGGGTAAGCTGGATCTTGTTCTTCGACATGTAATAGGCGGGATAGGTCTTCTTCAGCTCAGAGCATTTGATACGCTTCTCGGCCAGTTGGGTGAGGAACAGTGCGGTGCCTACCAAAGCGTCGCGGCCATAGTGGATGGCGGGATAGATGACGCCTCCGTTGCCTTCGCCGCCAATCACGGCTCCCACTTCCTTCATCTTCTCCACCACGTTGACCTCGCCCACGGCAGCAGCGGCATACTCCTGTCCGTAGGAACGTGTCACGTCGCGCAGGGCACGGGTGGAGGAGAGGTTCGACACGGTCGGACCAGGCGTGTGCTTTAGCACGAAGTCGGCCACCGACACCAAAGTGTACTCCTCGCCAAACAGCTCGCCGTCTTCCTTCACAAATACCAGACGGTCCACATCGGGATCGACCACCACGCCGAAGTCGCAGCCTTGTTCCTTCACATAACGGCAGATGTCGGTGAGGTTTTGTGCCAACGGCTCGGGGGTATGGGCAAAGTTACCCGTAGGCTCGCAATTGAGTTCCAGGATGTCGTCCACGCCCAAGGCACGGAGCATCTTCGGGATGGCGATGCCGCCAGTGCTGTTAACTGCGTCGACAGCAACCTTGAAATGGGCGGCCTTGATCACCTCTTTGTTCACCAGAGGCAGTTGGCATACCATCTCCACATGTTTGTCCATCCATCCATCGATCTGCTGGTAACCACCAATCTTGTCGATAGTGACGAACTCGAACTCGTCCTTGGCGGCCACGTCGAGCAGCCAAGCGCCTTCAGCGGCGGAGATGAACTCGCCCTTCTCATTGAGGAGCTTTAAGGCATTCCATTGTGCCGGATTGTGGCTCGCGGTGAGGATGATGCCGGCATCGGCTTTCAGTCCCGTGACGGCGATTTCAGTGGTAGGAGTGGTGCTCAGGCCGATGTCGAGCACATCGGCGCCCATGGCCTGCAAGGTGCCGCATACCACTTGGTTCACAAAAAAGCCCGACATGCGTGCGTCGCGTCCTACCACGATACGGGGACGCTGGATGCCCTTGCGTTGGACAAATTTCACAAAAGCCGCTGTGAACTTCACCATGTCGATAGGAGTGAGGTTGTCACCGGGAACACCACCGATGGTGCCGCGGATACCGGAAATGGATTTGATGAGTGTCATATTTCTTTATCTTTATTAGTTGATTATTCGGGACACGACTTGACATAGTCGTCCATGTTCTCCCGTCCGTGAAGCTGGGCGGAACGGTAGTAGAAACACGCCATGTCGTAATCGTTTTTGATGAAATAAATCCTGCCCAAGGAAAACTCTGCTTCCTGATAGCCTGGACGGAGTTCAATGGCCTTCTCAAAGTCGAGGATGGCACTGTCGAACTTGCCTTGGTTGAACTTGGTGCAGCCGCGATAGTAATAAGCCTCAGGGTTGCTTTCGTCGTATTTGATGGCCAGTGTGAACTCTTCCTCTGCTTTGGCGGAATAGGCTGTGGTGTACATCAGTTCCAGCCCACGGTCGAAGTGTATGCGCGATTTTTCGATGTTTTGGCCGCATCCGGCAAAGAGGACACAGAACAGCAACAGGCAAGCGAACGTCTTGACGATATCGGTCACCTTCTTAATCACGTCTTTCAGTCTATGCTCATCCTTGGCCTCGGCAAGGAAACGAAGGTATGGCTCGGTATTGGAAGGCCTGATGTTGAACCACCAGTCAGGATAGTCGAGCCGGTAGCCGTCGAAATCGAGGTAACGTTCAGGCTTCTCGATGGCGGTGTAATGGTCGCGCACGGCATCCATGGCTTCCTGCTTGCGTTCAAGTTTGAAGTTGATCTCACCGGAGTTCTGATACTGGGAGATCTCCTTGACAATGGAGCTCATGGTGCGGCCTTGACGCTTGAACTCGGCCAGCAGGCGCAGCACGATGGAGGCGGCCAACAGGGCAGAGTCGGAATAATAGAAGTCGCGGAAATAATAGTGTCCGGCCAACTCGCCACCATACACACCGTCGAGTTCACGCAGTTTCAACGCGGCGTAAGCACGGCCCACACGCCAGGTCTCCACCTTGGCTTGGTAGCGGTTAAGGTATTCTTGGATGGCACGCGAGCTGCGGATGTCTTGCAGCACGATGCCTTTCTCATGACGTTCACCGAGAAAATAGTTGCCTAGAAATGCGATCATCAAGTCAGGCGATATGAAGTTACCCAGCTCGTCGATGAAGGTGATACGGTCGGCATCACCGTCAAACAGCAACCCGATGTCGCATCCTTCCTTTTTGACCAGTGCCTTGATCTGTTCCTGGCTGACGGCCTCGAGCGGATTGGGCTCATGGCTGGGGAAGTTACCATCAAGCGTATCGTTGATGTAATGGGCGTTGCCGATGAGCTGATGGACAAACAGCGACGACATGCCACTGCTGCAGTCCACCGCGATGTTGAGGTTGGAAAGGTCACCCACATAGCCGAGTTGAAACTTCAGATAGTCGTCTTTTACTTCTTTATGGCGGATGATGCCTTTTTTGGCAACAGGAACGCAGGGTTCGTCGCTTTCCACAAAGGCTTCGAGACGGTTCAGCCCCGTGTCGTACCCCACTGGAAGGGCGTTGGTTTTGGATATCTTCAGTCCATTGTGGTTCTTGGGGTTGTGTGAGGCGGTGATCATCACCGAGGCATCGTATCCATATTTGGCGGTGCTCCAATAGACCATCGGGGTGGTGGAAAGGCCAATCTCATCAACGTTGACGCCACTATCGGTAATACCCCGTGTGAGGTTTTCGAACATGGCATCCGACGAGAGCCTCATGTCGCGACCCACCAGGACAGTGTCAACATCCAGAATCCTATGAAGGAAATAACCGATGCGATAGGCAATCTCCTCATTCAAGTCGGTGCCCCATTCCCCTCTGATGTCATACGCTTTAAATGCTTTCATCTTTTAACTTTTAACTTTTATCTTTTATCTCTTAACTTTTATCTCCTCCCCAACTCTCTCTGATACCTCTGCGCATTCCTATTATGTTCCGTCAGCGTTTTCGCAAACACATGATATCCCGAGAAGTCATCTTTTGCGCAAAAATAATAATAATTGTGTTTCTCCGCATTCAAAACCGCATTAATTGATGCCAATGAAGGAATGCAGATTGGTCCAGGAGGCAGCCCTGGATACTTGTAGGTATTGTATGGAGACTCAACTTCCTTGTGGATGTTGAGTACCCGTTTCAGGTTGAAGTCGCCTACGGCAAACACCAGGGTAGGGTCGGCTTGAAGCAACCATCCGTTTCTAAGCCTGTTGAGATACACCCCGGCGATTCTAGGCATCTCGTCGGTTTTGTTGGTCTCCTTGTCGACGATGGAGGCCAAAATGCTTACCTGGACAGGAGAGAGGGCGATGTTCTTGGCTTTCTCAAGCCGCTCACCGTTCCAAAATTTCTCGTATTCCTTTTTCATCTTCTCAGCAAACTGGGCCGCGTTGGTGTTCCAATAGAATTCGTACGTATTGGGTAGGAACAAGGCGGGAATGGTTTGTCGGTTGAAGCCCAAATCAGCCAGGTTGGAGGGGTCACTGAGATAGTTCACGATGTCGGCAGAGTCGGCCTCGATCTGTTCACCGATACGACCAGCCAGCTGGGCAACAGTACGCATATTGTTGAAGGTCACCTTGACGGGAGTCTGCAACCCGCCATCAAGGAGGTTTAACAACTGACGGTTGCTCATTCCGTTGCGCAGGATATAATGTCCTGGTTTCACATCATCGGTATAGTCCCTTTGTCCGGCCCACCACTCGAAACTTTTGTGGCTGACGATAAGGTCGTTACCATATAGTGAATCCTTCACTTGATCAAAGTCGGCACCCGTGGGGATGAACAAGGAGAAATCCTTTTGGCCGTGAACGGCCACATTGGGTTTCATGACGGCGTTGTAAACTTGATAGCCTGCCATAATGGCAAGCATTACTATGACAACGATGATTCCTATGAAGATTTTCTTTTTCATGCTTGGTGGATTTTTTGATAGAACACCACATCAAGATATCCTTCGGGCGTTTTGATCCAGTCGGAGCGGCGGCCGCCTTCGCTGAAGCCCAACCCACGAAACAGGCGATGGCTTTCCTCGTTGGTCACATCGATGATGCAATGTACCTGATGAATCATCAGGTTATTGAAGAGATAGTCGAGACACAGTCGCATGGCGGAGGTTGCATATCCCTTGCCTCGGTAGCCGTTCTCAACGAGCACACCTATACCCACGCGGCTGTTGACGGGATCGTAATCGAACAGGTCGATGCTCCCTATAGGTTGCTCTTCCCCTTTAAGGAGAATCATGAGCCGTTGTTGCCTGTTGCCAAACAAGTCAGAGTTTCCTAATAGAAACTGTTCTATCTGGAAAAGGGAGGTCGGCACATTGGTCTCACTCACCCTCCAGAGGCTTCTGTCGTTCTCCCACTGGTAGATCAGGGAGGCATCTTCAGGCTCTGCTATTCTTATAGAAATAATTCCATCGGAAATGAACATGTGGCATGTTTTTTGATTATAATTCACCCGCTTTTTTCTTGACAAAAATACACTTTTTGGTGCAATAAACTCGGAAAAAGCGCATTAATAACAACGAAAACCGAAACTATTTTATAAATATGCGAATGAAAAGAATGTGGATGACCACCATCAGGGTGGTCGCAGTTGCTGTGGCCCTTATCGTGCTGTCGGCATGTGAAAGCACTACGACTCCCGAGACCATGTCTCAGGCAGTTGAGAACAATGAGATCGAGCAGGCTCAGGCGGAGATGCAGACTTACCGCACGGCCTTTTTGCCCACCGAGAACACTCCTGATTTTGTAGACGCGGCCGAGGCGAGTGTCAACGCCGTGGTGCATATCAAGACGACCATCATCCAGAACACGCCTACGTACAATGACTTTTTCGGGGCTTTCCTTGAGCACCTGTATGGTATCCCTGGGCAGACGCAGAACAACACCATGGTAGCCTATGGCTCAGGCGTGGTGCTCTCGCCCGACGGATATATCGTCACTAACAACCACGTGGTGGAGGGAGCCAACACTGTAGAGGTCACCTTTAATAATAAGGTAGTCCGTCAGGCAACCATCATCGGCACCGACCCCTCGTCGGACCTGGCATTGATCAAGGTGGAAGGCAGTGACTTCGACTATCTGGTGTTTGGCGATTCCGACAAGGTGAAGGTGGGCGAGTGGGTTCTCGCCGTTGGCAACCCTTTCAACTTGACATCAACGGTGACCGCCGGCATCGTGAGCGCCAAGGCACGTAACATCGGCATCCTTGGAGAAGGCAGCACCGTGGAGTCGTTCATCCAGACCGACGCTGCAGTGAACCGCGGCAACAGCGGCGGCGCACTGGTGAACACCCGGGGCGAACTCATCGGCATCAACGCCGCCATCGCATCCCACACGGGATCCTATGAAGGCTACTCCTTCGCGATACCCTCGAACATTGTCCGCAAGGTGGTTGACGACCTTCTGATGTACGGAGAGACCCAACGCGCTTACATAGGCATCCAAATCGCCGAGATGAATGCCGACCTCGCAAAACAAGCCGGCATGAAAGACATCAAAGGCGTGTATGTAGCAGGACTCACCGATGGTGGTGCCGCTCAGAAAGCCGGAATCCAGACTGGCGACGTGGTCGTGAGCATCAACGGCAATGCGGTGAACACCACTACACAGCTGACCGAAATCGTCAACCAGTACCGACCCGGCGACGAAGTCACCGTGAACGTAGTGCACGACGGTGAAGAACGCGCCTACCAAGTGGGACTCCTCAACGCCTCGAACTCGACCGAAGTGGTCAAGAAAGGGGAGAGCTTCTACAACGCCACCCTGGGCATCGTGCTACGCCCCGTTAGCCAACAGGAGATGGGCAACCTGCGCATCAAAAACGGTCTCAAGATCGTGGAGATCCGTCAAGGTGCCTTCCAAGGTGCTGGCGTCGAAGGCTTCATCATCACCGCCATCAACGGCAAGTCTGTCAACTCGAAAAACGAGCTGGAAAAAACCAACAACCAATGAAACAACTTAAAATCTCAAAATCCATCACCAACCGTGACGCTGGGACCTTGGAGAAGTACCTTCAGGACATCGCCAAGGAGCGTTTGGTCACCCCCGAAGAAGAGGTGGAACTCTCACGTCGCATCAAGGCTGGCGACCAGGAAGCCTTGGACCAGCTGGTCAGGGCCAACCTGCGCTTCGTGGTCTCAGTGGCCAAGCAATACCAGAACCAGGGACTTTCGCTGCAAGACCTGATCAACGAGGGTAACGTGGGCCTCATCAAGGCCGCACAACGTTTCGACGAAACCCGTGGGTTCAAGTTCATCTCGTACGCAGTATGGTGGATCCGTCAGTCGATCCTACAAGCGGTCGCCGAACAGGCCCGCACCATCCGCCTGCCTTTGAACCAGGTGGGAGCCGTCAGTAAGTTGAAGAAGACCATCGCCTTGCTCGAACAGGAATATCAGCGCCGTCCCTCGACAGAAGAGATCGCCAACGAGCTCGACATGCCCGAGTCGAAGGTGCGCGCCCTGCTGGGCATGAACCTGCATCAGATCTCGACCGACGCACCTATCGACGATGAAGACGACAGCAACTTCCTCGATGTATATGTCGATTCCGACTCCGTCGCCACCGACGAGGCCGTCGAGAACGAATCCAACAACAACGCCATCCAGCGTTCGCTGAAAACCCTCTCGGAAAAGGAGCGCATCGTAATCACCATGTACTATGGCATCGGCACTCCACGTGAATACTCACTCGATGAAATCGCTCTCCACTTGGGCATCTCGCGTGAGCGCACACGCCAAATCAGGGACCGCGCACTGAAACGTTTGAAAAGCAATCCAAATTCTGCTCTCTATCAGATGTATTCGAATCAATAAAAGTTTTATCTTTGCAAGTGATATATCATTCACTTAAAACTTTTATTATGTTCGAACTTATCAAACTACCTTATCAAGCCAACGAACTGGAGCCTATGATCAGCGAAGAGACCATAGGCTTCCATCATGGCAAGCACCTGCAAACCTATGTCAACAACCTGAACAACGCCATCGTGGGCACGCCCTATGAGACAATGGCGCTGGAAGACATCGTGCGCACCGCTGAAGGCGGCGTCTTCAACAACGCAGGCCAAATCCTCAACCACAACCTCTATTTCCTGCAGTTCCGTCCAGCACGTCCCGACAACCGCCCTGTCGGTAAGATCGCCCAGGCTATCGACGCCCAGTTTGGCTCGTTTGAAGCCTTCAAGGAAGAATTCGCCAAGAAAGGCGCCACCTTGTTCGGATCGGGCTGGGTATGGCTCTCGGCCGACAACGAAGGCAAACTCGTCATCACCCAAGAGATCAACGCCGGCAACCCCTTGCAACGCGGACTGAAGCCCTTGCTGACGTTCGACGTGTGGGAACATGCCTATTACATCGACTATCGTAACCGCCGTCCCGATTACATGTCAGCTCTCTGGCAAATCATCAATTGGGATGTCGTCAACGAGCGGATGCAATAAATTCCGCCTCGTTTGGCGTTTCAATGCAATTAATTCCTATTTTTGCAAAATTCTATTTATTCACCTTATAAAAAAGATATTATGGATAGTTACGAAAGCTCTCTTAAGTCATGGAATGAAAACGAGAAGGCCGCCAACGAACTCATCAACATCGTGGGTAGGCTGTGGTACGACAAGTCAGTGGAACTGATCCTGTTGCGTTCGCTGTTGGTGAACCGCGGTTCAGGCAAGATCCTCAACAAGCACCTTCGTGCCGCCACCGTGCTGGGCAAGCCCGTCCGCGTTCAGGATTCACTGCTGATCGCCAAGGCCTTGCTGGCAGAGAATCTGGCTCCTGCCCGTATCGACATCGGACGACTCAACTCAGAATGGACCGACGAGCATGACAAGTACAACAACGACGTCACTGCTTTTGTCCGCGACAAACTCGGCTACATCATCGATGCCGTCCCGCGTAGCAACAGACACCAGGATGTCATCCTTTACGGTTTCGGTCGTATCGGCCGTATCCTCTGCCGTGAGATGACGGAGATGGCCGGCAGAGGCGACGCCCTCCGCATCCGCGCCATCGTCACCCGCAAGAACTCACCCGAGGATATCGCCAAGCGTATCAACCTGTTCCGCACCGACTCCGTACACCGTTATTTCCACGGCGTGTGCACTCCCGTCCCCGGCGAGAACGCCATGATGGTCAACGGCCAGAAGATCCTCTTCCTTGAAGCCAAGAACCCTGAGGACCTCGACTACACCGCCTATGGCATTAATGACGCCCTGTTGATCGACAACACCGGCGCTTTCCGCGACAGAGAGTCACTCGAACGTCACCTCCAAGCCAAGGGTGTCAGCAAGGTGCTGCTCACCGCTCCTGGCAAGGGCGACATCCCGAATGTGGTCTATGGCGTCAACCAAGACACCCTCGACCTCGAGAAAGAACACGTGTTCTCAGCTGCCAGCTGCACCACCAACGCCATCGTGCCCGGCCTTGAAGTCATGTTAAAGAACTTCGGCATCGTGAAAGGCCATATCGAGACCATCCACAGCTACACCAACGACCAGAACTTGCTGGACAACTACCACAAGAAAGAGCGTCGTGGCCGTAGCGCCGCCTTGAACATGGTCATCACCGAGACCGGTGCCGGCAAGGCCGCTGCCAAAGCCATCCCCGAACTGAAAGGCAAGCTGACCAGCAACGCCGTCCGCGTTCCTACGCCCGACGTGTCATTGGCAGTGCTCGCCCTCGACCTTGAACGTCCGACCACCGTCGAAGAAGTCAACGAGGCCTTCCGTATGGCCTGCCTCGAAGGCAACCTCATCGAGCAGATCCGCTTCAGCAGCAACACCGAGTTCGTCAGCAGCGACGGCATCGGCGACAGCTGCGCCTGCATCTTCGACGCTCCCGCCACCAAGGTCAGCGAAGACGGCAAGACCGTGATCCTCTACCTGTGGTACGACAACGAGTTCGGCTACAGCAACCAGGTGATCCGCCTCGCACGCCATATCGGCGAGGTGAAGAGCTACAGGTATTATTAAGAAGTTAGAAGTTAGAAGTAAGAAGTTAGATGAACAAATCATCCCTTATAGGTTTTCTTTTAATTGCAGCAGTCCTCTTTGGTTGGATGTATTCCATGCAGCCTTCCAAAGAGGAGCTTGCTGAACAGCGACGCATCCAAGACTCCATCATGAGGGCACGCCAAGAGGCCGCCATCATGGATTCAATCAGACTTGCCGAAGAGCAACAAAGTGTTGCCCAAGAACAGGCCATGACGTCGCTACCTGAGATCGAGATGGACTCGGCCACAGCCGCAGCACATCAGTACCTACTTACCCGTGAGAAATATGGCGCTTTTGCTTCGGCCTCGATGGGAGAGGAGCAATTATGGACCTTGGAGAACCAACTCCAACGGATCACCATCTCCAGCAAAGGTGGTTACATCAAGCAAGTGGAGCTGAAAGACTATCGGACCTTCGACTCCCTGCCCTTGATCAACTTCGACCCGGAGACCGCCGTGTTCGACCTCTCGTTCTTCGCCAACAACCGTATCATCAATACCTCCCAACTCTACTTCCAACCTTTCGTCAACGGAAAGCCCTACCAAGGTGGCGACATGTTCACCAACGAGGGCGATGATGTCGTGCTCACTTTGCGCGCCTATGCCGACGATATCAACGGACTACGTGACGAGAACAAGTATCTCGAATACGTCTATACGTTGCGCGACGACAACTACATGCTTGACTTCGACCTTCGTACGGTAGGTCTGAACGACGTCATTGCCAACAACATCAACTACATGAACCTCGACTGGAAAGTCGATATCCTCAAGCATGAAAAGGATAATGACAGGTTCATCAACACCACGGTGTACTATAAGCCAATGACGGAGAACGAAGTGGATCGTCTCGACGACCGCAAGCACAAAGAGGAGAACATCAACTACAGCATCAACTGGGTGTCGTTCAAAGAGCGTTTCTTCTGCAATGTGCTAGTAGCCCGCAACGGTTTCAGCAGTGCCAAAATCGCAGCCAATACCGATGGTCCCAAGTCGGACCGCTACTTCAAGACCATGGCGGCAAGCCTTGAGATTCCGTACAACAGCAACGCGGAAATCAACGAGTTCCCCATGTCGTTCTATTTCGGCCCCAACCACTTCAAGACGCTGAAGAGCTACGACCTGAAGCTCCAGCGCCAGATCGACGTGGGTAACTTCTTCCTGATCCGCTGGATCAACTACGGAGTCATCTATGTGTTCGACTGGCTGGGATCCTACGGATGGAACTACGGCATCGTGATCCTCATCCTCACCATCCTCATCAAGATACTCCTGTTCCCGATTGCCTTCAAATCTTACAAGTCAACCGCCATCACCCGCGTGTTGAAACCTGAGATGGAAGCCATCAGCGCCAAGTATCCCAAAGAAGAGGATGCCATGAAGAAACAACAGGCGGTGATGGAACTGCAACGACAAGCTGGTGCAAGTCCCACCTCGGGATGCATCCCCATGCTGCTCCAGTTCCCCATCCTCATCGCCGTATTCAGGTTCTTCCCCTCGTCAATTGAACTGCGCCAACAGTCGTTCCTGTGGGCCGACGACCTCTCCACATACGATAGCATTTGGGACCTGCCGTTCAACATCCCGTTCTACGGCGACCACGTGAGTCTCTTCTGCCTGCTGATGACCATCACCACGTTCATCTACACGTATGTCAACAACAAGCAAATGGACACCACGGCCAATCCCCAGATGAAAGGAATGAAGATCATGATGTACATCATGCCGATCATGTTCCTTGGTATCTTCAACAGCTATTCGGCTGGTTTGAGCTACTACTACATGCTCGCCAACATCATCACCTTCATCCAGATGTTCGTGTTCCGCAGAATGATCAACGAGGACAAAGTTCGTGCGACCATCGAGGAAAACAAGAGAAAACCCCAAAAGAAATCACGTTTCCAACAACGCCTTGAAGAAGCACAGAAGATGCAACAACAACAGGCGAGAAACTCAAGACGCTAAGCCATGAAAGACATCCAGCCTTTTCTCGAGACCATCTCACAGACCCATCAGGTGTGGCTTCTTGAAGCCATGACCGGAATGTTCGCCATGCTTGAAGACAGCGACGGCAACTCCTACATCCCCGTATGGGAGTCGGAGGAACTAGCCCGTGCTGCTGCGGTGGAGGACTGGGCCGACTACGAGGTCACCGAGATGGGTTTCTCGGAACTCGCCGTGTGGCTTAAGGAACTGACACGCGACGAGATCGACATCGCCGTGTCGCCCGCGAAAGACGGTGAGATCACCGCCATCGCCTCGGCCAAATTTCTCAAATGGGTGAAACCCCAAGCTGACGACTCGTACCACGAGGAGGATGACGATGAGGATGAGCCCGGTTTCGACTACGGCGAAGGTTGGGCAGAACCTTGGCAAGGCTAAACTATGAAAAGCAGGCTTTTCGGGGTACTCTTATTCATTGAGACCGCGGCACTGCTGCTAACGGCGGCAGTGTCGTGGTTTTTTCATGTAAAATGCGGCGAAAACGATTACCCTGCCTTTCTGATCACCGCCGCCATCACAGGTGGGGTGGGACTGGGACTGTACCTTTTCGGACGGTGGAGAAAGAAAGCCTTCGACAACGACGACACCTTTGTGATCGTGTCACTGTCATGGATACTGTTCTCCCTTTTCGGGATGTTTCCTTTCCTTCTAAGCGGATCCATCACCAACGTTACCGATGCCTTTTTCGAGACCATCTCAGGCTTCACCACTACGGGGTCAACCATCTTGAAGAACGTAGATGACCAGACTCACGGCATCCTCTTCTGGCGCGCCATCATGCAATGGCTGGGAGGATTAGGTATCGTGGTGTTCACCTTGGCCTTTATTCCTTCAGTGGCTAAAGGTTCAAAAAAAGCCAGTCTCTTCGCCGCCGAGGCACCTGGCTTGAGCGTTGAGAAACTCTCGCCCTCGATGCATGTCACCTCACGCATCCTATGGGGTATTTACATCTTTATGACCGTGCTTTGCGCCTTTATGTACGCCATGGGCCCAATGTCGGTTTTCGACGCGGTATGCCACGCCTTTACCACCATTTCCACCGGCGGTTACAGCACCCATCAGGACAGCCTCGCCTATTACCAGTCCAACTACATCGAATACGTGGCCGTCGCATTTATGTTTCTCTCCGCCATCAACTTCTCGATGTTTTACTTCCTTGCCGCCGGACGCTGGAATCTAATCTTTAAAAACGAAGAGGTTAGGGTTTATTTTATATCAATAATAGTGATGACTTTATTTTTCATCACTCTATTCCTCGTCGCACCAAGGATCGATGGAGTCACTGAGCAACAACTGGCCAGCTATCCGGAAGGAGGGAAGGACTTGTTCAAAACCTCGCTGTTTCACGTGACCTCGATGTTATCCAACACAGGCTTTTCATCGCAAAACTCCAACTACGACCTGTGGGGAATGCTCTTTGTGATTCCAACCTTGTTGATGCAGATCATCGGTGGTTGCGCAGGATCCGCCAGCGGCGGTATCAAGATGGTTCGCATCATGGTGATTGTGAAATTCATCAAGAATGCATTGAACGAGTTGATTCATCCAACCGGGATGTATTCCGTAAAAATCTCAGGACAGTCTGTTGACGACATCACGGTACGAAGGGTGTGCAATTTCCTTTCGTGGTTTTTGATCCTTTTTGTTATCAATGTTTTCGTATTGAGTTGGGTAGGGATGGACCTGGAAGATGCCAGTGTTGCTTTTTTGACATGTTTCAGCAACCTGGGCATGGGCTCGGGGGCCACAGGCCCAGGTGCTAGCTTGGCTGATCTGCCAACGGCTGCCAAATGGATTTTGTCAGCCGACATGCTCCTCGGTCGTCTGGAAATCATCACCGTGTTGTTGATTTTCTTCAAGTCCACGTGGATGACGACGAAGGGAGTGAGGGGGTGAGAATTAAGAATTAAGAATTAAGAATTAGTTTTCGAAGTGGAGGGCTCCGTCTTTTACGGTGACGGTGATGGGTTTGGTCCTATCGACTTTATCAGCGATGATCATTTTTGACAGCTCGTTGAGCAGTTCACGCTGCATCATACGCTTCACAGGACGTGCGCCGTACTGTGGGTCGTAGCTCTGATGGGCGATGAGTTCCACGGCTTCGTCGGTGATGTCGATGGTGATGCTGTTTTCGGCCAGCATCTTCTTGACGCGGTTGAACTGCATCCGTACCACTTCGGCGATTTGGCTCTCGCTGAGGTCGTCGAAAACGATAATCTCATCAATACGGTTCAAGAACTCGGGGCGCATCACCTGACGCAACTCGTTGATGACAGCTTCACGGTCTTTGAGGCCAGCACCTACATTGGAGGTCATGATGACAATGGTGTTCTTGAAGTCGACAGTACGTCCTTTATTATCGGTCAGACGTCCATCGTCGAGCACCTGAAGCAGGATGTTGAAGACATCCGGGTGAGCTTTCTCGATTTCATCGAGCAAGATCACCGAGTACGGCTTACGTCGTACAGCTTCAGTGAGTTGGCCGCTCTCTTCGTAGCCGACATATCCTGGAGGCGCGCCTATCAAACGCGATACGGTGTGACGCTCCTGGTATTCCGACATGTCGATACGCACCATGTTGTTCTCGTTGTCGAACAGGAACTCGGCCAGAGCCTTGGCCAGTTCGGTCTTACCAACGCCTGTGGTACCCATGAAGATGAAGGAACCAATAGGACGTTTGGCATCCTGCAAGCCCGCGCGGCTACGACGGATGGCGTCGCTGACGGCACGGATGGCCTCGTCTTGACCCACCACACGCTTGTGCAGTTCTTCTTCAAGATGAAGCAACTTCTCACGCTCGCTCTGCATCATTTTCTTTACCGGGATACCTGTCCAACGCGACACAATCTCCGCCACATCCTGGTAGGAGACCTCTTCGTCGATCAAAGGATGGTCGCCCTGAACCCTGTTGAGTTCAGCCTTGGCCTGCTCGATGGCAGTCTCTGCATCACGGATCTTGCCGTAACGCAGTTCAGCCACCCGGCCATAGTCGCCTTCGCGCTCGGCGGCGGCAGCCTGGTGTTTGTATTGTTCGATGTTGTTCTTTTCTTTCTGGATGATCTCCACGAAATGGCGTTCCTGCTCCCATTTATGCTTGATCTCCGCCTTCTTGGCGTTGAGTTTCTCCAGTTCCATACTGATTTCCTGGACCTTCTTGGTGTCGTTCTCACGTTTCAGTGCCTCGCGTTCTATTTCAAGCTGACGTATGGCGCGTTCCACATTCTCGAGGTCCTCCGGCACCGAGTCGATCTGCAGACGCAAACGGGCAGCGGCCTCATCAATCAGGTCGATGGCCTTGTCGGGCAAGAAACGGTCGCTGATATAACGCACCGAGAGCTGCACGGCAGCCACGATGGCCTCATCGAGGATACGGATATGATGATGGTTCTCGTAACGTTCCTTCAGTCCACGCAAGATGGAGATGGCCGAGGCTTCGTCAGGCTCGTCGACCATGACAATCTGGAAACGACGTTCCAAGGCCTTGTCCTTCTCGAAATACTGCTGGTATTCTTTCAAGGTGGTGGCGCCGATGCATTGCAGCTCACCACGCGAAAGGGCAGGCTTCAGGATGTTGGCTGCGTCCATGGCGCCTCCAGTGGCACCCGCACCCACCAAGGTGTGTATCTCATCGATAAACAACACCACCTCGCCAGCGCTGTCGACCACTTCCTTGATGACACTCTTCAGACGTTCCTCAAACTCACCTTGGTATTTGGCGCCTGCTATCAAGGCACCCATGTCGAGCGAGAACACTTTCTTGCTCTTCAGATTCTCCGGCACGTCGCCGTTCATTACACGCTGGGCGAGACCTTCCACAATGGCGGTCTTGCCCACGCCAGGCTCACCAATCAGGATAGGATTGTTCTTGGTACGGCGCGACAGGATCTGCAGCACACGCCTTATCTCCTCATCACGCCCGATTACAGGGTCTAACTTACCCGCTTTCGCCAATTCATTCAAGTTCTTGGCATAGCGGTTCAACGATTCATACTTGTTTTCCATAGATTTTGATTTTTAAAACTTTTGACCCCCACACCATCAAATTGTTCACCAATCCCGTAAAAATGCCAATTCGTCAGTTTTGTTGATTTACGTATGACAATTTGACATTTTGTTATTAATATAGGGAATAATGACTATTTTTGTGGCCTCAAAACAAAGAAAACGAAATGCAGTGGGTTCTCCTGTCATTGATATCTGCCTTTCTCTTAGGCTTTTATGATATCTTCAAGAAAAGGACCGTGGTCGGAAACGCCATTATCCCGGTATTGTTTTACAGTACGCTTATCAGCGGACTCATTTTTCTTCCTTTAATCATCACCTCGCATTTTAGCCCGGGTTGGTACGACGGCGCTTTTTGGAAGCAGTTCTATGTGGAGCCCCTGACAGCCCGTCAGCATTTGTTGGTTTTTGGAAAAACCGCCTTGATATTGGTGTCATGGATGTTCAGCTATTCGGCAATGAAAAACCTGCCTATCACGGTGGTGGGGCCTGTCAACCAATTACGGCCCGCCATTTCGCTGCTGTTGCTGTTTGCCATCTTCCAAGAACGCCTCACTTGGATGCAGTGGCTAGGCGTTGTGCTAGCCCTGGTGTCATTCTATCTCATGAATCGCAGCGGCAAGTTGGAGGGCATCCATTTCAAGACCAACAAATGGGTCTACATGCTGTTGGGTTCGGCCGTATTGGTGGCTTTGAGTGGTGTTTACGACAAGTTCCTGCTCAGCGGCGAGTCGATTTCACCCACCACCATCCAGGCCTGGTACACTGTCTACGACTTCCTGATGATGGCAATAATGTATTTCGCCATCTGGCGTCCCAAACGCAGCGAGCAGCCTTTCGAATGGAGGGGAGGCATCGTACTGATGGCCCTCTTCGTCTCCATCGCCGATGTGATTTACCTTTCCGGCCTCAACCATAAAGCGGCGGTCATCGTGCTGATTCCATTAATATTATATGGTGTGCGGCTGCTGGTGTCATTTGCCTATGGCGTCATCTTCTTCAAAGAGAAGAACATCCGCAGCAAGATCGTCCCATTGTTGATGGTAATTGCCGCATTGGTGTTTATGTGCATTTAAAAAGTTTTTATTGGCAATATCCAAATTATTTTTATTTTTGCAGTTTGTTTGGATTGAAAACGAGCATCTAATAATATGGAAATCAAACGAATATTCGACCTTCTGCCGAATTATTTGGAGAAGTATCCCGACCAGCCTGTAGCCCTTGCCGGCAAAAAGGACGGCGAGTGGCGCAAATACAGCATGAAGGAATACATCGAACTCACCGACAAGTTGAGTTGGGCTTTGATCGAGCTTGGCATTGAGGTGGGAGACAAGGTGGCGTTTATCGTGAGCAACCGTCCCGAATGGAACATCATCGACATGGCGGTCATGCAGATTGGCGCCATCAACGTGCCCATCTATCCGACCATCAGCCAGGAGGACTACCATTACATCCTGAACGACTGTGAGGCCAAGCTGGTGTTCCTCGACGGCGTGGCCGTGATGAACAAGGTGACCAACGTGTTGTCAGACATCCCATCCATCAAGTATGTCTATACCATGGTGGACCGCGATAAATATCCTTATTTCGACCAAATCATCGCCTTAGGCACCCTGCATCCTCACAAAGAGGAGCTCGAACGCCGCAAGGCAGCCGTGAAAAGCAGCGACTGCATGACGCTCATCTACACCTCGGGAACCACCGGAACCCCGAAGGGCGTGATGCTCTCGCACTCCAACGTCATCAACCAAGTGCTGGGCGTGTACGACATCATCCCGTGCAAACCCGGAAGCATCGCTTTCTCGTTCCTTCCCGAGTGCCACGCTTACGAACGTCTGCTGATCTACACCTACCAATACCTCGGCATGGCGATCTATTATGCGGAGAGCCTCGCCACACTGGCCGACAACATCAAGGAACTGCGTCCCTCGATGATGTGCTGCGTGCCTCGTGTACTGGAGCGTTTCTATGACGGCATCATCGCCTCCGGAAAGAAGATGTCTGGCGCATCAAAGTCCATCTTCTTCTGGGCAGTGCATTTGGCTGAACGTTACAAGATCGACGACAACGAGCGCGACTGGCTCTACAACCTGAAGCTTCGTATCGCCGACAAGCTGGTCTATTCCAAGATCCGCGCAAAGATTGGCGCCGACCGTTTTGAGCGTGTGGTGTCAGGTGCCGCAGCCTTGAACCACAAAATCGCCGCTTTCTTCTCCGCCATCCAGATGCCAGTGTTCGAAGGCTACGGCTTGACTGAGACCTCGCCGGTGATCGCAGTGAGTAACAAAGGAGCCCACCAGCGTGAGGTAGGTTGCGTAGGCCCGCCCTTGAGAGGTGTGGATGTGAAGATCACGGAAGAAGGGGAGATCGTTTGCCGCGGCCATAATGTCATGATGGGCTACTACAAACACCCCGAGCTCACCGCCGAAGTCATCGACAGCGACGGATGGTTCCACACGGGCGACATGGGCCAGTTCAACGAGAATGGACTGCTCATGATCACCGGACGTATCAAGAGCCTCTTCAAGACATCAGGTGGCAAATACATCAACCCCGATGTCATCGAGACCAAGTTCACAGGTTCCAAGCTGATTGAGCAGATTGTAGTGGTAGGTGAGAACCAGAAGTTCGCCGGCGCCCTCATCGTGCCTAGCTTCGCCTTCCTGAAAGGCTGGTGCGCCAAGGAAAAGATACGTTTCACGACACCCGAACAGGTGATCAACCTGCCCGAAGTCCAGAAGTTGTTCTTCAAGGAGGTGCAGGAAATGAACAAAGGTCTTGGTGAGACGGAGAAGATCAAGAAATTCACGCTCATCGCCGACGAATGGAGTGTGGGCAACGGATTAATCACCCCCACATTGAAAGTGAAGCGCCGTGCCATCACCGCCAAATACAAAGACGTGATCGACAAGATGTTTGCTGAGAATTAATACACGAAATATCCAACTACCCCCGAAAGCACAATCAAAAGAATCGGGTTGGCCTTGAAGAAATAGGAGGCCACAAAGGCGAGGACACATATCACAATGCTGATATTGTTCTCGCCTTTTCCTATCTGAACGAAGTTCTGCGCATTCATCATGGAAAGACCAGCCGCGAAGATCAGTCCCGCGATGGCAGGCTTAAGACCTTTGAGCAGGTTACTCATAAACGCTCCAGTCTTTTTGCTGGTCATCAGACGTATGACAAAGTAAACCATGATGATCGAAGGCAGGCACAAGGCGAAAGAGGCAAGGAGCGAACCTCCAAAGCCTCCAGCCGTATAGCCAACATAGGTAGCCATATTAATGGAGATAGGTCCCGGGGTCATCTGTGAGATGGCAACCATGTCGGCAAACTCGGTGGTGGTCATCCAAGCATAGTGGTCAACCACTTCGTGCTGGATCAACGAGAGCATGGCATAACCTCCGCCGAAGCCAAGCACACCTATCTTTATAAATACCCAAAGCAGCTGCAGGTAAATCATGGCTCCGCCTCCTTCTGTCTTACCTTTTTATTAATAATAAGCGCGTAGACAACACTACCCGCAATGGCAGTCAGGATAACCCAGGCAGGGGAGACCTTCAGCCACCAGATCAGCGCAACGGTGACAACGGGGATGACAGCAGTCTTCCAGTTGAGCTTGGCCGACTTGATCATCCTTAACGAAGGGGCTAGAATCAGCGCCACCACACAGGGACGGATACCCTTGAAGATGCGTTCCACCACAGGAAGGTCGCGGTATTCCCTGAAGATGGTAGCCAACAGCAGTATGATGACGATGGAGGGGAGGATGGCACCCAACATGGCTGCTGCCGCACCTTTTTTTCCAGCGATGCGACGACCTACATACAAGGCGGTGTTCACAGCAAACACCCCAGGCAACGACTGCACGATGGCAATCATGTCCCAGAACTCATCCGAAGGAATCCATTGCTTTTTGTCAACCACCGCCTTCTCCACCATTGACAACATGGCATAGCCTCCGCCCAGGGTGAAGGCGCCTATCTTGAAAAAGGTAGAGAACAGCTGCCAGATGATTTTCATGGCGCAAAAATAACACTTTTGTTTTGGATGGTCTAAATAAAATTAGTACGTTTGCATACTAATTTCGATAACCATGACAATACTAGACGTTTCCGTAATGACCTTTGACCGGCCCGAGGCCTGGCAATGGTTGGTCCAGTTCTGTATCCTCGCTGTCGCCTTGCTCTTGGGCAATGTGCTGAGGACCCAAATTCCCTTCCTGAAGAAGAGCCTTCTGCCTTCCGCCTTGCTGGGCGGTCTGTTGCTTCTGTTGTTCAAGGCTTTCCCAGGATGCCGCGAGATCATCAACAAGCCCATGATGGAGATTGTCACTTACCATGCCCTTGGTCTGGGCTTTGTGGCGCTGGCGCTGAAAAACAATAAAGTGGAGTCGAAATCGTCGGGCATGAAGGTCATCGAGACAGGTGCTTTGACGGCTGCCACCTATGTCATCCAAGGCATCATAGGTCTGGTCGTCTCCATCCTTTTCTTCCTTGTCGGAAAGAAGTTCTTCTATGCCGCAGGTCTGCTGTTGCCGATGGGCTACGGACAAGGACCTGGCCAAGCGCTGAACATTGGTAAGATCTACACAGGATGGGCAGAAGCCCAAGGCATCGACTTTGCGGGAGCCGACTTCGGCCTTTCCATTGCTGCGATGGGTTTCATTGTGGGAAGCCTGATTGGCGTCATCTACATGAATATTTTGAGACGCAAAGGCAAGCTGTCTTCCAAGAAGATTGAAGCGGCTCAAGTCAACAAGCTGGAGGACTATGAGGGCAAAGGGGAGATCCCCGATGCCGAGTCGATCGACAAGTTGTCGGTGCAGATCTGCATGGTGCTCTTTGTGTATTTCCTAGTGTATCTGTTCACCAACTGGATCCAAGGGATGGATTTGGGCAACTTCGGCACCAACACGTTGAAACCGTTGCTGTGGGGATTCAACTTCCTGTTGGGCACCCTGTTCGGCATCGCTTTCAAGAACATCCTGAAAGTGTTCAAGAAACAACGCATCATGGAACGCGAATACATTAATAATTACATGTTGAACCGTATCGGAGGTTTCTGTTTCGACATCATGATTGTGGCTGGCACCGCTGCCATCAGTTTCGATGAATTCGGCAAGTTTGTGTTGCCTTTCAGCATCATCTGTGCGCTTGGCGCCATCGTCACCTTTGTGTACGTGCTGTGGATCAGCAAGCATCTGTATCCCGATTACAAGTACGAAGGCTTCTTCTCGATGTTCGGCATGCTTACCGGTACCGCCTCGAATGGCATGATCCTATTGCGTGAGATCGACCCGAAGTTTGAGACTCCGGCTGCCAACAACCTGGTTTTGCAGGCTCTTGCCGCAGTGGTATTAGGCTTCCCAGTGCTGCTGCTGGTGGGCATAGCTCCTCAGAGTCTCCAGTCCACCTGGATAACCTTGGGGATATTGGTCGTATTCTGGGCGGTACTAACGGTGTTTATGCTTAGGAAGAAGGTTTTTAAACGGAGAACGGAAAACCAATAAAAAAAATCCCGGCCAATCGGTCGGGATTTTTTTGATAAACTCTTGTCGAGGAATTAGTCCTTGCGTTTGGCTTCCTTGATACGGGCTTTCTTACCACGGAGACCTCTGAGGTAGTAGATACGTGACTTGCGGACGGCGCCTTCCTTGTTCAGCTCGATGCTGTCGATCATGGGAGAGGCGACGGGGAAGCAACGCTCGACACCGATATTGTTCGATATCTTTCTCACGGTGAAGGTGGCAGTCTTGCCGCAACCGCTGCGTTTCAGGACAACACCCTGGAACTTCTGAAGACGTTCCTTGTTGCCTTCAACAATCTTGTAAGTGACGGTGACTGTGTCACCAGCTCTAAACTTGGGAAAGTCTTTTACAACGACTTGATCCTCAACGAATTGAATTAATGTGTTCTTCATTTTATATAATATTTTTTTATATATTTTTCGTCAAAAACGGGTGCAAATATACAAAAAAATCTAATGATGGACACAATTTATTCGCTTTTTTTCAATTTTTCGTACATTTCCGGGCGGCGTTCCTTGGTTCTTTTCCAAGCTTGCTCAAGTTTCCACTCATTAATCTTCAAGTCGTTGCCCGACAAAAGGATTTCCGGGACCTCCCATCCTTTATAAACACGAGGGCGGGTATAGACGGGAGGGGAGACCAGTCCGTCCTGGAACGAGTCGGAGAGGGCAGAGGTCTCGTCACCCAAGGCGCCAGGCAGCAATCGCACCAGACTGTCGACGAGCACGGCGGCACCGAGTTCGCCCCCTGAGAGCACATAGTTGCCGATGGAGATCTCACGGGTGATGAGATGCTCACGGATGCGTTCGTCGATGCCTTTGTAATGGCCGCAGAGGATGATGAGGTTCTCTTTCAGAGAGAGTTGGTTACAGAGCGGCTGGTCAAGCATCTCCCCGTCGGGGCTCATATAGATCACTTCATCGTAGTCCCGTTGGCTTTTCAGATGCGTGATGCAGTTGTCCACCGGCTCTATCATCATCACCATTCCCGCGCCGGCCGAGAAAGGATAGTCGTCGACCTTCTTGTGTTTGTCAGTGCTATAGTCCCTAAGGTTGTGAAGCTCGATTTCCACAATGCCCTTATTGAGAGCTCGTTTGATAATTGACTCAGTAAAAGGCCCTTGGAACATCTCAGGAAAGATGGCAATGATATCGATGCGCATAATTTGAAATTTTTGTCAAAAGTACGAAAATCTTTGTATCTTTGCCCCTTAAATCTTTAAAATCAAACACAAAATGAAGAAATTATCCTTATTGCTCATAGCTTTGGTGGCCGTTGTCTTTGCCAAGGCACAGATTGCCACCAACACCTACTGGGTGCAGTTCACCGACAAGAACGACTCACCTTATTCCATCGACGCCCCCGAGGAGTACCTCAGCCAGCGCGCCTTGGACCGCCGTGCCCGTCTCGGCATTGCCATCGACGAGTATGACATCCCAGTTAATCCGCAGTATCTGCAAGCCGTCGCCGACTGCGGCGCCACTCTGATTAACCCCTCTAAATGGTTGAACGGTGTTTCGATCTATGCTTCAAGTAGCACTATAATTGACGCTATTAATGCACTTGATTTTATTGAAGTTGTAAGAAATTGCGAGAACCATCCAGAAGCCCAGCTCCGAAAGGAGGAAAACCTTTCGTTTGAGATGAAGAACTCCGGGTTGGCACGCAATGCGAAAGACTTTTACGGAGGCGCCCACGACCAGGTGTATCAGCTTAAGGTGAACCAGCTGCACGACATGGGTTACGATGGAACCGGCGTAGTCATCGCTGTGTTGGACGGCGGTTTTGAGGGCACCGACATCCATTCCTGTTTCGACAACATGCGACAGGAAGGCCGTCTGCTCGGCACCCGCGACTTCGTCTATGGCAGCACTTCGGTGTATACGCAAAGCACCCACGGCACCTCTTGCCTTAGCACGATGGGAGCTTACGACCCGAACAACATGGTGGGAACTGCCCCAAAAGCCTCCTACTACCTGTTCCACACAGAGGATGGCGATCAAGAAAACATCATTGAGGAATACAACTGGGTTTCAGGCGCCGAATATGCCGACAGCCTGGGTGTTGACGTTTGCTCCACCTCGCTGGGCTACATCGATTTCGACATGAGCCAGTGGAATCATCCTCTGGAACATTACGACGGTCACACCGCCCCGATGACCATCGGTGCCGAGATTGCCGCTTCTCGTGGCATTATCTGCATGAACTCGGCTGGCAACGAATATGACGGCTACTGCACGCTGGGCATTCCCGCTGATGCAGAGCACATCCTCACCGTGGGTGCTGTTGACGCCAACGGCAACCGCGCCGACTTCAGCTCGGTGGGTCCCACCTACGACGGACGCATCAAACCCGACGTAATGGCAATGGGAGAGGACACCTATGTTGCCTCTGGCAATCCTGGCGGTTGGTGGGGCGATTATTACAATGGAAGTGGAACTTCGTTCTCATGCCCCGTTTTAGCTGGCGCCGTGGCTTGCCTGCGCCAAGCCTTCCCGTACGCCTCGGTTCAGGAGATCTGCGACGTGGTGCGCCAATGCGGCAACCGTGCCGACAATCCCGACAGCAAATACGGTTACGGCATCCCTGATTTCTCCGCCGCCTTCGAAGTGCTTCATGTCGACGACACCTTCACAGCCCAGAACAACATCCTCTCAGTGTTTCCCAATCCGTCCAAAGGCGAAGTCCACATCCGCCTCAACGAAGTCAGCATCGCCGAACTCAGCGTGTATGACGTCATGGGCCACATGCTCAAGACCTATCACTTCAACGGTTTGAACCACACTACCTTTGAGAGGTATTTGAACGACCTGAGCAACGGCGTTTACTTCATCAAAGCCGACGCCGAGAACGCTTCACAAACCGTGAAAGTGATCATCACCAAGTAAGCGGAAGTTTTTCCTAACAACAATAAAAGCCTCGCAGTATTGCGAGGCTTTTAATTTTCCGTTTTACCTCCCTTTCGGTCGGTGAGCCCTTCGGGGTTCCGTTTTAATCTTTCAGCGGTGAAGGAGTGTGGTACTCGCGGGCACCGAGCTCTTTGTCGAGCATCATCATGCCACCCATGTGGCCGTCGATCATCTTGCATTGGGCGATGAGGTCGCGGGCGTTCTCCTCTTCCTCGACTTGCTCGTCGATGAACCAAGCCAGGAAGTTGGCTGCGGCGCGGTCGTGGTCCTCGTCGGCGATGTCGCACAGATTATTGATCATGGCGGTCACCTTCTTCTCGTGGGCGAGGGTGTCCTCAAAAGCAGCCAAGACGGTCTTCCAACTGGTTTGCACCTTGGCGATGGGGGCGAGAATCACCTTTTCGTCCTGCGAATGCAGATAGTTGATCATGATGGCGGCATGGGCCTGTTCCTCGAGGAACTGGACTTTGTACCAGTGGGCGATGCCCTTGAAACCTTTGGCGTAGATGTCCTGCGACATGCTCAGATAGAGATAGGCCGACCACATCTCAGCGTTGATCTGGTCGTTGATGGCTTTTGCCAATTTTTTGCTAATCATAGTTTTTAATTTTTAAAGTTTTGAAGTTTTCAATAATGATTGCAAAGGTAAATAATTTTTTAGTAAATTTGCAGTTTAAACCAATGAACAATTTTTTCTTTTTATGCTTAACAGAAGGTTTTTGAGAGTCAAGGTGTTGCAGCAGATCTACGCCTACCATCAAGCCGAAGAGACTGACCTGCTGGCCGCCGAACGCCGTCTTCTCGACAGTGTTGACAGCCTTTATGAACTATTTATCCGCCAACTGACATTCTGGGTCGAGGTGAAATGCTTCGCCGAACGCCGCATCGAGGAGAACATGCACAAAAACTTCCCCACACAGGAAGACCTCAACCCGAACCGCAAGTTCGTCAACAACCGCGTCATCAACGCCCTCGAAAACAACCGCGACCTCCAGGCTCTTCAGGAAAAGTACAAGATCAACTGGGACAACGACCGAGAGGACTTCATCCGTGGTTTCTACAACAGGATGCGTGAATATCCTGAATACCAGGAATATATGAATAGCGAAAAAAGCAGCTTCGCACTCGATAAAAAACTAATCCTCAGCATCATCGACAACTATATGGCCGAGGACGACGTGCTGTTCGACTTCTATTCCGACAAAAACCTGGTCTTCAATAGCGATTACCAAATCTGCCTGTTCCTCCTCTGGAAATTCTTCAACGAGATGGAAGAGGACTTCGGTCCCGACACCAAGATCCCAGCCGCTTTCAAGACCGAAAACGGCGAGACCAACGACGACAAGAACTTCATCGTGCGACTGTTCCGTCTCACCATGAAAAACGCCGATGAGTATCGCGAACTAGTGAAAGCCAACATCTCCAACTGGGACTACGACCGCATCGCCTTGATGGACAAAATCATCATCTTCATGGCCTTGACAGAGTTCCAACAGTTCCATGACATCCCGGTGAAAGTCACCATCAACGAATATATCGAGATCTCGAAATACTACAGCACCCCCGACAGCCGCCGTTTCGTGAACGGAATCCTCGACAAGCTCTCAGAAAAACTCAATGCCGATGGAAAGATCATGAAGACGGGGAGAGGGCTGGTGTGAGTGGAAAACGGAGAACGGAGAACGGAAAGTTAAGAGATAAGAGATAAAAGATAAAAGTTAAAAGTTAAAAGATATTAAACAATTATGCGAAAGCGTGTAATCACCATATTGGCTCTACTGTTAGCTGTGGGGGCGACAGCGCAACAGACCAACGGAACCTACTCGTTCCTGAGGACCACCAACTCCGCTCGCGTAGCCGCCTTGGGGGGACTGCCGCTGCCCGTTTACGACAACGACATCCAATTGGCCACCTTCAACCCCGCCACCATCGGCGAGGGAATGAACAACAAGATGGGACTCTCATACGTGGATTATTACACCGACATCAACTTCGCAACACTTCAATACGCCCACACCTTCAACAGCATCGGCAGCTATGCCGCCACCGTGCAGTACCACAACTACGGCCATTTCGACGAAACCTCGGAAAGCGGCGTGATCACTGGCAATTTCGGCTGTTCCGACTTTTCAGTGAACATCGGATGGGGACGACAGCTCACCCCCAACTGGAACATCGGCGCCGCAGTGAAATACGCAGGCATCCAATACGAAAGCTATTCCGCCGGAGCCCTCGCCGTCGATGTGGCCGGCATGTACCATAGCAACAGCGGATGGACCTTCTCACTCAACGCCCGTAACATCGGCACCCAACTGTTCAACAACATCAACTCCTCACGCGACCCGCTGCCTTTCTCAATCGATTTCGGCGCATCACGCAAGCTAGAACACCTGCCCGTGACCGTGATGCTTTGGTATGACGACATCCAGCACTGGAACAAGCTCATGATGACACCCACCTACATCGAACAACACACCAACCCGATCACCGGCCAATTGGAAGAGGAAAGCAAAGTCGCCCAGTTTATACGCAATGCGGCCTGTCACCTGGTCATAGGCGGCGAACTCACCCTGGGCAAAAACATCGTGCTGCGCTCCGCCTTCGACTATGGACAACGCTATGCCATGGACGTCCCAAAAGAACGCACCTTGGTGGGATTCTCTGCCGGACTCGCCGTCAAAATCAAAATGTTCGAAATCAGCTACGCCCGCTCGCGCAGAAGCGTCGTCATGTCGCCCAACTACCTCACCATCACCATGGATCTCAATAAGTTCTAAATGTACCTGAAAGAATTGAGACTGGCCAACTTCAAGAACTGCGAGAGCGCCGACCTGACGTTCTCGGAGAACGTGAACTGCTTCGTCGGCCTCAACGGGGCAGGGAAGACCAACATCCTCGATTCCATCTATTACCTCTCGTTCTGCAAGAGCTTCTTCGGGGCCACCGACAAGCTCAACATCCGGCACGACCAGGACTTCTTCAGCATCCATGGGACTTATGGCTTCGACGACAAGGAAAACGAGCTGGTGTCGTGCGTCCAGAAACGCGACGCCAAGAAGTCGTTCCGCTTCAACAAAAAAGAATATGACCGCCTCTCCGACCATATCGGGAAGTTCCCCCTTGTGATGATCTCACCCTACGACCGCGACCTCATCAACGACGGCAGCGAACTGCGACGCAAGTTCATCGATGGCGTCATCTCACAGTTCGACCCGCTCTACCTCAGCGCACTGCTCAAATACAACCGCGCACTGCTGCAACGCAACATGCAACTCCGACAGTTCGCCGACACACACCATTTCGACCGCTCGCTACTGCAACTCTGGGACGACCAACTCTGTACCTGCGCCGACGACATCCACCTCAAACGCAAGCAGTTCCTCGAAGAGTTCCATCCCATCTTCCAACACTACTACGAAGTGGTTTCCGGTGCTAAAGAAAAGGTTCAAGTAAAATACTCTTCAAAATTGGATACCAAGTCGTTACATCAACTTCTTGAAGAGAATCTTCAACAGGACACCTACTCGTGTTACACCAATGTTGGCATTCATAAGGACGACCTGGATTTTTTCCTCGACGGACATCCTCTGAAGAAGTTCGGCTCGCAAGGCCAACAGAAATCGTTCGTGGTCTCCATCCGATTGGCCCAGTTCGAATACAACTACCAGAAGATCGGCTACAAACCCATTTTGTTGTTGGACGACATCTTCGACAAACTCGACGACCAACGGGTGATGAAGTTGGTGCGTCTGGTGGGCGACGACCATTTCGGGCAAGTGTTCATCACCGACACCCAACAGCAACGCATCGAGCGGCTTTTTGAAGACACAAACATCAGCCACCGCATCTTCGAGGTGGAGGCGGGGCACGTAAAACTCATCGAACATGAATGACCCGAACCAGAACACGATAGGCGAGCTGATCAAGGCCTTCTACGAAGAGCGGCGCGGTCCCGGCTACCTCAATGAGGTCAACATCATCAACGGCTGGGAAAGCATTGTGGGCCCTTTCATCGCACAATACACCAAAGACCTTTATATTAAAGAAGGTGTGCTTTTCGTGAGACTCACCTCCGACAGCCTCCGCAACGAACTGAGCTATTCGAAGTCGGTTTTAATGAAAAACCTCAACCAATTGGCAGGCCGCGAGGTGCTTACCGACATTGTCTTCAAGTGAAGATTTACCCCCAATTCCCTAATTCTTGATAAAAAAATACAGAGTTTTAACTTTTTTTCGTAATTTTGCCTCTTTAATTCAAAATTCTAAATTAACAATTATAAATTTGAACTATGCTTAGTCAAGATGTAAAGATCGGAAGCGCCATCCGCATGGACGGAAAGATTTATTTCTGCATTGACTTCCAACATGTTAAGCCCGGTAAAGGCAACACTATCATGCGTATCAAGCTGAAGGATGTCCTCAGCGGCAACGTACTTGAAAAGAGATTCGACATCGGTGTGAAGCTGGAAGATGTCCGCGTGGAACACCGTCCTTACCAGTTCCTTTACAAGGAAGGTGAAGACTTCATCTTCATGCACACCGAGACCTACGATCAGATTCCGATCGCCGGCGACAACATCACAGGTGTGAAGTTCATGAAGGAAAACGACATCGTCGACGTCGTGGTTGATGCTTCAACAGAGACCATCCTGTACGCTGAGATGCCTGTGAAGACCGTGCTGCAAGTCACCTACACCGAGCCTGGCGAGAAGGGCAACACTGCCACCAACGCTCTGAAGGAAGCTACCGTTGAGACTGGCGCCATGGTCCGTGTGCCTCTGTTCATCAACACCGACGATATGATCCGTGTGGACACCCGCACCGGTGAATATTGCGAACGTGTGAAAGCCTGATGAAAATCCCGCAGACCACATTGAAAAAACTCGCCGAGATGATCGGCGCGGAATATGTCGGTGACCCGAAGTTCCCCATCACGGGCTTCAACGAGATTCATAAGGTTGAGCCCGGCGACGTGACCTTTGTGGATCACCCCAAGTATTATGGCAAGGCCTTGAACTCGGCGGCCACGGTAGTCTTGATCAACAAGCGCGTGGAATGCCCCGAGGGCAAGGCCCTGCTCATTCACGACGATCCTTTCGATGCCTTTCTCCGTGCGATGCGTCATTACCGTCCCAAGGAGACCTGCACCGAGGCCATCAGTCCCTCGGCAGAGATAGGCGAGGGGACCATCGTGATGCCCGGCTCTTTTGTCGGGAACCATGCCGTTATCGGCAAAAACTGCATCATCCATCCCAATGTCACCATCTACGACTACTGTGTGATTGGCGACAACGTCATCATCCACTCTGGCAGTGTGATCGGTGCCGACGCCTATTATTTCCAACGCCGGGCCGACAGCTACAAGAAGTTCGAGTCGTTTGGCCGCGTGGTGATTGAGGATGATGTGGAGATCGGTGCTTTGTGCAGCATCGACAAAGGTGTCACCAGCGACACCACCATCCGCCGCGGAACCAAGATGGACAACCATTGCCAGGTTGGCCACGACAGTTATATCGGACGCAACTGCCTCATAGGCAGCCATGCCGCCATTGCCGGCGTCACCCGCATCGAAGACGACGTGATTCTGTGGGGACGTGTGTGCGTCAACAAGGACCTCGTCATCGGCGAAGGCGCCGTGGTGCTGGCCACCTCTGCCGTGGACAAGAACATCGAACCCGGCAAGGCCGTCTTCGGCGTTCCCGCCCAAGATGTCCGCAAGCAATGGCGCGAACAAGCCGCCATGCGTAAACTTCCCGATTTGTTAAAGGATTATTACCGAGACCATCCGGAGTAAGAATTAGGAATTAGGAATTATGAATGCGGAATGCGGAATTGCTTTTCAGACAAGGTAATTCCGCATTCATAATTCCTAATTCCGCATTAACTGAATCGCCCCCAGATCCGGAGTGTTCCTCCGATCCTTACCCTCGATATCGAAAGGAACTTCGTTGGCAATCACCGGACTGCCAGCGCCGACAGCAGGGGAGAGGACATCACTCAGATGAAGGTCGTAACTGCGATAATCCACAAACAGAGGATCCTGGTTGAAGATGCAGGCATTGAAGCCAGGAGCGTCATTGCTAAACTTGCTGGTCTTCATCAAGCAATGGTCGAACAGATAGGTGGTATCGTACTCCTGCGCCGCCAAAGCCGAGCCAAACTCCTCCTCCTGAGCACCGTACACAATGCTATTGTACATTTCCCAATGGAACGGGAACTCGTAATGCTCGCCATCCTGATCCACATAGTTGGAAATGAACAACGAAGAAGTGGTGCGCGGCGACTGCCACCAGTAATTGCCCAAGGTGCAATGCCGCAACAGATAGTCGCCACCCTGTGTGACAGCAATGGCATACTGCCCGCAGTTGTCGATGACCACATTGTTGGCCTCGATGGCATAAAGCACGGCATAAATACCCATGCCCGTCAGATTCTCGATTATGGTGTTATTAATGCGCAAAGCCGCCTGCGTCGCATGGATGAACGACTCGGCCTGGATGCCTATAAAACCATTCCGGATGACGGCGTGGTCGATGAGATGGTCAGCGTCGGGACGTGCATCCATCAACCAGATACGGTCCCACTGTCCCGGTTGGTTCTTGAAAAACGGTTCCAGACGGTCGCCCTGAATCACCACGGGATTCTCCGCCGTGCCTTCGATAATGAGCTGCCCGTCGCTCCACGACCAGATGCCACCACCATCATGCACATAGATCTGCGTGCCCTCGTGGATATGAAGGGTGCCGTAGGAATTAATCAAAGCATAACCATAGATCACATAGGGCAGTTCATTGGTCCAATGCACCGTCTCGAGACTGTCAGCGATGATCTTGAACTTCGGATAACCTGTAATAACACGGTCGGCCACGATGTAACGCGCATTCTGTCCGTATGCCACCAACTTGACCATCTGGGTGTTCCCATTGGTGATGAACATGATGCTGTCCTCCACAATAAAAGGAGTGTTCACATCGGAAGGGTCGATGGTGACCTTCAGGAAAGCGAAGAGACTGTCATTGGCAGGAACGATCTTATCCTGAAACACCGTGCCCGCCTCACCGTCGAAGTTGAGCTTGAACCTCGACTGTTCGCCGCCCATCAAACGGATCTCACTGATGCTGAGGTCTTCTTTATAAGGGTTGTAAACCTTCAACTGATGCGTCGAAGAGCCTAGGGTGGTGAACACCGTGTCGAACATCACCGTATCAACCGAAAACGACAGGCGATGACTGGGATCAGTGCTGATGGCGTTCTCCTTGCGACAAGCGGAAAACAAGGTCAAAAGAAACAGTATAAGGATGCAGTATCGTTTCATTACTCGAAATTTGGCACAAAATTAGCTATTTTTATTCATTTTGCCTATTATTAACTATCTTTGCAGCAAAATCGTATAATGATGAAGAGATTATTCACTTTAGCAGTGGCTATGATTCTGGCCGTTACAGTAACGCAACAACTCAGCGCCCAAACCTTCGGTGGTCCCGAATATATGAAGAAAAAAGTGGTCGTTGGAGGTGATTTCGGTCTTGGATTCTACAATAGCAGCTTCTATGTGGGAGTGGCCCCCCAAGCTGGCTACCGCCTGACACGCAGCTTGGAAGCCGGTGTCCGTCTGGGATATGACCTATATTATCATTACCGCAACTATAACTACGGCAACTATTTTTGCCATTACTTCAGCGGGTCGGCCTACCTCAACTATGAGATTTTTAGAGGCTTATATCTTCAAGCCGAAGACGAAGAGATGTGCCTTCTGGTCAGTGGAAAGGCAATAGAAACCAGTGCTTCCTCTTGGTATAACTCCGTCTTTGTTGGAGGTGGATATCGCCAATATTGGGGCAACAGCTATACGTATTATTCGATACTCTACAATCTATCGTGGGACTATTACAGCCCATACGCCAGTCCCTTCGTGATCAGGGTGGGCTATTGCATTGGATTTTAACAATGGAGAAGAAAAACAACACTATTAATATAAAGAACAAACGCGCCGAGCATGAGTATTTCCTCATGGATCGGATCACAGCAGGCATCGTGCTGACAGGGACTGAGATCAAGTCAATCCGCAACGGCAAAGCCAGTTTGGCCGACTCATACTGCACCTTCAAGGGCGACGAGCTCTTTGTTGTTGGGATGCACATCGCCGAATACGAACGCGGCAGCTTCAACAACCACGATCCCAAACGCGACCGTAAACTGCTACTCACCGCACGGGAACTGCGAAAACTCAAAACCAAGGTACAAGAGAAAGGCCTGACCATCATCCCCGTGGTGCTTTTTATTAATGATAAAGGTCTGGCAAAACTCGACATCGCCCTGGCTCGAGGCAAACATTACTACGACAAGCGCGAATCACTCAAGACCAAAGACTCTCGCCGCGACGTCGAAAAACAATTGAAAGGTTTTTGATTTTTTTAAAAAGAATTTTGTAATTTTGCGCAACGTTATGAAAAAAGGCATCCTCGTCATAGCATTCACATTCCTGGTATTGGCATTCTCTTCCTGCCAAAAGGTAAAATACTGCCAGTGTTTTGCATACGTCGACAACGAGGACGTCATGTTGGGCGAAGACTACTACATGATGGAACATGGCACTTGCAATGACAAAGCAAAAGAAATCGTAGGGTGGGGGCAAGTGACTTGTAAAGAGGTTCATCTGGATGAAGATGAAAACTGGTTTGAGCATATTATCAACCAACTAACAAACCACGGCGGTAATAATTGAATTAATCAACATTTTGGTGGACGGCTAGTTTTTAGCCGTCCTTATTGTTTTTTTTATGAGACAGCGACTTGCCCTTATCTTGAAAGTAGTTCTCGGACTGGTGTTCATCCTTTCCGCCATACTCAAGGTCGCCGATATGGACAAGTTTGAGCTTTACATCTATAGCTACCACATCTTCAACCTATCCGCTTCGTTCATCATTGCCCGAATCGCCATCATAGCGGAACTCATACTAGGCATCGGGCTGGTCATCAACCGCCTTCACAAGCCGGTATGGTGGGGCTGTGTGACGATGCTTGTGTGCTACACACTCCTCATGGCCTACGCTCTCATACTGGGACGCACCGACAACTGCCATTGCTTCGGTGAGATGGTGGAATTCAATCCCTGGCAGACCATCCTCAAAAACGCTGTACTGCTAATCCTGTTCGCATTAATCTATAAGGTAAAAGAAAAGCCTCTTAAGCGAAAAGTACTGACAGTGGCCGGCATCGTGATTGGATGCACCGCCGCGGTATTCGTGGCATCACCCCCTGACAACTTCTATTATGACAGCGAACCCCTGTATGGATACGTCGAGCCCAACTTGTTGTATTACGCCATACAAAACCCTCCACTGGACTCCCTCAAACTGAATGAAGGAAGAAAAATGGTCGGTATTTTCTCAGCTAGTTGTGACTACTGCAAGATAGCTGCGAAAAAGATTGGCCTGATGCAGGAGCACAATGGCTTCCCGGAAGAAAACATCCAATATGTCTTCATGGGTTCCGAGGAACAGGTGAAGAACTTCTTCATCGAATCAGAGTCAAAAAAACTACCATACATCATATACGACGACCCCATCTTTCTCATGAAGCTTACCAACGGGGCGATCCCCATCATCATCCTTCTTGACAATGGCAAAATTTACAAGGAGTACGATTTCCGGGAAGTGAACGAGAAAGTGGTCAAGGAATTCTTCGAAAACACCAGTGAACCATGAAAATAGGCTTCGACAACGAAAAGTATCTGAAGATACAAAGTGAACACATCCGCGAACGTATTAGCCAATTCGGTAACAAGCTGTATCTGGAGTTGGGAGGAAAACTCTTCGACGACCATCATGCCAGCCGCGTGCTGCCTGGATTCAAGCCAGACAGCAAGTTGCAAATGCTCCAGAACCTGAGCGACAGCGCCGAGATCATCATCGTAATCAGTGCCACCGACATCGAGAAAAACAAGATGCGCAGCGACTTGGGCATCACCTACGACGTGGATGTGCTTCGTCTCCGCAACGAGTTCCAAAAACGTGGCTTCCTGGTGAGCAGCGTGGTCATCACCCACTACAACGGACAAAGTAGCGCCGTCGCCTTCCGCAAACGACTGGAACATCTCGGCATCAAGGCATACTACCATTACCTCATCGACGGCTATCCGCACAACGTGGAACTCATCGACTCCGACGAGGGCTTTGGCAAAAACGACTACGTGGAGACCACCCGTCCCCTGGTCATCGTCACCGCTCCAGGTCCCGGCAGCGGCAAGATGGCCGTATGCCTCAGCCAACTCTACAACGAACAGAAACGTGGCATCAACGCGGGCTACGCCAAGTTCGAGACCTTCCCCGTGTGGAACCTCCCGCTGAAACACCCCGTCAACATGGCATACGAAGCGGCCACCGCCGACCTCGCCGACGTCAACATGATCGATCCTCTGCATCTTGAGGCTTACGGCAAAGTGGCCGTCAACTACAACCGCGACGTGGAGATCTTCCCCGTGTTGCACGCCCTGTTCGAGGGCATCTACGGAAAGTGCCCCTATAAGTCGCCTACCGACATGGGTGTGAACATGGTGGGCTTCTGCATCAGCGACGACGAGGTGTGCTGCAAAGCCGCCAACGACGAGATCATACGCCGTTACTTCACCGCACTGAACACCATGGCCGATGGGGGAGGCAACGAGAACGAGGTGACCAAGATCAAAACCCTCCTCAACCAAGCCAAGATTAGCGTCGAAGACCGTAAGTGCGTAGTGGCCGCCCGTGAACGCAAAGAAAGAAGCGGAGTGGACTGCACCGCCATCGAACTCGCCGACGGAACCATCATCACCGCAGAGACTAGCACACTGCTGGGCCCCAGCGCCGCCCTCATCCTCAACGCCACCAAGTACCTGGCAGGCATCGACCACGATCTGAAACTCATCCCTCAGTATATGATCGAGCCCATCCAGAAGACCAAAGTGGAATACCTCCGCGGCAACAACCCGCGCCTCCACACCGACGAAGTGCTCATTGCCCTCTCCGTGCTAAGCCCAGAAAACGAGAACTGCCGCAAGGCTCTGGAAGTACTCCCACAATTCGAAGGCTGCCAGGTGCATTCCACCGTCATGCTCAGCGAGGTCGACCGCAAAATCTTCAAGAAACTTGGAGTGGGACTGACTTGCGACCCGGTGAGGAAACAATAAATCCCGGCAAAGGTCGTTATCTTCTTCATGAAAAAGCTGTTGATATTGTGTTTGTGCCTGATGCCCATGCTGGTATCGGCACAGTTGATCGCTTGTCGTGACTCCATCAAGGACGGTTACGACTTTTGGCTCTATGTACCTGAAGATTACAACGATACCATCGCCGACAAACCCGTTGTGCTGTTCCTTCACGGAAGAAGCCTCTGCGGAAAGAACCTGGCCAACGTGCTGCGTTACGGTCCCATCGATGCCATGAAAAGAGGTCGCGACATCGATGCCTTCGTCGTCGCCCCCCAAACGAATATCGTCTCCTGGAAACCCGACAAAGTGATGGAGGTGTACGACTGGGTGAAAGAACATTATGCCGTCGACACCTGTCGCCTCTATGTGCTCGGGATGAGCCTGGGCGGCTATGGCACCATCAACTTCACAGCGACATATCCCGACAAGGTGGCTGCAGCCATGGCCTTATGCGGCGGGGCGTCCATCGACTCGCTCTGCGGACTCACCGAAGTGCCACTGTGGATCATCCACGGCACCGCCGACAAAGACGTGCCCGTCAGATACTCCGAACGCGTCGTCAACACCATGATACAATGTGGCGACACCAGCCGTCTGCTGTTCGACAAGCTGCCCAAGGAAGGTCATTCCCACCTTGCACGCATCTTCTATCTTCAAAGCACCTATGACTGGCTGTTCTCTCACAACCTGAACGACTCGCTGCGACCCGTCAACCGCGAATACACCATCTCATCGTCGATCATGAACGCGGCTTACAACGACTTGGACGGCAAACATTCTTTCGCAGTGATCGACTCCAAGCCGTCGAAGCCGGACTATCAACAGGCTCAGTATTATACAATAAAGAAAGGCGACACCTTGGGAAAGATTGCCGCCAATCATAAGACTACTGTCGCCAAGCTCTGTAAGCTTAACAACATGAAAAAAACGGATGTCCTTCGTATCGGAAGGAAAATCCGTGTGAAGTAACCGAAGTTACTCCACAGGGATGTCCTTATTAACGTTCTTCGAGCCCCAAAGAGCATAGAAGAGCAAGAAAGCCAGACCGATGACGATCACCCAGTAACTCTGGAGGTAACCAACACCATCCAAACCATCGACGATGGCATTTTGTAACAAAGGCAGGATGCCACCGCCACAAACCAAAGCCATGAAGATGCCGGATGCCTTTTCGGTATATTTTCCCAAACCTTCAACAGCAAGGTTGAAGATGCCACCCCACATCACTGAAGTGCAGAGACCAATGCAAACCAAGAAAGCTGCGTTGAGCGGGATGTTCTCCATTCCGAAACCATGAGCTCCGTTGAAAGCGGGGAACTTAACCATCGAGGAAGGACCAAACATGGCCAGAAGGGTGAGGACAATACCGATAACCGACACCGTGGTAAGCATTGCCTTTGCCGATACTTTGCTACCAATAATACCACCAATCAAACGCCCGATAAGCATCAGGAACCAATAGGTGGCCGCAACCGAACCAGCCACAGCTTCAGCATTGACGCCATCACCAAGCACGTTGAGTTGTGGATTCTGGAGCCATTTATTCAGGACATTCGGGATACCTACCTCAACACCGACATAGATGAAGATGGCAATGGCACCGAGTACGAAGTGACGGAAAGCCATGGGGCCTTTACCGCCCTTGACTTGAGCAACGGTCTTTTGGCTTTGCTCATTCTCAGGGATCTTGGTCAACAAGATGACGAGGAAAGCAAAAGCGAAGATACCCATTGCGGTGAACATCAACGGGAAGACATCGCTGATCTTGGCATCCACGATGCTGGGGATGAGCAGGCCAGTGATGATGATAACGGCAGTGCCACACAACGAATTGAAGGAACCTCCAATCTGGATGAGCTGGTTGCCCTTGTTGCCACCACCACCCAGACGGTTCAGCATCGGGTTGACGACGGTGTTAAGCAAACACATGCTGAAACCAGCCACAAACGCGCCAAGGAGGTAAACGGCAAAGCTTCCAAAGACACCTGAAAGGGTCTGGATACCGACACCGACCAAGCCTACGATCACTGCGATGAGTGCCGTTTTCTTGTAGCCCTTCTTCTGAAGCAGGTTACCTGAAGGAATACCCATCACCGCGTACGCGATGAAGTTGGCGAACACACCCAAGGTACCCTGCCAATTAGGGATGTTGAACTGGTTTTTCAGAATGTCACCCATGGGCGATGCCAAGTTGGTGACAAACGAAATCATTCCGAACAAGAGTATCATCACTATGATCGGGATGGTGAAGTTTTGTTTTTTAACGGTTGTTTCCATAGAAATATTAGATTTAAAACTATTGTCAAAAACAACTAAAAGTTTGAAAACTTAAATATGATTATTTCCTTATATTCCTCACCTGGACGAAGGAAGGTGTTCGGGAAATTCGGCTTGTTAGGCGAGTCGGGGAGGGCCTGGCATTCAAGCGCCACACCCTCGTAATCGTGGTACACATGGCCGTTTTTACCCTCTGGACATCCGCTCAGCCAGTTGCCGGTATAGACCTGAATGCCAGGTTGGGTGGTATAAAGCTGTACCATACGGCCGCTGCCCTCATGCGACAGTTCAGCAGCCAGGCACAGCTTGTCCTTGGCGATATCATCGATCACCCAACAGCTGTCGTAGCCCTTGCCGTTGACCAACGCGTCGAAGTCAGCGTGAATGTCGCAACCAATGAGCTTGCCTTCAGTGAAGTCCATGGGCGTGTCGTTCACAAAAGCCATCTCGCCAGTGGTGATGAGCTCGTCGGTGGCGGGCAACCAGCGTGAGGCGTTCAGCTTCAGCTTATGGTCGAGGATGTCACCATGGCCTTCGCCCTTCAGGTTGAAGTACGTATGGTTGGTCATGTTGACGATGGTAGGCGCCGTAGTCCAAGCTCCAAGTCTCAGGTTCAACTCATTCTCGTCGTTGAGGGTGTAACGCGCTTTGGCCACCATCTCGCCGGGATAGCCTGCCTCACCGTCAGCGCTAAGATAGGTGAACACCACGCTCTCGCCTTCGATGCGGCTGGCCCATTTCTGGTTGGAGAATCCGATGGGACCTCCGTGAAGATGGTGCTTGCCATCACCCGTGTTCAGGTCCAATTGGTATTCCACGTCATCGATCTTGAAGCGCCCGTTGGCGATGCGGTTGGCGAAACGTCCCGGAATCTTGCCTGCGCAGGGACCGTCGCCGTAGTACGACAAAGGATCAGGGTAACCCAGCACGATGTCATCCATTTGACCATTACGGTCGGGGGTGAGAATGCTGACGATGCCCGCACCGATGTCGCACAGCTGCACACTGATGCCGTTGGCATTGGTCATCGTGTAGAGCTTGATGTCCTTCCCGTCAGGGGTCTTGCCCCAGGTTTTTACTTCGATGTTCATACTGTTTTAAATTCGGAATTATGAATGCGGAATGCGGAATTGCTTTTCAGATAAGGAAATTCCGAATTCCGAATTCCGAATTCCGCATTCCGAATTCCTAATTCCATAATTTATTGGGATAAACGCCCTTTTCAATCAGCTCGCGGATCTTGCGCATCACGTCGGGTTTGTCTTCCTTGTAGGTGACGCCGAACCACGAGGCGTTGCTCGAGAGCACCTTCAGCTTGGCTGAGCCGTCGTGGATGCTCTGGTTGACCATCAGCGGGATGAAGAACTCGGCCTTGATGTTGGTTTGGGCGGGGCCTTTCAGGAACTCGACGAAACCCTTTTCGGAATAGGCGAAGAAGTCGGGGGTAAATCCGAAGAAATTCATCGACACCAGCGAGTCCATATCCAGCGGATGGCTGCCGGTCTCGTCGGTGTAGGCGGCGCCGCCGTCCTCGGTGTGGCCGATGGCGGTGCGTTCCACGATGGTCTGGAGATGGCCTTCTTCGTCGGCGGTGCAGATGCCGCGGCTCACCGTGCCGAAGTCCGACATGGTGTTGCGCAACTTGTAGGCCACCATGCTGTAGGCGCCCGTCTTGCCTTCGCATTCCATGAGGTATTGTGCCAGTACTTCGTAGGCTTCCTTGCCGTAGAAGTCGTCGGCGTTGATGGCGGCGAAGGGTTCATGAATCACGTCCTTGGCCATCAGCACGGCATGGCAGGTGCCCCAAGGTTTCACACGGCCTTCAGGCACGCTGAAGCCTTCCGGCAGCTTGTCGAGCGACTGATACACATATTCCACGGGAATACCGAATTTCTCGGCGTTGTTCACTTTCTTGAACGCCTCGGCGAAGTCCTCGCGGATCACAAATACCACCTTGCCGAAACCGGCGCGCTTGGCGTCGTAAATGGAATAATCGAGGATGGCTTCGTTGTTCGGACCTACGCCGTCCATCTGCTTCAGGGCACCGTAACGCGAGCCCATACCAGCGGCTAAAACTAATAATGTTGGTTTCATTGTGTTTATTGTTTGATAACTTTTTTATTAATGATGTTTCCTGAATTATCGACTATTTTCAATATGTATATACCTTTCGTTAAATTACTGAAATCCAAAGTGTTGCTATTGCTGTGTTTCATCAATCGACCTGTCAGGTCATAAACTTCGGCATGGTGGAAACGCTCCATAGTAATAGTCTGAAGGCCTGTCGTGGGGTTGGGATACAACATGGCTTGGTCATCAGCTGTTTCTTCCGATTCCCAAGTGGTGCAGACTTCCGCCCAATCAACCAAAGGATTGTCCGAATTGGGCATGGGCGTGGTCTCGCAATACGAGCCATCCTCACCATCACGGTAGGTTAAGGTCAACTGATAATAATAACATTCTTGCGTTGGGTCATCGTGAGGATCGAAATACTCCACATAATAATTGAAGTCGAGGGTGAATGGTATGGTTGCCACCAACTCATTGTCATGATGATCCGTTGACCGATACAAGTTGTAGTGCAACACTCCAAACGACGGTTCCGGAACAAGAGGCCAATCCTCGACATTGAATCGGGTGCTGTAGTTGGCTCTGATCATGAAAGAACCGTCAATATAGGTCTTATCCCATCTGTGGTTACCGGGATTATAAATCCAACGACCGTTATCCGATGAACCATTATTGCCTCCGTATGCCATTGGTTGGTCGATGTTTTGTGTGCGAATTGTGATCCACAAGGGGGAGTAACCAAAAACACAGATGCTGTCAATGCTCACCGTATGCCATTGATTAGTGCCCGAAAGTTGTACTGTTTTTTGGGCAAGAAGCGTTTCCGGTTGATTATAGCCTTCGTAAACCAAAATGTCATAGTTTCCGTCAGCCACAGTATAAAGCGAAACGGATTTTAATAGCGAAAAACGATGTGGTCCGCCGTAATTGATGCAGATACCCCATTGATGCTCTTCGTTTGAATCGTCATAAACGTCGATAAACTCACCGTTGTCATAACGAAGTTCGCCCTCAACAAGTTCGCCCCAATGAACCATTGCGCCTTCGGATCCATTATTCCATTGCAACTCGGCACTGACAGGAATATCCGTATCCACCCAATAAGGAATGTCGCAGTCGCCATATTGCCCAGCATAGCTGCTTTGGACAGAGCCCGATGGATATACATTGTAATCATTGATTCGGTAATAATAGATACCCTCCGGAACGGTGTCATAATATTCGAACGAGTCAAGGCCCTCGTCTTTATGCAGGACACCTATTAAATTGAAATGATTGTCGCCGAAACGTTTACGGTATATCTCATAGAAGGTCTTGATGTCTTCACGCTGCGGAATGTCGTCTTCTTCGTCCCAGGTGAGGTGGCTGACCGTCAGATTGTCGTCCAAAGACGCAGATTCCACCTCAAAGTTTTTCGGTGGATAGCAGCGTCGCACGTCGATAGTTACGTATTCCGACTTGTTCAGGCATAATTGTTCCCAACCATCGTAATAGACATTCACTAAACTATAACTATGAACGCCAGGCGTCACGTTCTCATCAATGTATTCATGATCCGAATACCCTTGACCAATCCCATGGGCAATGAGTTCGCCATCGCGGTAAAGGTCGCTGTATTCCGCAGGGTAAACACCTCCGTTGCCGGGACCACCAGTATAAAATGCTATACCCTGTTGTGTGCCTGTCCCAGGGTCAAGAAGGGGTTGCCAGCCATTTTCCGGGTCATAGATTCGAGCCTCACCCGTGGTGGTTTGACCCAAAGCAGTGCATGGAACAGCATACACACCACCTTTCAGCGAACCCGTGAAAGAAACTATAAACCAATAGGTTGGCCCAGCTGGGATTTCTCCAGGATTAAGACCGACATTAATGCATGTCACAGGTCGGTTTACTTCGGTGAAATCATCCTCGCTGGTGCGATATACTTGTGCCATATACGAGGAACTGGGAGTCAAGGTGTCCAAGCTGCCTGCAATAAGCTGCCCACCGTTCAGAGGGTCACCATCGTAAACAGCCATATAGGCACCATTAATTGTTGATATGGGCGTGGCGTCTTGAAAGAGGAAAAACCCGAAACCGTAAATGCCACCAGCCGTCCATCCATCGGGTACATGAAACTGATCCATGATCCAAAGCCCTTCGTCGTGATTCACATTGAACCCGTAAGCGGTCAATCCATCATGCAACGCACTGATGTCCCAACCGTTGTTATACCCTGCGCCAGGATGAGTGACATAACCGACCCATGACGAATGACTTTGCTCTTGACTTTGCTCTTTATTATCCCTGTAATAGGCAGTCCAGGTCAGCTTCACCTTGTTTTCATCGATAAACCTTCCCTTGAAATTCCTGGGAGGGTCATAATAATAGGAAGGACGATACTGGAAAAGGAACGACACAACTTCGGACAGACCTTCAGGATAAATGGCAGCTACAGAGAAAGTGTATTCCATGAAGTTCTGCAAAGTGTCTGTATCAATCTGATATTCAATGGTATCAACATCGCCTATCACATTACCTTCAAGCCAAAGGCGATACCCCAACAACCCATCGGGATTCTCGGGAGGTTGCCAGCAGGCAAAGCCCATGCAGCCGACGCAAAGCTCCTGCGGCGGATCCTGAGCCAGAAGACCCAGAGAGGAGAAAAGCACAAGCACTATGACGATGTATCGTCTCATGATTATTACAGTCTGCGGGCACCATCCGAAATCACGACATCATAAACCTTCGGTTCATGACCGAACTTAGCGGCGAATTTTTCTTTTGCGGTTGTGATGAATGCATCATATAAATCTTCTTTGACAAGGTTGATCGTGCATCCACCGAAGCCGCCACCCATCACGCGGGAACCGGTCACGCCGCATTCCTTGGCGATGTCGTTGAGGTAATCCAACTCTTCGCAGCTCACCTCGTAGAGCTTGCTCATGCCGTAGTGGGTGCCATACATGCGGTCGCCAACGGTCTCATAGTCACCTTTTTCCAAGGCGTCGCACACATCAAGGACACGCTGCTTTTCACCGATGACATATTCCGCGCGCATGTAGTCCTCGGCGGGAATCTCCACATCGATCTCGTTAAGCATGGCCATGGTCGCATCACTCAAGTATTTCACCTCGGGATGCTTGGCAGCGATATGGGCACAGGCGTTCTCGCATGACTCACGGCGACGGTTGTAAGCCGAAGAAGCTAACTCGTGTTTCACGACGGTATCGAGCAATACGACCTTGTAACCTTTGGGATTGAAGGGGAAGTATTCAAATTCCATCGTGGCGCAATTGAGGCGCATCAGGTGACCGGCCTTGCCGAAGAGCGAGGCAAATTGGTCCATGATACCGCACTTCACGCCGACATAATTATGTTCCGTGGCCTGGCCGATGCGGGCCAACTCGAACTTGTCGATATTGAGATTCAGCAAGTCATTGAGCGCAAAAGCGAAGGTGCTCTCCAGTGCTGCTGATGACGACATGCCCGCACCCAGCGGCACATTGCCGTAAAACACGGTGTCGAAACCTTTCATCGAATAGCCGCGTTTCTGAATCTCACGGCATACGCCGAAGATATAGCGGGCCCAAGCCTCTGCAGGTTTGTCCTCTTCGTTCAGACCGAACTCGCAGTACCCTTCATAATCGATGGAGTATGCGCGCACCTTATTTAAATCATTGATTCGGATGGCAGCGTAGATGCCCTTGTCGATAGCACCCGGAAACACAAAGCCTCCGTTATAATCAGTATGTTCGCCAATCAGGTTGATACGTCCCGGCGAGGTGTAAACCACGCCCTCGCTGCCGAAACGCTCGGCAAAGACATTTTTTAATTCATTGATGCTCATAGTTATCCATCGTATTGGTTTAAGGGCGCAATTTACAAAAAAAATCAATTATATTTGCATTGAAAATTTGAAAAAAATGAAACGATTTGCATTTTTCTTGATTCTCCTGACAACGGTGGCATGCACCCGTCATCCTGAGCCTATCGGCCCCGTACCCACACAGCAACAGCTGGAATGGCAACGTTTGGAAACCTACGCCTTTATCCATTTCGGGCTGAACACCTTCAATGATATGGAATGGGGCTATGGCGACACGCCTGCCGAAACATTCAATCCGTCGGATTTGGACTGCGAACAATGGGTGCTGACCCTCAAGGCCTGCGGCATGAAAGGGGTGATCCTCACCGCCAAACACCACGACGGCTTCTGCCTCTGGCCGACGGAGACCACCGACTACTCGATTAAAAACTCACCGTACAAAAACGGCCAAGGCGATGTGGTAGGGGAACTCTGTGAAGCATGCCGTAAACACGGCCTGCTATTCGGAGTGTATCTGTCGCCTTGGGATCGACATCAGGCTTCATACGGCACCGAAGAATATGTGGAGTTGTATCACCGGCAAATCCAAGAGTTGGTGGACCATTACGGACCCTTCTTCGAGTTCTGGTTCGACGGGGCTAACGGTGGTAACGGTTGGTACGGAGGAGCTAATGAAACACGCTCCATAAAAGCGGAGGAATATTATCAATATGAAACAGCCCGCGACATCATCTGGTCGAAATACCCGAACACGATGATCTTTGGAGGAACCGTACCTACCTTACGTTGGATCGGCAACGAAGAAGGCATTGCAAAGGCCACCCAATGGTGCAACTATACGCTCGATTTCGGCGACCTCAACAACACCAAATTACTGGCGACCGGCATCCCCGATGGCGAGCACTGGCTTCCTGCCGAAGTGGATGTCTCCATCCGTCCAGGCTGGTTCTATCACGAAAACGAGCAACCCAAATCATTGGAACAGCTGCTCGACATCTACTATCACAGCGTGGGCCGCAACGCCAGTCTTCTGCTGAATTTTCCCGTAGCTCTCAACGGCAAGATCAGTCCCGAAGACTCCTTAAGAGCGGTGGAGTGGTACCAAACCCTTCAGCAAACCTTCACCAACAACTTATTGGAAGGACTTCAGCCGACCGTCCACGACGAAGGAGTCCACCCCGAATGGGTTTACACTTTCCATAATCCCACTGAGGTAAGCCATGTGGTGCTCGAGGAAGACGTGTTATTCGGCCAACACGTGGAACGTTTCTCCGTCAGCTATTACCGAAACGGAAAATGGCTTCCTGTTGAGACTGATGACGAGATGACCACCATCGGATTCAAGCGCATCATCCGCTTCAAGCCTGCCACGATGGAAAAGCTCAGGATTCGCATCATCAAGACCAAAGCCCCGGTGACTTTCTATAGAGTTTCTGCCTATTAATAAGCAACGAAGGAAACCCCTTAACGTGCGAGGCACCCCAACGGCACTAAGAAACTCCCTTCGGTTCGTTTCTAAGGTGCCTTTTGGGGTGCCTCGCTACGCAAAGTTACCTCAAGGGTCAAGATTATCTCACAATCATCTTGACTGCCATGCGATCATTGCTGTTTTGCAGGGTGACCACATAGACGCCCTTGGCGAGGTTGTGCGAGAATCTGACACTACCTACGCCGATGGTCTGTGTATAGACCGGCTGGCCCAGGAGGTTGAACACCACCATCTGCAAGTTGCCGTTGGTGTTGTTCTCCACAACAATCTCGTCATTGTGGTTCCAGAGGTTCACGTTCGTCAACTCAGTCTCCTCAACAGCGTCATAGTCGGTGCCAAGGATCAAGATGTCGTCGACCTCCCAAGCGGCAGCGCCTTCGTCAACGTTGCTGATGTAACGGAAGGCGATATTGCAGCTCTCACCGTGGAAGCCGTCAAGGGAAATCTCGCCAGACTCAGTCCATTCGTAACCGCCTGCCGACATATTAAAGCTAAGCGGTTGCCATGAGGCTGCGGTAGGATCCTGACCATCGTAGTCGTCAGCAAAGAAGAGTTCGAGATCTGGACCGGTGTAGTTCTTAGCATTGCGGAAGGTCAGGACAACGTCTTGGAAGAAGGTGAGGTCGAACGCAGGTGAGATGCACCACTGTTCGTTGTCGACATCATCATTGTAACCATTGGCGTAAGCGTAGTGGTTTCCGCCGTAGGTGGACACAGTCCAAGGCTTGTTGCCTTCAACGGTAACAAAGGTCCAGCCGTTCATCTCGCCTTCCCAATCCTGGTTGAGGATGACTGTCTGACCGATGATGATGACGTAGTTGGCAGTGGCGACGCCGCTGTTCTCGTAGCCTTCCATCATGGCGATGGCCTTCAGGGTCACGTCGGCATCCACATGGATGGGAGCGCTGTACACCATCGACTCAGCGGTAGGTTCTGTACCGTCGTTGGTGTAGTAGATGACAGCGCCTTCGGTGGCACAGGTGATCTCCACCTCAAAGTCTTCGTAATAAGTACCCGAAGCCACGCTGAACACAGGAGTGGCAACGGTCTGAGTGGCAGTGCCGCCAAGCACGAAGAGGTCGAGATAGAAGTTGTAGTCAGCATTGTTGATGTTGCTGGTGGAGTAGGCACCGAACTTGTGGTTGGCGTTCTTGGCGATGCCACGGTTCGGTGTGTTCACATTGGTGATGACGAAGCCGCTGTAGTTGGGCACCATGGCGTTCTCACCGGCGGTGCCGAAGGTGATGCCCCAGTCGGTGTTGACGTCACCGGCGAAGTTGGTGCTGCTGCTGTAACCGAGCATAGCTCCATCAGCGTTGGTCAAGGTGATGATGGTGTCGTTCACGGTGACATTCCAGACGAAGGTCTCGATGTCGGCCACGATTTCATCGGGTAGGGTCTCCACGCCGTTGCTGTTCACCGAGGTGAAGAGCACGCCGTCGGGTTTGCCTGAGACTCCAGCGGTCATGGCATAATAGCCGTCGCCCACGGTGGCGTCGTAACGCGAGGCGATGACCACCTGGTCGCCGTTGTGGAGGTCGGCCAGCGAACCGATACGGTTCCAATCACCACCCTGGATGGGCTCGGTGACGGTGCCGTTCAGTGTCACGGTGATGTCGTCGAGTTCAGAAGCCACATTAATAGTAGTGGTGTAAGTGCCGACGGCCAGACCTTCAGCCATTCTCACATAGATAACCTCATCAACAGCGCCTTCATAAGGCTCAATATTGTACACAGCCATCGGAACGAAGTCTTCGCCAGACTCATCTGACATTTGGAAATCAACACCTTCAATAATGATATCGACATTCTCGGTCAAGTTGAAACCTGAAATCGAGATGGCTTGTTCGTTAGACGGACCGTTGCCTTCGACATAGCTGAAGGTCAGGCTGAGCGGGGTGACAGTCAGCACCGGGTCGGAGGTGAAGCCCATCAGCATGATGTCGTCGATCTCCCAAGCAGCGGCCTCGGTCTCAGTGGAAGTGTATTTGAAGCCGATATAGCATTCGTCGCCAGCAAAGCCAATGAATTCGATGATGCCTGACTCGGTCCAAGTGTAAGAGCCGGTCGACTTCTCGAAGGTCAGCTCAGTCCAGCTGGCAGCAGTCGGGTCGGAACCGTCGTAGTCGTTCGAGAAGAACAGCTGCATATCCGGACCGGTGTAGTTCTTGGCATTAAGGAAAGAGAGGGTCACATCGCTATATTGTTCAAGGCTGAAAGCAGGGGAGATGCACCACTGCTCGTTGACGCCGCCGTTGTAGCCGTTGGCGTTGGCATAGTGGTTGCCCTGATATTGGGCGACGGTCCAAGGCTTGTTGCCTTCCACGCTGACGAAGGTCCAGCCGTTCATCTCGCCTTCCCAATCCTGGTTGAAGATGACGACAGCATCGAGCACAAACACATACTCGGCTTCAGCAATCTCACTGTCCTCATAGCCTTCCTTCATGGCGATGGCCTTGACAGTGGTGTTCTCATTGAGGACAATGGGTTCCGTATAAACCGTGCTGTTGGCGGTAGGATCGCTGCCATCCAAAGTGTAATAGATGGTGGCGTCAGCCGTGGCGCAGCTGATGGTAATCTCTTGTTCCTCATAATAAGTACCAGCGGCAGGAGTGAAGGTAGGCGTTGCGCAGACCATGGTGCCGGTGCCGCCGATGACGAACATGTCGAGGAAGAAGTTGTATCCGTTGCCATTGAGGTTCTGGGTGTGGTAAGGACCAAAGTTGTGGTTGCTGTTCAAGGCAAAGGCTCTGTTGGTGACATTGCCGTTGGTGATGACGAAACCAGTGTATTCGGGAACCATGGCACCAGCCTCGGAAGTACCGGTAGTGATGGTCCAAGCGGTGTTGTCGCCACCTGTGGCGAAGTTGGTGCTGCTGGTATAGCCAAGCACGTCGCCGCCGGCGGTGGTGAAGGTGTAGTTGGTGCCATCGGTGGCCACCGTCCAGTAATAGAGGCTATCGGCGTCGGCGATGGAACTCGGAAGGGTCTCGGCAGTCTCGGTGATGCTGGTGAAGAGCACGCCAGTGGGCTTGCCTGAGGCCTGAGCGGTCATGGCATAGTAGTCGTTGGCGTTCTCATCGAAACGGGCGGCGAAAATGACCTTGGCGCCGTTGTTCAGCTGCGAGAGTTCGGTGAGACGGACATAGTCGCTGGCCACCTGAGGCTCCATGACGCTGCCGCTGACAGGGACGTACACCGAGTCGGCACCCTCTGACCAGACGCTGATGACCTCGTCATAGTCGCCCAGTTCCAAACCAGCCTTCAAACGAACATAGATGTGGAGGTTGTTGAAGTTGGCCGCGCCGCTGATGCTGATGCAGTTCTCGGGAGCGAAGAGGTCGCCACCGACCGATGAAATCTGGTAGTTGGCCGAAGGATATACATAGGCGGCACCCACCAAGTTGCTTGCGCTCAGGTTGAACATTTTGGGATCCGACGGACCTTGGCCTTCGGTGTAGTTGAGACCAGCGACGGCATCCGGATTGACCACCAAGGTGGGATAGATGGGATGCTCGAAGGTCACATCATCGGCACTGGCGACACGCAGTTGGGGAGCGTTATAGCAGCCGATGACACCGATCACTGTGACAATGTCATTTTCAAGCATGCCTTCAACAGCAGGCATCTTGTATATGTTCAAGGTATTTTCACCTTGGGTGATAGGCGTGTTGTTGGAAGTATTGATGGCACCGATGATGGCGTCTTCTATCTTCACGCGAGTGGATTGCAACAGGTTGGCTCCAGTCTGGTTGTCAGCCAAGATATCAGCAATGGTAGCGACAGCCATAGGCAGTTCATTACCATTGGAAACCACCACGAACTGGTTGGCGTTGCCGCCGTTGATTCCTGACAGTTCGATAAGGCCGTTATAGACTGCCTTCTTACCGTATGCCAGGACCAAGTCGCCCAAAGCGAGAGTGCTAGGCACCGTATTGCTGTTCAGGTAGAGGTCGATACCAGCGGTAGCATCCTGCACATAGATGTTGCGACCGTCGATGAAGGTCACCACACCTTGTACCAAAGCGTATTCATTGGTATTCAAAGCCTTGACGTCGGCTATGGTCATCAGGGTGGGGAAGGTGTAGGTTGCAGAGACGATGGCACTGTTGACAAGTCCTTCCTTGACAGCCATGGCCTTCACCGTGGTAGTCTCACTGATGTTGAGGGCTTGCGAATAGACACTGCTGTTAGCGGTGGGATCGGTACCGTCGAGGGTATAATAGATGGTAGCTCCTTCGGTGGCACAGGTGATACTCACCTCCTGGGCTTGGATGAAGGTGCCAGCGGCAAGGCTCAGCACCGGAGTAGCCACGGTCTGCATCTGGGTGAAGGTAGCGTTGACGGTGACATCATCAGCAGGCATGACGAACTGTTTGGCTTCCTTAATATCAATAGGAGTAGCCCCGGTATAGCTATAGGTCAGCGTGGTGAGTTCGTAGTTGGTTTCAGGAGTGGCCGTCACATAGATGGTGTCGCCTTCCTGGGCTTGGGTGGCGCTGACATCTACCGTTCCGTTGGTGACTTGAGCCACGTTGACGGCATAGTAGGTAGGAGTGGGCGGAGTGGGAACGTCACCGGCTTTGTAGAGATACACATCGAGTTGGCCTGAACCGTAGCAGGAGAACGGTGAGCCGTTGCTGTTGAGGCGGAGCCAGTTACGGGTATTGGTACCCTGTGCCTTGATGGTTGCCACGCCAGTCGAGGCAATCTCAATAGTCCATTGGCCATTGGCATCGTTGGTCGCTTGCACTTTCAAATAGTTTGACGTAGAGCTGGCGGCATAGAGGTATCCTCCGGTAGCGGCATCGTACAAGGTCCATTTACCGTCAGTTTGGCCCAAAGTGAGTTCATAGACGGCATCTTCACCGCTTTGGGAAGCAGGTGTGACGGTGACGACATTGTTGACAGGGGTGACGTCAACAGCCACTCTATTGTTAGTAGCCTGTTTTCCTAAGGCCTTGTAACCCTCTCCCTTGATACCGACGATGATGTATTTCTCACCGGATATCAGTGCGTTGGCATTGGTAATCAAGGTATATGCCGTTTCCACAGCCGGAGTTGAGACTGGGCTGAATGTCGCATTGATGGTGACATCCGCAGCCGGCATGGTAAACTGTTTCGCTTCCAAAATGTCAATAGGAGCTGTACCCGTGTAACTATAAGTCAAAGCGGTCAGTTCAAAATTGTTGTCAGGTGTGGCTGTCACGGTGATGGGAGTACCTTCGGCGGCAGTGGTCGGTTCAGCGGTCACCGTGCCGTTGGTGATGCCATCGGCGATGTTAACGGTATAGGTCGTAGTTGCAGTCTGTACGGTGATGTCGTTGGCATTGGCGACACGCAGCTGAGGAGCGTTGTAGCAGCCGATGATACCAGTAACAGTAATCACATTACCTTCTACAAGGCCGTCAACAACGGGCATCTTGTAGATGTTAATGGAGTTTTCACCTTGTGTGATGGGAGTGTTGTTGTTGGTGTTGATGGTGCCAACGGTAGCTTCCACGATCTGCACGCGAGTGGACTGAAGCATGTTGTTACCGACGGCGTCGGCATTGATTTCGGCAATGGTCTTCACAGCCAGAGGCAAGGTGTTGCCAGTGGAGATGACGCTGAATTGGGAGGCGTCGCCACCATTTATTGAGGTGAGTTCGATAAGGCCGTTAAACACTGTCTTTTTACCGTAGGCTTGAACCTTATCGCCAAGGGCCAAGCCTTGAGGCACTGTATTGCTGTTCAGATAGAGGTCGATACCGGCAGTGGCATCTTGCACATAAACGTTGCGACCGTCGATGAAGGTCACGATACCTTGCACCAGTGCATATTCATTGTTTGCCAGTGCTCTGGCATCGGCGATATCCATCAGTGTTGGAGCGGCCTGGATGGTATAGAGGGCGGTAGCCACGGCGCTGTTGTTCATGCCAGCTTTCACGGCCATGGCTTTCAGCGTTTTCGTCTCGCTGACTGCGATAGCAGATGAATAGACAGTGCTGTTGAGTGTCGGGTCGGTGCCATCGGTGGTGTAATAGATGGTGGCGCCATCGGTGGTGGTGCTGATGGTCACGTTCTGGGCCGTGTTATAGGTACCGGCGGCAGGGGAGAAGGTTGGGGTGGCCACGGTTTGCATGGTGCCGCCGCCGCTTTCCTTGTAAAACTCAGCGCTGATAAACTGTAGGTAACGGTTTGTGCCACCGGTTACAGAAACGTTGTAAACGATTTTGTAATACTTGTTGGTCCAATCCGCATTGGCGGGTCTGTTGAACGTGGTGGTGCTGCTTGCCACGAAATCACCTGTCAACGTGCTGGTAGCATTGCTGAAATCGGCATTGGCCGATACGATGAGGGTCATCGAATTGACTGTGATGCTGGAAGCAGTTCCATGGGTAACGACAATCTTTGTGATGTTGTCGCTAAGTGTCCCAGTAGAATAAACCGGGCGGTCTTCACCCGAGAGGTTCTTTCCGCCGATACGCCATGGATTTATGGTAGTGTTACCTGTAACCATCCATGTCATACCATTTTGTGTAATCTCACTTTCGGTTGCATATCCATTGCTGCCACCTGTAACGGTGCCATCCAAGGTATAGGCTACCACTTCATCTCTTGTTTGTCCCATCGATCCAACAGGTTGGATAAGGAACGTTGACAACAAAAGCATTGTCAGAAAAAGAGTAAACTTACGTTTCATTTTGTTGATAATTTAATTAATTGATATTTAATAATTTAGATCATTCATTCTTCCAAATAGCCATCTTACAAAAATACGTAAAGCCCTCCTTGTTGTAAACAAGGAAGGCTTGGGATTTATCAACAAAAAGGGGCAATTTATTAACAATTGGCACAAAAAAAACAGGGGCGTCGATTGACGTCCCTGTTTCTTGTCTAACTAAGAATGGATCTTAGAGAACCACGACCTTTTGGGTCTGGTTGCCAGCTTGCACGAAGTAGACACCAGCCTCGAGGTTCACGTTGAGGTTCTTGACGTTCTTGTAGGTCTTCACCAGCTGACCGGCGACATTGAAGATGTTGACGTCGGAAGCTTGGTTGAGGTCCATGGTGAAAGTACCATTGGCGGGGTTGGGATAAACCTTCATGGTGGTGGGAACCTCCACGGTGTTCTCCTCAACATCGTCCCACATGTAGTTGACATGAATCTTCACTGCACGATAATAGTTATCATCGGGATCGGGGTCTTCACCATTGTCACTGTTCATTACGTATGCACCAGCAATTTGGTCATTCTGATAGCACAGCCACAGATAATCGCCTTCTTCGTCAGTGTAAACATACGGAATTACTTGACCATAGACCATTTCATCATAAATGGCCATGAAGTCAGTAATAACTTGGAATGTACCTTCCCAAGTACGGCCACCGTTAACAGAAATGTTACCGAACAACCTGTAATAATACTTGTTGTTTTCTGAGCAGACATACATGTCTGTGGCATTACCAGCAATCATTGACCAGAAAGCGAAAACTCTGTCGGTAGCCTTGTCATAGTACATGGTACAGAAGTCGGTCTTACCGCTGTTGTATGAGCCATGCTCCTGCCAAGACAAGGTGTTGCTGCTCGGGAAGTTACCTTCGGAAGCATCCCAACCAAGAACATTACCATCGTCATCAACAATCACGAGGTCGCCAACGTATTCCGGAAGTGGGCTGTGGGTTTGGTCTGACCAATACTCAGAAGTACCATAGATGTCCTGACTGAGGTAGGTGGAGTCCATGATGAAAGGTCCGCCAACTTCACCGATACCGCCAACGCAAGAATCGTTTTTAGGAAGAATTTCACTCCAGTAGCCGATACCGCCAACGCTCGGATAGTATCCATCAGAACCGGCACCTTCATTAGCGCCGTTGTAGGCATAAACCAAATGCAAGTTGTCATTGCTGTCGAAACAAGCATCAGTCCAACGAGGATACATGAAAGCAAGTGCATCGGCAGTGTATGCTTCGTTGATGCCAGGATGTTGGTAGAACACTCTTTCATTCCAAGTCTCGCCATTGTCTTCGGAGATAACGGCCTTACCATCGCTCCAAGCGTTGTTGACAATGAAACCAACACGGTTCGGCTTGGCAGGATCGTAATCCAGGAAATAGGTAATGTTGGAACCGCCGTCTGAAAGATGATCGGCGTCAAGACTGGGAAGGACTTCGTATTGATGGGTCCATTCACCATCCTTGTAGCAATAATAAATGATGGGATCTTCACCGGCGCTATCAGGAGGTGTAATCTTGGCACCGCTGTTGGTGCAAAGGACATGGATGATATCAAGGTTGGGACCTGAGCACTGTACCACAGGCCAGCAAGGATCAACACCAGTGGCAGTGGGAAGCACGATGCCATCACTGAAGCTCTGGGTGGGGTCGTTACGGAAATCTTCAACGATGAAGATTCTGCAGTCAGTGGCGGTGTGGGCAGCGATTACCAGACCGTTTTCCTTGTAGCGGGAGATTGAGCCGAAACCAGTCTTAACGCTTTCAGCACGGCCTTCATTGAATTCCCATTCACCGACAGCCGGGTCAAACCAGGCAAGACCGGTACCACGATCGCTAAATGATTGGTCAGTAGCAAGGGTGTAGCACATCACAGCAAAGCCATCAGGCCAAACAGCAGTGTAGTTTCTCGGACCGGCATTCGTCTGCCAGTCATAGGCGGTAAATGCCAACTCGGTTTGTTCAGGAGTGGTCATCATGCCTCTGGGATTAAGAGGAACATTGGCATAATCACGTTCTTCGAAGCCCGTGAAAGTGTAGGTCTTCTCAGCCTTTGTCAAAGCAGATTTCTTTGAAACACTCTTCACTTGAGCGAAACTTGTAATGACCAAAGTCATCGCAAGAACTAATGTAAATACCTTTTTCATAGTTATTAAAATTGGTTAATAATAAATGTGTTTGGATGCAAAATTAAACAAAAAATTGATTCTTTTCGTATTTTTGCAAAAAAAAATTGAACCACGACGAACAACATGAGAATCTATCTAGTCGGATATATGGGTGCTGGAAAGTCGACCACCTCCAAGCGGTTGGCCAAACAACTGGGCTGGGAGTCCTACGACACCGACAGGCTCTTTGAGGAACGATATAAGATCTCCATCAACGACTTTTTCCACAAATACGACGCTGAACTGTACCGGAAACTCGAGACCCAGATCCTCCACGACACCCTGTCGCTCGACAACGCCGTCATCGCCACCGGGGGAGGCACGCCCTGCTTCAATAATAATATGGAGTGGATGAAGCAGCATGGATTCACCGTGTTCCTGAAAATCAGTCCAGAATCAGCCATTGTTCGCCTTTCCCAATCCAAAGTGAAACGCCCCTTGATCTACGACCGCCCACCAGAGGAATTGGAAACCTACATACGTAGTAACTACGCTGAACGACTGCCGTTCTACGAACAAGCCCAATTGACCTTCAAAGGGGAAAACTGCGACGTAGAAACCTTGGCTACCTTAATTCCAAGAGAGTGACATTCTCCACATGCTGGGTATGCGGGAACATGTCCACCGGCTGAACGGCTTTCACCTCGTATGCCGATGACAACAGCTGTAAATCACGTGCCTGAGTGGCGGGATTGCAGCTCACATACACCATCTTCGGTGCCCTGATCTTAAGCAACTGCTCCACCACCTTCTCGGCCATGCCGGCTCGTGGCGGGTCGGTCACAATGAAGTCGGGACGCCCGTTGGCCTCGATGAACTCATCGGTGAAGATCTTGGCCATATCGCCAGCATAAAACGTGCAGTTGTCGATACCATTAATAGAGGCGTTGACCTTGGCATCGGCAATGGCTTCCTCCACATACTCGATACCCACCACACGCTTCACGAAACGGGAGAAATACTGTGCGATGGTGCCTGTTCCGGTGTAGAGGTCGTACATCAACTCGCCTCCCTTCACGTCAGCAAGGTCAAACGCGGCCCTATAAAGCCTTTCCGCCTGATACACGTTGGTCTGGAAAAACGAGACTGGACCGATACGGAACTTCAAATCGGGGAACCCAGGTCGGGGAGAAGCCATCGTCTCCAACAAGAATGGGTCACCCTTCAAACATTCGAAAGGCAAGTCATTAATGACATCGTTGGCCTTGTTGTTGATAACCAACAAGAGAGAGACAATCTGCGGAAAACGCTGTTCCAAGGCAGGCACCAACTCGTTGCGGACCACCGCGTTCTCTTCATTAATAACAAGGATCACCATGAACTCACCCTTCGAGTTGCAACGGATCACCAAGTTGCGCATCAGGCCTTCGTGATGACGGACGTTATAATAAGAGAGACGGCGATCCAAAGTGAACTGCCTGACAAACAACCGAATGTCGTTCGAAGGATCAGCCTGCAAATGACATTGCTCAATGTCCACCACACGGTCGAACAGTTGCGGCAAATGGAATCCCAAACCCTTGCAATCGTCCTCACCGTAGGTCCCAGCAGGAGCGCCATCGATGAGCCACTTGCGGTTCGAAAAGGCATACTCCAATTTATTACGATAGAAATATTGCTTTTCACACCCTAATATGGGCTTGATCTCAGGATATTCGATCTTACCAATCCTGTCAAAATTGTCCTTCACCTGCTTTTGCTTGTAATAGATCTGCCATTGGTAGTCCATCTGCTGCCATTTGCAGCCGCCGCAAAGACCGAAGTGTTGACACACAGGCTGCACCCGTTTCTCCGACGGTTTCTTGATATTTAGGATGCGACCTTCAAGGTAGTTCTTTTTCTTCTTGAAGACTTCAATATCGACAATATCGCCAGGCACCCCAAAGGGAATGAAGATGACACGGCCTTCGGGCTTGGCCACCGACATGCCTTCGCTGCCGGCATCGACTATCTCTACGTTTTCCAGATATTCGGGTTGTTTTTTCTGTTTCATTGCAATGACATATATGCTTTACCAATATGTTCAGTGATATCCGAGGCGATTAATGCCTCCTGACCAACCTCAGAGGCGGCGATATCCCCAGCCAATCCGTGGAGGTAAACTCCCAAAACAGCGGCTTCCTCGGGGGTGTAACGCTGGGCGAGGAGCGAGAGGACCATGCCGGTGAGCACGTCGCCGCTGCCGGCGGTGGCCATGCCGGGATTGCCCGTGCTGTTGAAAAATACCGTGCCGTTGGGCATTGCCACGGCGGTGTGGGCGCCTTTCAACACGATGATGATGTTGTGAGCTATGGCCATATTCCGTAACAAATCCAGCCGTTCAAACGAGTCGGAGGTCCTGCCGAACAACCGCTCAAACTCCTTGGGATGGGGGGTGAGGATGGTTTTTGGCGGCAAAAACGATAGCCATGTCTTGTTCTCGGCAAGGATGTTGAGGGCATCGGCATCCATTACCAGCGGCACGTGTGCGTCTTGAATAAGGCGTTTCAGGGTCCGTTGGGCATCATCGGAGGTGCTTAAACCCGGGCCGACACCAATGGCATTAAAGGCATCCAACTTGTCATCCACTTGCATCATCGCCTCGGGAAGGGATGTTTGCAAGGGGGGCCAAGCCGATTGAGGCAACTTCACGGAGAGCAATCCCACGCCTGTTCTTAAACAGGATTTGGCACCCAAAATGGCTGCGCCAGTCTTGCCTTCCGAACCCGCCACCAACAATGCGTGACCGTAGGTTCCTTTATGCGAATACTTTGGTCTTTTATGGATAATCGGTTTTATCATCTCTTTATCAACCAAGAAGTTATTTGTTTCTACTTCAAGTAAATAATGAGGATGTAATTGGATATCCAAGACTTCCAGTTGACCGACGTATGGATCGTTTTCGGGCATCATGAACGCCAGTTTTGGCATCTGGAAGGTGAGGGTATAATCAGGTTTGAAGATGGTGGCCGTGGGATAGTAACTATCAGCGAATAATCCCGAAGCAATATCAATGGAAATGCGAATGGCGTTCTGTTGGTTCAGATAATTAATAAGGTCAGCTGCGATTCCTGTGATTGGGCGGTTCAAGCCTGAGCCAAACAAAGCATCAATAATGATCTCTCCACCGTTAAAAGCGGGGAAATCATCCGCCGTGTGGATTTGGTTTGGTTTTAAGCCAGTGTTAGTTTCTAGAATCCATACTTCATCCTTACAGTCGAGACTCATCTTGTGAGGGTCGCCAACCATAAACACTTTAGGTTCAACCCCTTTTTGGTATAGATGCTCTGCCACTACAAAACCATCGCCGCCATTATTGCCCGTGCCGCAAAAAACCATTACTTCGTTGTCGGGCTTAAGTCGTTGCGACAACCATTCAGAAGCCTGTCCTGCAGCACGTTCCATCAGTTCAATCGATCTGATAGGTTCGTTCTCAATGGTGTAACGGTCGGCTTCCCGAATCTTTTCAATGCTTAGTATTTTCATAAGCCAGATTTTTTGCAAAGATAAAAAACCCTATCTTTGCCGCGACAAAAAAAATTGAAATGAGACGACTATTACTTCTTGTCCTACTAAGTTCCATAGCTATCGGGACCTACGCTCAAGGCTTCGCACGATACAGGTTCAACGTCGAAGGTGATTACAACCGGACCCAGAAATTCACCCCTAACGCCGTTTTGGCTTTCGATGCCAGATTCGACAACGGCAACGGCCTTAACCTAGGCTATCAAGCGGGTCCCTCCAGGCACAGTTTCAACCTAGCCTATCAAATTGGCACTGACGGTTTTACCGATTGGGACTATGCCTACATCGAAAACCGCTACCTCTACCGTCTTTTCTCCAGCTACGGTCTTCAGGAGTTCAATGCCATGCTCACCCTGGGCTACCGCAACCTCCACTGGAACTTCCAATTGGGCCTCTGCAACCGCTATATCGCCGAGATTCCATTGAGAAAAAACGGGGGAGAAGGCGTCATCTTCGAGCCAATGAACGTGGTGTTCAAAATCGAGGGGAATTTGTTTGCCGACGACCCTACCATTAACAAACATCATTGGAACATCGGCGGTGGCATCTCCAACTACCGCGAGTTCATCATCGAACGCGTCACCTTGTTCTATTATACCATCCACGGCTATTATGACATCAACGAACAGTGGCGCATCATCGGCGAAGCCGGACTGCATCCCGCAGGTGTGCTCAACCTCTCGTCGCAATACAACGGCTTCTTCATCAACCTCGGTTTCACCTATGATAATTTCTGATCGCCATGAAAAAACACACCTATACCATTATCCTGGCCCTGGGACTCTTGATGGCCTCTTCCTGTAACCGCCTCGACATCCCCGGCATGATCATCAACCGCAGTGACACCGAACAACGCGTTGCCGACTGGCTCGACTGGAACGAACAAAACGGCATGCCCGTCATCAACAACGTGCCCGACAACTACACCTTCTATTCCTGCTCCGACAGCCATATCAACGACGACAACTCACGTCTGGCCAAGTATATCACCATCGAACGCAACGATCCCGAAGCGGTTTTCTCAATCATCGCCGGCGACCTCGCCAACGAGAGTGGGGAAGGACCATTCATCCTAGCCGATTCGGCCATGATGTTCGATCCGCTGACCCAAGCCGAAAACGACCCCTGCTTCCCGATCATCGGAAACCATGACGTGTATTTCGACTGCGCCAAGTTCTACAAGCAACATTTCCACACCTCCACCTATACCGTCACGGTGAACACCGTCTCAGGACTGAAAGACCTGTTCATCTTCCTGGATTCGGGCAACGGAACGCACGGCAGAAGACAGTTGGACTGGCTCGAGGAACAACTCAGCCAGCGCACCGAGTACCGCTATTGTTTCGTCATCAGCCACAACTGGCTCTTCCGCACCACCTACAACTACACTACCACTCCTGCAGCCAACCTGCCAGAGGACGAACAATACGCCTTCATGGACCTGATGAGCAGGAACGCGGTTGACATGGTGATCATGGGACATTTCCACTATCGCGATGTGAAGACCTTCGCAGGTGTGAAATATGTGATGACCGACAACCTTAACGACGGCAAGACGGAACCTTCCTACCTCGTGGTTGGCTGCGCCGACAAGGTGACATACGAATACCGGCTTCTGAACAATGAGTGACGACCAGGTCATACTCAGCCGCGACAACACGCACATCAACGGCTCCGCCTTCATCAGGAGCAGGACCGATATACGCAATTTCCTGATCGCCCTCCGCGAGCAATGTGAGCCCGGGATGGCCGTCGCCAACCGTGACCTCGAGTCGCAAGTCCGCGAGTGGCGTGTCCATAACTTCTTCTATTACATGCACATATTCCGCAGCCGCACCAGGGATGCAGACCTGGAACTGCATCAGTCATGGTACCGCGAACTGTTTTGTCGGGTGTTTGACTTCTTCTATTTTTGGGACCGGTAAAACTCGTTGACCAGGCTTCGGTAACCCAAGCGCTTCAAGGTCTCATAATCGACACGGTAGTTGGCTTTGGTGTGCTTTCCAGTGCTTAGGAAACGTAGCTCCTGTTGTAAATATTGGTCAATCTCCCTCAACCCCTCGGTACGGTTGATGACGGGGAAAAACCATCGCGACCACGTAAGACTCTCGGGGTCGTCATCCTCAAAGAACTTCTTGTCATAGTGTCGGATCATCGCTTCCATCGCCCGTTCAGCGCTGACGCCCTTGCGCTTTCGCCAACGCATCATGGCACGGGCGCGACGGCTGATCTTACCCTTCATCTTCTTGATGGTGGATGTGCCGATGCCGATTTCGTTGCCGTGGCAACGAAAACCCAAAAACTCAAAAGGCTCATCGGGCGAATAGACATGCTCCTTGTCGGGGTTGACCGTCAGCCCGTGTTCACCAATCAACCGCAAAAGCTCAGCCTTATGCAATTCCAAGGTCTCACGGTCCTCAGCAAACAAGATAATATCATCTGAGTATCTAGCGTATACCACCCCCGCGTCGTGAAAACGATGGTCAATATCACTCAGATACACATTGGCCAAAAAAGGAGAGGTGGGTGTTCCAGCCATGATGCCATGCTTTTCCTCAACCACCTGTCCGTTGTAAAGCACCTTCGGGTTGATGAGCATCTGCTCAAAGAACCGATATAGTGGCTGATCGTCGGAAAGCATCTCGACCAGCATGGGCAAGAGCTTCTCAACGGGAATGGAATTGAAATAATCGTGAATGTCGAGCTTGTAAGCCCACATCGGACGATACTTGAGCGCTTTGTTGAGATTGCGGATGGCATCCTGCGGACGAAGTCCCTGACGGAAGGCATAACAGCCGGGGGCAAAACAATGGTCGTAACGGTAAAGCAGGTAGGAAATAAGACTCAAAGCCCGCATCTCGTCACGTCCAAAAGTGTAGACCACCCGTTTCTTGTCGGTTCCGACTTTGTTGACAATCTTTTTGACAGGAAGACCCAAACTCTCACCTCGGTTTAGGCGTTGGGCAACTGCGAGATATTTCTGATCCGCGACAAAACTGTCAGCATCCTCGAAACCATGCCAAGTGTAGCAACCTCTCACCAGACGGCGTGCAAGGAGTTCCTCCCATGCCCTCTGATCGGTCAGTTGCGCAATGATGCTATCCATGACAAAACAAAAAGAGAAAGGGGAACGCTTTTGATTCAGCGAGTCGCTGAAATACAAGATGGTACATGACCAGGCTGCCTGCAAAGCCTTCTTTCGCGAGTCATGCTGCATCCGCCACAGGCGCAGTTGAACTGCATCCCCTTTCCCTAACTTTTATCTTTTACCTCTTAACTTTTATCTCTTATCTCCCCACAAACTCCCTAATCCTCTCAACCACATACTCTCTCTCGTTCGGAGCATCCATGTAGAACGTGATAAAAGGAGCATGAATCTTCTTGGCGTACATCTTTGAAATCAAGAACTTCACTTTTCTAGACTGGTTCTGACCCTTGCCAATGAGGATGACACCCTTCACACTTTCGCCACTGTACAAGACAAAGGTATAAGGCAAGCCCCATTCTGCTTTGTAGGCCTGATAGGGGCGGGTTTCATACAGCTTGAACTGATCCGCGATATCGCCCACCAGTTCTTGAACCGGCACGTTCTCACGAACAGCATACTGACCGAATTCCTGACTCAAGATCTCCCTGAAATAGGTCATACATTGCGAATCGGTGCGACTAACGCGTTCCGTCTCGGCATGCGCTTGAGGCTGTTGAGGACGAGGCTGCTGGGGTTGTTGTGATTGTTGTTGGGTCTGGTTGATGGCTTGTCTCGCTTCAGACTTCAGCTGTTGCTTGGTCCTGTTGACCTCGGTTTTCACCTCCTGTTCCAAGGTGCCCAAGATCTTCTTGAAAAATGTCTTTATGTCCATGTTAATAAATTTTTATATGTTTATATTTAATTATTCAACTGTAACTGATTTTGCCAAGTTTCTAGGCTGGTCGACATTGCAGCCACGCATCACTGCAATATGGTAGGCGAGGATTTGAAGCGGCACGGTGGCCAGCAGAGGCGAGTAGAGGCATTCGGTCTCAGGGATCTCGATGACATAGTCGGCCATCTTACGTGCGAGCACGTCCTTTTGGCTGACGATGGCGATGATCTTGCCGTCGCGGGCCTTCACTTCTTGGATATTGCTGATGACCTTCTCATAGGTGCTGTGGTTGGTGGCGATAAACACCACGGGCATATCCTTGTCGATCAAGGCGATGGGACCGTGTTTCATCTCTGCGGCTGGATAGCCTTCAGCGTGGATATAGGAGATCTCTTTCAGCTTCAAGGCGCCTTCCAGAGCCACGGGGTAGTTTTGCAGACGGCCAAGGTAGAGCATGTTGCGCACGTCCTTGTACTTGGCAGCGATGTCCTTCACATGTCCGCTGTGGTCCAACGTCCACTGTATTTTCTCCGGGATGCTGTCCAGTTCCTTGATGAACTCCAGGCGTTCCTCGTCCTTCAAGGTGCCTTTCAACTCGGCCAAACGCAAGGCTAGCATGGCCATCACGGTCACCTGCGAGGTGAAAGCCTTGGTGGAGGCCACGCCGATCTCGGGACCGGCATGGGTATAGATTCCAGCGTCGGTGGCGCGGGAGATGGAGGAGCCAATCACGTTGCAGATGCCAAGCACGATGGCGCCTTTCTCCTTGGCCAGGTTGATGGCGGCCAAAGTATCGGCGGTCTCACCCGACTGCGACACGGCAATCACCACATCATGAGGAGTGACCACAGGGTCACGATAACGGAACTCTGATGCGTACTCCACCTTGACGCGGATCTTGGCGAGCTTTTCGATCATGTAGCTTCCCACCAGGCTGGCATGCCATGAGGTACCGCAAGCCACAAACACGATGTTGTCGGCATAAAGCAGCTGTTTCTCGTATTGGATGATGCCGCCCAGACGGACGGTGTTGCTCTCGGGATGGAGACGTCCGCGCATGGTGTCGCGCACGATGGACGGCTGCTCGTAGATCTCCTTCATCATGAAGTGGTCGAAGCCGGCCTTCTCGATGCTGTCGAGGTTCATCTTCAGCTCCTGAACGTAGGGGATGGCCTCCACATCCTGAATGGTCTTGATGTGCAGCTCTTCACCTAATTTAATACGCACCACCTGCTCATCCTCGATATACACCACTTTCTGGGTACGACCCACGATGGGGGTGGCGTCGGAAGCGATGAAATACTCGCAGTCGCCAATACCGATGACCATTGGACTGCCTTTACGCGCTGCAATCAGCTGGTCGGGATGACCTTTCTCCACGATGGCGATGGCGTAGGCACCAATCACGTGGTTCAAAGCAATACGGACGGCCTCGAAGAGATCGACATTTTCGCTTTGCTGTACGTCTTCGATGAGGTTGGTGAGCACCTCTGTGTCGGTCGACGATTTGAACTCGAATCCGCGCTTCTCCAACTCCTTGCGCAGGCTGAGGTAGTTCTCGATGATGCCGTTGTGAATCAAGGCGATGTTGCCTGACTTGGAGAGGTGAGGGTGCGCGTTGGTCTCGTTAGGTTCACCATGGGTGGCCCAACGGGTATGAGCGATGCCTATATGGCCTGTCACATCCTTGTCGGCTACCTTGGCTTCCAGGTCGGAGACCTTGCCTTTGGCCTTATACACATTCAGTTGATCCCTTTGGTTCAGCAGTGCCACGCCAGCGCTGTCATATCCACGGTATTCAAGGCGTTTCAATCCTTCGATGAGGATGGGGTAAGCTTCTTGATGCCCTACGTATGCTACAATTCCACACATTGTAATAAGAATTAAAAGAGCAAAGTTACATTTTTTTAAAAAAAACCAAGAAAATTGTTAGTTTTTTTTTTACTTTTGCCCTGATGAAAAGAATTAGTTTGTTTTTATGCCTTTGTCTCAGCTATTTGCTGGGCTTGGCGCAATACGGCACCCAGTTTGAGAACCGGGGCTTTGAAAACTGGGCCAATTTCGGCTCGGGAAGCGACACTTACGAACCCATTCACTGGCATTCCGGCATGTCCGCGTCAGGAACCTTCTCTGGCTTCTTGTCGAAACAGATCGAGCCTTCGAACCAGGTAAGACCCGGATCTTCCGGAACGAGAAGTGTGCGGATGTGGCCCAAATCGGTCATGGGTGTCACCGCCAACGGCAACCTTACCTGTGGCAGGATGAACGCTGGCAGCATGAGCGCCTCGGGAAGCAGCAACTACAACTACACGCAACGTTCCGATGCTCGCTTCAACACGCCTATCAACACTATTCCCGACTCGTTGACGGTATGGGTGTGCTTCCGCTCGGCTAGTCCCAGCCAAAACGCTCGTGCAAGGGCCTTGATCCATGGCGACGCCGACTTCAAGGAGGTGGCGAACGGCACTCTCGACCCATCCGACAAGTTGGTGGCCACTGCCATGACCTCCTTCCACCGCACCAGCGAGGCCAACGGCAGCTATACCTGGCGCCGCCTCTCCGTACCCTTCGTGCAAAACGGTCCCTGCAACGACCCCCGCTATATCCTCTTCACCATCACCACCAACGAGGTCCCAGGCGCTGGAGGTACTGCCGACGACATGTATGTCGACGACATCCTGCTGATATACAACCCCAGCATCCAGATGGGCGCCCTCCCACAAAGCCATTATCTGATAGGAGAGGAGCTCACCATCCCGTTCACCCTCACTGGCACCATGAGCCCCGACAACCTCGACAAAGAGCCCAACCAGGTCATCGCACAACTCTCGGCAGCCAACGGTAGCTTCAGCTCACCTACTGAACTGGGCAGGATCACCACCAACACCAGCGGAAGCCTCACCGTCAACATCCCTCAAGGTATCTTTACTGGTGAACATTACCGCATCCGCTTGGTCACCACCAATTACCCGATGATCTCAGAGGACAACGGCTTCGACATCAGCATCGCCACCCACGACGCCATCGCGGAAAACGATTCAAACGATGATGTTTTAGGGGTGGAGGTTTTCGATATGTCAGGTAGACTGGTAAATAATACCAATTTACGACCTGGTGTTTATGTCGCTAGATACCACTGCGGCAACGGCTATACAATCAAGAAGATAATAAAGAAGGACTAACCGCCACGGGATGGGCGCGTGGGCCACGGCCAAAAACCGGAGCAGCGCCCGCCCAAAAGACGAACTAAGTGGGTTGAGCCTCAGGGCTGGGCGCGAAGCGTTTGCCTTCGGAACGAAGGCACTCCCAGCCTTGAGGGTCACCCACTTAGGGCGGCTGTGCGGTGGGCCGATGTTTTTGGCCTAGATCTTTTGGTTACTTTTCCATCAATGGGAAAAGTAACATTAATAAGTCAATCCCATGTTGTAAAGGATAAAGGAGTAGATATCCGCCTGTTCCTCCAGCACCTTGGCGACAGGTTTGCCTCCACCATGGCCAGCTTTGCTGTCGATGCGGATGATCTTGGGCTCTGAACCGGTCTGTGCAGCCTGCAGTGCAGCGGCATACTTGAAGCTGTGGGCCGGAACCACACGGTCATCATGGTCGGCGGTGGTCACCATAATGGCGGGATAATGCACGTTCTCACCGCTCTGGATGGTGTGCAGCGGTGAGTAGGCATACAAAGCCTTGAACATGGCTTCGTCATCTTCGCTGGTGCCATAGTCGCTCGCCCAGTTCCAGCCAATGGTGAAGAGGTGGTAACGCAACATATCCATCACGCCGACTTGTGGCACAGCCACCCTGAAGAGGTCAGGACGCTGGTTGATGACGGCGCCAACGAGCAGACCTCCATTGGAGCCACCATTCAAAGCGAGATAGTCAGCCGAAGTGTAATTGTTACTAATAAGGTATTCAGCGCAGGCTATACAGTCGTCGAACACGTTCTGCTTCTGAAGCTTGGTGCCGGCGAGATGCCATTCCTCACCGTATTCGTTACCGCCGCGCAAGTTCATCTGGGCATAGATGCCACCGTTCTCAAGGAAGGGCAGACGAGAAGTGCTGAAACCAGGATTCAAGGTGATGTTGAAGCCGCCGTAGCCATAGAGTAGGGTGGGATTCTTGCCGTCTTTCTGCAGGGTTGACTTATAGGTCAGGAACATCGGCACCTTGGTGCCATCCTTCGAGGTGACAAACACCTGTTCGGTGACGAAGTCGGCCGGGTTGAAGTCGACCTGAGGGGCACGGAACACCTCAGAGGTGTTGGCGTCAATGTCGTATTTGAAAATGGTGGTAGGATACACAAACGAGGTGAAAGCATAATATACCTCGGGTTCATCATACCGGCTACTGAAGCCGACCCCACCATAGGTGGGCAGGGCAATCTCCTGGAGTTGTTTGCCTTCGAGGTCATACACGTAGGCGTGGTTGGCGGCGTCCTTGTCGTAAGTGACAATCATCTTGCCAGCGGCCATCTGGGCGGAAACCAGCACGTTGTCCGACTCGGGAATCAGGTCTCTCCAGTTCTCCATTTGCGGGGCTTTGACGGGGAAGCAAACCACACGACCCTTAGGAGCGTTATAGTTGGTAAACAAGTAGACCACATCGTCGATGACATCGATAGGCATGTATTGGTAGTCCATATCGTCTGCAATCTTCACGAACTGGCCTTTGGGGTCTTGCATATCCCTGATCCAGAGGGTGCTTCCAGCGCCTTGGCCACTCTCGAAGAGGAACATATAGTGTTCATCCTCGGTGAGATCCACTTGGTGGAAATAACGAGGCTGCTCGGGGTTTTCATAAAACAGCTGGTCTTCGTCCTGCGAGGTGCCGAGTTTGTGGTAATAGATCTTATGGTTTTCGTTCACGTTGCTGAACTCCTTGCCTTCGACAGGTTTGTCGTAGGCGGCATAGAAGAATCCGTCCTTGTACCACGAGGCACCGGTGAACTTGGCCCATTCGATATGGTCGGGGAGGAGCTCACGGGTGGCAATGTCCATCACGTAAATCTCGACCCAGTCGGAGCCGCTACGCTGAATGAGGTAGGCGTAGTATTTGCCGTCGTTCGACTGTGAGCCACCGCCAAATGACACGGTGCCGTCGTCGGAGAGCTTGTTGGGATCGAGTAACACCTCAGGTTCCTGGCCTGGATACTGGAGGTAAATCACACTCTGGTTCTGAAGACCATCGTTCTTGCTGTAAATGTAGCGTCCGAAGCGCTTGCCTGGTGCGCTGTAGCGTTCGTAGTTCATCACCTGTGTCAAACGGTCCTTGATGGCGCCACGGAAGGGGATATGGCTAAGGTAGTCGGCTGTGACTTTGCGTTCAGCTTCAACCCAGGCGCTGGTTTCAACTGAGGTGTCGTTCTCAAGCCAGCGGTAGGGGTCTGCCACTTGAGTTCCGAAATAGTCGTCAACTACGGTTTCGTCCCTGAAGGCATCAGGGTAGCTTGCCACCTGATAGCGTGGCTGGGGCTTCTCCGTGCAAGCCGCCAAAGCGATTACACTTGCCATGATTAATACAGTTTTTTTCATTTTTCAACAATTTATATTTACAACAGTAAGACTTAATCCACCTTGTCGATATAGGTGTCGTCCTCAACCCTCAGGTTATCGATAATAAACCTCTGTCGCTCAGGGGTGTTGTTGCCCATGTAATACTTCAACAACTCCTTGATGCCGAAGTCGTACTGAAGGATGACAGGCTCCAAGCGCATGTTGGGACCGATGAAGGCACGGAATTCGTCGGGCGAGATCTCACCCAAACCCTTGAATCGTGTGATCTCGGCTTGCTTGCCGCATTTAAGGATGGACTCAACACGCTCCTCCTCGGAATAGCAATAATAGGTCTCTTTCTTGTTACGCACACGGAACAGGGGAGTCTGCAAGATATAGACATGACCGTTCCTCACCAAGTCGGGGTAGAACTGAAGGAAGAAAGTGAGCATCAACAAACGGATATGCATGCCATCGACATCGGCATCGGTGGCGATCACGATGTTGTTGTAACGAAGGTTCTCGATATCCTCATCGATGTTCAAAGCGGCTTGCAACAGGTTGAACTCATCGTTCTCATAACACACCTTCTTGGTCATGCCGAGACAGTTCAACGGCTTGCCTCGCAAGCTGAACACGGCCTGGGTCTGCACGTCGCGGCTCTTGGTGATGCTCCCCGATGCGGAATCGCCCTCAGTGATGAAGATGGTGCTCTCCAAACGCTTCTCGTGATTGGTATTGAGGTGAATGCGGCAGTCACGCAACTTCTTGTTGTTCAAGCTGACCTTTTTGGCACTCTCACGAGCGGCCTTCTTGATACCTGCAATCTCCTTGCGTTCCTTTTCATTGGCCTGGATCTTTGCCTGCAAGACAGACACCGTTTCGGGATTCTTGTGAAGATAGTTGTCCAAGTGACGTTTCAGAATATCGAAGACGTAGGTCTTCAAGAATGGGCTGTCGTTGCTTCCGTCAGGATTGTTGGGAGCGAGGTGGGTTGAACCCAACTTAGTCTTCGTTTGTGCCTCAAAGACAGGCTCTTGAATCCTCACACATAAAGCGCAGATTAAACCCTGACGGATGTCGGCCGGTTCGTATTCCTTCTGGAAAAACTCGCGAACCACACGGGCATAACCCTCACGGAAAGCCGACTGGTGGGTGCCGCCCTCGGTGGTATGCTGACCGTTGACGAACGAGTAGAAATAGTCGCTCGACTGGTTGTTTACATGGGTGAACGCCGCCTCGAAGTCACCGTCCTTGATGTGGATGACAGGGTAGAGGCCTTCGCCTTCCATGTTGTTCTGCAACAGGTCGAGCAAGCCGTTCTTCGAGTAATAGCGTTTCTCGTTATAGGTCATCGTCAAGCCACGGTTCAGATACACGTAATTCCAAACCCGTTTCTCAACGTATTCATCCACATAATGATAGTTGCCGAACAAGGCGCTGTCGGGGATGAACTCCACCAAGGTACCCGTCTCGTCGACGTTTTCGTATGCCATGATTCCAGTGTCGGTGGTCTTCTTGCCTTGGGCAAACTCCACGATACGGGTCTTGCCCTCACGGATCGACTGCACCTTGAAATAGGATGAGAGTGCATTGACAGCCTTGGTACCCACGCCGTTCAGACCCACCGATTTCTGGAACACCTTGCTGTCGTACTTGGCACCGGTGTTCAGCTGAGAGACGGCCTCGACAAGTTTTCCAAGAGGAATGCCACGACCAAAATCTCGTATCGTGACCTTTTTCTCAGCCTTGTCGATGGTCAATTCTATCCTTTTACCAAAACCTGAAGTAAACTCGTCTATCGAGTTGTCAATCACCTCTTTAATCAACACGTAAATACCATCATCCTGTGACGCGCCGTCGCCCAGCTTGCCGATATACATGCCAGGACGGCGACGGATGTGTTCCATATCCTCAAGGTGGACAATCTTGTCTTCGCCATAGTCTTCGTTCACCAGGGGTTTCTCCTCCGGCTGGTTGAAAATATCATGATTCTCTTCCAAATAATCGTTCTCCATCAGTCTTTCTTATTTTTTGCAAAGATAGCGAAAAAATCCGCTTTGCACCATGCCCAATCGTCTTTTGTAAGCAATAAATCTTTTGCCTTGACCTCGGCAATTCGTTTGAAAACGAACCACTGATAAAACATGACGGCAGCGTAAGTACATGAAAATGAGATCGCCGCACCATTAATACCCATCGTCGGGATCAAGATGAAAGTTGCCGGAACAGTCACCGCCAGTCCTACCAACGAGGCGTAGAGGTTGTATTTCGGGATGCCGGTACCCGAGAAATAATGCGTGAAGACCATGTGGGCAGAAAGGAAGAGTATGCCTGGCGACATCAATAAGAGGATCAACTTCACCTGACCAAAGTCTTTCGTGAACAGCCACTCGAAGAAACCCACGGGCAGACACACTACCACCAAAAGGGCGAGAAGCGTCAGCACAATGGTGATTTTCAAGAACTTGATCGTCAGACTCACAATCTCCTTCTTGTCGTTCAGGTTGCTCAGCCGGGAGAACTGCACCATCGCAACGCTCTGCCCGAACACCTTCAATCCTTCTCCCACTTGGGTACCCGCACCATAAACACCCACGGCATCCTCGGAACAATGTTGACGTATCAGATAAACGCTCATGCGGCGGTTCAAGGTACTTACCAAGGTCGAGAGCTGGATCACATAGCCGTATTTCAGCATCTCCTTGGCCGTCGGCAGGAAGGGGTCGCCACCTTCACGGTCGAACATCCTAATCATCAAGGCAAAACCGACCAAAAAAGCGAGAGTGTAACCACATAACAAGGAATACACGTATGCGCGGGCATCGGTGATGCCCAGTACGAAGATGAACAGCGCCATCGAACTTAGCTGCACAAGGATCTGAAGCAAAAACACCCAGTTGAAAGTGCTCACTTTCTCCTTGCCAAGGAACACGTTCAAGTTGAAGTTATGGAAACTGTACACCAAAGTAAGCAACAAGGTGACACCCTCATAGCCATGCGGAACGATGTGGTCGAAGGTGACAGGGAAGCGCGAAAGCACCCAAAACAACAGGACGTAAAACACCATCACCAGGGCAATCCACGAATAGGAGACCGCCATCAAGGTGGAGAGTTTCTTGCGAGGGGTGAAATACACCAGTCCGCTGCCTGCCAGGAACTCCACGCCGATCAAAAGGAAGGTCACATCCGTGAGCACGGTGAAGCCGATGCCCCATTCAGTGGGCCCCAGCACCTTGGTGCCCATCAGCATGGTGACGAACCCGATGGCCAGGTTCAACACCCTCGTAATGCCCGTGCCAAGTATCTTCTTAAACATGCTCCTTGCGCCGATTGGCCTTTTGCCGTACCTGATGCCACATCCCGATGAAGGTGAAAAGCCAACGTTTCCCGTCGATCACCGTCACCTGTTCGTTACCATTAATGGTATGCAAGCCCTTCTTGAACTTGGATGTCGCAATAGGCTGTATCTTATCTATTTGCGTCTCTTCATAATGAAGGTTGTCGAACACCTCCACACGGTTCAGGCACACGGCCGTGCCATAGTATCTGATGCACTCCTGAGCCGGCCTGATGAGTTGGTCGTTCCACTCGAAAAATGCGCCAGCCATGCGCGCGCCGGCACAGTCCACCTTGACAGGGTTGAGAGGATGTGCATCGTATGGACCCCGCAGGTCGTCGGCAACATAGCGGTAGAGCTTCACGCTGGGCTGGTCCTTCTGGGTGAAGAACAGATTCCAACGTCCATCGTGAAACACCAAGGTCGGGTCGACGGCCTGAATGTGTTCCATCAACACACACTCCTGTTCCAACTTGAGTTCATTCTCATTGAAGCGATAGAGGTTGATGCGGTCAGCCTGATGGCATTCTGGAATGCAGAACACCGCCCCCTCGTGCTCAAACACAAAGGGATAGGAGAGATGGAACGGCTCCTCAAGGGCGACTTTAGGCTTGCGGTAGTTCTTCGACTTGCGCACCACCTCGATGCAACCCTTGCCTTTCTTGTAGCTGTAACTCTCGTAAAAGATATAGGTGTCCTTCTCGGTGGTGATCACAAAAGGATCGGCGTTATAGGCCGAGCGGCGTTTCTTCTTGAGCCACACGATCTCGTCAAGATGGCCCTCAGGGGCTTCCAGAAACTCCTTGAAAGGCACCTCTGCATAACCCACGTTCCAATCCTCCTGACGGAACAGGTCGTGACGGTGAAAACGCCAACGGCGGGTGAGGCATTTGATCCAATACCCCAGCATCCGGAAGTTGACCGGGGGACGATACAGCTTGGCCTGCGACTCGGAGAGCGACTCCTTGAGTTCACCCGTATACTGTATCTCTCGGCACACCTGAAGCGGCATGTCGGTGCTCTCGCTCAACAACTGGTCGAGATGGGCCTTGTACGAATGTAAGATGGTGGGATACCAGCGCTTGCAGAGGATATAGCCCTTGTCGAGCGACTCGGTGAGACGTTGCAGGATGATGCCGTTGCGGGGATTGTCCTGCATCCACTCCCAAAAGCCCGGAGGACCTCCACGATAGTCCATCTCATCGTCGTGATGGAACGACCAGATGCCATACTTCGCCGCATTCAGGACTTCCCCTCGAACAATGTCAAAACCAAATCTTAAAACAAAGTCAAGTTGTTGGTTTTTAATAGTTTCAACATCATTATCTAAAATAAAGGTTGAAGTACTTTTATGAGTAGGTTTGCAGTCCAAAACGGGGACGTTTTCAAGGTCGACGACTGTATTCAAGTCGGTCATCTGCTTGCTGGCGGGTTTGAACTTATAGTGATTCCATAGCTGGAAGAAAGCCCTTCGCACGGGGAGGGTCTTCAGCTTTTTGAAGAAGCTTTTCTTTTCGCTCGTCTCCGCGTTGCGGATGATATATGCCAATTGCATCCCGCCTTCAACGAGTTTGCGGACGGTCTCCACTTTCCAGGCTTCCATACTGAGGTCATCGACCATAATGCCGAAACGCAAGGGGGTAAGCTGTCGTTCTTCCATGTGTCGTTAACGAATTATTCGCATCAAAATTACAATTCTTTTCGGGATTATTCGTTATAACTACAATTCTTGTGAGAATTTTTCCTAATTTTGGCCACCATTTCAAGAAATGAAGCTATCCATCGTCATCGTCAACTATAATGTCGAGTATTTCCTCGAGCAGTGCCTTTATTCGGTCCGTCGTGCCTTGCAAGGCATTGAGGGTGAGGTATTTGTCGTGGACAACAACTCCGTTGACGGCTCGTTGAAGATGCTCGCGGAGAAGTTTCCCGAGGTGACAGTCATCGCCAACAAGGAGAACGTGGGTTTCAGCCGGGCCAACAACCAGGCCATCCGTATCTCCACAGGCGAATACGTTTTGTTGCTCAACCCCGACACGGTGGTTGAAGACGACACCTTCTCGAAGTGCATCGCCTTCATGGACGCCCATCCCGAGGCAGGAGGCCTTGGCGTGAAGATGGTGGACGGCAAGGGCAATTTCCTGCCCGAGTCGAAGCGTGGACTGCCCACACCGGCCGCCGCATTCTACAAGATGTTCGGCCTGGCCAAGCTGTTTCCCCACAGCAAGCGTTTCGCACATTATTACATGGGACACCTCTCCAACGACGAGACCAACGAATGCGAGATCCTGGCAGGCGCCTACATGCTGATGCGCCGTGAGACCCTAGACAAGGTGGGGCTGTTGGACGAGACCTTCTTCATGTACGGGGAGGACATCGACCTCTCGTACCGAATCACGCAAGGAGGCTACAAGAACTATTATTTCCCCGAGACACGCATCATCCACTATAAGGGTGAGAGCACCAAGAAGACCAGCGTCAACTACGTGTTTGTGTTTTACAAGGCCATGGAGATCTTCGCCAAGAAACACTTCGGCCAGAAACGCGCCTTCTGGTTCTCGTTCTTTATTAATATGGCCATCTACTTCAAGGCCTTCCTGGCCTTGCTTGGCCAGTTCTTCCACAAGATAGCCATCCCGTTCCTCGACGCCGTGTTAGGCTACGGAGGACTGGCAGCCATCAGCTATTTCTGGGGCCGCAGCATGGTGTATGAAGGCACTGGAAGTTACCCGACCACGCTGTTTGCTGTAGTCCTGCCAGCCTATATCCTGATATGGCTCTTAAGCACCTATTTCGCAGGAGGTTACGACAAGCCATACAGCATGGGCAAGGGAGTGTTCGGCGTCGCCATCGGCAGCGTCTTCGTGCTTATGCTCTACGCCTTGCTGCCCGAGTCGCTGCGCTTCTCACGTGCCTTGATCCTTTTCGGCACGCTATGGCTCGCCCTCGAGATGAGCGTCACCAGACTCATCGGCATCGCCATGGGAAAAGAGTCATTCCTCTCGAAACGCAATGCCAAGAAACGTTTCCTGCTCATCGGCAGTCCAGACGAGGCACAGCGTGTGGAGTCGTTGATCCAAAGCACCTCCATCAAACCCGATTTTATCGGGCTGGTGAGCTCTGAGGTGAAAGGGGAGACCCCCGAGGGGTTCATCGGCAAGATCAACCAAGTGCCCGACATCATCAATATTTACAAGATCACCGAGATTATCTTCTGCTCGAAGGACGTGCCGCATCAGGTCATCATCGACAAGATGGTGGAATGGCACGCTTCCAACGTGGATTACAAGATCGCGCCTGAAGACAGCCTGTCCATCATCGGCAGCAACAGCATCAACACCCGTGGCGACCTCTATACCGTTGACATCAAGGCCATCGACACCGTAGCCAACCGCCGCAACAAACGGCTTCTCGACTTCGTCCTGGCTGGTTTCAGCCTTTTGTTCTGGCTGCCACTGGCATTAGTGGTGAAGAAGCCCGTGCGTTTTCTCAAGGATGCCATTCTGGTGTTACTTGGCCGTCGCACCTGGGTGGGATATTGCAATGCCTCCGACGAGTCCCAGAAACTGCCCAAGATCCGCCGTGGCGTCTATTCCCCTGCCACGCCCATCGAAAAACTAGGCACCGTCATCGACACCGAGTTCCAGAACCAGCTGAATCTCCTCTATGCCCGCGATTACACGGTATGGAAGGACGCTGAGATCTTCTTCAAATCCATTTCAAGATGAAACATCTTATTCAAAGGCGTCACGGCCTATTTCACAGCGTGACGATAGCCCTGCACCTTATTCCAATCGCCTCGAGTGAAGTCGGGGATGGCAACGGGCATTCCGCCATTGGCGATGGAAGCGGCTGTGAGCTCGCCTAGGCACGACCACTCAGCGGCGTCGTACACGTCCTGGTCGAGCGGCAAACCGTTATGCAGGCAGTAGATCAAACGGTAGTCCATCACGAAGTCCATGCCGCCGTGACCACCGACCTCCTTAGCCTTCTCCTCAATCTCAACCGCGATGGGGTGGAGGTACTCCTTCAGAATCTTGTCGCGCACAGCTGCGGGGACAAAGCCATGGGGATTCAGGTGCTGACCTTCGGCGAGCACGTCGCTGAGGAAGCCTTCCGGAAGGTTCTCTTCAAGAACGGTGAATCCCTCGGAAGGATACTTGTTGGCAAAACCGGTGGTACCTGTAAGCTGATACAAACGGTTGTAGGGACGGTAGGTATAGACATCATGTTCGATCAACAGCGTCTTGCCTTTCTCGGTCTGGATCATGGTGGTGGTCATATCGCCATTGGCGAACTCATCGACGCCCATCATCTCCTTGGCCACTTCCTTTCCTTTATAAGAGGGTGTGCCCATTGAGACCAGTGTCTTCATGCGGTCGCCACGGTGGATGTTGAATGCCTGGCAGAGAGGTCCGAGTCCATGGGTGGGATACACGTCACCCGAGTGGCTCTGGTTGAACTCCAGGCGCCAGTTCTCATAGTAATCATGCCAATAAGGCTCCAGGTTATGGATGTAGGCGCCCTCGCCATGGATGAGCTCACCCAGCAGTCCTTGCTGCGCCATGTTCAGGGCGGTCAGCTCGAAAAAGTCATAGCAGCAGTTCTCGAGCATCATGCAGTGGCGTTGGGTCTGTTCGGCCACATCGACCAACTGCCAGCATTCCTCGATGGAGGTGGCGGCGGGCACTTCCACGGCAACGTGTTTGCCGCATTGCATGGCGTATGTAGCCATCATCACATGGGTCTGCCAGTTGGTGGCGATATACACCAGGTCGATGTCATCACGCTCACAGAGCTCACGCCAAGCGTCGCGGCCAGTATAGGCGGCGGCACGGGGGAGTCCCTTAGCCTCCAAGATATTCGTCTGCACGGCCTCCACGCGGTCAGGCTCGATGTCGCACAACGCCACCACAGTCACACCGTCGATGTAAGTCATGCGGTCAACGGCATCCGGGCCACGCATGCCCAGACCGATGAAGCCGATGCGGACGTTCTCAATGGGATCGACGGCAAACTGAAGGACGCTCTTCTGTCCCTCTTGCCGCTGTGGCTCGTCGAAGACGATGGTGTTATTCTTGATGACATAGTTGCCATGACGGTCTTCTTGGACCTTCGGCGTGCAAGCCGAAAAGAGTCCAACAACCGCAAGGATCAGTGCAAATAGTTTTGTTTTCATAGTTTTAGTTTTATTTGAATGACTGGCAAATATAAAAATTCTTTTTGTAATTTTGTCAAAAGCAAAAAAACCATGCACGACAATAATTCACTCATTACCATTGCTTCACATTTTGTCAACCCATCAGAGATCGCTGTCATCCAGCCTTTAGGCAACGGTTTGATCAACGACACCTATAAGATAATGGTCGCAGGGCAGGAGCAGCCCAGATATGTCCTCCAGCATATCAACGACAAGGTATTCACTGATGTGGAGATGTTGCAGCGCAACATCGAGATTGTCACCGGCCATATCCGCAAGAAATACGAAGACTCAGGGATGCCCGACATCGACCGCAGGGTATTGCATTTCGTGAAGGCTGACACGGGCAAGACCTACGTGAAGGTGGGAGAGGAGTACTGGCGTGTGATGGACTTCATTGCCGACAGTGTGACCCAAGAGGCTGTCACTCCACAATCCGCTTACGATGCCGGTCGTTCTTTTGGCGACTTCGAGTCGTTGCTGGCCGACGTGAAGGAACCGATAGGGGAGATCATCCCCAACTTCCACAACATTGAGTTCCGCTTGAGGCAGTTGGACGAAGCCATTGCGGCAGACCCTGTGGGACGCATGAACGACCACGAGGTTCAAGATTATGTTAAAAAGATCAAGGACTTGGCCTTCGAGATGAGTCTTGGAGAGCGGTTATACCGTGAAGGCAAGCTGCCCAAGCGCATTTGCCATTGCGACACCAAGGTGAACAACATGCTCTTCGACAGACAAGGCAACGTGTTATGTATCATTGACTTGGATACAGTAATGCCCAGTTTTGTCTTCTCTGATTTCGGTGATTTCCTACGTTCTGCTGCCAATACCGGGGCTGAGGACGACCCTGACCTGGGCAACATCCATTTCAACCTGGACATTTACAATGCATTCCTAGATGGGTATTTGGAGGGTACGAAAACCTTCCTGACGCCCTTAGAGCGTGAATTGCTGCCTTATGCGGCCAAGTTGTTCCCATACATGCAGGCTGTACGGTTCTTTGCCGATTATATTAATGGTGACACCTATTATAAGATAAGGTATCCTGAGCACAACATGGTCCGCACCAGGGCCCAGTGGAGACTCTTTGAGGAAGTTGAAAACGGAGAACGGAAAACGGAAAACTGAGATTTTCCGTTCTCCGTTTTCAGTTTTCCGTTCAAAATGGCAGGTCGTCTCCGTTGTTTGAGTCGGAGCCAAAGAAGTCTTCAGGGCCGCCTGTGGGGGCTGCTGGGGGTGTTTGGTGCACTGGCTGTGCGGCAGGTTGATTCGGTTGTTGAGCCGTAGCGGGTGCCGTTGCGGTGACGGGATCGAAGCGCCACACGCGGACGTCGGTGTACCATTTGCCGTTGAACTCACGTGAGGAGATGTCTATTTGAGCCTTGATGAGTTGACCTGGTACCATTTTTTGAATCTCGTCGATTTGGTTGGTCCAACAGGTCAGGCAGACCGTCTTCGGATATTGTTCGTCAGTTTCGATGATTAGATCTTGTTTACGCCAGGGCCCGCGGGCGCTGGTTCCTTCGGTGAGACCGCCGAGTCTCACGACTTTTCCTGTGATTTCCATGGTATTATTTGTTTAATTGTTGATTTATTGATTTGATGGTATTGTTATGATTTTGAAATAGCTATTTTCATTTGCAAAGATAAGTATGGTTTTGTCCAAAATGTTCACTTTGTGGAAAACATTTCCAATGTTTTTTCTAAATATTTCATTCTCAAAAGAATGCCACTTTTCAAATATAATCAATATTATGTTAAATAGATACTGAGTAAACAGAAATGAATAACCCCAGGAACTCTCTCCCAGGGTTATCTCATTAGGACTTTATTGAAAGTGGAAAGATGAAAGTGGAAAACGGAAAACTTTCCACTTTCCACTTTACAATTCTTTAGAGCTCTTGAAGTCTTTGTTCAAGTTCTTTGGCCTCGTTCATCATCTTCAGACGGACGTAGATGCTCTTCAGCACTTGACCCAGTTCAGGGCTCGGCTGGGCGTTGAAAGCGCGTTCGGCATGCGGCAGACCAGCTTGCAGATAATCGTCGCCTTCTTTCACCAAGGTGTTGTAACGCTCAACTTCAGCCTTGCTGAAACCGGTGATCTCGTTGGCTTCGGCGTTCTTCTTGTTTGAGAGGTTCACGTACAAGGCAGCCAGGTTGTAATCGGCATCGTAGAACTCGGGATTGACCTGCAGAGCCTCGTTGTAATACTGGATGGCCTTCTCGGAATCGAAGATTGCATGGGTGTCATCACCATAGATAGTACCAAGGATGAACAGAATCGATGCGTTGTTGGGATCCAAGTCATGAAGTTGGTTGAGGTCGGCGATGGCAGCTTCACCATTGCCCTGCTTCAGATAGAGATTCACCTTTTCGATGATCATGCTTTGGTCGCCAGGGAACTTGTCGAGACCAGCCTGGATAGCGGCAAGGGCATTTTCGTCATCGTTGAGACCAATGTAGCAAGCAGCGATGTTCTTGTAGAGATCCACCTTATTATAGCCAAGGCCTTTCAGATCCTGGTAGTTGGTCAGAGCATCCTGATACATCGAAGCTCTCTGGTAAGCCAAGGCGGCGTTGATCAAAGCCGAGGTGTCGGGAGCAGTACCGCTCAGCGAGATTTCATAAGACTTGCGGAAGTTCACGGCAGCCTCAGGATACACTTCACTGTTGAAGTTCTCAACACCAGCCTGGAAATACTTGACAGCAATGGCACCGATTCTCTGATAGATGTCCTGTGCATTGTCGCTCGTATAGTCGGCATCAGCCTTGATGCAGTTTTTCAGCGACTCGTAAGCCAGATCCAAGGCGTTCGGATACTTGACAGAAAGCTGGGGATCCTGCTGAACATTGAGGTAGATCATACCGCGATAAAGCCATGCTTGAGCCTGGTCTTTGGGTTTCATACCCAGAAAGCCCTCATGGTTGACGCACTTCTCAATAGCTTCAACGGCCTTTTCATACTGACCGTTTCTATTGTAGTTGTAAGCGTTGGTGCGGTCCATCTTCTGAGCCATCATCACATTGGCGGTGAGAGCGATGGCCAATAAAATCAATACTTTTTTCATTTCAGTTGAAGTTTAATATGAATAACTTTTATCTTTTATCTTTTAACTTTTATCTAAGGAATCAGTATCCATTACAAATCTTGTTCCAAACTCTCAGAGCTCTCCTCCCCTTCCTTAGGTTCCACGACTATCGGGTTTCCGTCCTCGTCATATTGGACTTCCTCCGTTTCGTCTTCCTCTTCTCTCTTCACTTTGGTCACAGCGGCAATTTCGTCGTTACCCCTCAGGTCGATGAGTTTCACACCTTGGGTGGCACGACCCATCACGCGGAGCGTGTCGGCACCGATACGGATCAGAATGCCTGACTTATTAATAATAATAAGGTCATCATCATCCGTTACATCCTTGATGGCAATCAGTTCGCCGGTCTTCTCGGTGATGTTCAGCGTCTTGACGCCCTTGCCACCACGGTTGGTGATACGGTAGTCGTCTATACCGCTACGTTTTCCGAAGCCCTTCTCCGAGACCACCAGGACGGTCTGTTCGGGATCGTGGATGCAAATCATGCCGATGACCTCATCTTCTTCTGTAGCGAGGGTGATGCCTTTCACGCCTGAGGCGTTACGGCCCATCGGACGCACTGTCTTCTCGTTGAAACGTACGGCCTTGCCCGAACGCAGTGCCATCAGCACCTCATCTTCGCCACTGGTCATGCAGGCTGTCAGCAACTCGTCGCCCTCTCGGATGGTGATGGCGTTGATACCTGCCTTACGCGGACGTGAGTAGGCTTCCAAGGTGGTCTTCTTGATGATACCCTTCTTGGTGCAGAGGATGACGTAATGGTTATTGATGAAGTCCTCGTCCTTCAGGTCGCGGACATTCAGGACGGTAATCACTTTGTTGTCCTTGTCGACATTCAGCAGGTTCTGGATCGCCCTACCCTTGCTGTTCTTGCCCTCTTCGGGGATCTCGAAAGCGCGCATCCAATAGCACTTGCCTTGTTCGGTGAAGAACAGCAGGTAGTTGTGGTTGGTGCAGGTGAAGATATGCTCGATGAAGTCGGTGTCGCGTGTCGAGGAGCCTTTGGAGCCCTTGCCTCCCCTACTCTGGCGGCGATATTCTCTCAGAGGAGTGCGTTTCACATAACCGAGGTGGGAGATGGTCACCACCACAGTGTCGTCAGCGATCATGTCCTCGATACGGAACTCGCCTGCTGCGGGAACGATTTGGGTACGGCGAGCGTCGCCATATTTATTTTTAATCTCGGTGAGTTCGTCCTTGATGATTTGGAACTGCATGTCCACATTTTGTAGAACTTCGTGGAAATGGCGAATACGTTCGCGCAGTTCTTCCAACTCATCCATGATCTTCTTGATCTCGAGTCCTGCAAGTTGTCCCAGGCGGTAGGCCACGATGGCGGAGGCCTGTGGGTCGTCGAAGTCGAAACGTTCCATGATGGCCTGTTTGGCTTCGGCGGAGCCGCCCTTACAGGCACGGATGGTGGCGATGATCTCATCGACGATGTCGATGGCGCGGGCCAGACCCTCGAGGATATGGGCGCGTTCCTCAGCTTTCCTCAGGTCGAACTGGGTACGGCGGACGACCACCTGATGGCGGTGTTCCACGAAGTGTTCGATGAGTTGCTTCAGGTTCAAGGTATAGGGACGTCCGTTGACCAGGGCCACGTTGTTCACGTTGAACGAGCTCTGGAGGGCTGTCATCTGATACAATTTGTTAAGCACCACTTCGGCGTTGGCATCACGTTTCAGTTCATACACGATGCGGATGCCTTTACGGTCTGACTCATCGCGGATGTCGGAGATGCCGTCGAGTTTCTTTTCGTTGACGAGGTCCGCCGTATTCTTGATCATCATGGCTTTGTTGACCTGATAAGGTATCGAGGTAGCGATGATGCGCTCATGGCCATTGTGTTCCTCGATGGTGGTCTCGCCGCGCACCACGATGCGTCCCCTACCCGTCTCAAATGCCTCACGGACGCCTTCATAGCCGTAGATTACGCCTGCGGTGGGGAAATCTGGAGCCTTGATGTATTCCATCAACTCTTGGATGGTGATGTCACGGTTATCGATATAGGCGATGATGCCGTCGACACACTCGCTGAGGTTATGTGGGGCCATGTTGGTGGCCATACCCACGGCGATACCGTTGGATCCGTTGACCAGCAGGGTCGGGATCTGGGTGGGCAGCACGGTAGGCTCTTGCAGCGAGTCGTCGAAGTTGTTCTGGAAATCCACAGTATCCTTGTCGAGGTCGTCGAGCATCTCCTCTGCGATCTTTTTCAGACGGGCTTCTGTGTAACGCATGGCCGCCGGACTGTCACCGTCGACCGAGCCGAAGTTACCCTGACCATCCACCAAAGGATAACGCAACGACCAGCTTTGGGCCATACGCACCATGGCGTCATATACGGACGAGTCGCCGTGAGGGTGGTATTTACCTAGGACCTCACCGACGATACGGGCCGACTTTTTGTATGCGCTGTGAGAGCTCACTCCCAATCCCAACATGCCATAAAGCACACGGCGATGAACAGGCTTGAAGCCATCCCTCACATCAGGCAGAGCACGTGATATGATGACCGACATGGAATAGTCGATATATGCCGATTTCATCTGGTTCTCAAGGTTCACCTTGATTATTTTTTCACCAGACTGGTTTTCTCCATTCAAAGTTTCGTCTTCCATTCTTTCTTATGTCTTCTAAAATTTCTTAATTCAATTTTAAGGCCTTTTTTATAAGCAGGTGCAAAGGTACGAAAAAATCCTTTATACACCACGAGAATGACGTTTTTTCATGAAATTTTGTCAAAAAGGCCCAAAAAACGAGCGAGGAGCGATTTTTGTTATTACCTTTGCAGAACGGAAAACGGAAAATTTCTTAATTCTTAATTCTAAATTCTTAATTCTTAATTCTAATATATGGATGCCAAATTTTCCCCCAGAGTACGTGACATTATGTCATTAAGTCACAGCGAAGCAGTACGACTGGGAAATCCCTACATCGGGTTGGAACATCTGTTTCTGGGAATGTTGAAGGAAGGCGGGAGCTGCGCCATCCAGATGCTTCACAACCTTAATCTGAATATTGAGATCTTTCAACAGAAGCTGGAGGCCTCCGTCAGGGTGGTCAACGTGTCGAAACCCGTTGGCGACAACCTTCCCTTGACGAAGCAGGCAGAGCGCGTGTTGAAATACACTTATATCGTTGCCAAGGAATTCCGGAGCGACATGGTACGCTCGGAGCACCTCATGCTGGCCATCCTGCATGAGCGGAACAACATCATATCGCAAAACCTTGAGTTCGAAGGAATCACCTATGAAAATTTCCGAGAAGAACTCATTAAATACAATGCTGAGATGGGCCGTGAGCTTCCCAAAGACGCCACCGAACCCGAGACGCCCCAAGGACTCTTCGGAGACGACGATGACGACGAGGTGGAAGAGAACGTGAAGCCCCAGCCAGAGAAGTCGCGCAAGACGTCAAGCGGCAAAAGCAAGACGCCGGTGCTCGATAACTTCGGACGCGACTTGACCAAAGCCGCGGAAGAAAACCGTCTCGACCCCATCGTGGGCCGCGACAAGGAGTTGGAACGCATCGCCCAAATCCTGAGCCGCCGCAAGAAGAACAACCCCATCCTCATCGGTGAACCCGGTGTGGGCAAGTCGGCCATCGCCGAAGGCCTGGCCATCCGCATCGTGCAGCATAAGGTGTCGCGTACCCTTCTGAACAAGCGCATCGTGATGCTCGACATCGGCAGCGTGGTGGCCGGCACCAAATACCGCGGACAGTTCGAGGAACGTATCAAAGCCATCCTCAACGAACTGGAGAAGAACCCTGACATCATCCTGTTTATCGACGAGATACACACCCTGGTGGGTGCCGGCAACGCCAACGGCTCGCTCGACGCCTCCAACATGTTCAAACCCGCACTAGCCCGTGGAGAGCTGCAGTGCATCGGCTCCACCACCCTCGACGAATACCGCCAATACATCGAGAAGGACGGCGCCCTGGAACGCCGCTTCCAAAAAGTGCTCGTCGACCCCACCTCACCGGAAGAGACCATCGAGATTCTGAACAACATCAAAGGGAAATACGAGGAACACCACAGCGTGACCTACACCCCCGAGGCTATCGAGGCATGCGTGAAGATGACCACCCGTTACATGTCGGACCGTTACCTTCCCGACAAGGCCATCGACGCCCTCGACGAAGCCGGAGCCCGGGTGCATATCCGCAACATCAACGTGCCCGACGAGATCACCCAACTGGAACATGAGATCGAAGGTGTGAAACAAGAGAAGAGAAAAGCCATCGCCGCCCAGAAGTTCGAGGATGCCGGTGTGTTTCGCGACAAGGAACTGCGGCTCACTGAAAAGCTTGAACTCGCCAAGCACGCCTGGGACCAAGATAGCCTCACCCACCGCACACCCGTGACAGAGCAGGACGTGGCCGAAGTGGTCGCCATGATGACCGGCGTTCCCGTGCAACGCATAGCACAAAACGAAGGCACACGCCTGATGAATATGGAAAAGGAATTGGCCGGCACCGTCATCGGACAAGACGACGCCATCAGCAAGGTCACCAAGGCCATCCGACGCAACCGCGCGGGACTCAAGGACCCGAACAAGCCCATCGGCTCGTTCATCTTCTTAGGACCCACCGGCGTTGGCAAGACCTACCTCGCCAAGGTACTCGCCAAATACCTGTTCGACTCGGAAGAAGCCCTGATTCGCATCGACATGAGTGAATATATGGAGAAGTTCGCCGTATCACGTCTCGTAGGCGCACCCCCAGGATATGTGGGCTATGAAGAAGGCGGACAACTCACCGAGAAAGTACGTCGCAAGCCCTACTCCATCGTCCTCCTCGACGAGATTGAGAAAGCCCACCCCGACGTGTTCAACCTGCTGCTGCAAGTGCTTGACGACGGCGTGCTCACCGACAGCTTGGGCCGTAAGGTGGACTTCAAAAACACCATCATCATCATGACCTCCAACATCGGAAGCCGACAACTGAAGGAGTTCGGCCAAGGCGTGGGCTTCGGCACTGAGGCAAAACGCAACTCGGCCAACGAATACTCCCATACCGTCATCGAGAACGCCCTCAAGCGCACCTTCGCTCCGGAGTTCCTCAACCGTGTCGACGACGTGGTGATGTTCAACTCTCTGAGACGAGAGGATATCCACAAGATCATCGACATCGAGCTCCGCAACATCTTCAAACGCGTCGAAGAGATGGGCTACAGCATGGAACTCACCGACAAAGCCAAGGACTTTATTGCCGACAAGGGCTGGGACGACCAGTTCGGCGCACGTCCGCTGAAACGAGCCATCCAGAAATACGTGGAAGACATCCTGGCCGAAGAGCTCATCATCCATCCGGCAAGCCCGGGAAGCACCATCCATATCGACCTCGACGAGGAAAAACAAGAAATCAAGGTTAACATCGATGCAGTTTGACTTCAAGAAAAATATCGACACCCCTCTGTTCCGACTGGTATCCACCTGCTGTAAAGAGCTAGGTGTCAGAGGCTACGTCATCGGAGGCTATGTGCGCGACATGTTGCTGAACAGGCCGTCGAACGACATCGACATCGTGACAGTGGGCAGCGGCATCGCCCTAGCCAAGAAGGTGGCATCTCACCTACCCGGACATAAAGAGGCCAAATACTACGGTGCTTTTGGGACCGCCATGATCAACTACAAAGGCATGGAGATCGAGTTCGTTGGCGCACGGCGTGAGTCGTACGACCGCAACAGCCGGAAACCCGTTGTGGAAGACGGCACTCTGGAGGACGATCAGAACCGGCGCGACTTCACCATCAACGCCATGGCCATCAGCCTCAACGAAGACGACTTCGGGGCATTCCTCGACCCTTTCGACGGCATGAGCGACCTCGAGGAACTCACCATCCGCACACCATTGGACCCCGACATCACCTACTCCGACGACCCGTTGCGCATGATGCGGGCAATACGATTCGCCACACAGTTGCATTTCTATATCGACCCCGACTCGTTCCACGCCATCACACGCAACGTGGAACGCATCAAGATCGTCTCGATGGAACGCATCACCGACGAACTGAACAAGATCATGATGTCCAAACGTCCCTCCACAGGATTCCTGCTCCTCGACGAGTGCGGGCTGCTGAAGTATGTGCTTCCCCAACTCACCCTCCTCAAAGGTGTGGAAATCATCAACGGAAGAGGCCATAAGGACAACTTCTACCATACCTTGCAGGTGCTCGACCAGGTGGCCGAGAAGAGCGACAACCTATGGCTTCGCTGGGCCGCCCTGCTGCACGACATCGCCAAACCCCAGACCAAACGCTGGGAAGACGGCATCGGCTGGACCTTCCACGGACACGAGTTCAAGGGATCCAAGATGGTGCCCAAGATCTTTGCTCAGATGAAGCTACCACTCAACGAGAAGATGAAATATGTGGAGAAACTGGTGCTGCTCCACCTCCGCCCCATCGTGCTCGCAGAGGACATCGTCACCGACTCCGCCGTCAGGAGGCTTCTCTTCGATGCAGGCGACGACATCGACGACCTGATGCTGCTCTGCCATGCCGACATCACCTCGAAAAATGAGGAAAAGATCAAGAAATACCACCACAACTTCGAGATCGTAGAGCAGAAGCTCAAGGAAATCGAAGCCAAGGACCACCTACGCAACTGGCAGCCGCCCATCGACGGCAAGGCCATCATGGAAGCCTTTGGCATCGGCGAAGGACGCGAGGTGGGCGTCATCAAAAACGCCATCCGAGAAGCCATCCTCGACGGCATCATCGGAAACAACTTCGAAGAGGCATACGCCTATATGAAAAAGATTGGGGAAGAGCAAGGATTGTCCATCGTGAAAGAAATTGAAGCACCCGTGGTCGTCAACAACAACGGGCCCGTGCCACAAAAGAACGAAAACAATGGATAATTCCCTATTCCATATCCCCAATTCCGAATCCGGCAGGACCCTCATCGTCATCGCCGGACCTACCGCCTCAGGCAAGACTGCGGCCGCCATCCAGCTGGCAAAACAACTCAACACCGTCATCGTGTCGGCCGACAGCCGCCAGCTATATAAAGAAATGAGTATAGGAACCGCCGTTCCATCACCTAAAGAATTACGTGAAGTAAAGCATTATTTCATTCAGAACATCAGTATATTAAGTGATTACGATGTTGCAGATTACGAAAGGGATGCGTTGAAACTTCTCAAACTTCTTTTCAAAGAGCATGACCACGTGGTGATGGCAGGAGGCTCAGGATTGTACATCGACGCAGTTTGCAGGGGCATCGATCTCATGCCCGACATCACCCTGGAGACGAGGCAGCGTGTGACAAAGTTGTTTGAAGAGCAAGGCTTGGCAGGATTGCAAGCCGAGGTGCGAAGGCTGGATCCCGAGTACTGGGCTTTTGTTGACAAGAAGAACCCACGCCGTCTGCAGAGAGCCTTGGAGATTTGTTACCAGACGGGCGAGACGTTCTCTTCGTTTCGCACCAAGCAACCTGTGAAGCGGGACTTCAACATCGTGAAATACGCCCTTTACCGTGACAAGGCCGACTTATACAACCGCATCAACCAACGCGTGGAAGTCATGTTGTCGCACGGCCTGGTTGACGAAGCACGTAAGCTTCTTCCCTATCGTCGGCGCAATGCGCTTAACACGGTGGGTTACAAAGAGTTGTTCGATTATTTCGACGGCAAATGCAGTCTCAACGAAGCCATCGAGCAAATCAAGCTGAACACCCGCCATTATGCCAAACGGCAAATGACTTGGCTTCGCAAAGACACAAGCTATCAGTGGATTAAGGCGGAATTCTGAATCAATCCTTCCATGGGTGACCGCATCACCTTTCCCATGGTCAGCCCTTCAGCCGAGAGGCATTCGTATAGCAGGGTCTGACAATAAAACGCAACCGATCCCACAAAACAAACAGGCAGTTCACGGCACTCCTTGTAGCGCAAAACGAACACCTTGATAAAATCCATAAAGCACTCTTTCAGCAAGGTTTTGATAAAAGGATGATCCATGTGCTCGCCTGCGAATTCCGCAAATCCAGCCAGGTATCTCGAAGGTTCTTTTTGATGATAAACCCTATCAATAAATTCATTGATTTCCAAATGATATGATTTATCGAATTCAAGTTTTAGTTCAAGTGGCATAAAGTCATAGAAATAAGCTTTGGCAAGCTTCCTTCCGATATAACAACCACTTCCTTCGTCACCCACCAGATAACCTAGCGACACAGCCTTGTCAACGACGACCTCCCCGTCGTAGAGACAGGAGTTGGCGCCGGTGCCGAGGATACACACTATGCCTTTCCCATGGCCCAACAGGGCGCGGGCAGCTCCCATCAGGTCATGCGACACGAATATCTCCGCCTGGGGAAAACGTTCTTGGAAGCATTCCCTTATCAGCTGGCAATTCTTCTCAGAACCGCATCCTGTCCCATAATAATAGACGGAATCAACCACCGGGAAATCCCTTTCCAGCGCATCCTGAAGCACCATAAAAGGTGTATAATTCGGGTTAAAGCCAGGGGTGGTGAAACGGTCTGCGACCTTCCCTTTCTCCAACAAAGCCCACTCCAGTTTGGTGGATCCGGCATCGATAATCAAAGTTGACATAACGGAAATGATTTTTGAGAAGTCAAATATACATTTTTTTTATAGATTTGCAGTCCGTTTACAAAACAAAACTAAATAAAATTGACATGAGAAAATGGCGCATTGAAGACTCCGAGGACCTTTACAACGTGAAAGGCTGGGGCGGAAGTTATTTTTCCATCAACGAAAAAGGCCACATGACCGTGACACCCAAGGAAGGCTGTGTCTCTGTTGACCTTCCTGAGCTCGTTGACGAGTTGTCGCTTAGGGACGTTTCAGCCCCCATGCTGTTGCGTTTCCCCGACATCCTCGACGACCGCATCAACAAGATCGATTCATGCTTCAAGGAGGCTGCCAAGGAATACGAGTTCCATGGACAGAACTTCGTGGTGATGCCCATCAAGGTGAACCAGATGCGCCCCGTGGTTGAGGAGATTGTCAGTCACGGCAAGAAATGCAACATCGGTCTGGAAGCCGGCTCAAAGCCCGAGCTTCATGCCATCATCGCTCTCGGGACCGACTCCGACTCCTTGATCATCTGCAATGGATATAAGGACGAGGAGTTCATCGAATTGGCCTTGCTTGCCCAGAAGATGGGTCGTAAGATCATCATCGTCATCGAAAAGCTCAACGAGTTGAGAACCACGGCCAAGATCGCCAAACGCCTTAAAGTCACCCCGAACCTCGGCGTGCGCATCAAACTGGCCAGTTCCGGCGCCGGCAAATGGGAAGAGTCGGGAGGCGACGGCAGCAAGTTCGGTCTCACCTCCTCTGAACTTCTGGAAGCCCTCGACTATCTTGAGGAGCACGACTTGAAGGGATGCCTGAAGCTGGTGCATTACCACATCGGCAGCCAGGTGAGCAAGATCAAGAAGATCAACGTGGCCTTGCGTGAGGCGGCACAGTTCTACGTGCAGCTTTACAAGATGGGCTACCATATTGAATACGTGGATATGGGCGGCGGACTGGGCATCGACTACGACGGCACCAGCTCCAGCAGTCCCAGCTCAGTCAACTACAGCATCCAGGAATACGCCAACAACGCCATCTATACCATTGTGGATGCCTGTGACAAGAACGAACTGCCCCACCCCAACGTCATCTGTGAGTCGGGCCGCGCCCTCACCGCACACCACAGCGTCCTCATCTTTGAGGTGCTGGAGAAGACCTCCCTGCCCGAATGGGACGACAACGAGGAGCCTGAGGAGAACGACCACGAACTCATCAAAGAGCTTTACAACTCATGGGACGAGCTAAACCGCAACTCCTCGCTGGAGATCTGGCACGACGCCCAGGAGATTCGCGAGGAAGCCCTCAACCTGTTCAGCCTCGGACTTCTGGATCTTAAGTCGCGTGCCAAAATCGAGCGTCTGTTCTGGAGCATCGCCCGCGAGGTGAACCATATCGCGAATGGCCTGAAGCGTGTCCCCGAGGACTTCACCTCGTTGCCTAAGCTTTTGGCCGACAAGTATTTCTGTAACTTCTCTCTGTTCCAGTCGTTGCCTGACCTCTGGGCTATCGACCAGCTCTTCCCCATCATCCCGATCCAGCGTTTGGACGAGAACCCGACACATCTGGCCACCTTGCAGGACATCACCTGCGACAGCGATGGCAAAATCACCAACTTCGTTGCCAAGTCGACCCAGCACACCATCCCATTGCACAGCTTCTCCGACAAGGAGCATTACTATATCGGTGTGTTTTTGGTGGGCGCCTATCAAGAGATCTTGGGTGACCTCCACAACCTGTTTGGCGACACCAATGCTGTCCATATCTCGGTGGATGAGAAGGGCTATTATATCGACCAGGTCATCGACGGCGAGACCGTTGCCGATGTGCTTGAATACGTCCAGTACAGTCCCAAGAAACTCGTCCGCACCGTGGAGAGCTGGGTCACCAAGTGCGTCAAGGAAGGCAAGATCACCATTGAGGAAGGAAAAGAATTCCTTTCTAATTACAGATCAGGACTTTACGGATACACCTACTTGGAGAATTAGGAATTAGGAATTAGGAATTAAGAATTAAGAATTTAGAGGGAGATAGCGACAAATCCCTCTAAATTCTAAATTAGGAACAATCGTAAAACCTGTAAATAAAAACCTAATAAACTGATTATCAATTGGATAATCATTAGGATCACATCACAAACAATTACCCTCTTTTTGTATTAGCTATTGATAATTACATTTTAAACCTCCAAATCTGGTAATTACCTTTCTTTCCACCTCTATCAGAAACAAAATAGATGTAACCGTCAGTAGCCCAATATGGTTGTCCGTCATATGATTTGTTCTGAGTGATTTGGTTTAAATCGTTACCATTTATATCTATAGTATAAATATCGAAATCCTTCTTGTCTTTTTTCTGGCACTCAAACACGATAAATTTTCCGTCAGGACTAAACCTCGGATGGAAGGCGAATCCTTTCTTGGCATCGGTCAATCTGTTTTGGTTTCCTCCTTCAGTGTCCATTGTCCAAATGCTGCAACTTTTTGCATCAGACGAATACTTAACAAACACAATGGTTTTTCCGTCAGGTGAGAATGAAGGTTGCGAGCCATTTCCGAGCAGCATGTTTTCACCTGTCTCAAGGTTTCTCAACCAAACCTCCGTGTTTTGAATCACAACGACGTTTTGAATACCCATAAAGTTTCTTGATTTGTAATAGGTGTTGATTAATTTGTCATATACCAAATATTTGCCATCTTTACTAAAACACGGATTGTCTTCCCATGCATTGCTTGACTCAGTAATTTGGGTCATTGCCTTGCCTTGATTGTTGTTCATCATATAAATGTCGGAGGTTGATGCTCCTTCCAACTGACATCTGAAAGCGATCTTACCGTTCGCCTCGCAATAGGCCGGTGAAAAGTTGAAATTTTTACCACTAGTCTTCTGGCTGATAGCATTTGAAAAGGGATTTTCCTTTTTGTAGATGTTATAGTATTTTTTTTCTTCACGGACTGAGAAATACAGATCATGGCCATCGTCACCACCATAAGGATTGAGACATGGTTCCTCCAGATCGGTAACTTTTGTAAGTTTTAATAAGGTTTCACCTGAAGAGGTAATAGCGAACTTAGTTCCGCAACTTGCAAGTAGCAACAACATTGCGGCTGTCAAAACATGAATAAAATGTTTCATAATAATCTATTTAAGGATTGAACAATAAGAATTAATCAGGTTTGGAGTCAAAGTTGCCCATCACGGGAGCGATCTCTTGATCACTGGCGCTTTCGACGGCAGTGGATTCAATATTGCAGGCTTTGAGGATTCTGGCTTTTACTTCGTTGTTCTGCATCCAGCCAGTGAACAGTTCCGCGCCGGGACCGTAGGCATAGATCATGACGGGGAGACAGGTATGGCTACCCGTTGAGTAGTCGAACTCCACGTTGGTGTATTTTCCTTTACGGTCGATCATGGTGAGGCCGCCTGTCTCATGGTCGGCGGTGACCACCACCAGAGTGTTGTCGTGGGTCCTGGCATAGTCGAGGGCCACCTGAACGGCGTTGCTGAAGTCGACGGTCTCGTTGACCATCCACACCGAGTCATGTGCATGGCAGGCGAAGTCGATCTGTGAGCCTTCCACCATCAGGAAGAAGCCATCCTCGTCTTTTTCAAGGGTCTCGAGAGCGGTCTTCACGCCGTCGGGCAGGAATTCGCCACGGTCGGGATAAACCGGCATGTGGTTGTCGTCGGCCAGCACAGCGTATTTCATGCAGTCGGTATTAATATTGGCCAGAGTGTCGTAGATCGTCCAACCCAGTTCGTTCTCCATACGTTCCAGGAGGTTGATGCTGTCCTTGCGTTGGGTGAAGTGTTTGCGTCCGCCTGCGATCATCACGTTGAGTTTGTCCGATTCGGCCATCTGCACGGCGATTTCTTCATACATGGAGCGTTTTGGCACCTTGGCATAGAAGTCGGCAGGTGTGGCGTGGCCCGAGTAGCAGGTCACCACGATGCCGGTGCTCTTCCCTTGTTCGGCCAGGACATCCAGGATGGTTGGCATTGCCACTGTATCGGAATTCATTCCCACCATGCCGTTCTTGGTCTTTTCGTCGCAGGCCAAGGCGGTGCCACCTGCAGCGGAGTCGGTGATGGTATTGCTCTTCGAACGGGTATCAACGACACCGATATAGGGGAATTGGCAGAACGCCAGGTCGTCGCCCGTGGCCAGCATGGTGGCGAACACCTGCGGCAGTGCCATGCCGTCACCGATCATATAGATTACATTCTTTGCGTGAGGCTGTTCAGCTTTTTTTTCCTTACTTCCGCATGAAAAAAACAGGGGGATTAATAATAGCAATAATAGTTTTTTCATAGTTTGTGTTTATGACTTTGTCTTTGGTCCTGCCTCGCTACGCTCGGCAGGGATGTCGAGGGTCATTTGTTTTTACCGATGTGGCACCCCGATGGGGTGCGGTGGGTTTGGGGGGTCGTTTTTTTTTACCGATGTGGCACCCCGATGGGGTGCGGATCGTCTTGGTTTTATCTGCCAAGAGGGTTCTCCCTTCTGCTTTTCACCTTTTTTACTGCTTCAACGATGTCGGGCGTGTCGAGGTGATAAGCCTTGAGCAACTCGTCGGGGGTGCCGCTTTGGCCGAACACATCGTTGACGGCGACCATCTCGATGGGGGCTGGCATGTTGAGTGCCAGCACTTGGGCGATGCTGTCGCCCAAGCCGCCGTTACGCATGTGTTCCTCGGCGGTGACCACACAGTGGGTCTTGGCCACAGACTTCAGCACGGCGTCCACATCCAGGGGTTTGATGGTGTGGATGTTAATCAGCTCGGCGTTGATGCCTTGTCCTTTGAGGATCTGTACAGCTTCGATGGCTTTCCACACCAGGTGTCCGCAGGCGAAGATCGACACATCGGTACCCTCTTGGATCATCTGGGCCTTCCCTATCACGAGCTTCTCATCAGCGGGGGTGAAGTTCGGCACTTTGGGACGTCCGAAACGCAGATACACTGGACCTTCGTATTCGGCAGCCGCGATGGTGGCATTCATGGTTTGGTTGTAGTCACACGGCACGATGACGGTCATGTTGGGCAGCATCTTCATCAGTCCGATATCCTCGAGGATCTGGTGGGTGGCACCATCTTCACCCAAGGTAACACCGGCATGGGATGCAGCTATTTTAACATTTTTATTGGAATAGGCAACACATTGGCGAATTTGGTCGTAGACACGTCCCGTGGCGAAGGCAGCGAAGGTGCCGGTAAATGGCACGAAACCGCTGAGCGCCATGCCAGCTGCCATATTGGTCATATTGGCCTCGGCGATGCCAGTCTGGAAAAAGCGTTCGGGAAACTCCTTGGCGAAATCTCCCATTTTGAGTGATCCAGTAAGGTCGGCGCAGAAGGCGACGACTTTAGGATTGCGGCGACCCGCTTCCAGCAAGCCAGCTCCGAATCCCGATCTTGTATCTTTTTTCTCGTATGTTTCCATAATATTTTCCGTTTTCCGTTCTCCGTTTTCCGTTCAATAGTCTCCTAAGGTCTCCTCCAATTGTGACAGGGCATTGGCAGCCTGTTCGTCGTTAGGCGGGGTGCCGTGCCATTTGTGGGTACCCATCATGAAGTCGACGCCCATGCCCATCTCGGTGTGGGCCAGTAGCAGTTGGGGTTGCCCCTGCCCTGCTTCTTGACGGGCTTGTTTCAAAGCATTGACCACTTGTTCCATGTCGTTGCCATTGAGTTCGATGACCTTCCATCCGAAGGCCTCGTATTTGGCGCGCATATCGCCCAGGTTCATCACAACGTCAGTCGGACCATCGATTTGTTTTTTGTTATAGTCGAGGATGCCCACCAGGTTGTCGATCTTCTTGGCACCGGCATACATGGCGGCTTCCCATATCTGGCCTTCATCCTGTTCACCGTCGCCCATCAGCACGAACACCAGATGGTTGTCTTTGTTGAGTCGTTTGGCTTGGGCGGCGCCGACGGCCACCGAGAGACCTTGTCCGAGGGAACCCGAGGCGATACGTACTCCTGGCAGTCCTTCCGCCGTGGTGGGATGGCCTTGAAGCCGGGTGCCCAGCCTACGGAAAGAAGCCAGTTCGCTCACGGGGAAGTAACCTCTGCGGGCGAGGATGCTATAGAACATCGGGCTGATATGACCGTTGGAAAGGAAGAACATGTCCTCACCGTTACCGTCCATGCGGAACTTGGCGGGGTCGATTTGCATTTGGTCGAAATAGAGCGCGGTGACCAGGTCGGTGGCACCTAGCGAGCCGCCCGGGTGACCCGACTGACATCCATGAACCATCCGGATGATGTCGCGCCGCACCTGCGATGCTACTCTCTTTAATTCATTGATTTCCATATTGTTAAATTTTGTTTATTCAATCATTAATTTAAATGAATGCTCAGCAGTGTTAACCACATAAACACCGGGTTTGAGACCTTCAAAGCTGCGTCGTCCACCATAACATCCTTGATGAGATGTAGAGCTCTTTTCATGGAACAATTGGTTTAGATATTCATAATGATTAATCCTTGACAAACTTCACTGTTCGGCCAGCAACGGTAACCGAATACACGCCTTTCGGCAATGCACTCACATTGAGATGACCGTTGTAGTGCCCTTGAAGCACCATGCGTCCTGTATTGTCGTAAACATTGACGAGTTCATCGTCCACTCCTTCGAGGAATAAGGAATGGGCTACTGGGTTGGGCCACACAACGAGTCTTGCCGAGGAGCACTCATCAACTCCCATGGTAGGATCCACCCCAAAATCGATGGTAAAGACTCTTAATGTTCCATCGGAAAGAAGGACGTTGAATGTGACATCATTAATAGATGCGTCACCATTGAAGAGGACCGTGGCGTCGGGGCTGATGTACCAGCCATCGGCTGGCTTGACAGAAACACCCATGTAATAATAGCCTGTCGCATCAACGAAAATAGCATCCGGAGCCATGTAATTATTGTTATAATACCAAATCACCTCATCAACGGTGTAAAGAGCGCCATCAGGAACCGTGAGGCTGTAATCAGGATGCTCACCCCAGAAAGGAGCCGTGAAACCAGTTATATTGATGTTATTGATGATGTTAACTTGATGACCGTACACAAAAACATCGTCCAGTTCCAAGAATCTTTGGTGTTCACTGTTGTAGTGCCGAAAAGCGATGTATTTTGTATTTTCCGGAAGTGTGGCAGAATGAAAACTATAGCCGAAATCACTTGCAATGCCAGAGCAAACCACTTCTGTAAAATCCTCGAGTTGGTCACCTGTAGAAGAAGCCAAGACCTCGTAATAATCGTCAGAATCAAAATCCGTCCAGATCTTGAACTCGATTCTGGTGGCACCAGGAAGCCAAGGCGAGATTAAATAGTTGTCAGGATTAGAGACCATTGAACTTGAATAGGCAGTATGATTCCCCTCGTATTCCGAAATATACCAATTATGTCCATCGCAATCGGCATCAACTAAGGTCCATTGGTCCAAGGTGCCATCTTCAAAATCATCTGAAAAAAGAACTATTTCTTCTTGAGCAGTCAAAATCACTGTGCTTCCCAGAAGAAACATGGCTAATAAAAGAAATCTTCTCATAAAAAAATTTTAGGTAAAACGTTTTCTGTTTAAAACGCAAAGATAATAAAGAAAAACTCAAAAAAGACAAAAAAACCGCCAATTGCTTGACGGATTTTTGTTTTTTTAATGAAACGGTTTGTCGAACACTGTCGGGAACGGTGTCTCAAACTCCATGTCCTTGTCTTTCAATGGATGATGGAAGCAGAGTTTGTAGGCATGGAGGCAGAGGCGGCCGAGGCTGTTGTCGGTGGAGCCGTATTTCTCATCGCCCACGATGGGGTGTCCGAGGTCTTGTGCATGGACGCGGATTTGGTTTTTTCGTCCAGTCTCCAGGTGGAAGTCGACGAGTGAATAATTGTTGTTGCTTACCAGCACTTGGTAGTGGGTGATGGCGAGTTTACCCCCGTTGTCGGTGGGACTGGAATAGGTGACGAACATTTTATTGTCTTTGAGCCACGATTTCACGGTTCCTTCGCGGGGTTCCACCCTACCCTCGCACACGGCGATATAGCGGCGGTCGTAGACGATGTCTTTCCAATCTTCTTCGAACATGAGTGCCACTTTCTTGTCCTTTGCGAAGAGCATCAGGCCTGAGGTGTCGCGGTCGAGGCGGTGAATGGTATGGGCTCGGCAGCGTTGTTGTGACACGGTAAAATAGTGGTTGAGTACACTTTGGGCGGTGTCTTTGTCTTTGGTGGGGCTATTGGTGAGGATACCTTCTTTTTTCTCGATGACCACGATGTATTTATCTTCATAGACAATTTTGAGCCATTTGCTTTGGAAGCGTTCTTTGGCGGAGGGTTTGCCTATTTCCACGGTCATTCCGGGTTTCAGTTCGAAGTCGAATTGTGTGGTACGTTCTCCGTCCACGCTGATGCAGCCGTTGGTGAGCAGGTGTTTTGCACGTGTACGGCTGATACCATCCATTTTCCGCATGATGAATTCCATCAGTGGTGATGGTTCAACGACTTTGAATTTCAAGGGGTTTTCTTTGGAGTGGCTAGTCTTTTTCATATAAAAAAAGCAACCCGATTATAGGTTGCTGATGTGCCCCGAACAGGAGTCGAACCTGCACTCCTCTCGAAATACGCACCTGAAACGTACGCGTCTACCAATTCCGCCATCGGGGCTAAGGAGTTTTTGTTTCGATGGTGCCCAGGACAAGAGTCGAACTTGCATGCCGTAATCGGCACTACCCCCTCAAAGTAGCGTGTCTACCAATTTCACCACCTGGGCTGTAAATCGGCTGCAAAGGTACAACTATTTTTGAAACCTGCAAGAGTTTTTTGAACTTTTTTTCAATAAAAAAGCGCGACTTTAGGGCCGCGCTTTTTATCGTTTTTGAAACGGGATTACTTCACCTGTTCAACGATAGCCTTGAAAGCTTCCGGGTTGTTCAGAGCCAGGTCGGCGAGGACTTTACGGTTGATTTCGATACCGGCTTTGTTGAGTTTGTCCATGAACACGCTGTAAGACATGTCGTAGGCACGCACGGCGGCGTTGATACGGACGATCCACAGAGCGCGGAAGTCACGTTTCTTGTTTCTTCTGTCGCGGTAAGCGTAGGTTTGTCCTTTTTCCCAGGAGTTCTTTGCCACAGTCCAGACATTCTTTCTGGTTCTGAACTGACCTTTGGTCTGTTTAAGGATTTTCTTGCGCCTGGCTCTTGAGGCCACGGCATTGACTGATCTTGTCATTTTTTTGTGATTTTTCGTTCAGCGCCCCGCCCCATTGCGGGATCTTTTCTGCTGGAACAAAGTTAAACAATTGGTTTACTTCAGGAGCATTCTCTTGACGGTCTTCTCGTCCACGCTCTCCACGATGGCGGTGTGGTCAAGATTACGTTTTCTCTTCTGGCTTTTCTTGGTCAGGATGTGGCCATGATAAGCATGCTTCCTCTTGATTCTGCCGGTGCCGGTTAATTCGAAACGTTTCTTGGCGCCGGACTTGGTCTTCATTTTCGGCATTTTTACTATTAATTTATAAGTTTAAAAATGAGTTAATTCTTAGTACCTTTAGGAGCGATCATCATCATCATGCGTTTCCCTTCCAGTTTGGGCATCATCTCGACTTTGCCGAACTCTTCCAGTTCTTGGGCGAAGCGAAGCAGGATGATCTCACCTTGGTCTTTATAGACGATGGAACGTCCTCTGAAGAACACCTCGACCTTCACCTTGTTGCCGTCCTGAAGGAAGCGTTTGGCGTGGTTGAGTTTGAATTCGAAGTCGTGGTCATCGGTCTGGGGTCCCAGGCGGATTTCCTTGACCACCATCTTGGTGGCGTTCGACTTGATTTCCTTTTGTTTCTTCTTCTGGTCGAAGACGAATTTCTTGTAGTCCATCACTTTGCAGACCGGGGGATTGGCATCGGGAGAGATCTCCACCAAATCCAGTTCCATGCTCTCGGCAATGCGCAATGCCTCTTTCAGTGGATAGATGTTGGTTTCGATTCCTTCGCCTACCAGTCGCACCATCGGGGCTTTGATTTCTTCGTTGACCCGATGCTGGTTTTCGCCTTTCTTTCCGTTACGCGGCGAGTTGTTGCCTCTGTTGGGGATCTGTGCTATTGTTTTAATCTCCTATACTTTTATTATACACCTTATTATTAATGCATCAGCGGATGCTTTGTTCTTCTTTTACTTTTTCGTTTATCATCTTGGCGAAGGCTTCGAGGTCCATCGAGCCCATGTCCACTTGTCCGTGGGCTCTCACTGAGACTGCGTTCTCGGCCTCTTCTTTCTCGCCCACGATGACCATGAAGGGATATTTCTTCATTTCAGCGTCACGGATCTTACGGCCGATCTTCTCGTTACGTTCGTCAATGAGGCTGCGAATATCGGACTTTTTCAGATACGTTTGCACTTTTTCTGCAAAATTCAGATATTTTTCGCTCACAGGGAGGATGATCACTTGGTCGGGAGCCAGCCACAGCGGGAACTCGCCGGCGCAATGTTCAAGCAGCACAGCCACGAAACGTTCCATTGATCCGAAGGGGGCGCGGTGCACCATCACGGGGCGGTGTTTCTCGTTGTCGGCGCCGATATAGCTAAGGTCGAAACGCTCAGGCAGGTTGTAGTCCACCTGGATGGTACCCAGTTGCCATTTACGTCCGAGGGCGTCCTTCACCATGAAGTCGAGTTTGGGACCGTAGAAAGCGGCTTCGCCATATTCAACATGTGCGGGAAGGCCCTTTTCCTCGCAGGCTTCCTGGATGGCGGCCTCAGCCTTAGCCCAGTTCTCGTCGGTACCCACGTACTTCTCATGGTCGTTGGGGTCGCGAAGCGAGATCTGTGCCTCGAAGTTCTGGAAGTTCAGCGCCTTGAAGATGATCTCGATGATCTCCATCACGCGGATGAACTCTTCCTTCACCTGGTCGGGACGGCAGAAGATATGGGCATCGTCTTGTGTGAACGAACGCACACGGGTCAGTCCGTGGAGCTCGCCGCTCTGTTCGTAGCGATACACGGTACCGAACTCGGCGCAGCGGAACGGCAGGTCTTTATAAGAACGCGGTTTGTTCTTGAAGATCATGCAGTGGTGCGGGCAGTTCATGGGTTTCAGCAGGTACTCCTCCCCTTCTTCGGGTGTGGTGATCGGGCGGAAGCTGTCTTCGCCATAGTGATCCCAGTGACCGGAGGTGACATAGAGTTGCTTACCACCGATATGAGGGGTGATCACCTGTTCGTAGCCATATTCTTTCTGGATCTTGGTCAGGTAGTCCTGCAGGCGAAGGCGAAGCTCGGTGCCTTTGGGCAGCCAGATCGGGAGGCCCTTGCCCACCATGTCGCTAAACATGAAGAGTTCAAGTTCGCGGCCCAGCTTGCGGTGGTCGCGTTTCTTGGCCTCTTCGAGCAGCACCAGGTATTCTTCGAGGTCCTTCTGTTTCGGGAAGGTGATGCCGTACACACGGGTGAGTTGCTTGCGCTTCTCATCGCCACGCCAGTAGGCGCCAGCCAGTGCGGTCAGCTTCACGGCTTTGATGAAGCTGGTGTTCGGGATATGGGGACCACGGCAAAGATCCGTGAAGTTTCCATTTCTATAATAGGTAATGGTACCGTCTTCGAGGTCGTTGATCAGCTCCACCTTGTAGGGATCGCCTTTCTCTGTGAAATACTTCAGGGCGTCGGCCTTGCTCACTTCCACACGTTCGAAGGTCTGCTTCTCACGGGCCAGCTCAAGCATCTTCTTCTCGATGTTGACCAAATCGGCTTCGGTCAGGGTGAGGTCGCCCGTGTCGATATCATAATAGAAGCCGTTGTCGACTGAGGGGCCGATGCCGAACTTCACGCCCGGGTAGAGCGCTTCGATGGCGGCGGCCATCAGGTGGGCTGACGAGTGCCACATAGCGGCTTTGCCTTCCGGGTCGTTCCAAGTAAACAGTTGGATGGTGGCATCCTCGGTGATGGGGCGGGTGGCATCCCACTTCATTCCATTCACTTTAGCTGCCAACACATTACGCGCCAATCCTTCGCTCAGGCTCTTGGCGATATCCAACGGCGTGACGCCGGATTCAAACTGTCTGACACTTTGGTCAGGGAAGGTTATATTGATCATGTTTTTATACCTTTTTGAAAAAGCGTGCAAAAATACGTTTTTTTTCCATACAAAGTTATATATTTGCAAAAATTTTTCTACATGAAGAAATTAATTACCCTAATCCTCTTAATAACCTTGTCGTTTACAGGTTATTCACAAGTCACGGAAGCGCAAGCCAAGCAGACTGCCCGGGCTTTTGCCGAAGCCAATTTCGCCGCTAAAGGCGAGGCTCTTACCCTTGTTTCATCCGACAGGGTTTATATCTATAATGTTGGCGACAACGGGTTTGTTATGATCTCAGGCAGCACTGTATTACCACCCGTATTGGGATATTCCCAAAATGAGAAATTCCCCGATTTGGACTATGCGCCTGACAACTACCGCTGGTGGATCCAACATTACAAGGACATGGTCGACTACGCCGAGGCATACGGGATCCAACCCGAAGAAGACGTGCTGCGCCAATGGGACGACGCCTTGAACGGCCGTTTTGCCGCAAAGAACACCACCACCGTGACCCCGTTGATCACCACCCATTGGAATCAGGATTGCTACTACAACGAATATTGTCCTTCAACAGGTGGAGGCTGGTGGGGCGGTCCATGTGGACACGCTTACGCTGGTTGTGTTGCCTGCGCAATGTCACAAGTAATGAAATATTGGAACCATCCCGAGGTAGGTTTCGGTTCACATAGTTATGTACACGGCGAATACGGTGAGCAATATGCCAATTTCGGCGCTACCACCTACCAGTGGAATTCCATGCCCGAGCAGATTTACAGCCACAACGATGCCGTAGCCACACTGATGTACCATTGCGGCGTCAGTGTCAACATGAACTATGGTGCCGATGGTAGCGGTGCCCAGTCAAGGGACGTGGAGACTGCCTTACGCTCCTATTTCGGCTATTGTGGCGCCAAGTATCGCCAGAAGAGCTCCTACGAGCATGATCTCTGGATTGAGATGTTAAAAGCCGAGCTCGACCTCTCCCACCCCTTGTACTATTCGGGTGCCAACGGCAGCAGCGGACACGCCTTTGTTTGCGACGGATACGACAGCAACGACCTCTTCCATTTCAACTTCGGTTGGAGTGGCAGTGGCGACAGCCAATACTATTCTTTATATGATGTCAACGGATTCAGCGAAGGCCAAGCTGCCGTTTTCAACATCGTCCCCATGGACATCCGTGCCGATGAGAACGGCATCATCTACGTCAGTGCCGACGGAACCGGCAACGGCTCTTCCTGGGCCAATGCGACACCTTTATTAGAATATGCCACCTATCTTTCCAGCGGAGGAAGCACCAAGGTATGGGTGAAGAGCGGCACCTACTATGGTGACGACACCGATCCCGTCAACGCTTTCAACATCGCAGCTTCCAACAAGGTGTATGGCGGTTTCAGCGGCAACGAGGGTCCCGGCTTCAGCCTGAGCGACCGTGACCTCGAGGCCAACCCCACCATCCTCGACGGCCAAAACACCAAACGCGTGCTGAACCAAGCCGAGTTCTTCAACGCAGGTTCCAGGGCGGTATGGGACGGCTTCATCATCCAGAACGGCATGGCCGGCGCTGGTGCCGGTGTGTATCTGAACGACTACACCACCCTCTCGAACTGCATCATCCGCGACAACACCAGCAACGGCTTTGGCGGTGGTGTCTATGTCAACTCCTCCACCGGAATCGGTCAGACACAGGTGGTCGACTGCATCATCACCGGCAACAGTGCCTCAATGGGTGGCGGCCTGTGCGACCGCAACAGCTCAGTCATCACCAACTGCGTTATCAGCAACAACACCGCTACCACCAAGGGGGGCGGCATTTACCTGTACAACACCGACAAACCCATTTTGAAAGGATGCGTCGTCAGCAACAACACAGCGGCCACTGCCGGAGGCATCTATGCCCGTGGCAAGTGCCAGCTTAGCAACTGCAACATCTTGATGAATCGTGCCACCGAAGCCACTGGTGGCCTATTCATCGAGAACCAATACAGCAAATACACCAACTGCATCATCTGGGGTAACGAGGCCAATGGCACGCAGCACCAAGTTACTGGCAACGCCTCGTTTGAGCACTGCGCTGTGCAAGGTGGCATGAACGGCGAGGGCAACATCAACCTGCCGGCAGCCAACGACGGCGAGGAGCCTGGAGTCTACGTGCGTTTCGTCCGTCCCGCCCAAGGCACGGGCGCCGAGTTCGAGGATGCCGATTGGCACATCGAGCCGCGGAGCATCTGCCTGAATGCGGGCAAACCGGGTCCAGCGGGTTACACGAACGACCTCGACGGCCACCTAAGGGTCCAACACGGACTTGTTGACCTTGGTGTCTACGAGCTCAACGCCTCACTCACCCTCATCGAGGATTATCTGAGCAGCGGAGGCTCTTATGATTTCAACGGTGTCATCCTTCACGAGCCGGGCTATTACACCACGGTGTATCACCTACCTGAATACGACAGTGTGGTGGGACTGAACCTGAACATGCCTTTGGACCTTGAGCAATATCTCGAGACGGAGGATTGGGATGCCGCAACGATACAGGTGTTCGACCTGACCGGACGACGTATCGGTGACAGCATTGAGAATCTGGCGCCAGGCATCTATTTGATAAGGTATCTCAACGGACAAGCCGTCAGGACCAAGAAGATTCTGGTTAGATAAAAAAACGGAGGCGCTGCATTGACAGCGCCTCCGTTTTTTTTGATAGGTGTTGAAATGATTATTCCATCACTTCTTCTTCGTAGGGTTCATCAAGAGGCATGTCCTCTTCTTCGTCAAACCAACTTTCGTCATCTTGACAATTCAGTTCAGCTTTCTTGGCTTCAAGGACCTTGTCAATCTCTTCAGTGAGTTTGGTGAGTTCTTCTTGTTCAGCATCAGGCATTTCGTCGACGCCTTCCACGCCGAGGAGACCGAGGATACCGAAGGTAGCCATGTCAACTTCGTCGCAGTCTTTTGCACTTTGGATCTCGCTCTTCACGTTGTCCAGAACCTTCTTTGATTCGTTGAAGGCTTTTGAGTGGCCGCCATTGCCGCAAGAGGCAAGGCCGATCATGATAACGCTCATGACCAAAGCAAATAAGGTTTTCTTCATGATAATTATGGTGTAATAGTGTTAGTTTCGCTGCAAATTTACGTACTTTTTCATAAAATCCAATAAAAAAAGGCCAAAGGCCCCAAAAGTTATGAACACGCCATGTTGATTATTTTATTGGAAAAACTCTTATTTAATGGATTTAGGTGTGGTTAATTTGGTAAATTTGCCTCGGAAAACAGCAACAAACAATCAATCTTAATTACTAACAACAACTCATTATCTATGAAAAAGTTACTTACCTTTTTCCTTGCTATGATTGCTTCAGTGGCAATGATGGCACAAGTGACGACTTCTGGTATCACAGGTAAAGTTGCCGACCAACAGGGTCCGCTTCCTGGCGCTACCGTCATCGCCACCCACGTCCCTTCAGGTACTTCGTATGGTACCACTACCAACAGTGAAGGTCGCTACACCATGCAAGGCATGAGAGTCGGTGGCCCTTACACCATCGAAGTCCGTTTCGTCGGCTACAAGACCACCAAGGCCGAGAGCGTTTCTTTGAAGTTGGGTGAGACCCATCGTGCCGACTTCACGCTTTACAGCGAGGCTGTAGGTCTGGGCGAGGTTGTCATCTCCGGTGATGCTGTCAAGTCTGTCAGCAAATCCGCTTCGACGACCATTTCCACTCAGGAAATCGCCACCCTGCCTACCATCAACCGCAGCATCACCGATGTTGTCAAGGTGTCTCCCTACGCCAACGGCATGAGCTTTGCCGGTAGCGACGGCCGTTCCACCAACTTCACTGTTGATGGTGCCAACTTCAACAACAACTTCGGTCTGAGCGCCAACCTTCCTGGCGGTGGCACCCCCATCTCAGTGGATGCCATTGAGGAAGTTCAAGTGGTGGTCGCTCCCTTCGACGTCCGTCAGTCCAACTTCGTCGGTGGCGGCATCAACGCCATCACCAAGTCGGGTACCAACCAGTTCCATGGTTCTGCCTACACCTATTATAACAACCAGACCATGCGTGGTAACAGACTGCTGGGCGAAGACCTCGGCGTTCGTCCCGAAGAAAGCCAGTGGACCTATGGTGCCACTGTTGGCGGTCCCATCGTGAAAGACAAGTTGTTCTTCTTCTTGAACGCTGAGAGAACCGAAGAGCCTTCAGAAGTCATCAAATACCGTCCCGGTGCTGAAGCCGCTGCCGTTCTCGACCAGGTTTACAACAAGCTGAAAAACGACTATGGCTACGATGCCGGTTCCTACACCAACTATCCTGGTGGTAACAACAACCTGAAATTGTTGGCCCGTATCGACTGGAACATTGACGACAACAACAAATTGATGTTCCGTTTCAACAAGACTGGCAACACCCAGTGGTACAGCCCCAACGGCAACTCCTGCGACGATAACTTCCGTAACAGAAACTACAACCGTTCCTGCGAGATTGCTTTCCCCTTCTCGAACAACATGTACTCACAGCGCAATGATGTGATGTCGTTCGCCACTGAATTGAACAGCCGCTTCTCAACCCAAGTGAGCAACCAGTTCATCTTCACCTACACCGACATCAACGACCAGCGTGGTTCCAACTCAACTCCTTTCCCGCACATCGACATCATGAGCGGCTACGAGGACTTCCAAGCCACCGGTAACTTCATCCCCTTCACCAGCCTTGGCTATGAGCTCTTCACCTACAACAACGGTGTGAAGAACAAAGTGTTCAACGCCACTGACAACGTGACCTACTTCACTGGCAACCACAAGATCACTGCAGGTGTCAACTGGGAACGCCAAACCGCTTCCAACTCCTACATGCGTAATGGTACCGGTTACTATCGTTTCGCCAGCGTTGAGGACTTCCTCGCCGGCAATCGCCCGTTGAGCTTCGCTCTCACCGTCGGTAACAACGGTGAAGCCAATCCTCGCGGTGAAGTCACCTACAACCAATTCGGTGTGTATGCACAGGATGATTGGAACATCACTGACAACTTCAAACTGAACTTCGGTGTCCGCGGCGACGGTCTGTTCTTCGACGACTCACAGCTGATGACCAACAACGCCATCCTTGAATACAACATGGGCGGCAATGTTGTCAACACCGGCAAGTGGCCCACCAACCGCGTTCAAGTATCTCCTCGTGTCGGCTTCACCTGGGATGCCACTGACGACTTCACCCTCCGCGGCGGTACCGGTCTCTTCCAAGGCCGTCTGCCTCTGGTATTCTTCACCAACATGCCTCAAAACGCTGGTATGATCCAATCCAGCTTCAACAAAGGTAACTTCAGCGCCAGCATCGTCAACGACTCGATCCTGGGTTATATTGTCAACTACTCCGATGCCACTGCCGCTAACCTGGACGCTCTGGTCCACGACGGCGTGATCACCACCGATGTGAACGAGATGGTCAACATCCTCGGCCTCAACACCACTGTGACTCCTGAAGATGGTCAACTCAGCGGCGACATCAACGGTGTCGATCCTAACTTCAGAATGCCCCAGATCTGGAAGTCAATGCTCGGTTTCGACTGGGATATGCCTGTTTCATTCCCGATGACCTTCACTTTGGAAGGCATGTTCAACAAGACCCTCTGGGGCGTCCGCCTCATTGACTGGAACCTCAAGTACGACATGATCGCCAACGCTGGCGACGACGTCCGCTTCGACGGTCCCGACAACCGCGTCAACTACAGACTCCTCGATGAATACACCTATGGCAATCACAGCGCTTATGTTCTGACCAACTCGAGAGAAGGCTACGGCTACACCATCAACGCCGCCATCAACGCCACTCCTTTCAAGAACTTCAACTTGAGCGCCGCTTACACCCACACTGAAAGCAAGGAGATCTCCGGCATGCCCGGCAGCGCCGCCACTTCAGCCTACTCTGGCCTGTATGCCGTCGACGGCCCCTCCTTCGTTGGTATCCAGCGCAGCCAGTATGTCATTCCTGACAAGGTCACCGCTTCTGTCGGTTACATGTTCCCCAGCCTCTTCGATGGCGACGGCGTCAGAATCAACCTGTTCTACACCGCCTTCTCAGCCGGTGCCTACAGCTACATCTACTCCAACGACCTGAATGGCGACGGTCTCTCAACCGACCTCATGTACATTCCTAACAGCGTCAACGACCTCCAGTGGGTCAGCGAAGAAGACATGAACGCCTTCAAGACCTTCATGGACAACGATCCTTACCTGAGCACCCACAAAGGTCAGTATGCCGAGGCTTACGCCGGCCGTTCACCTTGGGCTCACCTGCTCGACGCCCGTATCGCCAAGACCTTCAAGAAGACCTATGGCAACACCACTCACTGCTTCGAGCTCAGCGCCAACTTCGACAACATCCTCAACATGTTCAACTCCAACTGGGGCCTCTACAAGTATAGCTGCTACGGCTACACCGACGCTATCGCTCCTCTGAAAGTTGACCACTTCGAAGGCAACACTCCTGTGTTCTCGATGAACAAGATCAACGGTGAGTATCCCACCAACACCTACACCAGAAACGATGGCACCAACTACAACCAGTGCTGGTCATTCGTTCTCGGTCTGAAGTACAGCTTCTAAGCTTACTCCGTAGGACTCAACAAAAAAGCACCTCTTTCGGGAGGTGCTTTTTTTTATTGCTTTGCTTAACAAAAACGTATCGCGGTAAGCGCCGCCATCGCTTCCACGATGACCACCGCTCGAGGAAGCGCACAGACGTCGTGACGGTTGCCATGTCCCAGAGTGGGGATTGGCTTGAAGGCGACATTGAACGTGAACTCCGTCCCGTCGGTTATGCCGCCCAAGGCTCCTCCGGAACTATGCAGTTCGGAACCTTTCATAAGGGCTGAGCCAAAGCCATCGCCGTACTCGAAGCCCTTGACGGCGGGGATGGTGAACATGGCCTTGGCAAGGCAAGCTTGGAATTTGTCGTCGAGTGGCTCTCCTAGTCCTGCAGGCAAGCCTGTGATGCTACCGTGGACGATGCCTCCGACGGTGTCACCCTCTTCCCTGCATCTCTTCAACAAAGCCTCTATTTTCAAGGGTTCCGTCTCACCGCCGATACTAAGCACTGAAGCACAGACCTTGATTTTGTCCTGGGCGAGGATCTGTTTGGCGATAGCTCCGGCCACCACATAGGGCAAGGTAGTGCGCGCCGAGGCCCTGCCTCCTCCACGCCAGTCGCGGATACCATATTTGGCTTGGTAGGTACCGTCGGCATGAAATGGACGAAACTGGTCTTTCCATTTTTCATAATCCTCGGGACGTCCGTCGGTGTTACGGACCATGAAAGCGATGGGAGTGCCTAGGGTGACCCCATCGAGCAGGCCCGACAAAAACACCACCTCGTCGGCCTCCTTGCGTTGGGAGACATACGAGGTGGAGCCTGTGGCCCGGCGGGCCAGATCATCGGTGATGAGTTGTTGGTCGATCTTCAACCTGGAGGGGCATCCCTCGATCACTCCGCCCACGGCCAAGCCATGGGATTCGCCGAACGAAGTGAACCGAAAGCCATTACTCCTCACTCCCAACTCCTCCTTCTCACTCGTCCAGCATTTTCAGCTTGGCTTCGAGCACCTTAAGGTCGTTCTTGGCACGGGCAATCTTTTTCTCGTATTCGGCTCTCATCAGCTCTGAGTTCTTGCTGGTGGAGAAGAATCCGATATTGTTTTCGAGCACTGCGATTTCGTCGCGGAGTTTCTGAATCTTGTTCATGAGGACGGTACGTTCCCTTCTCAGCTTGTCGCCGCCTTCGGGGTCTTCCTTCATCACTTCCATCATCTCTCTGAACTCATTGGCTGAGAGTTCGTTCTGGGTGGCTCTCATCCTGTCGAACAGTGCGTCGATGGCTTGGCGGTATTCGCTGTTGATGGCGTCTTTGTGTTTCATGGGCACATGGCCGATCTCGATCCAGCGTTTTTGGAGTGCCTTGATGGCTTCCATGTTCTCGGCGCGGCTGGGTTTCAGCACGAAGCTCTTGATCTCTTCGATGAGGGCTTGTTTGGCTGCCAGGTTGGCGGTTTCTTCTTCCTTGAGTCCACCGAAGTGTTCGGCTTTACGGTTGAAGAATGTGTCGCAGGCGGCGCGGAAGCGTTTCCAGATACGGTCGGCGTGGCGTTTGGGCACTGGGCCGATGGTCTTCCATTCTTCCTGGATTTTCTTGAAGCGCTCTGTGGTCTTCTTCCAGTCGGTGGAGTCCTTCAGGGCTTCAGCCTCGATGCAGAGGTTGATCTTACGTTCGAGGTTCTCCGACTGTCTGTCCTTCAGCGTGGCGAAGAACTCTTTCTTTTTGGCGAAGAAGGTATCCATCAAGCCTTTGAATCGAGCCCATATCTCCTCGTTCTGTTTCTTGGCGGCGGGACCGACGGTCTTCCACACCTTGAACAGATCGCTGAGTTCGGTCGATTTCTTTTGCCAGCCGCTGATGCTTGTAGGTTCTTCGGCGAGCAGTTCCTCAGCTTTCTCGCAGAGAGCAGTCTTGGTGGCGAGGTTGGTGTTCTGTTCTTCTTGCAGCTGGGCGTAATGTTCGCGGCGGATGGCGTTGATCTTGTCGGTAGCGGCTTTGAAGCGTTCCCAGATTTCTTCTTTCTTATCTTGGGGCACGGGGCCGATCTCTTTCCATTCTTCATGGAGTTTTTGGAGTTCCTTGAAGGCTTTGGCCATCGACTTCTCACCGAGCAGTTCTTCGGCGCGTTCGCAGAGCACGATCTTCGCGTCGAGGTTCTTCTTCATGTCGAGGTCACGCAACTCGCGGTTGATGTTGACCTTGTCGAAGAATTTCTCCACCAGGAAGTGGTAGGTGTTCCAGAGGTTGGCGTTTTCGGTAGCCGGCACTTGACCGATGGCTTTCCATCTTTCTTGGAGTGCGCGGAACTCGTCGTAGGTCTTTTTGAGGGTCTCCTCCGAAGCGATCAACTCTTTGAGTTCTTCGAGGATGGCGCGTTTCTTCAGCAGGTTTTCCTGTTTCTGTTGATCGATGATCTCATTTTGGCGTGCGCGATTGGCCTTGAAGATGCCGAAAGCGGCGTTGAAGCGTTCTTCAGCAGCGTCAGGCACATGTTGGTAGCTCTCTTTGTCGCCACCGCCTTCGATGAAGGCTTCCAGTTCCTTGTCGAGATCCTCTTTGTTGAGTTTCATAAAACCGACGCGAATGGCGGTCACTTGGTCCTTGATCTTGGCGACATCGGTCTCCTGGACAAGTTCCTCGAGCATGGCGGCCAGTTCTTCCTTGGATTTTCCTTCGATATCCAGCTGAACTTCTTCGGCTTCTTCCAGTTCATCCTCTTCCAACTCTCCTGCGGTCACGATTTCAGGAAGCACCTCGTCTTGGGGGATGATCTCCTCGGGGGCCTCCGTCAGGGTCTGCACTTTGATGCGCACGCTACCCGGAAGGATGGTCGATTGGTTCAATTTCACAATTCTCTTTTTCTCATTGGCATCAATGGCCTTAAGCTCTTTGTTTTCCATTTTAATCAGTTTTAAGGTATTATCAAGACCGAGGTCCCGATATGAGTTCGTAATACGTTGCAAATTTAGTAATAAAAAGCGGATTTCAACCTTTTTTCCAAAAAAATTGTTTCGTATCTTTGTCAACGCAAATTTGCTTTGATTCCAGTTATGAACGACAACGACATACAGAATGCTTTAGCCGAACTGGCAAGGACCATCGGACTGATTCCGAGCGACATCCGACCCATTGCCGAGTCGGGTTCTTCGCGGAAATACTACCGGGTGTTCACCGACGGTCCCACCCTCATCGGCGCCTACAACGCCAATGTTGAGGAAAACGAGGCGTTTTATTACCTTACAGAGCATTTCGGCGCCATTGGGCTCCGAGTGCCAAGTCTGCTGGCCGTCAACAAAGAGCGCGACTGTTACCTGCAGTCCGATCTCGGCGACACAAGTCTCTTCAGCCTTTTGCAGCAAGACCTCCGCTCAGGTTCTTTCAGCGTTTCCACCATTGAAATGATCAAGCTTGCCTTGGAGGAGTTGGTGCGTTTCCAGACTGAAGGACACCAAGACCTAGACTACAGCAAGGTTTACCCTGTGCCTTGTTTCGACAAGGCGGCGGTGATTGACGACCTCGACTATTTCAAGTACTATTTCGTGAAGCCCCATGCCTCGGTGGTATTTAACGAGACCCGCCTCAAGGCCGAGTTCAACCGCTTTGCCGACTTCGTCAGCGAAGCCGCCCACGACTATTTCATGTTCCGCGACTTCCAGTCGAGAAATATCATGATTAATCAAGGCAAGCCCTATTTTATTGACTACCAAGGAGGAAGAAGAGGCCCACTGCAATACGACGTGGTATCGCTACTCTACCAAGTGAAGGCACAACTGCCAAACGACCTGCGCAACGAGCTACTCGACCATTACAAACAGGTGCTGAGCACCCGTGTCGACCTTTCCGACATCCATTTCGACCGGTACTACCCCTACTTCGTCTATCTTCGCCTGCTTCAAGTGCTGGGTGCCTACGGCTTTCGTGGATTAATCCAAAAGAAAGCACATTTCATTGAAAGTATTCCATTCGCACTAAATGAATTAAATACGTTTAATGAAAGTAATCCTTTAAGTGATTACCCAGAACTACAAAATGTCATAACCCAAGTTTCATCCCTCCTGGAAAAGTATTCCCCCAGTTCTTCGCTCCACGCTCCGCACTCCCAACTTACCGTCACTGTCAACAGCTTCTCTTTCAAGAAGGGCTACCCTGACGATTTCAGCGGCAACGGAGGGGGTTTTGTGTTCGACTGCCGTGCCTTGCCCAACCCGGGTCGTGAGCCGGAGTTCCGCACCAAGACCGGGCGCGACTGGGAGGTGGTCGCATATCTGGAAGCCAAGCCCCAGACGGGCGTATTCCTTGATCACGTGAAAGCCATCGTTTCACAGAGCATCGACAACTACATGGAACGGCATTTCAGCCATTTGATGGTCTCCTTCGGATGCACGGGCGGACAGCATCGTTCCGTCTTTTTCGCCCAGAGTGTAGCCGATTGGATCAAGACCACCTACCCTCAAGTCTTAGTCAAACTGAACCACATCGAACAGCACATCCATGAATAGAACCGCCATGATTCTTGCCGCCGGCCTAGGGACGCGTCTTAAGGAACTGACGGCCGACAAGCCCAAAGCCCTCGTCGAGGTGGCTGGAAAAACGCTTTTGGAGCGTAACATCGACAATCTTATCCAGCAAGGTTTTGGCATCATCGTAATCAACATCCACCATTTCGGCGAGCAGGTCATCCGCTTTTTGGCCACGCATCGTTTTGATGCGAACATCTTCATCTCCGATGAACGCGGACTATTGATGGACACTGGGGGCGGCATTGTACAAGCCCTGCCCTTCTTCCATGACACAGAGGCCGTCCTCATCCACAATGTCGACATCCTCAGCGACGTCGATTTGCAAGGTCATTACGACCGTTTCGCGGCATCGGGCGACGAAGCGTGGCTCCTCACCCAAGACCGTCAAACCTCACGCAAATTGCTTTTCGACGATCAACAAAAACTAGTTGGCTGGCGCAACATCAATGATGGCACGTTCAAATGGGTTGACGAGCCGAAAGTGCAATACAAAGAGCTGGCTTTCAGCGGAATGCACATCTTCAAACCCTCCCTTTTCAAGGGTTTTCCATGGCAGCGCTACAGCATCATCGACCTCTACCTACAACAAGCCAAGAACCACACTATCCGCTCTGTCGAGATCAACCCCTCTTATTGGTTCGACATCGGCAAAATCGATGATTATAATAGGATTAATAGTTTCTTCTAACTTTCCACTCTCCACTTTCCACTTTCCACTCCCATGCCTTCCACCTTCATAACCACTCTCGCCGACCACATCAAAGACCATTACGACCTTAAAAAGGAAGAGCTCACCATAGTGTTTCCCAACAAGCGAGCCGCTTTTTTTCTGAGGTCGCGATTTCAGGAGATCTTCCACGAGGAGATTTGGCTTCCCCAGATGCTCTCCATCCAAGAGGCCATGACCCAATGGAGCGGAATACAGCTCATCGACACGGTTGACATGCTTTTCGAGTTGATTTCCATTGACGCGGCAGTACGCAACAAGAGCACCAACATCGGCATATTTGGCAGCATGGCGGCCCAGATGGCCAAGGATTTCGATGAGGTCGACCAATATGGGGTTGATGCCCGGCAGTTGTTCTCCTATGTATATGAAGACAAGTGGATTAGCGAATGGCATGTTGACGGCGAGATTACCCCGAAGGAGAAAAGCCATCTGGCATTTTTCAAGAGCCTCGAACAATATTATTCCCTTCTCCGACAAAACCTCGAGTCGCAACAGAAGGGCTACTACGGCATGATTACCCGCTTTCTGGCGAACCTCGACGAGACCCAACTACTCGACTGCGTAGGCCACCGAAAGGTCATCTTCGCCGGCTTCAACGCACTCACGCCAACCGAACAGACGGTCATCGACAAGCTTTACAAGAACGGCTATGCAGAGGTCATCTGGGACTTCGACCATTATTATGTTGATGACGAGAACAACCCAGCCGGTTATTTTGCCAGGTCATACAGCCATAAAAACCTTCCTTGGAGGCCAACCAATTTATCCGACAGCCTTACCTCCCGACCAAAGCAAATTAAACTGATAGCAGCAGATGGAAACAGTGTGCAGTCCAAGGTTTTACAGAGTTTACTTCAAGTAAAGAATGAAGATAATGCAGCGGTCATCTTAGCCGATGAGAACCTGCTGGTACCCGTGTTGAATTCCATCCCTGAGCGTTTTAGTTCCTTGAAGATTTCCATGGGTTATCCACTACGGCAGACCGCGCTCAACCATTTGATTTCCGCATTCTTCTCCTTGCACCGCAAGGGACGCAAGGTGAGACAGGGCCATTGGTATCTTTGGCCCATTTTGCGCATCCTCGACATGGAGTTGACACAGGTCATCTTCAGCAGTCAGGAAATCGATTCCCTAAACAACTACCGCTCTTTTGTGGCGGAGAAGACGGCCTTTGTCTTCGATTATGCCGATTTTGAACGCTATTGTTCAAGTCCCAACCTATTGAAATTCATAAAGTTACTTCTATGTGATGATATTGTGAGCACCACGGGTCTTCTCGGGGGACTCGTGGCGTTATTGGCTTTCATCGCTGAACGAGTTCAAGCTCACAACGAGGACAAGCACGCCCAATTTCTGCTCAACCAAGTGAGCGAGGCTGGCAAGGCCGTCAACCGGCTCAACAGAATTGTGACGAGTCATCAACACTATGTGGACACCATCGAGGATTTGGAGGTGCTTTACCGTTTGGTCTCGACGAACACCAGCGTCAAACTCAATAGCAGCGAAGTGGGCGGTGTGCAAGTCATGGGCTTGCTCGAAGCCCGAAATCTCGATTTCGACACATTCTACATGCTCGGTGTCAACGAGGGAGTGTTGCCTGCCGAAAGCAAGAGTCACAGTTTCATCCCTTACAGCATACGGAGGGTTTTCGAGCTGCCCACCGAACAGGAGAAGCAGGCCGTCTACGCCTACCACTTCTATCGGTTGCTGCAAGGCGCCAACACAGCCTATTTCATCTACAATGCCAACAACAGCGTCGGTAGCGAGCCCAGCCGCTTCTTGCTTCAACTCAAATACGAGTTGACGAAACGCAACCCTCTGGTCCAGGTCAGCGAGGAGGTTTTTACCCCTCCAGCTGTCATCAACAGCCAATCGGAGCGCATCGTCATCCACAAGACGGAGCCTTTGATGGAGGTCCTTATGGAGAAGATACAGACCACCGACCTCAATAAGGCCCTAGCACCCACCTCCATCTCCACCTATATTAAATGCCCACTAAAGTTTTGTCTCCATTACTTGTTGAAGATCAAGGACAACAGTGCCGAGGAGAACACTCCCGCCAACGTGATTGGCACTGTAGTCCACGACACTTTGCAGCGGATTTTTGTCGACTATCGAGGCACCATCATTACCCCGGAGTTGTTTGAACAAGACATCAAGTCCACCTTACAGAAAAGGAAACAGCAGGCCATCGCCAAACAGTTCGCGCACGGTCTCCCCGACGTGGGCTACAACTATCTGAACCAGCTCGTCATCGAGAAGATGTTCGACAACTGGTTGCATTACGAAGAATCCGATGTCGGCACCCACCAGATTGCCATCCTCGACTTGGAGCACATTCTGCACACCACCATCGAGGTTGGCGGTGTCAGCTGCACCATTGCCGGCACGGCCGACCGTATTGACAAGCGCGATGGCATCGTGCGTGTGATCGACTACAAGACAGGACTTGTCAAGGACAAAGACGTGAAGGTGCCCAAAGAAGTCAACAGTGTGGCGGATATCCCAGAGAAGGCCCTACAGCTGTTGATTTACAAGTATCTGTATCTGAAGGAGCACCCCGAGGTGACCGACCCAACCATGGTGACGGCCTCATTGTTTGTGTTGAAACAGAAGCAGGTTTGTCTCGACCTGAAAGTGGACTACGAGCCTTTGAACGATGATTTCATCACCACCATGGAGTCGTTGCTTGGTGAGGTCCTAACCTCGATGATGGACAGGGAGACGCATTTCGTACAGCCCGACAACAGCACCAACACTCCTTGCCATTATTGTGAGTTCGGCCAAATATGTGTCAGTACCGAAGCAGGAGCGTCACTGGAAGATGATCACTGAAGCCTCCGTAGTATTTCGGGCCGACATAGGTGCGGTTCAGTTTCTGCCCATGGTAACTCGGGTCGTCGGTGAGTAGCATATCCTCGTGAACGATATGGACATCGTTAGGATTGCAATGCAGGGTGGCGCTATCGGCTTTGAGCAATGGTTTCGAGACGATGATCTGGTCGAACACCATCCACGATTCCTGGTATTTCAAGGTGCCTTTAAAGTCCAGTGTTTTGGCGTTGGCAAAAAGGTTGCAAAGTAATCCTTCCCCATTGGTATTGGCGCACAGCACCTGGCTAAGGCAGGGGGCGTCAGGTGTGTCGTTGAAGTCGCCCATGATCAATATTTTGGCTTGGGGGTTGATGGTGACGATGGAATCCACTTTGTGTCGCACGATAGTGGCGGCGCAGTTACGGGCGTCGACGGTTTCCAGCTCGCCGCGGTATTTCGAAGGCCAGTGGTTCACGAAGCAGTGCAAGGTGTCTTGTCGGTAGTCGAAGAACTTGGCATACAGGATGTCGCGTGAGACCATGTTAGGGTTGTCAGGGTTTCGATACGGGAAGGCTTCGCTATAAAGCAACTGGAAGCGATCGAGTGAATACACGATGGCCGGGTCGATGCCGCGCCGGTCGGGTCCATCATAATGAATCCAGCGATATTTGAATCTTTTGAGCGGTGTCAGACCGAACAGCGCATTAAGCACAAACTCGTTCTCCACCTCACACACGCCCAGGATGCCTATGGCTTGGTTGTGTGAAAAGGCCAAGATGGCTTTATAGATGTTGTTTCGTTTCTGATAAAAACGTTGCATCGTCCATTTCTGCGAGCCTTTTTCGGTGAACTCATTGTAGGTCAAGGTACTGTCCACAAAAGGATCGAAAAAATTCTCCATATTCCAGAAAGCCACCAAAACGGAATCTGGCGGTTGTGTTAACAACAACATAGTCAATAAAATAACGAAACGCATATTCAAATTAATTAGTTCTACAAATATATTGTTTTTATTTTATCCAAATATTTTTTAGCGTGTTTTTTTTTAACTTTTTTTGAAACATTTTATCTATATTTGCTACGTGGTAATGAATCACAAAAAAACGAACCATGGAAGAAAAAATCAAAGAAGCAGCACGCATACTTGCTGAATCGAAACACATTGTAGCATTCACCGGTGCTGGTATGTCAGCCGAGAGTGGCATTCCTCCTTTTCGGGGGGAAGGTGGCATTTGGAACAAATATGATCCAGCCTCGCTTGACATTGAGTATTATTACAGGTACACGCAGCAATCGTGGAGCATCATTCGCGAGGTGTTCTACAAATACTTCAGCAGCAGTGTGGTGAAGCCCAATCCCGGTCACGAGATATTGGCCAAATGGGAGAAGGAAGGTCGGTTGGACTGTGTGATCACGCAGAACATTGACGACTTGCATAAGGTAGCAGGCAGCAGCACTGTTTACGAGTTCCATGGTAACATGTCGCGTTTTGTGTGCAGCAAGTGCGGTGCCAAGTTCCCGGCCCAATCCCTCAAGTTGACGGAGAAGCCTCCTGTCTGCCCTGATTGCGGTGGCTTGTTGAAGCCTGATTTCATCTTCTTTGGCGAAGGTATTCCGCTCGACGCCTATAACGGTTCTGTCGAAGCGGCTCAGAAATGTGACGCATTCGTCATCATCGGTACTTCAGGCCAGGTCAGTCCTGCCAATATGATTCCCAGCATCGCCAAACAGCATGGCGCCAAGATCATCGAAATCAACATGGAACCCTCCACCTACACCAAACACATTAGCGACATTTTCATCCAAGGCAAAGCGGGAGAGGTTTTGCCGAAGATCGATGAGGAGATAAAAGATAAAAGATAAAAGATAAAAGATAAAAGTTAAGAGTTGGGGATTCTGACTTTCCTTAGATCTAGAAGGTTGGTAGGGTTGGTTCCCAGTCCTTCAACACGCTTGTTCACAAAACGCAGTATCTCATCGTAGAACAGCACTACCACGGGGGCATCCAGCATCATCAGACTATCCATTTCCGCATAATAAGCGGCACGTTCGTTGTCATCGGTACAAGCCATGGCTTTGCCGTAGAGGTGGTCGTATTTCACATTGGAATAATGCGAATAGTTGGGGCCATCGGGCGAGAAGTTGCTCGTGGTAAACAGCGAGAGGTAGTTCTCGGCATCGGGATAGTCGGCGACCCAAGAAGCACGGAAAAACTGAAGGCTGCCATTGCCTCTCATGCTGCGCAGAGTGGCAGGAGGCATCACCTCCATCTTGCATTTCAGTCCCACCTGCTCCACCTGGCTTTGGACAAACTTGCCGATATCGGCATATTCGGCAGTGGTGGAGAGATTCAGGGTATAACCTTCAAGGCGGTTTTCCTTCACCAAGCGTTGGGCTAGTTTCAGATCGTAATCGTAACCTATGCTGTCGCGATGTCCGGGAAGTCCCGCAGGGATCATGCCTCCAGTACCAGGAATGCCGATGCCATTGCGAAGGTATCGCAACATCTTGTCGCGATCGATGCTTAGGCTCACCGCCTGACGCATAGCCTTCGAGCGCGCTACGCCCAATGTGTCGTCAGGATCAACGTAGAAGCAAATGTATTCGGTGTTCAGGTAAGGACCCGTGATCAGATCGATCTTGTCCTCGTACTTCTGGCGAAGCTCGCCATCGTAAGTGAGCAGTTCGTCTTTATAACGCGCGTCGATGCCCGACATGAAGTCGAACTTGCCTTTGATGAACTCCAGAAACGCCACCTGACGGTCGATGAGGAAACTGATGGAGACCGCGTCGAGATACGGCAGCCTCTCCCCTTTTTCGTCGAACTCAAAATAGTTGGGGTTCCGGCGCATCACCAGCTTCACACCCTCGTTCCAGTATTGGAAACGGAAGGGGCCCGTGCCAACGGGATGCCTTCTGAACTCGTCGCCATAATACTCCACTGCCTCCTTGGGAACGATGGAGGCATAGGTCATGGAAAGAATACCCAAAAACGGAGGAAAAGGCTTTGCCAGACGCACCTGGAATGTACTGTCATCAAGGGCATGAAAGGCATAACCGTTATCATCGTGGGCCACTGACGCGAAAATCCACGCCCCGGGAGAGTTTAACGATTTATCAACAACTCTGTTGAATGAATATACAACATCCTCCGCATTCACGCAACGGCCCAAAGGGATGGCATCGTCGTCATGGAACGGCACGTCGGTACGTAGATGGAAAGTATAGACGGTCCCATCGCCGCTGATCTCCCATGAGTGGGCCAATCGCGGCACCACTTCCATGTCTTCATCAAAAGCCACCAAACTGTTGAAGAGTTGGTTGCAAGCCCAGATGTGAGGCAGGTCTTTGGCATAGATCGGATCCAAAGTCAGGATGCCGGCGGATTCGTTGTATTTGAAGATGGACAGACCTTCATTGGGATCCACTGGCTTTCTGCAGCCCAGAAGAAGCAGCAAAAAGCAACATCCCAGCAACGTTTTCCACTTTCCGTTTTCCACTTTACCTCCCTTCGGTCGGTGAGGGCTTACGCCGTTCAGTTTTCCGTTTTCAGTTTTCAGTTCCTAAACCCAATAACTTCAGTCCTGAGATTCATCAGGTATTTGTTATAGTCGAGGTCGTTATGGTCTTGTTCCTTCTCCAGTGCCAGATCAACCACTTCCAGCATGTTTTTCACATAGTGGAATTTCAGACCTTCGACGTAATCCTCTTTGATGTCTTTGATATCGCGTTCATTGTCGATGGAGAGGATGATATCGGTGACGCCGTTTCGTTTGGCGGCGAGCATCTTCTCTTTGATGCCGCCCACGGGCAGCACTTTGCCGCGGAGGGTAATCTCTCCTGTCATGGCCAGTTGGCCTTTCACCTTGCGTTGGGTGAAGGCCGAGGTCAGGGCTGCCAGCATGGTGATGCCCGCTGAGGGTCCGTCCTTGGGTGTAGCGCCTTCGGGCACATGGATATGGACGTTCCAGGCGTCGAACACGTCGGAGTTTATCTCGAGCAATGAGCTATGGGCCTTGATGAACTCGTAGGCGATGGTGGCCGACTCTTTCATCACGTCGCCGAGGTTGCCTGTGAGTGAGAGATGTCCGCCGCCACGGCTGAGGCTCACCTCGATGGAGAGGATCTCCCCTCCCACTGAGGTCCAGGCCAGGCCGGTAGCCACGCCAGGCATGGGATGTTTCACTTCGTCCTCGTCGTGGTGCATCGGCACGCCGAGGACCTTGCGGAGTTCCTCGACGGTCACCTTGCGACCTGACGACTGTTCGAGCACCACGTCTTTGGCGCGGGCGCGCATCACGTCGGCGATGCGGCGTTCCAGGTTACGCACGCCAGCCTCACGGGTATAGTCGTCGATGATCCGCATCACGATGTCTTTCGGGAAGGTGATTTGGGTGGCGTCCATGCCATGTTCTTTCAGTTGTTTTGGTATGAGGTGGCGCTTGGCGATCTCATATTTCTCCTCACGCAGGTACCCGTTGATGTCGATAATCTCCATACGGTCGCGCAAGGCAGGATGGATGGTCGAGAGGGTATTGGCGGTGGCGATGAAAAGGATCTTTGAGAGGTCGTAGTCCAATTCCATGAAGTTATCATAGAAGGTGGAGTTCTGTTCCGGGTCGAGGATCTCGAGCAGGGCTGCTTGCGGGTCGCCGCTGATGTTGTTTCCACTCACTTTGTCGATCTCGTCGAGGACGAACACGGGGTTGCCCGACTTCACTTTACGGAGGTTTTGGATGATACGGCCTGGCATGGCGCCGATATAGGTCTTTCGATGGCCTCGGAGTTCCGACTCGTCGCGGACGCCGCCGAGCGACATCCTGACGTATTTGCGGTTGAGGGCGCGGGCGATCGATTTGCCCAGGGAGGTCTTGCCAACGCCGGGAGGACCTACCAGGCAGAGGATAGGCGCCTTCATGTCGTTCTTCAACTTCAGGACGGCTAGGTGTTCGATGATACGTTCCTTCACCTTGTCGAGGCCAAAGTGGTCGGCGTCGAGGATCTTCTGGGCGCGTTTCAGGTCGAAGTTGTCCTTGGTATAATCCATCCAAGGCAGGTCGACGAGGTATTGCAGGTAGTTGAGTTGTATGCCATACTCGGCTGCTTGGGGGTTGGTACGCTCCAGTTTCTTGAGCTCGCGTTCAAACACTTCTTGGACTTCTTTGGTCCATTTCTTCTTGGCGGCTTTTTCCTGGAGTTCCTTGATATCGTGTTCATTAGGAGAGCCGCCCAGTTCTTCCTGGATGGTACGCAGCTGTTGGTTGAGCAGGAACTCGCGCTGTTGTTTGTCGAGGTCGGTCTTGACCTTGCTTTGAATCTGTTGTTTGAGCTCGTTCATCTGTTGGGCTGTGGTGAGCACGCCCAGCAGGTTGTTGGCCATATCGACGACGTTGGTGCATTCGAGCATCAGTTGTTTTGTTGGAAGGTCGGCTTCCACGTTGCTGGCCACGAAGTTAAGCAGGAAGACCGGGTCGTCGATGTTTTTGATGGCGAAGCCGGCTTCTTCGGGGAGGCGTTGGTTTTTGCCTACGACTTGGACGGCGAGTTCTTTGACCGATTGTATGAGGGCTTTGAACTTCCGGTCGCGTGGCACCTCTTCGGAGGCTTCGTATGGTTGCACCATGGCGATGAAGTATGGCTCCATCTGTTGCACTTCGACGATTTCGAAGCGGCGTTTGCCTTGGATGATGACGGTCATGTTGCCGTCGGGCATCTGGAAGGTCTTGAGTATCTGGGCAACGGTGCCTACTGGGTAGAGGTCGGCGATGCCAGGTTCCTCCACGTTGGCGTCTTTTTGCGCCACCACGCCGATGGGTTTGCGTTTCTTATAGTATTCCTTCACCAGCTGCATCGACTTGCTTCTGCCCACGGTGATGGGGATGACCACGCCTGGGTAGAGCACGGAGTTTCGCAGGGGCAAGACGGGAAGCACATCAGGAACTTTCTCGTCTTGGTTGAGATGTATATCGTCGATGGTGAGTACGGGAATGAAATCCGAGTTGCCCGAGTCCACCATGTCACTCATCAAAAAATCATCGTCAATTAATTTCATAGGATGTGATGGCACTGACACTTTGTCAGTAATAGCGTTTATGTTTAGTGAGCGGTGCTATTTGTCAATAATGATGCCAAAGCGTTTCACGACAAAAAAAGCCCTCGAAGGCGAACCCTCGAGAGCTTCATTTCCGTTACACCTTTTAAACGATTACTTCGTTTCCTTCTTTTCGAAGAACTTCTTATACTTGCTATTGAATTTATCGACGCGACCGGCGCTGTCAACAAGTTTCATCTTACCAGTATAGAAGGGGTGTGAGGTGCTGGAGATTTCAAGCTTCACCAAGGGATACTCCTGACCGTCTTCCCAGACGATGGTGTCTTTGGTGGCAATGGTCGAACGTGACATGAACATCTGTTCATTCGACATATCTTTGAAAACAACCAGACGATAGTTCTTGGGGTGAATTTCTTTTTTCATCGCTTTATTTCCTTGTTAGTTTCTTTCCTTTTACTTTGAGCGTGCAAAAGTACGACTTTTTTTTGAATTGGCAACATTTTTTTGATTATTTTTCTTTAACATTCTAATTCTTCAAAAAAAGCTTCATTACACCGTTTTAATTATTAACTTTGCAGCACTTTTCGGAAACGACAGACAACTTAATAATAAATCTTACAATTTCAATCAAATGAAACAAGCTTTTAATTTCAACGCAGGTCCTTGCGTTCTGCCCAAGCAGGCTATCGAAAGCACTGTCAAGGCTCTTTATGATTTTGACAACACTGGTATCGGCATCGCCGAGATTTCACACCGCACCCCGGGTTGGGAGCGTATCATGGCTGAGACCCGTCAACTGTGGCGCGACCTCCTCAACATCCCTGAGGAGTACGAAGTCCTCTTCCTCGGTGGTGGTGCCAGCACCCAGTTCTTCACTGTTCCCGCCAACCTGATGAAGACCAAGGCCGCCTACCTCCAGACCGGCGTCTGGGCCAAGAAGGCCGCCAAGGAAGCCAAGCTGTTCGGTAAGGTTGAGATCGTCGCCTCTTCAGAAGAGAAGACCTACACCTACATCCCGAAGGGCTACACCATCCCTACTGATGCAGACTATTTCCACATCACCACCAACAACACCATCTACGGTACTGAGATCAAGTACGACATGGACTGCCCCATCATGCTCGTCGCTGACATGAGCTCCGACATCATGAGCCGTCCCGTC
>CADCIH010000004.1 GCA_902801465.1 uncultured Bacteroidia bacterium | reverse complement strand
CAAGGCGGCGACGATGTAGAAGGCCAGGATCGGCAACACGGCGCCGTTCATGGTCATGGAGACGGACATTTTGTTCAGCGGGATCTGGTCGAACAGGACTTTCATATCCTCGACGGAGCAAATGCTCACGCCAGCCTTACCCACGTCACCCATGACGCGCTCGTGGTCGGCGTCGTAGCCACGGTGAGTGGCCAAGTCGAAGGCCACTGACAGACCTTTCTGACCGGCGGCGATGTTACGGCGGTAGAAGGCGTTTGACTCTTCGGCGGTGGAGAAACCGGCATATTGACGGATGGTCCAGGGACGCATCACGTACATGGTTGAATAAGGTCCACGGAGGAAGGGGGCGATGCCAGCGGCATAGTTGAGGTGTTCCATGCCTTCGAGGTCTTTCTCAGTATAGGCGGGCTTCACCATGATATGCTCAGCAGTCTCCCAGTTTTCGCCATTCGGCAGGATGATACCGTTGTGATTAGGTATAGCGTTGATGTTGATATCTTTATAATTGGGTCTCATAACTATTTCCTTTCATTGTTAATTCGGAATTATGAATTCGGAATTCGGAATTCCGCATTCCTAATTCCGCATTCCGCATTCATTTTGTTATACCTAATTGATGTTGGAACTCCGTTAAGGTCTCAAGCACGTTGCTCTTGACGTGGATGAAGTACTTCAGGCCAGCTTCTTTGAGGATGTCGGCGGTGCCTTCGGGGTTACCGGCGAGCACCACGATGGTGTCGTTCTTCAACTCCTCGTAGATCTTCAGGGCGTTGCCTTCACCATATTCCTCGTCGGAGGAGCAGATGACCAGTATCTCGGGTTTCACCTGGCGGGCGGTGGCGATGCCTTCATCCAATGTCTTGAAGCCTGGGTTGTCCACGACTTCGAAGCCTGCACAGGCGAAGAAGTTCGATGCGAAGTTGGCGCGGGCCTTACGCATGGCGAGGTTGCCGTAGGTGAACATCCAAGCGGTAGGACGTTTATGGTCTTGGGCATAGACGTCGGTGGCGAAGCGCAGCTTCTCGAACTGTTGGGCGGCGCGGAAGGTGACGATGGTCTCGATTTCGGCATTCTCATCGCGACGGTCATCGGCCTCGAACACCCAAGGTTGTGGGTTCAGCTTCATCGTCTCGGTGAAGTTCGGGAACTGGTTGGTGCCGAGGATGGTCTCGCGGCGGGTAGCCACGTTGCTGAACTTCTTGGCGGCGCTTTCCTTGATGAGGCCTTGGATCATGCCCTTGCGGACGGCTTCGAGGTAACCGCCTTCGTCCTGAATCTTGTTGAAGAGCTCCCAAGCGGCAGCGGCGAGGCTCTCGGTGAGGTTCTCGATGTAGTAGGAACCTGCAGCGGGGTCGGCCACTTTGTCGAAGTGGGCTTCTTCCTTGAGGATGAGCTGTTGGTTGCGGGCGATACGGTCGGCGAAGTCGGTGGGGACTTCAAACGGTGTGTCGAACGGCATCACAGCGAAGGAGTCGACACCGCCGAGGACTGCTGACATTGTTCCTGTGGTGGTACGCAGCATGTTGACGTAAGCGTCGTAGAGGCTCATGCCGAGTTCGGCGTTGGTGGCGTGGATATGCATCTTGGCGTTTTCTTCCTTGCCGCCGTAGGCTTTCACGATGTTGGCCCACAACAGGCGGTAGGCGCGCAGTTTGGCCAGCTCCATGAAGTAGTTCTGCCCGATGGCGAGGTTGAAGCGCATCTTGGGTGCGATCTCATCGATGGTGAGCTTTTTCTCGGTGAGTTTGTCGAGGTATTCGGCACCCACGGCGAGGCTGAAGGCCATCTCTTGGACGATGGTGGCGCCAGCGTTGGTGAACACATGGCCGTTGACGCCGATGGTCTGGAACTCAGGCATCTCAGCTTTCACCATGATGTAGGCCAGCTCCATGTCGGTGTTTTCGGTCACGAACCAGGTGCCGCGACGCAGGTAGCGGGTCAGCGGGTCATAGTTCAAGGAACCTTTCACGCCCGGGATTTTGGAGAGCATCTCCAGGAGGGGCAAATGGTACTTGTTGTTGTAGAGGTTGATTTCCACGGCTTTCTGGTCGATGCCATTGAGCAGGGTGGAGATCTCGATGGCGGTGTAGGCCTTGTCGTACTCCAGCTTGAAGCCGATGCTGTTGGCACCACGGCTCAAGGCGTTCAGAGCCACTTTGTTGGCTTCGGTGACATCCTTCACGGTGACGTCTTGACGAACGAGCCATTCGTTGCCTTCGGATTTGTTGCCGCGGACGTAGGGGAATTCATTGGGATTCTGCCCGGTCCAAGGGATGTCGGCAAGGTTTTCGGCGCGGTAGTAAGGTCTCACTTGGAAGCCTTCGGCGGTGCGCCAAACCAGTTTCTTGTTGTAGTCGGCACCTTTAAGGTCTTTCTCGATGACAGCTTCCCATTCTTGGGTGCTCACCGGTGGAAATTCCTCAAAGATTTTTTCAAAATTTTCCATATATTTAGTGAATTGTTTGTATGATTATTTTGCTTGTCTGAAATGCCAATGATCGTGTTTCATCAAGTCGGGGAGGGTATTGCCGGAGATACGCATGCGTTTGTTAAGCATGACGCGTGATGAAAGGACACCGTAGCCGCCGCTGACGTTGGTATATTCGGGAAGGTTTTGCACAATACTGTTCGATGGGGCGTTGACGGAGATGAAGTTATAGAGTTCATCTCCACCTGCGGCGATTGATACTTCAAGCGGATAATCGGTAACTAGACGTTCCACATTATTGTTGAGTGTATCATTACCCAGGAAGGCCGCCATGTTGTAGAAGAACAGGTTCGGTTTAAACGGCAGGGTGTAAATATTGTTCTCTATGGTGAGTTGATGTTCTGGGTGAGCTCCCAGCGGCCAAGTCATGCAACGTACGACAGAGTCGTTATTGGGGCCGACTTCGATGAAGCTGAATTTAAGCACCACTTCATAGATGGCGGCGTAGGGGCTGGGCGACCAGGAGATGGAGCCTGTGTAGGCAGAGAGGTTCATTGTAGCCTGAGGAATGAAGAAGGAGCCTCCGCCCACAATATTGGTAACGGCGCTGACAATCGTGTCGCCTTTGTCGATTTGAAGCTCGTAGCGGTATTTGTACTGGCTGTCGTTGGTTTTGATCCGTTTTGTGGTATAATACACCAATTGGTCGGGAGCATAGAAAAGGCCCAATTCCTTATTGTGTACTGTAAGTGTATCGAGAGGGAACTCCGCTGTTTTTTGGTAATTGTTCGTCGAGGTGGAGGAGCGGTACTCGATGAGTTTGGCATCGAGCTTGCCGGGGTAGTTGCATGAATCGTCGATCAGGGCGATGTCATAGGCGTTGCCGGGACCCAAAAAAGCCTTGTTGATTTTGATGAAATTGGTGTCCGCTCCGCTGTCGAGCAAGCCATAAACTACTGTAATATCCTTATAATCAGCGTATAAGTCAACATCGGTGCTGCAAGCGTTGAACATAAAGAGGAATGCGCAAGCCGATATCAGCGGTAATATTAATCTTTTCATTTTTATGATAATTACTAAAAGCCGTCAAAGATACAACTTTTCTTCTTACCTTTGGAGCAATTTTTATGAAAACGAGTTTAATGAACGAAGAAAACAATAAATGGCTGGTTGTGGTAAACCCCAAAGCATCCATTGGAAAGGGTGAAAAAGACTGGCCTGTCATCAAGGATTTGCTCACTGAAAGTGGTTTGGATTTTGATTTTGTGTTGACTGAGCGTTATGGACACGCCATCGAACTGGTAAGGGACAGCATCACTGAAAAAGGATACAAGAAGATCGTCTCTGTCGGCGGCGACGGAACCAATAATGAAGTTATTAATGGCATTTTCACCCAAAACCGTTTTCCCTCCAATGAGATTACGGTGGGTATTATCCCTGTAGGGACTGGGAACGACTGGCGGCGCACTTTCAACATTCCTGAGAGCTATCAACAGATCGTGGATGTCATCAAAAACGGCAGAATCTTTCCTCACGACATAGGTAAGGTAGTGTACTACAACCATGGCGACACCAAGGTTCGTTATTTCCTGAACGCCGCTGGCACAGGGTTGAACGAGATGGTATGCAAACGCACCAACAGACTGAAATCAGAAGGCAAAGGAGGTGCTGTGCGTTACATGCTCAGCACGGCTTTTTGTCTGTTCAGCTTCAATTGCGTCCATGTAAAGCTTGAGGTTGACGGACAGGAGGTCATGGAAGACGATATCCTAAGCATCTCCATCGGCAACGGAAAATATAACGGAGGTGGCATGATGATGATGCCGCAAGCCATTCCTGACGACGGTCTTTTCGACATCACGGTAGTGAAAAAAGTGGGGATGTTGAAATTTGCCGCCAACATCAAGCACATATACGATGGCTCTTTTGTCGACACCATCAAGGAAGTGTCGCTTTTCAGAGGAAAGAAAATCAGAATCACCTCCATCCCCGCCCACCAACTTTTGCTCGAGACCGAAGGTGAGACTTTGACGAATTCTCCTTTCGATTTTGAGATGTTGCCGAAAGCCATTAACATGGTTGTGCCGGGGGGAACGGAAAACGGAGAACGGAAAACGGAAAACGGAGAACGGAGAACGGAAAACTAGATAAACTTAAATAATAATTGCTATGGTTAACATTGATCAAATTAATTTCGAAAACAAGCGCGTGGTGATCCGCGTGGATTTCAACGTTCCGTTGGACGACAATTTCAACATCACCGACGATACCCGTATGCGTGCCGCTTTGCCCACCATCAACAAGGTATTGAACGACAAAGGCATGGTGGTCCTCATGTCACACCTCGGTCGCCCGAAAAAGAACCCTGATCCGAAGTTCTCCATCAAGCCCATCATCAAGCATCTGGAAGAGTTGCTGGGCCGTCCCGTGCAATTTGCCGAGGACTGCATGAAAGCTGCCGACCAGGTGGCCGCCATGAAACCCGGTGAAGTGCTGGTGCTCGAGAACCTCCGCTTCTATGCCGAGGAAGAAGGCAAGCCGCGTGGCATCGAGAAAGGCGAAGAGGGTTACGACGAAGCCAAGAAGGCTATCAAAGCCTCGCAGAAAGAGTTCACCAAGACTTTGGCAGGCTATGGCGAGTATTACATTAATGACGCTTTTGGCACCGCCCACCGTGCTCATGCTTCAACCGCATTAATCGCAGATTATTTCGATTCGGAGCACAAGATGTTCGGTTACCTGATGGGCAAGGAAGTGGCCGCTGTCAACAAAGTGATGAATGAAATTCAACATCCTTTCACCGCCATCATGGGTGGCTCGAAGGTCTCCACCAAGATTGAGATTATCGAGAACCTGCTCACCAAGGTCGACAACCTGATTCTTTGCGGTGGCATGACCTATACCTTCAAGCGTGCCTTGGGCGGCAAGACCGGCAATTCCATCTGCGAGGAGGACAAGCTCGACCTGGCTCTTGACATTTTGGCCAAAGCCAAGGAAAAAGGCGTCAACCTCTACCTCTCGTTCGACGTGGTGGCGGGCGACAAGTTCTCCAACGACGCCAACACCATGGTCGTCGACCCGATGAACGTGCCCGACGGTTGGGAAGGCATGGACTGCGGTCCCGAGAGCCGTAAGTTCTACGCTGGCATCATCAAACAGTCGAAGACCATCCTTTGGAACGGACCCTGCGGCGTGTTCGAGTTCGACAAGTTCGCCGAGGGCTCCAAAGCCATTGCCGAAGCCATTGTTGAAGCCACTGAACAGAACGGAGCCTTCTCGCTCATTGGCGGTGGCGACTCGGTGGCTTGTATCAACAAGTTCGGTCTCGCCGACCGTGTGAGTTACGTGAGCACTGGTGGCGGCGCCTTGCTTGAGGCCATCGAAGGCAAGGAACTGCCCGGCATCGCAGCCATCAAAAAGTGATGAAGACCCTTGTCAACATCATTGATCCGGAGCATCCTGTCGCCGCTTATCTTTTCATCCAAGAGATGTTTGAGCCAGGCGACAGGCTGCTTTTCATTGCCGCCAACGAGGATTTTGTGCATATTACACCCTTGGTTGGACTGCTTCAGTCGTTTCTCCCTCACCATGACGGAGAAAAGGCTTTTTCAGCTAACGACGTAGAGCGTATCGTGCTGCGGCGCGATGCTGACAAATACACCTACGAGCGTATTTGTCGCACCATTAATAGTAAATTGGATCCCCAGACGGACTATTATGTCAATCTGGCCGGAGGAAGCCGATACATGGCGCTTTCGGTTCAACATGTTTTCTCCAATTACAACAGCACTTTTTTCTATATCCAAACCCACGAAAACCTCATTGTCAAGACTATTTTCGACAATAGTATTTACGACAACGATGACGTGATTATCCCTATCCGTTACAAGATGTCGTTGGCAGAGTACTTCGAGGCGTATGGATTGTCGAACGACCTTGACCAACCGAAGGATTTGATCAGCGACGAGGCGAAGGCCAAGCAGATGTTTGACTTGTTTGCGAATCATCGGCTGAACAACGCCGACTATAAGGTACTGGATATCCTCCGTGAAAAATATCGCGGTTTAAACTATATTAATATTTTTGATGTAGAAAATAATATAGATGGTCGTTTGACACCCATTCCTAACTTGAGTAAGTTCTTGAATTACATTAAGTTCGATCCTGCCGAGGAGGGTTTGTTGGACCGTGAGGAGTTGGATTATCTGACTGGTGGATGGTTTGAGGAATATGTGTATTACCTAGTCAAAGCGGTGCTTCAGCCGGACGATATCGCCATTGGGGTGCATATCGACGGATGCACCGAGATCAAGCATAACAACGAACTCGATGTGGTTTTCATCAGGAACAACCAGCTGTTTGTGATTGAGTGCAAGAGTGGCATCAAGACCGACAGCATGTTCAACGAAATTGTCTACAAGGTCTGCGCCTTGAAGGAAGTGCTGCTCGGCATTGACTGTCATTCCTATATTTTCTCATTGAAGAAGGACCCGACCGGGGATTTGAAAAAGGTGGCCCAATATATGAATATCAACTTCTTGGATTACGATTGCCTGACCCATCCGGAGAAACTGAAGAAAGAGTTCGGCAAGATGGTGAAGATTGCCAGAGGGTGAAACCGCGGACGAAGGCAAATGTCAACATGTACCGCCACAACTTGTCCGTCGGCAAAAAAACAACTGTAAACCTGTTTCATTGTTCAAAAACGTTTGTCTCACCTATGGTAAAACGAGCCTCCTTTCCGAGAATGATGGCTCGGTTGTCGGGTTGATGGCCGGCGGGAAAGCCAAAAATCACAGGGTAATTGTAATCCTTTACCACGTCGAAGATGGCTTGCTCAACAGGCTTGCCGAAAGGATCGGGGTTGTCGTGGATATCCGTCAGACCACCTACTATTAATGCTTTCAGGTTTTGGAGCTTGCCGGCACGTTTCAGGGCGTACATCATGCGCTCCACGTGGTAGATGTATTCGTCGACTTCCTCTATGAAGAGAATTCTGCCATCGGTTTCGGGGAAGGAATTGGAGCCTAGCATGCCACATAAAACTGACAGGTTGCCACCGACGATGAGGCCATTGATAGTGCAGGTTGTGTTGCCACGCTCCCGCCATTCATAATGCAAGTGTTTTCCTGTCAAGGCGTCGATCAACGATTGAAGCGCCTCGGGAGTTTTGTTGGCCAGGATATGAGGCATGGAGGCATGAATGGACGGGATGCCAAGACGGCTCAGCTTGCCATGAAACACGGTGACATCGCTGAAACCTATGATGGGTTTGGGGTGTTTCACAAACTTCGTGAAGTCGAGCCTGTCGATGATACGGATGCTGCCATAACCGCCACGGGCCATCCAGATGGCGTCGATGTCGTCACGATCCATGTACTCTTGGATGATGGAAGCACGGAGTGCGTCGCTGCCGGCAGCGATGTTTTCAACAGAATACAAACGTTCGTCGAAAACGGATTCGAAACCATTGTCGTGAAGCCAGTGGATGGCGTATTCCATTTCTTCGGGAGATACTTTACGGGCCGGTGCAGCAATGGCTATTTTTTTAATTCCGCATTCAGCATTCATAATTCCGAATTAATAACCTCGTCTTTATCCTGTTCATATTTCTCTTCGAAGAACATCTCGCCGGTATCAAGGAATTTCTTCCAGACGCCGTTTCGGATGCCTCCAGAGTAGGACTGGATCTCACGAAGGCGACCGTTTTGATAGTAATAATAATGCTCCCCATCGGGATAGCCGCCTTTGAAGGATCCCTTGAAAGCCGGCTTGCCGTTGGCGTAATAGGAAGTCCACTCCCCTACCTGACGGTCGTTGCGGTACTCACCTTCAGAGGTCACATCGCCTGAGACTTCTTTCCATTTGCCCGATTTCAAGCCTTCGAAATAGGAACCTGAGGCGATGATCACTCCGTCTTCGTCGTACTCAACATATTTGCCTTCGGGCAAGCCATCGAAAAAGTCCTCCTGTTTCTGAATCTTGCCATTAGGGAAATACCATGTCCAGGTGCCGTCGTATTTGCCTTCCTTGTAATTGCCCACCTGCTCCAGCACCTCACCAGGGAAATAGAACTTCCACTCGCCGGAGCGCTTACCATTAATGAATAGGCCTTTGGCGCGCAAGGTGCTGTCGGGGTATAGCTCCACCCATTCGCCACGACGGGTGCCGTCGGTATCCATGATGCCCGACTGGACCAAGCGACCGTTTTGATAGACTTGCGAATTAATAACATTGCCCTCCTCGTCGAATTCACGCCAGGTGCCTTCACGTTTGCCACCACGGAACGAGGCTTCGCGTCTCACGCGACCGTTGGGGTAATACTCATGCTGCATCTGGAGCGGCTGCGTCTCGCTTTCTACAATCTGCTCCACATCGTTCACATACTTCACAATCTTCTTCAGATTGCCTTTCTCATCGTATTCCTTATAATAACCATCACGCAGACCGTGCTTGTAATATTGCTCCCATTTCAGCTCGAAGTTATCATAGAAAGCTTTCCAGTAGCCATTTCTACGACCTTGCGAGTCGTAGCGGTTGAGCACTTCACGGGTGTTAAGAAAACCTTTTTTATAGGTAATGATTTCAATTAATCGACCCGTAGTGTCATAAACAGGCGAGATGCCATGCTCGTAACCGTCTTTGATGGGTATTACCTGAAGCAGATGATAGCGGCGGTCATAGCGGCGACTTTGATTCACTCTGACTTCGTTTTCAAATTGGTCTTCTTGTATCTCATCGGAGAGATACACCCGCCGCAAACCGTTTTTCAGATCGTTATGGTAGTTGACTGCCAAAGTGGTGTCGCCTTCTTCCGAATAGAACACCCACAAACCCTCCAAAAGGAAGTTCACGCGGTTGCCTTCCGACTTGAGCTGGCCGTTTTCGTAATACGTCTTCCAGTAGCCATCAGGCTTACCGTCGCGCATGGTGCCTTCGCTTGAGACGCTGTCGTTGGCATACCTAAATACTTTGTATTCAGTCTGACTGAAGCCCACTTTGCATAGTACCGCCAGCAACAAAAACAATATCGTTTCCCGTAAAAATTTCATGATGCAAAACTAATAAAAAAGCAAGTGCCGCAACCCCCATTTTTTCAACCGCCTACCATTCAACAACCATTAATTTTTAATTGAAAATTTTGATGGTTGGTTAATTAATAGGCTGTGAATTGTTTCAAAACTTTTTTTTAGAAATTGTTTTATAGCCAATTAACATGTTTTTACGTTCAGCACTTTTTGTTGATAACTCATCTGAAAGAGGTTGAAAAATGAGTTCAAAAAAAGAAATGAACAACCCTTGTAACAGCTTTGCTCCTTTATAAGAATTTATCAACAGATGAAATGTTGATAAGTTTGTAATTAATTGAGAATTAAGAATTTATAATTAATAGAGGGATTATTTAAAAAAGTTAAAAGGCTCATAAATAAAGGGTTGTTATTGTGAATTCTGATTTAAAGAACTACCTTTGCCAAATATTTATGAACAGAGGTAAAATGAACCAAATTATTCCTATAGCGTCGGACCATGGTGGTTACGAAATGAAGCAGTTTTTGATTGAAAAATTGCGTGAATCGGGTTATGAAGTCAAGGACTTTGGAACCTATGGAACCGAAAGTGTTGACTATCCCGATATGATTCATCCTTTGGCGAAGGCCATTGAGACGGGTGAATATCCTCTTGGAATTATTTTATGTGGCAGTGGCAACGGAGCCCAGATGACTGCCAACAAGCATCCTCATGTGAGGGCTGCCTTGTGTTGGAATGAGGAGTTGGCCAAGTTGGCTCGTCAGCATAACGATGCCAACATCTTGTCGTTGCCAGGTCGTTTCATTCCGTTCGACCAGGCTTGGCGTATGGTTCAGTTGTTTTTGACCACCCCGTTCGAAGGTGGCAGACATACACGCAGAGTCGAGAAAATTGAACGCTTAGATTAATACCATGAATGACAGTCTGAGAAAATTCAAGTACGATAGTGAGATTGCCTTCAACGAAGAGCATTGGCAGAAGATGAACTATAACACCGGCTGCTATGAGAAACGTTTTGCCAATAGCCGAAACAACTATCGCAATGTCGAACTGGAGCGTGAGCGTGCTTTCCTGTTGCGAAACAAGTCACTGCTCAACATGGAGAAGTTGTTGGTCGACTTTGAGACTCGTTTCAAGGACAACGGAGGCCAGGTGTTATGGGCTTGCGATGCTGACGATGCCTTGCAGATGATTTGGGATATTATCGGCAAACGCAGCAACAATAGTGTTTCCCGTTCCAACTCGGTGGTTCTCGATGAGATAGGTATCGACGATTATCTCAAGCAGAAAGGCGTTCAGGTGTATGATTCTTCGATTGGCCGTTATATATTAAAGGTGGCCGGCAAGGAACCTTACCATCCGGTTTACCCCGCCTTGAATCTCTCGAAGGAGGAAATAGGCCAAGTTTTGAACAAGCAGTTCAAATTGAAGGCCGACAGTACCACCAAGCAGTTGGTTAATTTTGTGCGTCATCAGGTGAACCAGGATCTGCCCAAGACGCAGATTTGCATCACCGGTGCGAACTATTTGTTGGCCGACATGGGTGGTGTGGTGCTTTCCGAGAACGAAGGCAACATCGTCAAATCGTGTGCTTCGGCCAATATTCATATTGTGGTGGCGGGCATCGACAAGGTGATATCTTCGGTCGAAGATCTGAGCATCCTTATTCCTTTGACTTCGGCTCATGCCACGGGTAGCGGAATGACTTCGGTCAATTCCATCACCATGGGACCTTCGGGAGACGACGGGCGCATGTATGTGATTCTGTTGAATAATGGTCGAACCGACATCCTTGAGAACGAGGTGATTCGTCAGTCGTTGTCATGCACGCATTGCGGTGCTTGCGTCAGCGTTTGTCCCATTTACAAGAACATCGGAGGTTATGCTTACGGCACTCCTTATATCGGTCCCATCGGAACGGTGATGACACCTTTGATGTACGATCTGGAGGAATACGCCCATCTGGCTTCGTTATGTTCGCTTTGCGGTCGTTGTACGGAGGTCTGTCCCGTGAAGATTCCGATAGAGGACCTGATGATTGAAAACCGTCGCATCGTTGCTGAGGAGCGTGTGGGTGATACACGTTACGATTCTTTGGTGAAGACTTTGATAGGCCATTGCAAGTCACGCAAGAAAATGGACTGCCCACAATGGCTTAAGAAAGTGGAAGTAAAGCAGTTGGTTAACAAAAACAATTTCACCAAGCGTATGATGCCGGAGTTGGCTCCGAAATCGTTCAACCAGATGAGTAAAACGGAAAACTGAGAACGGAAAACTTTCCACTTTCCGTTTTCCGTTTTCCGTTTATCCAGCCAGTAGGCAGATGCCGGCGATAATTCCGATACCGATTAGGATGCCAATGATGACACGTAGTGCCGAGACGGGTGCTTTGCCGCCCACTTTGCCTGTTTGTCCGTTGACGGCAAACTGGTAGGTCTTATCCTTGTATTTGAACGAGGATATCCATGCTGGCACCAGCAAATATTTATAGGTGATGTTGCTATAGATTGTCGAGAAATTGACACTTGAGGTACGGTCGCAACGCCATTCGCTCTTGATATAGGTATCGACGCTGCTTCTCAGTTTCTGGTGGATGGAGGTCTGGGCTATTTCCCAGCCATCCTTCAAACCGATGGAATAGCGTTCGGCCACAAATCCGGCGAGGTATTTGGGATCGTAGGGCACCACTTTGTTGAGTTTGAAGGGCTCACACTCTTGCACTCCCGAGTCCTCTTGACGTTTTGATGCCATCACGGTCTCGTCGTCGAAAAACTCTTGATATATTCCGCTGACGTAACGCCAGGTGGTTTGGGTTTCATAGGAACCGTCTTTTTTCCTAACCTTGCGGTCGTAGCCGGCTCTGGCGGTGTAATTGTTGGTGGTTTGTGCGTCGAAGGTCCAATAAGGAAGATAGACTCCTTTGAAAGCCTCGGGGTTGGCGCTTTGTTTGGCTTTTTTGGGTGTGAACCATTTGCGTTTGAGCCATTTGGTGAAGCTGGCTCCTGCCTGTTTCTTGGTGACTTCGAAGGGGCACACGCCGCCGGGGGCGATGGTCTTATTGGTAGCGGCGGGCATCACTTGGGTGGAGCCGCAGAAGGGGCATACCGCGGCTGTCTCGAGGGCGTCGTAGATGCTCACTGCGCCACAGTTCTTGCATTCCACTGATTTCTTTTCGGCACCCCATTCGCAACTTTCGGTGTTCACGGCAGCTTCAAAATCCAGTTCGCAGACTTGGTTTTCGGTGTCGGCTTTGGGAAGTTCGCGTTCATAGCCACAGTAGTCACAGTGCATCATGCCTGATGCGGGATTGTAGGTGATAGTGGCGCCGCAGTTGGGGCATTTCTTGTCGGTTTCACGTTCGGTGACTTCCTGTGTGGGTAATTCAAAGTCTGACATATCTGACATAGTAGTAGCGTTTTGATTTCAGGAGCAAATTTACCAATTTATTTCGAAAAACCTATTAAATTTGCACCAATAAAACGTTGTCATTCAAAACCACTTACCCATGAAAAAAACAATCATTTTACTTTCATTAGCGGTCCTCATGCCGCTGTTCGCTGCCGCGCAAAATGGCGGGCGGCCCATTTCCATCATTCCGCACTTTAGTGTTGGCTGGGGCGGTTTTCCCGAAAAATCAGCCAGCTCAATATCGCATTGGATTGGGGTTGTCGGCGCCGAAACAAAGATCGGTTTGACCGACAAATGGTCACTAATGGTGGGATTGGATTACCAGTTCCGCTACGACGAAACCAAGATCTATGGACACGGTGGTGTCGGCGAAGTTCCATATTATAAGAAATTTACAGGCCATTATCTCCGTTTGCCAGTACATATGGAATACGAAAACAAAAGTTATTATGTGGCAGTTGGACCTTATCTGGAGAAGGGTTTCGGCAAAATGACCGACAATTATGAGTTCATGCTTGTGGGTCTCGATCTCGAACATGGAGGTCGTTTTAAACTCAGCAACCAGGATTATTTGCGCATCGGCGTGCTCACTTCTTTAGGCTGCACTTTGCAAAACCGACAAAACTATGGCTTGATAGGTTATTATGAACTTCATTGGTTGCTTAAAGTCGGTTACGAACATCAGTTATAAAACGATCACACCATGAAAAAAACATCAAAACTCTTCTTTCTGTTCCTGTTGGTAGCATCCACGTTTACAAAAGTTTCGGCGCAGGAAATCAACAACTATACTCATAAGTTGGATAGCGTTTGTTATGGTGACGAAGCAAAGGATCTGTTTTCGTACGACGATCGATGGAATTGTACGGAAATCAAAACAATAGTAACAAGCGTGGTCCCCAATGTGGTTTTTTCGGATCAATACTTCTTTTACGATGAAGAGAACCGTGTTGTGAAAAACGATTATTGGTCGGAAATGTATAGGTCAATACTATGGATGGCCGGTTGATAACAGCGACCGAATCAACGGGAACCATCAACGTCAGTTGCTTGTCGCCAGGATGCTACCTGCTGAGAATCAAAACATCCGATGGCAACAAGATAGTCAAGAGGTTTGTCAAAGAGTATTAAATAGTCAATACATATTGATTAGAATTTCTAAATCCCGTCAAATAAACGGGATTTTTTTATATTTGTACCGTAAAATGGAAATGGAATAACTATATTAGAAACAATTAATATATTTATGAATAAAAAACATCTACTTTTCTTTATCATTGCCATGATGTTGCTTCCCTTGGGATTGAACGCCCAAAGCATCATGGTGCAAGGTAAGGTGGTCTCGAGCGACGATGGCTTTGGACTGCCAGGCGTTACCGTCACCATCAAAGGCGAAGCTGCTGGCACCGTCACCGATATTGACGGCAATTACAGCATCGGAGTGGACTCCAAAGGTACCCTGGTATTCAGCTTTGTGGGATTCACCACACAGGAAATCAAGGTGAATGGTCGAAACAAGATCAATGTCACCATGGACCAAGATGCGCAGATGCTCGACGACGTGGTGGTGACCGCCTTGGGCATCAAACGCCAGAAACGTGAATTGGGTTACGCCACCGAAGAGATCGGAGGCGATCTCATCGCCAAGTCGGGCTCAGGCAGCGTGATTAGCGCCCTCAGCGGACGCTCAGCAGGTGTACAGATCATCAACCCCAACGGCGTCGACGGCGGCTCGTCACGTATCACCATCCGCGGCAACAACAGCATCTTCGGCGACAACCAACCTCTGATTGTGGTGGACGGCGTGCCCATGACCAACGAAGGCGGCGTCACCGAATGGAGCGGCGGTCGCGACTGGGGTACGGCACTCAACAACATCAACCAAGAGGATATAGAGAATATCGACATCCTGAAAGGTCCCACCGCAGCGGCTCTGTACGGCTCACGTGGCGGTAACGGCGTGGTGCTCATCACCACCAAGAAGGGCAGCAAGCAACGCGGTCTGGGCATCAGCTACTCCGCCAGCTACAAGTTTACACAGCCCTACCTCTACCGCAGCGTGCAAAACAAATACGGCGCTGGCGGCCCCATCACCTTCCATACCCCTACCCTCACGCCCATCGAGGGGATGTTCGATGAAGACGGCAACCAGGTATATGAATATCCCGGTATCTATAGCGTTGACGACGGTCCGGCAGGCGAACCTACCAACACCACCTTCGGCTACTATGGCGGCGCCCAAAGCTGGGGCCCTGCGATGAACGGCGAGAGCGTGCTCTGGTGGGACGGCGTGGTGCGCAAATACGACCCGCAACCCGACAACCTCAAGATGCTGTTTCATCCCGGACATACCATCAACAACAACGTCTCGTTGCAAAACGCCGGCGACTTCGGCAGCATCCGCGTGTCGTTCACCGACTCAAGGACCAACGCCATCATCGACAACTGCAACCTGAAACAAACTACCGTCAACGTGGGTTCGCTCATTAATGTCTCCGACAAGATCAAGGTCGACGTGGCCTTCACCTATCTGGACTACTACCGACTGAACTCCCCCGAAATCGGTGAGTCGAACAGCAACTTCAACAAAGGTTTGCTCTATAGCTGGCCCCGTAGCTGGAAAGGCCTCGAAGTGAATTCCTACGAGAACCCCGACGGCACCATGAACCAGTTTGACGGCTATCCCTATATGTATATCTACAGCAGCACGTTCTGGTCGTTCTACAACCACAACACTACCTTGGACCGCGACAAGATGTTCGGCTCGGTGCGCATGATGTATGATATCACTCCCTGGTTGACCGCCACCGGTAAGGTCGCCCTGGACTGGACCAACGACAACTACATCACCAAAAACAAGCCCACCACCTTGGACGGCATGGCAGGCGGCTATTACTACAAGAGCAAGTCGACCTCGATGACCCGCGACATGGACTTCCTGCTGACGGCTTACAAAGACAAGATATTCGGCTCTAATTTCAACTTCCGCTTCTCGGTGGGTGGCGAACAATACCACGGCTACCGCGACGGACTCAACGGCACATCAGGCACCTGGGCCTACGCCAACCTCTACACCATCTACAACTACTCCTCGGCCACCGAACGCACCTTTGGCGAGTCGAAATGGGAGAAACAAGTAAACTCGGTGTATGCCTTCCTGAACTTGAGCTACAGCGACTGGATGTTTTTGGATGTAACAGGCCGTAACGACTGGTCGTCGACCCTGCCCATCACCAACAACAGCTACTTCTACCCCTCGGCGACCTTGAGCTTTGTGCCGACTTCCGCCTTCAAGAACTTGAACTGGGGTCCGGTGAACTACCTCAAGCTGAGAGGGTCGTGGGCACAAACCGCCAGCGACACTGAGCCGTACCAGCTGAACTACACCTACAACACCGGTTCGTTCGGTCACCAACTGTCGTCGTCGCTGCCGAGCACGGTACCGCCTCTGGAGCTGAAGCCCCAACGCCAGCGCGCTTTTGAGGCTGGCTTCGACCTGGGTTTGGGTGCCCGTTTCAACATGGACTTCACCTATTACGACATCTATTCGTGGGACCAAATCCTCTCCTCGCCCCTGGCTCCTTCGTCAGGCGCGTCCAACGTGACCATCAACACGGGTGTGGTGACCAACAAGGGTATCGAGGCTATCATGACCTACGACATCACCAACGGCAAGGATCACGGCGTGCAAGTGGGCTTGAACTTCGCCCGCAACAAGAACAAAATTGTTGACCTTTCGGGTGCCAATATGTACCTCCTCTCCGAGATTTGGGGCTCTAACGGTCCCGCCATCGCAGTGGAAGAAGGCGAAGAATATGGTACCATCTACGGTTGGGATTATGTGTACGAATACACCATGCCCGACGGCACAGTGGTAGGTCCTTTCTATGACGCCGACGGCAAACCGATGCCTTTGATCAACGAGTCGGGCACGGAATACCTGATTACCAACAACCGTGTGCCGGTAGGCAACTGCGCTCCCTTGGTCACAGGAGGTGTCAACCTTAGGGCTTCCTACAAGAACTGGTCACTCTACGCCTTGGTCGATGCCAAGCTGGGCGGTCAGATTTACTGCGCCTCCTATGTGGTGGGCATGCAGACCGGCCAGAGTCCTGCAACGCTTTACGAACGCGAAGGCAATGGCCTGCCCTATTACGAAAACGATGAGTATCTTGGCGACTATGGCGTGATTTTGCCAGGCTATTGCATCAATACCGAGACCGGCGAGGCCCATGAAAACGAGAACGTAGTGCATTACCTCTACAAATACATGCCCAACTACGGCGGCTGGGGAAAGATCATCTCCACCCCGGGCATCGTCGACAACACTTGGATCAAGATGCGTGAGCTCTCGTTGACCTACGACTTCCCGCGTAAGCTTTTGGACAAGCAGAACTTCTTCAAACAGGCATCCATCTCCCTGGTGGGTCGCGACCTGTTTTATTTCTACAAGACCTTGCCCGACAACATCAACCCCGAAGGTACCCAAGGTTCAGGCAACGCCCAGGGATTGGAGTACGGTTCGTATCCGGGAACGAGATCCGTTATGTTATCGTTGAAGGTAAACCTTTAAAACGGAGAACGGAGAACGGAAAACGGAAAGTTTTAATTAAGACAAATTAAATAAATATATAATATAAAATGAGACGGATTTTATACAAAGTAATATGCTGGGCGTCGCTTGCAATGGCTTTCGTCGGTTGCACCAAAGGCTTCGAAGAAATGAACCAGGCGCCGTTCTCGCCTCCCGGAACCACCATTGAGGGGTTGTTCAACGGCGTGGTGAGCTCCTTGCAGCAGAGCATGAACGAGCAGTTTTACCTGCAAAACGAAATTTGGTATCCCGAGACCGAGCTGGGGGCTTTGACCTCTGAGTCGTGGGGTAACTCGCAAATCGGCATCTCGGAGGTCTGGACCAATTATTACGCCATGCTTGCCAACATTCGTGAACTGGAAAGGCATTTCGACGCTTATGTCGAGGAACAAGGCGATAGGGCCGTGTGCGACAAGGTGCGTGCCCAACTCAACATAATGAAGGCCTATCAGACCTTTAAAGTGACGGATATCTTCGGCGATATGCCTTACACCCAGGCCGCCCGTATTTGGGAGAACGCCTCCTCGCAAGAGACCATGAAACCCGAATGGGACACCCAAGAGAGCATCTATAAATCGCTGTTGGAAGAGTTGGTTTGGTCGCGCGATCTCCTACATGCCGACTCAGCCACCACCGCAAGCGGCAACGACTATTACAAGCTGCCTTACGATGTGCTGCTCAACAACAACTACACCCTCTGGGCCGAGTTCGCCAACTCGTTGATCCTGCGCCACGGCCTGCGCATGTACGACAAGGATCCCGACTACGCCACGCCTTTGCTGGTGGATGCCTACAACTTCATCTATACCGCGATGAATGCTTCAGGCGGCACAGCTACCGGTGGAGGCATCTGCTTGTGGCCTAGCCTGCTGGGAACCAACTGGGACACCAACTGGTCGTTCCGTGAGCACAAGCACCTCCGTATGGGCGAGACCATCTGGAGTTGCCTCTCTTCGACCGACGACATGGATGGCAGCGGCATCTTCGACTATCGCACCTTCCTGTTCTTCGACACCAACCATAAGACCGACAGCTTCCCCGATGGCGCCTGGAGACCTTATCCGCAGATCCATACCGCCGAGACACCTGTCGAAGGCGGCTCGCCCTACGCCCAGTCGCGCGACGGCAGCTACACCTTCAAAGGCCCCTCGTGCTTGTTCTCCCCCTTTAATTATTATCTGACCAGAGACGAACGCTATGTGCCTCAAATTCTGGTGACCTACGCTGACGTGCTGTTCATGAAGGCTGAGATCGAGGTAAGGAACATTGGCGGAATCACCCCGCCCCTAAATGCCGACGAGTCCATCCGTCAGGGTGTTTACCAATCCTGCCTGTTTTGGGCGCATATCCCGAACCAAACCAGCCGTTGGACTTATCTCTATCCGCAATACACCAGCTATGCTGGAAACCTTGACATTTGGGCCTTGGGCAACAACATGGCGGCCAACGTGATGAACTATGCCGTATGGATGAATCCTGAATACGACGGCAGCCAAGAGTTCTACTTGAAGATGATCTATCAGCAACGTTGGCTGAACCTCTTCCGCCAGCCTTGGGAAGCCTGGGCACTGGCCCGTCGCACGATGGCCACGCCTACTACTACCGACCATGCCAAGCTGACTTCCTACAGGTTAGAGTATCCTCAGAAAGAAATAGAATATAATTATGATAATTATGTCACTGAATTGGCTAGGATGTCGCATGGGGATACGAGGCAGACGAAGGTTTGGTGGATGACAAAATAACGGAAAACGGAAAGTGGAAAACGGAAAACTATGAAGAGAATATTGCTAATTATTACCTTAATGGTTTCTTTTTGGGCGAGAGCTCAGGTGGAATACCTATATGACTTTAACAATTTGACCACGGGAAGCCAGAACCTCAACGGTCAGGACGGGTGGGTGACGCATTATCAGACGGCGCCAGCATCACAGGATTTTAATGTGGACTATGTTTGCGGTTCCGACATGGCGCCCGACGAATCCATTGCCGTGTGGTATCCCTACGGTGGTTCAGGCGTGGGTCGCACCGCTACCCGCAAGGCCTCATCCAACTTCAATTTCAGCTTCCAACAGGGAGGCATCATGGACTTGGAGATGGACATGAACCGCACTTGGTGGGGCAACTTCTTCGGTGTAGGTTTCGACAGCGACGGTGACGGATGCATTCTGCCAGGCATGACCGATGCTGACGGCGGTGTTTATTTGTCCTGCAAAGGCCAGGGCGACAGCGGCCACGCCCAGTTGCATCTGCCCAACGGCACCTCGGTGGATTTTGACTTCGACCAAGGCGGATGGAACCGCTACAAGATGTCGTTCGACTTCACCGCCTTCAACGGCGAAGGTTCGGTGACCGTGTTTGTGCAGCCCGGTTGCGAAGGCGAATGGATTCAACAGGCCGCAGCTACCAATATTAATATGCATCTCACCCCGGGTTCGGGCGACAAGAACGACTATCACGTTTGGGACGGCATCTTCTTCCACTCCCAAGGCGGAACGGGGGGATTCGACAACCTGCTGGTGCGCCAACAACCCGACGGCAACGCCCAACTTATCGAGATGGCCGACATCCCCAACCAGTTGGTCTTCAACGATCCCATTACCTTGGAAGCCACGGCTTCTTCAGGGCTTCCTGTCACGTTTGAGTTGATAGAAGGTCCTGCCACCATCAACGGCAACATCCTTACCTTGACAGGCGAAACGGGTGTGGTCAGGTTGAAAGCTACCCAAGCAGGCAACAGTTCATGGCTCCCCGCCCCTGATGTGATCAAGACCTTCGAGGTGGTCGATCCCGATCTTTATACTCCCGAAATCACTTTGCGCCGTCCCTACAATGACACCAAGGTTTATTTGGATGCGCTTCATCCGGTGTTGATAGTGGTCTCAGCGTACATCGAGCATCCCGAAGTGATCAAGTTCAACCAAGTCAAGGCTACCATCAATGGCGAAGATATCGTTTTAAATACCGATTATCCGGACGATCCAGAGAACGGCTATTATTTTGGTTATTGGACGCCTGCGACTTTCGGCGACTATACCATGACAGTCAGTGTCACCCAGACGGGAGGCAAGACTACCACGGTGACCAACCAGTTTGAAGTCAAGAACCAGACGGAGAACACAGTGGAAGTGACCACCATGCACGGCGATTTGGTGTGTACTCCTACCCAACATAGCAAACAGGGTGAGTATGTGTTTCCAACCCATGTCGGAGCCTTCAACAACATCGTGGCGTATTTCGAGTACAACTGCGTCGATGGCAATTGCGACACCTACGACCGTGCGGGCGGAGTGAGAGTCCGCAACTACCGCGGCGAGTGGGTGGAACTGTTCCGTTACATCACCCCGTTCGGGGTGGAGTGCAGCGACAATGTCGACGTGAGCGACTATACCTCGTTGCTTCAGGGACTGGTGGAAATGGAGTTGTATCTGGAGCTTTGGAATGGTAGCGGCTCCAATCCCAATCTGACGTTTACGTTTACCAAAGGCACACCTGAGTATCTTTATGTCGATGTCGACGAAATTTGGTTCGACACCTATAGTTTCGGCGATTATGCCAATCAGCAGCCCGTTCCCGTGGTGGATTATGAATTCAGGAAAAAAGCAGAGCGTGCCAAGTTGAAAATCACCACCACCGGACATAATTGGAGCAGCGGCAACAACAATAGCTACAATACCGGCAACGCCGCCGAGTTCTACGAAGCCACACACCATATCTTCGTTAACGGAGAAAACAAATACGACCAACATCTTTGGCGCACCTGCACTCCCAATCCCGCAGGCTGCCAACCCCAAAGCGGCACATGGACCTATTCGCGTAGCGGCTGGTGCCCCGGCTCCATAGGTATGGTGTGGAATTTCGATCTCACCGAATATATGCCAGAAGGTCATTCGGAACTGTTCTACCAGTTCGATCCCACCTATCTCGACCTCTGCCATCCCAACCATCCCGATTGCGTGAGCGGAGTCACCTGCACGGAGTGTGCCGCCCCCGACAACCCGATTTTGAAGGTTTCAGGTAAGGTAGTCTCCTACAGCAACGACGAAAACGTGTTTACCGAGGTTCATCAAGTAACTTCGGAACCGCCCTTTACAACACAGGTTTATCCCAATCCCGCCAAAGGTCAAGTCACCATCAGCACCGATTACGAGCATGGCGCCGTCAGCGTGATGATGCTCAATGCAATGGGTCAGATGGTGATGTATTTCACCGTTGAAGGCGAGCGCACCATTGATGTGAGTGCATTGCCCGCGGGAATCTACACGCTCCAATTCCTGGGCGGTAGGTTGGTGACGGAGAAGCTGGTTATTAGATAAAAGATAAGAGTTAATAGATAAAAGTTTATTGTTATGAAGAAAGTATTCACAATTTTAGTCATGTTGGCTTTCTCATTCGGCTTGAAAGCCCAAACGGAAGCCCTCTTCAGTTTTAACGATTATCTTGAAGAGGAGCCCCTGAACGGACAAGGCGGATGGATTACCCGTCCGCATACCTCAAGCAACGGCGGCATCCCCATGTACACAGGTTACATCGGACATTTTTGGAAGGGAGACCCCTCACCGACCATGGATGAGACTATGGGCGTGTTTTCCCATGCTTCGGGCACAGCCCATGGCGATGTGGCCACCCATAGCCTTGCCGAATACGGTTTCGACTTTTCAACGGGTGGTGTCATTGAGGTAGAATGCGACATCTACCGCGGGCTTTGGGGCCATCTTTTTGGCATCGGCTATGACGCTGACGGCGATGGTTTTGTGGTTCCTCCTTTTTATACCGCACCAGGCCATAATCTCACGGAACCGTTGATTCCCGATCCGAATAGCACCTCTGCCGAAGGCGGCATTTATTTGCTGTCGACAGGATACCGTCCCACCGATCCTTATTTCCAATATGGTCCGGTGTTGCCCAACAACACAATGGCTTGCAATTTCCAACCTGCCACGACGATGGATTGCTGGTTCCGTTGGAAGATTTCCATCGACCTCGATGCCAACAACGGCCAAGGCGCCGTCACCCTTTATCGGATGGATGATCCCAACAACGGTGAATGGGAACCCGTTCCCGAGTGCCAGGGTGTGAATGCCGGTCTTACCCCAGGCAGTGGCGACAAATTCGATCCCGCCATGTGGAACAGCATGTTCATGCTCAACAACGGCATGGGTGGTTTCGACAATTTCAACGTGCGTCACATGGCCGGAGGCTTGGCGGCACAATTCATCGATTTTCCGGAGATCGGTGACCAACTGGTCTATAGCGAGCCCATTGAGCTCCAAGCCACGGCAAGCTCCGGCCTTCCCGTGACCTTTGAAATCGCCCAAGGCCCCGCTACACTCGAAGGGAACATCCTCACGCTTACTGGCGAGGAAGGCACTGTAAAAGTCCGTGCCATCCAGTCGGGCGACGGCACCAATTGGCAGCCCGCCCCGACAGTGACCCGTACCTTCTTTGTGGTGGATCCCGAGAACTATACCCCAGAAATCACCATTCGCCGTCCCTATGAGGGTACCCAAGTGTACATGCCCGATTTCGATAACCCCGTGTTGGTGGTGCTGAGCGCTTATATCGACCATCCCGAGGTACTGAAGTTCGAGGAAGTGAAATGCCTTGTTGACGGTCAGGAATTGGTGTTGAAGACCGATTATCCCAACAAGCCAGATAATGGCTATTGGTACACCACCTGGACCCCTTCGGGCGAAGGTACCTACAATATGACGGCCAGCATCACCCAAACCGGAGGCAAGGTGACCACAGTGAGCAATACCTTCGAGGTCACCACCAACTACAATGATATCACGGTTTCCGCACTCAACGGCGAGCTGGTGGCAACCAACCAGCAGTTTACCAGTTATGGTGAATTTCCGTTCCCCACCCATGTCAACGCTTTTGATTCCATTAACATGCATTACCTACACAACTGCTTGAACGGCAACTGCAAGTCGTACGATCATGTGAGCAGCGTCCGTGTGAAAAACTATCGTGGTGAATGGGTGGAACTTTGCCGTTACACCACTCCGTTTGGTGTGGAATGCGAGGATGACTTGGATGTGACAGACTTCACGACCTTACTGCAAGGGCTTGTTGAATTCGAATACAGTTGTGAGATGTATGAACAGGCTGGTGAGGGCTATTGTCCGACCATTCTCTTTGAATATACCAAAGGCACACCCGTCTATCCATACGTCGACCTCAATGAAATTTGGTACGGCAGTTACAGCTTCGGCGATTACGAAAACCTTTGCCCGGTGCCGCCTCGCAACATCACCTTTGATCCCACCGTGGAGAAAGCCAATCTGCGCTTGGTGACCTCGGGTCATCACTGGAGTGATACCGAACATGGCGCCTATAACACCGGAAATGCCGCCGAGTTCTACGAAGCCACACACAATATCAAGATCAACGGCAACACCACCTTTACACAACATCTGTGGCGAACCTGCAGCCCCAATCCTGCGGGATGCCAGCCCCAAAACGGCACTTGGGCCTATTCCCGCTCCGGTTGGTGTCCGGGCAGCTTGCCGATCGTGTGGAACTACAGCCTCGACAACTACCTCAACAGTGGCATTCCAGAGTTGCTTTATGAATTCGACCCCACGTATGTTGACGAATGCCATCCCAACTACCCTGATTGTGTCACTGGACAGAACGGTTGTATCAACTGTCTGGATTCCAACAACCCCATCTTGATTGTGTCGGGCATGTTGGTGACCTACAGCCATCAAAGCAATATCGTTGTGACCGAAGTGACGGAACGCCCCGACGCCAACGAGGAGCCCTTCCATGTGACCCTTACCCCTAACCCGGTGAAAAATACCCTGACCGTCACCACCGACTACGACAAAGGTCGGGTCAGCGTCCGTGTGATCAATTCGCAAGGAGTCCATGTAAAAGCTTTTGGTGTGGAGGGCACCGCCACCATCGACATGAGCGATCTCCCGGCAGGCGTCTATTTCGTTCAAATGCTTGGCGGAAAGATGGTCACGAGGAAGATAATTAAGAATTAGGAATTAGGAATTAAGAATTAGGAATTTATAATATTTGGTAAAATGAGAAAAGCACTAATAATATTATTGTTCTGGGCTTTAGGACTTTGCGGTTTTGCTCAGACCGAGGCCACCATCGACTTCAACGATTTTGCAGAAGACCAACCCCTCAACGGACAACATGGATGGGTTGTTCGGGTACACAGTTCCGGTAACGGTGGACGTCCGCTCTATACAGGTTATCTTGGCCCGCGTGACATGACCTCGGCCGACGAAACCATCGCCGTGTTCAGCACTTGCTCCGGCACAAGCTATGGCGACATCGCCACCCACAGCCTTACCGAATACGGCTTCGACTTCTCCTCGGGAGGTGTCATCGAAATCGAATGCGACATGTGGCGCGAATGGTGGGGCGACCTCTTCGGCATCGGCTATGACGGCAACGGCGACGGCTTTGTGCAACCACCTATTCAAGGAAACTATGAGCCTATTGTTCCCAACGTCAACAGCACCCTTCCCGACGGAGGCATTTACATGTTGACCACAGGTGTGAATCCCAACAATGCCAACTTCAAGAACGGTGTGGTGCTACCCAACAACCAATTTGCAAACACCTTCTCGTTTGAGCCCCATCAGCAATGGTACCGCTGGAAAGTCAGCATCGATCTTGATGCCAACGACGGTGCCGGTGCTGTCACGCTGTTCAAGATGGACGATCCCAACAGCGGTGAATACGAGCCCGTGCCCGAAATACAAGGCATCAATGCGGGTCTTACCCCTGGCAGCGGCGACAAATTCGACCCTGCCATGTGGAACTACATCTTTTTGCTCAATAGCGGCTACGGCGGTTTCGACAACTTCACCGTACGTCACATGCCGGGAGGTTTGGCAGCCCAGTTCATCAACTTCGCCAACATCCCCGACCAACTGTCGTTCAACGACCCCATTACCCTTCAAGCTACGGCCACTTCGGGTCTTCCCGTGTCTTTTGAGGTCACCCAAGGTCCTGCCACCATTGAAGGCAACGTGCTCACACTTACTGGCGAAGAAGGCACCGTGAAAGTGCGCGCCATCCAACCTGGCGACGGCACCCAATGGCAATCCGCCCCTGCCGTGACCCGTTCCTTCTATGTGGCCGACCCCGAGAACTATACTCCGGAAATCACCATTCGTCGCCCCTACGAAGGCACCAAGGTGTATATGCCCAATTTCGATAATCCCGTATTGCTTGTTCTGAGCGCATACGTTGACCATGGCAACGTCATCAAGTTCGAAGAGGTAAAATGTACCGTCGACGGACAAGAACTGCTGTTGAAGACCGACTATCCCGACAAGCCCGAAAACGGCTATTGGTACACCACTTGGACTCCTTCGGGCGAAGGCACCTACAACATGACAGCCAGCATCACCCAATCAGGCGGCAAAGTCACTTCGGTGTCCAATACATTCGAGGTGACCACCAACTACAACGACATGACGGTCTCTGCACTTAACGGAGAGCTGGTGGTAAGCAAGACAGTGTTTACCGACTACGGCGAATTTGCCTTCCCGACCCATGTCAATGCTTTCGACTCCATCAACCTCCATTATCTGCACAATTGTGTGAACGGAAGCTGTCCCCCATACGACCACGTGAGTCGTTGCCGTGTGAAAAACTACCGTGGCGAATGGGTGGAACTCTGCCGCTACACCACGCCATTCGGAGTGGAATGCGAGGACAACCTCGACGTGACCGACTTCACCACCGTGCTGCAAGGACTGGTTGAGTTTGAACTGCATTGCGAAATGTGGGACAACAGCGGTCAGGGATACAACCCAACCGCCATCTTTGAATATACCAAGGGCACGCCCGAATACCCCTATGTCGATCTCAATGAGATTTGGTTCGGCAGCTATGACTTTGGCGATTACGAAAACCGCTGTCCCGTACCGACACGCAACATTGTGTTTGACCCGACCGTTGAGAAGGCCAAACTTAATCTGGTGACTTCGGGTCATCACTGGAGCAGTGGTACCAACGGCAACTACAACACTGGCAATGCCGCCGAGTTCTACGAAGCCACCCATAACATCAAAGTCGACGGAGCTCTTATCGGCACGCAACATTTGTGGCGCACCTGTTCTCCCAATCCCGCGGGATGCCAGCCCCAAAACGGCACTTGGGCCTATTCCCGCGCCGGCTGGTGTCCGGGCAGCATGCCTATAGTGTGGAACTACAGCCTCGACAACTATCTCTCGAACGGCATCTCTGAGTTGTTGTATGAGTTTGATCCTGAATACGTTGACGAATGCCACCCCAACTATCCCGATTGCGTGACCGGACAGAATAACTGCCCCAACTGTCAGGATTCCGACAACCCCATCCTTGTGGTTTCGGGCAAGATCGTGACCTATAGCCATAGGAGCGAAATCGTGGTGACCGAGGTTACGGAACGTCCCGACGCGGACGAAGAACCGTTCCAAGTGACACTTACCCCCAATCCGGTCAATAACACCTTGACCATCACGACCGATTATGACAAAGGCCGCACCGGCGTACACATCCTCAACGCACAAGGTGTCAAGGTCAGGGGATTCAACATGCTGGGAACCGCCACGGTTGACATGAGCGACCTTCCGGCAGGGATTTATTTCGTTCAGGTTCTTGGTGGGAAGATGGTAACGAGGAAGGTAATTAAGAATTAAGAATTAAGAATTAAGAATTAGGAATGCGGAATTTACACTAGATTGGTAAAATGAAAAAAACATTATTATTATTGTTCTTGGCTTTAGGTCTTATCGGTTATGCCCAGACCGAGGCCTCATACGACTTCAACAATTTCACGGAAAACGCTCCTTTGAACGGCCAACATGGCTGGGTGGCACGTGCCCACAGCGCCGGTGGCGGTCAGCTCAAGACTGAATATCTTGGCGGTGGAGGCCAGACCACTCCCGACGAGACCATGGGGGTTTTCTTCGACAATGCCAACACCAACTTCGGTGAGGTGGCTACCCACAAATCGACTTCCGAGTTCGAATTTGACTTCTCCACAGGTGGCACCATCGAGATTGAATTGGACCTGTTCCGCAATTGGTGGGGTACCTGCTTCGGCGTTGGTTACGATGCCGATGGCGACGGTTCGGTGTTGCCCCCGATGAGCTATGAGGCTACCTGCCCCAACCCCAACTTGCCCACTCAGGATGGAGGCATCTATTTCGTCACCACAGGCCAGGATCCACGTCCCAGCTTTGTCAATGGCATCGTGCTGCCCGACAATACCATGCCCGTGGATTTCGACTACGACAATCCCTACGGCTCTTGGACGCGATGGAAGATCATGATTGATTTGGAAGCCAATGGCGGTGCCGGTTCAGTCTCGCTTTTCGCCGACCATGGCTGCACTGGTGAATATGAGCCCATTCCTGAAATCCAAGGCTTGAACGCCGGTCTCACGCCTGGTAGCGGAGACCGTTTCGACCCGGCGATGTGGGACGGCGTGTTCTTCCTGAGCAGCTCCCATGGTGGTTTCGACAACATTGTGGTGCGTCATACTCCTGCCGGTCTTGCTTCACAATTCATCGAGTTTGAGGCCATCCCCGACAAACTGGTCTTCGATGCTCCTTTTGACTTGAATGCCACCGCCACCTCAGGGTTACCGGTGCAGTTTGAGATTATGGAAGGCTCTGAATACGCCACTTTAAACGGAAATACGGTGTCGTTGACCGGTCAGGAAGGGATGGTGAAGATACGTGCCTCACAGCCTGGCGACGGTACCCAATGGCAACCTGCACCTTCGGTGAACCGTACTTTTGAGGTGGTGAACCCCAACAATTACACCCCTGAGATCACCATTCGTAGACCATACGACAATTTGAACGTTTATATGCCTGAGTTGAAGCCGATGACGCTTGTTTTGAGTGCCTATGTGGAGCATGGCGATGTCATCAAGTTCAACGATGTGCATTGCGAGATCAATGGTCAAACGGTGCAGCTGCAGACCGCCTATCCCAATAACCCCGATAACGGCTATTGGTTCGGTACTTGGGAACCTACTGGTTTTGGCGATTTCAGCATGACAGCCTCCATTACCCAGTCGGGTGGCAAGACCACGACCGCCAGCAACCATTTTATCGTGACCAACAATTTCAACGATGTGGATGCGGTAGCCATGAACGGCGATTTGGTGGTGACGTCAGCCAACCAGACGGTTCATGGAGAATATGCCCTGCCGTCGCATGTAGGTGCCTTCGACTCCATCAACGCGCATTACGATCACCAGTGTTTTAACAACAGTTGCGATCCCTATGACCATATCGGCTATGTCCGTGTGAAAAACCACCGTGGCGAATGGGTGGAGCTGTTCCGCTATTGTTCACCATTCGGTGTGGCTTGTGAAGCCGATGTCGATGTTACCGACTATACTTCCATCCTGCAAGGTTTGGTGGAGTTTGAGGTGTATTATGAGATATGGCATGGTTGGAGTTTCAACCCGATACTCACCTTCAATATGCGAAAAGGGACGCCAGACTATCTCTATTCCGATATACAACCGATTTGGTTCGGCAAGTATGAATTTGGCGATTATCTCAACCAACAGCCGGTTCCCGAATGTGACATTGAGTTTGCCGAAGGCGCCGAGGAAGCCCATCTGAAGCTTATCACAACGGGGCATAACTGGAGCAACTCAAGCAACAACGCCTACAATACAGGCAATGCCGCCGAGTTCTACGAAGCCACGCATCATGTATATGTCAACAATGCGTTGAAGTTCGACCAACATCTCTGGCGCGAATGCACCCCCAACCCTTCGGGTTGCCAGCCACAAAGCGGCACTTGGACTTATCCTCGTAGCGGTTGGTGTCCGGGTAGCATGGGCTTGGTGTGGAACTATGACATGACGGCGTATCTGCCTCAAGGCGGGGCCCATCTGTTCTATCAGTTCGACCCCAATTACATCGACCAATGCCACCCCAACTATCCCGATTGCCACGATGGACAGAACGCTTGTATCCTTTGTTCCAACCCCGACAACCCGATTCTTAGGGTTTCGGGCATGATGGTGAACCACTCCAACACCACCAGTGTGTTGGTGGGCGTAAAGACTTATCCCGATGTGGAGAAGGATCCGTTCACGCTTGAGTTAATGCCCAATCCTGCCAAGGATAGGCTGACTATCCGTACAGATTACGAGCTTGGTCGCTTAAGCGTCCACATCGTAAACGCCTATGGCGTGGATGTCCGAAGCTTTGCCATGGACAAGCAAGCCACCATTGATGTGAGCGACCTTCCCTCAGGCGTTTACTTTGTGAATGTCATCGGAGGCAAAGTGGTAACTAGGAAAATAATTAAGAATTAAGAATTTAGAGATTAAAGCACCCCATCGGGGTGCCACATCGGTAGGAAAAACGAAAAGGCCCGCTGAAATCCAGCGGGCCTTTCATTTCAAATAATCGTTGTTGGATTAGAGCTTGTAACGGATACCAAGAGCACCGCCGATGGCAAAACCATTATAAGCGCAACCCTCTCTCTTGATGAAGTCCCACATCGGACGGACATCCAACGTGAATTGGAAAGGAATGCCTTGCGGATTCCATTCAACACCACCTTCGAGAGCGGCAGCGACGCCAAAACCGTGGTTGATGCAATAACCGAGGTTGACACCAGGACCGGCAAACCAACCAAAGTCACCAGTGATGTTACCAAGCCACTGATAGATACCAGTCAGGCTGGCAAAGTCGGAGTTAGCCCAACCAGCGTTGATTTCAAAACGGTTGGCACCCACAGGAGTCTGATAGGAGATTTCACCACCGTTGTAGTGATTACCACCGTTCAGGCGGAGACCGATGGCCTTGCCGTTGTACTGAGCATTGGCTGCAAAGGTCAAGCCCATCACAGCGACTAAAATGAGTAATACTTTTTTCATGTTAGTTTGTTTTTAGTGATTAATAATTAGTTAATTGTGTTATTCTCGTATTCAATAAGGCAAAAGTAGTGTCTTTTTCTCTAAAAAACAAAAAATAGTTATCAACTATTCTTGATAAACGGAGTGTATCAATACCTCTCCAACCATTTTCAACGTATTTTTATCGATATTATCGATGTTGTCGTTCAAAGTGTGCCACACTTCGGGGAAGCATTGGTTGCTGCTGTTGGGGTTGAGGTCGATGATGTCGATGGAAGGGATTCCGGCAATCTCGTTCAGCGGCAGATGGTCGTCACTGATGGGGTCGCCCAGTTCATTAATGAAATAACGGCCATAGCCGAGATCTTGCGCCGTGCGCCATACTTTGTTGCTCAGCCAGGCGGCATAACCCTGTGAGTAATACTCTTTCCTGAAACTGGGATTGGGTCCGCCCACCATGTCCAAAAGGATGGCGAAGCTGGCCTGATAGCCGCGGATGTGATGCTGCGAGGCCCAAAACTGAGATCCCAGCGCCCAGTGGTTGCGGCGGTCGTCGTAATACTGCTCCGACTGGTCGAACCGTGGACCGTAGTCTTCCAAATCGAACAAGATGATGTCAATGCCCAGTTTTTCGGGCAGGGGTTGGCTATGGAAACAACGGGCGGCCTCGACAAGAACCCCTACCCCGCTGGCGCCGTCGTTGGCACCGTCGATGGGTGTGTTCCAGTTGGCCTCGTCAGGGTCGTGGTCGGCGTATGGACGAGAATCCCAGTGAGCGCAGAGGATGATGCGTTTACCTGCCTTGGGGTTGAACGAAGCGATGATGTTTTTTCCATCGATACCCTTGTTGTTGTACAAACGGGTGCGGAACTCCTGCACCATCACGGTATCGGCGTATTCGGTAAGCTTTTCGACCAGCCAGGCCGCACATTGTTCATGCGCCTCGGTGTTGGGTACCCTCGGACCGAAGTCGGTCTGGGCCTTCACAAAGGCATAGGCGGAGTCGGCATTGAAAAGTGGAAAGTGGAGCGTGGAAAGTTCTCCGTTTTCCGTTTTCCGTTCTCCGTTTTCCGTTTTCCCAGGCTTATTCTGGCCGCAGGCGAAAAACAACAATACCAAAATAATGGGAATTAATTTTTTGATCATTTTTTCTACCGATAGGGCATCCCTACGGGATGCGGAGGGATTAATAATAAACGATGTTCAGGTCGAATCGTTTCTGTTGCAGCTTGCTGACGGTTTTGCTCTTCACGCGTGTGTTGTAGATTTTGAGCAGTTTCAACGAAGGAAGGTTCTCGATGGGTGAAAGGCTCTTCACGTTGGTGTTGTTGACAAGCAGTTCTTCGAGTTCGTTGAGTTTCGAAAGGGGTTTGAGTGATTTCACGTTGGTGCCGCCGGCGTTGAGGGTGCGCAGGTGATGCAGTTTCTCGAGTTTGCCGAGATCGGAGACCTGCGTGTTCTCGATGTTGAGCACGCTGATGAGGGTGTCCGACTCAAGCGGCGAGAGGTCGGTGATGGGGTTGTTCTGTAGCAGCAACTCGGTGAGATGGACCTTGTTGGCGAGCGGTTTGATGTCGCGGATGCCTTGGTTGGTGATGCTTACCTTTTCGAGCCAAGCAAAGTCTCTCAAGGGTTCCAACGTCTGTACCACGTTCTCTTGTTCGATGTTAACGGTTTTAAGGTTCAGGATTTGTTGCAGCTCCAAAGGTGTGGGCTCGTAGCTGTGGCTTCCGATCTGGGCTAACAGGAGCGATTTCCAGGTGCCGTCAAGGTTGCTCCACCAGGTCTGCAAGTCGGCGGTTTGATATACCACGGTGACATCGGGAACGGCGTTTTTGAGGCTTTCAACCTGTTGTTTGCCTACCCCACTGTTCTCGGCCCAAACAATCTCCAGATGCGAGTCGGTGGTAAGCGGCTCCAAGTCGCTCACCGGAGTGTTGCTTATGTTGAGCACCTTGAGGCGGTTCATGCCGGCAAGGGGTTTTAAACTTTCAACAAAAGTGTGTTCTAAATTAATATTCTCTAAATTGGTCATGCCGGTCAAAGGCAAAAGGTGGTTGATCTCGGTGTTGGAGATGTTGAGGTTGACCAGGTTGGTGAGACGGCTCACGGGAAGGAGGTCTTGCAGGTAGGGATTGCCTGAGAGGTCGAGGTCGGTCATATTAATGACCTCGTGAAGTTGTTCGGTGGTGGGTTCGCCTTCAATGGAAGTTTGTTTCGAGAACACGGCTTTCCAGTAGATGGGCAGGTTGTTCCACCATTGTTCGAGGGCGTTGGTATCGTAGATCACCAGGGTGAACGGGTTTTCTTTGGTGAACTCGCTGGCCTGTTGCACGTCGATGCGGGTGTTGTCGCAATAGACCTTGCTCAGCATGCGGTGGCTCTTAAGCGGGCTGAGGTCGCTGATGCCGGTGTTGCTGCAATAGAGTTCTTTCAGTGATTTCATCTCCCCTAGTGCATACAGGTTGTTGACTCGGGTCTGTGATATCTTCAGGCTTTGCAGCGAGGTCATCTGGCTCAACGGGCTGAGGTCGCTGATGGTGGTGTTGTTGACGTTAAGGGAGACGATGCCTTCCAATCCGCTGAGTGGCGACAGTGTGTTGATTTGGGTGCCTTCGGCGTAGAGGTAAGCCAGCGCCGGGCAGCTGGTCACTTGTTCGAGGGTGTTGACCTTGGTGTGTGAGATGTTGAGTTTCTCGAGGTTGCTGAGGATCTCGAGCACGGAGAGGTCGCTGACGTCTGTGTTGGCCACGTCGAGTTCCTCGAGCATGATGTCGTATTTCAATGGGCTGAGGTCGTCGATACGGGTGTTGGCGGCTTTCAGTACTTTCAGTTTGTTGGCGTTACGGAGCGGGGTAAGGTCGTTGATGTTGGTTCCGGAGATATTGAGCGTTTGGAGTTCCGACAGTTCGCTGAGCGGTTCCAAGGTGGTGATGGTCTTGGTGTTGCTGACGTCGATGGTTTGCATCATCACCAGGCCTTTGAGTTTGGCATAGACCTCGTCGAGGCCTTCTTTTACCACCACTTCTTTCCAGTCGGTGGCCACGGTGTCGCCATCGATGACTTCAAGTTGGGGATAGGAGTAGATGAAATCGGTGGCGTTGACTTGCATCACTGACTTGAGTGGAATGTTTTGGTTGATACGAAGTTCTCCGCCGAAATAGTTCTTCCAGGTGCTGGGCATGGAGTTCCACCAGTGGCTGAGCGACTCGCGTTCGTTCACTTTGGTGGTGTAGATGCTGGCGATCTTCAGGTCGTTCTTCACCTTGTCGAGATTAATCTCGATATAGCGTTTCTTGACTTCGTTGATGGAGTCGTTGGTGACGGTCTTGCCGACAAGTTTCCGGTTGAGGGTGACTTTGAAGTAAGGCGCTCCGTCGTCTTTGGTGAGGTTGGCGATGTTTTGGATGTCGAAGGTGAACGTCGCATATTGGAAGAAGAAGTCGATATCGCGGAGGTAGGCTTGGACGTCCTTGGTGAGGTTGGCGTTGCGTTTGGTGTCGAGGTCGTCTTCGATCTGCACTTTATTGTTTTGGAAGATTTTGGTGTAGCTCTGGGAGAACACGATTTCCTTTTCTTGTGCGGTCTGGTCTGGGTCGCCGATGAAGTTCAATGTCTCTTGGAGGTAGTTCACCATTTTGGTGATCTCGGTCTCGTAGGTCGCCAATTCCTCTTTGGTGAGACCTTTGTTTTGGTTCTTTTTCTGAGCGGGTGCTGTGATGGTTATAAGAAGCAGCAAAAGAAGAAAAACTTTCCGTTTTTCGTTTTCCGTTTTCCGTTTACTCATGGTTCGTAAAATTTGATGAGGTCTTTTTTCTCTTTTTCAGAGATATAAATCAGGTTAGAAATGAGCCATCCCGAGTTGCTTCCCATGCGGTTGAACCACGACACTTCGAAGTACCAGTCCTTGATTTGGAACACGTGGAATTTGACTGATTCCACTTCTTGGAACACCAGGTTGCCTTTCTTGATTTCGTAGAAGAAGAGTGTGAGGTAGTCGGGTTCGAAGCGTTTGGAGGCGTAGTATTCGATGACTTCGGGTTCTTTGAAGATCTTGTAGATGTTCATGAAGTCGAGTTCATGGCTCATGGGGTGCAGGAAGTGTTTTTCCTTTTCGGCGATTTCGCCGGTGGGGAAGAGTTTGTTGAACTCGGAGAAATAGATGTTGTTGAGCACCCATTTGGAGCCGAGGCCTTCTTTTTCGACGCCGAGGATCATGATGATGCTGACGTTTTTGCCTTTGTATTTGAAGGAGGCTGACACTTCGGAGTACCAGCGTCCCCCGAGGAAGGTCATGAAGGTGGAGTCGTTGGAGGTGACGTCCTCGATGAAATAGCGTTGCAGGTCGGGTTGGTTGCCGTAGGTCTGTTGGTCGAAGAGGATGGCCATGGACTGTCGGCGTTTTTCGGTGTTGCGGTACGAGGGGTCTTTCGGGTTGATTTGGTTGCCGAACTGGTCTTCCTCGTAGTTGAATCGGCGGATGAACTGTCCCATCTGCTTGGTCATGGCATAGAGGTTGGCTTCGTCCATTTGCACGTTGCCGATCGACTGTGCTCTCATGGGCAGAATCCCGAAGCACAGGGCCAGGACCAGAATCAAAAGCTTTTTACTCATTTATTCGCTGTCTCTTTCACTCTCATGTCGCCCAGCATCACATCCCAGAAGCCGATCATGCGGCCGCCGATTTGGGTTTCTTTGCGTTTGACATAGACGGTGATGTCTTTTTTGGTGGTGTCTTTATAGGCGAGGTTGCCTTCTTTGTCGTATCCGCGGAAGGTCTGGAAGATGGTGATGACGCCCACGTAGGTGCCGTCGGGTTGGCGTTGGAGGTCGGAGACGTATTCGATGTTGTACCATTCGATTTCGACGCGGTCGTAGTTAAGGCGCATAAGGTGTTCGAAGTAGGGGCGCACCTTATAGTATTTGATTTTGTTGGATGCGATGGAGGAGACGCCTATTTCGGCGTTGCTCATGAAGAGTTCCTCGGCGCGGTCGATGACGCGGTTGGCTTCGCTCCAGGCGGTTTCTTTGGATCCGACGATTTTGATGTATTTGCTCAGGTCGCGCACTTTTTCGAGTGCGAGGCTGTCGATGGCTTGTTTACGTTCGAAGCTCAGTTCGTCTTGTGCCATGGCTGCGCCGGCTACCAGCACGACGAGGGCCAATGTTGCTAATATCTTTTTCATGGTTGTTTCTTATCTTTTGATGAGTTCGACTTCGGTGATTTTGCCTGCGTCATTGAATTTAAGGTCGTTGACCTTGTTGCGGTTCACTTTTTGGTCTTTGACGTAGTTGAGGTAGTTCTCGATGGTGGTTGGTTTGTCGTAGTCGTTGAATCCGCCTGCTTGTGTGATGATGATGAGCACGGGGACGTTGTTGTTTGCGAACAGTTGGAGGGTTTCGTTGATGAGGCGGTTGGCTTGTGTGGTGCTTGAGGCGGAGGCGATGCTGGCGAGGTTGCGTTCGAGCACGTTTTTGGGTTGTTGTGCTCTGGCGGCCTCTTCGGCGGCGCGACGTTCTTCTTCGGCTCTTTGTGCGGCTTGGGCGCGCTCACGTGAGAGTTTCTTTTCTACTTGGAAGAGCAGGTCGTCGACTTCTGCGTTTTGGAGGTTCCAGTCCTTAATGGTCTGTACGCGGTGTTCTTTTTCTTCGAGGGTCCAAGTGGTCTCGTCGTCGAGGATGGCGGTGAGGTCTCTCACGGCTTCAGCCACGCGGGCTTTGTATTCGGCTTCGGCGGCTTCTTTGGCGAGTCTCTTCTTGCTTTTGCAGCTGGTGTTGCCCCCGATGGTGATGAAAGCGGCCAGGAGGAGCAGCATTACGGTTGTGATTTTGTTTTTCATAATGGTATTGTTTGACTTTGTTATAACTCTATTTCACGATTGTAATTGCAAAAGTAGTAATAAAAAAACAAAATCCCGTCCGATAAGGCGGGATTGTTGAAAACTATTCAGAATATTAATCCGTACCCATGAAGCTGCTTGATGTTCAAAAATAATAAAAAATCCCGCCATCGCTGACGGGATTTTTTAGGAATTTAGAATGCGGAATGCGGAATGCGGAATGCGGAATTCCGCATTCATAATTCTTAATTCAAACTTACTCTTCCTCCTTCTGGCTCTCTTCGTATTCCTTCAGCAGGCGCTGTTGCACGTCGGCAGGAACCTGGGCGTATTCGGCGTACTTCATGGTGAAGGTGCCACGGCCCGAGGTGAGTGAGCTGAGGGTGGTGGAGTAACGGTCCATCTCGGCGAACGGGACCTTGGCGTGGATGGTCTGGTAGCCGTGATCGCTATCCATGCCCATCACGATGCCACGACGGCCCTGGAGGTCGGTCATCACAGCACCCATGAGGTCGGCGGGCATGCGCACGTCGAGGTCGTAGATGGGTTCCATGATCTTGGGACCGGCGTTCTTGAAGGCCATAGAGAAGGCCATACGACCGGCGATCTTAAAGGCCATTTCGTTGGAGTCAACGGGGTGCATCTTACCATCATAGATGTAGCAGATGATGTCGCGTGCATAGGAACCGGTCAGAGGACCCTGCTCCAGACGCTCGTTGATACCCTTCAGGATGGCGGGCATGAAGCGGGCGTCGATGGCACCACCGACGACGCAGTTGGCGAAGATGAGCTTACCGCCCCAAGGCAGTTCGTACTCTTGCTTGTCGCGCACGGCAAACTCTTCGGGATCGGTGTAGCCTTCGAAGTAAGGAGCCAGCATCATGTGAACCTCACCGAACTGACCGCTACCACCTGATTGTTTCTTGTGACGGTAGTCAGCCTTGGCCGACTTGGTGATGGTCTCACGATACGGAACCTTCGGGGTGCTGAACTCAACGCCGATCTTATAGACGTTGTCGAAGTACCACTTCAAGGTGTTGAGGTGATATTCGCCTTGGCACTGGAGGATGTTCTGGCGGAGCTCACGCGACATGCCGGCGATGACGGTGGGGTCGGTCTTGTGCATATCGTTGAGGATGCCACCCAGCTTCTCGTCTTCCTGTGAGTTGGCGGCCTTGATGGCGATTTGGAAGATGGGTTCCGGGAACGGGATGGGAGCGAAAGCGGCTTCGGCGACTTTGGCGTCGACGAGGGTGTCGCCCACACGGCCGTCCTTCAGCTTGATGGTGCAGATGATGTCACCAGCGTTGACTTTCTCGACTTCCTCACGGTTCTTGCCGCGGAACGAGAGGAGCTGTGAGATGCGCTCCTTGTTGCCGGTGCGCGGGTTCACGAGGTCCTGGCTCTTGGTCAAGGTGCCGCCGTAGAGGCGCATCCAAGCCACGTCGCCGAGGTTCTGCTCAGTGGTGACCTTGAAGATCTGGAGGGCGGTGGGATCGTCGTTGCTGTTGTGGAACTCGGTGCCGTTCTCAGCCTTGATGGCGGGGACGTCAGCCGGGCTCGGGCAAGCGTTGATGAGGAATTCGCAGAGGCGATACACGCCGACACCGCGTTTGGCAGCGCCGCAGATCACGGGGAACATCTCACGGTTGATGATACCCATGCGGATACCACGCTCCATGTCTTCCTCGTTGAGGGTCATCTCCTCGAAGAACTTCTCCATGAGGGCTTCTTCACCTTCAGCGGCATGCTCGATGAGGCTGTTGTGCATCTCTTCGGCTTTGTCCATCTCAGCGGCGGGGATGTCCTGGATCTCGGGAGCTCCGTTGCCATTCTTGAAGACCAACATCTTCATGAGGATGAGGTCGATGACGGCGTTGAAGTCCTCACCAGTGCTCACAGGGTACTGGATCGGGGTGACTTTGTCGCCAAAGTATTCCTTCAAGCTGCGGATGGCGTTGTCGAAGTTGGCGTTGCTGTGGTCGAGCTGGTTGAGGAAGAACACCACGGGTTTGTTGGTGCGGGCGGCTTGACGCCAGGCGTTCTCGGTGGTGGCTTCGACACCCGACTGGGCGTTGACGGTCAGCACCGCGGTATCGGCAGCCGAGAGGCACGACACGATGTCACCTGAGAAATCGGTGAAACCGGGGGCGTCGAGGATGTTGATCTTACGGTCGTTGATGACGGTGTTCATGATGGTGGCGTGAACAGAGATCTGACGCTCCATCTCGATTTGGCGATAGTCGGAAACCGTGTTCTTTTCTTCCGTGCTTCCTTTTCTGTTGATGACCTTGCCTTCGAAGAGCATGTTCTCAGCGAGGGTGGTCTTGCCGGACTTGGCAGCGCCGATGAGGGCGATGTTCCGGATTTCGTTGGTCTTGAATTCCTTCATTGTTTATTTATTGTCTAATTTATTGATATACTTTTTCTTAAATCAGCCTGCAAAGGTACGAAAAATTACAATACTTTTAACGCATCAATTATTTTTTGCCATCTTTTTTCATCCATCTTGGCTCCAACGACCTCGATGATGTTGGCTGCGACAGTGGCGCCCATCTTGCCGCATTGCTCGAGGGTCTTGCCTTGGACGAGGCCTGCCATGAAGCCGGAAGCCCATAAATCGCCCGCGCCGGTAGTGTCGACGACCTTGGCGGGGATAGGGCCAATGGTCACGATTTCGTTGCCTCGTTGGATGAGCGAACCCTCGGCGCCGAGTTTCACGATGGCGATGTCGCACATCGAAGCGATATCGGCAAGGGCGGCCTCAGGGGTGTCGAGGTGGGTGAAAGCCAAGGCCTCTTCCTTGTTGGCGAATACGATGTCGAGATAATCCTTGGTGAGTTTACGCAGGTAGTCGCGGTTGTCTTCCACCACGTTGAAGCTGGCCATGTCGAGGGCGATCTTCAGGCCTTTGGCCTTGGCCATCGGCAAGGCCGTGTCGAGCAACGCATGGTTTTGTACAAGGTAGCCTTCCACGTAAAAGATGTCCCATCCGTCGAACATCTCGGGACGAATATCATCGGCGTTGAGCTCAAGAGCTGCTCCAAGGTAAGTGGCAAAGGTGCGTTCACCATCCTTCGAGATGATGGCTTCGGCGCAACCCGTGGGCGTTTCGGTGGTGAGCATCATGGGTTTCACGTTGGTCTCCCGCATGGCGTTTTCAAAGAAACGTCCACGCTCGTCGCGACCCACCTTGCCGATGTAACCGGTCTCCACGCCTAGCTTGGAAGCGCCGCTCATGGTGTTCGCGGTGGAACCGCCGGCGGCCATAGCGCTGCCGTATTGTTTCAATATCTCGCCGTAACGGATGGATGTCTCGGCATCGACATGGTGCATGGAACCCTTGGGCAGGTGAAGCTGTTCCAAGATGTCGTCGTCAGGTATTTGTGTGAGGATGTCGACAAGGGCGTTGCCGATGCCGAGAATGTTGTTCTGTGCCATAATTCAATAGGTTTAATCGGGTGCAAATTTAAGAAAAATAAAAATTCTGTAAAATTTTTCTTGCACATTCAAAAAATAGTTGTACTTTTGCAGCCGCAAATGCCTCCTTAGCTCAGTTGGTTAGAGCATCTGACTGTTAATCAGGGGGTCTCAGGTTCAAGTCCTGAAGGGGGCGCGTTTCATGTTATTAATTTTTTGAGTAGGAGTTCGTTATCGGGGTCCTACTTTTTTTATTCCTCAATTCGTTTTAGTAGATACACTTGCAACAACTCGCCAATTTTAGGCTTGGGGAAATATAGTTTGTCGTATTGAAACGAATAAGCTATCACGTAGTTGCTTTCAATGTATTTGGCGTCGTTCGGTTCTATGTATTTGTCAGTCGTCAACAAAATCCATTTTGGTGGAATAAAAGGTTTTTCGGCTTCTTCTTTTTTTAAGGTAGGCAAGGTAAAACCTAGCGAGGTGAACAGCACCCTGTTGCTTTGAAGCAAGTTTTCATGGTGCATCATGCTGGTTCCGATGCTATATAAATTGTAGTTGTAAATGGAATCCCTCTCGTTTTCAGGAATCTTTTCGATGCAATGGTGAAACTGGTCGTAGATGACCAACTCTTTCTCCTTTCGCAAAAGCAAGTCGTTTCCGAAATGCAACATGGGATCGCACAGATAATAAAGCAAGCATACCGCCATTATACCGCAGACGACTCGTTTGAGTTTTTTATGTTCAACAAAGTTGAATGTCATCATGGTAATCACGAAAAGCGATAAAATAGCCATCAAATAGTACATGTTTCCTAATTTGCCAAAGGTAAGGGCAAAAATCACGATGGACAGCAATACAGGTATTAAAACTTCTTTTTCATTGCGTGAGTTTACCCAAGTGAGTATTGTCAATGAGAGAAGCATGATGACGTAAGGAATGAATAAAAATAGTCGGATATGAAATCCTGCACCGATGTATTCCAGATTGGAGAGAAACGAGGCATAAACCATTTCATAAACACCGTGCCAGCCCGACACCAAATAGAAATACATGACACAAGGCGATGCCACCAAGAGCCAACCTAAAATAAAATAAGCTAAACTGGTGAAAAACCTTCTGAACTCTTTTTTCAGCAAGATGTGCAACCAAAGAAAGCCATAAAATCCCAAAACCACACAGGCGTTATTGACTTGGATAAAGGTGATAATGCCGACGCACACCCCGATTAGTAGCATTTGTATGGGTCGAATGTCGTTTTTTGTCTTATAAGACTTGAAATATACTAGTAATGGATAGGTGATAAAGGGTAAGCACCATTCCTGGCTTTGGTCGCCGCTACAATAAAATCCTAGCAATAGTACTAAAGTGATCCCTAGGCAAAGGTTGCGAATCCGTGCGTTGTGGTATAGATCCAGCATTCCACTCCACATGAGCATGGTGAAGAAAAGGGAAATGGTTTGAAACAGCATCAGGAAGAAGTCGCCGCCAAGTCTTAAGGCGAGGGCGTGGAGAAAATACAGCAGACAGCCCTTGTTGTCGAAATAGTCGATATACAACAATTTTCCTTTCAACAAAGCCAGCCCCATTTGCTTGAAAACAGACGGGTCGGCTCCTTCAAACACATACAAAAAAGAGGTGGCTCGTGAAAACAATGTGACAAACAAAAACGAGACAAAAAACAGGAAAATAATTTGATTTTTTTTCATTTGGTCATCGCCTCCATGTTCAAAACAGCCTTTACTTGGGGAATCCTTATGTTTTTTCGGAGCGGATATAGCAGCTTTACAGCGATGCGCATCCACCAATTATAATGGATCTTCAGGTGGCAATACGCCTTGCGAAAATGGAACTTTTCCTCCAAAAACGGCTGGATGTTGGAATGTTCAGTGATGCTACGCGTGCCATCAGTGACATATAGCAAGCCCTTTTCCTGTAAATAGTATTGGTTCATGCTATAGTACAGTCCATAGTAAGGATAAGTGGTGCTTTTGCGTTTGTATTTAGGCAGGATTCCCACTACCCCATATTCGCATGAATCGGGCCAAACATGATTGAGGCAAAAACCAACCAGAGTGTTGTTGTCTCGGTCAAAAACGCCCCAACATTCATAATTGTACTGTTCACAAAGGTCCAAAAAAGCATTAAAGGTCCTGGCGTTCATTGTGCGATCGCTGACGGCATAATCCTCATAGGTGGCCTTCAAGATGGGATATCCTTCTTTTCGAATAAGCTTCAGATCGACAAACTTGAATTCGAAATGTTCTAAGGAACGCCTTACTTTTTTTCTGGTGTTGCCCGAAAGTTCCTCCAATCCTCCAAAATGGTCTTTGATGATACTCCAAAAAGACGTTTCTTTCTCACAATCAAAGTCATAGGTGTTTCTGACGAAATAACCTCCTTCTTTTAACAATGAACGGTATTCATCGGTCTGTAGCTGTTGTTCCAAATGGGGCGGACCAGCGAAGCGCCAAGCATTTCTATAAAGGAGGTAATCGGGTCTCATTCCTAAAGGGGTTGGATGCGTCTGGCGGGGTTTCCTGCCCAGACTTCGTTGTCGGGAATGTCGTGGGTAATGACGGAACCGGCGCCGACAACGGCGTTTTCTCCGATGGTGACGGGTTTTATTATCATAGAACCCATTCCTATAAAAGCATTCTTTTTTATTAACACATTCCCGACAGGATAACGGTTGGCCAGCCGGTCTTCGGGCGTCATCGTGGAGGGATCCAAGTAATGGCTGATGATCTTGCAGCCGGTGGAGACGATGACGCCTTCTTCAATAGTGATGTTTTCGGGTGCCAAGGTATCGAACACCACGTTGGTTCCTATTTCGGTTTTTTTCGGATTAATGATGTTAACTCCACCCCATTTGCATACTCTTGCCCGCCATCCCAGCGAAGGCATGGGCAGGTGTTGTAAGTTAAGGAATATGAGTTTTCGCAGTCGCATCATCTTAGATGGTCCATTTGAAAGGATGGGTTTTACATTCAAGTCGGGCCAGAGGATGGTAGTCGCCCACGAGTCCTATGGGTTGTGCGTTACGGATATTATAGACGGTGTTGATGGCGTTTCTCGACTCGCTGATCCTGAAGCCTTCTCCGTTGAGAATCTTTTGGTAGCTGACGGTGTGAAGGTCGGTGAAACCGTTGGTGAACTCGAACTCCTCGCCGTCGATCATGAGGCAGCGGTAGCTTCTCCCTCCTTTTTCGGCCACCTCTTTCGGTAGCGTGTCGCCGTCGATGCTGAGGAAATAGCGCACGTTGGCGTTTTTCAGCTGCAGGAAACCAGCCACTCTGTCGTGTGTGGAGATATGGATGACGCTCTGTTTGACTTCGCCGAAGATCCAGCAAAGCATGTCGTAGAAATGCACGCCGATATTGGTGGCGATGCCTCCGCTCTTGTGCACGTCGCCTTTCCACGATGCGTAATACCAGTTGCCTCTTGAAGTGATGTAAGTCAGGTCGATGTCGTAGATCCTGTCCTTAGGTCCATTCTCGATCTTCTTCTTGAGGGCGACGATGGCTTCATGGTGTCGCAGTTGAAGGATGGTATAGGCCTCGTGTCCTTCGCGCTGCTCCACTTTTTCGAGGGCGTCGATGTTCCATGGATTGAGCACGACGGGCTTCTCGCAGATGACATTGGCGCCGAGACGCAGTCCGTATCGGATGTGAGCATCGTGGAGGTAATTGGGGGTGCACACGCTGACGAAGTCGATACGGTTGCCCGACGTGATCATTTTGGTGTTGTGTCTGTCGAACAGTTCCTGTTCGGTGAAAAAAGCGGTTTTTGGAAAATAACTGTCCATGATGCCTACGCTATCGCTCTTGTCGTAGGCGGAGACCAGGTCATTGCCTGTGTCTTTGATGGCTTTCAGGTGGCGTGGGGCGATGTAACCCCCCACGCCAATGAGGGCAAAATTTTTCATTAAAAATCAAAGATTGTCTTTCTCGATGTCTTTAAAATATTTTACGGTGCCATAGGTCATCTCGTCGCAGGCTGCGTCGTCGCAGACGATGATGCCTTTGGGATGCATTTGGAGTACGCTGACGGTCCACATCTGGCTGACGGCGCCTTCGATGGCGTGTGCCAGGGCGCGGGCCTTTCCGTGGCCGTTGGCAAGAATCATCACCTCGCGGCTGTCCATAACGGTGCCGACACCCACGGTCAAAGCGGTCTTCGGGACCTTGTTGATGTCGTTCTCGAAGAAGCGTGAGTTGGCGATGATGGTGTCGGTGGTGAGGGATTTGACACGGGTGCGTGAGGTCAGGGAGCTGCCGGGTTCGTTGAAGGCGATGTGGCCGTCGGGACCGATGCCGCCCATAAACAGGTCGATGCCGCCGTAGCTCTTTATCTTTTCCTCATAGCGGGCGCACTCGGCCTCAAGGTCCTTGGCGTTGCCGTTGAGGATGTTCACATTCTCTTTCTTGATGTCGATGTGGCTGAAGAAGTTGTTCCACATGAAGCTGTGGTAGCTCTCCGGATGGTCTTCGGGAATCTGCACGTATTCATCCATGTTGAAGGTCACCACGTTCTTGAAGGAGACCTGGCCTTTCTTGTAAAGCTTCACCAGCTCCTTGTAGGTGCCTATCGGGGTGGAACCCGTGGGAAGGCCCAGGATGAAAGGTTTCTTTGCAGTCGGCTTGAAGGCCTTGATGCGTTCTACAATATGGTTGGCTGCCCAGCGGGACATCTTGTCATAGTTCGGTTCAATGATTACTCTCATGAGGTATAAATTTAGAATTATTAATTTAGAATTTAGAGATTTTATTAATGGAGGCGATGAATTCATCGGTTTCCTTCTTGATTTGTTTGACGAAGGAGACGTCTTCGATCTTACCGACCACGGCGATCTTCTCGGCTTCGTTGCGGAAGGTGGCGCTGCGGATGGGGTTGTCGTAGTCTTTCTTGCGCGACTCGAACACCTGGTCGCAGATATATTGCTGGATTTGGATGGCCTTGTCGAGGCATTCCTTCCACATCTCTGGGGTCAGCACGTCGGTCTCGTCCTTATAGAGGAACATCAGCGAGAAGTAGGCGTGACGGAGTTTCTCCATGCGGTAGCGTTTCCAGAGGTCGTTGTAGCGGTCGTGGATCTCCTGCCAGCTGTTGAGCACGCCGGTCTTGATGTCTTCGCGCAACTGGTCGACATCTTCCTCGGGCATGGTCTGTCCTCCGAGGTTGATCCATTTGCGGAGGCGTTTGCCTTTCATCATCATCGAAAGGTTCTCGATGCTGGCTTCCTCGTGGTTTTCGAGGTAGTGGACGATGTTTTTCACGGCGTAATACACGATCATGTCACCGTAGGCGTGATAGGCTTGATAGGCCTTCAGGATACGGACGCGGCGTTTGCTCTTCTCGACGTTTTCGCCGAACACCTCCAGCTTCTTGCAGGTCTCAGGTTCGTTGTCGAGCAGGTTTTTGCCCATGGCGCGGAGGTCGTAGTACTCATGTGTGTCAGGGTCTTCGCCTTTGGAGCGCAGGTAGGCTTTGGCCACCCACACTTCAAGCAGTTTGCGTGCCTCAATGGTCTCCTCCATGGTGTCGGGGGCGAAGGTCTCAAACTCGATGTTTTGGATCTTGCGCTTGCGGGTGTCGCGTTTCTGGTATTTAGAGGTGTTGCGGGCGATGGCGAACATGTTGTACATCCACCAGTAGGCAGGCATGATCTCGAGTTCGTTGGTCTTGGTGTTGTTGTTGACCAGGCAGAACGGCATGGTGATATTCATCTCGTTGGGGTAGTCTGCCTTTGAGAGCAGGGTAAACGAGGCGAACTTGGAGGAGTGCTTGATGCTGGAGCAGAGTCCTGGCCAGAAGCCGCGGCTGGCGACAATCTCGCCGTCGGTGGCTCGGCTGTTGTGGTTGGAGCCCAAGGTGGCGCCGGCAGCCATGTTGCTCTGGCCCATCACGCAGGCTGAGATCAGGAATGAGTTGTTGTGATGCTGTTCGTGCGAAGGGAAGATGAGGTTGTTCAACACCTCGCAGCACGAGATGGTGGAGTTGTCGCCCAGCACCGAATAGATCAGACGGGCGCCGTACTTGAGATTGCAGTTGTCGCCCAGCACGAAGCGGATAGCCACCACCGAGTAGAAGATGTGGCAGCCGTAGCCGGTGATGCCATTCACCATGATGACGCCCTCGCCTACCTGTGAAGGCTCCTCTTCGGAAGAGTTGATGGTGATGTTCTTGAGCTTGCTGGCGCCTTTGATGTAGCAATAGGGACCGATCTTGGCATCTTTCAGGATCCAACAATTCTTGATGACGGAGCATTCGCCGATGGTGCCATAATAGCCTCGGTGCTTGTCGAAAGCCTCGTTGGTGATGTCGAACAGACGCTGTTGCAGGGGTTTGTCATCGACGTACTTGGCCCAGAGATAGGCATCGGCGGTGATCATGCCGTCGAAGGGCAGGATTTTTCGACCACCGTTCTCGTTCATCACCTCGAGCCACACGCGAACGTCTTCAGGTTCGCCCTCTTTGATGATGCCGTTACCGAACTTGGAGTGGTCGGTGGTGCTGATCTCCTGGATGTTGAACAAGATGCACTTGTCGCCGATGATGTAGTTGGCCAAGTAATGCACATCGTGGATGGCCACGTTGTCGCCGATGTCGCATGAGATGATACTGCTGTCGGTGATGCCCACGGGGACACGGAGGTCGTGGTACTGGAGGATCTCGTTGGCCACGCGTCCAATGCGGCATAAACCGAAGAAGTGGTTGTTGCGGATCATGTTGGTGTCGAACTCGTCGGTCACCATGATCTCGTCCCAGTTGGTCGCCGTGTTGCTGTTCTTCACCAGACGTTCAATCTCGTCGGAATGAAGATGACGCCAACCATTGACCGGCTTCTTCACTTGTTGGTCACGGTAGTAATACTCGTTGTGACCATCGTGAAGATACTTCTCTTCGATGAAGTTCTTGTAAATCCGGTCGTAAGGAAGTAAGGTTACTTTGTCCATTTATTTATTATTTACGCGCAAATTTTATCTTTTATCTTTTATCTCTTATCTTTTATCTTTTATCTCTTATCTTTTATCTTTTATCTCTCCCCATACCCCTCCGGGTTCTTCTTCTGCCAGTTCCATGCGTCTCTGCACATCTCCTCCAGTCCATACTGCGCTTTCCATCCTAGTTCGCGTTCCGCTTTGGCGGGATTGGAGTAGCATGTGGCGATGTCGCCGGCTCTTCTGGGTTTGATGCTATAGGGGATCTTGATACCGTTGACTTTTTCGAAGGTCTTGACCAGTTGGAGTACCGAATAGCCTTGACCTGTGCCAAGGTTATAGATGGCGCATCCGCAGTTTCGCTCAATGGCTTTGAGTGCGGCCACATGGCCTTTGGCAAGGTCGACCACATGGATGAAGTCGCGCACGCCGGTACCGTCAGGGGTGGGATAGTCATCGCCGAACACGCCTAGTTCGGGACGTTTGCCTACGGCCACTTGGGTGACGTAAGGCATCAGGTTGTTGGGGATGCCGTTGGGGTTCTCCCCTATCCTGCCGCTCGGGTGGGCTCCGATGGGGTTGAAATAGCGCAACAGCACGATATTCCATTCCTTGTCGGCGCGTTGCATGTCCATAAGGATCTCCTCAAGCATGCTTTTGGTCTGTCCATAAGGGTTGGTGCAATGGCCTTTCGGGCATTCTTCTGTGATGGGGATGACAGCCGGGTCGCCATACACCGTAGCCGACGAGGAAAAGATGATGTTTTTGCAACCGTGTTGGCGCATGACATCAAGCAGGACAAGGGTGCCGCCGATGTTGTTCTCATAATATTCCCAGGGTTTCTCGACACTTTCGCCAACAGCTTTCAGTCCCGCAAAATGGATGCAAGCGTCGAAATGATATTGGTCCATCACTTGGTTGAGACCTTCGCGGTCACGGATATCGACTTGATGAAAAGGTATCTTTTTTCCGATGATCTCTTCAACTCGATTCAACGAGACAGGGTTGGAGTTGGAAAGGTTGTCAACGACCACGGTCTCGTGTCCGGCCTGATGCAGCTCAATCAAAGTGTGGGAGCCGATATAACCGGAGCCTCCGGTGACTAAAATTCGCATATTATTCCATTTTAGAACCTACAAAGATACAAAATTTCTTATTTTTGCAAAAAAAATTACCAAAATGATACTATGTCTTGAAACAGCCACCTCAACATGTTCCGTTGCCTTAAACGACGGGGTGAAGACCCTGGCTTTGCGCGAGTGTCAGGGACAGAACGCCCATTCGGAGAAAATCACCATTTTCATCAAGGAGGTGATGGACGAGGTGGGCATCGGCTATTCACAGTTGGACGCCGTTGCGGTAAGCAAGGGACCAGGCTCCTACACGGGTTTGCGCATTGGCGTGAGCACGGCCAAGGGTGTTTGTTATGCCGCCGGACTGCCTTTGCTGGCCGTTGATACCTTGGAGGCCATGGCATCCGGGATGAAAGACCGGCTGGGCAATAAACTTCAACCGAACGACTTGCTGGTGCCGATGATCGACGCCCGCAGGATGGAAGCTTATTGCGCTGTTTTTGACGCAAACCTCAACAGGAAAAAAGACACGGAAGCCGTTGTTTTCGACGAAAACTTCCGTTTTATCTCTCATCCTGACGGTGAGCCCTGCGGGGTTCCTTCTTCCGACCCCCATTTCTGGCTTTTCGGCGATGGCGCTCCCAAACTGAAATCATTGTTTGGCAATAGTCCTAATATTAATATAATTGATGACTTTACTCCATCTGCATCCTATATGGCTGCACTTTCCGACCAGGCTTTGAAATCGGGTGATTATGTGGATGTGGCTTATTTTGAGCCGTTTTATCTGAAGGATTTTGTAGCTGGAAAGCCGCATGTCAAAGGACTGTGAGGGAGTGGAAAACGGAGAACGGAAAACGGAGAACGGAACCCCGAAGGGCTCACCGACCGAACGGGAGGTAAAACGGAAAGTTAAGATGAAGAGGTTTTTATTGGGGGTGTTTTTTGTAATGTCTGCCTTTTTGGGTCAGGCGCAGCACCTGTTTGAACACTCCTATCCTATGATTCAGGAGGAGGATGTTCGGGTGAGGCAATTGATGAACCAGGTGTCGAAAGACAGCTTGGAAGCGACCATCGACCACATGCAGTCGTATCATACCCGCCGGTGGGACAGCCGGATGGTTTACGAAGTGCAGGACTGGCTCTATGAAACTTATCGTGACATGGGTTTCGATTCCGTTTTTTTGCATGACTTCCAATTCACCCATCACGACACGGTTTATGAGACATCCGACAATGTGATCGCCATTCAACGGGGATTGGTCTATCCTGATGAATATGTCGTATGTGGGGCGCATTACGACTCATATAACAACAGTCCGGGTCACCCCGATTCGTTACGCGCTCCAGGGGCCGACGACAACGCCTCGGGTTCGTCGGGTATTATTGAGACGGCCCGATTGCTCAGCCACTGCACCTTTGAACGATCCATCATTTATTGCGGCTGGGCCGCCGAGGAAGTTGGGTTGAAAGGCAGTGCAGCTTTCGCCAAGGATTGTGCCGACCAAAGGCTCGACATTGTGGGGTATTTCAATCTCGACATGATCGGCTATCTTGAGCCAGGCTCCGATATTCACGTCAATTTGATGTTTACCACGCGCGACTCCATCATTGGTGACTATGTGTTTAACTTCAGCCATGTCTATTTTCCTGAAATGCCTATTTGGCAGGACTGGCTCACTTGGGGCGACAGCGACTATTCCTCGTTCAACCGCAATGGTTATGCCGCCGTGCATCCTTTTGAAAACACGCACCATAGCTCACCCTTCATCCATACGCCCAACGACCTCCTCGGTGTCAGTGTCAACAACATGGACCAAGTCAAGCGGTTCACCGAACTCAACCTGGGTTTGGTGGCCACTCTCGCAGGATTGATTTCCAACGGGGTAGACGATGATGCCGACGACCACTTGAAGGTTTACCCCAATCCCTCATCGGGAACACTTGTAATTGGAGGCATTCCGATGCGGCAGGTTGAAATCTATGATTTGTTGGGGCAAAGAAAAACTTCACATTCCTGTTTTGGCGAGGAATGTGTGCTTGATGTAGGTTTTTTGGTTCCTGGGGTTTATTTCGTTCGGGTATTAAGCACCGACAACAATCTCTTAACTGAGAAAGTGGTGATAAATTAAGAATTAAGAATTCGGAATTCGGAATTAAGAATTAACAGAGAGCTCCCTCTAAATTCTTAATTCCGAATTCTTAATTCTTAATTAAAGTTAGTCTCCCAACGTGGCCACCATGACGGCCTTGATGGTGTGCATGCGGTTCTCGGCTTCGTCAAAGACGATGCTGTTCTTGCTCTCGAACACATCTTCGGTGACTTCGATGCCGTTCAAACCGAACTTCTGATGTACGTCGCGACCGACCTTGGTCTCAAGGTTATGGTAAGCGGGCAGGCAGTGCATGAACTTGCAGTTCGGGTTGCCAGTGGCCTTCATCATTTCTTTGTTCACCTGGTAAGGCATGAGGAGGTCGATGCGCTGTTTCCAAACTTCATCGGGTTCACCCATTGATACCCACACGTCGGTGTAAAGGAAGTCGCAGCCCTTGACGCCCTTCTTCACATCGTCGGTCACAGTGACCTTGGCGCCGGTTTCCTTGGCGATCTTCTTGCAAGTGTCGATGAGTTCCTTGCTGGGTTGGAGTTGTTTTGGAGCCACGATGCGGACGTCCATGCCCATCTTGGCACCACCCACCATCAGTGAGTTACCCATGTTGAAACGGGCATCACCGCAGTAGGCGAAGGTGACCTGGTTGAGGGGTTTGTCGCTGTGTTCCATCATGGTGAGGAAGTCGGCGAGGATCTGGGTGGGGTGGAACTCGTTGGTGAGGCCGTTCCAAACCGGCACGCCAGCGTATTGAGCAAGTTCTTCAACGATGGTCTGCTCGAAGCCACGGTACTCGATGCCGTCGAACATGCGACCCAAAACGCGGGCGGTGTCCTTCATCGATTCCTTGACGCCGATCTGTGAGCCAGTGGGGCCGAGGTAGGTGACGTGTGCACCCTGGTCCTTGGCGGCGACTTCAAAAGCGCAACGGGTGCGTGTCGAGGTCTTTTCGAAAATCAGGGCGATGTTCTTGCCCGTGAGGTGGGGTTGTTCGGTGCCTGCATACTTGGCGGCCTTAAGGTCGGCGGCCAGCTTCAGGAAAAACTTGATCTCTTCCGGAGTGAAGTCCAACAACTTCAGGAAGTTTCTGTTTCTGAGGTTAAAAGCCATGTTTTTATTAATTTAGAATGATGAATTTAGAATTAAGAGATTCCTTTTGGAATTCGGGTGCAAAATTAGTCATTTTTCTTTTATCTTTGCAAACATGATTATTTTAGACAACATAGTTATATCCGACGAATTCCTGAACGCCAAGTTTTGCTGCGACCTTCCTCGTTGCAAAGGCTGGTGTTGCGTCGAAGGTGATGCCGGAGCTCCTTTGGAAGCCTCTGAGATAGAACAGATTGAAGAAAACCTCGAAGCCATCAAACCCTATATGAGGCCCGAAGGCATCAAAGTAATAGAAGAAAACGATGTCTACGATTATGACGAAACGGGCGAACTTGTCACGCCATTGGTAAATGGTGCGGAATGCGCTTTCGTCTATTTCCACGAGAACGGTACGGCCCTCTGCGCCATCGAAAAGGCCTATCTAGAGGGCAAATGCGATTTCTGGAAGCCCATTTCATGCCACCTCTACCCTATCCGCTTGGTGGAAAAGGATGGCCTCACCCACATCCTCTACCATGAATGGAGTGTCTGCGTCCCTGCCAAGCGCAAAGGCGAGAAAGAAGGTATCCCGCTTTGGAAATTCCTCAAAGGACCCATGATTCGCAAGTTCGGTGAGGACTGGTACCGAAGATTGGAGATAATAATTCAAGGAGAACAACGTTAAAGGGTTTTAGTGAAACGTTATCTTTTCATATTGGCAATGTTTTTTTCGGTCCTTAGGCTTTTCGCCCAAGGAGATGATGTTTTGAATGTGGAGAAAAGGATGCCGATATTGGGAAAGATAGTTACTTCCGATAGTCTTCTTCCAATTAGCAACACCCACGTAATCAGCAAGATGGGGCATTGTGGCACCATTTCGAATCGCGATGGGGTGTTTCTGATTCCCGCAAGGATGGTGGATACACTCTGGGTCAGCTGTTTGGGTTATGCCAGAAAACTGATCCCCGTGGATTCAACCTTGGAGGTCGACACAATGCAGATTGTATTGGAACGCGATACTATCATGTTGAAAGAAGTCACGGTGTTTCCCTTCTACGATTACAAGACTTTCAAACAGATGATTATCGACATGCCCTCCAAGCCCGTTCCTCGTGAAATACAAAAACTTAATGAAGAACTGGCTGGTATGCAGAGCGGCAGGAAACGTGATCCGTATTTTAATTTTGAGAATGGTGGTTTTACGGCGAGCCCGATACAATATATGTACGACCATTTCAATCCTAGCGTCCGACGACAGAACAAGCTGCTTCGTAACAGACGAATGTTCAACGAAATCTTGCGCGAGCAGGGACGAACGGACGAACTGCTTCCCGATTCGATGGATTATTCGGTGGAATATAATTTTTATATTTATGATACAATAAATTAAATTTCTATATTTGCAGTCAAATTTGACTATAAATGAAATTTAATTTTATTAATTCTATTATAGGATTAATGTATCCTACTGTGTGCGCCGCTTGTGGTACACCATTGTTCCGGTGGGAAAAGCTGGTTTGCACCCGTTGCCGAAGTTTGTTGCCCAAAACCGGATATGAACTTAACGAAGACAATCCTTTGGCACGTTTGTTTTACGGCAAAGTGCGGTTGAAGGCTGTGACCTCGTGCTTTTTCTTTTCCAAGGAAGGCAAGGTTCAACATCTTATTCATGAACTGAAATACAAGGGTAATGCCGAGGCGGGTGTTTTTCTGGGCCAGGAGTTGGGCAAGAGCATTAAGGAAGCGCCACTGTTTCAGGGGCTTGATTTTTTGATCCCGGTGCCGTTGCATCCCAAACGAGAGAAGGAACGAGGCTACAACCAGAGCATGATGATTGCCCAAGGTGTTTTTGATGTGACGGGAATCCCGATTGGCGAAGGTTTTCTGGTGCGTTCGGTGAACACTTCCACTCAGACGCACAAGGGCAAAGAGGAGCGCTGGCTAAACGTAAAGGATATTTTTGAATTAAGGAAAGCGGCTCAGCTTGAAGGTAAATACGTATTGCTTATCGATGATGTGTTGACCACGGGGGCCACCTTGGAAGCCTGTGCCTTGAGGTTGTCTGTGGTACAAGGCATCACCATTGGCTGCGCTACGGCTGCATGTGCTGGGCGGTGAAATTTGCTATACTAGATAATCTAGAACTTCTAGATTAATTGAAAATAAAAAAGAAGAACATTATGATTTATAAAAACCCAGTAAAAAGAATAGAATCAGTATTAAAAACACAAACGAATTGGAAGAACTTGTGGTTTTACCAAAAAGCAGTCGTGCTATATCAGATGACTTATGTCTTTACGAAAAGATTTTTACCCATTTATGGGGATAGAACCGTTGATCAAATGGTTCAGGCAGCCCGATCGGGAAAACAGAATATTGTTGAGGGCTCTGCGGATGGTGTGACTTCAACGGAAATGGAACTAAAGTTGCTCAATGTTGCACGAGCCAGTATTCAAGAACTATTGGAGGATTACGAAGACTATATAATAAGCCATAAATTAATAAAATGGACTAAGGATCATCCACGCTTTAATGGAATGTTAACTTTTTGTCGTAGCCATAATCTTCTTTCAGATTACGATCCTTTTTTTAATAAATGGACTAACGAGGAAATGTGTAATATTGGCATTAGCCTATGTCGAATGGTGGATAAGATGTTAATGACTTATCAAAAGAAAAAAGAAAAAGAGTTTATTATGGAAGGAGGTATAAAGGAAAGAATGACCGCTGTTCGACTCAATTATCGAAATCAACAGAACCAAGCTTTGGAAGCAGCTAATCAAGGGATTGCTGTTTTGCAAAAGGAAAACTCAGAACTACGCAAAACCATATCTGAGTTACTGAAAGAGATAAAAAACCTTAAAGAATAGGCATTTATTCTTATTTTTGCTTCAAAATAATAATGAAGATGCCTCAACCTCTTTTAGAAATAAAAAACCTGCGAATCAATTTCCTTAGCGATGATGAATGGCATGAAGTCGTTCATGGCATCGACTTCGACGTGATGGCCGGACGCACGTTGGGCATTGTGGGAGAGTCGGGCTCGGGAAAGTCGGTGAGCAATCTCGCGGTGATGCACCTTCTAAACCCCAAGGTCAGCAAGGTGAAAGCAGATGCCATATTAATGGAAGGGGTGGATATCAAAGACTTCAACGAGAAGCGGATGGCTGAGGTACGAGGCAAACGCATCGCCATGATTTTCCAAGAGCCAATGACTTCGCTCAATCCCGTGTATCGGTGCGGTCAACAAGTTACCGAAATGATCCTTCAACATGAAAAGGTGACAAAAAAGGCCGCTCGCGACCGGGCGATCTCCTTGTTCCGTCAGGTGATGTTGCCGCGGCCTGAAGCAATCTTCGACAGCTACCCCCATGAGCTCAGCGGGGGACAGAAACAGCGCGTTATGATTGCCATGGCCATTGCCTGCAGCCCAAAAATACTCATTGCGGACGAGCCCACCACAGCCCTCGATGTAACCGTCCAGAAAGAGATTCTTCACCTATTAAGAAAACTCCAGCAGGAAACCGGTATGGGCATGGTGTTCATCACTCACGACCTGGGAGTGGTAGCCGAAATTGCCGACGACGTGGTGGTGATGCACAATGGCGAGATTTTGGAACGGGGGGAGGTGTCTCAAGTTTTGGAACATCCCCAACATCCTTATACACAAGGTTTACTAGCCTGTCGGCCACCGATGAAGATCCGTCTCAAAAAACTGCCCATCGTGAAGGAATTCCTCGATGGACAATGGAAAGGTGGCAAGGAACAAATCTTGCGTGAGCTTCAAATCACCGATGAACAGCGGCAACAGCACCTGAAGGAACTGTATTCGCACGATCCCATATTAAAAGTGGAGGGTCTTCAGACCTGGTATCCTTTAAAGAAAGGTATCTTCGGGCGTGTCTACGACCACGTGAAGGCTGTTGACGATGTCAGCTTGGAGGTTTATGAAGGTGAAACCCTTGGCTTGGTGGGCGAGTCGGGATGTGGAAAAACAACCCTCGGTCGGAGCATCTTGAGGCTGCAGGAGCCTACTGGAGGCAAGGTCTGGTTCGACGGTATGGAGGTGACGGCGCTCAATAAGGCTGATTTGCGAGCGTTTCGGAAACAAGCCCAAATTGTATTTCAAGACCCCTACTCCTCATTGAATCCCAGAATCAGAATAGGTGAAGCCATCGCTGAACCTTTGAAAGTGCATGGCATCGAGACCGATCGGAAGAAATGTCGGCAAATGGTTTGCGAATTGCTGGAACAAGTGGGGCTGGAAGCAACGCAATACGACCGGTATCCCCATGAGTTCTCTGGAGGTCAAAGGCAACGCATCTGCATCGCTCGCGCCTTGGCGGTGAACCCTAGGCTGGTTATCTGCGACGAGTCGGTGTCGGCTCTTGATGTGTCGGTGCAGGCCCAGGTGTTGAACTTGCTCAACCGGTTGAAAAAGGAACGGAATTTGACTTATATCTTTATTTCCCACGACCTGAGCGTAGTTCGTTTTATGAGCGACCGTGTGCTTGTGATGTACAACGGCAAACCCGTGGAATACAACGACGCCGACGAACTCTTCGACCACCCAAAAAACAATTACACAAAAAAATTAATTGCAGCATTACCTGGAATTGAGTGATTTATTTATCTTTGCCATCACTATTAATATAATGATCAACCAATTAATAATTATCCTATGAAAAAAACATTACTCTTTTTTGCGGCAATTCTGATATCTGTATCAGTATTTGCCCAAACAAAAGCAACCTTTGTCAACGAGCATTTTGACAGTATGACAATGCCTGCAGGTTGGCAAATCGCTGGAAGTGGAATTAACAACTGGAGCATCTCTGGGTCACAAAACGCCGGTGGAGCCGCTAATGAACTTCATCTGGCTTGGAGTCCCCAATTCAATGGAACTTCACGTGTGGTCATGCCTGCCGTCGACCTTACAGGCGTCACTTCTGTGGTGGTGAGTTTCAAACATGCGCTCAACAATTATTCGGGTTCCCATACGATAGGTTTTGCCACATCATCTGACAATGGCACCACCTGGAATGTGGGCTGGCAACAAAACTATAACAGCAGCAACTCCTGGGCTGTCACACAGTCTTTCACCACCCCCGACATGGGCAACAGTAACGTTCAATTCTGCTTATTCTATACAGGTAACAGTTACAACATCAACGACTGGTATTTCGACGACATCGAGATTTTCTCGCAAGAGAACCTTGACCTTTCATTATTGTCGGTTGATCTGAGCAGTGTATCGGCTGCAGGATCAAAGGACATTGCTTTCACCGTTCAAAACAAAGGTCTTGAGACAGTGAACCAAGTGGTCATGACCTATCAGTTTGAGGGATTTGATGCTGTTGAGGAAACCTTCGCTGTCAACCTGGCCTCCCTGGCTTCGGAACAACTCACTTTTGTACAGCCTACGGTGCTCCTTCCCGGAAGCTATACTCTTACAGTTAGCATCACCTCTGTCAATGGCACTCCCGATGACGATGAAGCCAACAACACCATTGTCAAACCCATATCGATAACGCTTGGCTCGACACAGAAAATCGCCATGATTGAGCATTTTTCTAGTTCAACATGCGGTCCCTGCGTCCAACCCAACACTCAGATGCTGAATGTCACCAACAACAATCCCGGCAAGTTCACCTACACTAAATATCAGATGAACTGGCCCGGCAACGGCGACCCGTATTACACCGAAGAAGGTGGTGTTAGAAGACAATACTACAGCGTGAATGCCGTTCCTGCGATTTTCATCGAAGCACAAGAAAAATCAGCTGGCCAAGCCCAAACCGTCATCAACAATGTGTATGACTCACCTGCTTTCACCGAAGTCAGAGGTTCTTTCAATGTAAGTGGCAACACCATCACCGTGAAGGTTGACTTCATGTCTTACTATGACTTGAATACTGCCAAAGCATTCGTCACCGTGAATGAAAAAGAGACCCACAACAACGTTGGCTCTAATGGTGAGACTTCATTCCACCATATTTTCATGAAGTTCTTGACCTCGCCTTCGGGCAATGAGGTGAATATTCCCGCAGGTGGCTACCAGCACTTCGAGTTCACCCAAGATTTGTCAGGTACCCATGTTGAAGAGATGAGCGACCTTGAAGTGTCGGCTTGGCTGCAGGAATATGGCAGCAAGGAGATGCTCAACAGCCACTTCTTGTATGAATACACCGACATCCATCCTTATCCGGTGCAAGATCTTGCCGTTACGGTGGACGGAGGCAACCTGACCGCTACTTGGTCGGCTCCTGAAGGGGGCAACGCCCAAGCCTACAACGTCTTTGTCAACGGCGAATTGGTTGAAACCGTCACGGGTTATGAGTACAACACCACAGTGACAGCAGATTTCAACGTGGTGGAAGTCCAAGCCGTCTACGCTGACGACATGACCTCGGTGAAGATGGCCGCTTCATTTGGCGGCGCTCCCACAGTTTACGCTCCTGTGACCGACCTTGCTGCTGAACCCTACGAGCACGAAGGTAGCCGTGGTGCATTGGTCACTTGGACCAACCCTGAAGGTGCCACTGCCTACAAGGTTTATGTGGACGATGAGCTTTTAGGTACGGCTGGCGATCAACCGATCTTCATCGGTTTCGAGGGCGAACATAACGGAACCTATACCATTGGTATTGTTGCTGTTTATGAAGACGGTGAATCACAAATGGCTACTGTTGATTTCGAATGGCTGTTCGATGCCGTGGAAGAGACCGAGATGACAACCGCCATCTATCCTAACCCGACTACCGGAAGCTTTGTTATCGAAAACGCCAACATGGCTCAGGTTGAAATCTACAACCTCGTTGGCCAGAAGGTTTACGAAGCCCAAGGTGATGTTATTAGTGTGGACGCCTCCAACTGGAACAAAGGCATGTATCTGGTGAACATCAAGAACCAGAATGGTTCGATGGAAACCAGAAAGCTGATGGTGAAATAACCACCAACTCTTTTAAAACAAACAGGGCTGTCACTTCATTGTGGCAGCCCTGTTTGTTTTTACCGGTAGGACACCCGAGTGTTCGCGGTTAAAGCAACATTGTCTTCTCGGTTTGTTTTTGGAATCTGTTGGTGATATCCTTCATGCGGCCATCGGCCAGGCGTTTCACCATGCGTTGGTTGGTGGTGATGGAATCCAAGGCGCCCAGTTTTTCCTCGTAACGCCCTGTCTTAATGTAGTCGAAAGTCTCCGCATGGAAGGCTTTCGGGAGTTCGTTACGTCCCGAATACCAAGCGGTTTTGATGGTCTTATATTTGTTTTTGACATGCATGGCGAGGTTGGCCACATCGTAAGGCTCGGCGTCGCCACCCATGAAACAGACACAGGTGATACCGGTTTGGTACTCGTCGATCAGCCGGTCGAGGGCTTCCTTGTCAAGCACCTCTCCCCTGTCTTCCCAAAGGTATTTGCTGTGGCAGCCCACGCATTGGTTGGGACAGTTGCTGATGTTGATGGCCAAGGTCACCTCATCAGGCACTTCCTGAAATACTATATCAAAATTGGCGTATTTTAGCATCTATCGATCTCCTTTTTGCTGTAATGCCTTCTTGCCGCCTCTTCCTGTCGTGCTTCGGAGAAATTGCTTATTCGTTTCAGATATCCGATGATTCGGGTAAGGTAATCTATATTGGTGCTGTGGCATACGGGGCATTCCTTGAGGTAACGCTTGTCGATATGTCCACAGTCGTTGCAGACGGTGTTGGGGATGTTGAAGGTGAAATAGTTGCAGCCTTCGCGGGCGGCCACTCGGAGGAGTTGGCGGTACTGTTCCTTGCTGAGGTGTTCCTCCAGGTTGCAGTGCAGCGCCGAGCCGCCGGTCAGGTGTTTGATGTACTTTTCGCCGTGCAGGCGGAACTTGTCCAATACGTTGGTGTTCGGGTCTTCCACGATGTAGAAATAGCTGTTGTAGCAGTCGCGATGCACCTCATAGCCGTCTTCCTTGTCCCACTTGGCATGTTTCACGCCCACGTTCTCGGCGGGGATCATCTCGCAGTTGAACATGAGGCCGTCCTTCTTCGAGTAGTACTTCTTGTTATAGCGTTCGATGAGGCCCAGAACATCCTGTACGAAATGCTCGTAATCGGGGTTGTCGGTGATCGGAATCTTGAGGAACTCGGCGGCTTCGACGAGGCCGTTGACGCCGATGGTGAGGTATTGGCGGCCCAAGTTGATGTAGCCGGCGTCGAACAACGGCAACATGCCTTTGGCTTGGAGGGCCTTAAGGTTCTCGTTGTAGCAGATCTGTACCTTATGGCAGAGGTCGACGATCTCTTCAAGGAAGGTCAGGTAGTGCATGTTGTTGCGCGAGGCGTATTGGACGCATCGGTTGAGGTTGATGGTGAGCACGCTCTTGGAACCTGTGGACACGCCACCTGCGCCAAGGGTGTAACTGAAGCCATTGTCCTGAATCTCGTTGCGCAGACGGCAGCATGATGAGAGCGAGTCGGCGTTGTCGCTGAGGTAGGTGAAGAACGAGTGTCCTTCGGCATACATCTCGGCGGTGAAGTCGCCCCATTCCTTGTCGATGACATCGCCATCCTTCGACAGCAGTGCCATGGTCTCGACGGGGAAGGTGAGCACGCTCTTCAGGCGCTCGGCGTTGAACCATTTCATGAAACGTTTCTGCAGCCAGCACAGGCCCTCCCAGTCGGGTTGCGACCCGTCGGGGAAGTAGAAGTTGCCGAACAACGACTCAAAGTAATAACGGTCGTAATAGGCGATGTTCCAGAACACCGACTGGTAGTTGCGGGCTCCTGCGGGTTGGTTGAGCGAATACACGATTTGCTGGAAGCAGTCGGTGATCACCTTGTCCAACGTGCGCGGCTTGATAGAGTGGTCAACGACCTCGTCGGCTCGTTTGTAGTAGTCCTTGCCGTAGTCGAGGCCGATGAAATAGTTCATGTACATCAGGAATTCTGGGGTGGCGCAGGCGCCGGAGAGTTGCGAGGAGACCATGAACACCATGTTGATGAAGCCGCCGCAGAACGAGCGCAGCTTGGTGGGAGCGGTGGAGTTGCCTCCAATCGACGAGGTGCCTTCGTTGAGCCAGGGGTACATGGTGATGGACGCACAGTAGTTGGCGAGCGAGGTCTCGTCGTTCTTGTAGATGAAATGGTTGGTGAGCAGGTAGATGTAACGGTCGGCGAGTTCCTTGCCATAGACCTCCTTGATGCGGTCGGTCAGCAGGCGACGGTTGATGCGGATGAAGCTCGACTTGGGCAGCTCGCCCATCAGCGTGGCGATGTTTTTCTTCTCCACGTTGGCGTTGGCGTCGAACTTGGAGCCGGTGGCCGCGTTCGAGGCATTGACGTAGTTGCTCAGAAAGTCGATCTTCTCGCGGATTTCACGGTCCTCAGTGTGCTTTTGCCGATAAAGGATGTAATTCTTCGCCACGGTGTAGTATTGTTCTGCCATCAAGGCAGTCTCCACCTGGTTTTGGATTTCCTCCACGGTGATGCCACTGGTGATGCGCACCCTGCTGAGGATGGAATTGAGGTCGTCGTCAGTGGCATAGAATCCCGAGGCCAAAAAGGCCTTGCTGATGGCGACTTTGATTTTTTCAACAGAGAAGGGTTCCTCGCTGCCGTCTCTTTTTTTAATGTACAATCCGCCGTTGCTCATATAATGTGCTCGTTATCAATTGGTTGCAATAAAATGTATCTCGTGATTTCCCGTTTCCAACGGTCTTTGCAAAGTTAGAAGTTTTTCAGGCTAGAAAAAAAGCATTTGAGTATAATTATATATCAACAAAAATATCAACAATCTAATCGGCTGATTTCATTATTTTTGCAATTAGGTTTTTAACAAACGGGATTAAAGTTAAAATAAATTAACAAAACAAATGGGAAAGAAAAAGAAAATTGAAAATAAATTAAGTGTTTTTACCAACGCTATCTTGAGCATTTACGGTGAGAATCCCTTCAAGCCGATGAACTATAAACAGATTTGCAAGATACTGGCTATCAGGGATGCAGCAGGGAAAGACGTGGTGTATCATATATTAATCGACTTGCACGAACAGGGCATCCTGATAGAGGAACGCCCCTTCCGTTATGTGCTCAACCCGGCCTATCTGGAGGAATACGGTCCCAAGAAACAGTATGTGGAAGGCACGGTCGACATGAAGTCGACAGGCAAGGCTTACGTGATTTTGGACGACGAGGAGGGTGAGGACGTGTTCATCTCCGCGGCCAACACGGGTCATGCCTTACACGGCGACCGCGTCAAGGTGGCTATGTTCCCCCAGCGCAAGGGACACAAGCCTGAGGGCGAGATTGTGGAGGTTCTGAAACGGAAGATCACCGACGTCGTCGGCATCTTGCACATCTCGCACGGCTACGTGTTCGTGACCCCCGACCAGGAATCGATACCGGTCGACATCTTCGTGCCCAAGGGCGAAGTCCACGGGGCGAAGAACGGACAGAAGGTGGTAGTTCATCTGGTGGACTGGCCCGAGAAGTCGGGTAACCCCTTCGGGGAGATCATCAGGGTGCTCGGCAACCCCGGCGACAACGACGTGGAGATGGAGTCCATCCTGCTGGCCCACGACTATCCCTTGGAGTTCCCCGAGGAAGTTGAAAAAGAAGCGGCGAAGATTCCTTCAAGGATACAGAAGTCGGAAATCAGAAACCGCAAGGACTATCGTGAGGTATTCACCATCACCATCGACCCGGCCGACGCCAAGGACTTCGACGACGCCATCTCGTTGCAGAAACTGTCCAACGGTCACTGGGAGGTAGGCGTGCATATCGCCGACGTTTCGTATTACGTCAAACCTGGTTCGGCCATCGACGAGGAGGCCTACAGCCGCGGCACCTCGGTGTATCTGGTGGATCGCACCATCCCGATGCTTCCCGAGAAGCTGTGCAACAACGTCTGTTCGCTCCGTCCCAATGAGGAGAAACTCACCTTCTCAGCGGTGTTTGAGATGGACGACGAAGCGAATGTGCTGAGCCACTGGATTGGAAGAACGGTCATCAAATCATGCCGCCGCTATAATTATGAAGAGGTGCAGGCGATGATCGAAGGCGGTGAGGGCGATTACAAGGAAGAGATCCTCACCTTCCACCGTCTGGCCACCAAGCTGCGCGAACGCCGCATGGCTGATGGCAGCCTCAACTTCCATTCGGAGGAGGTAAAGTTCATCCTTGACGAGAAAGGCAAGCCCATCGACACCTACATCCGTGTGCAAAACGAGAGCCACGAACTCATCGAGGACTTCATGCTGTTGGCCAACCGCACCGTAGCCGAGACCTTCGGCGAGCCCGGAAGCAAATGGCGCAACCACACCTTTGTGTATCGTGTTCACGACGAGCCCAACCCCGAGAAGTTGAACAACTTCCTGCACCTGATCTCACGACTAGGCTATACTATGGATATCAGTACCCGTTCCAAGTTGGTGAAGTCGTACAACAAGCTCTTCACCGACGTGGAGGGCAAGGGAGAGAAGAACCTGATTGAGACGGTGGCCATCCGTACCATGGCCAAGGCTGTGTATAGCACTGAGAACATCGGGCACTACGGCCTCTCCTTCGACTATTACACCCACTTCACCTCCCCTATCCGCCGTTATCCCGATCTGATGGTGCATCGGCTCATCACACGCTATCTGCTTGAGGACAAAGAGTCGGTGAACAAGAAGGAGTTTGACGAATACTGCGTCCATACCAGCGAGATGGAGAAGCAGGCCGAGGAGATGGAGCGCCAAAGCGTGAAGTACAAGCAGGCCGAATACTTGCAGGACAAGATTGGGCAGGTGTTCGAGGGCTTGATCTCGGGCGTGAGCAAATGGGGTTTGTATGTGGAGCTGAAGGGCAGCAAATGCGAGGGCCTGGTGCGTTATTCGGAGATGCCTGGCGACTATTATTACCTCGACGAGGAGAATTTCCGTGTCATCGGCCAGCAGTCGGGCCGGGTGCTTCAGCTCGGCGATGAGGTGAAGGTGATGGTGAAGAACGTGAACCTGCTGAAACGCCAGATGGACTTTGAGCTTATTTTGGGGAGTGGAACCCCGAAGGGCTCACCGACCAAACGGGAGGTAAAACGGAGAACGGAAAGTGGAAAACGGAAAACGGAGAACGGGAAAAGGAAAAAAGCCCGTAGGGCTTAAATATCGGTAGAAACGGAAAACGGTTCAATGAAAAATCAGATTTGCGGCGCATAGTTTTAAAAAAGTTTGTATCTTTGCAGCCGCAAAAAAGCCACTTTAGCTCAGTTGGTAGAGCAACGCATTCGTAATGCGTAGGTCGTTGGTTCGAGTCCGACATGTGGCTCTTGGGAGTGGAGAACGGAAAACGGAGAACGGAAAGTTTTCAGTTTTCCGTTCTCCGTTTTCCGTTATTTCTTGATGTAGGAGATGAAGTCGAGGTCGAAGGAAAGACTCACAAAGGGTTTGGCTTTCCAGACCTTGGAGATTTGGTCGGTGAGCGAGAGGCCGACGGGCAAGATGTCACCCTCCTGGAAGTTGCCGGTGAGCATCTCATACTCGCACACGTTGAAACCTGCTGAGAGATGGAAGAAATCGAGGAACTTGAACGAGGGTCCCACATAGAAGTTCTTGAAGAGGTTGCTACCGCCAAAGCCTACATAAAGACCAAGGCTATAAGAGAAATCTTGGTCGAACTTCTTGATTTCCAGGTGTTTTTTGCTTACCGTGTCGTTGACGATGGCGTCACGCTTTTTGGTGAGGTCCCAGAGCATCACGTAAGCGCCTGCGGTGTAGTCGAACTCCACGTCTCCCCCGTTCTTGTTGACAATACGGTAAACTATGGTACCGTCTTCGATCTTGTCGGGGGCGATGGACCAGTTAGGAGTCCTGAAGGTCTTCATGGCGATGCCTTGGATGGCGCACACCTTTTTCTTTTTATTGGTGGCGGCGTTCACCTTGGCTTCGGCGTCACGGGCGCGCTGCTGGGTGTATTTGAGCTCCTCGTTGTTGCGAATGATGGTCTTCTCGGCTTCGATGAGGCTGTTTCGCAACGAGTCGGTCATGCGTTGGTATTTCTCCTTCTCGGTGAGAAGCTGCTCGTTGGTTTCACGAAGGTCGCGCATCATCTCGACCTTATAAAACGATTCCTTCTCTTCATAAAACTTCTGCTTCTCCTCAAGGCGCTCCAGCTGCTGCTCAAGCTTTTTCACCTGTCCCTCAAGCTCTTTGTTTAGGAGGGTCAGGCTATCGACGTTTTTCTGGCAAAGGGTGTCGCGCTCTTGGCAAATGACAGCCGAGCTAACGAACAGAAGTGCTAAAAGAATGGTGTTTCGACAAATAGATTTCATTCTATAATGGCTAACAGTGATGTTTTATAACGCAGGGCTGTAAAAAAAATTGTAGGGCTGTCACACAGTGGCAGCCCTACGTGGATGAGGTACCTGGCGGATTCGAACCGCCGTCCCCGGTTTTGCAGACCGATCCCTAACCGCTCGGGCAAGGTACCCTTTTGCGGGTGCAAAGATACGCAAAAAACCTAATAGCGCAACAATTATCTTAAAAAAATAAACCTCGAGCGGCTAACTTGACGTAATTCCAAACAACGATGGCGACCAGAAGCAACACGTCATAGCCGTAATAGAACATAAAATCCTTGCGTTTGAAACGGGTCATTCCGTATGCCGCCATGATAAGCAGTCCGGACATCACCGGCAGGTGGTAACGCTCGCTGTTGAAGGCGAACGAGAGGGTGATCATCAGTGCGTAAAGCAAGGTGAAAGCGCCTACGAGACTGATATCGCGCCAACGGTGTTGACGGATGACAGTGACCATGCACCATAGGGCAAAGAAAGCCATGTAATTCTTCACGAAAAAGGTGCCGTTCATCATCTTTTGGTTCGCATTGGCAACCTCCACAAGGTTGGTCAAGGGCAAGGTGAGCGCCCCAGGAACCAGATACTTGCCATTGGCATATTCGGCGTATTGCATGCCCAAGGCTTGGTATTTCTCGACCTGTGCGTTGCCCGTGAGGAAATTCACCTTGTAAATGACCCACATCTCCCACCCTATCGGCGTGAACAACAGCAATAGGGTGAATACCAGCACGATCGCAACCGTGATGACACGGGCTTTTGTGCTGAGCAATTGCTTTTCGCAGAACACAATATAGATGATAAAGGCCGCAATCAGCGCCATCCCTACAATGGTGCGGAAACCGAATGTCAACATGGTGAGGAGCATTGGAAACAGGATGTTCCAAAAAGTATAACGCTTGCTCCGGACGAGATAATCCATCCTTTCAAGGGCGAGGGTGGCGAGGAACACCATTTCGGTCTCCTTCATGTAGGTGCCAGTGTAATGGATGAACTGAGGCAGAAAAACGGCCATGACAGCGGCCAAACGACCGGTTTTCTCGCCAAGACTCCTTGAGGCGAGCTTGTAGATGGCCACACACATATAGGCACTCATCAGCGCCTTCAGGAGTCGCGGACCGAGGATGTTTTTCCCAAAAAAGGTGTAAAGCGTGGTAAGGTAAAGGATGTAACCTTGGTCGGAAAAGCCCATGGTGTTGCCTCGGAGCAGGCTGAAAATCTCACCAAACTGTCCCTGGCGTGCCAAGTCGGAGAGCTGGCAAGCCGACAAGTGGTAGTGCCAGCTGTCGGCAGCATCGTATTCGAAGCTCACCCCAGTTTGGAAATAGTAATAAAAGATGATGCATCCCACATAGGCCGCCCTGATGCCCAAGGCCCACCAAAACACTTTACGGCGAAACACCTTGGTGTCGTCGCTCCCCCAACGGCGGTTGCAGAGATAGCTTAAACCAAAGAAAAACAACACCGTGCCGATTCCCCAGGCCATCCAGAGTGGCTTGAGCGCATTGTCGTGGAAACAGATGCTGACGATGAGCAGGGCCAGCAGATAGATGCCGACACCCACCCATTGGAAGTGCCTGTGGAGTCTTTCGGGCATGGTTATTTGAGTTGGATGAGGGGCCCGGAAGGTTTATATTCGGTCTTTTTCGGCTTGAAGGTCAACCCCCGCTTCTCTGTGCCAGTGACGTTGTAGAGGCTCAACTTCTCGTACTGATGAGGACGGTAAGCGTCGCTGAATGAGAAAAATCCCAAGTTCAGTTCATGGATGACGGCATGGTAATTCTCAATAGTGTCGGTTGTGGTCTCAAAAGTGATGTTGAGACTGTCGCCCTCAGGGAAATAGACGTAGTCATAGGCATAGTAGATAGTGTCTCCTTCAAAAGTACGGATCTGATATCCTGTGCTGTCTTCCAAGAAGTAGAAGAACCAGTTTTCGAACCCGGGATTTGAATAATAGGTGTAGCTGCGGTACGACTCAGGGATGAGTTCGTTGTAATAGTCGTAATCCCAACGCTCATAAGTACGCAGGAACCACAACTTGCGAGCGATGGCGTTGATGTCGATCTTCGACTGTGCCACGGCGACCTCCCTCCTGATTTTTCCGTTGTCGTTGACCACTTCGAAAGATGTTCTACGGTCGATGGAAGTGCTGTTTTTATCGACGGTGACGGAGACTACGGAATTGCCACTTCCCGAAAGCGGGTTGATGGTCACCCAATCAGCGGTGTTTTCCCTGTCGATGGTCCAGTCACTCTCAGCCTCGATGCTTAAAATGTCGGTGCTGTTGGCAAAACTGAACACAATAAGGCTTTTGTTTACTTCGAGCCGATGCCGCTTGCCACAAGAGGCGAGGACTATCAGGGTAACCAATAATAATGCATTAATCCAAAAAACGTTTCTTTTCATCGCTTTAACTTTTGCCGCAAAGATACATATTTCTGAGAAATCAGCTATCTTTGCAACTTGATAATTTGGGAGAATGCCGTCACAACAGTTTTTAATCGGTAAAATAGAGCGTTTTGTCAGGAAGTTCTACTTGAACCGCCTGATACAGGGTGCACTGATTGGCGCCGCCCTTTGGATTCTTTTTTACCTGGCATTGAACACTTTGGAGTATTTCTCTTGGTTCTCGTCGAAGGTACGACTGGGACTCTTCATCGTGATGCTTGCTGTTAGCGCGGTGGTGCTGGGTGTCTATTTCATCGTGCCCCTGGTCAACTTGATACGCTATCGCAAGAAAATGTCGCTCGAACAAGCCGCCTTGTTAATCGGCCGGTTTTTTCCTGAAGTCGACGACAAACTGCTCAATACCCTCCAGCTCTCTGCAACCGAAGATGTCGGTTCACAACAACTACTCGAAGCCACTATCGAGCAACGTACCGAAGAACTGGCCCCCCTACGCTTTACCGATGCGGTCGATCTGAAAGGAAACCTTCGTTATGTATACGTGTTTGTTATACTTTTGTTGATATTGGTTTTGTTGTCGGTTTTTCTTCCTAAATTTGCAGTACAACCAGCCCAGCGCATTATCCATTATCAACAGGATTATGAGAGGCCTTTGCCTTTCACGGTAACACTCCAACAAGACGCCATCGAGACACGCCAGGGGGCGGAGGTGCCCTTCACCATACATGTCGAAGGAAACCAGATCCCCGATGTGTTTTATGTGAAGAGTAACATGGGACAACAGCTTTTCAACCGTAACTCGGTCAACGACCATACCTATATATTTAAAAACCTATACCACGACTTCAGTTTCCAAGTGGTTGGCGGCGATTATGTAAGCCAGCCCATCCCCGTCACAGTGCACCCCAACCCTGCACTGGTCTCCTATCAATGCACGGCCTCCTACCCTGCCTATATCCATAGGCAAAACGAGGTGTTTGAGGGCAAGACCCGCCTGATGGTTCCCCAGGGCACTAAGTTGGAATTTTTGTTTCAAACCCGCGACTGCGACACGGTTTTTGTTTCTCGCGACAGTCTGAGCATGGCTTACGACGCCTCCAACGACGAGGTGATAGTTCCTGTCACCGCGGCTTCGTCGCTTCAAATCGACCTGGTTTGCCGTAATCCTTGGTCGGACCAGTTCGACCCCATCCGTTTTACGGTCGACGTCATCCCCGACGCCTATCCCGACATACGTGTGGAGTCGTTCGACGAAGACCTCTCTACCCAAGTCTACTTCTCTGGCCTGATTGCCGACGATTACGGGTTCAGCAAACTGCTGTTCCATTGCGATGTCAAACAGCCTGTGGAGCGTTCTGTGGTGACCCCTGTGGCTTTCGACAAATCCCTTGTCAGAACTTCGTTTTTCCATCATATCGATCTCGATAGTCTCGGCGTGTTGCCTGGACAACAGGTAGAGGTTTACTTCGAAGTGTGGGACAACGACGGTTTCCACGGCCCCAAGTCGAAACGCTCCGAGACCTTCTCTTACTACAAACCCTCCGAGGCGGCGCTCGATTCGTTGGCGCAACAGACCGAGAACGACATCATGGAACGCATGGCGTCAAAGTCGGAAGAAGCCAACCAATTGCGCGACGACATTGAGAGACTGCTTCAAGAGCTGACGTCGAAAAAGGAATTGGATTGGACCGACAAAGAAAAGATCAAGGAGCTTTTGGAGAAACAGACAGCCATGGAGGAGGAGTGGAACAAGCTTCAAGAAGAACAGGAGAAACTGAGCGAGTTTATGGAAAAACATGATCTCGCCAACGAGGAACTGCGTAAAAAACAGGAACAAATCAGTCAACTTTTCGAGGAAGTCTTCCCTGAAGAACTAAAGAAAATGATGGAGGAAATCGAACGGCTTCTCGAAGAAATGCCTCGCGACAGGATGCAACAGTTGTTGCAGGACATGAAACACGACAACCGCAAGATGCAGGAACTCCTTGACCGTAACCTGGCCTTGCTGGAACAGTTGAAGATGGAGAAGGAACTTAACGAACTCATCGATGAGCTCAATAAGTTAGGGGAGGAGCTTTCCTCGGGCTCCGACACGCTGTCCAACGAAGAGGCAAAAGAGGCATTTGAGGAAATGATGCAAACCCTTGACAGTCTCGCCGAACGCAACCAAGAACTGACCGAACCATTCAACCTCCAACAGGACGAAGAACTTGAGCAAGAGATTGAACAGGACTTACAAAACGGCGCCAAGCAAGACGCAGGTCAAAAGATGCAGGAGATGGCCGACTCCATGATGATGAACATGATGATGGGAGGGATGGAACAAATGGGTGAAGATGCCCAACTGGTGCGCATTCTCCTTGAAAACGTGGTTCGCGCCTCCCACCAGCAAGAGGAACTGATGAATACCCTGGGCAAGCTTCGGTCCGACGACCCCTCGCTGTCCTCTTTGATCGTTCGGCAAAAGGAGCTTTCGGCTAATTTTAAAATGGTTGAGGACTCTCTCCGCAGCATGGCCATGCGACAACCCTCCATTCAGAACTTCGTGTTTGATGAGCTTAATGCCATTGATCGACAGACTGAGGTTGCCTTGAAATACATGAATGACCTCCGGTTCACCGTTGCTGTCGGTAACCAACAGATGGCCTTGCGGTCGATGAACAATTTGGCCTTGATGCTTGCGGAATCGCTCGATCAGATGGAAAACATGATGATGGGTTCTGGTAGTGGCAAGAGCAAGCCCCAGAAGGGCAAGCAGCAAATGTCGATGCAACAGATGCAGGATCTCCAGAAGCAACTCGGGGAGCAACTCAAAAAGCTTCAGGAGCAGCTTAAACAGCAAAATGGTAAGCCTTCATCTGAAATGTCGGAAGAGTTGGCAAGAATGGCTGCCGAACAGGAAATGATTCGTCAGAGCATGCAGGAAATGCTTCAGGAGATGAAGAAAAACGGGCAGGTGGGTGACGATGGGCTAAATCAAATCATTCGCGATATGGAACGGCTTGAAGAGGATTTGGTGAATAAACGTGTGAATCGGCAGACCATTGAACGGAATCGGGAAATCCTCTCACGTATGCTTGAATCCGAGAAGGCCCAACAAAAGCGTGACCAGGATGAGAAACGCAAATCCAACGAGTACAAAGGCGATGGCTTTGACCGGAAGATAGACGAGCTGTTTTATAAGGAACAACTAAAAAAGAACCAAGAATTCTTGCGTCAAAATCCTGTTGAATACCAGCCTTATTACCGGCAGAAGATCAACCAATATTACTTGAAACGAAATACTTATTGACATGATACGCTTTGAAACCATCGATGTGATGACGCCTGTTTTGGATTATGACCATGTTCGGGAATGGATTGTTGGCGTGGCCGCCGGTTGCGGATATGGAGTAGGGGAGTTGTACTATTATTTTTGCAGCGACGAGGCTTTGCTTGGCATTAATCAGCGTCGTTTGGGCCACGATTTTTACACTGACATCGTGACCTTTCCTCTGACGGATTCTGGGGATGTCATTTCGAGCGAGTTTTGTATTAGCTTGGACCGCATCGCTGAAAATTCTCTTAACTTTGGTCGTTCGTTTGAAAGCGAGTTGCTTCGCGTGATTATTCACGGTGTGTTGCATTTGATAGGCTATGACGATCATACTGACGAAGAGCGTTCTCGGATGCGTGAAAAAGAGGAAGAATGTCTACGACAATTTTATAAATAACTGAATATCAAATAATTACAATAGTTGTTCCTTGTGAAACAATACGACAATGAAGTTTGAGAAGTATGATATAATCGTAGTGGGTGCGGGTCATGCCGGTTGTGAGGCGGCTGCGGCAGCTGCTAATTTGGGCAATCGGGTTTTGTTGGTAACGATGGATTTGCGACTGATGGCGTCCATGTCGTGTAACCCGGCTATGGGTGGCATTGCCAAGGGACAGATTGTTCGTGAGATTGATGCCATGGGCGGCTGTTCGGGTGTTGTGTCGGATAAGACGATGATACAATTCCGTATGCTGAACCGATCCAAAGGACCTGCCATGTGGAGTCCTAGGTGTCAGAGCGACAAAATGATGTTTTCTGCTGAATGGAGGTCGCAATTGGAGCGTGTGCCGAATTTGGATTTCTGGCAGGATTCCGTGGATGGGTTGTTGTTTGAAGGCGATAAGGTCTGCGGCGTGCACACTTTTATGGGGGGTAATGTGGAGGCAAAGGCGGTGATTTTGACCAATGGCACTTTTTTAAATGGCTTGATTCATATCGGTGAGATGCATTTTCCTGGGGGACGAATGGGTGAGACGGCGAGCTATGGTATTTCGGAACAATTGCGTGAACATGGTTTTGAGGTAAAACGTTTGAAGACAGGCACCCCAGTGCGTATTGACGGTCGGACCATCGATTTTTCGAAACTTGTGGAACAGCCTGGCGATGATGAGGTGACGGGATTCTCGTATCTACCGCACGAGCCCATCGCCAAACAAAGAAGCTGTTATATTGCACGAACCTCACTCAAGGTGCATGAGATATTAAGGAAAGGGTTCCAATATTCACCGATGTTTGCCGGTAGGATACAGGGTGTCGGCCCAAGGTATTGTCCCAGCATTGAGGATAAAATAGAACGCTTTTCGGACAAAGATAGCCATCAGCTGTTTGTGGAGCCGGAAGGATGGACTACCCAAGAATATTATTTGAATGGTTTTAGCTCCTCCTTGCCTGATTATATTCAATACGAAGCCTTGCAAGCAATCGAAGGCTTTGAACATGCCAAGATATATCGTCCAGGCTATGCCATCGAATACGATTATTTCCCTCCGGTACAATTGCATCATTCGCTTGAGACAAGATTGGTGCATGGACTGTTCTTCGCGGGACAGATTAATGGTACCACGGGTTATGAAGAAGCTGCTTGCCAAGGACTCATGGCAGGCATTAATGCGCATCGGTTGATTCACGATGAAGAGCCTTTCGTGCTGTCGCGCTCCGAAGCTTATATCGGTGTGTTGATTGATGATTTGATCACCAAAGGTGTGGATGAGCCTTATAGGATGTTCACAAGTAGGGCAGAGTACCGGATTTTGCTGCGACAAGACAATGCCGACGCCCGATTGACAGAGAAATCCTATCAATTGGGTCTGGCCAAAGAAGACCGCTTGCAGCAATATCTAAAGAAAAAACAAGTCGTTGCTGAGATCATTGAATTCTTGAATGGTACCAGTGTTTCACCCGATACCATCAACGGTTTCTTGGAAACCCACGGCACTTCGCCAATAGCACAACGCGCCAAGTTGGGCTATATTCTACTTAGACCGCAGTTGAATCTATTTGATATGATTGACGGACTCGAAATGCTCAGAGAGAAGTATGATTTAAGTGATCGTTTTGTTCGCGAATGCGTCCAAGAAGCCGAAATTCTGATTAAATACGATGGTTATATAAATAAGGAATACGACCTCGCAGAGAAGCTCAATCGCTTGGATTATGTGAAGCTTCCCGCCGATTTCGATTACCATACGTTGACTTCCTTGTCGTTTGAAGCTCGAGAAAAACTAAATAAATACAAACCAGAAACCCTTGGTCAAGCAAGTCGAATTAGCGGAATTTCACCTGCTGATATTTCTGTATTAGCCATATTCTTAGGAAGATAGCCTATTGTTTCACGTGAAAACCTCAAAATAATGAAAACCTGTCCCTGGTGCGGAACCCCCACTGAAAAGCGTTATATGCGATTGAAAGATTATTTTTTGTCGCAAGAAGAATTCGAAATTATGGAATGTGAACACTGTGGGTTGCTTTTCACCGCACCCCGACCAGCACCCGATGACATTGGGAAATACTATCAATCCCAAGAATATTATAGTCACCAGGAGAATAAAAAAGGTCTCGTGCCTCGGCTTTACGAATGGGTTAAGTCCTTCAATATCAAAAACAAAGTTGAAATGGCCATAGGCGATTTGCCTAAGGGTAAGCTTTTGGATATCGGTTGCGGGGTAGGTGACTTTTTAATTCATGTGAAGCAAAAGGATTGGGAGGTGGTCGGTATTGAACCTTCTGAAGATGCCAAAATCATTGCCGAAAAACGGCTCGGCTTCCAACCCTTGGCGCCAAAAGACTCGGGATCGCTTGATGACGCTTCTTTCGATGTAATCACCCTTTGGCACGTCCTTGAACACGTGGATGACTTGAAATCTCAGACATCAGAAATCAACAGGTTATTGAAACCTGGAGGTCGGCTTGTGATAGCTCTTCCAAACTTTCAATCGTTTGATTGTCAGTACTTTAAAGACTATTGGGCCGCCTGGGACGTGCCCCGTCATTTGAATCATTTTTCCCCTGAAACCCTTAAATTTATGATGAAATCCATCGGTTTCGTACCGGTGGACACCAAAAAACTCGTCTGGGACGCCTTTTACATTTCGTTTTTGAGCGAGCGTTATCGTGGCAAGTCCTTGCCTTTGATCCGAGGGGCTTGGGTTGGATTACGGTCCAACCTGAAAGCGCATCATACTGGGATGTACTCGAGTTTGGTTTATCTTTTTGAAAAACCTTTGAACCATGACTGATAATGGAAAACGCATAGGAAAAGTCTTGCTTTGGTCTGGTTTGGGCCTTATCCTTCTTTTGGGTTTGGTGTTTTGGCATTTTACCTCTGAGACCCTACTTCAAAAGATCGTGCAACGTTCGGTGCTTCGCATCGAAAAACAAGCCAATCCTGGCTTGTTCGTCTACTCTGGCGATAGTCTGGTTTCATGGAACCACAATGACGTCAATCCCCGTTTGATGCGTCGAAAAGCCAGTCCCGACAACGATACCATCGTTCATCTTCTCAGCGGTTATTATTATGTAAAGTCCTATCAAAATGAAGGCCTGAACTACTATCAATACAACCTCCTCAGCACCTGTTTCCCAACCAACAACCCCTATACCGAGAACTATAATACCGTTCTTCCTCAACTTATCAATGTCGACATTGCCTTTCATTCAGACGAACAAGGCGTTCCCATTTTTAACAAGGAAGGAAAACTGTTGTCAAATCTGACGATTAATTCCAAACCTCAAATCCGGAAATCGCTGCTTTGGGTCTTGCTTCTTCCCCTTTTATTGATCGTGGTGGGGGCTCTGACGCTCCTTTTGAAAAGAAAGGAACAAAAAGACAATAATGGAAAGGAACTCAAACTGGGGTTCTTGGTAATCCTTTTGGTGTCGATTTTAAGTACTTATATTTATTCAAAAATTATCACAAAAAGGGAGAATGCCCGTATTCGCGACATGGCAGAGACCCTCGTCCAAAAACGCGATACCAGCTTTGAAACTTCGTTTGTTGCGTTTTCTGAATTGGTTCAAGGCGACAGCGACTTCATCCAGATGGTGTTGGGGGAGAGCAATGTGCTTGCCGATGTGGTGCTGGACTATTCGAAAGAGCTGCTTTTCGACGATAGGATGAACGACTATACGGTGACCCTTACCATTTGCGACCCGGGCGCCGAGATTGCCATACAGCCAGGCGACTACCTTACCGACTGTGATGCCTATTTTAGGGACAAACTGGATAACAACAAACATCTACTCGTCGAGGACGGATTGTATTTCATGGACTACTATACCCTCGACCCGAACTATATAGGAAAGATAGTGGTCACTTCCGACACACTGTTGCGAAAGACACTTTTCTACGAATTTTACAAGGCCATGACCCCCGAAGGGTTCTCGTACGACTATTCGGTGGCCAACTATCGTGATGGCCAGTTGGTTTACAAATATGGACGATATGTGTATCCCAACTTTTTGAACCGCATGGAACTCAACGAGGGCGATTTCAGCTACAGCAAGCATTACAAACACTATTCGGTAAGTCATGGCGAGAACGACGTCCTGGTGATAAGCCTGCCCCGAAAAGGATGGTCGGAGACTACGGCGCCCTTTGCCCTGTTCTTCCTCGGACTGTTGCTGCCTTTCCTGCTGGTGGTGTGGCTGCGCAATGCCAACGAACCCCGAAAATGGCGCGACCGTAGCTTCGGACAACGCCTGCAGGCTTTGATTGTGTTGACCCTGGGCATCTCGTTTTTGGTGGTGGGCCCCGTCTCGGTGATCTACATGAGAAGCCTGTATAACCAAAACACCGCAAACGCCCAGTTTGAGACCACCCGTACCTTGGTGAACGAGATGCGCAACGACCTCGACTTTGAGAGTCTGCTCCAATATGCCTCGCGCGACCGATGGGATGAGCTGTTACAACGTTACGCCAACACCTTCTTTACCGATATCAACCTGTACCAGCTCAACGGACAGCTGCTGGCCACCACACGCCCCGAGATATTCGAACTCAACCTTCAGGCACCTCTGATGAACGCCGAAGCCTACCAAAACATCCACCATAACCACGAACTTTATTTTACCCATCAGGAACAACTGGGTGAAGCCGTTTACGAGTCGGCTTACCTCCCGCTGACCGATGCCGAAGGCAATACTTTGGCTTATCTCAACACGCCCTTCTTCTCAAGTACCACCGACCTTCAGAAGGAAATCAAGAACTTTGTTTTGACCTACCTCAACATTATTTTGCTGTTGCTGGTCATCGCATTGATATTTGTGCTGCGTCTTACCCAACGGTTGACCCAGCCTCTGGCATTGATTCAGAACAAATTGGGCGGCCTTAAGATTGACCAGAAGAATGAGCCGATAGAGTGGAGGGGCAACGATGAGATCGGAGCTCTGATCAAACAGTATAACCAGTTGGTGGTGGAACTGGAGAAGAGTGCCGCCGAGTTACGTCGCACCGCCGCTGAATCGGCCTGGCGAGGCGTGGCCCGACAGGTGGCGCATGAAATTCACAACTCGCTCACCCCGATGCGACTCAGTGTGCAGATGCTGCAACGCTCTGCGGAACAACAGGACGGTATGGTTGACGGGCGTATCCAACGTACCACGACTACGCTCTTGGAACAAATCGACGCCCTTTCTGACATCGCCTCGTCGTTCTCACAATACGCCAAGCTGCCGGTGAACAACCCTCAGCCTCTCGACTTGGCCGAGCTGGTAAGCAATCTCGTGAACCTCTACGACAATGCCGACAACATCGAGTTCCATCTTGAAATCGAACCCGAAGTGGATTATACCTTTAATGGCGACAAGACCAACCTGAATAGCGCCATCGGAAACATCATCAAAAACGCCACCCAGGCCATCGGATTAAGTCCCAATGGAAGAATCGACGTAAGTCTTCGTGCCACCGAGACGTCGTTTGCCATCTCTGTGAAGGACAACGGCAAGGGCATCAAGGAAGAGGACAAAAAGATGATTTTTGTACCCAATTTCACTACAAAAACAGGAGGATCGGGCGTGGGGTTGTCACTTGCCTACAATATCATCTTATCAGCTGGAGGCAGCATCGGTTTCGAGAGCCAGGAAGGTGTTGGGACCGAGTTTATCATTGATTTACCGAGAGAAACCTCAGCCCGTTCCAAATAAAATCGTTATTTTTGCGTTTTTGATTAGCTATGGCAGATAACAACAGACTAGGATCATTGGCGAAGCAAACCGCTATTTACGGTTTGAGCAGCATCATCGGCAGGTTCTTGAATTACTTGTTGGTGCCGCTTTATACCTATAAAATCGCCGCAGAATCAGGCGGTTACGGCATTGTCACCAACCTTTATGCCTACACGGCTTTGCTTTTGGTGATATTGACCTTTGGCATGGAGACCACGTTTTTCCGTTTTTCCAACAAGGAAGGCGTCGACCCCAATAAGGCTTTCTCCACTTCCGGGTTGACGGTGGGATTGGTGAGTCTGGTGTTTGTGCTTCTGGTGAGTGTTTTCCTAAAACCCATTTCCAATGGTCTTCATTACGCCGACCATCCTGAGTTTGTTGAGATCATGGCCATCATCGTTGCTTTGGACGCTTTCCAGGCCATCTTGTTCGCCCGTCTGCGTTACGAGAACCGGCCAATCAAATTTGCCACTTTGAAGCTTTTGTTTATCTTCCTCAATATCGGTCTGAACCTGTTTATTTTCCTGGTGGCACCCGGTCTGAAGGAAAGCCATCCCGCTTTGATGGGTTGGTACGAAAACAGCTATCAGGTGGGTTATATTTTTATCGTCAACCTGATTTGCACCAGTTTGATTACCTTTGGATTCATTCCTGAGATCAAGAAAATGCGTTATGGCATCGACCGCGAGTTGCTGAAACAGATGCTTCGCTATACATGGCCGCTGCTCTTGTTGGGTCTGGCCGGCATCCTCAACCAAGTGGCCGATAAGATTTGCTATCGTTTCATCGTTCCAGGTGAAGAAGGTGACGTGCAGTTGGGCATCTATGGCGCATGCGTGAAAATCGCGATGATCATGGCGATGATTACACAAGCTTTCCGCTATGCCTACGAGCCTTTTGTCTTTGGCGGAAAGCGTGATACAGCCGACAAAGAAGCCCAAGCCAAGGTGATGAAATATTTCATCATATTCACCCTGTTTGCATTTCTCGCCGTGGTGATGTACATGCCTTTGTTGAAACACATCATCAAGAGCGACTATTGGGAAGGTCTTCGTGTGGTACCCATCGTGATGATGGCCGAGATCTTCATGGGCATTTATTTCAACCTCTCGTTCTGGTACAAACTCATCGACGAGACCTGGTGGGGCGCGGTCTTTTCCGGAATCGGCTGTGTGGTACTTTTGGCCATTAATTTCATCTTTGTGCCCCAATACGGCTATATTGCCTGTGCCTGGGGCGGTTTTGCCGGTTATGGCACCTGCATGGTGCTCTCATATTTTGTGGGTCAGAAAAAAGCTCCGATACCCTACGACTTGAAGTCGGCCTTCATGTATTTTGCCGTGGCCATCGCCCTGTTTTTCGCTCAGAAACACATCCAAATCGAAAACACGGTATGGACTTTGGTGGTAAACACCGCCTTGTTGTTGGTGTTCTTCGCTTTCATTTGCTGGCAGGAGAAGGACTTGGTGAAAGGGGTGATGGGGAAGATAAAAGTTAAAAGATAAAAGATAAAAGTTATGAAATTGAACATTGTTAACACCTCGAACAATCCCTTGCCGGCGTATGAGACTGTTAATTCCGCTGGCATGGACTTGCGTGCTTGGCTGCCCGAAGGGCCGATTACACTGGAACCCATGCAGCGTGGCTTGATTCCCACGGGGCTCTACATGGAGATCCCCGAAGGCTATGAGGGACAAGTGAGACCTCGTAGCGGACTGGCCATCAAAAGCGGCATCACCGTGCTGAACTCGCCCGGCACCATCGACGCCGACTATCGGGGACAGGTGTGTGTGATTCTCATTAATCTCTCGGACAAACCGTTTGTCATCAACAGCGGCGACCGCATCGCCCAACTGGTCATCGCCAAATGCGAACAAATGGAACCGGTTCAAGTAGAGGTGCTTTCGGAGACGGAACGCGGAGCAGGGGGATTTGGACATACAGGAAAGTGAATGGGGAACGGAAAACGAAAAACGGAAAACGGAAAACCGCACCCCATCGGGGTGCCACATCGGTAGAAAAGGAACAATATAACCACCGCACCCCATCGGGGTGCCACATCGGTAGGAAGGAAAACAAATAAACCCACCGCACCCCATCGGGGTGCCACATCGGTAGAAAAGGAACAATATAATCCACCGCACCCCATCGGGGTGCCACATCGGTAAAAAACATAAACGAACCCCCATAATCCACCGCACCCCATCGGGGTGCCACATCGGTAGAATGAAACGTATTTGGATCATATTATTTTTGTTATGGATGTGCTCCACCCTGGGCTTCTCCCAGGTTGACATCCGGAAAAACGCCGAAGCCTTCTCCAAAGGCATCGAATGCAAATACAAGGAAGACGTCCAAGGAGCCATCACGCATTTTGAAGAAGCCCTTAAATACATGCCCGACGATGCCGCCTCGATGTTCGAGCTGAGCGAACAATACGTCAGGGCTGGAAGGATGGACGAAGGCTTTGCCATGAGCAAGAAAGCCGCGGAACTGGACCCGGAAAACAAATGGTACCAGATGCGCTTGGGCATGTTTTACCGCAATAGGGAACAGTTTGAGGAGTTCGCCGATATCTATGAACGTCTCACCGTGAAATATCCCGACGACATCAACCTGCTTTCCGACCTGCTGGAAGTGTATCTGGTGACAGAGAATTACAAAAAAGCCCTCGAGAAACTCGACCTGCTCGAAAACCAAGCCGGCGCCAACGAAATGGTGGCAGAACAACGCCTTGAGATTTACAAGCGGCAAGGCAACAACAAGAAGATGATTTCGGAGTTGGAAAAGATGATCGCCAACAACCCCGAAAACACCCGCTATTACCACATGCTCGCCAAAGTTTACACAGATTCGGGAAAAGAAAAAGAAGCAATAAAACTGTATAATCAAATTAAGGAAATCGATCCCAACGACCAATACATCAACATCTCACTGCTCGAGTATTACGAGAAGAAAGGCGATCTCGACAAGGCGTTCGAGGAGTTGATTGCCGCGATTAACAACAAAAACCTTGATTTCAACACCAAGGCCAACATCTACGAGTATTGGTTCAACAAGTTTGAAGACACCAAGGCCATCGACCAACAAGCCCTGCGTGCGGGCAATGCCTTTGTGGAAGCCTATCCCGACAACCAACTGGGCTATCTGATATTGGCCTCGTATTACATCAAAGGCGATGACTTTGAACATTGCAAGCAAATGGCGGTGAAAGCCCTTGAGTTCGACCGTTCCAACTACGGTGCATGGCAGTATCTCGTGCTGTGCGAGGCGCCGTTGATGGAGTTCGACTCGCTGAAGAAACACTCAGTAGAGGCTTTGCAATACTATCCCACCCAGCCCGTGTTCTACTGGTTTGCCGGCGTGAGTCATGCTTACGACAAGCAAGACGAGGAAGCCATCAAGTATTTCGAGAAGGGACGCAAGTTTGTGACCGACAAGAAGCTTCTGGCCGATTTCGACAGCTATCTCGGCGACCTCTATCACTCAGTGGGTGAGGTGGAGAAAGCCTTCGACGCCTACGACCGCGTTCTGAGGGTGGAGCCCGACAACGCGTTGGTGCTGAACAACTACGCCTATTACCTCGCACTGAGGAAAGAACGTCTCGACGAGGCCAAAACCATGGCGCAGCACGCCGTGGAACTGGAACCCGAAAGCGCCATCTACCTGGATTCCTACGCTTGGGTGCTCTATGAGCTGGGCGAATACCAAACAGCCGAGAAACAGATGGAGAAAGCCATCCAACTGCTACCCAACCCCGATAAGACCTATTACGAGCATTATGCCGACATCCTCGAGAAAGTCAACAAACTCGAGAAAGCCGAAGAATACCGGAACAAAGCAAAAGAACTATGAAACGGAAAACGGAAAACGGAAAACGGAAAGTTGAAAGTGGAAAATGGAAAATTCTTCGTTTTCCGTTTTCCGTTTTCCGTTTTCCGTTTTCCACTCTTCTTCTCGTGTTTCTCGCCTTCTCCTGTTCCCCGAAGAAAAAGTTGGTCTCGCCGACGGCGAATGCCTCAAACTATGAGTGGTTTAGCGCCAAGGTGAACGGAGAAATGAAAACGGAAAACGGAGAAATGAGCTTTACCGGGACTGTCAGGATGAGGCGCGATAGCGTGGTTTGGCTCTCGGCATCGGCGTTCCTGGGCATGGAAAATGTCCGTACCTTGGTCACCGAAGACTCCGTCTTTCTGGTCAACCGACTCGACCAGACCTACCTTGCCGAGCCGCTCTCTGCCGTTGCGGGGAAACTCCCCCTGTCGGCCACGCTCAAAGAGACCCAAGCCTTGCTATTGGGCGACGGCAACAGCGATCATGTGGAGATACGGTTTGGACAATATCTGGCCAAGATCAGATACTCCGACATCCATTGGAATGAACCTACAACATTTCCCTTTAAAATCAACAAAAACTACGAAAGGATAAAGCTATGAAAAAGATGAGACTGGGACTGGTGCTGCTGATGCTGCTCCTTTCATTCGGGGGCTATGCCCAACGCACCAAAGAGTCGCTTCAAAAAGAAATCAACTCGCTTCAAAAAGAGATTGAATCGGCGAACAAACTGCTGAAGGAAACCTCCAAAAACAAACAGGTGACCCTGAACCAAGTGTCGCTGATGGACCAGAAGATCAAAAACCGGCAAAAACTCATTAATGCCTATAACGAGCAAATCAAAGTACTCGACCGAAACATCAAGCAAGGGGAGAACAACATCAACAAACTGAGTGGCGAACTCAAGAAACTGCGCGGTGAATACTCCAAGATGGTGCTGTTTGCCTATCGCAACAAAAACCATTACGACCAACTGGAATTCCTGTTTGCCTCGGAAGACTTCAACCAAGCCACGCGTAGGATGCGTTACATCCAGCAGTTCGCCGAAGCACGGACGACCAAGATCGAACAGATTTCCGAAAACCAACGCCGGGTGCGTGAAGAAGTCGAAGCCAACCGCAAAGCCCGTGAAGAACAAACCGCCTTGCTGGCCGAGGAAAAAGCACAACAAGGGTTGCTGGTAAAAGAAAAAGAAGAACTCAACGCCCAGGTGAAACAACTCAAAAAACAGGAAGGAAACATACAACAGAGCATCAAGGAAAAACAGGCCCAAGCCAAGAAGTTCCAGAAACAAATCGATGATATCATTGCCGAAGAGATCCGCAAAGCCAACGAGCGCGCCGCCAAGGAAGCGGCAAGCAAAGGCAAGACTTCGGGCAAACCCGATAAAATGGCCCTCACGCCTACGGAAAAGGCCCTCTCGACGAGTTTTTCAGCCAACAAGGGGAAACTTCCTTGGCCGGTTGAAAGAGGCGCCGTATCGAGTTCTTTCGGCAAACACGCCTCGGCTGTCTCCGACAAAGTGACGATAACAAACAACGGCATCGACATCGTGACCAACGAAAACGCCAAGGCTCGTTGCGTGTTCGAGGGTGTGGTGGTGAGCGTGGTGAAGCCCTCGGCGTCGAACATAGGAATCATCATTCGCCACGGCGACTTTTTCACGGTCTACTCACAACTCGACGAAGCTTACGTGAACCGCGGCGACAAGGTGAAGACCAAACAAGATATCGGCAAGATCCATACTGACCGCGCCGAAGGCAAGACAGAGCTCCATTTCGAGCTACGGCAAGGCACCGATTGCCTTAACCCTTCACAATGGCTGGCGAAATGAAAACGTTTTTCCGTCTATTAGTTGTGTTCCTGTTGTCCTTGGCCTTGGCGAGCTGTGGCAGCCAAAAGCATTTCGGGCAACGCAAGGCACCCAAGGATTGCCATACTTGCACCAGATGGAGCAAATAAAACAAGAGATCATGAAGAAGACGCTGTTGCTATTGGTCCTGTTTCTGGCCTCGCTATCGGCGAAGCCACAAGTCGATACGGTGGTGTTCGTGACCCCTGGCGGCTTCTATGAGGATGTGTTCGAGTTGGAAATGTACAATTATTACGCTCAGAACCAAATCCGGTTTACCACCAACGGCAACATCCCCGACGCCAATTCGCCGCTTTATACTGGCAGCCTCACCTTGGATAGCTCCATGTATTCCCGTTCGGACATCTACACGATTGTGAATACCATCCCTTCCATCTTTTATCTTGCCGACGACGTACAACGTGCCATCGTCATCCGCGCCGCCGCCTTCGACGCCGATGGCAACCGCTTGTGCGAGCCTGTGACCAACACTTATTTCATCGGCTCGCTGGGGTGCGACTTCCATGGCCTGCCAGTGGTGGAGATCACCGTCGATTCACTGTCGCTGTTCGATTATGAGACAGGTATCTTTGTCCCGGGAATCCATTACGACTCCTCCGACTCCACACATACCGGAAACTTCAAGATGCGAGGCAGGGAATGGGAACGCGTGATTAATTTTGAGTTCTATGAACCCGACAACCGAGGTGTTAACCAATATTGCGGTTTGCGGACCCATGGAGGCGCTTCGCGATTTTTTCAGCAAAAAGGCATGAAGCTTTACGCCCGTGAGGAGTACGGCAAGAAAAAGTTCAGTTTCCCGTTCTTCGGCGAGTCCTCGCTCGAGAAGTTCAAGCATATCTGTCTGCATCCCTTCCGTTGCAGCAACTGGCTTCATACGGGAGGGCAGGAGTATCTCTCGAACAGCATTGCCCGCAACCTCGACTTCGAGTCGCTGGCAGTACGCCAAGTCGTCGTTTTCATCAACGGCGAGTACTGGGGCATCTATACCATGGAGGAAGCCCCCGACGAACGCTACCTGGAAAGCCATTTTGACCTCGACCTCGAAGAGTTGGCCATGATCAAGTATTGGGGCGTGCCTTATTATGGCGACCCGACCGATTGGCACCTCATCTATAACTGGATCAAAGAGTCGGACCTGGGCGAACCGGAAAACTGGGCCTATGTCTCGGAACATATCGACGTCTCCAGCTTCTTGGATTACATGCTTTATGAGACTTTCTCAGCCAATCTCGACTGGCCTCAAAACAATGTGAAGATCTGGCAGCCTCGGGCTGGCGGTCGCTTCAGGTGGTTGTTTTATGATGGCGACGGATGCTTTACCAGCCCCGAGTTCAACGCCATTGAACATTCCTTGAATGAAGGCGGTAACAGCAAAGTCTTCATCCATTTCAGGCAAAACAAAGAATTCCTGAAAATGTTTCGGGAACGTTACTTCGAGCTGCGCAAGACCCATCTGAGCTACGAGTCCATGAAACAGGTGCTCGACGAATATGGCCGATTGATGGAAGACGAGGTGCCACGACAGTCTCAACGGTTTGGCTTTCCCGAGACTCCCGAACGATGGTACGCCGACATGCAGGTGGTTGACGATTTTCTGCTTCAGCGCGACTGGTACTTCAGGGCGGAGCTTATCGAGTATTTCAATTCCACTGACGATGTCATCGTACCCGATAGCGGTGCGCTGTGCTACCCCAATCCTACCCGCGACCAGTTTGTCATCAAAGGCAAGGGCTTGCAACAGGTTGTGGTTTACGACATCCTGGGACAGCAGGTGTGCCAGCTGGATGCCGATGACGAAGTCATGATTATCGACTTGAGCGACCGCCCCGTAGGACTATATGTGGTCAACATCATCGACCGAGAGGGGAGACAATGCGTGAAGAAGTTGGTGAAAAACTAAAAACCGTTTAAACTCATGGTGACCGTGGGGATGAGCAGCAACGCCCCGATGACAATCAGGATCAGGATGAACTTCCAGATGAAGCGCACCCACTTCTCCCAAGGGATGCGGGCCACACCCAACGTGGCGATGAGCACACCCGAAGTGGGGGTGATCATGTTGGTGAAACCGTCGCCGAACTGAAAAGCCATCACCGTGGTCTGACGCGAGATGCCGATCAAATCGCTGAATGGCGCCATGATAGGCATAGTGATGGCAGCCTTGGCCGAACCCGAAGGAATCACGATATTAATCAAAGTCTGAATGCCATACATGATCTCTGTGGAAGCGATGACCCCCAGGTTGCTCATCGACTTTGACAAGCCGTAAAGGATGGTGTCGATGACACCTCCCTCTTGCAACACGATGACGATGCCCGCCGCAAGTCCCACCACGATGGCCGCTGAGAGGATGTCGCCCATGCCCTCGAGAAACAACTTGGCGATGTCGCTTGCACTCTTGCCGATGGCAAAACCACTACATACCCCCATGAAAAGGAATAGAGTGGCAATCTCCATGATGTACCAACCGTAACCCAACACGCCCACGATAAGGTAATACACCGTGCCGAACAACAAGGTCAGGATGAAATAAGGAACCGACTTGCGCAAGGCAAAAAAGCCAATGATGACAAACAAACCCGCACCGATAGGTAGCAATGGCAAGGTTGACGCGCTGTTGCCAATCTGCATCTCCGTCATAGGATAACGAATGGCACAATACACCAACACCGCCGAAACAATCCCATATACCCACCACGAATGCTTTTTGGTATTTTGTGAGTTTTCCGTTTTCCGTTTTCCGTTTTCCGTTTTCCGTTCTCCACTCCCCCTCCAGTACTCGTCATCTTCGTACACGATCGACAATTTTGGGTTTTTCTTCACTTTTTTGGCGTAAATCAACACGAAAACGATGCCGATGATGGTGAGTATCACCCAGCAGATGAACCTATATCCGATGCCCGAAAACAAAGGGATGCCGGCGATGCCCTGCGCGATGCCGATGGTGAAGGGGTTGAGCATGGCCCCCGAGAAACCGATGTGCGCCGCCACATACACCATGCAGACGCCCACGATGGAGTCATAGCCCATGGAGATGGCCAATGGGATGATAATCAACGTAAAAGCAATGGTCTCCTCGCTCATCCCGAACACCGATCCGAACAGGCTGAACAAAATCATGATCATCGTGATGACAATGTTGTTCACCCCGATCTTCCGAATCCATTTGCGCCGCTCCAGCTTTTGGGTGAAGCCCAAAAACGCCATGATGCCCGTGTCGATGGCCTGGCTCTTGTTCATGATCCAAAAGGCGCCACCTACAATCAGGATGAACACGATGATGCCGCTCTGTCGCTCAAAGCCCTTGAACAAAGCGGCAAACACCTGCCAGGTCTGAGGCTCGGCGTGGAACTCGGCAGCATAAGCCTCGGGCAGCTCGTCTTGATAATAAAACGTCATCACCTGCTCGCCATCCACCTGCTCCTGCACATATTTGCCCGGCTTGATGAACCAAGTCATCATGGCCGCCAATAAAATGCAACAAAATACGATTACAAAAGTATGCGGAACCTTACGTTTCTTCATAGCTCTAAAATGATTTGCAATATTACGAAAAATGACGTAATTTTGTCCGCTTATTATCGGAAATCGTTTAAACAAATGTAATTATATGAAAATCAAGCATTTAACCTACATTGCAGCATTGGCCCTGCTGGCCGTTGCCTGCGTGAACAAACCTAAACAAGTGGAAGAACAACCCCAACCCAAGCTGATCGACAAGTATGCTGAATACACGTTGACCACCGACATCAGCCATTTGAGCGAAAACGAGAGGGAAATGCTCCCCCTGCTTTTCGAAGCGGCCGACATTATGGAAGACCTCTTCTGGCAAGAGAATTACGGCGACAAAGCTGAATTAATGAGCAAAATCAGCGATCCCGACGTACAACGTTTCGCTGAAATCACCTACGGTCCCTGGGACGGCCTCGACAACAACAAGCCTTTCGTGGAAGGCTACGGAGAAAAACCCGCCGGTGCCCGATTCTATCCCCAGGACATGACCGAGGAGGAATGGCAGGCCTTCGACGATCCCGACAAGAACAGCCAGTACACCATGATCGTCCGCGACGAGAATGGCGCCCTGAAGTGCGTGTGGTATCATGACTACTTCGACCAACAGATCAAGAAAGCCGCCTCTCTGCTCGACGACGCCTCACAGCTGGCTGGCGACGAGGAATTCGCCGAGTACCTGCGCCTCCGTGCCATGGCACTCCGCTCCGACGACTATTTCGAGAGCGACATGCGCTGGATGGATGTCCGCAACAACAACATCGACATGGTGATCGGTCCCATCGAGAACTACACCGACGCCCGTTACGGCATCAAAGCCTCTCACGAGGCCTTCATCCTCATCAAAGACCAAGAGTGGACCAAACAGCTGGCCCGCTATGCCGCCTTTGTGCCTGAACTGCAAAAGCAACTCCCCGTTCCGGAAGAATACAAGAAAGAAGTGCCTGGCTCCGATGTCGACCTGGCCGCCTACGACGTGGTTTATTACGCCGGCGACTGCAACGCCAACAGCAAGACCATCGCCATCAACCTGCCTAACGACGAGCGTGTACAGCTGCAACGCGGCACCCGCAAACTCCAGCTCAAGAACGCCATGGCCGCCAAGTTCGAAAAGATCCTCGTCCCGATCTCCAACACCCTGATGACCCCCGAGTCGATGGAACACATCAAATTCGACGCCTTCTTCGCCAACGTGATGTTCCATGAGACCGCCCACGGCATGGGTATCAAGAACACCATCACAGGAAAGGGTACCGTCCGCGAAGCCCTCGGCAACCTCTACAACGGCCTCGAAGAAGCCAAAGCCGACGTGCTGGGCCTCTACCTCGTGACCAAACTCGCCGAAATGGGTGAATACACCAACACCGAACTCGAAGACAACTACACCACCTTCCTCGCCGGCATCTTCCGCTCCGTGCGCTTCGGCGCCGCCAGCGCCCATGGCAAGGCCAATATGATCGAGTTCAACTACATGCAGAACGAAGGCGCCTTCATCCGCAACGAACAAGGCCAATACGCCATCGACTTCGAGAAGATGAAAGTGGCCGTCGAGAAACTGGCAGGCGACATCCTCATCAACCAAGGCAACGGCGACTATGAAGCCACCAAAGCTTGGATGGAAGAACGTATGCTCATCAAACCCGAACTGCAAGCCGACCTCGACCGCGTGAACAACGCCGGCATCCCGGTGGACATTTACTACAATATGGGACCGGAGGTTTTGTTGAGATAAAAGTTAAGAGATAAGAGATAAAAGTTAAAAGTTAAGAGATATACTGATGGAAGAGAAAGTAATCATAGGGGTTGATTATTCGGGGCAAGTGCTTGAAGGTGTTGACTTCAGCGGGTGTACGCTCACTAAAGTCAATTTCAAGAACGCCACGCTGAAACACTGCAAATTCGACGAGGCAGTCCTGGATAGCTGTAGTTTCGATTGCTCCTCCACCCCCAACGAACCCAACCTGCAAAGCGTTTCGTTCAGGAAAGCCACCTTGACCAACTGCCGTTTCAGATACGCCTACATGATGTGGAGCGACTTCCGCTATGCCCGTATCAACCAGGCGACTTTCGAGGATGCCATCATCGACTTCTGCGACCTCTATCGCTGCTTCTTCGAAGGCGTGGTGCTGTTCAAACACGCCCGCATCAGCAACTCAAGTCTCTATTACACCTACTTCGGCGACGCCACCAATATCCGCCGCGAAAACCTGGTGAACGACCAGCTGGTGCAACAAAACAAAAAAGCCTACACCAAATTCCTGGTGGATTGGCATACCTATGGCACCGGAGAACGTACCAACGACATGCAGGTGGTCTCCGATTGGAGCCCCGACGCCTCCATCAAGGCCCGGTGGTCCGATGCGGAAGACATCTACAAGACCCTCACAGGCCTCTGGAACGAACGTGGCTTCAACGCTGACGCCAACTGGGGCTACGTGCAAGGCAGACGCATGGAACGCCGTCGCATGATGGCCGAACTGTCCGACAAACAACTCGGCTTTTGGACCAAGGCGGGCAGGGTGTGGCATATCATCGGAAACAGCCTCTCCGACCTTTTCTTCGGCTACGGTGAGAGCATGTTCAAGATGATTGTCACCTACATCGTCACCGTACTCCTGTTCGCCGTGTTTTTCCAATCGGAGGTCTCTCCGCTGGAGTATGTGGACGCCTTGGGCGTCAGCCTGAAAAACATGGCAGGCATGGACTCTGAAGTGCTTCAAGGCGTTTCACCCCTGGTGGATATGCTCAACCTGATCCAGACCACCATCGGCATCCTGCTTACCGGTATCTTCGGCTTTATCTTAGGCAACAAAATTCGTAATCAATAATATCTTAAATCACAACTCATTAAATGAAAAAATTACTCGTATTTGCTCTCGCCGTCCTCGCTATGGTTGGCAGAGTGCGTGCCGATGAAGGCATGTGGCTCCCGATGTTCGTGGAGCGCCTGAACTATGTCGATATGCAGAAAATGGGTCTGCAGTTGACTCCTGAAGAACTTTACAGTATCAACCACAGCAGCCTGAAGGACGCCATCGTGGGTCTGGGTAGCACCCCTCGCCCCACCGGTTTCTTCTGCACCGGCGAGATCGTGAGTGAGCACGGCCTGCTCTTCACCAACCACCACTGCGGCTACGGCGCCGTCCAAAAACTCAGCTCCATGGAGCACGACTACCTGCACGACGGCTTCTGGGCCAAGGACTATAGCGAGGAAATCCCCGCTCCCGAGATGACCGCCTCCTTCCTCATCCGCATGGAAGACGTCACCAAGGATATCCTCGGCGTGGTCACCGACGACATGGACTGGGAAGCCCGTAACGTCGCCATCGCAGCCAAAATCAAGGAACTCCAGAACGCAGCTTCGGAAGACGGCAAGTACAACCCCGTCATCAAAGGTTTCTTTGAGGGTAACGAATACTATATGTTTGTGTATCAAGTTTACACCGATGTGCGTCTCGTGGGCGTGGCCAACGAGAGCATCGGCAAGTTCGGCGGCGACACTGACAACTGGATGTGGCCCCGTCACACCGGCGACTTCTCGATCTTCCGCGTGTATGCCGACAAGGACGGCAACCCCGCCGACTACAGCGCCGACAACGTGCCGCTCACTCCCAAACATCACCTTCCCATCAGCCTCGATGGCGTGAAACAAGACGACTTCACCATGATCTGGGGCTTCCCGGGCAGCACCGAGCGTTACATGTCGAGCTATGGCATCGACTATAACGTGGAAACCTTCTATCCCATCATCATCGACATCTTCGGAAAACAGCTCGAAGTGATGGAAGAGTTCCAAAAAGCCGATCCCGCCATCAACCTGATGTATGCCGACAGCCACGCCAGCCTGGCCAACACCTGGAAGAACTTCATCGGCCAGTGCCAGATGCTCCGCAAAAACAAAGTCAGCGAAGCCAAAGTGCGCCTTGAAAACAACTACAAGAAATGGGTCAGCGAAGACGCCAATCGCAAAGCCGAATACGGCGAAGCCCTCCCGAACCTGATGAAAGCCTACGAGGAACTCGGTCACATCTCCAAGTTCATCTATTATCCCAACTTCGTCGCTCAAGCCGGTCCCGCCGGTGTCGCCATGGCCTTCATGCCTTATTACAACGCCATGGAAAAGAAAGACAAAGACATGGCCGAGATGGTTTTGGCCCAACTCAACGAAATCGATTTCAACGAGATGTTTGCCGAAACCGACCCGCAGGTGGAGCACAAGACCTTCGCCGAGATGCTGAAACTCTATCGCAACGCCTTCAATGAGGATGAACTGCCAGAGTTCTACAGCAAGGTCATCGACAAGAAGTTCAAGGGCGACATCGACGCCTTTGCCGACTACGTCTACGAAAACTCGGTGTTTGCCACTCCCGAGAGCATCAAGGCCTTCCTCGCCAAACCTAGCAAGAAAAAGATGGACAAGGACTATGCCTTCATGGTGGCCAGCCAAATGGTCAGCATCCTCAAGGAAAACCGTCAAGCCTACGCCGAAGCCCAGACCGCCGTTCAAGAGAACGACCATATCTTCGTGAAAGGCCTGCGTGAATACTACGCCGCCACACAGCCCGGCAAGAGCCTCTATCCCGATGCCAACTCGACCATGCGTATGAGCTATGGCTCGGTGAAGGACTACATGCCCGCCGACGCCGTGCATTACGACTATGTGTGCACCGCCAACGGCATCCTTGAGAAGTACATCCCTGGCGACTATGAATTCGACGCCCCCAAACGCCTCCTCGAACTCATCGAGAGAAAAGACTACGGCGTGTATGCCGACGAGAACGGCGAGCTGATCGTGTGCTTCCTCTCCACCAACGACATCACCGGCGGTAACTCCGGCAGCCCCATCATGAACGGCAAGGGCGAACTCATCGGCCTGGCCTTCGACGGCAACTGGGAAGCCATGAGCGGCGACGTCAACTTCGAGCCTAAACTCCAACGCACCATCAACGTGGACATCCGCTACGTGCTCTTCATAATCGACAAGTACGCCGGCGCCACCAACCTCATCAACGAGCTCGACATCCGCAAGAGCGAGCCGCAACCCTTAAGAGAGGAAACGGAAAACTGAAAGTGGAAAACGGAAAGTTAAATAAGGCAATTATACTTTTGGTGGGATGGGTTCTGCTTGTGCCGTTTTTTGGCACAGCCCAACCCGTTGAGAAGGTTTGCTTTTCCGTTCCAGGAGGCTTTTATGAGGAGTCGTTCCAGTTGGAAATGAGTCCTTTTTACTCCAACCACCACATCCGTTTTACCACCAACGGCAACCGTCCAACAGCACAGTCGCGGCTCTACACGGAGCCGCTGCTGTTGGACGGGAGCCTTTATTCTACCTCCGACATCTATACCATCACAATGTCGCCCGATTCGCTGGTCTTTATTCCCGACTCGGTTAGGCATTGCATCGTCATCCGAGCCGCGGTATACGATGAGAATGACAGTTGTGTCAGTGCTGTGGCCACCAACAGCTATTTCATCCATTCCCTAGGGTGCGACACACACGGTTTTCCGGTCATCTCGATTTGTGCCGACACACTCGACTTGTTCGATTACCATACGGGTATCATGGTTCCAGGCGTGAATTACGACCCTCATTATCCCGACAACACAGGCAATTATTGTATGACTGGCCTGGAATGGGAACGGGTGGCCAACTTCGAGTTTTACGAGTGTGCCAGCAACGAAGGTCTCAATCAGATCTGTGGGTTGCGTACCCACGGCCATCGTTCGCGGCGTTATCAATCGAAGGGACTGAAAGTCTATGCCCGTGAGGAATACGGAAACAAACGATTTGAGTACAATTTCTACAACGACTCGGTTGTTGATAGTTATAAGCATCTGGTTTTCAAGCCGTTTGGAGCGTTCTGGCCTTTCCAGGGCGGGCAGGACTATTTGTGCAACAAGCTTGCCTTACAACTTGGCCTGCCGGCCTCTAACAGCCGCCCAACCATCCTCTACCTCAATGGGGAATACTGGGGCGTGTATTTCATCCAGGAGAAGATGGATGAACGTTTTCTGGAGGACCATTTTGGCATCGACAAGGACCACTGCAATATCATCAATGATTGGCACGGGAATGTGGATTGCGGCAACAACATCAATTTCATGGCAATGATGAATTGGCTGAAAAACGTAAGCCTTGCCGAAGAAGAAAACTACGAGCACCTTTGTGAATTGATTGACGTGCAGAACTTTGCGGATTACATCCTCTTCGAGACGTTCATCGCCAACTATGACTGGCCGGGCAATAACATGCGTTGTTTCCAAGAAAATGACGATCCGTGGAGATGGATTTTCTTTGACGGAGACGCCACGCTTACCTATAGCGAGATGGATCCCTTTGCCAATGCGGGTGTGTGGAATCCGCCTTTGACATGGGGCAATTACCCGGAATCCAAAATGATGTTTGGCAAACTCCTTGAAAACGAAGACTTCAAAGATGCTTTTGAGGCAAGAATGGTGGAGTTGTGCTCGGGGCTGTTCCTTTATGATAACACTTCCCTGCTTTTCAATGGCATTGTCGACTCGCTCCGTCCGCACATTGAAGACCACAGCCACCGTTTCGGTTATCCTTCATCGATGGCCTATTGGAACGAGGGCAATTATTACATAGAACATTTTCTCCAACGTCGTGTGAATGAATACCTGCAATGGTGGCAGTCGTTCGATTTCCTCGACGACATCTCTTCAGAGACCGACATGGTTTACCCCAACCCCTCCTCGGGCCCGATTCGTTTGCGGCTGAGCGAAGAGGTGGCAAATGGAACAGAGATTGCCATCTATGATATGCTCGGAAGGAAGGTGTTCTCAGAGCCGTGTGTCTCTGATGACAATTGCATAATAAGCCTTAACCCCTCGCTGTCCGCAGGGGTGTATGTGCTGGTCGTCAACGACAAAACCATCAAAATTGTGAGACAATGAAAAAGCGCGTCCTTCTCCTTGTGATTGTCCTGTTGCTTGCCCTGGTGGCGGCTTTCTTCATTCACCAAAGCGTGAACTGCCACTTCCGTCCTATGACCAATTTCGGCTGCGGTCGCACCGTCAATATTGACATGGACCTCGAAAGCGCGGTGACAGACGGTGTCTGTATTCCCTCGGCCAGACAGACCCAAGAAGGCGACGGTTTGTTGCATTTTCGCTTTATTGCCCCGAGAAAGGGCATGTACTATAAGATTTATTATCAGAACGACAGTTATAAGTTCCCCGATACAAGTGCCCTGTCAGGGGAGAATTTCTATGGCAGTTGGGAAGATGTGACCGTTGGCTTCAAGCCCGTTGAAAGCTGGCTGGTGCGCGACGCCTTGCGTATCGTGGGAAACCCAAGGGATGAACGGGTGTATTATGGCTCTGATAACACTGAGGAATGGAATACCAAAGTCAGTATCGAGAACAATGTGCAAAACATCCGCAATGACAAAGAATGGTACAACTCAGTCGTCGAAAAAGCAGTGAAAAACCATATCAGCGTCACGGATCAACTGTTCATCGACGCGATGTGGATGACCAACGAAGGTCTGGGCAAAAACCTTGTCAACCAACGCTGGAAACGCAATCCACGCGCTGGAAAATATAGTTTCATGCTGGTGCTCTGCGACGAGGAGGGACTTGCCGAGATACCAGATTACATCCAGTTTATCGGGCAATCGGATGAGAACGGCTGTCTTGTGAATCCTTTTGGATGGTTCGAAACGCATCCCTCCAAGCATATCAAAGTCATCCAATCTGGCCGTATGCTGAAAACCCGGGCGGTGCTGGATGCCCGACAAGGCCTGAATTACGGGGATGTCCAAACCCCCAATGCTTTGTTCGAACAGTTTTTCAGCCATGTCAGCCGACAATACACACTCCGCAATATCCCCGTCATCAAAGACGTGATGGGCGACGACCCCTACACTCGTGAGGAGTATGAGGCCAACCGGACCCGCTTCGATTCCACACAGCTGATGATGGACTATCCAGTGGTTAGCGAAACACCTGGGACTACGGTGAAAGCCGCTCCCGATAGTAGCTATATCAGCTTAATCAACCCTGCTAGCACCGAGGGGCACTTGCGCAAAGAATCCACGGGAATCCGCACCCGCGTAGGCTTCACCTACGGGAAATACCGTGGCAAGATCAAGTTCCCCGAGATGCTCAACGAAGAAAACCTATGGAACGGTCTGACCTACGCCTTCTGGCTGATCTATGCCGATGGTAGCATGTGGAACCAACGCCGTCCCGTCTTCAAGGATGGGGGCTACATCCCCAAGTGGGACGACTCGGAACAACCACAACGCACCCCCTATCATCCCTATTCTGAAATCGACATCGAGATCGTGAAAGCCTCGAAATTCTGGCCCTGGGAGTATTACCGATGGTCACGTGGCGATAGGGAGAACTGCGAAGAAGACGCTACACTCAACAACGATGTGATGTTCTGCTGCACCAACTGGGATTTAGCTTCCACCGAGCCTCCAAAGTTCAGAGGGGGACTCGACACCATCCCTTACGACAAGAACCGTAACTTCGAGGCAATGCGTTGGTATCCTACCTATAAAGCCCTAACCATTCGAACACCGATGCCCAACGCCGACTTCAAAGAAAACTGGTACTATTACGAGATTGAATGGCGTCCCACCGAAATCATCTGGCGCCTCGGCCCCGACCCCGACCACATGGAGGTGATGGGCTATATCGACAACCAGCACTCTAGCATCCCCAACAACCAAATGAAGTGCATCGTTACCCAAGAATATCATTACTCCGAATGGTGGCCTCCCATCGTGTGGGAACAGGGATTGATTCCATACAACAAAACCGATATTGAAGGCCGGGTTTATGAAATAGTTATCGAATAATAAAATATAATAATATGGTATTTAGTAGCAACGTTTTTCTTCTATATTTCCTGCCGGTTTTCCTGCTGTTCTACTTCGTGTGTCCTCGCAGGTTTAGGAATTACGTGATCCTTTTGTTCTCCATCGTGTTCTACGCCTACGGTGGGCCGGAATTCATCCTGATCCTGCTGGCATCCACCACGGCGACCTATTTCCTTGTGAAAGCGATGGTGAAACGGAAAACGGAAAACGGAGAACGGAAAACGGCTTCTTGGTTGTGTGCCATTGCTATCATTCTCAACCTGGGACTATTGGTGTATTTTAAATACGCCAATTTCTTCGTTGATAATTTCAATGCAATACTTTCGTTGTTTGGAATTAAAGGTATTAATCTGTCGAAGATTGTGCTGCCCATCGGTATCTCATTCTTCACCTTCCAGTCGATCACTTATGTTTTGGATACCTACCGTGGTCAGGTGAAGCCGATGGACAAGTTGACGGATTACATCGTGTACATCATGATGTTCCCTCAACTGATAGCGGGTCCTATCGTTAAATACAGCGATGTGGAGCAGCAGTTGCGTCACCGGGAATGTCCGCCCGATGAATGCCTCCATGGTTTTTACCGTTTCGTGATTGGCTTGTGCAAGAAGGTGCTTATCGCCGATGTCATCGCCGTACAGGCGGATGCCTGCTTTGGTGCGGACTTGGCGACTTTGGACATGGGCACGGCGTGGATTGGAAGCTTGGCCTACACCATGCAACTCTACTTTGATTTCTCGGGTTATTCCGACATGGCTATCGGCTTGGGTCGCATCATGGGATTCAAATTCCCCGAGAACTTCAACAATCCTTATACCTCCCGTTCAATTACCGAGTTCTGGCGCCGTTGGCACATGACTTTGGGGTCGTTCATCATGAACTACCTCTATATCCCGCTGGGCGGCAACCGCAAGGGCAAAGGCCGTACCTATCTCAACCTTTGGATCTGCTTCCTGCTCTCCGGACTTTGGCACGGTGCCGCCTGGACCTTCGTGGCCTGGGGCGCGTTCCATGGGTTCTTCATCGTGATGGAAAAACTGATAAACGGAAAACGGAGAACGGAAAACGGAAAATTCTCCGTTCTCCGTTCTCCGTTCTCCGTTTTATTCACTTTCCTCATCGTGAACTTCGGATGGGTCTTGTTCCGTGCCGACACAATCGCCCAGGCTTTCGACTACTACAAGGCCATGTTCTCGTTCAACTTTGAGGGCTTCGGCTGGGACGCTGGTCGGCAGTTTTATACCATGCTGATCATCGCTCTGGTGTTCTCTTTCCTGACCCTGTTCCCGTTTGGAAAGAAAATCGAACAGGTGGTGTTCTACAAGAGCTATGGCACGGGTGGACATATCGCCGCCTGGCTTGTCTCCATTCTTCTCCTGTTCTTCTGCGTGGCCGCGATGAATGCGACCGGCTTCAGTCCGTTTATCTATTTCAGGTTCTAACAATGCGGCGAAAAGGACTTCATATCGCACTTTTTGTCTTGACGATACTGCTGCTAGCCTTTCCTGCAGTTCAGCAATACGCCAAACTGTTCAAGTTTAGACCTTTGTATGGCGTTACCATGGCAGCTGAACAGCCCCAACTCAGCTTCTCGTCTTTCATGAAAGGGGTGTTCCAACAGCAGGAGGACCAATATCTTTCGGAGTCCATCGGCTTTCGGGAGCCTTTTGTGCGTTGCTATAACCAACTATGTTGGTCCTTGTTCCGCAAGGTCCAGAACAAAACTATTTATGTCAACGACGACAATTGGATTTTCAACGATTACACCGTACGACATTATTACAGACAATCGGTCTATGATTATTTCTCCGACAATGAAGCTGGCATGAATAAAATGCAACGCGACGCCATCATGCTCTACCAGTTGCAATCCCTATTGGAAGAATACGGTGTATCGTTTTTTGTTTGCCTGGCTCCAGGAAAAGATGTCGTCTATGGCGAGCATGTGCCCGAGGTCAAAGGCTTTAACCGTCCTCCGGGCATCCTTGCCATCGACTATTTTCCGCCACTTTTCGACTCCTTGGGCATCAACTATATCAATTTCTCTCAGTATTATTTGGATATCAAGGATACGGTGTCTTATCCGCTCTACTTGAAGTCCTCGTCGCATTGGAGCAATCTGGCTGCGGTTTACGCTGCCGACACGCTGTTCCGTTATATCGAGAACCTAAGCGGCCTCAACATGCATAACCTGTCCTTCAGCGAGCTGTATCTCGACAAGACACATTTTCTGGATTCCGACCTTGAGGATGTAATGAATCTGATGTGGCCTATCGAATCGGGGATGAATTATTACACCCATGTCACCATTGACGACGACAGCACAGCCGTCAAACCCAAGCTTTTCACTATAGGGGACTCTTATTTCAAAGGGTTTCATTACAATCTTGAAATGAACCGGTTGTTCGAATCCTATCATTTCTGGTATTACGCTAACTCCATTCTCTACGATCCACTTCACGACAATGTTAAACAGGCTGACGTGTTACGGGAGCTCCTTTCGTCGGATGTAGTGATGTTGATGTATTCGCCGGTCAACCTCTACGACCTGAACCGTGAGTTCCTGACCAATGCCTTGTTTAACTTTTATTACGAGGACGGTACCGCAGAGGCAACGCTTGAAGCGATCCGCCAAAGCGACGAAAACTTGACGGAAAGCGACGCGCGTTATTTGCTTTATAACGCCCCAGGCTATTATCTCCCTGAGTTCAAGGAGGCCAAGGTGGCATCGCGTCGCAACAGCCGCCTCGAAAAGGTGCTTTCCGAGACCAGGGACCCGTGGCGGGTGCGATTCCGTCGTGAGATTATGAATGACCCAAATTGGTTGAAGTCTGAGAAGGAAAAAGCGGAAAAATGGCATATCACCATTGACGAGGCCATCGAACGGGATATCGACTGGATCCAAGAGCGGTTATCGGACGAACCCCTTGGGCTCGATGGTCGTCCGGAAGGTATAATCGGCGTTGTCCAATAGCGACTGTTCCAGAGTGATTCCCTTTTCCTCGGCTTGTTTTGTGACACTCTCCAGCCATTCCGGCGAAGCCTTGATTCGCTCAATGATGCGCCCAATTTCTTGGTTTCTGTAGGTGAGGTACAGGCTGTCGGCGGCATCGTATTGCTGGGGCTGTTTGCCGATGAACTCCTTGTCATAGGCGCTCAGATAGCGTTCGAGGAAGCCGTAAGGCCATAGATGGTTGGTGGCCTCGGTGCAAACCAGTAGCACAAACTCTTGATCCTCAATCTCTTTTTTGTAATCAATCGCCTCTACATTTTGGATGGGCGACCGTTCGGGATAGATGGTCTTGTTGTAGAACCAGAAGCCTCCGTCGGAGAAGATGTTCTCAGGGAGGGCGACATTCCACGCCCAGACGGTCCACCAATAGGAGTCGGCGATGGCCAGCACCTTGGGCTTATAGCCCTCGGTGAAGCCGAAATGCGGATTGTCAATGTCGTTGTGCGGCAGGGTGAACATCAGGTTCATCATGCGGTAGAGGTCGTCGTCCTGGTTCATCAGCCCGTCGTTGTCGAAACGCTCAATGTAGGCATGGGCTTGTACCTGATGGTTGACGCTCTCCATATAACGCACCAGCGAGTCGACGGCCAGCGAGGCCGCATAAACAGTCCAATGTGCGCTCAAATCACAAAATACAGGATGCGCCTCGCTGCCTTTCCGGTCGCAGAACCAACGGTTGAAGTCGATGAGTTCGACTCCTTGTTCCTCAAAGGCTTTCAGGTATTCCTGATAGTTGTTGCTTTCGTGTTGCTTGGCGATGTATTTCTCAGGAATGAGTTCGGGGTAATAGGAGGCCTTGCCTAGGGCGAAAACTGGCAATAGGGTGACGCCTTTGGTTCGGAGCATGTCTTGCAAGAGCTTGATCTGCCGTGTGTTGGCCTCGATTTTTTCTTTGTCGAGGGAAGTCTCGCCAGTGTAGCTGATGATGTAAGATTCCTCAAAGAAGGTCTTCCCATTGTTGCCTTTTACGGGACCGAGTGCTGAAATCTTACCGAAGGCGGAATACAGGAGTTGGTTGTTGATCCGGATCATGGACTTTCGGAAACCGGTCTGTTCCGTACACCACGTCATCAAAGAGTCTTGGGCGGTTTCATGGAACAGGGTATTGAGGCTAATCACGGGCTTCTTCGCTGGCACATAGGCACCGTCAAGAGGTTTCTCGTCCACAAAATGGAAACAGGTCTGAGCCATCGGCAGGAAGAGGATGGCGAGCAGCACGATAAACCATATTTTCTTGAACGTTTTCATCAGAACCTAAAGTAAATAAAGGGATTGAAACTGCCTTTGAGTATAAATGAAGCCGATAACACCAAGAGGATCAACATGATGACTCCAACCCAGATGACCTGCCTGGTGTTGTAGGTCTTCCGGTTGAAGAAGAAGTCCAAGGCCTTGTCGCCGGCCTTGGTGAGGCCGAAGAAGGAGAAGAAGGCCGCGATGAGAAGGGTGACAATGAACTGGCTGTTGACAAACAATGCAGGCGTGCTGCCATTGGCACCGAACATGGCGCCGACATACTGCACGGCATAGCCAATCGTGTCGGAACGGAACAGCACCCAACCGATGTTCACAATCAGGAAAGTGAATAAAACGGAGAACGGAGAACGGAGAACGGAGAACGGAGAATTTTCCGTTTTACCTCCCGTTCGGTCGGTGAGCCCTTCGGGGTTCCGTTTTCCGTTTAATAGTTTGTCAAAACAAATAAAAAGCCCATGATATGCGCCCCAGGCCACGAAGGTCCAAGCGGCGCCATGCCACAGCCCCGAGAGGAAGAACACAATCCACAGGTTGAGGTAGGTGCGTCTCTTGCCTTTGCGGTTGCCGCCCAGCGGGATGTAGAGGTAGTCCATCATCCAACTGCCAAGGGTGATATGCCAGCGCTTCCAGAACTCCGACACACTTTTGCTGATGTAAGGGTTGTTGAAGTTTTCGGGGAACTTGAAACCGATCATCCTTCCGATGCCGATGGCCATGTCGCTGTAACCCGAGAAGTCAAAATAAATCTGGAAGGTGTAGGCGAGGATGCCTAACCAAGCCGTGGAGAGGCCGATTTCAGAAGCTGGCAGGGCAAAGACTTGGTCTACATATTCAGCCAAGATATTGGCAATCAACATCTTTTTTGATAGGCCTATGACGAAGCGATAGAAACCTAAGATGCGATTGTCGGAGGTCTCGTTGGCCTCGCGGTTGGTGATTTGGTCGGCAATCTCGTTGTAGCGCACGATGGGACCCGCGATGAGCTGTGGAAAGAGCATGATGAACAGGGCGTAGTCGGCGATGTTCCTCAAAGGAGCTGCGGTCCTGCGGTAGACATCAATGCTGTAGCTCATCTTCTGGAAGGTGAAAAACGAGATGCCTATGGGCAGCACCACCTTGGTCCAACGAACAGGTGGCGTGCCGAAAGCGCTTAGGATGGCGTTGAAATTGTCGATGAAGAAGTTGGCATATTTGAAGTAGGCCAGCAGCCCGATATTGAGGATGACGGAAAAGACGAGGAACAGTTTCCGTCGCTTTGCGTCATTGCTCTTGTCGATTTGTCGCACCAGAAAAAAGTCGATGGTGATTGACAACAGCAAGACTATCAGAAATTTAGGCGATCCGAAGCCATAGAATAGCAGACTTGCAAGCAATGCAACGGCATTCTTGTAGCGCCTATCGACGAGGAAATAAACCCCGAGGAAGATAGGTAAAAACCAAAAGAGGAATATGCTGCTGCTGAAAACCATGACTCTTGACTTGAAAGTGCAAAAATAAAAATTTATGGGTTAAGTTCTTGTATTGTATCAGTTTCGGGGAGTTTTATTATCCCTTCGCGGATTTGCTGATCCACTGTATAGGTGGCGTGGTTGCGCACGGATTCGTCAACGGTGATGCCTAACCTTTCAGCGTCTGCCTTGGCAACATCGAACCATTCTTTGTAGTTTCTGATTTTCTGTTCTGTCTGTTGGATGAGGATTTCACGATATTCTTTGGCTCCGATTTTGGTGTCACGCATCAGGGGGCGCCCGAAGAGCACGTTTTCTGTTTCCTGGTCGATGGCCTGTTGCAGAGAAATGCCTTCGGTCACCATGAAGCCGGAAACGCTATTCATCCATTCGGGGTCGCTTTTGATTTGACGGCGAATGTCGCGTTTCTTCCAATAATCTTCTTCCAACAACTTGGGATTGCGCACGGTAGGTATGCCTTCACCGGCGATTTCCGGGAAATAGGCTTCGGGGTTTTTGCGGATCAAGTTGTTGGTGTAGCCTTCCAATTTGATAAGGTAAAGCGAGTCGGGATAGTTCCAGGCGATGGCGTTGTGGGTATTTTGGTCGTGGAAGAGACTGTCGATGAGTTGGTCCTGCCGTTGGCGGAAACGTTCATCTCCGATGCAAAGTTGGATGATGGCATCTTCGGCAAAGCCTTCAGTGGCGCGGTACATCTGGCTGCTGCTCGAGAACCAAACGATATAGTCGGCGTCAAGGAGGTAATCGAGGCGGTTGAGCGTGTTGACGCTATCGATGATTTTGTCGACATCCTGATAGATGACGCGGTTGTAATACCAGAACTGGAAGTCGGAAAACACCTCTTTGGGCGGGACGTAAGCCATGGTTCTCAGCAGGAACGAGTTTCCGATGAACAAGGCCGAAGGCTTCACCGTGGTGGAGTCGCTGGTCAGCCAATAGTCGCTTTCCTTGTAGTCAAACTTGGGGTTGAACTTGATAGGTCGCAACAGGTTGAGCTCGCCTTCGAGGTCGCGGTTTTGGTCGTCGCCGATGCGGCAGGTGTTGTGCCATTCGTTGCCGTATTCGATTTTTGTCAAACGGATGTCCCTTTGTCGTTCCATGAAACGCAGTAGCGAGTCGGTGGCATACACGCAAGAAAAGTTCCAATGGTCGCCCGTGGGTGGAAACAGGTAGAACGAGCAGGTGTCCTTCATCCGCAGGAAATAATCGTTCATGTCAAAGCAGGGCATACCTGTCTCGGCAAAGCGTTTGATAAAATAATTCCTCGCGTTGAGCGAATTGGTGTCGTGCTCGCGTCGCGGCAGGTATTCAGGGTAGACGATGCTCTTGCTCGGCGCGATAAAAGTCATTAAAGTGACGCCATACTCGTCCAAGATGCCTCTTACCTTGTTCATCAGGCGCACCTCCTGCTCATAGCCTTTTCTTGCAGCCTCGGCATCAGGATACCAATTGTACATCTCGGTGCCGTAATAGTCTTTGATGTTGTGGTCGTAGTAAAGCCATCTTTCCTTGCCTGAATAGATGTAGCTTACATATTCCTTGCCGTAGAAGTCCCAACAATATTGGTGATAGAACCTGATGATAGGCTCTCGGAAACCGTATTTATTGGTGATGTATTTCTCGAGTTTCTGTTGAAAATAACCGCTTTTGTACCATTCCCAGCGGAACTTCGGCTGGTCTGGCTCCAAGAAATATCCCATCAGTTCCTTGGTCTTGAATAGCTTGAAGTGTTCTTGTATCATGAACGAGAACAGGAAGACCATCAGAATCCCGAACAAGACGATGTATAATATGTTGCTTTTCCCTTTTCTCATGGATTCAGTGGTTCATAGTCCTTAGTTCTTTCCGTTTTTCCAAGACGTAGATGCCGTTTTGCCGCAGGTTCTCCTCAACGGTCACCCCCAACTCTTCGGCTTGTTCTTCAACCGCTTTCATCCAGGCTTCGTCTTCCTTGATCATCTGGATGGCGGCGCGCAGGTTGGCGCCCTCGCTGATCTCACCGTTTTGGAACAGGTTTTGGGCTGTTTGTAGGAATCCGAACATGTATTTGTAGTACATGGGGCCCGTGAAGATCGGCATCACGATGTCGGCGTCTTCCAAAACCTCGTAGGCGTCGATCAGCTGGTCGAGCTGTTTCCATCTGTGTCGGGGGTTCGACGAATGCACCTCGCGGTTGTAAACCCAAGCCTCCCAGCTGTTGAAGGCGTCCACAAAGGCTGAGCTGCGGAGCCGGGTAAAATAGCTGTCACCTACGACGAGCAAATCGGGCTTGTCGGTTCCCACGGTGTCGGTCAGTTCGAAAACGGGCAGTGGGATGGCGGGCTTGTTCAACGGGAGCAGCAGGTTCATCAAAGCCTCCAGCTCGCCATCTATCGGTGAGTAATCGGAACTGATGTTGTCGTCGACATAGCGGATTGTCGGTAGCTTGTAGTCGGTGATTTCGGCCAGTTTTTTCAGCAGGGAGTCGGCCACGAAGGGGATGGTGGCTTCCGCCCAATGGGTGCCCGTGCGAGGATACAAAGGGTAGGGGAAGGTGTCCCTGACGGCTTGAAAATAGTGATAAAAGTCAATGTGGGGGATGTTGTTTTCCTTAAACAACTGGATATAATACTCTTCAAGCGAAAACTCAGAAAGATGTTTCCTGTAATAGGACGGCAGCTTGTCGGGGTAGACGGCGGGTTTGGTGGGTGCGAAGACAAAGAGGAAGTCCTTGCCGTGCCGATGCAACGTGTCAATCAACCTCAGGGTTTCCTCCACGTTCTTTTGGGCTTCGGCTTTGGCGGCCTCCACGTCGGCGAAATACTGCTTTAAGGTCGTCCCTGTGGCGTCATCCAGATACATCTTCAGGAAAAGCTCCTGGTCGGCGCCTACCACGATATTGTCATTGTTGATCTTGCGGAAACAGGAATAGGTAAACTGGTTGTAGGCTCTGATGAAAAATTCACGGAAACCGAAATGGTCGCCGATATATCGTTCGAGGTTGTTTTGGTAATTGCCGGAGGCGATGGTGGCTAAGGTGAGCTCGGGCTTTTCCGCGACGTCGGCGAATCCCTGTAAAGGCTTCATCTCGAAAGGCTTCAAATGCTCTTGCACCATCACAAGGGTGAAACTTGTCAGGGTGAGCAGGCATAATATGAGGCAAATCCATTTTTTCATTAGAACCTGAAGTAGATGAACGGGCTAAAGCCGCTGGCGTTCAACGCACCGAGACAGAAAATAAAACCTAAGACACTGATAATGAATGCAATAATATGTTGCCACTGGTTATATTCGGTGAAATATACCTTGTCTTGTACCTTCAAACCGAACTTCGACAGGGTGAAGAACGAGAAGAAGGCGGCCACGAGCATGGTGACGTAGAGGTGTGGGTTGTCGCCGAAATGGAAAGGAGCGAATTCGAAGGCGAACAAACGTTTGAGGAAGAGCCACGAGAGGTCGATGCGCTCGATGCGGAAGAAGCAGCGAGTGAGCACGATGATGAGGAAGGTGAAAAACACACTGGGGATTTTGCCCAACCGTTCGTTGAACTTCTTCAGGAACAGCTTGTCGGCACAGATGAAGATGCCTTGCAACGCGCCATAAACCACGAAGTTCCATGCCGCGCCATGCCATAGGCCTGAGACGAGGAAGCAGAACCACAGGTTGAAGTACTTGCGTGCTTCGGTCTTCACCCTGCTGCCACCCAAGGGGAAATAGAGGTAGTTTTTGATAAACACGCTGAAGGTCTGGTGCCAACGCCTCCAGAACTCAGAGATGGTAGTGGAGACGTAGGGGTTGTCGAAGTTCTCGGGGAACTTGAAGCCCATCATCCGGCCCAAACCGATGGCCATGTCGGAATAACCGGCAAAGTCGAAGTAGATCTGGAAGGTGAAGGCAAAGATGGTGATCCAGGCGGTAGTGGAGTCCAAAGCCGCGATTCTGCTAGCGATGTCGGTGAGCTGTGCCGAGCTCAACACGTCGTAGTTCGACGGCCCCAACACCTGGTCCACTTGGAACCCGATGACATCGGCGATAAGGACTTTCTTGGCCAGACCGATGACGAAACGATAGAAGCCGTGCAAACGGTCGGTATATAGCGACTCGCGGTTGCGGATCTGGTCGGCGATGTCACAATAGCGGACGATGGGACCGGCAATCAGCTGGGGGAACATGACGATGTAGAGCATGTAGTCGCTCAACCTGTCCATCGGTTCGTTCACCTTCCGGTAGGTGTCCAAAGTATAGGTGACACTCTGGAAAGAGAAGAAGGAGATGCCTATGGGGAGCAAAATCTTGGTCCACGTGAGGCTCTTGAAGCCCATCCACCCAAGCACGGCGTTGAGGTTGTTCATCGTGAAGTTGCCGTATTTGAAGTAGAACAGCAAACCGATGCTGATGGCAATAGAGATGCCGCAGAGCAGTTTTTTCAAGCCGGGCTTCTCCACTTTGTTCATCCAACGTACCAGGTAGAAGTTGGCGATGGTGGAGACGATGAGCTGGATGATGAACTCCGGTGCGCCGTAGGCGTAGAACAGGAGCGAGGCAAGCAGCAGGAAATAATTGCGGGTCTTTCTGGGAAGAAGGAAATACACCAGGAAAAACACCGGCATGAAGTAAAGAAGGAAAACGTTGCTGCTGAATACCATCGTGTTGTTGTTGAGGGTGCAAAGATAAGGCTTTATTTGAAAAAAAAGATGTATTTTTGTGGCCTGATGAAAAAAGAATACGCCTAGTGAAAGACAAACTGAAATCGGCAATAAACCAATGGATTCGGTTGAACCTTGTGCTGTTGGTCTGCATGGTTATGGTTCGGCCTTTGTTTTTCTTGGAGGTTTTTCATAGGATAGGCTTGGAGCCAAGGCAACTGTTTACCGTGCTCTCAGGATCGCTTTTTGATCTGCTGTTGGTGTGTCGGATCGTGGCCTTCGGGCTGGTTCCTTTCGTGTTGCTTCATGTGTTCTTTCCAAAGACCACCCGTGGCATCTACATCGGGCTGATCATGCTGTATGCGGTGGTGTCAGCGCTGCTTGCGGAGTACTTTTGCAATCTGACCATGCCGCTGGATCATGTGATCTTGGTCTATACTCCCGAAGAATTGAAAGAGACGGTCTTCTCTTCGTCAACCTCCATCTCGGCGGCCCAAGTGTTGTGGTTTCTAGTGATGGTGGCCGTCCCGGCTGTCATTGTTATCATAGGCGAAAAGTTAAGGGAGAAGAGTGAGAAACGCTTCGTTTTCCATTGTGTGGTCTTGGCGCTCTTTGTGTTGGCCGCAGTACTGGTTCCTTTTAAACGCATGGTTCGTGACGAGAAGATGTATGCCGACCATAACGGTTTTTGCCTTGCCGTCAACCAGCCGTCATACTCTTTCATCAAGATTAACGACTACCTGAAGTATGAGGGTGGAAGAAGGGAAGAGGAGGACTATCAGCTTACGACGGAACAACTTGCAGCCTATCAGGCTTGTCATCCCGAATTTGAATACGACCATCCGGGCTTTCCCATCTACAGGAAGGCGACCGACCCCGATGTGTTGGGACCATTTTTCAACGAGACCTCAGACGACCTTCCTCCCAACTTGGTGTTTATCATCATCGAGGGTTTTGGCAGACATCTGACAGGGGTTACGTCCCCAGGGATTTCATTCACCCCGTTTATCGATAGTCTGGCAACGGAAGGCCTGTTCTGGCCCAACTGCTTCTCCACCTCGGTGCGTACCTTCGGTGTGCTTCCTTCGGTGTTCGCCTCTGCTCCTGCAGGCCGTTTTGGGTTTGCGGCCCACATGCCCATGCCAAGGCACCATTCGCTGTTGCTCGACCTTGAAAGAAATGGATACTCCGTCTCGTTTTTCTATGGCGGCGACCCGGCTTTCGACCATTATGGCGATTTCATGAAACTCAACCACGTGGGCGACCTGGCGGTTCCTACGCTGGTCGTTGAAGACAGCACCAAATACAATCTGTTGAAAGAAAACAACCGCTGGGGCTATGACGACGACCAACTGTTCGAATTTGCCATCAACCACAAGAGGGAGAAGCCCGACACGAGACCTCATGCCGACATCTATCTGACGCTGTCAACCCACGAGCCTTTTGTGGTGGATGACATCGAAAAATACGAAAATCGGGTCAAGGAGATGGTGGAAAGCATGCCGGGACTCGACAGGAGGGAGCGTAACAACGTGCTGAACAACCTCAATATCTATGGGGTTTATCTTTATGTAGACGAGAGTGTGCGCCACCTGATGGAAGACTATGCGTCGCGGCCCGAGTTTGCCAATACCGTGTTTGTGATCACCGGCGACCACAGGATGGCCATGGTCCCCTCGGGCATCGAGCTCCGCACCTGTAACGTGCCCCTTGTGGTATATTCCCCGCTGTTGAAACGCACCAAAACGATGAAAGCGGTGGTCTCCCACCTCGACATCACCCCCTCGCTCAACGCCTTCCTCAACGCAAATTACGATTATGCCATCGACGACCATTGCCATTGGCTGGGTACTTCGTTCGACACCATCTCGGAGTTTCGCAACACTCGCAAACTGAGTTTTATGCGCAACAACCGCGATGTGCTCGATTATTACAGCGGCGACTACTTCCTCAACGACAAAAGGCTGATGATGCCGGGACCCGACCTTAATTGGAACCCTGTTGAAGACGAGGCGCTGATACAGTACTATCAGACGGAATTGGGTTGCTTTGAGGCTGTGAGTCGTTTTGTGGTTCAGCATGATGTGTTAATGCCATAAAACGCTCCGAGCGTGCCGTTGGAACGCTGTCCTTCAGCGCTGGAACAAACCTGTTGGGACTTTTCAAGATACCGTTTCTTGCCTCTATGATGATGGCCGTGTCGATAGGGATTTCGTATTGCTCGGTCCTTTGGATGATGGAATTCACCCACACGGGGTTGGCCTTGATGGCTTTGGTGAGCTCCTGTTGGGCCTCGTCGAGTTCGTCTTTGTTGCAACAAAGGTCCAGCAGCACTTTTTGTGAGAAGCCTTGGCTCATTTTGTAGAGTTGCGAGGGGCTGTAGGCAATCATCACAAAGTCGGCGTCAAGCACTTCCTTCATCACGTCCAGGTCGTCGACAAGGCTGTGTCCCTCGTCGAAATAGACGGTGTTGAAATAATACCAATATTTGAAGTCGCCCATGACCTTGCCAAAAGGCGTGGCGTTCAAGAGATTCCAGTAGTAGGAGTCGCCGATGGTGATGAGGGTGGGCCGAGCGGCGGTGCTGTCGTCGATGATGGTGTAGGGAGCGTAGTAGTTGGGTGCTTTGGGAAGGGGCCTGATCAGGTTCATGAGCTGTTCCAGGTCGTCGTCGGGCTCCACGGTGCGCTCGGTGCGCTCTCCGATGGTGAAGTGCTCCATCTTGATGTCGCCCAGCCACTCCATATAGCGGATGAGGCTGTCGGCCACATGCATGGCGGCATAGTTGCTCCAATGGGTGCCGGTCTGGGGGTACAGCGGGTAGTCGACGGTGTCTTTGATATTTAGGAACCACTGTCCGATGTCGATGTGGTTAACGCCTAGTTCTTTGAAGCGTTCGGCATAGAAATCCCTCACGGAGAAAGGCTTTCTGCCTGGAAAATCGTCGGTGACGGGAATGTGTTCAGGGTAAACCTGTTCTTTGCCGGGCAGCAGCAGTACGAAGAGGTGGGTGTTCTGGGACTCCAGTATCTGTTGTATCTGTTTGAGCCTCAAGGCTTCTTCCCCGAAATTGCGTATCATGGCCGCTGAGTCGCTCGCCGGAAAACGTCCCCGGTAAAACTCCTCCACACAGGTGCCTTCGTAAATCCAGCCGTCGTCGCTGATATAGTTCCTTTTGTTGCCTAGGGAATTGGATTGCTTGAAGAGGTCCCAACGGTATTGGTTGTAGATTCGGGTAAGGGGCTCCCTCAGTCCGTAATGCAACCTTAGATAGGTCTCACACCACTGTTGAAGGCTGTTGTCGGTGATGCTTTTGAGTTTCACCGGTGGCTTGGGCTTCTCGGAAACGACGCCTGCCAGCTTCCTGAAATCGAACAGCCGCAGGTGCTCCTGTGCCATGGGAAGGAAAAGCAGGATGATGGTGATGGCGATCAGTATGTGTTTCGCGTTGCGTTTCATATTTGAGTATGCAAAGTTATTATTTTTTTATCTTTGCATCCATGAAAACCACGAAAATAGAGTTACTGTCGCCAGCCAAGAACCTCGAGGTTGGACTGGCGGCCATCAACCACGGAGCCGATGCCGTGTATATCGGGGGACCTGCCTTCGGGGCGCGCGAGAAAGCGGGTAACAGCATCGAGGATATCGAGAAACTGTGTGATCACGCACATCTGTTCGGCGCCAAGGTGTATGTCACCCTGAACACCCTGCTCAATGAAAACAAGTTGGAACCTGCCCGACAGTTGGCCTGGGACTGCTGGAATGCGGGAGTGGATGCCTTGATTGTGCAGGACCTGAACCTTTTGAACCTCGACTTGCCGCCCATTCCATTGCACGCCAGCACCCAATGCGACAACCTTACCTTGGAACGGGTACAAGAGCTTGAAAGTCTTGGCTTTGAGCAGGTGGTGTTAGGGCGCGAGCTTGCCATCGACCAAATCCGTGAGATCCGAAGCAAGACAACGGTGCCTTTGGAGTTTTTTGTCCACGGCTCACTCTGTGTCAGCCATAGCGGCCAATGCTATCTAAGCGAGTACATCGGCAACCGCAGCGCCAATAGGGGAGCTTGCGCACAACCATGCCGTTTACCGTGGGATTTGCTTGACGCTGAAGGCAAGGTGCTTGTCAAAGGCAAGCATCTGCTTTGCCTGAAAGACCTGAACAACAGCGCCCATCTAGAGGAATTGATGGATGCAGGTATCACTAGTTTCAAGATTGAAGGCCGCTTAAAAGAAGCGGATTATGTGAAAAACATCACGGCTTATTACCGTCAGCAACTGGATGCCATCTTTGAGCGTCGTCCAGAATTCGTGCAAGCTTCGTTAGGCCATTGTAGCTATACTTTCGAGGTCAACCCCGAGAAGTCGTTCAACCGTGGCTTCACCGACTATTTCATCCACGGTCGCCAGCCGGGCATCGGCTCGCCGCACACCCCGAAGTCGATGGGCGAATACATCGGCGAGGTGAAATGGTGCAACTCGGTCCAGATGGAGATTCTGACCGACAAAACCTTGCACAATGGCGATGGCTTGTGTTTCCTCAATCAAGATGAGGAGTTGATCGGCATACGTGCCGATGTGGTGCGAATTGGTAGAGATGGTGTGCACACCGTCTCTACGAACCGTCCCCATGGCGCTTTCCGTGGCGCCAAAATCTACCGCAACTACGACATCGAGTGGCAGCGCCAGGTGGACGCCTCTAAAGGCAACAGGAAGATCGATATCGAGTTGGCGTTGGAAGAAACCGAAGAAGGGTTTGTTTTGAACGGAGAACGGAGAACGGAGAACGGAAAACTTTCCGTTTTCCGTTCTCCGTTCTCCGTTCAAAAGATTCCTGCCACCAACCCCGAAAAGGCCCTCGAGAACATCCGAAAAAAGCTTTCCCAGTGGGGTGATACAATTTATAACCCTATAAATATTGATATTAATTTATCTCAACCTTATTTAATTCCTGCCTCGGTTCTTGGAGAGATGAAGCGAGGAGCGGTGGAGGAACTGAAAACGGAGAACGGAAAACGGAAAATGGAGAACGGAAAACGGAAAATGGAAAACGGAAAATTCTCCGTTCTCCGTTCTCCGTTTTCCGTTCTCATGTCTTGCCATCACTGCATCCGTTATGCCAACGGCCTCTGTCCGAAGGAAACCGGGAAACCCACGGGTCCGCTCTATATCCGAAACGGACAAAACACTTTCCGTCTCGAGTTCGATTGCAAAAAATGTCTCATGTATGTTTGTGTCAACGATTGAAATATGAATATCTTCCAGCTCTTCAAAAACATCCAGCCTTTTGTAAAACCATATAAATGGCTGGTTTTCATTACTTTAATACTAACTCTCATAGGCTCCCTGATGGCACAGGTCAACGCCATCGTGCTCGATTGGACGGTCGACAGCATCAACGGTCTCATCACCGATGGGGTCAACTGGGGAGCTCAGGCCATCCGTATCATCACCATCATCAGTATTGTCTTGCTTGGCAAGGAGGTGCTCTCGGCGCTTATCACTTATGCGCAGAACTATTATGGTGAACGGATGCGCATCTTCGTGAGCCGCGACTTGGCCCAGAGCGTCATCGAAAAGGTGCTGACTTTCAAGATGGCCTTCTTCAACTCCGCCGACAACGCCACGGGTAAGCTTCAGGCGCGTATCGACCAGGGGGTGAGTAGCATCTCGCGTACGGTGCAGAACTTCTTCATCGACTTGCTGCCCCTGTTCACGAGCGCCTTGTTGGCACTGATCCTCATGTTTGCCGCCAACGTGTATGTGGGTCTGGTGGCTTTGGGTATCGTGCCGATTTACTTCTGGATCACGGTCCGTCAGGCCCGACGGCTCAAGGGATGGCGCCGTGAGATGCGATCGCATCTGGAGACCAAGAGCCAAGGCATCAAAAACATCATCGACTCCATCAACGTCATCAAGAGCTTCAACCGTGAGCAGATCGAAGGACAGAAACAGCTCGATATCCAGAACCAGGTCACCGAGAACCAGATGAAAACCCGTCGTGTGGCATTTTATTACAACGGTGTCAAAAGCTTCGTGCGGCAGGTGGGCACGGTATTGGTCATCATCCTCACCGCCTACCTCGTCCTTGCGGGCTATCCTGGCATGACCATCGGTAAGATCATGTATCACGTCATGCTGTTTAGCAACGTCATCGCCCCCATCACCCAGCTGCAGCGTATCTTCGACGATGTCAACGACGCCTTGATTTACGCCGAGGGCTTCTTCGGCATCCTTAACTCCGAGAAGGAAGTCGAGCCTTCGGGCAGCTACAAGCCAGAGAAGATCCAAGGCAAGTTCGAGATACAGCATGTTGACTTCACCTATCCTAACGGCAACCAGGCCTTGTTCGACGTGAACATGACCATCGACCCGGGGAAGATCACCGCTTTGGTCGGACTATCGGGTGCTGGCAAGAGCACCATCGTCAACCTGCTCGACAAGTTCTACGAGCCGCAGGTGGGCCGTATCTTGCTCGATGGGGTGGACCTCCGTGAATACGATACCCAGTTTTTGCGTGAGAACATCGGTTTGGTGCTTCAAAAGAACCACATCTTCGACGGCACCATCGAGGAGAACATCCTCTATGGCAATCCCAACGCCACCCATGAAGAGGTGGTGGAAGCCGCCAAGAAGTCGCATCTCTATGATCAGGTGATGGAGTTGCCCAAGCAGTTCCAGAATAACGCCGCCGACCTGTCTGGGGGGCAGCAACAGCGCGTGGCCATCGCCCGCATGTTCCTCAAGAACCCGCCCATCATCTTCCTCGACGAGCCCACGGCCTCGTTGGACGCCATCGCCACCGAGCAGATCAAGAACAGCATCGACGCCATCAAGAAGGACCGTACTGTCATCATCATCTCCCACAGCATCTCCCAAATCATCGACGCCGATTACATCTACGCCCTCCAGACCGGCAGGGTGGAAGAGTCGGGCGACCCCGATGAGATCTACAAGAAAGGCGGCATTTACAAGGACATCATCGATGCCTCTGCGCGTAGTCTAAACATTGACAAAATTGCCCGGACAATCGGGGAAGATAATAGTTGAGATAAAAATCACATCCTAAACACCCCGAACTGCTGCTGCGGGAAGGGCTGGTTCAACGAGGCGGCGATGCCCAAGGCCAAGATCTTACGTGTGTCGATGGGGTCGATGATGCCGTCGTCCCACAAGCGGGCCGTGCTATAGAAAGCGGAGCCTTCGTAATCATACTTGGCCAAGATTTCTTTCTTCAGCTGAGCAATTTCGTCTTTCGGGACTTCCAAACCTTTGTATTTGTACTGGTCTTCCTTGACGGTGGCCAACACGCTGGCGGCTTGCTCACCGCCCATGACAGAGATCTTGGCGTTGGGCCACATGAACAACAAACGAGGGCTGTAGGCGCGTCCGGCCATACCATAGTTACCTGCTCCGAAGGAACCACCGAAGATGACCGTAAATTTAGGCACATTGGCATTGGAAACCGCATGAACCATCTTGGCACCGTCCTTGGCGATGCCGCCCTGCTCGTACTGCTTGCCCACCATGAAACCGGTGATGTTCTGCAAGAACACCAACGGGATGTTTCTTTGGCAGCAAAGCTCGATGAAGTGAGTAGCCTTCAAAGCTGATTCTGAAAACAATACGCCGTAGTTGGCGATGATGCCCACGGGGAAGCCCATCAGATGGGCGAAGCCGCAGACGATGGTAGTGGCGTATCTCGACTTGAACTCCTGGAAACGGCTGCCATCCACGATGCGGGCGATGATCTCTCTCGGGTCGGTGAGCTTGTGGAAGTCGATAGGAGCGAGGCCGTACAGCTCATGCGGGTCGTATAAAGGCGCCTCCACAGGAAGGATGTCCAACTTCTGTCGATGGCTCTTCTCCAAGGTCTTGAAGATGTTGCGGCAGATCTGCAGGGCGTGCTGGTCGTTCTCGGCCAAGTGGTCGGCCACGCCTGAAATCGAGGTGTGCATCTCGCCACCACCCAACTCTTCCGCGGTGACCACCTCGCCAGTGGCGGCTTTCACCAACGGGGGACCTCCGAGATAAATCGTGCCTTGGTTGCGCACGATGATGGTCTCGTCGCTCATGGCTGGAACGTAAGCGCCACCCGCCGTGCACATACCCATCACGATGGCAATCTGGGGGATGCCCATGGCCGACATGCGGGCTTGGTTGTAGAAGAAACGCCCGAAGTGGTCGCGGTCGGGGAAGACGGTGTCCTGCTCAGGCAGGAAGGCGCCACCACTGTCGACCATATACACGCAAGGCAGATGGTTCTCCATGGCAATCTCCTGGGCGCGGAGGTGTTTCTTCACGGTGTATTGCATGTAGGTGCCGCCCTTCACCGTGGCGTCGTTGGCCACGATGACAGCCTCCCGGCCTTGGATGACGCCGATGCCGGTGACGATGCCCGCCGACGGAAAGTCGTCGTGATAGGTGCCATAGGCTGCCATTGGCGACAACTCCAAAAACGGCGTGTTCGGGTCGATGAGCAGGTCGATACGCTCACGGGCCAACAGTTTGTTGCGTTTCTTGTGCTTGGCCACGGCACTCTCGCCGCCGCCTTGCATCGAGGCGGCCATCGCCTCACGGTATTGCGACATCAACTCAAGGAAGTTCTTCTCGTTCTGCTTGAACTCCTCGGAGTCGGTCTTTATGTTCGATTTCAGTACTTGCATTTCGCTTTTTTTATTTTGAAAAGACAAAAATAATAAAATCTTTCAGTAAAACGTTTCTAAATACCAAATTCTAAATTCTAAATTCTTACTTTTGCAGTTTAAAACATCAAGGATGTCAGAGAGAAGTTCAAGCAATCGTCGTGTGGCCGGTTCCTACGCCATGTCGCTGGTGAGCATCACCCTGGTGCTCTTCCTGCTGGGCGCGTTCGCCATCTTCCTGGTGCACGCCCGCAAACTCTCAAACCACGTCAAAGAGAATATCGGCTTCGAAGTGGTGATGAACAGCGACGTGAAGGAAGCCAACATCTTGCGTCTCCAAAAGGAACTCGACGCCATGCCCGCCGTGAAGTCGACCGAATACATCACCAAAGACGAAGCCATAGAGCGGCTCAGCGAAGACCTGGGAGAGGACTTCCTCGAATGGCTTGGCCCCGAGGAGAACCCGCTGCTGCCTTCCATCGACGTGCGATTCCATGCGGCTTACGCCAACAACGACAGCATTGCGCTCATCGAGACCATGCTGCTCGAGAACCCCGACGTCAAAGAGGTGTATTACCAGAAGTCGCTGGTCGACTTGATTAATAACAACATCCGAAAAATCGCCATCGTGCTCATGGTGATCAGCCTGATATTGTTGCTTATCGCCATCGCATTGATTCGCAACACGATACGTCTCTCGATCTATTCGAAACGTTTCCTCGTGCGGAGCATGCAGCTGGTGGGCGCCACCGAGAGCTTCATCCGCAAGCCCTTCTTGCGGCAGGGCGTCTCACAAGGCTTCTTCGGGGGACTGCTTGCCGACGTGTTCCTCGTTATCATCCTCTACGCAGCCTCGAAACGAATCCCCGACCTCGCCTTGATTCGCGACCTGTACGACATCTCGGCCATCCTCGCCGGAATCGTTTTTCTCGGCATGTTGATCGCCTGGTTCTCCACACGGACCGCACTCGATAAATTCTTGAAAGCTGATCTAGATAAACTGTATAACTAAAGTTATCTTCATCATAATAACATCTACTCCAAAGTCCAAAAACCTTAAAAACAAATCATTATGAAAAAAATTCTATTTTGGTTAGGTCTTATTGCACTGGTGACCACGGCTTGCAAGCCCGAGCCTGAGCCTGGTGACCCAAATGGTCACGAAACCAATGACACTACGGAAGCCGTGGTAAAGAAGTATTTGGTGAAAGAATATTATGCAAACGCTCCGGATCAAGCCATAAGGGTTATTAATTGGAATAACGATTTTTCAAAAATCACTCATATTACCACACAGCAAAACACCTACTTTCAACTTGATTTCAGTTTTGAATACTATGGAAGTGATAGCATGCGAGTAGTGTTGTCAAAACCCAACAATTCATCTGCTTTGGTTCTTTTTACTGACTATACATGTTTCTTTGATGAATTGGGAAGAATCTCTAAAATAGATTATTTTGCTAATTCTGAATACCAATCGTCACAAAAGTACAATTATGATTCATCAGGGAAACTTATAAGTGTTAGAGACGAAGAGCATGACGCAGGTTATCGATTCGTATGGGATGGAGATAATGTTTGTGAGATATATCTCGGAGATACACCATATACCATAAATGGTTTTTCCAACCATTACCATCCCTATTATTCTTTTCCCTATCTGCTATCCAGTGGCGATGGCTATAATTCTCAGTTTTTAACCATGCCGCTATGGAAAAATTGGTATAATTATAGCCCGGACATTCAATACAAGTATGATGAGGAAGGATATGTTACTTGCGAGTATCGTATTGATGATCAAGGGGAGGTAAAGGTGATAAAATATTATGAATATGCCTCAACGTATAACCCGTAATTCTTAGTTACCATGAAACAAATAGCGATTATCTTGCTGGTTTTATTTTTAGTAAATAAATCTTTTTCTCAAATGGGACTCGGACAGCCTGTCAGCTTTTCTTCATTGGCCGGTGGGACATATAATCCTGGGACGCATAATGGTAATAACGGTAACAAGTGGGTTACTGATAGATCAAACGACGAACTTTCTCCGTCAGAAATAGCTAATTATCATAGTTTATTTGACGCAACTCATCCTGGCCATATAATTCTTGGTGAGGCAACTACAACGTATAATTGTCAAGGCTATTCATTTGGGTTGGCTCAAGGCACAAATCAATACAATATTTGTTGGACAGAAGACCTGTGCCAAGGAGCTTATACTTTAGTTACTATCCCTCAAAAGGGTGATATTGCGGTAATGCGGCACAATAACCAAACCCAAACAGATTCCCCTCATTCAGCTATAGTTTATAGTCAGGACACATTGATTTCGAAATGGGGAGAGCTTCCTTTAACCAAACATCATAAAGATAGCGTAATAAATCTTTCTGGTTTGGGTGTGGATTTATTTTACACCTACTATCGTCGAGTTATTAATACCGATGACAGGATTCACGGTCCTGCCACTTTCAATGGTACGGGCACATACTATTTTGACCACAATGATAAAGCGAGCACTTTTTCATGCACGTGGAGTGTCGAGCCCGCAGCCATGTTTCAAAACGCCTCGGGGTCTGGAACTACAGCTTCGTTGAGTTATGCAACACCATATTAGTATTATCAAAATAAATCTATAGTTATGTCAAAACAAAAACCCATCCCAACCAAAGAAACGGTTGAAGAAAAAAAACAACTTCCGTTCACCAAGATGAACTACATCCTGGTCCTGGTAGGTGTCGCCCTCATCGCCCTGGGCATGATATTAATGATCGGCGGTGGCTCGTCCGACCCCGATGTGTTCAACGAGAAGATGTTCAACTTCCAGCGTATCACCCTGGCCCCCATCTTGATTTTGTTGGGCTTCGTCATGGAAATCGTCGCCATCTTCTGGAAGAAAAAGAAATAACTTTTATCTCTTAACTTTTATCTTTTATCTATCATGAGCTGGATTCAAGCATTAATTCTCGGCCTCATCCAAGGCCTCACCGAATACCTTCCCGTCAGCAGTAGCGGCCATCTGGCCATCGGTCAAGCCCTCTTCGGTCTCGAAGACGGGGAGTCGAACCTCGCCTTCACGGTGCTTCTCCATGTGGCCACCGTGCTGAGCACCGTCGTCATCCTCTGGAGCGAAATCGTATGGCTCTTCAAGGATCTCTTCAAATTCAAATGGAACGAAGGCACCAAATATATCGTCAACATCCTCATCTCCATGATCCCCGTGGCCATCGTGGGCTTCTTCTTCAAAGACACCATCGAGGAAGTCTTCGGCTCGGGACTGCTCATCGTAGGCATCATGCTGATTGTGACGGCATCCCTGCTCACTTTCTCCTACTTCGCCAAGCCCCGTCAGAAAGAGAACATCTCTCCGGTTCACGCTTTTATCATCGGTATCGCCCAAGCATGTGCTGTGATGCCGGGTCTGTCGCGCTCCGGTTCCACCATCGCCACGGGCTTGCTGCTCGGCAACAAAAAGGAGAAGCTGGCCCAGTTCTCCTTCCTCATGGTCATCCCGCCCATCCTGGGCGAGGCCCTGCTCGACATCAAGGACATGTTTGAGGTCGGCTTCAGCGAAGCTATGGGAGGCCTCTCACCGGTGGCCGCCATCGTAGGCTTCCTCGCCGCATTCATCGCCGGCTGCATCGCATGCAAATGGATGATTAATATCGTGAAGAAAGGCAAGCTCATTTGGTTTGCCGTGTACTGTTTCATCGTCGGCGGCATCGCCATCATCTTCGCCTGATGTTTTACGTTGAGGAAGGGACTGTTTTTTTGATCGACAAGCCCATCGATTGGACTTCGTTCGACACGGTGAACTTTATCCGTGCCCTGTTCAAACGCTTCTACGGCATCCGAAAGCTCAAAGTGGGCCACGCAGGTACACTCGACCCGTTGGCCACCGGGCTGCTCATCCTCTGCACAGGTCCCATGACCAAGCAGATCGAAGACTTCCAGGCACAGGTCAAGACCTATACGGGCACCATGATCCTGGGACAAAGCACACCTACCTACGACCTTGAAAGCGAGCCCGATGTGTTCTTCCCGACTGGAGAAATCAGCCCGGAACAGATTGAGACAGCACGCCTGAAGTTCATCGGCGACATCAAACAGCATCCACCCAAATACTCCGCCATCAAAATCAAAGGGAAACGCGCTTTCGACTACGCCCGTTCCGACGAGGAAATCGAACTCAAAGCCCGCGACATCCATATCTCCGACTTCCACTTGAACCTCGACCGTTTCCCCGAAATCGACTTCGAGGTCACCTGCAGCAAAGGCACTTACATCCGCAGCCTGGCCCACGACTTCGGCCGCGAACTCGGCAACGGCGCATGCCTCAAAACCCTCCGCCGTACCCGCATCGGTGACTTCAAAGTTGAAGACGCCTGGCAGCTCGAAGACCTTAAAAACGCAATAATTGATTCGGGTGACGCTTATCGGGAGTATGCCTCTCAAAAGGATTTATCTTAATGGTTTAGTTTGTAAAAAATTGATTTTCAGTTTTTTAAAAGAAAAAGTTGACAAAACTTTGTGATTGATGTATCTTTGCGGGCAAAATCAATCCGATACAAATGAAACTGTCCCAATTCAAATTCAACCTGCCCTCAGAGTTGATAGCCAACTATCCTATTAATAACCGCGATGAAGCCCGCTTGATGGTGCTAGACCGTAAGACCCAAACCATCGAACACCGTGTGTTCAAAGACCTGGTCGATTATGTCAAAGACGGCGACGTGTTTGTCATTAACAATACAAAAGTGTTTCCCGCTCGCCTCTATGGCGAAAAGGAAAAGACCGGCGCCAAGATCGAGGTGCTGCTCCTCCGCGAACTGAACGCCGAGAGCCGCCTATGGGATGTGCTGGTAGACCCCGCCCGTAAGATACGTATCGGCAACAAACTGTACTTCGGCGAAGGTGATGAACTCGTGGCAGAAGTCATCGACAACACCACCACCCGTGGACGTACCCTGCGCTTCCTCTTCGACGGCACCTACGAAGAGTTCAAAAAAACCATCTTCTCCTTGGGCCATACCCCCTTACCGAAAGAGATTTTGGAACGCCGTGAAAACCAAGAGCTTACACCAGAAGATGCAGAATACTTCCAGACCATCTACGCCAAGGTGGAAGGCGCTGTCTCAGCCCCGACCGCAGGCCTGCATTTCAGCAAGATCCTCATGAAACGCCTCGAAATCGTCGGAGCCTCGTTCGCCGAACTCACCCTGCATCCCGGCATGGGTAATTTCCGCGACATCGAAGTGGAGGACCTCACCAAACATAAGAGCGACTCGGAAGAGATGTATGTGGACCAGGAATGCTGCGACTTGGTCAATGCGGCTAACCAACGGCACAACAATGTGTTTGCCGTCGGCACCACCACCATGAAAGCCTTGGAGACCGCCCAAACGATTAATGGTAAAATCAAGCCTTTCAACGGCTGGACCAACAAGTTCATCTTCCCTCCTTACACCTTCTCGGTGGCCAACTGCATGATCACCAACTTCCACCTGCCCAAGTCACCCATGATGATGGAAACAGCCGCCTTCGCTGGCTACGAATTCTTGATGAAGGCCTACAAGGAAGCGGTCGCGGAGAAATATCGCTTCTTCACCTACGGTGACGCGATGCTGATTATTTAAGCGTAATCCCAGGGTAACCGCACCCCATCGGGGTGCCATATCGGTAGCGATCAGAGGAAGATAAACCGTGTAATCCCAGGGTAACCGCACCCCATCGGGGTGCCATATCGGTAGCGATCAAACGAATAATAAAGAAGCGACATCGGCGGGATTCAAAGCCCAATCGTAAGTATAAGCCTCGTCGGCCTCCTCTGGGGTGTCGACGAGGTTTAGTTTTTGTGCCTCGCGCTTCAAGTCGAGCAGCTGTCCGACACTCATCTTCTCACGAAGCTTCTTCAAAAGCAACGCTACGACCTCGCCGTTGCAGTCGCGGAGCGTCTGGCCCATGAAAGGCATCTCCAGCCAGTAGATCTCACGGGCGGCCACGTCAAGAACACCGAACACCAGCCCCTTGCTGAGGTTGCCCTCGCTGATACGCACCAAATGTTGTACGGTAGAAGGGTCGTACGCCACGCCGGTCTCCTCGCTGATGGCCATGGGATAGGCGGAGTTCATCCAGCCCACCATGAGGTTGGGCGAAAGGTTGCCGTCGCTATAGGCATTACAGGTGAAGGTGACGTAACGGGCGCCTGCCTTCTCCAGCTCAGGCAACGAGAGTTCGATGTATTCCGCCGTGCCCACCTGGTCGGGGATGCGTTGTATGTCGCCAGAGTGCTTGGCTCCGGGTGCGGTGAGGCTGTAATAGGCACATTCCTCCACCATGTCGCCTTGCAGTGCGATGCGGCAGCTGAGATCCATGTCGAGATGTTGTGCCGGCAGTCCCTTTCCCCATTGCATGAACAGCCTGACGGCATCGCCTTCCACGGGGAAACGCGTGCCCTGAAGTGCGCAGGCAGTGTCCTGTATAGTGGTGGTGCGGTCGCCCACACTCACGGGAATGTCGTACAGACGTCGGTCGATATAGATGGTCTTGGAATCGGTTTTCTGTTGGGCGAACCGTTTGCGCATTGTTTTGGCATACAGCTCTTTAACAGCTTTTACCATGTCTGTCAGCTGTTCTTCGCTATAAAGCGAGAGCAGCGGGTTGGGGTCGATGGTGACGCTGCCTCCAGTGATGGGTCGTGCCAGTCGGGGACTGCTCGGGTCGAAATACAATTCGGCATTGTTGCCCAAACTGAGGATGAGCCGCGCCGGAAGAGCGTCAAGAACACTTTCGAACGCCTTCAAGGTGTCGTCCTTCCCGAAACGCAACATGGTGGCAAACAAGCAGCGTGCAAACAGTCCGGGACGTTCGCAAAGCATACGGAGCGTCTCGGCCTTGTTGTTCGAACGTCGCGCCTGATCGAGTCGCCCCGCCCAAGTCTCATATTCCTGCTTATAGAACACATCGAGGATCTCGGCAAGATGCTCAAAGCCGTTTCTGCGCGAGTATTCGCCAAGGCGCAGGGCATGGATCATCCGCACCCACATACCCCGTTTGGGATTCATGTTCTCAGCAGCCTGCTGAGCGGTCATCGGCACCGCATTGAGCCATGTGGCAGCCATGCGGCAGTGCAAACGGTTGTACTTGAGTTTCAGCTCCTTGCGCTTTTCCTCCGCGGCAAGCTCGCCTTTATTGTCGGGAAGCCCATATTTGTTGGTGTTGGCCTTCCGCTCCATCTCAACCAAGTACTTCGGTTCGATGATCTTCACCAACCCCGTCTTCTCATACCAGAAAAACCTCAGTATGTCCATCGGCGTCTTTAATAATCTCTTTCCCCACTCCAGTTTTCCGTTTTCCGTTTTCAGTTTTCCACTTAATAACACCGCCATAATCGTTTCCTTCATGGTGATTTCCACGTCTTCCGGCACTTCAAACTCCTCCAAGAGCAGTTTGAGTGAGTCCAGTTGTGTGGCATCCAATGGGGTGGGTGAGGCCAATAGGCTGCGAAACACCGAGACCATATCGTCCATGGTGAACAGCCTAAGCTCTTTCAGCTTGCTGCCTTGTCCATGATACACGAAATTGGCCGTTCTGAAAGGTGTGCCGCAGTAGGGACAGCCGTTATAGCGCTCCAAAGGGAAGGTCCCTTCAGGGATGAAATGTCCGCAGGGCAGGGTGGTGCCTTTCAAGCCGGCTTCTTCACCGCCAAACAGGTTGGCCAGGAAGGTGAGCAGATGATCCATACGGGTCTCGCCTGTGGGCACATCCCAGCCTTTCACCAACGGCGCCCAGTTCAAGTCAACCCCCATCACCTCCTTGATCATCTTGGTGATGGCGAAAAGCGTCTGAACCGGCACCTTGCTCATGGCATGGAGCAGCTCTTCGCTGACACAATAACCATTTTCTTTCAGTCTTGCGACGAAAGCCATCAACGGGATGGTGGATTCATAATCAGTGGGGATTTCGGCCTTCTCCACAGGGAGATACACGGCCTGATAGCGCAAAGCTACCTTGCGTAAGGTGTTGTCGTTCATGTTATTAAAAATAATAAGGTAATTGCGATGCTGAAAAACCTAAAAAGGAAATGGAAGTAAGCCTCGCTTGGACCTTTATTAGATTGCAAAGATAACACTTTTTTCTGGGATTTCAAGACAAAAAACGTATTTTTGCATCAAAGTTTTAAACATACGATTATGAACCAAGAAGATTTCTTTAAGAAGATAACCGCTCATGCCAAGGAATATGGATTCATCTTCCCTTCGAGCGAGATTTATGACGGATTGTCAGCTGTTTACGACTATGGTCAAAACGGCGTGGAACTGAAGAAAAACATCCGCGAATACTGGTGGAAAGCCATGGTGCAGATGCACGAGAACATCGTCGGCATCGACGCCGCCATCTTCATGCACCCCACCACCTGGAAGGCCTCGGGTCACGTCGACGCCTTCAACGACCCGCTCATCGACAACCGCGACAGCAAAAAACGTTACCGCGCCGATGTTTTGGTCGAGGACTACATGGCCAAGATCGAGGACAAGATCAATAAAGAGATCGAGAAAGCCCGCAAGCGCTTCGGCGACGCCTTCAACGAGGAACAGTTTGTGACCACCAACCCGCGCGTTTTGGAGCACAAAGCCAAAATCGAGGAAATCAGCCACCGCCTCTATGGCGCCATGGAGCGTAACGACCTCGATGCCATCAAGCAACTGATTCTTGACCTCGAAATCGTCTGTCCCATCAGCGGCACCCGCAACTGGACCGACGTGCGTCAGTTCAACCTGATGTTCGCCACCAAGATGGGTAGCGTGGCCGACGGCTCCGACACCATCTACCTGCGTCCCGAGACAGCACAAGGCATCTTCGTCAACTACCTCAACGTGCAGAAGACCGGCCGCATGAAGATTCCTTTTGGCATCGCCCAAACGGGTAAGGCCTTCCGCAATGAGATTGTGGCCCGTCAGTTCATCTTCCGTATGCGTGAGTTCGAGCAGATGGAGATGCAGTTCTTCGTCCGTCCTGGCACGGAGCTCGAATGGTTCCAACACTGGAAACAAGAACGCCTCAACTGGCACCTCTCACTGGGTCTGCCCGCCGAGAAATACCGCTTCCACGACCACGAGAAGCTGGCCCACTACGCCAACGCCGCCACCGACATCGAGTTCGACTTCCCCTTCGGCT
>CADCIH010000003.1 GCA_902801465.1 uncultured Bacteroidia bacterium | reverse complement strand
CACTTTCCGTTTCCGCAACCGCACCGTGCTCTCGAAGGTGTTCATTGTGGTGCAAAACGTCATCGCCATCTTGCTCATCGCTCTTGTGTTGACGATGGAGCTTCAAATGCACCACATGGAGAATCGCTCGACAGGATTGAACGTGGAGAACCTGTTTTTCTTAGGCTCCGACCTCGACTACACAGCGGAAAAAGAAGCCTTCGTGGAAGAGTTGAGGGCTTTGCCTTGTGTGAAGGATTTGGCATCGGCAGATGCCGTTCCCGGAGTGATTACCATGACGCTCGGTTTGAAGAAACTCCACGACTCGGAGAGTAGGACAATGGTTCCCATGCTCTCCTGCGACACGGCGGCGTTCCGAATGTTGGGTTTTGAAGTGAAAGAGCGCTTTCTGGATGCAGACGCCAGCAGTTTCTGGATTACCGAGGCGACTGCTGCAGGCATGACGGGCTTGCCCTACGGCGAGAACAACTTCGACAGTATTGTGATGTGGCAGAAGCATTCGATAGGTATGCCAGTATGCGGGGTGATCGCCGACTTCTCGATGCAAGATGCCCTGCATGTGACCGATGAAGACTATGTGATTGTCCTTGGCAACGGCGGTTGGGACTCTAATTCCCATCTGTTGATTGATGTTGTTGGCGACCATCGCGAGGCTAAACACGCCATTGATGCGGTCTATAAGAAACACTGCGAGAAGGTGTTTGGTGCCTATTTAGAGCCTGATTACAACGATTTTGTGGAGAACGTGATTGCTAAACAATACGAAAAGCAACGTCGCCAGATGCGTCTCATTGAGTTGATCATGGCGATTTCAGTCATCCTCTCACTGCTCGGCCTCGTGGCCATGAGCACGCATTTTGCTTCCGAGCGCGAGAAGACCATCGCCATCCGCAAAGTGTTTGGCGGCACGATGCAAAGCGAGATCCGCCGCAACTTGAAGGAATACATCATTATGATATTGATTGCCAACGCGATTGCCATTCCCGTAGCGGTGTGGCTGTGCAAACGTTATTTGGAAGACTTCGCCTACCGTATCGACTTGCACCCGTGGATTTTTGTGGTCACGGTGGCGCTGTCGTTTGTGATTGCCATCGGTTCGGTGCTTTGGCAGATTGTCTCGGTGGCGCGGGTGAATCCGGTGACGGCGTTGAAGAAGGAGTAGGTTTTGTGTCCAACAATTAAATGATTAAACAATCTACAACTCAACCATGAATAGCATCTCTGACAAATTAATCAAAATCCTATCGTTAGGCATAGGTCTCGCCATTGGCATCGTGCTGATTGCCAAGGTGTGCTTCGAATTGTCGTATGATAGTTTCTATAAGGATGTGGACCGCATCTATATGATTACGGAAAACATCATCTTCCAAGAAGGTGGCGAACCCGATGACTTCTGGGGCACTTCGGGTGCTGTGGCGCCGGGCTTCAAGGCAGAGGTACCAGGTGTGGAGGCCGCCACGCGTTATTCCAACCTGATTTCCGGAGCACAAATCTATGATGAAAAAGACAACCTTCTCTCGGGTGAGTGCCTTGTTGTGGACAGCAGTTTCTTCGACTTCTTCGGTCGGGAATTTCTTGCGGGCGACCCTATGCAGGCCTTGCAACAATACAATGGCGACATTGCCGTCAGCCGTAGTTTCGCGGAGAAGTTGGGCGGCGTGAACGAGGCCATAGGCAAGCAAATCTATACCGAAGTGTGGGGGCCGAATGTAAAACTGACTGTGGTTGGCGTGTTTGAGGATTTCCCGAAAAACGGTAGCCGAAAAACGGTAGCATCCAATGTGACATCGTGACGACCATCGCCGCTTTGGGAGAGTGGAGCAACAACAATTGGCTTGGCAACGACCGCTATCGCGGCTATGTCAAGTTGGCACCCAATGTCGATCCCAATGACTTGAAGGACGCTATCCGCAAGATGCAGGAGGCGCATCAGCCCTTGGAGGAGTTGGAGCGCGACGGCTCAAAGATTTGGTACACGCTCACGCCTTTTGCCACTTTCCACCGTCACAATCAATCGGTCAAAAACGCCATGATGATTCTCTCGGTGGTGGCTATTCTGTTGCTCTTGGTTTCGGTGCTCAACTACCTGCTGATGGCCGTCTCCGATGTGGTGCGTCGCTCGAAGGAAATGGGGGTCAGGAAATGCTATGGGGCGGGCTCGGGAAGCATCTACTGGATGCTCATCAAGGAAACGGCTTTGAATTTGCTGGCTTCGTTGGCTGTGGCGGCTTTGGTGATATGGGCTTTCAACGGGGTCATTGAGTCGCTGTTGGGCTTGCCCGTCCAGCAACTTATGGTGCCGCAGACAATATGGACACTTGTTGCCATCATTGTCTTCATTTTCCTCGTCTCGGCAATCATCCCCGCGATGATGTTCGTCAGGATTCCCGTGTCGACGGCTTTCAGCGGCTACAAGGAAAGCAAACGCCGTTGGAAACTCTCGCTGCTGATGGTGCAAATCGGCATCAATGCCATCCTGTTGCCTATGGTCATCGTGGCCGACAGGCAATACAACACCGCACTGAACGCCGATATGGGCTACGAATACAAGCAGTTGCTGTATTCACACTTGAAAGGCGCTGACAAGGCCAGTCTGGCGCTGATTGTCGAGAAACTAAGGCAGATTCCCGATGTGGAGGCGGCTGAACTGACCTATTGCATCCCGTTGAACACCTCATCGGGAAACAACATCATGCTGCCCGACAATCCATCTAAGTATTTGATGGCCGTGTGCGACCAATACGGTGCCACGGAGGGCTTCTTCGACATCATGGGCTTCCGTTTGACGGAGGGCAGGGCACCCTCGAAGCCAAAGGATGTGGCCGTGAGCCGCAGCTTCGTGGAGGAGATGAACCTTTATGCCGACTGGAGTGACGGCGCGGTGGGCAAGGACATCCTGATTTCGGAACACAGCGACGACGATGACGATGTCTATACCATTTGCGGTGTGTATGAAGATTATATCCTTGGCTCTATGATGGGCGGGGACCACAGGGCAAGCATCCGCTTTTGCTGGGACGTGAATAATGACGACCCTTATCAAGTCTTTAAGACTCTGGTGGTGAAGGTGCGGGATGTCAACCCCGAGGCCATCGCCAAGGTGAAGTCGGTCATCGAGGAGTTTTTGCCTGACCGGAAGAATGTCGAGGTGCAGTCGTACACCGAGGCGGTTAAGCAAGAGTACGGGTATTTGTCCCAGATGCGACGAACATTCACCATTGGCGCGCTGTTCGCCTTGGCCATCGCCTTGATGGGTTTGATTGGCTTTGTGCGCGACGAGTCGAACCGCCGCAGCAAGGAAGTCGCCATCCGCAAAGTGAACGGTGCCGTGTCGGGCGAGATCATCAGAATGTTCCTGATGGATGTGCTGAAACTGGCCGTGATTGCGGCTTTGATTGGCGTAGCGATAGCCTATTTCCTCGCCGACAAATGGTTAGAGCTGTTCGCCATGCGCATCGGCCTCTCGCCTCTCTATTTCATCATTGGCGCGGTGACGGTCTTGCTTATCGTGACCGCCGTGGTCGTCATGAGCAGCAACCGAATTGCCCGGTTGAATCCAGTGATGATGTTAAAGAATGATTAAAATATATCACTAGTATTGAAACTATTGTAATGGTATTTGGCGATATTTGAAATAAATATCGTGTCATAACGCTTCAAGAACATAGCTATCGAATAGTCATGCTATTTTTTAATACATTGATTAACAGTTTATTAAAAATTAATTCCGTGACTTATTGATAGCTATGCGCCTTCAAGCCCTTGACAAGGCCTGTTTTTGAGCTAACTTTGCAACATGATTCAAACGAAACGGCATCTTATAGTCTTAACTTTTTTAATGGCGTTGCTTTTGGGCTCCTGTCAATCCAACTCGCGGCGACTCGAAAAAGCACGTGCCTTATATGAACAAGGTCTCGAGCTTTCGACGGACAACTCCGTGGCTGCCGCCGAAAACTATAGCCAGGCGCTCCTTGCGCTCGACCGTTGCGACCAACAACGCCCCGAAGTGCAACGCTTGAAAGGCCAGATCGAAGACCAACTCGGTACCCGGTATTGGAAACACGGATTGAAGGACGAAGCCCTACGCCTTCATCTGGATGCCGCCGAGTTGTTCTGCCAAACTGCCGATTCCACTTTGCTCATGAACGCGTTGCACAATGCAGGAAAAGTGGCGGCATCATTACATGAGGTGGATCGGGCAAAACAGTATTATGATGAGTCGCTTGAACTTTCCAAGATTGTGAACGACACGTTGTTGACCAATGAACTCAAACTAGAAATCGCCCGAGACATCTATATGGAACAAGGTGAATACGAGAAAGTCATCGGGATGGCTTCTGAAGCCCTTGCCGGTGGAGCTCGTCCCGACCTTTGTCATCTGACCTTGGGCATGGCGCATTATTATGTTGAAAGCGACAGTCTCGCCATCAAATATCTGAACTTGGCGACACAAAGTGAGAAAGCGGGCGTGCGGATGCCAGCCTATCAAGGATTGTATCAGATCAATGAGCTTTATGGGAAGTACCAAGAAGCCTTGGAATGTTTCCGACTTTTCAATGAAAACATGATGCAAGCCCATCGTGAGCAACGCAGTGAGGAAATGCAACGCATCCAAAGGGACTATGAACTGCAAATGCAGAAAAACACCTTGCAGTCGGAGCAAAAGTTAAAGGCCGTGTATCTCTATGTGGCTTTGGGACTGCTGATCGTGGCCTTGGTGGTGACGCTCTTGCTGCTACGACAGAAAACATTGAAAAACAAACTAAAAGACGAGGAAAACCATCGGCAGTTGGAGCTTGCCTTGAAGAAAAACAAGGTCTTTGTGACCGCCTTGGCACTGGCGGAACAAATCACGATGAGTACAGTCGATTTCAACCTCGAAGAATCGGAATGGAACGATTACCTGGAGCTGATCGACATGGTTTACAACGGTTTTACCAAGAAACTCATGGAGCGTTACCCCACTTTGACCAAGGCTGACTTACAGATCTGCAGCCTCACCCGTCAAGGGTTCAGCAACCAAGTCATCTCCATCATGATGAACCTGCAAACCAACTCCTACGCCCGACGCAAGTACCGCATCAAACAGGAAAAGATGAATGGGGATGAAAGGAGTTTTGAGGAGATTGTTGGTTCGGTTTAATTAAGAATTTAGAATTAAGAATTAAGAATTTAGAGATATAATGAAGGATTTTACCGAAATATATTTTTAAACATTAATAATATGAAAAAGTATTTATCAATCATTATCCTTTGCCTCGGCTTGTTTGGAATGCTGACGGCACAAAATGTTTGGAAACCAATAGGAATGGAGGGCGAATTCCTTGGTGTTTCGTCCAACGGCGACATCTTTTGTCAATGGGGTTACAGCGGCACGTATCGCTCAAGCGATGAAGGTTCGACCTGGGATTCCATTTATTATTTGAGTTATGTCCGTCCTGGCCATTTTATGATCAATGACCTTGACCGTATCTTTGTTTTCAACGAAAACAGCCACAAGCTCTGCTATTCTGATGACAATGGTGACACATGGCAGGAACAAGCAACGGGCATCTCCACCAATTGGGTGGATGGGATTTTTTCATTGTCAAATGACACCATCTTCATGGCAAACCACGACAGGTTTTTCTGGACCGTAAACGGCGGCGAGTCGTGGGACGAAACCCCCATTGATTTCATCGGTGACGCACAGTTTGGTAGTATTCTCGCCGACCATAGCGGGAACGTCTATGTAAGTGCTTATAGTTGGTACTATCCTGTCGCTCAGACGGGTATTTACACAGCCACTTTGCAGGACATGACAAACTGGACAATGAAAGAGCCCTACAACGTAAGAGATATGCAGTTTGATAGCGACGGGTCCATCTTGGCAGCCTATCCCGGGGCGTTTCTGTACCATGACGGTGTTTATCTGGTTGATGCCGACCGATTTGTGTTGACAGACGATGACGTTATTTTCGCTATGCGACGTGTCGACTGGGACAACGAAGCCTTGTTCTACTCCACCGACCATGGTCAGACCTATATCCGTTGTAGCGAGAACATCCCTTCAACGACCACGGCTCCTGACTCCGATCTAGGCCTTTACAAAGGTCGCGATAACCATATTTATTGCCATGGCGATGTTTGGGAACCCGAGTTTGAGACTCAGTATTACAAGAGCATCCTTGATGTCAATGAAATCGTCAAAACCTATCCGACCGTTCTTCCAGAACACTATTGGTACGAGCTCGTGACTTCTCAACCTGAAGGCTATGTCGTTGATGGACAAGGTGATATCCACATCTATTCAGCAGAAGCCCTTGCTTGGCTTATCTCGTTGAGCAACGGACTCAATGGCGCTGAGCGTGACGATTTTGCAGGAAAAACCATCATCTTGGAAGCTGATGTCGATATCTCGGAAGGCATTTGGACTTCCATCGGTACGAAAAACGAAATGCCGCCGTCACCTCCCACCAAAGATGATGAATTCTATTTCCAAGGAAATTTCAACGGTAATGGCCATATTATCTATGGAATGACCACCAACGAAGGCTTTATCGGCGATATCAACAACTCAAGACTGAAAAACATTGTCATCAAGTACGCTTTTGCAAAAGATACTGAACAAGGTTTGCTTGTCAACCATTTCAGCAATTCAGTGATTGACAAATGTTGGCTCGACTGCGTGGTCCATGTGAACGATAATGGCGGATATGCGCTCTTTGGTTATGGAGGAGCATCAACCCATATCACCAACTGCATCTTTAGAAGTCCGCTTGTCGACAATCCTTCAGGAGAGATACCCCACGGTTCGTTATGTGCTTTTATTGAGGGCAACAATGCTTATAATATAGTAGATAATTGCGCTATTATCGTTGACAGCGTTGCCTATCCGTTGGATGCGCCCGTTGTCATAGAAAACAACTCAGGCCTTATGCGTAACTGCTATTCCTATGTTGGGGCTTTCAGGAATTACGACCCACAGGCTTTCTTGTATAACGGCAGATCAGGAATTGTAGGTATCGATTACGGCTCAGTGGAGCATTGCTACTACAACTGGCTTGACCCGGAAGTGTATGGTGAAGAGGTGAATAATCCAGCGATATTCAGTCACGAAGATTTAGATGCCACTATGTTTCGGTGGGTTGACGATGAATGGACGTTGCTTGAGCCAGTGACTGTTGGCGGAATGGAGATAGACGATTTCAATGAAGCCCTGAATGCTTGGACAAACACCCAAGCCAATGTCTCCGAATATCTCCAATGGCATGCGAATTATGCTGTTCTGCCCAACGGGCTCCCTATCCTTTATGAAGAAAGCAATCAGCTTTTCCCTCGTGGTACCGAATGGTACTACGAAATCAAACATCTGACAGGTGAAATCACCTATCAACATCTTGAATATACGGCAGATACCGCCATCAACAGCAAGCGGGTGAAGATTATCACGGCGACCAACACGATGTACGACAAGTCAACATGGACCGATGTTGAATACATCTACGAGGATGGCGACCGTATTTATTGGTGGAACAGGGACTTGGAGGATTTCACATTGCTTTATGACTTCGGCGCAGAGGTGGGCGACGAATGGGAAATCAATGGAGGGTGGTTCACCATCACCGTTCATGTGGATGGCGTGGATGAAACGACCCTTCAAGGGAAGACCTATCGGGTGCTTCACGTGACCGACCCGAACTATCAATTGTTTACTGGCGACATCATCTGCGGCATCGGTCACCAAAAGAGCTTTTTCCCATTAAGCCCCATTGCAAAAGAATATTATATAAATGGCTTGCGCTGCTTCTGGCAAGACGGCGAACTGCTTCTTACCATGGGTGAAGAGGATTGCGATGCCGTGTATTACGAGATCCATGGCGTAGAGGAAGGCGATGATGCGGGATTCGTGGTTTATCCCAACCCAGTCAACGATATGTTGTTTGTTGGGTCGGCCTCTGGATCAGCATACCGCATCACCAATTTATTGGGCCAAACGCTGAAATCAGGTCACATCTCCGCTGACCGTCAGCAAATCGATGTTCACGATTTGACTGAAGGCGTGTACTTCATCACAGTGGGTGAGATAACGAAAGTTCTTCTCAAATCGTTGTAAAGGATGCAATATCACAGCATTTTGTGCGTTAAACCTTTGTCCCAAAAACAATCATTATTATGGATTTTTTCAAAGGAATTAACATCGCCGTGACCGTCAGCGACCGCGACGGCAACGTGATCTATCAGAATGACAGCTCCATTGAGGTGAATGGCGACGCCCGTGGACGCAATCTCGAACAATGCCATAACCCGAAATCGTGGGAGATGATTTGCCATATGATTGCTGATAATGTTTCAAATATTTACACTATCTCGAAAAAAGGCAAGAAGAAACTGATCTATCAGACTCCATGGTACGAGAATGATGACAAGAACACACCTGCCGGCCTGGTGGAATTCTCCATCATCCTTCCGGAAGAGATGCCCCACTATGATAGGGGATAAGATAGAATGCGGAATTAAGAATTCGGAATTAGGAATGCGGAATTAAGAATTCCGCATTCCGCATTCCTAATTCCTAATTAAAAGTAAACAGTAGGTTCCCAAAGAAGTTCCACAGCGTGGCGGCTCCAACGGCGAACACCTTGCTGAGGTAGAAATTCCATTTCAGTTTTCCGTTTAGCAAATAAACGGTCAGCGTGTCGATGCCCAAGCCGACGACTGAAATCAGGAAATACTTGGCGTATTCCGCGCCAACTTGCGGGTTGCTGCTCTGGAATGTCCACCAGCGGTTGAGGAAGTAATTGGTGGTGGCGGCGAAGATGAAGCCTAGGATGTTGCTGAAGTATTTGTTCAGCTTGCAGACCTCCTTGAAAAACCAAGTGACACCGAAGTTGACAAACACGCCGGACAAGCCAACGGCACCGAACTTCAAGAACTTATAAAGGAAATCTTGGTTAAAACTGAGCATCCTAACTCCACATTACATGAACTTAGTGAGGAAAATAAACGGCATCAGGGTCTCAACACCTTCAAAAACAAACACTTTTCCCGTGTTGCCTTGACAGATGATCCTCATGGGGCTTCCTGAACGTTGCTCTGTCTCCACCATCACCTGACGGCAGGCACCGCAGGGTGCTACGGGTTCGGTGACATCTTTGATCTCCGAACAAGCGGTGATGGCCAAGGCTTCTACAGCCACACCTGGGAACTGGGCTTGGGCAGAGAAAAGGGCGACGCGCTCAGCGCACAAACCGCTGGGATAGGCTGCGTTTTCAATATTGCTGCCTTTGACGACAACTCCGTTGGCAAGTCTGACAGCGGCACCTACATGAAACTTCGAGTAGGGGACATAAGCATTGCCAGTGGCTTCGTGGGCTTGCCGCAAAAGCTCCGCATCGGCGGCGGCAAACTTCGCCAACTCATTCTCGTCCTCATATACGGTGTAGTCGGATACAAACTGTTGTTTCTTCATGTTGTTGTTTTTGGAAATGCAAATATAAGCAAAGAATTGAAAAATGCAAACAACATCACGCCGGCTTGTGTCTCAATAGTGTCTTCGGGTAACATTGAGAGCAGCATGATGACCAAAAAGACAGTGTATAAATAGGTGCGGTTTCGTCGCTCGGAGCAATAGGGGAACAACAGTGAGAATAGGAAGACCAGCAGACCTACGACACCGAACCCAACCGTGATGGAGAGATACTGGTTGTGGGCCTTGTGCCGGAACTGTGGCTCCAATGGCGACCCGATCTCATCGTAGGCTTGTTGATAGGCGCTGGGGATGTCGCCGGTGCCTACGCCGAACACGGGATGCTTTTTGATGAGATGTAACGACGCGCGGGTGTATTCGATGCGTTGCGACAGAGAACCCCCGTTGGGGTTGTTGTAGCGCCGATATTGACCGTATTCAAAGAGGGTCTCGGAGAGGCGCGCCCTGAGACCGGGGTGTACATGGTTGTTGTAGTTGGCGACACCGTTCTCCACGTTGAGGATGTCATCGTCGGACAAAGCGTTCACGCCCCCTGCATCTTTCCGCAGGTCCTTGGAAGTAAGGTATCGAGCCAGAGTGGCCTCCAGGTTTTCCCCATTCAGGGTCAAGCCGTCGTAGTCCAAATCACTGCGCAGGTTCCAAGCCTCACGCATCTCGGGACGGCAAAAGTAAAGACCGATGTATTTCCCGTCCTCCACAGGAAAACAAACCGTGTCATGCCAATAGTCGTTGCCCAGTGCAGTGGTCTTTTCGAGCTTGGCGATGTCGACGGGCTTCACGTTCAACAGGCGGTTGACAGCACGGTAGAAAACGATGCCCGCCACAAGCGGTACCACCACGACAGCGATAAGGCCAGCCACCCTCCATGCGGGGCGTCTCACCCTGGTGAAAAACAGGTAAAGCAAGGTGGCGCCAACCAGTCCGGCGAAGGCAATGTAACCCGAAAGGGATTCGAAGATGTAGATCTGATAGACAAACCACATCATTAGGAAATACATGAGATATTGGTTCAGGGCGGTCTTCAGGCTAAAGGCCGGGACGTTTTTCCCTTTCGAGATGCGTCTTTCATGGATGTAATACCCGATAATACCTATTGAAAGCACGATGTTCAGGCAGAAACGGATATGGCTTATGAAACGTGATATCTCCCTAATGTCGCCGTAGTCTTTTTGGAGATATCTGCCAAAACTGATGCAGGTTGCGACGAATACCGAAGCCACATAGATGAGCATCAACAGGTCGAAATGCTTCTTGTCCAAAGGCTTTTCCGACGAGAGTACCACCGGAAGGATCAGCAGAGGCAGCTTCACCTTGAGGTCCTTAAAAGCGTATGCGAAGTCGGAGGTGTAGATGAGCCCCACCAGATGCAGTAGATAAAGGGCGACGATGGCCAGTGCGATGCGGTTGTGGATGAAACGCTGGAACTTGACCTTGACGGAGTCGCCGGTGAAAAGCCAAACGCCAATGATGAGAAACTGTGTGGCCCCCATCATGAATGGCGACAGCGTGAGGCTCACCGCCATCAGAGCCAGGCAGATGAACAACAGGTTTTCAGCTTTCCACTTTCCGTTTTCCACTTTCCGTTCCTTAGGGCTTAAGTATGCTGTCGTAGCGTTCTTTGTCGAGCAGTATGTTGAAGGCTTCCTTCAAATCGTCGTCGTTGGTGAGCGAGGCTTCGATGCGGCCTACTTGGAAATAGTAGCGGCTGACGATCTCCAGGCGGAGCAGGTCCTCGATGTCTTTGCGGTTTTTGACGAGGTCGTTTTCCTTGTCGGCCAGCAGCTTGCTCTCCAGGGCTTCGACTTGGTCCTTGATGCTCTCGAGATAGCCTTCTTCCTTGGCCATCTTCTTGAGTTCCGTCAGACGTCTTTCGCTCTCAGTGGTGTAGGTGAAGCCTTTCTCTTTCACGAACTTCATGAAGTCATTATAGGTGGCGTCGTCGATCTTGAAGTCCTTTGCGGGGGCGATGCTCTTGTGCTCGAAAGCGAACTTGGTGGCGTAGTCGAAGATGTAGTTTTTGCCATAGAGGTAGGCGGTGGCGGTGGCGTAGGGGATGGGTTCAACCTTCACGTCGGGCATGATGCCGTGGCCTTCATAGACGGTGCGTCCCGCCATGGTCTTGAACGGCTTTCCCAGTGTGTCTTCTTTTATTTCTCCGTTTTCCGTTTTACCTCCCGTTCGGTCGGTGAGCCCTTCGGGGTTCCGTTTTCCGTTCTTCGAATAGTCGATCTCCTGAATGCATCTTCCGCTTGGGATGTAGTACTTGGCGATGGTGACTTTCATCTGGGTGTTGTACGATAGCGGCAGGATGTTCTGTACCAAGCCCTTTCCAAAGGTGCGTTGGCCGATGACGACGCCACGGTCGTAGTCCTGGATGGCGCCCGCGAGGATCTCGCTGGCCGAGGCGCTGCCGCCATCAACGAGGATGGCCAATGGCAGTTGCTCGTCGATGGGTTGGTTGGTGGTGGCGTACAAGCTTCCGGCATGTTGCGACTTGCCTTTGGTGGCTACCACGGGTTTGCCTTTGGGGATGAAGAGGTTGACGATGTCCACCGCCTCGTTGAGGAGTCCACCGCCGTTGCCTCTGAGGTCGATGATGAAGCCTTTGAGTTCATGGTCTTTCTTCATCTCAAGCAGGTGCTGTTTCATTTCGCTGGCAGCCTCTTTGGTGAAGCTGTTGAAACTCACGTAGCCGATGCCGTTGTCGAACACCGTGGCGTATGAGATGTTGTCGATCTTCACCTTTTCGCGTTTCAGGGTGAACTCGATGGGTTTCTCCACCCCGTAGCGTTTGATTTTGAGTTTCACCTCAGTGCCAGGTTGCCCTTTGAGGAGCTCGCTCACCTGGTCGGTAGGCTTGTTGTGGGTGTCGATGCCGTTGACAGCAAGGATGGCGTCGCCGGCTTGGAGCCCGGCTTTCTGTGCGGGCCACCCCTCGTAAGGCTCGGAGATGCGGGTGTATTCGCCGTCGAATTGGATAAGGGCTCCGATGCCACCGTATTCTCCAGTGGTCATCAGCCGGTAGCTCTCGATCTCCGACTCGGGGATGAACACCGTATAGGGGTCGAGGCCAGAGAGCATGGCATCGATGGCAGCCTCGTTAAGTTCGGCGGGGTTGATCTCATCGACGTAATTCAGGTTGAGCTCCCGAAGCAGGCTGTTGTAAATGTCGATGCTCTTAGAGATCTCGAAATTGTTCTGTTTCTCCTGACCGATAACTGTTATCGATAACAAGAGACCAATCAATAAAAAACCTATTCTTTTCATAATATTTTCCGTTTTCCGTTCTCCGTTTTCCGTTCTCCGTTTTCCGTTCTCACGGCACCGGGTCATACCCGCTTCCTCCCCAAGGATTGCACGAAAGCACCCGTTTGAATGTCAGCCATCCACCTTTGAAAGCACCGTATTTCCGCAGGGCCTCTATGCCGTAGTTGGAGCAGGTGGGGGTGTATCGGCAGGCTTTACCCAGCCAAGGCGACAGGGTGATTTGGTAGAGCCTGATGAGTAGGATCAGGAGGCTAGTGAGGGGTCTGAAGCGTCGTTTCATATCTTTTGATGACTTCGTTGATGGCCTTTGAGGTTTTGTCAAACATCGTCTCGTAGGTGTGGATGACGGTGGCATTGTAAACTAACGCAACATCCACCGAAATAGTATCGCGGTTGCAGATTTCGTAAAGCTTCGACTTGTTTTTTCGCCAGCATTCCCGGATGAGGCGTTTCACGCGGTTGCGTTTGATGGCGTGATGGAAGCGTTTTTTCGAAACGGAGAGCAACAACCGGCAGGTCACTGGATGGTCGCCGACGGGGTGCACGAGAAACACGACACGGAAGGGATAAGACGAAAAACCAGTCCCTTTTTTGAAGAGAGACTGGATTTCGCTTTCCTTGCAGATTCGTTCGTATTTCGGGAAATCCTCCATTATTTCTTTTTGTTCTTTTTGATCTCGGCGGCGATGAACTCCTCAATGGCCATCGTCATCGAGGGTGCCGTCTCAGTGGGAGCGTGGAAGTTGAGGGTGAAGCCAGCATCGGTGATGGCTTTGCAGGTGGCTTCGCCAAAACCTCCGATGGCCACTTCTTTCTGTTTGAACTTCGGGAAGTTGGTCTTCAGCGACTCGATACCAGCAGGGCTGAAGAACACCAGCATGTCGTAGTCGGCGATTTTCACCGTTTGGGTGAGGTCGGCGGATACAGTGCGGAACATGATGGCCTTGGTGACGTTGATCTTGGCTTCGGCCAACATTTCCATCGTGGTGTCGGAACTGATGTCGGAACAACAGTAGAGGTAGTTCTCGTCCTTGTGCTTCTTGATGATCTCAAGCAGGTCTTCGAACTTCTGGTTGCCATAGAACACCTTGCGCTTGCGGTATTGGACATAACGCTGGAGGTACAAGGCGGTGGACTCGTTGATGCAGAAGTATTTTAGCGTCTCTGGGACAGCGTAGCGCATCTCCTTGGCGACTCTGAAGAAATGGTCAACAGCGTTGCGACTGGCCAAAATGATGGCGGTGTATTCGGGAAGTTTGATGTGGTTCTGACGGAGCTCGCTGGCAGAGACACCCTCCAACTTAATAAATTTTTCGAAAGTGAAGGTGACCCCGTATTTCTTCGCAAGGTCGCCGTAGGGCGTCTTCGTGATGTCAGCCGGCTGTGGCTGAGACACCAATATCGATTTGATTTTCATTTGCTAACTTGTTAGAAAACAATATTGTTAGTAAAAAAGCGCACCCCCGCCACAAAAAGCAGGACGATAGGTGCGATTTCGAGCGTGCAAAAATACAAAAAAATGTAAAACGACGGCATTTTTGAAAAAACTCTCGTCTCGATTATCTCGAGAAACAATTTCACGAGCGCACTAACAAAAAGGATGCCAATGCCAATCCAAACGAATATGGTGTTGGGGACGTAGAACACCAAAAGCACGACGATTAGCAGTGCCATGAAGCTATAGGTGGAGATGGAGAGGTCAACGGTGGTCTGTCGCACGACGATGTCTTTCTGTTGGAACAGCCAGCTGATGATGACAAAGGCCAGGTATCGCAATGCGACGCTCCCAGCCACGCATCCGCACAAGATGCTGAAGAAGCTAAAGCCGTTGTATTGCACCACGTCACGCGAGAAGATGACGAACGCCTTTTGGAGCAACAGGGCCACCATCACCACGTATGACATGTAGAAAGCGTATCCGATGAAACTTGTGGTAGGTGTCCACTCACGCAGCAATTGGTTGGTGTGCGACACGCCAGAGGGCACTCCAAGCAGCTGCCTGAATTGTCTGGGATAGAGCTGTTTGTTGAGGACAACCAGCAAAAGCACCACGGCCACCACAATAAGGTTCCAACCGGCCAACACCTCATGGGTGACCCGTTCCATGGGACTGATGACCCCTTCGAAACCCGATGTGACGAAACTTGTGAACTCCTCCATATTCCTCAAAAATAACTTTGCAAAGATAAGAATAATTCCTAATTTTGCCTTCTCAACAAAACAACAATTCTACAATTCAACAAATAAACGATTCATCATGAATTTAATGCAAGAAATCATTGCCAATGCCCAAGCTCACAAGCAGCGCATTGTGCTTCCCGAGGGTGATGAACCCCGCACACTGAAAGCCGCCGACCGCCTGATTGCCGATGGTGTCGCCGACGTGATCCTTATTGGTCCTGCCCAGAAAATCAAAGAGATGGCCACTGAATTCGGTCTTCAGAACATCGGCAAGGCCCGGCTCATCGATCCGATGGACAACCCCGACCGTCAAAAATATGCCGACCTTCTTTTTGAGATCCGCAAAGCCAAGGGCATGACGCCCGAGCAGGCCTACGACCTCGCCGGCAACTTTATGTATCTCGGCATCCTGTTGGTGAAGGCAGGCGAGGCCGACGGCCTCGTGAGCGGTGCCCGCAGCACTACGGGCGACATGCTCCGTCCCGCCCTCCAGATCATCAAGACCGTTCCAGGCGTGAGCTGCGTCAGTGGCGCCTTCACAATGTTCCTGCCTGAAGGTTGCCCCTATGGCACCGACGGACGCATGGTGTTCGCCGACTGCGCCGTGACCCCCATGCCGACCGCTGAACAGCTGGCCGAGATCGCCATCTGCACCGCCGACACCGCCAAGGCCATCGCCAAAATCGACCCTGTCACCGCCATCCTGAGCTTCTCCACCAAGGGCAGCGCCAAACATGAAGTCGTCGACAAAGTCATCGAAGCCACACGTATAGCCAAGGAACGCCGTCCCGACCTCGTCCTCGATGGCGAACTCCAAGCCGATGCCGCCATCGTGCCGTCAGTGGGCGCCAGCAAAGCCCCGGGTAGCCCCGTCGCCGGCAAAGCCAATACCCTCGTGTTCCCCTGCCTCGAAGTGGGTAACATTGCCTACAAACTCGTCCAGCGTCTCGCTGGCGCCGAAGCCGTCGGCCCCGTGCTCCAAGGCCTTGCCAAACCTTGCAACGACCTGAGCCGTGGATGCTCCATCGACGATGTCTATAAACTCGTTGCCATCACTTGCAACCAAGCAATTGCACAGAAAAACTGAAAACTGAAAACGGAAAACTGAAAACTCATGAAAATATTAGTTTTGAACTGCGGCAGCTCCTCCATCAAATACCAGCTGCTGGATATGGAAAACGCCAACAGCGCCCATCTGCTGGCAAAAGGCCTCCTCGAACGCATCGGCCTCGAAATGGGCGAGTTCACCCATAAATACAATGGTGAGAAATACTACGAACAGCTCCCCATCCCGAACCATACCGAAGGTATCAAACTGGTGCTGAAAGCACTGGTCGATCCCAAGATGGGCGTCATCAAAGACCTGAAGGAAATCAACGCCGTTGGTCACCGCGTGGCCCACGGCGGAGAGAAGTTCTCGCAAAGTGTCCGCATCGACGACAACGTCATCAGCATGATCAAAGACCTCTGCGATCTGGCTCCCCTTCATAATCCGGGCGCTCTTCAGGGTATCGCCGCCATGCAGGAGGTGCTCCCCGGCATCCCCATGGCCGCCGTGTTCGACACCTCGTTCCACAGCACCATGCCGCCCGAGGCCTACCTCTACGCCCTTCCATACGAATACTACGAGAAATACCGTGTGCGCCGCTATGGCTTCCACGGCACCAGCCATAAGTTCGTGGCCGAGAAAGCAGCCGCTTTCGTCGACAAGGACTGGAATAAGAGCAAGATCGTGACCTGCCACCTGGGCAGCGGCGCCTCCATCGCCGCAGTACAATACGGCAAGTCGGTCGAGACCTCCATGGGCTTCACTCCCGTCGAAGGTCTCGTGATGGGTAGCCGTACCGGCGACCTCGACCTCGGTGCTTTCATGTATATCATGGACAAGGAAGGCTACAACACCAAGGAGATGAACACCTTGGTGAACAAGAAGTCGGGCCTCGTGGGCATCACCGGAGGCAAACAGGATATGCGTGACGTGCGCGCTGGAAAAGAAGAAGGCGACGAACGCTGCACCTACGCCTTCAACATGTTCTCACACCGAGTGAAGAAGTATATCGGCGCTTACATGGCCGTCATGAACGGCGCCGACGTGGTCGTGATGACCGGCGGCATCGGCGAGAACGCCTGGTTTATGCGCGAAGCCATTCTCGAAGACATGGAGTTCCTCGGCATCAAGCTCGACCACCGCGCCAACAAAGAACTCATCGGCGAAGCAGGCATCATCTCCACACCCGACTCCAAAGTCACCGTGGTGGTGTATCCTACCGACGAAGAATTTGTCATAGCACAAGACACGTTTAACTTGGTTAAATGATATTAATCAAACAAATATCGGAAATCGTTGGCGGCAGTCTGGTGGGCACAGGTGAGAATCGTGAGATACTCGACCTGCTCACCGACAGCCGTCAATTGGTTGCGGCAGGACAGACATTGTTCTTCGCCCTGACCAGTAATAGAAATGATGGCCATAAATATATAGAAGAACTCTATAATAATGGAGTCCGTGCGTTTGTGGTCAGCCGTCAGCCCGACACCGAAGCCTTCCCCGATGCGTGCTTCGTCGTGGTTGACGACACGCTGATGGCCTTGCAGCAACTTGCGGCTTGGCATCGGCAACAGTACCATATTCCAGTGATCGGCATCACGGGTAGCAACGGCAAGACTATCGTAAAAGAATGGCTCGCCCAACTGCTTGGCCCCGACTATAACACCGTACGTAGCCCCAAGAGCTATAACTCACAAGTGGGAGTCCCGCTTTCAGTGTGGCAGATGAACGGTGCGCATCAACTGGGTATCTTCGAGGCTGGCATCTCCAAACCCAATGAGATGGGAGCCTTGCAGAAAATCATCCGTCCCACCATCGGCGTGTTCACCAACATCGGTCAAGCCCATGGGGAGAATTTCATTAACTTTACCCAAAAGGCAGGAGAGAAACTTAACCTGTTCACCCAGGCTGAGACCCTGGTGTATTGCATGGATTATTACGATATCCAACAGGTCATCCTCCGCGCCGGACTCGGAAACAAGCTGAAACTGTTTCCCTGGAGCCGTAAGTTTAAAGAGGCGGAGATTTTTGTTTCCGCCGTCGAGAAGCATGAAAAGGATACGCTACTTGTATTGGAGTATCAAGGTGAGACCTTGCGTTTCACCATCCCCTTTATCGACGAGGCCTCCATCGAGAATGCCATCCATTGCATCGCGGTCAGCCTGCTGATGAAGATGGACGTAAAGGTTCTGAACGAACGATTGATGGGCCTGACTTCCGTAGCCATGCGACTCGAGATTAAGGCTGGCATCAACAACTGCACTATTGTCAACGACTATTATAACTCCGACGTCAACTCGCTGGCCATCGCACTCGATGTGATGAACCAGCAACGGCAACATAAAGATAAGGTGCTCATCTTGTCAGACATCCTTCAGAGTGGCCGCGACGAGGAGGAACTATATTCCTATATCTCACATCTGATTGAGGAGAAAGGGGTCGGAAAACTGATCGGCATCGGCCCGGCCATCAGCCGTCAGGCGCGTCAATTCAAAAAAGGGAGCCGCTTCTTCAACGATGTCGCCGACTTCCTGCAACATTGCTCGTTAGATGAGTTCCGCAACCAGACCATCCTTCTGAAGGGTGCTCGTGCCTTCGCTTTCGAGCAAATCGGCATGGAGCTTCAAGAGAAAGCACATGAGACCGTGTTGGAAATCAACTTCAACCATCTGGTCAACAACTTCAACCACTACCGCTCACTCATCAAGCCAGAGACCAAAATCATGGTCATGGTGAAAGCCTTCGGCTATGGCAGCGGCAACTACGAGGTGTCCAACATCCTTCAGTTCCATCGGGCTGACTACCTCACCGTGGCTTTCGCCGATGAAGGCGTGGAACTGCGTAACGCGGGTATCAACCTCCCCATCATGGTGATGAGCCCCGAGGTGAACAGCTATGACAGCATCATCAAAAACCGTCTGGAGCCCGAGGTGTTCAGCTTCCGCAACCTGGACTACATTGAGAAAGCCCTCCAATCACCAAGCGTCACTGCCCCTCTGAACGTCCACGTGAAACTCGATACGGGCATGCACCGCCTGGGCTTCTCCCTGAAAGAACTGCCCGAGCTGATCCGTCGCCTCCAGGCCAACCCACTCATCCACGTGAAGAGCGTGTTTTCGCACCTGGCTACGGCCGACAATCCCGATGAAGACGAGTTCACCTTGAGTCAAATCAAAGTGTTCGAGGAAGGCAGCAAGATGATTGTGGATGCCTTCCCGCACAAGGTGCTGCGCCATATCCTTAATACTGCTGGCATCACAAGGTTCACACAATATCAGTTCGACATGGTGCGTCTCGGCATCGGCCTCTACGGCGTGCCCACCTGCAAGGCCGACGAGGGCGTGCTGGAGACAGTGGTCTCGTTGAAGACCACCATCAACCAGATCAAGGAGATCCCTGCTGGCGACAGCATCGGCTACAACCGTCACGGCCGTGCCACACACGACATGCGCATCGGTATCGTTCCCATCGGCTATGCCGACGGCCTCTCGCGGCTGCTGGGCAACGGCAATTGCCATTTCTTCGTCAAGGGACAGCCTGTGCCTATCGTGGGTGACATCTGCATGGATATGTGCATGCTCGACCTTACAGGTGTCGAAGCCGAAGAAGGCGACACCGTGGTGATCTTCGATGCGGAGCATCCCATCAACGACATCGCCCGTGCTTGCCAAACCATCCCATACGAGGTGATGACCCGTATCTCGCAACGTGTGAAGAGGGTGTATTATCAAGAATAATATAAATATTTATTAATATTATACAATAACCCTATGAAAAGAGACCCAGTTGCCAGCAATGACTACGAAGGAGCGGAAGTCCGCCTCTGCAAGGACGGCAAATACCGCTGGAAATACGAGTTGAATATGATCACCAATCCCGTAATCATGATTACGGTGTTCAAAGTTTTCTTCTATATCATTTTGGGGATGTTCCTGGTTTTCGGTTTCTTCCTTTATGTGATCCATGGTGACTGGGCTGGCCTCTTGGGCATGTTGAAAGCCTTCGGTATCGTTTTGGGTGTCTTTTTGGTTTTGACGTTTTTGGGTACTGCGCTTTTGAATTTGGTTTTCGGCGGTAAATACGTCGCCCTTTTTGAGATGGATGAGAATTCGATCACCCACATGCAACAAGACGTGCAGGTGAAAAAGGCACGGAAACTGGGCTGGCTGACGTTCTTCGTCGGCCTCTTTGCCAAACGTCCCACTACCGCAGGTGCAGGCTTGCTTTCCATGGCGAAAACAGAAAGCACCTCGGAGTTTCAAAAGGTGAGAAGAGTGCGTAGCCGTCGCTGGCTCCACACCATCAAGGTGAACCAACTATTAGACCGCAACCAGATCTATGTCCCCAGTGAGGATTACGATTTCGTTCTCGACTACATCAGGTCGCACTGCCCTAATCTGAAATAATTCCTAAAGCCATGAAAAAGAGACTGTTCCTGCTCATAGTGGCTCTTGTTGTTACGGCCAGTTTCGCAAGCGCACAGAATTGGCGGTTGGAGAAAGACTCCAACGGCAATGCCCACTGGGTACACGACGAGTTTCCCGACCGGGGTTATTGGGTGCTGACCTCAAGTGAGGTTAGGGCTGTTCACATGATGGTCGGCACGAGTATGATCGACGATCTGAATTATTATCCCCATTGCGATGAAAGTGTTCCTTATACCGACAAAACGCCGTTTTATGGCGGTTGGACGGTAAAGAAAAACCATGCCACCAGCAAGGAATTCTCCGTCAACTGGTCCGACCCGCCTGCCAAGATCCCTGTCGGCCAAGAGTACAGGGCCGTGATTGCCTTCAGTACCGACTGTCTGAAGATACAGAAACACGATTGGCAACGCGAGGTGATTCCCATGGGGGATTCTGAAGAAGACCGAGACAGTGGCCCGTATTATTATGATTATTGCCCTTGGAGCGTCTATGGAATGGTGGATACTTACTCCAAAATGGGAAGACGACAGCGTTGTATGCAGATGTGGCGATACGATTGGGATGAGTATTATTTCCAAAAGGATTGGCTTTATGATGACGGTTATTTGGAGGGTCAGGACCTGTCGGCAGGCCGTGATATCCTGATGATGGGTGGGGCCGATTACATGCAACCCACATTGGGAACGGAAGCCATTCCCGACAAGAAGCTGGATCATCTCGATATGGCCATCTTCGCGCATTACGACTTTCACAGTGAGAGCGATTTCAATAGCAGTAAAGCGAAAGATTACAGAAAGCTCTATTGCTGGATGTATGTCTATCATTATACCTACGTGCCTCAAGGAGGGTTGATCGAGACCACCACCGAAGGTTCGGAGACGCCTGGTGAGCAAGACGGTCCTGAATTCCCCTGGTGGCTGGTGATTGGTGGCGTAGCCGTTGTGGGCGGTGGTGTCGCCATCGTCAAAGGTGGCAAGAAGAAAGGCGACGAGCCGGAGGATAAGCGGGTCAGCAGCTTCCGCATGGTGCTGTACAAGGACTTCGGCGACACCCTTATTGTGGGCGACCAACCCCGCAAGGTGGGTGCGCGAATCGAGGAGATGACTCCTGAAGGCCGGATTGTTGACAGGGACGACCTCACTGGACAGATTTCCATCTGGGATGAGGAGAACTGCACCATCAACAATACTGGACGATGGGGTAGATACATGGCCGCCGATGTGGTAGCCAAAGAAGCACCCCAAGGGGGTGAATTGGGCCAAGCCAAGGTGCGCTTTACCTTTAGGGGTCAAGGCGGTGTCCTCATCAACCACGTGGTGTTCAAGGTGATGGGTGCGCCCGAGATCGTCATCGGCGAAGCGCTCACCTTCGCGGCAGGGGAAGGAAAGACCGAGTTCATGGAGTTCCAAATCGTCAACTACTCGGGTATCGTGTCGCGCGTCGATGTGTCGATCTCCGATAGTGGAGCCCCCTTCTTCAAGGCACAAACCGAACCCAATGCCGAGAACCAACTCAAATTCCGCATCAACGTCACCGAATGTGGTGAGAAACCCAAAGAAAAACCCATCGGCGGCGATGCCCAACGCTTTACCTGTAGCGTCTCGGTGAAGCTTGCCGATCGTGAAGAGCCCGTCACCGCCCAGTTCGACCTCTATAGGATGTTCCTCGGCGTGAGTCTCTTCGTCCACGCCCTCAAGGGCTATCTCGTGGAGTGGGACAGCAACTACAAGAGCGAGCGCCTGCCCATCGCCCCTAACACCCGAAAGAAATGGGGTGAGAGCGCGGCTACCTTCAAGCTCGTGGTGGAAGACCAGAAGGACGGACAGATTAGAAGCGTCATCCCCGACAGCGATCCGGTGTTTACCTTCGAGGACGTTCAGGAAGGCAGCATGCTCTTCATGGACAAGGATGGAACCGTTGTTTCCTCACCCTGCTCGTTGATGAACTTCAAGTTCGACCTGGTGACTGTCCACGAGGACAATACCGTGCGTGGCATCATCCGCTCTCACGGAGGCGGCTTGCTTCCGCCCAACCGTGCCAAGGCCAAAGTGACCATTACGGTGACGTTCCAGAACAAGAGCTACACCGACTCGGTGGTGGTTCCTATTATCTCGCAACCTTATCGTGATATTTCTGATAATCAAGAATATAGCAGGATTCTTCACGAGGACGAGAAGAAATACGACCAGCTGATCAGGATTAGATCGAAGATTGCTTACGATCCCAAGTTTGCCTATCTGATGCCCTTCTATTATAAGGTGAATGCCATGGTGGAGGGCTATAGCCAAGAATTCGGTTTCTATGAGCCTGATTACCAAAAGGTTAAGATGGCTTTCGACGACTACTGCTCGGGCAAAATCGGCCATTATTTCGTGAACAATGCGGCTTGGACACCTTCATGGACCGCTGCCGATGAGAACCTGGACGCTTTTGTCACCACCTACGGCAACATGGAGAAGACATGGACCTTCCTCGGCTTGCGTATCGCCCTCGGTTTCTTCACCGCTGGCGCTTCCGAGCTGGTGTTTACTCCCGCAAGTGGCCTGGTGAAGTTGAGAGACTATGTCGACAAAGGCGGCGACAGCGCCTACGAGGGCTTCAAGACGGTCAGCAGCGAGGTCGTTTTCTGGGAAGGCGTATTCTATGTGGGCGGCAAGGCCCTGAAATGGGTCGGTGGCAAACTCAAGGCTATTGCCGACGAAAAAGGCTATACCGACAAGCTGAAACAGGGCTACGAAAAGATCAAGCAGATTGTTTTTGGTGCCGAAGAGAGCAAGGGCGTCTCCAAGGGTCTTTCGAAACCTCCCGGGTACAACACGAAACAGTTGGGCGACAAAGTCAAGGAAGCCGGAAAGAAGGTGAAGAACATCAGGAGAGATGCAGCCATCAAAGCCAATGAAGCCATCAAACGGGCCGTTGAGCAAGGCGATGATGTCGTTCGTTTCGGCAGTCCAGAGTTCAACGAGGAATGCGCCAAGTGGGCAAAAGAGGACGCCAAGAAGATCCTTGAAGACTTCAAGAGGGTGATGAACGATCCCACGGCTACCCCCGAGCAGATGCGTCGTGCCACCATCGCCCTGCAAGGCAACAAGGCCGCACAGAACCTGCTCCGCCAAAGCGAGTCGGATCTGCTCCGAGCCAACTTCAACCATAACATCCAGAAGATTTATGACGAAGTCGATCCGATGACCATCGATATTCTCGCTGAGCGCCTCAACGTGAAAGCCAAAAACGTTCGGGCTTGGAAAGGAGCGTCCTCCAATGCTGGCGGCGACCTTTATCTGGGCAAGAAGATTGGTGCAGACCGCGATGTTACCTACCAAGTGTGGAATGAGGAAACCAAGACTTGGGTCGACATCGAAGAGACCATGATGGAGGAGGCCTACGCCGAAGCCTTCAACAAATACCACTATGGCTACATGCCCGAGGACATGCAGGAGGCCATCAAGACCCTTAGGAAGTTCGACCAGGCCGTGGTGAACGGAGAGTTTGGGAAGGAATCGTTCGGCAAAGACCTCGAGAAGATCATTGTGAAGGAATTGCAAACCGCCAAACTCTCGGATCCCGAGCGGGTGGCCAAGACCGTCAAATACAAATGCGAATTCTGGCTCAACCAGGGCAAGTCGTGCAGGGATCAGGCCGAGCAGCTCTTCAAGGCGGGCCTCGAAGAAGAGGCCAAGCACGTGATGGGCTATGGCGAGGAACTGGTGAAAGAGGGCGTGCGCATGAACGTCAAGGAGTTCAAGCGCATCCTCGATCCGCGCATCCAGGCCCTCAACGTGAAGGGTGTCGCTCCCAGGAACTACGAAGTGCTATACGAGAAGATTAAGATTTTGGAAGCCATCGGAACGCCGCCGCCCAAGGATGTGACACCCCTTTCGTTGCAGCAGGCCCGTAATGTGCTCCTGAACAAATACGGCACCACCATCGAAGAAGTGGTGAATGAATGTACCAACGTCATTGAAGAAGTTAACCCTTACCTGTAAGTTATGAAATATTGTGCAAATTGCGGAACTCAGCTGGCCGATGATGCCAGGTTCTGCCATAATTGTGGACATCAGGTGGAGATGGTGGCGCAGCCCCAACCTCAGCCCCAGCCTCAGGCTCAACCTCAACCTCAACCACAGCCTCAACCTCAACCTCAGCCCCAGCCCCAACCTCAACAACCAGAGCCTGTCAATCCTGGTGAGCAGACTGTTGGAGCCTCTTCTGTCGCAGGTGAAGTGGTGCTTTCCTCATGGGAGAATCCCAATCCTCAGCCCCAGCCCCAGCCTCAACCACAGCCCCAACCTCAGCCTCAGTATCAGCAACCCCAACCTCAGTATCAACAGCCCCAACCCCAGCCCCGGTATCAACAATCTGGTTATCAAGCACCTCGTTACCAACAATCTGGATACCAGCAGCCTCAGCCCCAAAAGAAAAAGAGCCGTGTCGGTTGTATTGTCGTGGTGGTGATAGCTATCGCGCTTGTCGGATTGGCTGTCGCTTATTTTGAAGGAAAATTATAGCACTTCGATCTCGTCGATGAAGATCCAGGCGGGGTTGCCGTATCCACTGTGGTCCTCGGGCAGGTCGTAGCCCGTGACAATCACCTCGATGTATCTTGCGGTGAGGGGTTCAAACTCCAGTTCGTAGGTAAATATCCCATCCCGGTCGGTCCAAGTGGAGATCGGGATGTCTTTTTTGGCCACTTCGTGGTAGTTCTCGCCGTCGTCGGAGACCATGACCACGGCCTGACTCGGGTTGTAGATCCAGGCGCCTTTGTTCACCAAAGCGCGGAAACGCACCTGACGCATCTCCGTGGGCGTTTCCATGTCGATGACGGCATCCATGGGCACACCGGAGAAGCCGAGCCAGCGGCCTGAGTTGTAGGCACCGCGACCCAGATTGCCGTCGTTGAGCAGTGCAGCCCCTTCAAAGGTGTACTTCTCGGCGGGTTGCTGGCGCAGGGTGACGGTCTTGCCGGTAGCCAGGTTGGATGCCACCGTGTCGGCCCAAGCCTGAGGGTTGAAGATGTGTGTGGCGTAGTTGTAGTGGTAGAGGTCGTAGAGTTGGGCCATCTTGCGGCAGCGCTCCACAAAGGCGTCGAAGTCCCGTTCCTCGGGGTTGTTCCATTGCAGTTCCGCCAAGGCGTCCATGCGAGGCATGGCCATGTACTGAACGTGTTTGAACGAGGCGATGTACTCCGTCCAGATGTTGGCTTGTACCCCGATGATGTGTTTTTGCTGTTCGGGCGTCAGTTCTGAGGGCAGGGGCTGGAACTGATATACCCTTTCCACGGGAAGGTAGCCACCGATGCATTCCGGCTCGCTGGCGATGTCCTCGCTCTGGTAGTAGTCAAAATAGAGGTGCGAATAGGGAGCCATGATTACGTCGTGGCCTTTGCGGGCCGCTTCGATGCCGCCTTCGGTGCCGCGCCAGCTCATGATGATGGCCGTCTCGGAGACGTTGCCCTCCAGGATCTCATCCCAGCCGATCACGCGGCGGCCACGGGCTTCCACCACCTTGGCCATACGGTTCATCACATAGCTTTGGAGGTAATCCTCTTTCGAGAAGCGCTCATCGCCTTTGATGCCCAGTTCCTTGATTTTCTGCTGGCACTTGGGGCATTGTTCCCAGCGTACCTTGGGGCATTCGTCGCCACCGATATGGATGTAAGGCGAGGGGAAGAGGTCCATCACCTCGTTGAGCACGTCTTCGGCAAACTGCATGGCTTCCTCGTTGCCGGCGCAAAGCACATCTTCCGACACGCCCCAGCGCTTCCATACCTCATAGGGACCGCCGGTGCAGCCCAGCTGTGGGTAGGTGGCCAAGGCCGCTTGCATGTGACCGGGCAGGTCGATTTCGGGGATGATGTTGATATGCCGTTCGGCGGCGTATTGGATGAGGTCGCGGAGTTCGTCTTGGGTGTAGTAGCCGCCATAGCGGACGGAGTCGTAGAGGTTGCTGTTGTGGCCGATGACGGTGCCGTTGCGGTAGGCACCGACCTGGGTCAGTTCGGGATATTTCTTGATTTCGATGCGCCAGCCTTGGTCCTCGCTGAGGTGGAAATGGAACTGGTTCATGTTGTGCAGGGCCAGCATGTCGATGTAGATCTTCACCGAGTCGAGGTCCATGAAATGCCTGCACGGGTCGAGGTGCATGCCACGGTAGCCGAACTCCGGCCAGTCGCGGATGGTGCCGCAGGGCAGGAAAGCCGGGAGTTTGGTGTCGGGCGGGGCAATGGGAAGGCTTTTGCGGAGGGTCTGGATGCCATAAAACACACCTGCGGCATCGGCGCCTTTGATGTTCACCCTTTGTGGGGTGACATCGATCTCGTAGGCTTCCGCTTTGTCGAATTCTTCAGGGGTTATCGTGAGCACAATGCCTCTGTCCTGACCGTTATATGCCACTGTCTGGAGCGGATAGCCCAAAATTTCGTTCGCATATTCGTTGAGGAACTCCGCCTCGCGTTGAAGTCCCTCTTCATAATAGACCTTCGTTGTTGCCGCAATCAGGAAATGTCCGTCTGAGTTCAGGTTTACCTCTTTGGGTTGAGGAATGACATCATAATCGGCTTCGACGATTTGCTGGTTGCATGCGGTAAGAAGAAGGATCGCTGCGCCCAGCAGGAAGAGAGTGTTTTTTCGCATGGAATTGTTGTTTTATCGGTACAAAAATAATGGTTATTCCTGATAAAACAAATTAAATCTGTATTATGGGCTCTCCAAAGAAAGTGGTTAGCATGGCGATGGTGCGAATGGTGAAATTATGTTGTCCCGAAAGCCATTTGGTAACCTCACATGGGCGTTTTCCCAAGGCTTGTGCGAATTGTAGTTTTGAAAGCCCTTTTGAGTCCATCAAGTCATAGATTTTGTTGGAAATAGCAAACTCTAGCTCCACTTCCTGTTGGATTTCTGGCGGAACAGATTTTAACATCTGTTCAAAAGATTTGTTCATTGTTCTCATAGTTCAAAAGTATTCTCGGTTTCTATAGTGTTCTCTGTCAGAATGATAGTGCCATTCTTCACGCCATCTTTTATTAATTCATCAAAATCTTGAAGATTTATCACATAACCAGTTAACTCATCATCTTCATCATAGGTTCTTGTTTTCTTTGCGCCTCCATTTCCCAGGATTAATATTTTATCGGACAATCGAAGACAATACAAACGTAATTTTGAACTGACGATAGGAAGAGCAACCACATGGTCACCCATTTTTCCCTCAGGCCTAAAAAACCTCTCCAAAGCCCCAAAGTCGGCGATACGTCCCAAGAACCCGACGATCTTCATTAAATCAGGGTTAAACTCCAGGTCGTCCTTGAATTTGTTATAAAAACGTTCAAACTCACTTTCGTCTTCCGTGAGAAATTGAATCGTATAAATGGTGCAGTTCTTGGCTTGTTGCACTAGTAACAGTTCTGCTTTTGTCATAACCAGTTTTATTTGGTTGCAAATATACAAATTATTTTACTTTTGAGTAAAATTTCCAAGTTTTTTTTCAATCCTCATAGAAATACGCTATCTTTGCATGTGATAAATGCTTTTGAATAAAGAGATACAAACAAATAGAGATACAATTAACATATTGAAAAACTGAGCTTTACGCTCTTATTCTCACGCTATAAAATCTGGTAAATTTTAATGATGAGAGAATAGGTTGGCGATAAGTTCACGCTTTAAGGCGTGAGTCGTTTCGTACTTATTATCATCATAGGTTTACCAGAGCCTTTAGCGTTAATAAGACCACCGAATTGGCGAGCGCCTTTTTCAATTGCCGTTCGGAATAATGCTCCTAGGTCGAGATAAACTATGGCAAATGAAAGAATTACCGAAGGGTTAGTCCGCGATCATTTTAAGGCGGATGCCCTTTTCAAATCTATTAAATGGGAAGAACAGAAATCTAGTAACAAACTCGTTGCTGACCTTTTGAAAGGTAAAAGCAAGGGGGATGGGAAGGGGAATGGTTATCCGGAGTTCATCATTTCTTTCCCTACTAATAGCAATTATTTGATTGTTGTTGAATGCAAAGCAAGCACCAGTAAACATAAAAGCAAGAACTTGGACAATCCTAAAGATTATGCTGTAGACGGAGCCTTGCATTACGCTAAAGCTTTGAAAGAGGACTATAATGTTGTAGCCATTGCTGTAAGTGGCGAAAGCGAATCGGAACTTGTAGTTTCTCATTATTACTGGAAAAAGAATGAATTAAAGTCTAAAGAACTAGACGACACCAAACTGCTTCGCATAGAAGATTATCTGCAATTATTTGATGATCAATTCTTTATCAGTGACTTTTATACACGAGACATTGCATTGAAAGCGAGAGAGTTAAATGAGGAGTTTCATCTTCGTTCTGTTACTGAAGACAAGCGATGCACTATGGTCAGCGGAATGCTTCTGGCGTTGATAGACAAGAACTTCAGCTCTTCTTATGAATCTCAACCCACCACCAAAGAATTGGGTCAATCCATGCTTACTGCAATTGATGCTGTTTTTGAGGTGGAGGAAGACTTGGTGCGTAATAAAAGCGCACTTATTGCGGAGTTTGCTACACTGCTAAATGAGCCGTTATTTGCACACGAAACTATTAATAACACCACCACACACAAAACCGAGGACACTTTAAGCGTTGCAAAATACTTTATCTCATATCTCCGAAAGAATGTCTTTCCACTCGTAAAGCACTCCAACATTGGATATGATGTTCTGGGAAGGTTTTATATTGAATTTATTCGATATGCACAAAGCCAGCAAAAACAAGGTCTTGTGTTGACACCACCACACATCACGGAATTGTTCTGCGATTTGGCAGATATAAGAATTACCGATGTTGTATACGATCCTTGCTGTGGTACTGGCGGTTTCTTAGTGTCGGCGCTACAAAGAATGTACAAATTAGCTGGAAATGACAAGCAGCAAAGGCAACATATACGTCAGCACCAACTGTGTGGTGTGGAAATGAGACCTGCCATGTATGCATACGCTTGTTCAAATATGAGATTTCGTGGAGATGGAAAATCCAATCTTTACAACGGGGACTGTTTTCTCCATGAACAGTTAATAAAGAACAATCATCAGCCTACTGTGGCTTTTTTGAATCCGCCATACGATGTGGGTTGTGTGGGACAAATGAAATTCATAGAACATGCTTTAAATACAATTAACCCAAAATCAGAAGGACGAGTTGTGGCTGTCGTTCAAATGAGTTGTGCTATAAAGAACAAAAAGGATCTAAAAGCTATTAAGAGAAAGATACTTCAAAAACATCATCTTAAAGCGTTACTCAGCATGCCCGATGAGTTGTTTTATCCCGTAGGGGTAGTTACATGCATTATGGTGTTTGAGGCTAATAAGCCAAACACTGGTCGTAAAACATGGTTTGGTTATTTTAAAGATGATGGCTTTGAAAAGCGAAAACATCTTGGCAGAATAGATGCTAGGAATCGATATGCTATTATTAAAAGACGTTGGTTGTCAGCATACAGAAACCAAGAGGAGATACCTGGACTATCTGTTCGTAGAGAGGTAACTGCCGATGATGAATGGTGCGCTGAGGCTTATATGGAAACAGATTATTCAAAGCTTTGCTCAAATGACTTTGTTTGTAGCATTCGTAAATATGCTTCTTTTTTAGTTGGATGTAATGATCCTGCTGAGCCATTCACTTTCACTAATATTCCCATTTCTTCAAAGAAACTGAGTATTGAAACATCAAATTGGGAATGGTTTAGAATAAGCGATATCTTTAAATGTAATACCACAAAACATGCTATTCAGCAGGAGCTTTCAAATGGTCCAACACCATTTGTTACAAGAAGTGCTGACAATAATGGGATTAGTGGTTATATAAATCCTGAGAATTGCACCTTAAATGAACCTAATTGTATTACAATCGGAGCAGAAGGAATGTATGCCTTTTATCAACCTAAAGACTTCGTAACGGGAGTAAAGGTGTATACATTGAGACATGACCAACTAAATGCTTATAATGCGTTGTTTCTATGCACTTTGCTCAACCAGGAAGTTTACAGATATAATTATGGCAATGCAAGAATACTTGATAAAATTAAAAAAGAAAGAATAAAACTACCCGTTGACGCCGAAGGTAATCCAGATTGGCAATGGATGGAGGACTACATTAAAGGATTGCCATATTCTAAATGTTTGTAACCCTATAACAGAGCTGGCATTCCGTGGCGGTGATGCCGCTGGTTTGAGGTGTCAAGTTGTTTCCTCACAGGAGACTCTAGTGTTAAGCATGTCTCACTTCACTGGACAGGGCGCGGTGGCCGCGGCCAAAAATCGGTGAGCCGATATTTTTGGCCTAGATTTTTTGGTTGCTTTCCCACCATTGGGAAAAGTAACAAAAGAAAAGCGCCTCAAACGAGGCGCTTAATCTTTATTCAGCTTTCTTTAAAAGAATCACATACACTGGGAAGTGGTCGCTGTAACCGCCTGCCCACACGCCACCTGCGAAGGTGCGGAAGGGGAAACCGTTGTACCTGCCACCGTGCTGCTTCAGGAATTCTTTGTTGTGGACCTTGGCGTTCTTGTACTGATAGGTGCTGTAGTCACCAGGTAAAAGGGCAGGGGTGAGGATGGTCTGGTCGAGGACACCTGGCACATCGCGATAGTAGTTGGTGCCGATGCCGTTCTGGTGCAACTCATACATCGGGTTGAAGAAATCACCTTCCTTCATGCGCTTGCGGTCGCCCACCGCCCTTAGGTATCTGGTGATGCTCTTGTTGGTGGGATAGTCGTTGAAGTCGCCCATCATGATGACCTTGGCATTGGGGTCCTCGGCGAGCAATGAGTCAGTGATGTGACGGCAAAGGGTGGCTGCTGCCAAACGACCTGGTAATGAACGCTTCTCGCCACCGTAACGCGATGGCCAGTGCATCACCACAAAATGCATAGGCTCCCCGTCAAACAAGCCAGAGACCAAAAGCTGGTCGCGGGTGATGAAATCTGGCTCGTCAGGCACCACCGTGCGGTACGACTTGGTGCCCGTCACCGTGAGATATTTCGGGTTGTAAAGCATCGCCACATCTACACCACGACGGTCGGGAGAATCGTAATGGATGATCTGGTAATTGCGGTTGGCAATCTCAGGTTGCGCCACCAAATCCTCAAGCACATGGCGGTTCTCAATCTCCGAAAGACCCAACACCGCCACTCCATCGGGCGTGTAATCCGTGCCAATGGTGGAGATGGCATAAGCCATGTTGTGAAGCTTGGCCAAATATTTCTCGGTGTTCCACTGGTTGACCCCGTCAGGAAGAAACTCCTCGTCATTAATCAAAGGGTCGTTGATGGTGTCGAACAGGTTCTCCAAGTTGTAGAAACCTACCAAACCTATCTTGTAAGCCTGTTGCTCCTGTGAGCGAACAACGTTGACTAGCAGACATAAAACCGCTGTCAGCAGGATTGCAAATGATGCCTTTTTCATTGGTGATGCGTTTTGTAACTGCAAAAATAAAAAAATAAAGGATTGCTTCGAGTTTTTTTTTATTTTTGCCATTTATCATGCGTAAAGTATAATAGATATAAATGAATACCATAAACATGAAGAAATTTCTACTCTTTTTGTTAGTCGTGCTATGTGTGGCGCGGCTATCGGCCCAGACGGTTGACACGACCGACCTTAACCAAAATGAGGTCCCGACGGTCATCCTGCTGGACTCTGACTTCGACGAGTCATCGACCTCGGTGAACGATGCATCGACGCTGCTTACCTCGTCGCGCGACGTGTTCAACTCCATCGCGGCCTTCAACTTCGGCTCCCTGCGCTATCGTGTGCGCGGCAACGACTCGAAGTACCAAGACGTGATGATCAACGGCATCCTGATGAACGATCCGGAGACGGGACGACCCGTGTTCTCCAATTGGGGCGGCCTCAACGATGCCTTCCGTAACTCCATCCTTACCGAAGGTCTCGGCCGTACCGACGCCGGATTCGGCGGTGTTGGCGGCCTCACGGCTTTCAGTACCAGAGCCTCACAGTACCGCAAGCAGATCTCGCTGAGCTACGCCTTCTCCAACCGCTCCTACAACCATCGTGTGATGGCCTCCGTGGGTACTGGCGAGATTGGCAATGGATGGTATATCATGGCGATGGGCTCCGGCCGCTATGCTGGCGAAGGCTATACCGAAGGCACCTTCTACGAAGCAGCCAGCTACTTCCTCTCCGTTGAGAAGAAATTCAACGATCAGCACAGCCTCGACCTCACTTTCTTCGGCGCCCCCTCGCAACGCGGCGGCTCTGCCCCCGTGGTGCAGGAGGCTTACGACCTCTCCGGAACCAATTACTACAACCCCAACTGGGGCTACCAAACCCTTACCGACGGCTCGTTGGTGAAACGCAACTCCCGCGTGAGCCGCTACCACCAGCCCATGACACAGCTGACCTGGTACTGGAACCCCAGCCAACGCACCCAACTCACCACCACAGCGTTCTACTTCGCCGGTCCTGGAGGACAATCCTCCCTCGAATGGGGTGAGGCCCCCGACCCGCGTCCCGACTATTACCGCAACATGCCGAGCTACTTCCAAGGCCACGCCCACAGCACCGCTGAATATGAGGCTCAGATGCAAGCTTGGCTCGACCGCGACCCCTCAGTCACACAAATCGACTGGGACGGCCTCTATAACGCCAACCGCAACCACCTCTTCACCGTCGAGAACGCCAACGGAACCCAAGGCAACACCATCACTGGAAAAGCCTCAAAGTATATCCTCTCCGAACGTCATTACGACAAACAACAGGCTGGCGCCGCCTCCTTCTTCAAACACGAGTTCCGCCCCAACCTCATCATGGCTGGCGGCCTCGCACTGAACTATTCCAGAACACATTATTATGAGATGGTCAACGACCTCCTTGGCGGCGATTACTATTATGATATTAATAAGTATGCCGAGAACCTGGAGACCGACGAGTGCCAAACCGACCTCAACAACTCCAACCACGTGGCTTACGTCGGTGACATCATCAACTATAACTACTACGCCAACCGCAACTATGGCCGCCTCTGGGGCCAGGTCGACTACCTGACAGGTAACTGGGACATGTACCTCGGTGCGCAACTCTCGTTTACCCAAATCTGGCGTACAGGCCTGTTCCGTAGCGGCGCCTTCGCCGACAACTCATACGGCGACGATACCAAGCATAACTTCCTCGATCCTGGCGTCAAAGCCGGTGTCACATACGCCATCAACGGGCGTAATCATATCGTGGCTAATGCAGCCTATATGCTGCAAGCCCCGCAGTTCCGCGACATCTACGTCTCGCCCCGTACCCGCCACACCCTCGTGTCGGACAACCTCAAAAGCGAACGCATCAGCGCATTCGACCTGAGCTATCTCTACCGCTCTCCCATCTTCAAAATGCGTTTGACAGGCTACTACACCGCCTACCAGAACCTCATCTGGAACCGCAGCTTCTATTGTGAGAACGTGTTCATCGGCAGCGCCGAGGGAAGCAATACCTACAAGAGCGAGTTCGTCAACTTCATCATGACCAACATCAAACAGAAGAGCATCGGCATGGAACTGGGTGTCGAATACAACGTGACACCTACCATCACCCTTCAGGCTGCCGCCGCCAATGGCATCCATGTGTATGACAACAACCCAGTGTTCTCCGTCTATGACGACAACAACACAGAAGCCTATATCGTCGACCAAGTGGCCTATCTGAAAAACTATCATGTTTCAAATGGCCCCGAGACCGTGGCTTCACTGGGTATCAAATACAACGACCCGAAGAACTGGTGGGTCAGCCTCAACGGCAACTACATGACCAACATGTACTTCGATGTGAACCCCTATAACCATACCGAATTCGGCATGATGCACTACGCCCAGGGCGACATCCGTATCGAGGATGTACTGGCTCAAAATCCCATGAAACCGGCCTTCACCCTTGACTTCTACGGCGGCTTCTCACGTAGGTACAAAGGCTATTACTTCCTGTTTACCGCCAGCGTCAACAACGTGCTCAACAACAAGAGCACCGTGCTCTATGGCTATGACCAACTTCGTTTCAACGCCAACGACCCAGAGATGTTCCCGTCCAAATACTCCTACATGTATGGGACAAACTTCTTTATCAGCTTGACGGTTAGAAAGTGATTAACAAAAGATAAAAGATAAGAGATATAAGATAAAAGTTAAAATTAATATATAAAAGTATGAGAAAAGTTTTGAAACAAAGTTTTATTCTTCTTGCCTTGTTAGGCGTCATTTTCACGTCGTGCAAGAAAGAATATCCGGAACCGCCCATCCAAGTGCTTCCGATTGGAACGGTTTACACCATCGAAGAAATTCTGAACAAGGAGTCGGGTACGGTGTTCAACGAGGATGCCTCAGTGTATGGTATCGTCACCGCTGACGAGCGCTCAGGAAACCTCTACAAATCAGCCTTCATTCAGGACCGTGCCTCTGGCAAAGCCCTCGAATTGCATCTGAACGCCATTTCAGGCGTCCGTATCGGCGATTCCATCCGCGTATACCTTAAGGACGTCACCTACTCCTTGTATAACGGACTCCCGCAGCTCTCCAACTTCGAGGCCGACGGTCATATCATCATCTTGGCCAACAACAAGGACATTGAGCCTGTCGAGACTACCATTGCCGACATCGTTGCCGGTAACCATCTGGCAGGTTTGGTGAAACTCACCAACGTGATGTTTACCGAACAGAACACCTTCGCCGAACCCAACACCTACGGCAACCGCACCCTGGTGGATCCTTCCGACTTCTCCAAGAGCGTCATCGTGCGTACCAGCAACTACGCTAACTTCGCCAACGACAGCCTGCCGCAAGGCACAGGTAACTTGACTGCCATCGCTTCCGTTTATGGCAGCACTTGGCAACTCTACCTCCGTTCTGCCAGCGAGCTTGAATTCGACGGATACAACCCTGGTGGCGGCAGCTCAGCCCTGCCTTATTATCAGGACTTCGCCTCCTCCTTCGGAACCTATACCACCTATGACGTTTCAGGTTCCGAGTCTTGGGTGATCGATTACCAGACCGCCAAGATGACGGGTTATGTGGGTGGCGTCAACAATGCCAATGAGGACTGGCTGATCTCCGCTCCCGTGTCGCTTGAAGGTGTCAGCGAAGTCAACATGACGATGAAATATATCGCCCGCTATTTCTCCAACCTGAAGAACGACATCACCATCCAGGTCTCCAGCGAGTACACCTCTGGCGATCCTAATCTGGTCAACTGGACACAAGTAGACGTCAACCTGAGCGAAGGCTCCAACTGGACCGACTTCCTCACCGCTGAGATCGACCTCTCGCAATTCGCGGGTCAGGAAGTGCGTGTGGCTGTGAAGTACCTCTCCAGCGAGGCCAAGGCCGGCACCATCGAGATCCAAAGCATCCTCATCGAGGAAGGCAATGGCGGTGGTGTCACTCCTCCCACTCCTCCCGGACCTGGCGGCGACGTGCAGAGCATGCCTTACGTCCAGTCGTTTGCGACAGAGTTTGGCTCCTACATGACTTACGATGTCGCTGGCGCCGAGAGCTGGGTCATCGACTTCAACACAGCTAAGATGACAGGCTATGTCGGAGGCGTCAACAACGCCAACGAAGACTGGCTGATCTCCTCGCCCGTGGCCATCACTGGTGTCACCGACGCTAAGATGACCATGGTCTATATCGGACGCTACTTTGCCGATATCAATGAAGATATCTCCATCTGGGCTTCTACCAACTACAACTGGGGCGATGCACCTAGCGCCGCCTCTTGGAACCGCGTGAACGCTACCTTCACCCAAGGCAGCAACTGGAACGACTTCGCAACCACTGAGATCGCACTGACCGATTATGTGGGCCAAACGGTGACCTTCGCAGTGAAATATCTCTCCAACAACACCAAGGCCGGCACCATCGAGATCCAAAGCATCGCCATCCAAGAAGGCACTGGCGTGACTCCTCCCGAACCGCCCACCCCGGGTACTCCCGAAGGTAGCGGCACAGCCGACGACCCCTATAATGTTGCCGCCGGCATCGGCCAGCAGAGCGCAGAACCCATCGCCTGGGTCCACGGCTATATCGTTGGCTCTGTGAAAAACGGAACAACCTCCGTGTCAAGCAACGATGACATCAACTGGGGCGCTCCCTTCGACAGTCCGACCAATGTGGTCATCGCCGATGATCCCGACTGCCGCGAGATCGACCTCTGCATCATCGTCAACCTGCCTGCAGGCAAGCCCTTGCGCCTCCAAGTGAACCTCCTCGATAATCCCGACAACCTTGGAAAGATGCTTGCCGTCAACGGCAAACTCCGCAAGTACTTCAACAAAGCTGGTCTGCGCGACAGCAATGGCACAGAGAACGACTTCGTGCTGGAAGGCGCCGTTCCGCCCACCCCAGGCAATGAAATCTTCGCCGAGAGCTTCGCCTCTGGACAAGGTGACTTCGTCATCGAGGATGTGCTCATGCCGAGTGAACTGACCTACGTGTGGGCCCATGCACCGAACTACTCCTGCATGAAGGCCAGCGCTTACGTCGGTCAAGCCTACGAGACCGAAAGCTGGCTGGTGTCACCCGCCATCGATCTGTCCAACGTGAACGCCGCCACGCTGAAATTCGACCAGGCCGTCAATTACGCCGCTCCCACGGGCGTGCTGTCAGTGATGGTCACCACCGAATACGAAGATACCGTCGACGGCATCGAATGGACCGAGCTCCAACTGAGCGCATGGCCCGCCGGAAGCGATTGGACCTTCATCGCCTCGTCAGCCGACCTGACTCCTTTCGTAGGACAGACCGTAAACATCGCTTTCAAATACACCAGCAACACCAACGCTGCCGCTACTTGGGAAGTGAAAAACTTTGTGGTTGAATAAAATTGCCTTTTAAAACAATGTCAGAGAACTTAGTCATCATACCGACCTATAAAGAGAAAGAAAACATCGAGAAGATCATCCGTTACGTCTTCAACCTGCCCATGGCTTTCGATATCCTTATCATCGACGACAACAGTCCCGATGGTACCGCCGATATCGTGAAGGGCATGATGTCCGAGTTCTCTGATAAACTCTTTATCTTGGAGCGTCCCGGCAAGCTGGGACTGGGTACCGCCTACATCACAGGCTTCAAATGGGCCTTGGAACGCGACTACCAGTATGTCTTCGAGATGGATGCCGACTTTTCGCACAACCCCGATGACCTGATTCGTCTCCATGACGCTTGTGCCAATGGTGCCGATCTGGCCGTCGGATCGCGGTATAAGACCGGCGTCAACGTGGTCAACTGGCCCATGGGCAGAGTGCTGATGTCGTACTACGCCTCAGCATACGTGCGTTTCGTGACACGCATGAAAGTGCGCGACACCACCGCGGGATTCGTGTGCTATACCCGCAGGGTGCTCGAGACCATCGACCTCGACCGCGTCAAGTTCGTAGGCTACGCCTTCCAAATTGAGATGAAATACACCGCATGGAAACTGGGCTTCAATATCGAGGAAGTGTCAATCATCTTCACCGACCGACGCGAAGGACAATCCAAGATGAGCAAAGGCATCTTCCGTGAGGCTATCTTCGGCGTGATTAACTTGCGTTGGAGAGGAATGGTAGGAAAGATCAAACCTCGAAAGGCTTAACAATGAACTATTTCATCAAAAATGCGACACTTGTCAACGAAGGCCTGTCCTTTGTGGCAAGTGTCTTTGTTTCAGACGGCAAGATTGCCAAGATTATCCCGGAAGGAACGCCATTCGACTATGGATCTGCTGCCGTGATTGACGCAACCGGGAAATACCTGATCCCAGGCATCATCGACGAACATGTGCATTTCCGGGAACCGGGACTGACCCATAAGGCCGACATCCACACCGAGAGCCGCGCCGCCGTGGCTGGAGGCGTGACCTCGTTTATGGACATGCCCAACACTGTGCCTCAGACCACTACTCAGGAACTGCTTCAACAGAAATTCGACCTGGCTGCTCAAAATTCACTGGCCAACTACTCTTTTTATTTAGGCGCCACCAACGACAACCTTGAAGAGGTGGTGAAAACCGATCCCAAACGGGTGTGCGGCGTGAAACTCTTCATGGGGAGCAGCACGGGCAACATGCTGGTCGATAAGAATGAAGTGCTGGTGCGACTCTTCCGTGAGTCCCCTTGTCTCATCGCGGCACATTGCGAGGATGAGATGACCATACATGCCAACACGGTGCGTTGTAAGGATTTGATAGCAAAGGGCGAAATCATCCCTGATGCGAGCATCCATCCCCTTGTCCGTACAATGGAGGCGTGTTATAAATCCTCAGCGAAGGCTGTCGACATGGCCGAGAAGTTCGGCGCTAGACTGCATGTGATGCATATCTCCACAAGGAAGGAATTATCGCTGTTTAAAAATGGTATTCCTCTGAAAGACAAAAAGATAACAGCCGAAACTTGTCCGCATTATCTCTGGTTTACCGACCATGACTATGAGACAAAGAGTTTTGCTATCAAATGCAATCCAGCCATCAAAGCCAGTTGGGACCGCGATGCTTTACGCAACGCCTTGCGTGACGGACTGATCGATACGATTGGTACCGACCATGCACCGCATCTGCTTGATGAAAAGATGACGGACGACTACTTCACGTCGAAGTCAGGATTCCCGTCCATCCAGCATTCCCTTCAGGTGATGCTGGAATGTGGTGTTGACTTACCGCTGCTGGTCCAACTCATGTGTCACAATCCCGCCGTCTTGTATTGTATCGAAGGTCGAGGCTTCATCCGTGAGGGTTATCACGCCGATCTGGCTCTGGTTGACATGAGCCATCGGGAGGTGATTTCAAATGCCGCGGAACTCTCAAAGTGCGGCTGGACTCCCTACGACGGAATGACGGTCCATTCCCATGTGACCCACACCTTCGTGAATGGTAATCTGGTTTATGAAAATGGTGTGTTTCACGAAGGCTTTAGAGGAGAAAGGTTATTGTTTAATCGTTAAAGTCTATTGGAATTATGAAAAGGAATCTGTTTATCATCGTCTCTCTCATCGTCGTCTTTGTCTTCTCCGGTTGTGGCCAAAGCCTTCGGGAGGAGGTGGTCTCCAGCTACGACAATGGACAGCCTGCCAAGGCATACTATTATAATAAAGGAAACCAATGGATCTATGAGAAGGATTTCTACGACACCGGTATTCTCATGATGGAAGGCCCCATCCTCAATGGTCAACGTGAAGGCGACTGGATATCCTATTTCCCTGACGGGAAAGTGCAAAGTACAGGTGTTTACAAGGAAGGTCTCCGCATTGGCAAGTCAATGGTCTATCATCAGAACGGGCAGCTCTGGATGGATGGATGGTATGTAAACGACCATAAATGCGGCGAATGGATCTTTTATGACGAGCAGGGATACGAACTGGAAAGGAAGGACTTCGGTCCTTGCGACTAAAGGTCGTCCTTCATCTTCTCGATCATTCGGCGTTCTTTCTTGGTGGGGCGTCCTGCGCCACGGTCGCGCCACTCGCTCTTGTAGGCGTGCATGAATTCAATACGTTCATATTCTTCCGGAGGGGTGAGGTCGGTATAAACCTCGGGCACCATCTTGGCAGGGACTCGGTTTTTGATCACCGACTTAACCTGAACCACTTTGTGAAGTTGTTCGATCTGTACTTGGATGATATCGCCCTCCTTCACCTCGCGTGATGGCTTTACCGGAGCATCGTCGATCTTCACCTTGCCGCCTTTGATGGCGTCGGTGGCGATGGCACGGGTCTTGAAGAGCCTTGCCGCCCATAACCATTTGTCGATTCTTACTCCTTGATCCTCCACTTGATTGGAATTATGAATTATGAATTATGAATTAAGTATTTACTTCTCTTTAAAAATCATCTGAATAGGTACTCCGGTAAAGTTCCAGTTCTCCCTGATTTTGTTTTCAAGGAAGCGCTCGTACGATTCCTTCACGTCCTTGGGGAGGTTGCAGAAGAAGATGAACTGGGGGAATACGCTCTTCAGTTGGGTGATGTATTTGATCTTGATGTAACGTCCGCGCGATGCTGTCGGAGGTGGCACCGAGCCGATGATCTCGAGCATCACGTCGTTGAGTTCGCGTACCGGAATCCGGCGCTCGCGGTTCTCATACACTTGGTGGGCTGTCTCCAGCACCTTGAAGATGCGTTGTTTGTTGATGGCGGAGGTGAAGATGATGGGGAAGTCGGTGAACGGAGCGGTTCTGGCCTTGATGGCTCGCTCGTATTCGAGGTGTGTGTTCGAATTCTTTTCAACGAGATCCCATTTGTTGACCACCAAGACCAGCCCTTTGCGGTTTTTCTCGATGAGACGGAGGATGTTCATGTCTTGAGCCTCGAAGCCGTTTTGAGCGTCGATCATCAGGATGGCCACGTCACAGCTCTCGATGGCGCGGATGGAGCGCATCACAGAATAGAACTCAATGTCTTCCTCCACCTTGCTCTTCTTGCGGAGTCCGGCGGTGTCGACCAGCATGAAGTCCATGCCGAAGGCGTTGTAACGGGTGTCGTTGGTGTCGCGTGTAGTTCCTGCGATGTCGGTCACGATATGACGGTCGGTGCCGAGGAAGGCGTTGATCAGGGAAGATTTGCCCACGTTGGGGCGGCCCACTACGGTGAAACGTGGCAGGCTGGTGTCGAAGTCGGTGGTGTTGCTAGGGAGCAGCTCGCAGACTTTGTCGAGCAGCTCGCCGGTGCCTCCACCCGTCATGGCGGAGATGCCGTATGGCTCACCCAGTCCCAAGGCATAGAACTCGGCGGTCTCAGACTCCTTGTTGGGCTCGTCGATCTTGTTCACGGCCAGCACCACGGGCTTCTTCTGTTGACGCAGTATGGTGGCTACGTCTTCATCGAGCACATGGAGGCCGACCCTGCCGTCCACCACGAAGATGATGACATCTGCTTCGTCGATGGCAAGGTCCACCTGTTTCCTGATCTCCTCTTCGAAGATGTCGTCCGACCCGATCACATAACCGCCGGTGTCGATCACGGTGAATTCTTTCCCGTTCCAGTCGCTCTTGCCGTAATGCCGGTCGCGGGTGACACCACAGGTCTCCTCTACGATGGCCTTACGCTCTTTCAGCATCCTGTTGAACAGGGTTGACTTGCCCACGTTGGGGCGGCCTACTATGGCTACGATGTTTGACATATTGACTTAAAGTTTTTTCAGAAAGGATATTCGTCGAAGATTGTATAATCGGCGCGGGTGAACACCAAGGTGCCAAGGTCGCTGGTGCTGTAGCTGAACTGTGAGGGCGTGACCTTCAGTTCACCATAACCGCTGGTCATGCCGGTGTTGAATTCAGAGATGACTTCTTCCCAGGCGCTGCCAAGGTCGTCGGTTCTCGAGTTGATGAAATACTCAGCCAGTTCTTCGGCTTCGTAATCCAACCATTCTCCTTCGCCGAACTCGCGGTCGTATTCCAGGAATGCGGTAACATAATCCAACACGGGTTCATCCTCAAACCAAACCCAAGCGGTCTCAGAGTCGTAGTCCAGGAAGAGCTTGCCTTCTTTCACGGTGTAGGTTCCTCCGGAATAGGCGATGTAAGGCATCTCGTAGGTGTCATCACCCACTTCATCGACGAGGCTGAGATAGTCTATCTCCAGGAATTTTCCAGTGTTGCTTTCGGCATCCGGGAAGAACTGATAGTCGGCCGGATATTCATCTTCTCCGAGATAAGTGGACCCTTCCCACGTGCCAGACAGGTCTTGGGCCATCTTTTTGTTGGTGTCGTCACAAGCTGTGAACAGGGATGCTACTGCAACGAGCATCGTGATAAGTAAAAGCTTTTTCATATCAGTTGATTTAAAGGTGATTGATTTTGCAAAAGTATAACAATTATGCTTCATATCCAAACCGTTTCAACTCAGTTTCGCTGTCGCGCCAGTCTTTGTCGACTTTCACGAAGAGTTCCAAGAAGATTTTCTTCCCCGTAAACTCTTCGATGTCGGCTCTTGCCTGCATGCCGAGTTTCTTGATGGCACTTCCGCCCTTGCCGATGATGATGGCCTTCTGAGAGTCGCGGGCCACATAGATGACGGAACGGATGTGCACATGGTGTTCGGTCTCTTCGTATGACTCAACCTCGACTTGAACCGAGTAGGGTATTTCCTGTTGATAGTTCAAGAGGATCTTCTCACGGATGATCTCGGTGATGAAGAAACGCATCGAGCGGTCGGTGAGCTCGTCTTTTGGGAAGTAAGGCGGGCACTCGGGAAGTTTGGTGAGGATTTGCTCGAACACATGTTGGATGTTGGCGTTGTGTTGTGCCGAGATGGGGAAAATGGTGGCTTGGGGTAGTTCCTTTTCCCAGTATGCCACGGCCTTTTCCAAAGTCTCTTGGTCAGCCAAATCGATCTTGTTGATAAGGACAAACACCGGGATGTCAGTCGTCTTGAGCCGTTCCACGGTCTTTTCCTCAACCTTCTTGTCGGTAATGTCGACGACAAAAAGGATTAAATCGGCGTCGATGAGTGCCACGTTGACGAACTGGTTCATCACTTCGTGCATCTTGTAGGCGGGGTCCTTGATGATTCCTGGGGTGTCGGAAAACACGATTTGGAAGTCGTCGCCGTTGACGATGCCCAAGATGCGGTGACGGGTGGTCTGTGCCTTCGAGGTGATGATGGATATTTTCTCGCCCACGAGTTGGTTCATGAGGGTGGATTTGCCCACGTTGGGGCGTCCTATGATGTTGACGTAACCTGCTTTATGGCTCATTTTTTTGAAAAAAATCGTTAAAATACTTGCGGTGTATGATAATTAGATGTAATTTTGCAGCCTGAAACTTGATGCGGGGTGGAGCAGAGGCAGCTCGTTGGGCTCATAACCCAAAGGTCGCAGGTTCGAGTCCTGCCCCCGCTACTCAAAAAAACGGACCTCTTTCGGGGTCCGTTTTTTTTGTTTGCGTTGGCGCATCAAATCAGTCGAGCGTCGGGGCTTTCTGCAATGTGCCTTCAACGACGCCGTCATAGTTGACTTCCAGCATGGCGATAAGAACCATGGCCTTGCCAGTACCGACAGCAGTGCCATTCAAAGTCATTGTGTCGTCGTTGAGCACAGCGGTCATGTTCATGACAAAGTCAACGTTGACATCAATGAAGAGGTTGATGGTCTTGCGGAAATGGAACTCGTCGAAAGTGATGGTGACATTGTCTTCTCCCATGGTGCCATAGAGGCTCACAGGAGTGCCGTCGATCTCGATGGTGGCCTTGACACGGTTGTCCTCCTCGAGGGTTCCCAAAGCAATCATGACGGGAAGGTTAGAGATGGTGTCGTCCGTGTTGTAGGCGTTGTGGCCGGCAATCTCGTTGGAGGTGATGTGACCAGCGATGCTCATTAAACCATTGAAGATACCCATCTCGGCGACGACGGGCTGGGCGACGTCAACCACGACGTTGACGACATTCACCTTGTTTGCCTTGTCAGTCACAGTGGCGGTCACAGCATAGGTCGAAGCAACCTCTGGAGTGTAGCTGAACGTGAAGATGTTCTCAGCGTTGGGGTCGGTGAACTCGGGCTTCTGGTTGAAAACAGTGACGCCTGTGGCATCGGTGATGGAGAAGTCGAAGTTGACCAGTTCAGACTCGCTGCCTGAGTTGGGGGCGACTTTCACTTTGAAGTTCAGTTCGGTGCCGACATAAACACCAGTGCTGCCTGAGATGAAGCCATCTTCGGCGACAAATTCAACAACGGGTTTCTGGGCCATGATGTCGTCGATGACCTCCTGGGTGCAGCTTGCAAAGGTCATCAGTTCGACGACGCAAGCCAAAGCAAAGAATAATTTTTTCATGATATGAATTTAATTGAAAATTAAGTTACAAATAGATTACAAAATGCAAAGATAAGGCCAAATTCCTTAAGAATTATCAAAATAATGAAAAAAATCGTAATTTTGAGGTCTAAAAACTGGGAACAATGCCTTTGTGGATGTCGATCCTCCCGCCTTTGGTGGCGATTTTGATGGCACTTCTGCTGAAAGAAGTGGTCTCCTCCTTGTTCTTTGGTATCCTCACCGGCACCTTCATCATGTCGCTTTATGGTGGATGCGGCCCCATTGAAGCCTTGGGTGGAGGGCTCTTAAGGGTGGTGGACACCTATGTGGTGGGGTCGCTCTACGATGCCGACCATGTCCGCATCATCGTCTTCACACTGTTGATCGGTGGCATGGTGAAGGTAATTACCGCCAACGGCGGCATGCGAGGCATCGTCAGCTGGCTCTCCAAAAAGGCCCGTGGACCTCGCTCTGGACAGCTGATGACTTTTGTGATGGACCTCTGCGTGTTTTTCGACGACTATTCCAACACCCTCGTGGTGGGCAACACGATGCGCCCGCTGGCCGACAAACTGAAGATCTCACGCGAGAAGCTGGCCTATATTGTCGACTCCACCTCGGCCCCCGTTGTGGCGGTGGCTTTCATCACCACTTGGATCGGAGCTGAGCTGAGCTATATCCAGGATGGCATCAACAACCTCGGATTGGATATGTCATCGTATTCGGTGTTCTTTCACTCGCTGGCCTATAGCTTCTATCCGTTCCTCACCCTGGCCTTCGTGCTGATGCTGATTCTAAGTGGTCGTGACTACGGCCCGATGCTCAAAGCAGAGCGCAAGGCGAGAGCAACGGAACTGCAAACCTTGGAAACGTCGGAGCAAGCCGAGGACCGCGGCCATGCCGTCGACGCCCTGGTGCCGTTGTTGGTGCTGATTGTCGGCACGGTGGTGGGATTAATGGCCACGGGATATGACACCCCTGTTTGGAACGACGATGCCTTGGGATTCATGGGTAAACTCTCGGCTACCATCGGCGCTGCCGACTCCTACACGGCACTTCTGTGGTCGTCATTGTGCTCGCTGTTGACAGCCATCGTCATGACCCTGCTGCGTCGCAAGCTGAAGTTCAACAAGATCATGGAGTCAACCGTTGAAGGCTTCAAGTCGATGTTCAATGCGGTGGTTATCCTCACCATGGCCTGGTCGATCGCCTTGGTTACCAAAGATATGCATACCGCCGAGTTTGTCTCGCAACTCCTGGTTCAGTGGTCGCTTTCGCCAGCTCTGGTGCCGATGATCACCTTTGCACTAGCCGCCCTGATCGGTTTCTCCACGGGTACCTCGTGGGGAACCATGGCCATCCTCTATCCCTTGATCCTGCCTGCATCGTGGTTGCTGTGCCAGGAGCAGGGTTATACCATGGAGCAAACCCTGCCCATCTTCTATAACGTGGTTGCCTCGGTCCTTGCCGGTGCGGTGATGGGCGACCATTGCTCGCCGATTTCCGACACCACCATCATGAGTTCCCTATCGAGCCAATGCGACCATCTGCAACACGTAGCTACTCAGATGCCTTATGCCCTTACGGTAGGTTCCGTGGCTTTGTTCCTCGGTGTGCTGCCCTCTGCACTGGGGCTGCCCTCGTGGATTGCTTTCCTCATAGCCTTGCTTTCGCTAGGTTTGGTTGTGCGTTTTATCGGTAAGAAAACATGACATTTTGCTTCTTTTTTGAGAAATCATTATATTTGTACCCTTGAAAATAAAATAGAGATTTAATATATGTTACACAAAATCATTATTTTATGAAAAAGTTTTTAAGTTTTTTTGTGTTTTTTTTGGCGTTTGCCAATATAAACTTTGCCCAGTGCCGTAGGCGTTTCGTGAAACTATGATGAAAAGACTGCTAATAATACTGTTATGTGCGTTCATGGCAACGGCCGCATCCGCCCAAGGAACTTGGACGGTGCGGTCGGTGCCCAATACACGCTTGGAGAGTGACTATTTCCATGTGTCTGACCCCGACGGCTATCTATCCGATAGCACCGAGTCCGTCATCAACGGCGCGCTAAGCTCCATTCGCGAACAGGCGGATGTGTTTGTGGTGACGCTTTACAGTATCGGCGATGACGAACCCAAGCATTTTGCCACTGCCTTGTTCAACTATTGGGGTATTGGCGACGCCTCTACCGATAACGGTGTGCTGCTTCTCTTTGTGGAAGACCAACGTGCTCTTGAATTCGAGACGGGCTACGGTGCCGAGTCCACCCTTACCGACGCGCGCTGCTCCATGATCTTCAACAACACCATCGTTCCTTATTTCAGGGCAGGCGACTATGAAGGCGGCCTCTGCGCCGGAGTGGCCGACATCGTGGAGGTGTTTGGCGGAGTCGTCCCCGATGAGATGATGGGACTCCTCTCCAGCCGTGACCAATCCAACGATGATTATGGCTATGATGATGAATACGGAGAGGACATGAGCTTCGGCGAAATCATAAATTTCCTAATCATCATATTGTTAGCCTTCTTTGTGCCGATCATCTCTTTCTTCAGGTGGATTGCAAGCCTGCTGAAAGGCAAGAAAAGCCAAGACGGTAACATGGAAAAGGACGAAATGTTTGTGCAAGACGGTGTCAGATACAAGGACTTGAACGCCAAATGGTCATCGTCGGTGTGGGAAGGGAAGGGGTTCCTGCGCTTCCTTGTTTATGGTGTCTCGGCGGTTGGCATCTTTTTGGCGGCCATAGGCCTTGTGCCGACATGGTTTCCTGAGGCTTCCGATGCAAGGCAAAGTTTCTTGTCGCTCCTGATCGGCTGGGTTACCTATTCCTCATTCACGGGCTTGATTCAGAATTCCATGCTGATGGCGAAGGCAAAGGCGGCCGCTTTGACTTCAAATAGTCCAAGGGCTATCTATACCCAGGCCAAGAAAGACGGACATTCCCAGTTGTCCAGGGTCCTAGCCCCATGGCTCGGCGTCCCATTCAGCATGGCTCTTAAAAAACGTATCGAAAACAGCGTTCAGTGTGTGTGTCCTAACTGTGGTGCCGACATGATGAAGGATGAGTCGTTTGAACTGCCTGCCATGCGTGTCGCCGAAGAAACCGCTGGCGCATATCTTTTCACTCCATGCCGATGCTCCATGGGACACACCTTGGTGTTGCGCGAGAAGGGTGGAAGTTATGATAGCGTGCTGCAATGCAAGTCCTGCGGGGCTAAGGCGGCAAAATCGGTGAAAGAACGGACTACCGTCCAGCCCACTTATTCCTCACAAGGTATCAAGGAGACCACCTACGAATGCCAATACTGCCATACCAAACAGACAAAAACATCGTTCATTCCTCGCCTCACCCGCTCCACCAGTTCCTATGGCTCAGGCTCCCACCATCATTCTTCTGGCGGCTCTTTCGGAGGTGGCCATAGCGGTGGTGGCGGCTATTCGGGGAGATGGTAGTTTTGAAAGTGAAAACTTAAAGTGATATAATATGAAAAGAGTATTATTATTTGGCGCGATGATCGCCCTGTTGTGTGGTTGTAACAACACACCTAGTGCCCCTGTTGAAACTCCTGAAGTGGAACCTGAAGAGATAACTTCCGAAGAAGTTGTTGAACAAACCACGTTGCGTTTCCTTGACGCCGTTCCTGATGGGTATCAGGAAGGCGATGCGTTCGGTTTGGTTTTGGAGTATGGAGGCTATTCCATGGATGCCGGTGTTTGGCCGATGCCTAATGACGACTGGCTGGTGACTTGGCATTGGTGCATGGAAGAAGATGGCGGCATCTTCGTTATCGACGAAAACGGGAACGAGGTGGAGAAGGTTTATGTTGACCCCTTCGAAGGTCAGCCTTATCCAGTCGTCCATCACCCCGAACTCTCGTTTAGCACCCGCAACTATGGTGGTGAGACCATTAACTTCTATGCTGCCCCTGATAGCGACGAAGTTCTTTGCTCCACCGACTACCGGGAAATCAGTTTGGAGGTAGTCGCCGCTGATGCCAAGACCCGCCGTGTGCTGGTTCGTACCAATCCCAATGATTGGTGTTGGGGTGAACCCAAAGACGAGTTTGAGGCAGAGTTCAAGCACCCCTTTGTCGACCTTCAAGGCTGGGTCGACGAGGAATGGGTATGCGGTAGTACGGTAACTACTTGTTCGTAAAAATAAAATCAATATAAATATTAATTTAATTAAAAATTGCATTATGATTGAACTTGACAGCAACTTCACCTTAGCCAATCTGGGCAACGTGAAAAAGGAATCCTTCGAAGTTATCTACAACAAAACTCGTGTTTCCACGTGTGAAGGTACCATGTACATCACCCCCGACAAGATTTACTATCTTGTGGCCCCCAGCCAGCCATCGGAAAACGTCATTGACAGAATCGGCGGCACTCCCAAATCGTGGTGCATCGACCTGAGCGAGATTGCCTCTTATGGTAAATTTGGCCTGGGCGGCTTCAAGATTGAGTTAAAAGACGGCAATGTGCTTCGCTTTGCCAACGTATTCCGCAAAAAGCGCAATGCCATCGTTGAAGCCATTGAAGAACGGCTGAATAAGTAACCGTCCGCATGTGTGTAACAATGGGGCTGTCACCGAGTGGCAGCCCCATTGTTTTTTTAAAATGCGAGTTTTAGGTAGTTTTTTTGTGATTATCATTTACTTATTTTTGCACTGTTAAATTGTTTAACCTTTGGAAGGAAATTTCTAATATAATAAATCATGAAAAAACTACTCTCTTTAATTCTTGTCATGCTGGCCAGCATCGGCCTGACCATGGCCCAAGCCGACATTTATGCGGTGGGCAGCTCAACTGACGCATCTGGGAAGAACTGCGCCGTTGTGTATCACAATTCCCAAAAACTATATGAAATCGTCCCCCCTCTTGGAGACTATGACTTCGAATCCTCAAGCGTGGTAGTGGGCGACGGGGATGTTTATTGGACTATGAATTGCACCTATGCAGACAACGGTAGCTATAACTACGGTGATGTCTACAAAAACGGTAATAGGCTTTTGAACAGCCCTGGTGGTCAGTACATACATCTTAATGACCTCGCCTATGGTGATGGACACGTATATGCAGCGGGTTCCAAACTCATGGATGGCGTTTACCATGCTGTGGTTTATAGGGATAATAGCACTACTCCTTATCTGGTGCCAGGCCAAAATGGACATTCGAGCAGAATCCGATCCATTGTCTATAATGATGGTAATCTTTATATGGGTGGATATGAAAGTAGCGGTTCTGGTGCCAACAATGCCATCATTTGGAAAAATGATGAGGAATTGTACAATTTGGGGACTTTCAAGGATATCATGGACATTGCGTTTTATGACAGTGATGTCTATTCTGTGGTGAATACCTACTCTGACATTAAGGTGTATAAGAACAACCAAGTGCTTTATACCCTTACCGATAATTGGAATGGCAACATTGGTGGCATGAGCATTTGCATTGATGCTGGAGACGTTTATGTATCGGGACATGTGCATAGTAATATTAGGGTGTGGAAAAATGGCGAAATGATGGTTAATCTGACGGCCTATGATGAGGGCAATTCAATGGCTGTGGAGGCTAACCATACGGGTGTCTATCATGCCGGTTACGCCGAAGGAGTAGGACGCTTATGGAAGGACAACGTGTTATGGTATTCTTTCAACAATTGCAATCGACTCAACGCCCTTTACGTTGACGTGCCTTGTGGAGACGATGGCATTCGCTCGCTTCCTTTCACAGAGGGCTTTGAGAACAACAATACCCAATGGTCGTGCTGGACAAAAATAGATGTGGACAACAATAATGGAGGTGATGCTTCCTATTGGGATCGAGGTGCCGCATCACCTAACTTTGGCAGCTACTACGCACATCATGCTGACGGAGACGATCAGGAAGATTGGCTGATTACCCCCAGACTTTTCCTGCAACCTAGTCGTGATAACACCACGCTGACCTTTAAAAGCCGTGGATCGTTTTCTTATACATCTCACGCAAGTGTGTGTGTATCCACCGGCAGCGATGTTAATAATTTGAATGCTTATACCGAGATTTCGACCCTGACCCCTCATAATGGCTGGGAAACGGTTACAGTTGACTTAAGCAACTATCAAGGTCAGGCAATTTACATTGCTTTCAAATGTGTTGGTCCCGGGAATTCAGTGCTTATATGGGATATTGACGAGGTCAGCGTCACTGAGAGTTGGATGCCTTGCGGTGCCAATGCCACAGTGCCTTTCATTGTACCATTCGATAACGGTCTGAACTCCTGCTGGTATGTCGTCGACGACGACCATAGCGGTGGCAACAAATGCTGGCAATACGACAGCTCAAGCCAGTGCATGGTTCATCCTTGGGGCCCGTCGGGAGTGCTCCAAAAAGGCATGCTCTTTACCCCTAAGATCACTCTGCCAGCTGGACACGACTATGTGCTGAAGTTCTATTCGAAGAACCAGTCATCGGGTGCCAATATGTGGAATGAAGTAAAGATTGCTGTTGACGAGAGCGGCGTTCCCGATCCGTCACATTACTACACCATGATTTGGACGGACCAGCAGTTCCCGGGTGTCTGGGAAGAAGTGGAGATTCCTCTTTCGGCCTACGCAGGTCATGATATCAACCTGTGCTTTAACTATGAAGGTACATGCGCCCACAAATGGTTTATCGATGACGTGCGCATTGAAGAAGAAATCGCACAATACACCATCACCGCCAACGCCAACAACAACAGCTGGGGAACGGTGACGGGCGGCGGCACATACAACGCCGGTGCCACCTGCACCCTTGTGGCTACACCTGCCAGCGGCTACCAATTCCAGAGCTGGAAGAAGAACGGCACCGTGGTGAGCACCAACGCCAGCTACAGCTTCACAGTGACAGAGAACGCCACCTATACCGCCTACTTCGGCGAGGCCCCGATCAACTACTACACCATCACCACGGAAGTGAATCCGACAGGCGCCGGTTCGGTGACGGGCGGCGGCACCTATCAGGAGGGATCGTCGGTGACTGTCGAAGCCATCCCCAATGTGGGATACACTTTTGCCCAATGGCAGAATGGCAGCACACTTAACCCCTTTACGACAACTGTGACACATGATGTCACCTACACAGCCTATTTTGAGCAGGAGGAATACACTGTTAGCGTGTATGCCAGCCCGAGCTACGGTGGCACCGCAACCGGTGGCGGTACCTTCCACTACGGCGAGACGGCTACCTTGACGGCCACCCCGTCTGAGGGTTATGAGTTCGCCGGCTGGAGCGATGGCAATAACGATAACCCACGCAACGTCACCGTCATAGGCAGTGTCTCCTATACGGCCATCTTTAACGAGGCAGGAACGACCTATTACAATGTCACGACTTACGTCAATCCCTACGGAGCCGGTACAGTAACTGGCGGCGGTACCTACGAGGAAGGCACAAGCATCGTGCTGACAGCGACAGCCAACCCGGGCTATACCTTCACGCAGTGGAATGATGGCAACATGTCCAACCCGCGCACGGTTATAGTGAACGGCGACATGTCCTTTACGGCCCAATTCAGCCAGAACACCTACACCATACAAGTGGTGGCCAACCCGGTGACAGGCGGTTCCGTGACGGGCGGCGGCACCTTTGTATATGGCGACCTCGCCACCTTGTACGCCACGCCATACAGCGGCTACGACTTCGTGGGCTGGAGCGACGGCTCTAACGAGAACCCGCACACCGTTACGGTGACGGGCAACGCCACCTATACGGCCACCTTCAGCTATGCAGGCGCCACTTACTATACGGTGTCGGCCTATGTTTCTCCCGCGGGAGCCGGCTCGGTTGAGGGCTCAGGCACCTACCCCGAGGGCAGCACGGTGACGCTGACCGCCACTGCCAACATGGGCTACGCCTTCAGCGAGTGGAACGACGGAGTGACCGCCAACCCGAGAACGGTCACGGTGACGAACAACATGAGCTTCACGGCCTACTTCACCACCCAGTCCTACACCATCACCACCAACGCCACCCCGGCCGCGGGCGGTACGGTGAGCGGCGGCGGTACGTACGCCTATGGCGCGATGGCAACGCTGACGGCAACCCCGGCCGCGGACTATACGTTCATGCAGTGGCAGGATGGCAACACACAGAACCCGAGGACGATCACGGTGACAGGCAACGCCACCTATGTCGCCCTGTTCATGACGGCCGGCGGAGATGTCTATACGCTGACGGTGACCTCGGCCAACCCGTTCCTCGGCTCGGTGATGGGCGGCGGCACCTATCCTGCAGGCGCCATCGTGGAGATCTCAGCCTATCCCGCCTCCTACGCCCACTTTGTGCAGTGGAACGACGGCAACACCGAGAACCCGAGAAGGGTGACGGTGGACGGCGACAAGGAGTTCGTGGCGTCGTTCAGCAACACACATCAATATACGATCGAAGTGGTGAGCTCGAATCCTGAGATGGGTGCGGTGAACGGCGGCGGCACCTTCGAGGAGGGAGCCCAGACGGAGATCAGCGCGGTGGCATTCAGCGGCTATGTGTTCCGCCGCTGGCAAGACGACAATACGGACAATCCGCGCACCATCACGGTGAACGGCGACATGACCTACCGCGCCTACTTCGAGTCGAACACCGTGGTGACCCACACCCTGACCTTGATCTGCAACACGGACGAGGGCTCGGTGAGCGGTGGCGGCGTGTATGTGGAAGGAACTACCGCTACGGTGCAGGCCTTCCCGAAAGAGGGCTTCGAGTTCGACTTCTGGAACGACGGCGTGAAGGAGAACCCGCGCACGGTGACGATGACGAACGACCTTACCTTGGTGGCCTACTTCAAGGGCACGGGCGTGGGCGAGATGAACGAGCCTGCCCTGAGCGTCTACCCGAACCCTGCCAAGGAGAGCATCCGCATCGAAGGTCTCGAAGGCGAATGCGAGGTGCGCATCTACAACAGCCTCGGCGACCTGGTGAAGGTGACCACGGCTGCCGACAATAAGGAAATCGGCATCGAAGAGCTGGCCAGTGGCCTCTATCTGGTCCGTTGCGGTAACCAAGCCTTACGCTTTGTGAAACAATAAATAATGTATATCTTTGCCTTTGAGAAATGAAGAGGCTGTTTTTGGTATTATTGCTATTGGGCGCTGTCAGAGTTTCGGCACAAACCAGCGATGAATTGTTGCAACTTGTCGACAGCGCCTATAGCGAAGCTATGGCGGGCCATCTGCCCGAGGCCATCCGCATCAACGAGGATGGCCTGGCGCTGGTTCCCAACGACTCGATAGGACTGCAATGTGAGTTCTATTCCTGCCTGTTGTTTTGTTATCACCGCCTCGGGGACTATGAACAAGCCCTTCACTATGGAGAATTGTGCCTGAGTTACGATGAGGCGCAAGGGGATAAAAGCAACCTCTCTGCCTCCTTAGGCAACTTGGCAGGCATCTATTCCTCGGTGGGCAAACACGATGTTGCCATCAGCTATCTCAACCGAGCCATCCGCCTCGAAGAAGAATTGATGGAGGAAGATCCCGAACATACCGGGAAGTCACTGGCCATCCGCAAAGCCATGTTGGGCGAAGTGCTGGTGGCAAAGTCGATGGGTCTTCCAGAGACTGAACGCAGGGAATTGCTCGCCCAAGCCCTGCAACTAACCAAAGATGCCTATAAAATCGATTCGGAACTGGGTCGGCAAGCCCAAATGGGAATGCGCCTCTCACAACTTGGCAACATCTATAAACAGATTGGTGACGATGAACAAGCCCGCGAGTTCAACGAGCGGGCATTGCAGATTGCTCGTGAGACGGGAAATCCTGCTACAGAAGTGATTACCTTGATGCAACTTGGACGCTACGAAGAAACAGCCCAGCTGGCACAAGCCATCGGCATGAAGAAGCAGGAGATGGAAGCCTGCCGTCACTTGGTGGATGATTATCGGAACGCAGGTCGTTTCCAAGATGCCTTGGCTATGTCGGAACGCGCTTCCGCCCTCAGTGAGGCTATGCTGAACGAAGAGACGGAACGCCAGCTGGCACTTTGGCAAGTGCGTTACGACACCCAGCAGAAAGAACAACAGTTGCTCCTGCAGGAACAGACCATCCAAGCCCAGAAAACGCACACTATCTGGCTTGTGGCTTTGGTGATTGTGTTCCTGCTGGCCCTGCTGCTCCTTGCCCTTTATGTAGGCCAACTGAAACGCAGTAAACGGATGGTGGAGGAAACCAGTCAAATAAAAGACCGTTACTATACCATACTAAGCCACGACTTGCGCAACCCGATGGTCGCCCAACAACAGGTGCTTCAGATGCTTTGCAAGACCACCACAGGAGAGGTGAACGATTCTCTTAAGAAACTCCTAGCCAGCAATGGTTCCCAACTTGAACTGCTGGGCAACCTTCAAGAGTTGGCCTTGCTCCAACTGGGCAAACGCAAGTTGATGCCCATGCGCCTTGACCTGGCCGGTCTGATCAACGATACGGTTGCCAATTTAAAGGGTATTGGTGAGCTGAAAGACGTCTCCATTACGACTCATGTTGGGCGAATGCTCGTGAGTGCCGACCGTGAGACCATGCGTGTCGTGCTGCGCAACCTGCTTAGCAACGCCATCAAATTCTCCCATCAAGGCAGTACCATCGAGGTCGGCATAGTGACCAATGGATTCTTTGTCCGCGACCATGGCATCGGCATGAGTGCGGAGCATGTCAAGAAGCTGCTGGCTCCTTCGTCGAACCGTGTTCTCTCGGCAATGGGTACTTCGGGCGAGAACGGCACCGGTATCGGCCTGCCCCTTTGCCTCGAATTAGTCAAAATGAATAATGGTCATCTAACGATGGAAAGCGCCATCAATGAGGGCACCACCGTCACGATCACCCTCCCAGCCCCCAACTCCTAACCTCTCTTTCCCATGAACATCGCTTTACTCGACGATCACGATCTCATCCGTTTGGGACTGCATAGCATCTTATCCGACACCACGCATCGCGTGAGCATTGATGTGGCAAATGCCGATGCGCTATTCGAGAAGCTTATGAGCGGAACGCCCTGCGATTTGATTCTATTGGATATCCTGCTGCCGGGAACCAACGGCGTGGAGGTGGCGCAACGGCTGCGAGCCGAATACCCCAATATCAAGATCATCGTTGTCTCGATGGAAGCTAAGGAATATACCATTATCCAACTAATGCAAATAGGTATCGATGGATTCATCAGCAAAAACGGACCGATGGAAGAGGTGGTCGATGCCATCGATTCGGTGGAGGAGGGGGTGCCTTATTACGGTCGCGACCTCGCCGTGTTGGTACGCGACATTGTGGATGCTCGTCTCGACAAAAAGTCCTCGGCCCTGCTTACTAAACGGGAGTTGGAGATAGTGGAAGCCTGCTGCTCGGGCTTGAGCGGCCAAGAAGTGGCTGACAAATACCATATTAGTCTTCGAGCTGTAAACTCACATAAGACAAATATATTTAAAAAATTAGGTCTTTCCTCCTCAGTGGAAATGGTGCGTTTCGCCCTTGAGCACGGGATTATTTGATTATTTCTGATTCTCGTACTGCTGAACCTCGTCATACTTGTATACGAGTTCGATGCCCACTTGCTTGAACATCTCTTCCGACTCGGCGCCATCGTGGTAACGGCGTTCGCATACCACACGGACAATACCGCAGTTGATGATAAGCATGGCGCAAGTGCGGCAGGGAGTCATGCGGCAATACAAGGTGCTACCGTCCAAAGCGATGCCTCGGCGAGCGGCTTGGCAGATGGCGTTCTGCTCGGCATGCACTGTGCGTACACAGTGTTGGGTGATGCTGCCATCTTCGTGGATGACCTTGCGGAACAAGTGCCCCACGTCATCGCAATGGGGGAGACCCTTGGGTGATCCGACGTAGCCCGTCACCAGTATCTGCTTGTCCTTGACAATGACACAGCCACTACGGCCACGGTTGCAGGTGGCACGTTCTGAAACAGTGTCGGCCAGATTCAGGAAATAGTCGTCCCACGAGGGCCTGACGTGTTCTTTAGGCTGGGGTGCCGTTTTTTTTTCAAGCTGTTCGAGCACCTTCTCCACTTGGGCGTGAAGCTCCTCAATGGTGCCATCATTCATGAACACAAAGTCAGCCTGCTTGATGCATTCGCCAAGGTTCTGCTTGTTGGGATCGGTGGAAGTCATCTCGCGCTCCTCGTTGGCTTGGAAGGTCTCGAAGCTCACATGGTCGGTCTCCGAACCACGTAAGTGGATGCGTTCATAGCGGATGCGCTGGTTGGCATCGACGGCAAAGAGATAGAATTCGCCTTTTTGCCTGAGCGAGGCAATCTCACCGGGAGTCCTCACACTCTCAATGACAGCGTTCTTGCCCTCTGCCTTGGCGCGTTCGAAGAGCTGGTCGGTGATATAGCTCGGCGTGTGGGTTGCCCTCAACTCGTTGCCCATGGCAGTCAACGTGTCGCGGTTCACCTCCAATCCGCGTTTCTCAATCTGTTCAGCGATGAAAGCCCGTACCGAATAATGCACGAAGCCCTTTTCCTTGATCAAATAATCGACGATGGTGCCCTTCCCAGCTCCTAACGTCCCCGTAATCCCTATAATAATCATAATTTAGCAGTTAATTTTCCGTTTTCAGTTTTCCGTTTTCAGTTTTCCGTTCTCTCACCTGTTCCTTAATCTCCACCACCCATTTCGTCACGTCGGCAGGTTGGAAGTGTTCCATTTTGTCAAGCAGATCCTTTGGATCGTCGCTGACGATGAGGTTTTCGGCATGTTCCTTGCGCATGAAGCCTTCCTTTGCGATATGGTCGATAAACTGAACGATGCCGTCGTAATAGCCGTTCACGTTGAAAAGCGCCACAGGCTTGTCGAATACACGCAGTTGGCTGAGCACATAAACCTCGAAGAACTCGTCCAAGGTCCCGATACCCCCTGGCATGACGATGAATCCATCGGCCATGTCCTCAAGGACTTTCTTGCGTTCGGCCATCGATTGCACCACGATCATCTCATCGATGCCTTCGTGGCCGACATGCATGTTCATGAGGTGCTGTGTGATGGTGCCGGTCACCTTGCAATGGTTTTCGAGCATCACGTCGGCGATGGTCTTCATCAGTCCCACACTGCCTGCTCCGTAAAGCAACTCGCACTGCCGGTCAGCCAGAACCTGTCCCAATTCTTTGGCTTTTTCTTTATATACAGGGTCGAAACCCATGCTGCTGCCGCAAAAAACACAAATTTTCTTCATGAAACCAATTTTTTGCAAAAGTAATGTTTTTTATCTTTGCATCAAAATTCTAGAAAATGAGTAGGAATATTGGCATTTTGGGCGCGATGGCCCAGGAAATCGATGAAGTAAAGGCACTTCTGAAAGAAAAAACCATAGTTAACATTGCCAACCGCGAGTTTGTGGTGGGTAAAATCGGCGACGTCCGCTGCGTGGTTGCCTTCTCCAAATGGGGCAAGGTGGCGGCGACTATCACGGCAACTTTATTAATACAGGAATTTGGCGTAACGGATTTGTTCTTCATCGGCACGGCAGGCGCCCTGGCAGATGGCCTGAAGGTGGGCGACATCGTCATCTCCAAACGGCTTGTGCAACACGACCTCGACGCTCGCCCCATCATCTCGCGTTTCGAGTTGCCATTGCTCAATAGAGTCTATGTGAGTAGCGATTTCCATCTGACGGAGTTGGCGGGAAAGGCCGTCTCGAATTTGTTGGAACGCGGAGTTGAATACATGGTGGGTGAGGAGGCTGTGAAGGATTTCAACCTCGCTCCGAAACTGTATTTTGGCGACATTGCTTCGGGCGATCAATTTATTAATAGCAATGAAAAGCGCCAGGAGATTCTAGGTCTGCTTCCGGATGTTCTTTGCGTGGAGATGGAAGGTGCTGCCGTGGCACAAGTCTGCCTCGAGTTTGAGACCCCATTCACTGTAATCCGTACCATCAGCGACACGGCCGACCATAATGCCCGTATCGACTTCGGGAAGTTCATCCTCGAAGTCGCCAATGCCTATTCAAGGTCAATCGTCAGCGAGATCATGCGGCTGGTCTAACTCCTGCCGGATAATCTCCCAAAACATCGTCATTCCCACCTCCAGGATATCGTCGGGGAAGTCGAATTCAGGGTTGTGTAGCGCTGGCTGATCTACCCCGGAGCCAATGCCGAAGAACCCTATCGGACATACACTGCCAAACCTGCCGAAGTCTTCAGACCAACGGAAGGGCTCGCTAAGATGGCCGAGGCTAAGCTCCAGGTTTTTGGCGGCTTGTTCAATCACGTGAACGCACTCGGCGTCGCTATTGGTGGCGGCGAAGGCCTCATGTTCTGAAAAGCTGAAGTCAAACAAATAATCCTTGGCCTTGGCGCGGCAAAGCTCGATGATTTGGGAAGCCATCACCTCGAGGTTGCGATCGTCGTAACTGCGTAAGGTGAGCCAGATCTCAGCATGTCCAGGGGCAACGCCAAAGGTCTCCTCGCCCAGCGTGGCATGGGTGATGACAAAGGTGGTCAAAGGCTTCACTGCTTTCAGTTGCTCGCGTTTCTTTTCGAGATTGTGGATGAGCAAAGCCAACAACTCCGAAGGGTTGTGTCCCGTCTCAGGCTGCGAGGCATGGGCAGTGCGCCCGTCGAAACACAGCTTCAGTCCAAACGAAGCCGCGGCAAAACAGCCCTGACGAACCATGATCTTGCCCTTGTCAAAGCCTGGGAGGTTGTGAAGTCCATAGGCCACATCAGGTTTGATCTGCTCAAATAAAGGATCCTCCAAAATGGCCTTTGCCCCTTGGCCCGTCTCTTCCGCAGGCTGGAACAACAGTACCACTTCGCCGCAATCAGGCCGCTGTTCTCCCAGCCATTGTGCCAGTCCGCAGAGGATGGTGGCATGCCCGTCGTGACCGCATTTATGTGACACACCTGTGTTTTGTGAGCGATAGGGAATGTTGTTCGGCTCAGGAATATGCAACGCATCAATATCCCCTCGTATCAAAACCCGTTTTCCGTTTTCCGTTTTTCGTTTTCCACTTCTATACACCGCCGCCAGTCCATACCCTCCAATCCTCTCAATCAGCAGGTCGGGCTGGGTTTGCTTTACCCACTCGTTCAAGATCTTGTTAGTCAACGCCTCCCGCCCCGAGAGTTCAGGGTGAGCATGAAGAATATGTCGTAGTTCAATGAGGTTTTCCATAAAGCTGAGCTATTATAGCCGCAAAGGTAATCACTTTTAACTTTTAACCTTTAACTTTTAACTATTTATCTTATCTTTGCCCCGCAAAAGATTTCAAGAAATGACAAGTGTGCTTTATCCTCTGAAATTCAAGCCAATCTTCAAAGACAAGATCTGGGGAGGGAGAAAGATCAAAGATATCGTCGGTCTCGACTATGGCCAGCTGCCCAACTGTGGTGAGGCATGGCTGCTCTCGGGGCTGTGGGACGAACAGAGTGTGGTTGCCAACGGCGACTTCGAAGGTGATGAAATCAACGACCTGGTGGAGACCTTCATGGGTGACCTGGTGGGCGAGGACGTGTTCGATCGCTATGGCGAGCAGTTTCCTTTGCTCATCAAGATTATCGATGCCAACGATTGGCTCTCGGTGCAGGTTCATCCCGACGATGAACTGGCTGAAAAACGCGACATCGGCTACGGCAAGACCGAGATGTGGTACGTGATGCAAGCCGATGAGGGTGCCGAGCTGATATCCGGGTTCAATTGTGAGATGAACAGAATGAAATATATCCGTGTTTTAAAGGACAACGATATAAAGTCTGTTCTCAACCATGAAACCGCCCAAAAGGGTGATGTGTTCTACATTCCTGCCGGTCGTGTGCACGCCCTGGGACCTGGCATCATGGTGGCCGAGATCCAACAGACCAGCGACACCACCTATCGCATCTACGACTGGGACCGTATCGATGTGGCCGGAATGCGCCGCGAACTGCATATTCCACAGTCGCTTGATGCCGTTGACTTCGACCCGGTGGAAAACTACAAGACGCCCTATGAACCGGTGCTCAACAAAACCGTCCCCATGGTGGATTCACCTTATTTCACCACTAGCATGCTTACCCTCAAAGGCGAGATGGCAAAGGACTATTCGGAGCTGGACTCATTTGTGCTTCTTTTCCCCGTGGAAGGAAATTTTTTGCTCGAATGGGAAAATGGCTCGATATTTGTTAATACTGGCGAGGTCGTTTTGATTCCCAATGTCATCGAGAAAGTGAACATCAAGTCGCAAGCTTGTAAAATCTTGGAAATCTACGTCAACAAATAAAAAACATAACAACTCAACAAATAAACAATGAAAAAGTTATTCGCTCTCTTAGTCGCTGCCTTGGTCGTCACTGGCCTTCATGCGCAGCAGAAATCAGACCTTCCGAACGTCACAGTCAAGGACCTTCAAGGCAAGGATGTCAACATCGCTAAACTCTCCAACAACGGGAAACCTTTCGTGCTCACTTTCTGGGCTACTTGGTGTGGTCCATGCATCAAGGAACACAACGCCCTCGATGAGGTTTACTCCGACTGGCAGAAGGAGACCGGCGTGAAGATCTTTGCCGTGTCGATTGACGACTCTCGCACCACTGCCAAAGTGAAACCTTTCATTGAAGGCAAGGGATGGGAATTCGAGGTGCTGCTTGATGTGAATGGCGACCTCAAACGTGCCATGAACGTGAGCAACCCGCCTCACACCTTCCTCTTCGATGGAAAGGGCAAGATTGTGTATCAACACACCGGCTATTTTGACGGCGCCGAGGAAGACCTCTACGAAGAAATCCTGAAATTGAAAAACTAAGAGAGAAAACAATGCGAAATAATATACTGCTAGTGCTTGCACTCGCCTTGGCCTTCGGCTTCAAGGCGAGTGCTCAGTCGTTCCTTGAAAACAGCCAAGTGAGCGGCAGCTTCCAGACCGATGCCCAATACTATCGCCTCGACAAAGGCATCGACATCACCGACCTCAACGGCAAAAAGTTGGGCCTCAATGGGTTCGGAAAAATCAACTATACCAATGGCAACTTCTCCGCAGGCATGCGCTTCGAGGCTTTCCTGCCTGAGCTCAATGGCTTCCGCCCGGAATTGAATGGTGTGGGGCTTGCCAACTTCTACGCCAACTACGACAACGGCTTCATCGGTGTCACCGTGGGTGATGTCTATGACCAGTTCGGTAGCGGCTTGGTTTTCCGCACTTATGAAGAGTGGTCGTTGGGCATGGACAATTCCCTGCGTGGCGTCCGCACAGTGATTCGTCCCACCCAAGGCGTCACCCTGAAAGGCGTGTATGGCCGCCAACGGTACTACTGGGCACCCTATAGCAACGACCTTGACGCTAAAAACTATCGTGGCATCGTGCGCGGCATCGATGGCGAATGGGATCTCAACCAAAGCATCCCTGCCATGAACGACGCGGAGCTTAAAGTGAGTATGGGCGGTAGCTTCGTCAGTAAGATGCAGGATACCACGGTCGTCAACAACCTGTTCTACCGCATTCCCGTCAACGTGGGTGCCGCTGCAGGTCGTATTAATCTGGCCTACGGTCGCTTCGCCTTCGCCACGGAATACGCTTACAAAATCAACGACCCCTCTGCCATCAACAACTTCATCTATAAGAATGGTCAAGCCTTGATGTCATCCCTGAGCTACTCCCAAAAAGGCTTGGGCGTGGTGCTTCAGGTGAAACGCACCGACAACATGAGCTTCAAGTCGAACTTCACGGGAATGGAAAACGACCACGACATCAACTTCCTCCCGCCTATCAACTATACCCATACACATAGCCTGCCTTCGATGTACACCTACTCCACGCAGCCCAATGGCGAAATGGCAGCCCAGTTCCAGGTAAACTACACCATCCCCAAAGGCACTTGGCTCGGCGGAAGATACGGCACAAAACTGGCTTTCAACATGAGTCAGGTGAACGACATCGTGCGCGACTCCATCATGGTCAACGGACAAATGGTCCTCAATAAGAAAGGCACCCTGGGCTATGCCTCCAACTTCTTTGCTGTCAGCGATCATCGCTTCTTCCGCGACATCAACTTTGAGATCGACAAGAAGATCAGCAAGGATTGGCACGTGACCGCTCAATACATTAATCTGTATTACGACATCGAGACCATCGAAGGCCATGCCGGCGCTCCCGTGGTGGAAGCTAACATCGGGTTCCTCGATGTGACTTATAAAATCAACAAACGGCAGAGCCTGCGCTTCGAACTCCAAGGCTTGTGGGAAAAAGAGGTGAAGAAAGGCTATGCCTATGACGAAAGTGAGAAGAAAGACTACCAGAAGCGTGGCGACTGGGCCTTCGGTTTGTTGGAATACACCATCACCCCGCACTGGTCATTCTCCATCGCCGACAAGTGGAATTATGGCAACCCCGTCCCTGAGTTCCGCGACCATTACTTCACCGGCACTGTCAGCTACATCCACGATGCCACCCGCATCATGCTGAGCGGCGGCCGTCAGAGCGAAGGCGTGGTATGCGTCGGCGGCGTATGCCGTACCGTGCCTGCCTCTTCGGGCGTGACCTTAACCATTTCAACATCCTTCTAAAAACAACCAACATGAAAAAGCTATTTTCGATATTCACCCTCTCAGTCATGATGATGCTGATGATGGGTTGTGATAAAATCGATATCAATAATACCAATAAGCCATATACATATTTTGGTGAGGGCAAGACGGTGCTCATCAAGGACTTCACCGGCGTTCGCTGCGTGAACTGTCCCGCCGCCGCCGAGGTGGCCCATGAGTTGCAGCATCAGTTGGGCGAGGACCGTGTGTTTATCCTGAGTGTGCATGCGGGATTCCTTGCCACCGCCATGGGACAGTTCCCCGATTTCAAAACCCCTGAAGGCGACGAATGGTATGGCAACAACTCAGCCAACCCGCTGTTCTCTGTCGACCATGTGGCATTGACTGAAGGCAATACCTTGAACGAATCCCAACTCGACACACCCTTGAGCGAGGCTCTCGCTGAGGATCAGACATTCGAACTTTTCATCGTAAACAACTATGACGAGGCAACCCGTGAGTTGAGAGTGGAGACGGATGTGACCGCTACCTCTGATTATCTTGGACAGCTGTATCTCACCGTTTGCTTGGTTGAAGACAGTATCGTGGGTCGCCAAGTGGTTCCTGGAGGTGTCGACACGGCTTACGTGTTCCGCAACGTGTTCCGTGGCACCCTCAATGGTGCCGATGGCGAAAGTTTTGCCAATGGTTCGGTTTATGTCAACGACGAATTCGCCAAGAACTACACCGCCACCCTCAACGAGGGTTACAATGCCGACCAGTGCTACATCCTGACTTATGTCGCCGACAAGAGTAAGGGTGGTAAGATCTTGCAGACGGCGATGGAAAAAATCAAGTGATCAAAGCGATTCGAAATAGACCACTGTCTTGTCGAACCTACGGTTCTTCAAATCCTCGGGTCTGATTAGGAAATTAATCATCCCGCAATCATAGAGCTGTAGACCCCAGTCGTCATTCTCATCGATCTGCAACAGGTTGATGTGGTCGTAGTAACCGCTTTGTACATTTTGGAAATAAGGCATCCCAAGCAGTCTGAAATCGTCGGAGAACGCCTCGTCCTCTTGGAAGTTGATGGCTACGGCAGGGAGGTAGGCTGGAGTTCCGTCATCCCAGGTGAGTTCGTAAGGACTTAGGTTGTCGATAGTGGGGGAGTAGAGCACCTTGTAGGCTTTGTTGTCCCATTCACCCATGCCATTATAGAAAGGGCATTCGTCCACATCGTCCATCATGTATTGATCGAGAGCGGCAAAGAAATACAGCATCCCCTCGTGCGGCAGTTGCCCCTCCGGATCGAATGGAGCCAAGTCTTCGCAGTTGATTTGGCATACGAACGTAAGCGGAGTTCCATCCTCATCGGGCATCTCGGGGTATTCCCAGTCTTCGGGGAGGTCGGGAGCGCCCCACCATTTGCTTTGTCCGAATAGTTCGTCGTTGCTTTCGCTGAAGTTGATTTTAATGGCTTTCATGACTTTATGTTTTTATTTGATTTCCAAAACGATAAGCTGTAAATCTATAACCTTGAATCGAACCTCCAAATTGCCAAAGGCCATGCCATAAACCCTTTCGGGGTCGTCTTGATATTGTGGTCGCGGGTCGTGTTCCAGCACCGCGATGAGGCTTTTACGATGTTTTTCCGGGACTTTTTGGAGCAATTCTTCAGGGAATACCACTTCTAAGAGATATTCTGCCGGTTTTGAGGCAAATCCGCTGATGGCTTCGGGATGGCTGTCCGTATAGGCAATATATGGCTTGATGTCGTAAATAGGTGTGCCGTCCATCAGGTCGGCGCCACTGACGTGCAGCACCGGACCGAGCTTTGTGTCGATCTCGATGCGTTCGAGTTTCACCGAAGAGAGGCCAATGGGGTTGGGCCTGAAAGGCGACCTTGTGGCGAATACTCCCTTTCGGATGTTGCCACCCAAACGTGGCGGCCTCACCGTGGGCGACCAGGTGTCTCGTTTAGCTTCTGAAAACTCCCAAATCAACCAAAGGTGGGAAAACTCTTCTAAGCCTCGCACTGCTTCTGGATTACGATATTCAGGCTCGAACACGACCTTCCCCTTAAGCGTCTCGATGATGCCGCTTTGTCGTGGAATCCCAAACTTTGTCGGGAACTCGGTGCTTATTTTTGCAATGATCTTCATTTTAATGCGGAATGCGGAATTAGGAATGCGGAATTAGGAATTAAATGCTGAATGGAAAACTATTCCGCATTCCGCATTCCACATTCCGCATTAATAACAAACTGAAGCGTGCTTCGGCTACTCTGTTTCAGATACACCTTCTTCCCGTCGAGGAAACGGTCACCCATGGTATAGGAGTAGTCGTAATGCCTGATGGTAAAGAGGGTAAGGCCCTTGTTGTATTTCACCTGGAAGGTCTCATGGAGCGATCCGACGAGGCCTTTCAGCTTCCGGTCGTCATGGTCGAAACAGAAAGAGAGCATCAGGGCGGATGTCTGGACGACGTTTGCGTGGATGTTGAGCTCATCGCAGGCTGCGAAGATGATCTGCAGGTTGTGTTCGTTCATGAACGAGTAGTCGCGGGGTGAGATGGAAACCAGTGTTTGGTTGTCCTTGACGATGTAAGAAGGAGTTTTCTCGATATCAGGGCCGGGCTGGCTGTCGATGACAGAAGGCTGATGGTCGGGGTTGAGGAACGACTGCACTTTGAGGGTGATGCCTTTGTTCTGAAGTGGCTTGATGGTCTTGGGGTGGATGATGGAAGCCCCGTAAAAAGCCAGCTCAATGGCTTCGGAGTAGGTGATGTGGCGCAATTGAACGGTTTCATCGAAGCGTTTCGGGTCGGCGTTGAGCAGGCCGTCGACATCTTTCCAGATGGTGACTTCTTCGGCGTCGAGGCAATTGGCGAAGATGGCCGCAGTGTAGTCGGAACCCTCACGGCCCAAGGTGACAGTGTGTTTGCCATCGACGGTGGCCCCGATGAAACCCTGGGTGATGCAAACCACGCCGTGGATATGCTCGTCGTTCAATTTACTGATGCGCAGTCGGGTCTCGTCCCAGTCGGGGGAGGCGGAGCGGAAGCGCTCATCGGTGAGCACGTATTTGCGTGCGTCAAGCCAGCGGCAGGGTACGTCACAGTGGTTGAGGTATTCCTGGATGATGGTGGTGGAGATCAGTTCACCGTAACTCACCGTCTGGTCGTATTGGTAGTCGTAAGGCTGGTCGGTGCGTTGCAACTTCTCCCAAAGCTCTAGGAATAGTTCCGATACCGACTCGATCACGGGATGCTCGCGGTTTTGGTCGAACAAATCGAGGATGATGTTCTCATGATATTCCATCACCTCTTTTAGAGTGGAAAGTGGAGAGTGGAAAGTGGAAAGTTCTCCGTTTTCCGTTTTCCACTTTCCACTTTCCTCTCTCACTTCTCGAAGCACTCGCTCCAACATGTTGGTGGTTTTCCCCATGGCCGATACCACCAAGAAGATGTCTTCATCTTTGTGCTGGGCTACAATATTCTTGAGATTTCTGACGGCATCGGCATCCTTCACCGAGGCACCTCCGAATTTATAAATCTTTTTGATCATCTATCCCTTGTTTGATTGTGGTACAAAAATAATAAAGTCTCGACAATAAAATTATTAAATAGGAGTTTTTTTAACTGACAATACGTAATTTTGCACACTTTTTGACGAAGCGCGCGACGTGTTGAACGGAGAACGGAAAATCAAGAATACAACTAAACTAGAATAACAATGATTGAAACTGACATTCGTGAATTGAATGAGAAAATCCAGCGTGAGAGCCAATTTGTCGACTTGATCAACCTGGAGATGAACAAGGTCATCGTAGGACAGAAACAGATGACCGAACGTTTGCTGATCGGCCTTCTGGCCAACGGACACATCCTGCTCGAAGGCGTGCCTGGCTTGGCCAAGACCCTTGCCATCAAGTCGATGGCTCAGGCAATTGATGCCGACTTCAGCCGTATTCAGTTTACCCCCGACCTGCTGCCTGCCGACTTGATCGGTACCCTGATCTACAGCCAGAAAAACGAAGAGTTCGTGACTCGCCGTGGCCCCATCTTCGCCAACTTCATCCTGGCCGATGAAATCAACCGTTCACCTGCCAAGGTTCAGAGCGCCCTGCTTGAAGCCATGCAGGAACATCAGGTGACCATCGGCGACGAGACCTTCAAACTGCCGGATCCCTTCCTCGTGATGGCAACTCAGAACCCCATCGAACAGGAAGGTACCTATCCGCTTCCTGAAGCTCAAGTGGACCGTTTCATGCTGAAGGTGGTGATCAACTATCCTAAGAAAGAAGAAGAGAAACTCATCCTCCGTCAGAATATCGGCAACACTGGAGCAAAGATTAATCCAGTCATCAAGCCTGAGGACATCATCCGTGCCCGTGAGGTGTGCCGTGAGATCTATCTCGACGAGAAGATTGAGAACTATATCACCGACATCGTGTTCGCCTCGCGTTTCCCGAGCGACTACAAACTGAAGAAATTCACCAACATGATCAGCTATGGCGGCTCACCGCGTGCCACCATCAACCTGGCACTGGCTTCGAAGGCCTACGCCTTCATCAAACGTCGTGGCTATGTCATCCCCGAAGATGTCCGCGCCGTTGCCCATGACGTGCTCCGCCATCGTATCGGTTTGACATACGAGGCTGAGGCCGAGAATGTTACCACCGAAGAGATCATCAACGAAATCTTGAATACTGTCGAAGTACCGTAATTAGAACGGAAAACGGAGAACGGATAACGGAAAATTTTTGTTATCCACTTTCCGTTTCCCACTTGCCTTATGGAAGCAACAGATATTTTCAAAAAAGTCAAAAAAATCGAGATCAAGACGCGAGGGTTGTCGAACCACATCTTCTCGGGTCAGTATCATAGTGCTTTCAAGGGACGTGGTATGACCTTCAGCGAAGTGCGTGAGTACGAGTACGGCGACGACATCCGCAACATCGACTGGAACGTCACCGCGCGCTTCAACCACCCCTTCGTCAAGATATTCGAGGAAGAACGTGAGATGACGGTGATGCTGCTCATCGACGTGTCGGGGTCGAACGACTTTGGCTCGCGCGAGCAGTCGAAACGCGATCTTACCGCCGAACTTGCCGCCGTGTTGGCCTTCTCCGCCATCCAAAACAACGACAAGGTGGGCGTCATCTTCTTCAGCAGCAAGGTCGAAAAGTTCATCCCGCCCAAGAAAGGAAGCACCCATATCCTGCGTATCATCCGCGAGATCGTGGACTTCAAGCCTGAGGAACGTGGCACCGACATCGGTGAGGGACTCCGTTTCCTCACCTCAGCCATCAAACGCCGCACTACGGCTTTCCTGATTTCCGACTTCATGTCGCACAAGAGCTTTGAACAGGAACTCCGTATCGCCGCGAACAAACACGACATGGTGGCCTTGCGTATCACCGACCGCCGTGAGATGGAGATCCCCAAGGTGGGTCTGGTGAAATTCAAGGATGGCGAGACAGGCCAGGAACGCTGGGTGGACACCTCCAGCCGCGCTTGGCACGATGCCTACCGCAAACTGATCACCAACGAGTCACTCGCCCTCAACAGGCTCTTCACCATGCAGGGCATCGACAACACGCTGATCTATACCGATGAGGATTATGTGAAACCTTTGATGCAACTATTTAAGAAAAGGGAGTCAAGACGATGAAGAAATGGTTTTTGATGATCCTATTGACCTATGGACTCCTTGGGGTGACAATGGCGCAAAACGTCGAGGCCTCCGCCAAGGTCCAAGAAGAACAAATTGCCGTGGGCAAGCCTTTCACACTCGACTTGACGTTGAAAGCTCCCTATGGTAGTGTGGTGGAATGGAATGGCTTTGTGACTGACACTTTGTCAGAGCAAGTCGACATACTGAAACGTGGCGATTTGGTGCGCACCGCAGATGCCGACAGCAACATCATCGTCCAGCAACAGCTCACCTTGATGACTTTCGACACCGGTTACATCCAAATACCCGGTTTGCAACTTTCCACCTCCCCCGCTCATCTTTCTATACTCACCGATCCTATCCAGCTCTATTCGACCACCATCGCGGTCGATACCATCCAAGCCTATAAGCCTTTGATGCCTCCCATCGAACAGCCAGTCTCAATGAAAGAGGTGTTTCCTTGGATTTTGGGGGCGTTGTTGCTGGTGCTGGTGGCTTTGGCGATATGGTACTTCTTGAAACACCGCAAACCCAAGGTGGATGAGAACGGCGAGCCGATCAAGGGACCCGTGGTGCCGCCTTATACGAAGGCCATCGGCGACCTTGAAAGCCTGAAGCAGCAGAAGTTGTGGCAGGCAGGCAAACTCAAGGAGTATTATTCCGGCTTGACCGACATCGCCCGTGAGTATATCGAGGGACAGTTTGGAGTGAACGCCGTGGAGATGACCACCGACGAAATCTTGGAACAGGTGCGTGAGCTGCAATTCGACGAGCAGCTCTTTGGCAAGTTGAAAGGCACCATGGAGTTGGCCGACTTGGTGAAGTTCGCCAAATACGCGGCTTCGTCGTTGGAAAGCGACAACGCCATGTCGGACATGACCGAGTTCGTGAACGGCAGCTATGCCCATTATCAGGCCATGAAGGCCAAGGAAGAGGAGGAGGCTCGTCAACATGCTTGAGAATATCACTTTTGCCAATCCGAAGCTTCTGTGGGGACTGCTTGTCATCCCTGCGGTCATTGTATGGTATATATTCCGTCAGAAGAAGCAAGATGCCTCGGTGCGTTTCTCCGACATGAATGGCTTTGAGTCGCTGCCCAAAAGCTGGAGAGTGTATGGACGGCACCTGCTGTTCGTGCTTCAAATGGCAGCCTTGGCCCTGCTCATTGTGGCCATCGCCCGTCCGCAGAGCACCTCCACTAGCGAGACCTCCAACATAGAGGGTATCGATATCATCCTCGCACAGGATGTCTCGGGCAGTATGTTGGCCCGCGACCTCAAACCCGACCGTCTGGAAGCCTCCAAGAAGATGGCCGCCGATTTTGTTGAAGGACGCCCCACCGACCGTATGGGCCTGGTGGTGTTTTCAGGGGAGTCGTTCACACAGGTGCCTCTGACCACCGACCACGGCATCATGCTCAGCATGCTCAAGGAGTTGAAGAGCGGCATGATCGAAGACGGTACCGCCATAGGCGATGGCTTGGCCACCGCCATCAACCGTCTGAAGGACAGTGAAGCCATCTCCAAAGTCATCATTTTGCTTACGGATGGCTTGAACAATGCCGGTTCGGTGGATCCTTACACGGCTGCCGAGTTGGCCAAGCTCTACGGTATCCGTGTCTATACCATAGGTGTCGGATCCTATGGCACGGCACCTTATCCAGTGCAGACCATCTTTGGCACGCAATACCAGCAGATGAAAGTGGAGATTGACGAGAAGATGTTGACAACCATCGCCAATAACTCGGGAGGCAAGTACTTCCGTGCAACCTCCAATCAGAAGCTCAGTGAGATCTACGATGAGATCGACAAGTTGGAACGTTCCAAGATCGAAGTGACCGAGTTCCGCCATGTCCACGAAGAGTTCTATCCTCTGGTGGCGCTGGCACTAGTGTTGCTTTTGGTTGAATTTCTTTTACGTAAGACTGTTTTTAGAACGATTTCGGAGTAAGCTATGGAAAACGTATTGAGATTTGAACATCCTGAGATGCTGTACTGGCTGATTCTAATACCGGTACTGGTCATAATCTATATCTTGGTCCGTCTTTGGCAGGACCGGACCTTCAAACGCTTTGCCGACATGAAGATGCGCGAGTATCTGGTGCCGCAGCGCTCCGGTCGTCGCGGCGTGTTTAGGTTCATCGTGTTTCTTCTTATGGTGGCCTGCCTCATTCTTGGTTTGGCCAACTTGCAGAGTGGCTCCAAGATGGAGGAGGTGAAACGTGAGGGTATCGACCTTTACATTGCTGTTGACGTTTCCAACTCGATGAATGCCCAAGACATCGTGCCTAGCCGTCTCGACCGCTCCAAACAAGCCATCAACAAGCTTATCAGCGATCTGCAAGGCGACCGTATCGGAGTCGTCATCTTTGCCGACAAGGCATTTGTTCAACTGCCCATCACCACCGACTATGCCGCGGCCAAGATGTTTCTGGCGTCGGTGAGTACCAACAGTGTGGCGTCGCAAGGCACCGCCATCGGCGAAGCCATCAATCTCGCAGCAAAGTCATTTGCCGACGATGAACGGAGCAAGGCCATCATCGTTATCTCCGATGGTGAGGACCATGAGAATGAGGCTGCCATGGAAGCCGCTCGCGAAGCCGCCAAGAAAGGTATTCGGATCTATACCATCGGCATGGGTCTGCCCGATGGCGCACCCATCCCCGAGTACAACCAGTCGGGCCGTATGACAGGCTATAAGAAGGACAGAAACGGGAATACCATTATCACCCGTCTCGACGAAGACATGCTCCGTCGTATCGCCGAAGCTGGCGGCGGCATGTACGTCCGTGCAAACAACTCCAACGTGGGTCTTGGAAAAATATATGACGACATCTCCAAGATGGAAAAGACGGAGATCGAGACCCAGGTGTTCACCGATTACGAGGACCAGTTCCAGTGGTTTGTAGGTGCCGCCATCATACTGCTGCTCGTCCTGGTGTTTGTGTCGTCAGGCAAAAAAGCATGGGAAAGCAAGTTCAATATTTTTGAGAGGAAAGGGGAGGAAGATGTTTAAGAAGTCGATTTTGATAGTTTTGTTGTTTTCGGTCACCTGTCTTCAAGCCCAGTCGCTTGAAAAAATGATCCGTCAAGGCAATCGTCAGTACCGGAAAGGTAACTATGCTGAAGCGGAGGTGCGTTACCGCAAGGCTTTGGAAAACCGAGCCACCAGTGCCGAAGCACAGTTCAACCTGGCCGACGCACTCTTCCAACAAGAGAACTACGATGAGGCCATGTCCGCCTTCCAAAAGGTGTTGGAGATGACCCCTGACGCCAACCTGAAGTCGAAGGCTGTGTTCAACATGGGTAACTGCCTCCTTGCCAAGGAGAAATATTACGACGCCTTCAATATTTATAAGGTGGCGCTAAAGCTTGATGCCGGTAACGAGGATGCCCTTTACAATCTCGAATACTGCCGTGCCCATCTGAAAAAGAGCCATATCTGGGTCAACCCTGAGATTCCCCACGGCATGGTTGAGGCGAGCGAAAAGGAAGCCTTCAACGGACAGATGGTCGCTTTGACTTCCAAAGCCGATGAGGAATACGCCTTGTCGCAATATATGGTGGTCAAGGCTGACGACCAACAGGTCACTGTTAACGTGAGCGGGAACCGGTTCGAGATGCCGAAGTTCGACGTGATTGTGACAGCCGAGTTTAAGTTATCACATAAGATTACCGTCGACAATAACATCAAGAATGGAACCATCTCTGCCGATCGTCAGAAAGCCATTGAGGGACAGCAGGTGACGCTGCATGCCCAACCGGAGCCGAAGTATATGGTAGACCGTTTTCGCGTTTACCGTACTGGCAGCCCCAACGACACCGTGCCCGTCAACGACACAGTGTTTCAGATGCCCGACTTCGACGTCACCGTCACCGCCGAGTTCCGTACCGCCTTGCGGGTTAGCGTCGACAGCACGTCACATGGACAGATTGGGGTGACCGACACACTGGCCCTGCCGGGACAAAACGTTGGTGTCATCGTGAAACCCGATGCCGGATACCAGTTGGAGGAAATCGTAGTGGTGAGCGACAAAGACGAATCGGTGACAGCTACCGTCAACGACATGAACCTGTTCCAGATGCTCGATTCCGACGTCACAGTGAAAGCGACCTTCATCGAGGCACAGGATTATTATAAGGTGGAAGTTGACACTACCATCGAAGGCGGCCATGTGCTGTTGGATGTCGAAAAAGCCACCCGTGGTGAGACCGTCATGTTGCGCAACGCTCCTGAACCAGGTTACAAGTTCAAGGAGTATAACATTTACCAGTTGGGCGACACCTCAGTGCACGTTCAGGCTCTTGGTAACTTCTTCACCATGCCCGGAATGGATGTGACGGTGAGCGCTGTGTTCGAAAAGCAGGAAGATAATCAAGACCAACAAGAGCAACAGCAACAAGACCAACAAGAGCAGCAGGACCAGCAAGAGCAACAACAGCAGGACCAAGAGCAAAATCAAGAGGGACAGCAGGATCAGCAGCAACAGCAGCAGAAGCCCAATCCTCAGGATATCTCGAAGGAAGACGCGCAACGAATGCTGGATGCCCTTGAAAACCAAGAAAAAGAGACCATAGAGAAGGTCAATGAACAAAAGATAAGGACACAACCGAAACGGAAAACTGAGAAGGATTGGTAAAGAAGAGAGAAGAAAGAAGTAAGAAGTAAGAAGATGAAGAGATTACAGATTATTGGAGTGATTATTGCCTTGCTGGCGCCTGTTGTCATGATGGCACAGGAGCCGAGTATCAAGGTGTCGGCCAAGACCCAGGTTGTCCTGGGTGAGAGGTTCAATGTGGTTTTTGAAGTGAACGCAGACGGAAGTAACTTCAAAGGCCCATCGTTTAACGGCTTTACAGTGGTCGGTGGACCTATGAAGTCCACCAGTTCCAGCGTGCAGATCATTAATGGTTCCATGAACCGTTCGGTCAGCAACAGCTACTCCTATGTCATTCAGGCATTGAGTGAAGGCGACTTCGCCATCGGCGAGGCCTCGATAGTGGTTGACGGCAATGTGGTGAAGAGCGAACCTTTCCACGTCAAGGTCGTGGCCGACCAAGGTTCGAGCGCTCCCTCTTCCCAAGGAGGACAGGCGTCATCAGGTCAGGGTTCGGTCAGTTCCAATGATCCGGAGGTGAGCGGACAGGACCTCTTTGTGAAGGTGATTCCCTCGAAGAGGTCGGCCTATGTCGGAGAACCCGTGGTGGTAGCTTACAAGCTATACACCAGGGTGCCGGTGTCCCAACTCTCAGTGTCAAGCATGCCGAATTACGGTGGCTTCTGGACGAAAGAGTGCAGCGACAGCCAACGGCAGTCATCAGAAGTCGTCAACGGTATCCAATACACCACCTATGAAATTAAAAAGGTGGTGCTGATCCCTCAGAAAGCAGGGAAGTTCACCATCGACCCGATGGTGGTGGATTGCATGGCGCAGGTCGTGACCCAGAGAAGCAATCCTTGGGGTAACGATCCTTTCGGGTTCTTCAACGATCCGTTCTTCAGCCGCAGTTACGAGAATGTGCCCAAGACTTTGCGGACTGCTTCAGTGAGTTTCGAGGCAAAAAGCCTTCCTGAGCAAGGCAAGCCGGCTTCGTATAACGGGGCTGTGGGCGACTTCAGTTTCAAGGCCTCTATTGACCGTGAGGAGATGACCACCAACGAAGCCTTTACCTTGACGATGACGGTCTCGGGCAATGGCAATGTGGAACTGGTCAATCTGCCTGAACCAGTGTTTCCTCCCGATTTCGAGGTGTATGACCCTAAGGTTACCAACCAAATCGATGCCAACGGACAAGGCATGAGCGGTACCAAGAAGGTCGAATACCTTGTCATCCCCCGTCGGGCCGGTGACTTCACCATCGCTCCCATTGAGTTCTCTTACTATAATCCATCGAAGGGACAATATTTTGTGATGCCTTGGCCTGGCGCCAACATCAGGGTGAACAAGGGTGTCGGCGACGAGTCCAGTGAAGGAGGTGTTTATGCTTCCAACCAAGAAGGTATCAAGTATTTGGGCAGTGACATACGTCATATCAAGACGGGAGACACAAAATTGAAGCCTGTCAATTCGCACTTCTTTGCATCACCTGTCTATTGGATTATCCTTGTCGCACTGTTAATCCTATTCCTTGTGGCGTTGATGCTCGTTAAGAAACACCGTCAGTTCAAGCAGGATGTGGTTTTGGTGCGCAACAAGAAAGCCACCAAGGTAGCCAAGGGAAGGCTAAAAAACGCTTATAAATACCTGAAGGAAAAGGATCAGGACCATTTCTACGAGGAGATGTCGCAGGCCTTGTGGGGCTATATTTCTGACAAACTCGGCATTGAGAGGTCTGTGCTCTCGATGGAGACTGTCAAGGAAGCCATGATGGGTAAAGGCATCGACGAGACGCTCTCCAATGAGTTCGTTGATACGCTTAACACCTGCGAGTTTGCCCGTTTCGCACCCGGCGATGCGGCCGAGAAGATGCAAGGGCTTTACGACAAGGGGATGGATGTGATTATGAAAGTTGAGAAAACGATTTAATAGAAGACAGAAGAAAGAAGATAGAAGGAAGAATTATGAAGAAGATAGCGATGATATTGGCATTCCTGGTGCTTGCATTGACGGGAATGGCTCAGTCGAACAACTGGTTTGAAGAAGGAAACGCTGCCTACAATGAAGGTAATTATGAACAGGCACTGACGATGTATGGCAACGTGGTTGACTCTGGTTTGGAGTCTGCTGAACTCTATTATAACATGGGCAACACCTATTATAAAATGAAAAAGTATCCCATGTCGATCCTTTATTATGAGAAGGCGTTGAAGCTCGCTCCAGGCGACGAGGATATCCGTACCAACCTTGAGATAGCCAATCTTGCCGTGGTTGACAAGATCAACGCGCTCCCTCAGTCGTTCGTCGCACGTTGGTGGAACGGGGCGAAGTCGAGCCTTTCGACTGACGGCTGGGCATGGGTTAGTGTGGTGGCGTTTGCCCTGTTGTTGCTTTGTCTATTCGCCTTCTTGATGGCGCGTAGGGCAGGGTGGAGGAAGACTGGCTTCTTTGCGGGCTTGTTGCTGCTGTTGTGTCTTGCGTTTTCAGTAGCCTTCGCTGTTGGAAACTACAACGACCAGAAGCGTCAGGACGAAGCTATTATCATGACTTCTACTGTCAACGTGAAGAGCACTCCGAGTGAGGCTGGAATTGACCTTTTCGTCCTTCATGAAGGCACTAAAGTGCGTATTTTGGACACGATGAACGGCTGGAATAAAATCCGTATCGCCGATGGTAGCATAGGTTGGCTCCAGACAGAATCAATGATTGCCTTTTAACCTGTTTTACAGCGAGTTTCGGTTGTATTTCCGATTTTTTTTCAAAAAAAAACTTCCAAAATTATTTTTCTTTGGAAGAATGTTTTATATTTGCAAACTATTACTAATAAGGAAATACAATCAAAATTTCGTAATATGAAGAAAAGATTTTTACCTTTCAGTTTACTTTTGGTAATCATGATCTTCGGTCAGTCTGTCATGGCTGATCAAGGTGGACATTATGTACCGCGTGCAAAAGCCAACAGCGCTGAGGCCTACCTCAGCACCATGCGTGTCAACCAGCAAACCGGCATGATTGATCCGGCTTGGCTGATTGCTGCCAGCAAGAAAGTTGAGAACAGCACAAAAGACGGCGACCTTGTGTATTGGAAGGCCATGGGCCCCGATAACGCAGGTGGTCGCACCACTTCAGTTATTTACGACAACCAGAATCCCAATGCTGTTTACATCGGCTCTATGGGCGGTGGTGTGTTCTGGACTTGGAACCATGGCATTTCATGGCATCAGGTTGGTGAAAACCTGATGGTCAGCAGCATGGCTCAAGCTGAGAACGGCACTATCTATGTCGGTACTGGCGACTGTGGCGTTGCATACGACCACAACGGTTTGGCCAATATCAACTATGAGAACAGCTTTATTGGCACGGGCCTTTACAAGGTCAACCCCGCCGACAGAACGATGACCCTCGTTGAAGGTACCGCACCTGCCGACAACACCGATCCTACAAGCGAATGGGCTTACATTAACGACGTTGCTGTTGATGGTAATAACGTGATCGTTGCCACAAGCGATGGTCTGAGATACCTCCAAGACGGCAGCTGGAAATACGCCAAGAGTAATGGCCAAGATTTGACCGGCAACGCTGTGAAGGTGGAAGTTGGTTCCAACCACACCGTCGTGGCTACCATCGAAGGAAAACTCTATATTGGTACTGTTGACAATATGGCATGCAAGTCAGCCACCGGTAACTCCAATATCGTCGGTGAAAATGGCATCGACAGCATTGCCACCGCAGGCTTGCTTGAAATCGCCATCGCTCCGTCAGATCCTCAAGTGATCTATGTCGCAGCTATTAGCAACTCCGGCAATACCAGTGGCAACCACACCTCGATCTATCTCAGTGAAAACGGTGGTGAGACCTGGAACATTATCCTTCCCGCCGTTACCGAGGCTCAAGGCCACCAGGTCTTCAGCGGAAGAGGCTTGTACAACCACGGTCTTGTGGTCGATCCTCAGAATCCTGAACGTCTCTATGTGTTGGGTTACAACTTGTGGCTCCTTGAAAGACCTACCAGCCAAGCTAACGGCTATTACATGGCCCTTCAGCTCTCCAGCGCCGGCAGCCTCCATACTGGTATCAATGCCATGGTGTTCTCTCCCCGCAATCCTAACGAAGGCTACATCGGTACTGATGGCGGCATCTTCAAAGCCCAAAAGATCGACAACACTTACCTCTCCTTTGCCAACTGCAACAGAGGTTATATCACCACCCGCTGCCTCGCTGTCGCCCCTTCGGGCAAAAACACCCGCGTTGTTGGTGGTATTCTCGACCATGGCCCGGTCTTGATTGAAGGTGATGAAGATTTTAACAACATGCTTACAGGCGAGTTGCTGCTGCCCTCTCTCACTGGCGCTCTCTATGGCACTTTCGATGAATCATACAACGCTGGCTTCTGTGCAGTGTCACTCATTCAGCCTAAGGCTATCTTCGCTACCACTCTCGATGGTGCCATCTGGCGTACCGAAGACGGTGGTAATAACTATGACTTCGCCAACTTCACCGCCAACCTGACTCCCAGCTATACTGGCTATCGCATGCCTATGGCTTACTGGGAATGCTTCGACGACCCGAACAACACCAATGAAGTCTGGTTCAAGTGCCGTCAAGACTACAATGCCGGCGACGTGGTTCAGTGCTTCAGCGACAACGGAGGTTATCCTTTCGATTACACCCTGCCGGTAGCCATGCATTATGATACAATTACTCCCGCCGATAGCGACTCTATCCTGGTCCATGACCCCGTCAGCACCAAGATGGTCGTTCCTTCTCTCAAGAGTGGCTCAAACTACGAAATTTACTATGCTGTGAACGCTCTTCAATTCAGCCAAGTCACCCAATGGTTCAAGATCGCCAATGTCACCGGTTATCCTACCTGCATGAACTTCAGTGCTGATGGTGATGTCCTCTATATCGGCACTTTGGCCAATGGTCTCTATCGTATCGAAAACCTGAGACAAGCTGTTGATGCCTACACCGCTCATCCGGATTCAGCCAACTTCGCTCCCGTGATGACTCCTGTCGAACTTCCCGTTACAGGTCAATGCGTGACCAGCATTGCTTTCTATTCCGGCAATGCCAACAAGCTGGTTGTCACCTTGGGTAACTATGGCAACGACAACTATGTGCTGTATTCAAACAACGCCCTTGCCGAGACTCCTACCTTCGCCGAGAAACAAGGTAACCTGCCTAAGATGCCTGTCTATTCAAGCGTCTATACCAGCACTTACGATGGCGCCGCTGAAGGCCATGTGCTGATCGGTACCGACCACGGCGTCTATAGGACCACCAATATCGGATCCTCATCACCTGTCTGGACACTCGTTTCCGACAACATGGGCGATGTCCCGGTCCTCGACCTCAGACAGCAACTCATCGCCAAAGACTCTGAGTTTGTCACTACCATTATCGATGACGTTCCTTACGTGACCGAGTATCCTGGCACCAATAACCAGGGTGTGATTTATGCCGCCACCTACGGCAGAGGCCTGTTCCGCTGCGAGACCTATCGTCAGGGAAGCGGTACCAGCGTTCCCGAGACTCCCGCTGTCCTCAGCGAAAGCAAGGTGAACATGTACCCCAATCCTGTCAAAGACATGGCCAAGGTCAGTTTCGAACTCAAAGGCAACGCTTCTGTCAGCTATCAAGTCTATGACATGAGCGGCCGTCAAGTCAAAGTGGAAAGCCTTGGCAACTACAGCGAAGGCAAACACGAAGTGAACATCTCAATGGAAGATCTCGCCAAGGGTGCCTATGTGCTGCGCCTCAACGCCGGCAACAACACCTCAAGCGTGAAGTTCATGGTGTTCTAAGCACCTGACAAGGTAGTTAAAAAAAAGGAGGCTTTCTAACAAGAAAGCCTCCTTTTTTTAGTATTTGTTGTATCTTGATCCCCAACTGTACGAGAGGTAGAGCGTCGGGATGAGATATGAGGTTGGATTCTCTGCCATCAGAGGTATGCCCTGTGGATAGTATTCGACCATGGCACCGACTTCGATTGTTTGTGCGCGGAGTCTGCTGGTGCCAATCTCAAACGCCATGCCGCCTTTGGCATAGACACCAGGCCTGAGCTTGATCTCATTAAGCCCCTGCTTAAAGGGGGCTTGCCCAATAATATTAATCCATTGGTCTTTGTTGTCGAAGGTCTGGTAGTCAATGACTTCTTCATAAATACCCGCCGAGGTGGGCTTGGCTATGACCACGGAGTAGTAATAAGGCTTTAAAAGCGCCAATGAAGCGCCTGCTTCATAGAGCCAGCGCAACTCTACGCCGCCCCAATATGGCTTGCCGTAGATCCTGCGTTCCACTTCATATCCAGCCCTGAGAGTCAAGACATCGTTTAGTTTGCCATAGACAAACGAAGCTGGACTGAAATAGTTCATCAGCCTGATTTGTTTTTGGGATCGAAGGTAGGAGACCTCAAAATCCCAATAAGTGGTTTTGTGAATGCCCCTGATGATACCATGCTTGTAGCCCACTCCCAGACCCTGGGTGTGGATAGTGGCATGCAGGGTGGATTCTCTGTTATAGATGACACGCTCCTCCAAGGGACGACTGTCATCGTTGCCAATAGCAATCTCCTGCGCGTCAAGGATGACGGGCGTCAAAGCAAACGTGACCGCAATGAGAAAGCGTTGGAATTTCAATAGCGGGTTTCAATTTGGTACTTGCCCGTCTCGCCGTAAGCCGCACAGCTTGATGATTTGCATGACGACATCGCGATGGTCGCGACAAGGAGGGTTAACAACACAATGGCGATTCTCTTCATCTTATTGGGAATTATTTTGCAAATTAACGAATTTTTATCGGATTTATTACCATCTTTGCAGAAAAAATTGACCTCATGGAAGTAAAACGTCCTGTCATTGATGAAAGCTGGTATCAGGTGCTTCGTCCCCAGTTCGAGGCTCCTTACTTCGCTGAACTCAAGTCGTTTCTGGTTAGCGAGAAACGGCAATATGCCGTGTATCCCCCAGGCCCATTGATCTTCAATGCCTTTAACCTTACACCGTTTGACAAGGTGAAGGTGGTGATTCTGGGTCAGGACCCGTATCATGGGCCAGGCCAGGCGCATGGACTCTCGTTCTCAGTCCCCGATGGAGTGCCTTTTCCGCCTTCGTTGCAGAATATTTTCAAAGAGTTGAACAACGATCTGGGCATTCCCATCGCTCACTCTGGCAACCTCGAGAAATGGGCTAGGGAAGGGGTGCTGCTGCTCAACGCTTCGCTCACCGTGCGTGCCGGTCAGGCCGCCTCGCATTCCCGCCATGGCTGGGAACAGTTTACCGATGCCGCCATTCGTGCCCTATCGGAACAACGAGAGCATCTGGTGTTTATCCTTTGGGGAAACTACGCCATCGCCAAACGTTCGATGATCGACCCTTCGAAACACCTTATTCTTACCTCGGTGCATCCCTCGCCGCTTTCGGCAAGTAGAGGCTTCTTTGGGTGCCATCATTTTTCACAAACAAACAACTATCTAAAACAAAACGGAATAGAACCTATTGACTGGAGCTTATGAAACAGATTGTCTTTGCCACCAACAACAAGAATAAATTGCGTGAGATGCGCGAAATCATGGAAGGCCTTTACGATGTCCTGAGCCTGGATGAGATCGGTTGTCATGAGGAAATCGTAGAGGATGCTGATACCATCGAAGGCAATGCAAAGATCAAGGCTGACTTTGTCACCAACAAATACCATGTGAATTGCTTTGCCGACGACACCGGTCTAGAGGTGGAAGCTCTGGGGGGCGCTCCTGGCGTGTATTCGGCACGTTATGCCGGCGAGCATTGCAGCTATCAGGACAATGTCGACAAGATGCTTATGGCCATGAAAGGCCAAACGAACCGCAAGGCGGCTTTTCGCACCTGTATCGCACTGAATCTCGACGGCAAATCCTATTACTTTGAAGGTCGTTGCGACGGACAGATCACGGAGGAGCAGCGTGGCGTAGAGGGGTTTGGTTATGATCCCATCTTCCAGCCTGATGGCTATGACAAGACTTTTGCCGAGCTTGGCCATGAAGTGAAAAACGCTATCAGCCATCGTGGTCGTGCCACGCAGAAGCTGATAGCGTTTTTGAAACAGCAGTGATTCAGGCTGTCGTCAGATCTTTTCTTTCAGCAGTTCCATTGCCCTGGGAAGACCGTCGGCGTTTCGTCCACCTGCCACACAGAGGGTGGGCTGTCCACCGCCGCCACCTTGGATTTCCTTAGCCACCTCTCGGATGAGTTTGGTGGCGTCAAGGCCTTTGGCTTCAGCATAGGACTGTGGAAGCATCAGACAGAGTGCGGGTTTGCCTTCCACCACCGAGCCGATGATGGCGATGGTGCTGCTGTCGAGTTGTTTGAGTATGGTGGCGATGTTGCGCAATTGGTCGCCAGTGCAGTTCAACGTGGCCGTTACCAGCTTGCAGTCATTGTGGACTGTGGCGCTGGAAAGCAATCGTTCAGCGGTGCCGCGGGCCTGTTCCTGCATGAGGCGCTCCACCTCTTTGCGCAAGGCGGCGTTCTGTTCGCTGAGTGAGGCCACGCCTTTCACTAGATCGTTCGACTTGACAGTCTCTCTGAGTTGTCCGATGAGGTCGAGTTGCTCATCTAGATAATGCTCGACAGCCTCTCCGGTGATGGCTTCGATACGACGGATGCCAGCGGCTATGGCGCCTTCCGACACGATCTTGAACATGCCGATGTTGCCTGTGGCAGAGGTATGGCAACCGCCGCAAAGTTCCATGGAATAGTCCTTGTCGAACACTACCACACGTACTTTGTCGCCGTATTTCTCGCCAAACAACGCAGTGGCTCCCATGGCCTTGGCTTCTTCAATCGGCATCTCAGCGTAGGTCACGTTCGGGATGTTCTCACGGATCTTTGTGTTGACGATTCTTTCCACCTGGCGGATTTCTTCGGGAGTCATCTTGGCGAAGTGGCTGAAGTCGAAACGCAGACGTTGGTCGTCGACCAAAGAACCTTTCTGTTCGACATGTGTGCCGAGCACTTGCCTCAAGGCAGCGTGCATCAAGTGAGTGGCGCTATGGTTGTTGGCGATGCGCTGACGGCGTTCACTGTCAATGGCGGCGGTGAACACGGTCTCGGGATTCTGGGGCAGCTGCTCGGTGATATGGATGACGAGGTTGTTTTCCTTCACCGTATTAATAATGCGGATGGTTTCATCGTCGGAACTCAGGGTACCGGTATCGCCCACTTCACCGCCCATTTCGGCGTAGAACGGAGTCTTGTCAAGGACGATTTCGAAGTGTTTTTGTTTCTTGGCCACCACTTCGCGGAAACGCAGGATGTGGCTCTCACAGGTGTTTTCGGTGTATCCGACAAACTCTGTGGGTTGTTCTGAAGCGTTGACTACCACCCAGTCGCCATTGGCTTTCTCCGCGGCTTTGCGTGAGCGGTTTTTTTGCTCCTCGAGGTTAGCCTTGAATCCTTCCATATCCACGTTAATGCCTTTTTCACCTGCCATCAGATGGGTCAAGTCGATAGGGAAGCCGTAGGTGTCGAAGAGCTCAAAAGCGAAGCCACCGTCGATGTCCTGACCGGGATGCTGTTCCACGTAGCCCTCGAAGCGTTTGATGCCTTGTGCGAGGGTGCGGAGGAATGAGGCTTCTTCTTCGCGGATGACCTTGCTGACCAGTTCTTGTTGCGACTTGATCTCGGGGTAGTTGTGTTCCATCTGTTGCACGAGGATGGGCAGCAGGTTGCAGACGAAGGGCTCCTCGAAGCCGAGGAAGGTGAAGCCATAGCGAACGGCTCGGCGTAGCACACGGCGGATGACATAGCCTGCACCGTTATTCGATGGAAGCTGTCCGTCGGCGATGGCGAAGCTCACCGCTCTTAGGTGGTCGGCGATGACACGCATGGCCACATCGGTCTTCTCGGCCTTGCCGTATTCGATGCCTGACATCTTGGCGATGGCTTGGATAATGGGTTGGAAGACGTCGGTATCGTAGTTGGAGGTCTTGCCTTGGATGACACGCACCAGGCGTTCGAAACCCATTCCGGTGTCGACGTGCTTGGCGGGAAGCTCCACGAGATGACCGTCGGCCATGCGGTTGTATTGCATGAACACCAGGTTCCATATCTCAATCACTTGCGGGTCGTCCTTGTTGACGAGGTCGCGTCCGGAGACCTTCTTTCGTGCCTCTTCGTCGCGGAGGTCGATGTGGATCTCGGAACAAGGGCCGCAAGGGCCAGTCTCACCCATCTCCCAAAAGTTGTCCTTTTTGTTGCCATAAAGGATACGGTCTTCGGTGACGTGTTCCTTCCAGTAGCCGTAGGCTTCCATGTCAGCAGGCTGCCCGTCCTTCTCGTCGCCGCCAAAAACAGTGACGTAGAGTTTGTCCTTGTCGATCTTCACCACCTCGGTGAGATACTCCCAGGCATAGGCGATGGCTTCTTTCTTGAAGTAGTCGCCAAACGACCAGTTGCCAAGCATCTCAAACATGGTGTGGTGATAGGTGTCGTGCCCCACCTCCTCCAAGTCGTTGTGTTTGCCTGATACGCGAAGACATTTTTGCGTATCGGCGGCACGGTTCCACTTGGCGGGTTGGTTGCCCAAGAAAATGTCCTTGAATTGGTTCATTCCGGCGTTGGTAAACATCAAGGTAGGGTCGTTTTTGACCACAATCGGTGCTGATGGCACTATAGCGTGTTCCTTGGAACGGAAGAAGTCCAGGAAACTGTTTCTGATTTCGTATGCGTTCATTGGAATTAGTTTTCAAAAAAACATGCAAAGTTAGGCTTTTTTTGTAATTTTGTGCAAGATTCCAGTAAAATGGCTAGACGAAAGAGAGATTTTAAATATATTTTCAACCCAAAGACCCTGAATTTCGACCGTTTTGTCGAACCGATGGTCAATAAGGTGGGACGTGTTGTGGTGTTTTTGATTACGACCATCGTATTCGCTTTCCTCATCGTGTTGGTGATCTTTTTCTTCTTCGGCTCGCCGAAAGAGAGGATGCAAGCTCGTGAGATTGAGTATCTTAAGCTTCAGTACGAGATTCTTGATGATCGGCTGGAAAACATGGAGATCCTTGCGGAGGAGTTGCAAGAACGTGACAATGACGTGTATCGTGTGATCTTCGAAGCGGATCCCATCCCGACCACGGTGCGCAAGTCGGGGTTCACCATGAAAGAGCGTTATGAAGACCTTCTCGGCTACAAGAACAGCGATCTTGTGAAACGTGTATCCATGAAACTTGATAGCGTTGCAAGCCAGCTCTATTATCAGTCGGTATCATACGACAAGGTGTTTGAGATGGCAAGGAAAAAATCTGAGATGTTGGCATGCATCCCCGCCATCATCCCCGTCAAAGAGTCTGACATCAAACAAATCTCCTCGTATTTCGGTTATCGTACCGACCCTATCTATAAGGTGACCAAATATCATAGCGGCATGGACTTCGCAGCATCGCCTGGCACTGAGGTCTATGTCTCGGGCGATGGCGAGGTGGTGGATGTGGAAAGCAACTATTGGGGCTATGGCAACATCGTTACCATTGATCATGGCTACGGTTACAAGACAAGATACGCTCACCTTCAGAAATTTGCAGTGAAGAAAGGGCAGAAGGTGAAACGCGGTCAATTGGTTGGTTACGTAGGCAGCACGGGTAAAGCGACAGGACCTCACCTTCATTATGAGGTGCTTAAGAACGACGAGGCGGTTGATCCGCTTCATTTCTTCTTTAACGACCTCTCGCCCGAACAATACGAAAAGATTTTGGAACAGGCGGAATTGCCTTCATTAACAATGGATTAAGCTATGGAAGAGAACAACACTGGAAAGTATTATTACAGCATCGGCGAAGTGGCCAAGATGTTTGGCGTGAACACTTCAATGATCCGTTATTGGGAAAACGAGTTCGACGTGCTTCGTCCCCGTAAAAACAAGAAAGGCAACCGACTCTTTACCCAGCGTGATGTCCGCTATGTCCACATGATCTATCATCTTACCAAGGTAAAAGGCTATACCCTCGCAGGTGCCAAGCAGGCGTTGAAGGAGAAGTTCTCCGAATATGAGGAAAGGGTGCTGATGCTCGAGACGCTGGATAAAACCAGGAAGTTTCTGCTGGATATCGATAAAGCATTGGGAGAGAAGATAAAAGGTTGAAGATATGATTGTTGTCACAGGCGCAGCGGGTTTTATCGCCAGCAATGTAGCTGAGATGCTGAACCATAACGGTTTCAACGATTTAGTGCTGGTGGACGATTTTTCAAGGGTCGAGCGGAAAAACAACTATAAAGACCTCTCTTTTGTCGAATTGGTTGACCGTGACACCTTTTTTGAATGGTTTAAAAACAACAATAAAAATATTGAATTTATTATTCATCTAGGGGCACGAACCGATACCACGGAATTTGATTACAACGTGTTCCAAAAGTTGAACGTGGATTACACTTTAGGGATTTGGAGAGCCTGTGTTGAATATCAGATTCCTTTGATTTATGCTTCATCGGCGGCGACCTATGGCATGGGTGAGCTGGGGTATGACGACCGGCATGACATTGTTTGTAATTTAAAGCCACTGAACCCTTATGGCCGGTCCAAGAATGAGATTGACAAATTCATCCTTGGTCAGACCGAACAGCCTCCGTTTTGGGCGGGGCTGAAGTTCTTCAATGTATATGGCCCCAATGAGTTTCACAAGGGGAAGATGGCTTCGGTGATTTTGCACGCTTTTCGCCAGATTAATGAGACTGGAAAAGTGAAACTGTTCCGCTCACATAATCCCAATTACAAGGATGGGCAGCAGCTTCGTGACTTTGTGTACGTGAAAGACGTGGCCAAGGTGATTCTCTGGCTGATGCAACACAAGCCCGAGAGCGGCCTATATAATGTCGGCACGGGCAAAGCGCGCTCGTTTTATGATCTTGCTGACAACACCTTCAAAGCCATGGGTGTTGAAACCGACATTGAGTTTATCGACACGCCGTTGAATATCCGTGACAAATACCAATATTTCACCGAAGCCAATATGACTAAATTAAGGAATGCCGGATATGATGAGCCTTTCACCACCCTTGAGGACGGTATTAAATCCTACGTCGACTATCTCCTAACTTTTATCTCTTAACTTTTATCTTTTATCTTTTATCTTAACTCCTCCCATACTTTCTCCACTTGTCGAGCACGGCGCTCATGTCGTCAGGCAGTTCGCTGGTGAAGAGCATCTCTTTTTTTGTGGTGGGGTGGACAAATCCCAGTTCCTTGGCGTGAAGGGCGTGACGAGGCATCAGCTTGAAACAGTTTTCGATAAACTGGCGGTACTTTGAGAAGGTAGTGCCTTTGAGGATTTGGTCTCCGCCGTAGGTAGCGTCGTTGAAGAGAGGGTGGCCGATATATTGTGAGTGGACGCGGATTTGGTGTGTGCGTCCTGTCTCAAGGCGGTATTCGTTCAAGGTGACGTAGCCGAAGCGTTCCAGCACTTTCCAGTGGGTGACGGCTTCTTTTCCATGGTCGCCGTTGGGATAGACCATCATCTTGCGGCGGTCGGTGGGGCTGCGGCCGATGTTGCCTTCGATGCGTCCTTCGTCTTCAGTGAAGTCGCCCCAAACCAAGGCGTGGTAACGGCGGTGGATTGAGTGTTCGAAGAACTGATGGGCGAGGATGGCTTGTGCGGTCTCGTTTTTGGCAACGATCATCAGTCCGGTAGTGTCCTTGTCGATGCGGTGTACCAGATACCCGAACTTGTTCTCCACAGGTTGGTTGGTTTGTTGGAAATGCCATGCCAATCCGTGAAGCAGGGTTCCCTCGAAGTTGCCATGGCCAGGGTGGACTACCAATCCCGCCTGTTTGTTGATGACGATGAGGTCGGAGTCTTCATAGACGATATTCAAAGGTGTTTCCTGGGGCGTGATGTTGACCTCGCGGGGTGGGTAGCTGAATACGATGGAGATGACGTCGCCAGGCTTTACCTTGTAGTTCGACTTCACTGCCTTTTCGTTGACGAGGATGTTGCCTGCCTTGGCAGCGTTCTGCACGCGGTTGCGCGAGATGTTCTGGATGTGGTTGGTCAGGAAGGTGTCGATGCGCTCCTGGGCCTGGCCTTTGTCTACCACGATACGGATATGCTCGTATAGCTCACCGCTTTCCTCTTCGGTGTTCTCGTTTTCCAGGAGGTCTTCAAGAAGTTGCTCGCTCATTTGCTGACCATGAATTTACGGGTGATGATGCTGCCGTCGCTTTGGGTGATTGTCAAGAGGTACAATCCATCGTGAAGCTCACTGACGTTGATTTCGTCGGCGTATGAAGTCGGGGTGACCTGCCGTCCGGTGATGTCGAAGACGGCCATGGATGCACCTATGCTGAGTCCTGAAACGTGGAGCGTGTTGGAGGCGGGGTTGGGATAAACGGCTATGTTGGAGTCTTCGATTTCATCGACACCAATGTAATAGCCGGCACCGACCACGGGGCGGAGCATGATGGAGCCTGCCTTGCTGCTAGGCTGCCACGACCCGGTCACATTGATGAAATTGTATTGCGAGTTGTCGTTTGAGGCATCGAAGCCCACGTTGAGGAGACCGTTTCCTTGTTGCACGATGCCGATGTAAAACACGCCGTTGAGACGGACGAGTTGGTCGAACTTGTAGTAGGCGAATTTATAGATCTGGTCTTCCCAAATAGGTTTTCGTCCGGCAAGACGATACACTTCGTCGCCGGGTTTGCCATTGTTGTCTTTCCATACCACGATGTCGAAATACTGGTTGTTGGCGTCGTTGAGGGTGTGGTTGATTAGGATTTGGACGCCGCAAATAGTGTCGAGTTCGTTAAGCTCAAATCTCACTGCGAAGGCGCCTCCTGGGGAGGGCTCTACACCGAATCCCAGTTCGGGGATGCCGTCGTCATAGGCGAAGTAGTTGTAGAATCCTTGGGTATATACCAGCGAGTCAACCAAAGGAGGGTTGCAAGTGGAGTCGCTGATATACTGCCGTATGATAAACGAGGTGGTATCTTTCTCATAATCTATGGCGAACAGTGCTGCAACCATGGCGGAGTCGGGTTGGCTGAACGTCATGGCGGGGACGTTGAAGGGCCGGTGACTCACGTTCTCGTAAAACTGTCCGCCTCCCACTTGTTCGACGGTATATTGGTGCATGAGTTGATGGGCTTGGCTGTCGAGGTTGGAGACTTTCATCCCGAATTTCTCGATGATGCTAGCTGTCGGGTTGGCGCAGTAGTGTTTATATGGCATGCAGCGGTAACGGGTGAGGAACGAGGGACCTTCGCTGGTGATGCTTACCTTGGGATATGAGGGGTTGGCGATGCTTCGACCTCTGTCGAGATAAACGAAGTCGATATTCCAGTTGTCCTCATTGCCTCGGCTGGTGGGTTGTGCATTGTTGGCGATGCTGGCGTAGTTGTAGAATCGGAAGCAGAAGGCGGGCTTAAAGAAAGCGGTGTCGGTAATGGGGATCATGATTTGTTTGAAGAAGACGCTGTCGTTCTCTGCCAGGAAGTGTGCCAAGGTTTGTCCCGGAGTGCTCCATACGTGGTGCCACAATGTGTCGATGCCTTCGATCACGCCGAACTCGAGTACAAGTGAATCCTGTGCTTCAGGCGCGTTGCCGTTGCCTTGAGGTTGGTAGAAGAAGCTGAAGTAAAGCGAGTCGGCAGGGGTCAAGGCATGGGGCTCGGGATTGAACACCGAGTCGAGTCTGATGGGGTTGGAGGTGAGGTGTTCTGCAATGAAGGGATTGCTGATGGCATAGTCGTAAACGCGTCCTTGAGCGTCGAGCACATCGAAGGTGGCTCCGTGACGGGTGACGGAATTGAGAGGAAACCCTGAGTTGACATAGACGTTGAAGTCGGCCCACAGAGTGCTGTCGGGATAGACCCTGGAGTTGGAGAAGTCGTCGAGGAAAGGCAGTGTCAAAGCGGTGGCTTCACGCGTTTTGGTTGGTGGCGTGATTCCGTGGTTGAAACCGGTGATTACTTCTTGGGCTGTGACCAGTGTGGGGATGAGGCACAAGGCTAGTATCCAGCCCGTCATTTTAGAAATCGTCTTCATATTCTTCTTCAGGGTCGTTGGTTAGGGTGTCGTTTGAAATGATGATAGTGTCGATGACAGGTGTGTTCTCGGCGTTGTATCTGGCGGAGTCCTCGCTAAGGACCTTAGCCTGTTCTTTGTCGAAGTTGAAGCTGCGGCTTGACTTGTACCAAACGTTGACGAAGGTGCCGGGTTTGACGAAGCCTTTGGCCTGAGGTGGGTCCATGCGGCACACCTTCATATATTGAATGCTGTCATTGTCTTCGAAGTACTCGTTGCCAAGATTGAGTCCTGCCATGTTGAGTGTGCGTTGCACTTCTTGGGCCGATATTCCATAAAGCGACGGTAGTTTGGCTTTCTTGTCGTCAGGGCCAAGGCCGACATACAAAGTGATCTTACTGCCTTTGATGAGTTCCGTACCCGGTTTGATGATGCCGCCGTCATAGCGTTGCTCGCAGATGGCGTTACGGGCGAAGTGATCCACATAGATGAGCTCTTTCACTTCTAGGCCGCTCGATTCAAGCAAAACAAGCGCTTGTCGGAGGGATAGGTTGTTCAGGTTGGGCATGTTGGTGCGTTCGGGTTCGATGGCGACGATGATATAATAAACGTTGCGGCCATGCTTTACCTTTGATCCTGGCAAGGGGTCCTGCTGGACAATGGTTCCGGGAGCCTGGGTCTTGGAATAGATGCTGTCGATAAGGATGAAATTGTAGTCCTTTCCATAGGCGCGTTCCACCTCGGGGGTAGTCATTCCGCTGAAGTCGGGCATCTCAAACACCTTTCCGTGACGGGTATAGATATTGAGCATCTTGATGGTCAGCCACAAGAGCACAAAACTCAGAACCACAATCAATAGCAGATTGATATAGAATTTCTTTTGTTTTAGAAACGATAGTTTTCCCATATTTACTAATTTAGCGGCAAATTTAATAATTATTTTTCTAACATGAAGAATGTAGCGATAGTTTGTGGCGGAGATTCCGGTGAATTTGAGATTTCCGTCAAGAGTGCTCAGGTGGTGAAACAGAATCTGAATCCTGAACTGTATAATTCAAAGATTATTGTGGTCTCGAAGAAGGGTTGGTATGGCCTTTTGAAAGATGGTACCAGAGTTGATGTTGACAAGAATGATTTTTCCATTTCGGTAGGTGGCCACAGAACGAAATTCGACGTGGTCTTCAATGCCGTTCATGGCGAGCCGGGTGAGAACGGCCCGTTGTCGGGTTATCTTGAGCTGCTCGGTATTCCGTGCACATCCTCACCTTTGACGACGTGTGCCCTTACCTTCCACAAGGACTTTTGCAAACGTCTGGTGGCATCCTATGGCGTCAATGTCGCTCCTTCCGTGCTCATCAATGAAGGCGAGAAATATGATGCCGAAGCCATCATCAAGCAGTTGGGGTTGCCTTTGTTTGTCAAGCCGACTTGCAATGGCTCCAGCGTTGGGGTGAGCAAGGTGAAGACCGCTGAGGAATTGGTCCCTGCCATCTTTACGGCGAGAGCCGCCGGTCGTCAGGTGATGTGCGAGAAGTTCGTCGATGGACGTGAGTTCGGGTGTGGCGCCATGTGCCACAAAGGAAGAATGATGGTGTTTCCGCTCACTGAGATTTGCAGTAAGAATGAGTTCTTCGACTATGAGGCAAAATACACTGCTGGGAAGTGCGATGAAATAACGCCTGCCCAGGTGGATGAGGAAATCGAGATTGAAATCAAAGCCACGACGGCCATGCTGTACGAGAAGCTGGAATGCAAGGGCTTTGTCCGCATGGACTACATAGTCAGCAACGAAGGTGTGTTCTTCATTGAAGCGAACATCGTCCCGGGCATGTCGGACGCAAGCATCATCCCATCGCAGGCACGATGCTTTGGCCTGACGCTAGAGCAGTTGTTCGGGATGGCGATAGAGGAAGCCCTGAATAAATAATAATTAAGAATTTAGAATTTAGAGGGAGCGAATGCTACAACTCCCTCTAAATTCTTAATTCTTAATTCTTAATTCTTAATTAAACCGTAAGTATGTCCTTGGACTTAAGCTCGGTCAGATCGTCAATCTTCTTGATATACTTGTCGGTGAGTTTCTGAATCTCTTCCTGAAGGAGTTTTGACTCGTCCTCGGAGATGGTGTCTTTCTCGAGTTTCTTGGCTTCATCGTTGGCGCTGCGACGTATGCTGCGGATGCCCACCTTGGCTTCTTCGGCGGCGTTCTTGGTGCGTTTCACCAGCTCGCGGCGGCGTTCCTCGGTCAACGGAGGCACGCTGATACGAAGCAACTCGCCGTTGTTCATCGGGTTGAAACCCAGATTGGCGTTAAGGATGGCCTTGGCGATGTTGCCGAGTGCGCTCTTGTCGAACGGTACCACCACGATCATGCGTGCATCAGGGCAGCCGATGTTGGCGGTTTGCTCGATGGGCACAGTGGCACCATAATATTCAACCATTACGCCGTTCAGCATGGCTGGACTGGCTTTGCCTGCCCTGATGCCCTGAAACTCATGCTCCAGGTGCTTGATGGTGTTGTCCATGCTCTCAGTGGCTTCGTCTAATACAAATTGGGATTCGTCTGTCATAGCTTTTATGATTTGTCTGCAAAGTTAAATATTTTTTTACAATGGTTGATACAAACCTGCCAAACGAGGATTGTACCGGGTGCAATAGTAGTCGAACCGTTTTGCAACTATCGTGCCTCGCTTCTGGTTCCAGATATATGTTTTGATGACTTTTCCCTGGGCAGGAAAGTCTTCGCTGTTGAACCTGACGGCGGTGGCCAGATGGTTGGTTCCGGGTAGCAACAGGTCGCTGTTGTTGCCACCGTACCAGAACAACAAGGAATCGCTTGCGGCATCGTGGATTTCCATGACGAGGACACAGCCTGCGATGGTGTCGGTAGATTCAACTGTGGCTGTAACGCCGACGAGGTCGGTTTCTTTGTCGAGAGAGTCGCCATAGATATATTGTGGAACTCCCCATTCAAACTGCTCGAAAACATAGGGTTTTTCTGTCAAAGGCGTCAGGAGCCGGATCGCTCCAGGCACGGAGTCGCGTGACAGAGTCAGATAACGGGAAGTGAACCATGTGTCTTCGTGAACCATCCAAGGATAACAGGCTACGGCTTGCGTTTCCCATGCAGGACTGACGTAATCGGTCCATCCGAACCCTAGCATCTCGGTGTCGTTCGAATCCAGCCATAGGCGGAATTCGCCAACGTTGTTGTTCTCCTCGTCGAAGATGGCGCGTTGGGTCACTGTGGTCTGGGCTTGATAGAACTCCGGGAACTGGGTCTTGAGGGTGGCGGTGGCGAAACGGATGTCTGTATTGCCATCATTGTCCTCTTGCATCCGTTGGGCGATCTGGTCGTAACCTTGATGGTACATCAAGTCGTAGTGTTGACGGTTGGTGATGAGCGAGCTGGCTCCGATGAAGAGGATGGCCAGTACGGCGATCACGGTCTGTGTCATGGTCATGCTGTTGTTTCGGTGGAACGAAAGGAGCATGAGCACGAGGAAGGGGTAGCAGAAGATGAGGGTGCTATATTGGATGATGGGTTCGCGGAGCAGTGAATAAATGAAGGCAACAGCGAAGTTGACCACGAACCAAACGACGGCTGCCCAGCGGACAGGGTAGGCTCGTTTTTCGGGTTTCTGCAGAAGGAAGGGAAGGATGATGACAACGCCCATGGCAAACATGAAGAGGGGGGCGTAGTTCGTTGTGTACTGCAGGAAGTCGATGATGAAGGTGCTCTTGGGTTTGGCGAGCCAGCCGCCGATGCCGCCGTTGACGAAGGTCTGGTAATAGAATACGGGGAGATGCGGGGCGTAGAGGACTACGGCGCCGATGCCGCCGAGCCAATAGGCGAGGCGGCGTTCTTTCTTCAGGAAGAACAAGCCCGTGAGAAAAATCAATCCTGCCTGTGCTGCCGAGAAGTTGTGCGCCAAAGCAGCCAAGCAGGCACTGACAGCGAAGCCGATGCAGATGCCGGCAGAAGGTTTCTTTGGACCGAAAAGGATCTTGTTCCAAAAGAAAGTCATCAGCAGCACGAAGAAAAGTCCCGGGGCGTAGGGACGTGCCAGTTGGCTGTAGAATACGGTGAGTTGGCTAACGGCAAAGAAGGCCGCGGCCAGCAGACCGGTCTTGCGGTTGAACCATTGCTTGCCGATGACATAGATCAGAAAGACGGAAGCGATGCCCATGAGAGCGAAGGGGAGCTTTACCCACATCTCGTTCCAGCCGACCAGTTTGGTCCAATAATAGAGGAATACCTGCACACCAGCCGGATGCGAGTCGCCTTCGGTGACGCCATATTGGATGAGGTCATGGAAGTTGTCGAACCTCAACCTGAAAAGCGCGCTGAACTCGTCGTGCATGAAAGGTACCTGTCCGAGTTTCCAAAGACGCAACACCGCAGCTACAAGGAGGATTACGCCCAATAGGACGTAATCCAACTTGAGGCTGGTTTTGTTTCTCGTCGCCCGAAGATGATGCTTCCTATCTTTCCGTTTTCCGTTTTCCACTTTCCGTTTTCCGTTATTTCGTTACCAAAGTTCCGATCTCTTCTCCCTTGAGGACCTTGAGCAGATTTCCTTTCGTGTTCATGTCGAACACATACATGGGCATGTCGTTTTCCTTGCACATGGTGAAGGCGGTCATGTCCATCACTTTGAGGTTGCGTTGGTAGGCTTCGTCGTAGGTGATATGGTCGAACTTGGTGGCGGTGGGGTCTTTCTCGGGGTCGGCGGTATAGATGCCATCCACGCGGGTGCCTTTGAGGATGATGTCGGCTTTGATCTCCACGGCGCGGAGGGCGCTGCCGGTGTCGGTGGTGAAGAAGGGGTTGCCAGTGCCGGCGCCCATGATGACGATGTGGCCTTCTTCGAGCAGGCGGATGGCTTTGGCGGAGCTCATGGTGTCGGCGATGCGGTCGATATATAAGCCTGAGAGCAAGGTGGCTTTTTGGCCTTTGCCTTGGAGGGTGCTTTGCATTGCCATCGAGTTGATGACGGTGGCTAGCATGCCCATGTAGTCGCCTTGGATGCGGTCCATGCCTTTGGAAGCGCCTTGCAGTCCACGGAAGATGTTGCCTCCGCCGATGACGATGCCGATCTGAACGCCAGTCTTGGCGGCTTCGATGATCTCATCGGCATATTCGTTGAGTCGTTGCGGGTCGATGCCATATTGTTGGCTGCCCATGAGGGCTTCGCCGCTTAGTTTTAGAAGAACTCTGTTGTATTTCATAGTCTGTTATTTGATGATGATTTTCTCGGTTTTGATGTCTTTGCCGTTAATGGTGCGCAGCAAATAGATGCCAGGAACCAATGTTGTGCTGCAGTCGGTGGCGACGACACGACCTGTGATATCGAGGATTTGGGTCTTTCCGTCGATGAAGTCATGACCGTAGAAGTAATGGTGTGGGTTGGCGTCTTCGCTGAACACCAGTTGGAACCTTGAAGGATAGTCGGTGACTTTTGCCTCGAAGGAGTAACTTGTGATGGCGTTCAGGTCGATGTCGGCTCCGGCGATATGGTCGATGAGGTGGAGGTAGTCCGACTGGAGGTTGTAGAGTTCGAAGGTCAGGGTGTGAAGTCCATCTTCGTCGGGGCGGAACATGAGCGGCACTGCACCTGTGGCGTCTTCCAGGGTGACAGAGGCGTACTCGTCGTTGTCGATTAGGGCGCTCAATCTAGGTGTGGCGTTGTTGAGTGACATCTTATGTAGGGTGTTGCCTTCGCCGATTTGCACATAGATCCTGTCGGAGAAACCTCGGCTGTCAGTCTTGATGCTGATGAAGCCGGGTTCTGTTGACCCGTCTTTGGATGAGGGGTTGAACACCAGATCTTGTCCCTCGGCACTGGCTTGTACCAGAAAGCCCTGTCCTGGTTTGATGGGAGTTGTGGCGATGGCACGGGTTTCCAGTTCGGAGCCGCCTTCCACCACATAATAGGTGGAGAGGGTGGTGTTGCCTATCTTGATGTCGCCAGCTTGTAGGCTGCGGGTGAAGGGGTTGCCGACGAGGTTGAAGCCTTTCAGGCTCGTGTTGTCGCTTTGGTAGCTCAATGGTACTGACACGGTTGCGTCGGTGGCTCTCATGTCGCCGGCAAAGCTGAGTGATTGGATGGCTGCATTGGCATAGAGGAAGCCTTGGCCTTCAGCGAATTGTGTGATGTTGTTGGCGGTGTTTTCTTGGTTGAGCCAAAGCATATTCTTTTCGTCGTAGGCGTAGAGGTCATAGTCGCCAGTGGTAGCTAGGCTGACTCCCAATTCGTCAACTGGTGATGCGATGGTATACCAACCGTCTTTGTTTGTGGTGAAAGCGTTGATGGTCTTTTTCAGTGTGGCCTTCACTTCGCTGGTGGGGTGGATGAGTTGGGCGCCGTCCTCGATGACGAGGTTGGCGGGGTCGGGGTTGTTTAGTGTTTCGTTGACGGTGAGGATGCTTCCCTCGGTGAGGATCATGGCATCGTTACTGCTAAGGTCCAAAGAGGAGAGTGAGGCATTGCCCATGGTGATGCCAGCGTTGTTGGAGGCATTGGACTCACCATTGAAATACGCGGTCTTAACCGTGTATTGGTGAATGCCGTTGGAGGGTTGCGGAATAGTATAGCTTGTGCCATTAATCGGCACATCTCCGTTAACCTTGACTTCACCGTCATAAAGATTGTAGGTGAAAGTGCCGTCGGTGATGTAGGTCCTGATCATCCACGATTTGTCTTGAAGAGAGTAGTTTGGTAGTGTTGCCAATGAGGATGAAAAATAACTGGCATTCTCGGCTCCTTCTCCATCATAATCACCCAATGTGGCGGGTTTATTAGGTGTAGAACAATGAAACACTACCCATAAGTCTTTGGTGATGTCAATGGAGATAGGTTCAGGTAATCTGAAGTCGGTCCATTGAAAACCATTACTAGCTTTTGTGTACGATAGGTTACATGAAGAGGTTCCTTCAACACCTCCACTATAAAGACTCAATGTGTACTCTCCAGAATAATAAAGGTAAATGGAAACCTTTTCTATCATCATTCCTCCCAAAGTCACAAGGGTGGCCGATGGGAATTTTTGTCCCCAATAGTTCTCGGAATCACTACTACCATAAACATATCCTCCATACTCTATTCCATAATGGAGGTCGGTTGATGCTCCGCCGTCATATCCCGTCCAGTTGAGAGATACGTTGCCTTCGTTGAGTGAGGCTGTCAGGTTGGAAGGAGTGATATTGCGGTATTTTGAGTTGACGGTGACGGAATTGGATGGGTTCGAGTAAACACTTCCGTTGAAAGCCCTGACATAATACTCATAATCCACGCCAAAAGAAAGATCGCCGTCGGAATAGGTGGTACTGCTCTGGTTTTCGATAATGCATTCATTGTCTTTGAACACGCTGTAAGAAATCGCTCCCTCAATAGGATTCCATGACAGGGTGGCGATACCTTCGTGGGTGTTTGCTGTGAGGGAAGGAGCGCTTAACGTGCTGGCAGGTTCAACGCCGAAAACGGCACCTTGAGCCCTTGTGTAAACGCCATTGCCCGATCCTGATTGGTTGTTGGCCCCGGTGTCAAGGTTGGAAAGCAAAAAATAGCCGTCGAACTTTCCCGACCATCCCCAGTTGAAATGGAAATAACCGTCGTCGTTGTACCCGTCGCAAACAAAAGCGTGACCGCCTGGGCTGTTGGGGTCTGAACCACAATACTCTAATGGGCGATGGGCATCCAATTCCGCTTTCACTATCTTCTCCCATTGGGAATCGGTATAATTGTCCTTTTCCTTGAAACAAACAGTTGGACTGTAGTTGAAATAGTTTCTCAGGGCATCTGCCACACGCATAGTGGATGCGGAACTGCCATTAGTGCTGTTGCCTCCGTAGTTCATGTCCACCGAGACGCCGCAATGGGACATCAAAGTGGCCACTGCAGTAATCTCTTGATTGGATGGCGCGGCTACTGCATTGGCATAGGGGTCTGTTCCGTTAGCATAGTAGTATCCATAGTAGACCATCATGTTGTCCCAATCGTATTCGGTCTCAAAACTGGCGCTTAAAGTTTGCTCATTCCACGTGTAGGAATAGGAACCGGTACCTGTTTTGGGATGCTCCCAATATTTCATTACCTGAGCCATGGAGGTTGCCACGCACCCGGTGTAAGCAAGGCCTTCGGGGCCGTCACTGACTGCTGGACAAAGTGCGTTGTAATACTTGCCTTGATTCCACTTGGTTTGTATCAACGGAGTTACCACTTCAGTTGCCATGGCTACGTTCCCTTTGCCTGCCGTCAAATCTTTCCATAAGTTGCTGACTTCTGTGGTAGTTTTCATTCCGTCCTCTATGGCAAGTTGAATCTCGTCGTTATACCCTTGCAGCCACCAACGGACATTCTCAGGCATGTCTTCAGTATCAAAAACTCCTGTCAGCGAATACCCCAGAATGGGTTTTACGCAATCGTCCGCCGCCATTACCACAAAGCCAGGCTCGGCGTTGAAGATGTAAAGGTTTTGGAAGCCTGCGGCCTTGGAAAGGTCGGTCAGTTGAGTGGCCTTGGCGCCGTTGTTATTCAGAAATGTCGCGGCCGCTTTCTTGGCGGTCTCAGGGTCAACATGTTTTGCGAATGCCGGCAGGGTTACCAGCATGGCCACAATGATTAATAACTTTTTCATTCTTCCACTTTAGCTCTTTTCGAATCCCATACCATATAAATGATGATTGCGATGTACATCAACAATGCGATGAGTCCGGCAATGGGCAGTTCGGCGAACGGAGTGCCGTCGGCGGTGACAGCGGTGGCGTTCACATTACAGAACTTCAGGATGGCGCTCACCACGCCCATCAAGGCGCCACCGGCGATGAAGCCTGAGGCGATGAGGGTGCCGCGGTTGTAGCGGGCGTCGTTGAGTTTCTGGTCCTTGGAGCGGCTGCTCACAAACCAAGCCACGGTACCACCGATGAGCAAGGGAATGTTCAGGTCGATGGGGATGAACATGCCCAAGGCGAACGGCAGGGCCGGCACCTTGCAGAAGTTGAGGATCAAGGCAATGGCGGCGCCGATGCCATAAAGCAGCCAGGGAGCGTTGCCACCCGACATCATGGGTTCGATGACGGCACTCATGGCGTTGGCTTGGGGAGCCACTAGGGCACCGTCGCCCACAAAACCGTAGGCCTTGTTCAGCACCATGATCACGCCAGCCACGGTGGCGGCGGCCACGGCCACGCCGACGAACTTCCAGATTTCTTGTTTCTTGGGTGTCGTTCCAATCCAGTAACCTACCTTCAGGTCGGTGATGAATGCTCCGGCCACGGCCAGGGCGGTACAGACCACACCTCCGATGATCAAGGTGGCGGTCATGCCTTCGGGACCGCTCAGTCCCGCGGCGACCATCACCAGTGAAGCCAGGATCAAGGTCATCAGCGTCATGCCGCTCACGGGGTTGCTGCCCACGATGGCGATGGCATTGGCGGCCACGGTGGTGAACAGGAAGGCGATCACGGCCACGACCAGGATGCCAATCAGGGCATGCCCGAAGTTGTGCACCACACCGAACCAGAAGAACAGGAAGGTAACGATCAACACGGCTACGATGCCGATGACCACGGTCTTCATTGGGATGTCCTGTTGGGTGCGGTCGACGGGTTCGGCATTGCCTTTTTTGCCCTTGAACTCGTTGGCGGCGAGACTCACCGACGATTTGATGACCTTCCACGACTTGATGATGCTGATGATGCCGGCCATGGCGATGCCGCCGATGCCGATATGGCGTGCGTAGTTCTTGAAGATTTCCTCAGGAGCCATCGAACCGAGGGTGGCGGTGACACCGGAGTTCATCAGGTCGATGACCTGGTCGCCCCAGATGAGGTTCATGCCGGGGATGATGATGAACCATACCAGCATGGAGCCGCAGCAGATGATGAATGCGTATTTCAGACCGATGATGTAACCCAGACCGAGCACGGCCGCTCCAGTGTTGATCTTAAGCATCAGTTTGGCTTTGTCGGCCAAGGCCATGCCCCAGCCCATCATACGGGTGGTGATGGTCTCCGACCACCATCCGAAGGTCGACACGATGAAGTCGTACAGACCGCCAATCAAACCGCTGACGACGAGCAGGAGGGAGTCCTTGCCCTTCTTTTGTCCGCTGACCAGCACCTGGGTGGTTGCTGTGGCCTCGGGGAAGGGGAACTTGCCGTGCTGTTCCTTCACGAAATACTTGCGGAAGGGGATGAGGAACAGGATGCCCAGGATGCCGCCCAGCAACGAGGCGATGAACACCTGCCAGAAGTTGATCTCGATATGATAGCCCTTGCCTTGCAGGATGTAGAGTGCGGGCAGGGTGAAGATGGCTCCAGCCACCACGCCGCCCGAGCATCCTCCGATGCTCTGGATGATGACGTTCTGCGACAGGGCGTCGTTCTTCCTTGCCAGTCCCGTGAGGCCGATGGCGATGATGGCGATGGGGATGGCGGCTTCGAACACCTGTCCGACTTTCAGGCCGAGGTAGGCGGCGGCAGCCGAGAACAGGATGGTCATCACCAAGCCGATGCATACCGACCATACGGTGATCTCCTGGTATTTTTTGTTTTTGGAAAGAATGGGTTCGTACTCTTCGCCCGGCTTTAGCTCTCTTTGTGCGTTCTCAGGCAGTTTGAATTGATCGTTTTCCATAATTACTTTTTTGAATAAGGTGCAAAGTTATGAAAAAAACGATACGTTATTACAGCCTTAGCAAATTATTCCCGATACTGCACTCGAGGCAGCGTTTCCGTTTGCAGTAGTATCTGTTGAGATGAAGCAAAGCTTGGGATTGCATGGCGTTTCCCGGGGGCATGCCGCGGTCGGCGTAATGCCGTACAATGGCGTTGTCTTCTGCGTCCGTGTATTCCAGAAAACGTAGTGCCTTTTCGCAGTAACGCTCGTCCTTGTGGAATCGTCCATAGCAGAAGAGCAGGGGTACCACGGCGTTGATCATGAGCACGTCGGCGGTGCTGTCGCCGAGACGTTTGGGGTGTGTGGGACCCATGACGGAAAAACGGTAGTGGGTGTCCCAATAAGCCGATGCTTGTACTTCGAACAAGGCCTTGGCCTCTCCGGTGGTTGCCGCCTCTTTGATTTTGGAGAAGAGCGGACCCTGCCGGTGGATCATCTGTGCCAGCTGTGCCAGGCGCACCGTAGGGAAGTTCACAGGCCGCATCCGCATGAACTTCCATCGTTCCACGGGCATGCTGAGGAGGTTGAATTTGGTTCGCATCACCTCGAACTCGCGCTTGAGTAGCAATGGGTAATCCTCTTCACTCTCAATCGTCAGGAATCCTGCGCAGCCCAACAGCATGGCTTCAAGTTGTGTGAGCTGGTCTGCATGTTTCAACAGGGTCTTGAAGGGAAGGAGGGAAGCCAGGGTCTCGAAGGCGTCGTTGTTGACCTTCATCCCAAAGGAACGTAGCAGTAGACGGTAGAGCGTTTCTTCCCAATCGAACTTATTGGCTGTCAGTAACCTATCAACCTTTTGGGCTTTCTCTTGAAGTCGTTCGACGGCCATTCGCTCGAGCCAGGTGTTCTTGGTGAAAGGCAGCACCTCATGGAGTTGCCGCTCGCAAGCGATCCAACGTTGTGCGTTTACAAGCTCATGGTATTGGTGGTACAATGCTACATCGAAATGGCCTTTCAGTTCCATCACGGGAATGTCGTTCACCATCTCGTCGTGACAATATACCACATGCAGAACGACATTGCGGTAAGCTTTGTCGTCTTGATGTCCATGTCGTCTCCAGTCGCTTGTTTTCACGTGGATTTCCACATGTCCAGCCCACAGCTGTCCTCCGACCTTGACTCTTGCCTCCAGGAAGTCGGGCCCCGAGTCGTTGTTGCGATAGCCTGGATTGACCACTTCCACAAGCTCTCCTTGTGAGGTGGTCAGGGTGCCGGTGAGCAGCCGGTTTTCCCAAAGATAATATAAAAAATCCTCTTTCATAGCACTACTAAGTAGTGTCACAAAAGAGGATGTTTCAAAAACTCGCAAAAATTATTTTGCGTAGCTGACGGCGCGTGTCTCTCTGATGACGGTAATCTTGATTTGGCCTGGATAGGTCATTTCGTTTTGGATCTGTTTTGAGAGATCGTATGCGATGCGGTCGGCATCTTGGTCGCTCACCTTGTCGGCGCCCACGATGACGCGCAGTTCGCGGCCAGCCTGGATGGCGTAGGTCTTGACCACGCCCGGGTAGCTCATGGCCATCTCTTCCAATTTGTTGAGACGTTGGATGTAGGCTTCCACCACTTCGCGGCGAGCACCGGGACGGGCGCCTGAGATGGCATCGCACACCTGCACTATGGGGGCGATGAGGGTGTCCATCTCGATCTCGTCGTGGTGGGCGCCGATGGCGTTGCACACATCGGGTTTTTCCTTGAACTTCTCGGCGACCTTCATGCCTAGGATGGCGTGTGGCAGCTCCTCTTCGTTTTCAGCCACCTTGCCGAGGTCGTGGAGCAGACCGGCGCGTTTGGCGGTCTTGGGGTTCAGTCCCAGCTCAGCGGCCATGGTGGCGCAGAGCTTGGCCACCTCGACAGAGTGCTGGAGCAGGTTCTGGCCGTAAGATGAACGGTATTTCATGCGGCCGATCATCTTGATGAGGTCGGCGGCCATGTTGTGGATACCCAGGTCGATGACGGTGCGTTTGCCGGTCTCGATGATCTCTTGTTCCACCTGTTTCTCCACCTTGTGGACCACTTCCTCGATACGTGCGGGGTGGATGCGGCCGTCGGTGATGAGTTTCTGGAGCGACAGACGGGCGATTTCGCGGCGGATGGGGTCGAAGCCTGAGAGCAGGATGGCTCCAGGAGTGTCATCGATGATGATCTCGACGCCGGTGAGGGCTTCGAGGGCGCGGATGTTGCGGCCTTCACGACCGATGATGCGGGCCTTCATGTCGTCATTCTCGATAGTGGCCACGCTCACGGTGTTCTCAATGGCGGTCTCAGCGGCAGTGCGTTGGATGGTCTCCAAGACGATCTTCTTGGCTTCTTGCTGGGCGGTCATCTTGGCGTCTTCGGTGATCTCTTTCACATAGACCATGGCTTCTGCCTTGGCGTCGTCCCTGACCAGTTCGATGAGTTGTTCCTTGGCTTCCTTGACCGACAGTCCAGAGATGGTCTCCAACTTCTTCGACTCTTCTTCCACGATGCGGTCGAGTTCAGCCTTGCGCTTGCTGATGGATTCCTGTTGTGAGGTCAGCTTCTCTTGAAGAGTCTGTACTTCCTTGGCCTTGCGCTGGACCTCTTCCATCTTCTGGTTGGCCTGCTGCTGCATCTGGCTTACTTTGGTTTCCGTTTTCTGAAGCTCGCGTTTGCGCTCGTTGCAAGCCTTCTCATGTTCGTCTTTCATCTGAAGGAATTTCTCCTTGGCTTGAAGGATGCGCTCCTTTTTGATGACTTCAGCTTTCTCCTTGGCCTCTTCGAGATAGGCGTCTGCTTCCTTGGTCACCGCCTTCTTGAGAAGTGTGGCTGTGACGAGATATCCTAGGGCAAGCCCCACTACCAGGGCTGCGACGGGGATGATAATGTTTAAAATACTGAGTAATAACATTTTACTTCGGTTTTACCCGAAAGCATTGAGTGAGAGTGGAAAAAAGGATCCTGTCTGTCCTTAGGGATAAGAATAAACCCTATAAGACACGCTTGTGGCCGCCGCGCTGCGCAAACGTCCACCGGCACCGAAGTGCTCCTCCGAAGAGGATGAGGCCTGTTTTTACAGGACACGAGCCGACCGATGTTGATTGTTTTTAATGTTGAGTTTACCTGATGCGTTCGGGCAGACAGAATCCAAATCTTCAAAGAACCTTTTTACAGTTGTTCGCTCAGTAGGGAATTCAGTTCGTTGAGCTTTTGCCCCAAATCCTGATCCATGTAAGCGCGCTCCGATTCGTATTTTACCGTGGAGGTGGCAAACTGCAAGGCGGTCATCGCCAAGAGATCTTGCATGTCTTTGAAAGCATAATGCGAAGAGTAGGACTTGATCCGTTCGTTGATCAAGGCGGCTGCCTTCCGCACCTTGCCCTCGTCAGCACGGGCCACAGTCAGCTTGTATGACTTATCTGCTATGACTATGTTGATCGTAATCTCTTCCATCGGCTGACTATTTTATCTGACTTACTCCTTGGAATTCAGAATCGAAACGCACTGGTCAATCTCCTTGATGAGTTCCCTGATGAGCTTCCTACCTTCTTTTATCTCTTCCTCGTTGCTACCGAGTGCGTTAACAATTGTTGTTTTGTTTAGTTTATCCTGCAACTCCTGACCAGCGCGGACAAATGCTTCGTTTTCTTCGCGAAGCGCCTTGTTCTCGTTGACCAACAGCCTGTTTTCCTCAATGAGCTGATTCTTCGCATCGATGAGTTTCCTCACCTTGACCTCGATCTCGGACAATATGATGCTCATTTCAGCCATTTTCTATTCAGACTTGGAATTGTACTGCAAAAATACTAATTTTGTGGCTTCATTCCTTATTTTTTTGAAAAAAAAGTTCACCGACATGAAAAACACCTCTTTTGCTATGTTTTTTTTAGCCTTGATGACCGCATCATGCAACCCGAAGGAGACGCATTTGACCATTTTGGAAACCACCGACACACATGGCGCCTATCTGGAATTCGCCAATGATGCCGCCGTTCTGCGACAGATGAAAAGCGAAATGGGTGACCATCTTATCCTTCTCGACAATGGTGATAATCTACAGGGCACACCATATCAATATTGCTCGAACCGTGATGCCGAACATCCTAATCTGGTGTCTGCCACACTCAATTTCTTCCCATACGACGTCATCGGGGTGGGAAACCATGATGTCGAGGCTGGAAAGACCGTCTTTGACCGTTTCTTTTCTGAGGTAAAGATGCCTGTGGTGTGTGCCAACGTCATCGACGAGTCCACAGGTAAACCGTATTGGCAGCCTTATGTCATTCTGAAACGCGACGGATTCAAGATCGCCGTGCTGGGGTTGCTTACGCCTTATGTGGTGACTTGGGTTCCTGACCGGCTGCGTCCGGGATTGCGTTTCGAACAAGCGGAGGCTTCGGCAGCCTATTGGGTGAGACAGATTCGTGAAAAAGAGAAGCCCGACCTGATGGTGGGTCTCTTCCACTCGGGATGGGAACCTCAGGAACAGAACTTGCCTGAAGATTCGCCGTTGGGCCGCGAGAATGCCACCAAATGGATTGCGCAGAACGTCCCAGGCTTCGATCTGATTTTCTTCGGTCATGACCATCGTTCCAGAGCCGAGAAAGTTCTTAACATCAATGGCGACACGGTGTATGTTCTCAACTCGGGAACCAGAGGAGCAAGCCTGGCTCAGGCTGATGTGAGACTTACCAGAAACGGCAAGCCTGAGATCACGGTGGGATTGCTTCCTACCGTGGATCAAGAGGAAGACCCTGAATACCTGGCGATGATTCAGCCTTATCTCGACCGTGCCGAGGCCTATCAGAATGAGGAGGTGGCCTTTTTGCCAACCGCCATCTCGCCTAACGACGTGTTCAACGGCTCGTGCCTTTGGGTTGACGAAATCCACCGTTGCCAACTCGATGTGGTGGCTGCTAACGGCATGCCTGCCGACATCTCCCTGGCAGCGCCGCTCAACCGCCGCTTCGAGTTGGAACCTGGCATGCTGACTGTGGCCGACTTCTTCAAATGGTATCCCTTTGAGAACTCTCTCGCAGTGATGGAAATGACCGGTAGGGATATCAAGGCTCATCTTGAATATTCTTTCGAGATACGCAACACCATCTATAACTTCGACTCAGCCGCAGGAATCATCTATAGGATCGAGAAAGACAAGCCTTACGGCGAACGTGTCACTATCGTCAGTATGGCTGACGGCACGACGTTCGATCCCGAAAAGACCTATCGTGTGGTGCTTAACTCATATCGTTCCATGGGAGGCGGCAACCATTTCGTGAACGGCTGTGGCTGGGCGCAAGACGACATTGCAGCACACCGCCTTTGGAACAGCGACGAGGACCTTCGCACCTTATTTATAGAATGGGCGCAGAAGAAGGGAACGCTGGACTCTGAACCAATTGGGAATTGGACGGTGGAATAACACCGAATTCTCAATACCCGTCATAGAGTATGTCTGACGTGTCGTCGACATAGCTCTCTCCCAGGTAGGGATCGCTGGTGAAGTAAAGAAAACTGTAGTTGGATAGACCCATGTTGATCTCGCTCTCTGCATCGATGTGGGCAATGCAGTGGTCATCCATGGTGCCATAGCAGACATCGCACATGAAGGCGAAGAACTCGGCATTCCAATGCTTCTTAAGTTCGGAATGGTTTTTCATGACCAGATGAGCGGTGTTGGCGTAGCCGTCGAGGTCGGCGTCGGAATGGTCTTCCATCCTCAAGTCGATGTTGTCGTAAACATCGAAAGTGATGTCGGCATACGAATAGTCGATGATGTCAAGGTCGAGCTCGTGGGCGCAGACATAACCGTAAAACTTGGAGCGGCTTTCGACTTTCACAAGCACTTCGTCGGCCTGGAGTCCATAGTCTGGATCGGCGTGGAGTTCCGAGTCGTAGCTCACCTTGACCTCTTTCAGGTCGGGGTTGTAGGGCACCAGCACCTCAGCATAGTTGATGTAAGCCACGGAGAAGTCTCTCCTATGGATGCGAAGCGTGCCAGAGGTGAACTTGACGTCGATCTTGGCCATGACGTTCTCGTCGGCGGTGATGACGATCTCGTCGACATCGTCGGTGATGGTGACTTTCATGCCATCGCTTATTTCGAGACGGTAATAGTTTCTTTCCACTTCGAAATACTCGGTGACATCGACGCCGGCTGGCGTGGTGCAGCTGAACATGATGGTCAGCATGACGAGGCTGAGCAGTGTGAGGGCTTTTCTCATGGGCGCCATTCTTTGATATAGGACATGAATTCGTTTCTGACGCGGAGGTCCGACTTGAACACTCCGGTGAGATAGGTGGAGATCATGTATCCTTCCTTGCGGGCGCCTCGGCTTTCCTTGCACATGTGGCGTCCCTTCATCATGAGGGCCATGCCGCGTGGCGGGTTCTCTTCTCCCAAGGCTTCGGTGAGTACTTCCACGACCTCTTGCACCAGTCGTTCCTGCACCTGAAGCTTCGAGGAGCAGTAGTCGATGACACGCCCGATTTTGGAGAGACCGAGGATGCGTCCGTGTTTGTTGGGGATGTAGGCGAACCAATATTCGCCAAAGAAGGTGCGGCAGTGGTGCTCGCAAACGGAGTAGAATGGCCCGTTGTCGATGACCATGTTGTCATAGATGATGCCGTCCTGTCCGTTGGGGAAGGTGGTGATCACCGGTTTTTGTGCCGGGTCGTAACCGCGAAACATCTCCTTGAACATCCGGAGAATTCGGTCGGGTGTGGCCTTCAACCCTTCGCGGTCAGGGTCGTCGCCAATGTATTCCAACAGTTCCCGGATGTTCTGTTTTGCTTGTTCTTCGGTAATCATGCTTAGCGTTTCACGATGAACTTCTCGGTCTTGACGGTGGCGTTGTTGACCTGAATGCTGCAGAAATAGATGCCGGGCTGGAGGTCGTCAACAGCGATGTTGATACGGCCATGGCTGCCATTGACGTTCTGAACCTTGACTTCCTGACCCAGGAGGTTGTAGACCACTGCGTTCACGTTGGAGTTGCCATCGCATTTGTAGTCGAAGTGAACCTGAGTGCTGGCGGGGTTCGGATAGGCTTGGCCAAGACTGAAGACGTGTTCCTCAGTGTTGGCGTTATGGCCGAAGAGCACGGTGACAGTGATGCGTTCTTCAGGGTTGGCGCGGTCGTAGGCGGAATAAGCCACTTTCATCACTCCGTTTTCTTCTCCGTCGAACATGACGTGGCATGAAAGCTCGTTATCTGACAAGGACTGGGCAGGGACGAGGACGGGACCGTCAACGAGGGTGTCGCCAGGAGCCAGACAATTTTCCCAGCACATATAAGCCATGGCTCCATCCACGCTTTCGACGACAATCTGTTCAGCAACGATGAGCTGGTCGTTGTCGGTGAGGTTGCGGATGTGCAAGTGGGCAACATACTCGAATTCTTCAAATGTGGCGATGATCTGTTGACCGTTTTGGCAAACCTCGCCGTTGTGTTCGAACTGCATGGTTTGTGCCGACATGACACCCATGACGGCTAATAGCACTAAGGTAAAGAATGTTTTTTTCATATTGATTGATTTTAATTTTATGTCATAACCAACTTGCAAAGATATGAAAAATTTTTAATTTTGCGCCAATTATTCAAATAATATTCACCATGAAAAAGATTACCATCGTCATTGCATCCTTGTTGATGCTTTTTGCCTTGAGGCTGAACGCCCAGACCGAGCGTATTCTGCTGTTTGAATGCTTCACCAACACCAGTTGCGGTCCCTGCGCTGCTTACAACCCGGGCCTGGATGCGCTCATCAACAACAATTCCGACCACGTCGTGGCCATCAAGTACCACATGAACTGGCCAGGTGCCAACGACCCGATGTATCTTCACAACCAAGTCGACAACAATGCCCGTAAAGGTTACTATAATGTGACATCAGTGCCCCATACCGTTGTCGATGGTGGACGTTTTGCGGGTAATCCCGGCAATCTAAACCAGAGTATGGTCAACAACTGGCTTCCCATCACCTCGCCATACGAGATGCGCCTGAGCTATGAAATTATAGACAACACGGTCGTGGTCCACGTGATGGGTCGCGCTTTGGAAGATGTCACGGGTCCTCTTAACCTGCATGTTGGTGTCATTGAAAAGGAGATTCATTACACCTCGGCACCAGGATCCAATGGAGAACGCGACTTCTACAGCGTGATGAAGAAACTTCTTCCCACCGCAGGAGGTGTTGCCTTGGGTAGCGTGTCGGCAGGCGACTATTTCGCTTATACCTTCTCTTGGGAGATGGCCAACGTGTATGACGTCAACATGATCGATGCCATTGCGTGGATTCAGAACACCAGTAACAAAGATGTGGTTCAGGCCTGCAAGTCGAGCGAGACGATAGAGCCTTATTTCACCAACGAGGCTTCCCTCACCAGCATCGGCAATCTGAAAACCATGAACTGCAGTGGTGTGGCAGAACCAGTGGTGACCCTGGTCAACAACGGCAGCCAAACCCTCACCAGCGCAGTGCTGGAAGTCGTAGTCAACGGCAAGATTGAGAAAACCTTCGACTGGACTGGAAACTTGGGCCTTTTCGAGAGCACCGAGGTTGAGTTGGGCGAGGTTGGATTTGCCGTGGAGGAGAACAACGATTTTGCGGTGAGAATCGCCAGCGTCAACGGCGGTGATGATGAAGGTCCCTTGAACAACGAGGTCTCGACCAACGTCAAAGGCTCCCCCGCCAATTCGCAGGTCCAGATGAAATTGACTATCCGTACCGACGAGAATCCGGAAGAGACCACTTGGAAGGTGACTAACCTGGCTACAGGCAACGTTGTCCAAGAAGGCGGTCCATACGATCAAGCCAACCATGTGTATAACGAGGTCCTTGAACTTACTGCCGATGGCTGCTATGACTTAACCATTTACGATGCAGGCGGCAACGGACTCACCGGTACCGGTATCTATGGCCTGAAGGCTGGCAGTGAGACCCTCTTCTCGGGCAAGTCGTTTGGATACAGCGTGAGCAATGAGTTCTCCTATGAGGTGTATACTGGCGCTGAAGAGCACAATACTGCGGTTTCAAGTCTGTATCCCAACCCTACTGATGGCATGGTCACCTTGACGACAGCTGGTCAACAGGAAATCGCCGTGTATAACATGGCAGGACAATGCGTCTATAGAGGGGCGTGCGAAGGGGAACTTCAACTGGACCTCAAGCCTTTCGGCAGTGGTGTATATGCCATCAAAGCCGGAGACCAGGTTTGCAGAGTCGTTGTAAGATGATGCCTTTCCGGTATATCCATCTCGAAAAGGTCGGATCGACCAATGCCTACTTGCAGGAGACGCCCGAACAAGAGCGCGTCTCCTGCGTGGTTTTTGCCGATGAACAGTCGGCCGGCAAGGGGATGGGTTCCAATAGCTGGGAGAGTGCCCCAGGCTTGAATCTCACCTTCAGTATCGGGCTTGACATGTCGTTCCTCGAAGCTGCCGACCAGTTTCTGTTGTCGCAGGCTGTGCCTCTGGGCTTGCTTGACGTACTCGACGCGGTGCTTCCCGTAAAGGCTCAAGTGAAATGGCCGAACGACCTCGTCGTGGAAGGGAAAAAGCTCGCCGGCATCCTGATCAACAGCACCATCCATGGCTCCATGATGGGTGTGTCGGTGATTGGTATTGGTCTGAATGTCAATCAGATGCAATTTAAAGACTGGCCGACGCATCCAGTCTCAATAAAAAAGATACTTGGCCGTGACATCGAGTTGGAGCCTTTGTTGCATCAGCTTGTGGAAGCCGTTGGACGACGGGTGGAGATGCTTCGGACTGAAGAGGGTGTTGTAGAGATTAAGAAAGAATACCTGAAACGGCTTTACCGATATCAAGTTTGGGCAGATTACGAAGTCGCGGGAAAAAAAGTGAGAAGATACATCACAGGAATTGATGCCTTTGGCCGTCTAGATACTCTAGACCCATCAGGGAACAAATTCGTTTACGACGTAAAAGAGATCGTTTTCATTAAATGAAAACTTTCCACTTTTATCTTTTATCTTTTATCTTTTATCTTTTATCTTTGCTTATCGCTCCATGCCTGCGGATCCTTCCGCCATTCCAGTAGCGAATGTTGATCTTCCTCGCTGATGTATTTTTCTTCGATGGCCTTGTAGATCAAGGTCTCGTAGTTGGTGAGGGTGTACAGGGAGCATTCCTTTGCCTTGAAGTTCTCCTCGGCAACTGGCAGTTGGTAGGTGAAGATGGCCAGCATGCCTTTCGCGTTGGCTCCGACTTCGCGCAAGGCGTCGACAGCAAGAAGGCTCGACTTGCCAGTGGATACCAAGTCCTCGATGACGATTACCGACTGGCCAGACTCGATGATGCCTTCGATCTGATTTTGCATGCCGTGCGATTTTTTCTCGGAACGCACATAGCAGAAAGGCAGTCCCAGCTCTTGGGCCACCAAAGCGCCTTGGGCGATGCCTCCGGTGGCGACACCGGCGATGACGTCAGGTTTGCCATAGTGCAGCATCATCTGTTCCACAAACTGCTGGCGGATAAAGGTCCTTACCATGGGATACGACAGAGTGACACGGTTGTCGCAATAGATAGGGCTGTGCAACCCCGATGCCCAGGTGAAGGGTTGTTTGGGACTAAGTTTTACGGCTTTGATTTGTAAAAGATGCGTCGCTAAAATCAGCGCGGAGTCGTCATATTTCATAAATTGTATAATTTTGCGGGTTGAAATACGTTATTGAGGTTACAAATGTACAAAATATTCTACGAACAAAGGGCGCTGATTTTTCCAAATATCGAGGAAAAAGAATTGGATTTAGATGTAACTTCCACACAATTAGAGTCGTATGAAGTTGAAAAAATCCATAACTTTCTTCGTCAGTGGCTCGTTGTGAACCTCACTGAGGATGTCACCATCGACGGCCTAAGTCCGGAGGTGCTCTCGGCGGCTTTGGTCAGGACTTTCCGCTTGGCTCCTGCGGCGGGCGGCGTGGTGCTGGCCGACGGCCAGTTTGCCGCTATCGAGCGGCACGGCATCCCCGACCTGCCCAAAGGACATATCGAAGAGGGTGAGGATGCCGCCACCGCCGCCCTGCGTGAGGTAGAGGAGGAGACGGGGCTTACCGGTTTGAACATCATCCGCCAACTGCCTACTTCATGGCATTGTTACCTCTACGAGGACGAATGGCGCCTCAAGCCCACCTACTGGTTCCTTATGAATACCTCCGACCCCGACCATACCAGTCCTCAAACCGACGAGGACATCACTGAAGTCACTTTCCTCAGTGAATACGACTTGGAATGGTTTTTGAAAAACACCTACCGCTCCATCGCAGACACCCTAGGCGAGGAACTGAAAACTGAAAACGGAAAGTGGAAAACTGAAAACTGAAAAATAACTTTTATCTTTTATCTCTTATCTTTTATCTATGAAACGAATCGCAGTCTTCCCCGGATCTTTCGATCCCATCACACTTGGCCATCGCTCCATCGTGCTGAGAGCCTTGCCGATGTTCGACGTCATCTATGTCGCTGTGGGCGTCAACATGGAAAAACGCACCACCTTCTCCCTTGAGAACCGCATCAAATGGTGCAAAGCCGTGTTTGCCGACTATCCCAATGTCATCGTGGAGAGCTACGACGGCTTGACTGCTGACTTCTGCAAGAAGGTGGGGGCGCGTTTCATCATCCGCGGTCTCCGCAGCGGCTCCGACTTCGAGTACGAAAACATGATCTGTCATGCCAACAAACGTCTCCATCCCGAACTCGAGACCGTGTTCCTGCTCACCGAAAGCGAACTGGTAGGCGTGAGCTCCAGCGTGGTGCGCGACATCTATAAAAACGGTGGGGATACCTCTAAGTTTGTACCGGAAGAGGTGGATTTGGAAGAAGTAAGAAGTGAGAAGTAAGAAGGCAGAAGGGTGCTGTGGTAGTAGAATAATGAAGCATGTTTCTATAATATTATTTTTATTATTTTCTCCTTTGGGATTGTTGTTGGCGCAGAACGTCACTGTTAATGGCCGTGTCAACAAGCCGGAGGCGTTGATTCGCCTGATGGTGTGCGACGACCTGCTTAACATGCACGAGACCGCCATCGCCGAGACCTATTCCAATGAGCAAGGGTATTTTATCCTCGAAGGTGAAGTGGAACGCATCATGCCCGCTGCTATTTATGTCGGTCTGGAAAGCGTTGACTTCGTTGTCTCTCCCGGAGCTTCCTACGATGTGGGTGTCGTTGTGCCCGACCCCGACCCCTCTCTTTCGTATTTTGAACAGCCCCAGCCTACACTTAGGGTCAAGAGCGCTACCGACAAGGGACGTTACCGTGAATTGGTGCTTTCAGAGATGATCATCGACGATTATGTGCTCAACTATTTTGACCAGATCTATCATCGTCGTCAGTCACGCTATCTCGACTCCATCCGGACTACCATCGACCGTGAGTTACACGTCACCGACCCATACGTGCTGCAAGCCAACAAATATAAGATTGCGTCGATACAGATGGCCCTCAACGCCGATGGAGGCAAAAAGGTGATTCAAGAGTATTACGACGGCAAGCCCGTGTTATACGACTGCCTGCCTTATATGGACCTGTTCAAAGACTTGTTCAAAAATTACACCCTGACCAAGGAATTCGCCGCCCGCAATCCCGAACTGGCAGATATGGTGAACATCTATCAGTTGCGAAGCCTTTATTACGAGGACTACCAAAGCCGCAGCTGGGTGAAGTCGCAGCTTCAGTCCATCAGCAAGCAGAGCAAGTCAATGGCCACCAAGGCCTTGGTTGCCAATACATTGGAACGTTTCGACCGTTTCGCCCAAGGTGCCGACGCTCCCGACTTCACATTGGAAAATGCCAATGGGTCGAACGTAAAACTATCGGATTATAAAAATTCAATGATAGTATTGCAATTTGTTGACGGAATTTCAAACACAGTGGCGCATCAGTTTCAGGCTTTGGACGAGTTGCATCACCAGTGGCAGGACAGCGTACAGATTATCACGGTTTCCACTAAGGACCAAATCGCGCTTCACCAACGCCGCTTCAAGGAGCACCGTTACGACTGGCCTTTGCTTAACTTGGGCAATGACATCCTTTTGTTGGAACGATACCAGGTGCGCACCTTCCCTGAATATTTCATCATCCTTCCTGAAACCAAAATCGGCATGGCTCCCGCACCCAGTCCTGACCAGACCCTAGGCAAGCACGTCACGAGGCTTTATAAATAACTGACTTTTTGACATATAATTTCCTAATCAAAAGGAAAATCCGTAACTTTGCACGTTTTTTGCCTAACAAGCTCACTCTTAATTCTAAATTGTAAATTCATAATTCAAAATAAATGGGATTTTTCAAGAAGCTCTTCGGCGACAAGGCCTCACGCGATAACAAGGCCCTGCAGCCCATACTCCAAAAGACACTCCAAGCCTACGAGGAAATCGTAAAGCTCGATATCGACTCCATCCGTCACAAGACGGTGGAATTCCAGGAATACATCAAGAACAAAACCGCTGCTGAGGTTGCTGAGATAGCTCAACTCAAGGCAAAGGTCGATGCCGATCCCGACATGGATCCCGATGAGAAGGAAAGGATCTATACCGAGGTTGACAAGCTCGAAAAACGCGAACTCGAGAAGATCGAGGAAGCTTTGGACGAGATCTTGCCTCAGGCATTCGCCGTGGTGAAGGCCGCAGCCAAATACTTCTGCGAGCATGAGACCGTGGTGGTTCAGGCTACCGACCTCGACCGTGACTTGGCCGCCAAATACGAGCATGTCACCATCGAGGGCGACAAGGCCTATTTCAAGAACAGCTGGATGGCTGGCGGCAACATGGTCACCTGGGATATGGTGCATTACGACTGCCAGATCATCGGCGGTATCGTGCTGCACCAAGGCAAGATCGCTGAGATGGCCACTGGTGAGGGTAAGACCCTTGTGGCTACTCTCCCCGTCTATCTGAACGCCCTCGCCGGCAAAGGCGTCCATGTGGTCACCGTGAACGACTACCTGGCAAAACGTGACTCGGAGTGGATGGGTGCCATGTATGAGTTCCTCGGACTGACCGTGGATTGCATCGACAAGCACGAGCCTAACTCCGCCGCACGCCGCCACGCCTACATGTGTGACATCACCTATGGCACCAACAACGAGTTCGGCTTCGACTACCTGCGTGACAACATGACAGGCAATCCCGACGAGCTGGTGCAACGTAAACATCACTATGCCATCGTCGACGAGGTCGACTCCGTGTTGATCGATGATGCCCGTACCCCCTTGATCATCAGCGGTCCCACACCGCGCGGCGACCTCCAGGAGTTCGACCAGCTGAAGCCCGATGTGGTCAGACTGTTCGACAGTCAGAAGCGCCTGGTCACCACCATCCTCGCAGAAGCCAAGCAGATCCTCACCAACCCCAGCGCCACCGAGGAACAGAAGAACCATGGTGCAGAATTGCTCTTCCGCGCCTACCGTGGTCTGCCTAAGAACAACGCATTGATCAAGTTCCTCAGTGAGGAAGGCATGAAGACCCTCCTTCAGAAGACCGAGGGCATCTATATGCAGAACCGTGGAGAGAGGATGCATGAAATCGACGATGAGCTGTATTTCGTCATAGACGAGAAACTCAATACCGTGGACCTCACCGAGAAAGGCATCGACGCCTTGTGCGCTGCTTACAACAACCCCGACTTCTTCGTGATGCCCGACGTGGGTGCCGAGATCGCCGAGCTCGAACACATGGGGCTCACTCCCGATGAGTTGGTGCTCCGCAAGGCCGAGCTGATGCGCAACTTCTCCGAGAAGTCGGAGCGCCTGCATACCGTCCGCCAGCTGCTGAAAGCCTATACATTGTTCGAAAAGGACAAGGACTATATCATCCAGGACAACAAGGTCAAGATCGTGGATGAGCAGACGGGCCGTGTGATGGAAGGCCGTCGTTGGAGCGATGGACTGCACCAAGCCGTGGAAGCCAAGGAAAACGTGAAGGTGGAAGCTGCAACCCAGACCTACGCCACCATCACCTTGCAGAACTACTTCCGTATGTACCACAAGCTGGCAGGTATGACAGGTACCGCTGAGACCGAAGCTGGCGAGTTCTGGGACATCTACAAACTCGACGTGGTGGTCATCCCGACCAACAGGCCCATCGCCCGTATCGACCACGAGGACATGATCTACAAGACCAAACGTGAGAAGTATAATGCTGTCATCGAGGAGATCCAACAGCTGGTCAAAGAAGGCCGTCCGGTGCTGGTAGGCACCACCTCGGTGGAAATCTCCGAGTTGCTGAGCCGCATGCTGACCCGCAAGGGCATCCCGCACAATGTGTTGAACGCCAAGTTGCACTTCCGCGAGGCGCAGATCGTCCGCGAAGCAGGTCAGGCGGGCACCGTCACCATCGCCACCAACATGGCAGGCCGTGGTACCGATATCAAGCTGGGACCTGGCGTCAAGGAAGCAGGCGGTCTGGCCATTATCGGCACAGAGCGTCATGACTCACGCCGTGTGGACCGTCAGCTGCGAGGCCGTTCAGGCCGTCAAGGCGACCCGGGTAGCTCACAGTTCTACGTCTCACTGGAGGACGACCTGATGCGTATGTTCGGCTCCGAGCGTATCGCTCCTCTGATGGACCGCATGGGCCTGAAGGAAGGCGAGGTCATCCAGCACCCGATGATCACCAAACAGATCGAGAAAGCCCAAAAGAAGGTCGAAGAGAACCACTTCGGCGTACGTAAGCACCTGCTCGAGTACGACGACGTGATGAACACCCAGCGTACCGTGATCTACAGCAAACGTCACCACGCCTTGTTCGGCGAACGTCTCTCCATCGATATTAATAATATGATGTACGACCTCGGTGAGAAGCTGTTGCTCGACGCCCGCGAAGACAAGGATTACGAAGGTTTGAAGATGAACCTGCTCTCCACCATGGGTATCGACGTGCCTTTCAACGAAGAAGAGTTCGAACGCAGCAAGACTGATGAGCTCGCAGAGAAGATCTTCGAAGCCGCCCTGGACCACTACCGTGAGAAATCACGTATCATCGGCGAGAAGACCATGCCGGTCATCAAGAACGTGTATGAGCGCGAGACCCATTTCGAGAATATCGCCATTCCGATTACCGACGGCAAACGTGGCATGAATGTCATCGTCAACCTCAAGAAAGCTGTTGAAAACGGTGCTCGTGAGGTGAGCCTCTGTATCGAGAAGAGCATCACTTTAGGTCTTATTGATAATGCTTGGAAGGAACATCTGCGTGAACTCGACGACTTGAAAGAGTCGGTGCAGAACGCCACCTACGAGCAGAAAGACCCGTTGGTGATCTACAAGCTTGAGTCGTACAACCTGTTCAGCGCCATGATCGAGAAGATCAACGAAGAGGTCATCTCCTTCTTGATGCGTGCCGACATTCCGGTGCAGGACGCCAGCAATGTGCGTGAAGGCCGTGCCAGAGGCATCGACCGCTCGCAAATCCGCGCCCAGCGCAACGACCTGCTCTCGCAGTCGCACAGCCAGACCCAGCAGCGTGAAATCACCCAGCCGATCCGTGTGGAGAAAAAGGTGGGACGTAACGATCCCTGTCCGTGTGGTTCAGGAAAGAAATACAAGAACTGCCACGGCAGGATGGAAGCTGAAAACTGAAAACGGAAAACGGAGAACTGATGTTTTCCGTTTTCAGTTCTCCGTTTTTAGCTTATTCCGCGAATAGTTTGATGATGTTGAGGATTACCTCAGAGGCTTTTACCATGCTTTCGAGGGGCACGTATTCCAGTTTTCCGTGGAAGTTGTGTCCGCCAGCGAAGATGTTGGGGCAGGGCAAGCCCATGAACGAGAGGTTGGCGCCGTCGGTGCCGCCGCGGATGGGCTGAACCTTGGGCTTCACACCAGCCATCTCCATGGCTATGATGGCCTTCTCCACGATGAAGAAGTGAGGCTCTACCTCTTGACGCATGTTGTAGTATTGGTGTTTGAGTTCCAGCTTCACCACCTTGCCGTATTTTTGGTTGAGGTATTTGACGACGGCGGTCATGAGGGCCTTCTTTTCCTCGAACTTGTCACGGTCGTGGTCGCGGATGATGTACGACATGGTGGTCTCCTCGACGGTGCCGTTGATGCTGGTGAGGTGGAAGAAGCCTTCATAGCCTTGGGTGTAACGCGGACGTTGTTCTACGGGCAGCATGGAATCGAGTTCCATGGCGATGAGCATGGAGTTCACCATCTTGTCTTTGCCATAGCCAGGATGTATGTTGCTTCCTTGGATGTGGATCTTGGCTCCGGCGGCGTTGAAGTTCTCGTATTCCAGCTCGCCAATCTCGCCACCGTCCATGGTGTAGGCATAACGGGCACCAAATTTCTTCACGTCGAACTTCACCACGCCGCGACCGATTTCCTCGTCGGGGGTGAATCCGATCTTGATCTCGCCATGCTTGAACTCAGGGTGTTCCATGATGTATTGTGCGGCATACATGATCTCGGCCACGCCCGCCTTGTCGTCGGCACCCAGTAGGGTGGTTCCGTCGGTGGTGATCATCGTCTGGCCTTTGTATTGAAGCATCTCAGGGAACTCAGCGGTGCTCAGTACGATGTTTTTCTTTTTGTTCAGGACGATATCCTCGCCATCCCAATTGGGGATGATCTGAGGTTTGATGTCTTTGCCAGAGGCATCGGGAGCAGTATCCACGTGAGCGATGAATCCGATGGCCGGAATTTTTTTACGGGTATTGGCCGGGATGGTGGCCATCACATAGCCGTATTCATCGAGTTCAGCTTTGATGCCCATTTGGATTAATTCGTCGCGGAGCATGCGCAACAGGTCGAGTTCCTTTGCCGATGAAGGCTGGCTCTCGGAGTCTTCGTTTGAGGTCGTCTCAACAGCAACGTAACGTAAGAATTTGTCAAGCAGTTTTTCCATATTACAATTTTTTAAGATTAATAATCGCGAAGTTGGGGAATGTAAACAAGCGATTCACATTCGTAGACGTAGATGTTTCTCACCGTTTTTCCGTTCCGTTCGATGGGTATTATATCTATTTGTTTGATATTCAAGAAGTTGGTGTATTTATAGATTTCCTCTGGGTTTAAGAAGAAGTGGCTGTCGGCCAGATACCAATAGTTGCGTCCTTTCTCAAATCCGCCATCCACGTCGTTGATCCACATGTATTTGTGGATGCCTTTCAGGGTGCCGTAACCCAGCATGTTGATGCCTAGTGGTCGGGCGACATAATAGTGGAAGCTGGCGGTGGGGAACCATTGATGTCCTATGATGGCGTCGTCGGGGCGCATGTTGCCTTTGGCGACTTCCCGATGGTATATCTCGGCGAACTTTTCGCTTGCTTGGCGCCAGCCGTACACGTCGAGGGTGATGTCGTCGCGACCCAGTTCTGTGGGTTCGGTGTGGTGGTCGAGGGGAACGAAACCAGTCTTGATTTCAGCGACACCTACTATTATTGTCAAAGCCAGGAAACCCAGGGCTGCCGTTATGATCCTGCGCGCTTTGCGGTGTTCGATGCCGGAAAGCCAAACGGCGCTCAGCGGGATAAGCATGACGTAGGCGGGTCCTGACCAATGTGGAAGGGTGGGTCGGGTGAGCGATGACAAAAGAAACAGGCCGATGAAAGGCAGGGCTGATAATAATATGAATCGCTGCGGTTTGGAATCAACGGATAGACTCTTGCGGGCGGCTGCCACGATGGTGATGATGCCTAGGATGTAGTTGACGGGGTTGTTGTAAACCATTTCGCCTCCCAGTTCGGTGAAAAAGCCAGCGGGATGAAGCGGGCCAAAGAAACTCACGCGGCTCCCGTGGAAGCGGAAACTGACAAAGTCGTTTTGCACATTCCAGACCAATACGGGCAGGCAGCAAAGGGCGGTGATAAAAAGGGCGAGATACAACGCCGGGTTCTTGAACTGTTTTCTGTCGAAGCAAAGGAGGTAAAGCAGGAAGCCGAACCAAAGTAAGGCGCCGGTGTATTTCGAGAGGATGGCGAGGCCGATGAACAGCCCGGCAAAGAGCAGATGCTTGTTTTGGCCCTTCTTCAGGTATCTGACGAGCATCAGGAAGGCTAACAGCCAGAAGAGGCTTAGTGGGGTATCTGGGAGGATGAAGACACCGGTGATGACGAAGGCATATACCGAGGCGGTATAGAGTAAGGCTGACAATAATCCTGTGCGTTCGTCTTTGAGTTCACGTCCGATGCGGTACATGATCCAAGTATTGAGGGTCATGAACACCACGGAGGCAAGTCGTATGAAGAACTCACTCTGAAATAGCAGGTTGAGTGTGAAGAGCTGCATCACCCAACCCACCATGCCAGGATGGTCGAAATGGCTCCAGTCGGGGTACTTGGCGAAGGTCCAGTAGTAAGCCTCGTCGGTTCCAAGCTCAATCCATCCGGCCAGTAGCGCACGCACCACGGCGCTGACCGCCAGCAGGAGGATCAGTGTCTTTTTATGATTCTCCTGATGCATACGATAATGATGATAAGGTAAACGACGTAACACATGACCGTCAGAGGCCAGTTAATCTCAGCGGTGCTTTGGTCGATGGGGGTGGGGGTGACGTGTCGTGTGATGGGGTTGAGGTAGAAGAATGTCAGGTGGGGGAGTTGTAGCTTGACCCTGACGTAGGTGTCGGAAGGTTGGATGACATAGACGGCCTGGTTCAGGTTTTCCCCGTGTTGAAGCACTTCGCCGTTCTGTCCAATGAATTCAGCGATTTCGATGTAGGTGCTGGTCTCCACCACAAGGGTGTCGCCTGTCAGCTTGCAGCAGGTAAGATGCGGCAACTCATGCATCCTCTCCACTTTCAGTTCGAAGGGCTTGTTGTAGTAGGAATGGAAATCGACGGTATAGGCACATCCCCGTTCCAGAGCATCATACACGCTGTCGGCGTTCATGTCGCGGGTGTTGATCATGGTGAAATAGCGGCCTATCTCGTTGGGGTTCAGCACATGGTGGGTGTCGTCGTCGCCGATGCCATACACACGGTGACCCGTGGAGAGTGCTGCATCCCAGTGCTCAATGGCGCATCCGTAGGGGTTGCCAATCTCAAGCAGTCGGTAGTCGCTAAGATAATGCATGTCGCTCACCTTGTAACCGCGAGTGAACGAGGCGTGGGCTGGGACGGCGAAACGGGTGTGTTGTTGCAACACGTTGAGCATGTGCTGTTTCATGTCGAGGCTCTGGATGAAAGGATAGTCCATCATGCACACCTCTCTTGCCCCTATGCAGAGTTGGTGGGTCTTTCGGAAGAAGCCGTAGCCATGTTCATAGGCGGGGATGTAGCCAGGACGGTCGTTGCCATGAGGGTTGATGCTCATGTAGTCGGAGATGCCGTAATGGTCGTATCCCAAGGTCTGGTACATGCTGTCGATGTCGGCTTCACTGCTCATCCTGCCGTTGGTGATGCCCATGTATTTGCGTGAATGACAGTGGAAGTTGTATTGCTTCCACTGGTCCGGATCCATGTTCTGATAAGGATTATAGAGATAGGTCCCATGGAAAGGCTGACCCGCCTTGAACTGGTAGCGCGGCGCCATGAGGTAAACGAGTAGCCAATAGGCGATCGGGAGCCCTAAGACAATGGTAAGGACCACCAAAAACACTCTTAAAAACTTGTTCTTTATCTTTTTGTACATCCAGAAACAAAATAATTGCAAATGTAAGAATTCTTCTTTGGAATTGATATAAATTTCCAATACTTGCCGCTGTTTTTTTATACTTTTGCATTCAAATCCATCGTGATGAAAACGCATCGTACCGCTTTATGGTTGTTCAGTATCCTTGCAGTGTTGGCTTTTCTGCCCATGGTGCAAGAACATCTGAATTGGCCCCGTGTCAAGGCTTTGGCGGGTGTCCACGAGGAGGTGCCCTTTCCTCAGCTGACCTTGGCAAGTTGCCGTTCTGGAGCGTATCAGCGTGAGCTTGAGAATTATCTGCAATATCATTATGGTTATCGCCCCAACACATTGCGGATTTACAACCAATATCTTTGGGATTTTTACAAGAAGACCTACGTCAAATACAGCATCGTGGAAGGAAAGGAGGGTTGGCTTTACGAACCTTGGTTTGTGGAGGATTATTATCATGGGGGGACTTATTCGGAACACAAGGACTCGCTTACCTTGGCCCGTGACCTCAATCGCGAGGCTTTGTTGATTTATCATCTGCAGAATGTCCTAGAGCAGCATGGCATCACCTTGTTCGTGTGTATGGCACCGGGGAAGGATTTGGTATATTCCGAATACCTGCCTGAGAACGATGAGCCTGAACGGGCGGTTGAGTTTGTCGCACGAGATTATTTTGAGGAAAGATTCAATCAGTTGGGTGTCAACCATATCAACATGGAGCAATGGTTCATGCAGATGAAAGACACAGTCGATTTCCTTTTGTTTCCACAGAAAGGCACCCATTGGAGCAACATTGCCGCGGTTTATGCCGCCGACAGCATCTTCCATTACCTTGAGGAAAAGCAGGGGATTCGGATGAACCAGCTTGTCATCGGCGAGCCTTTCGTCGGGCCGTATAAGAAACCCGATTACGACTTGGAGGAGCTTTACAATCTTTATTGGCCTCTCAAGAAACTGCCCCAGCATTACGTGGATGTCAGTGTCAGTCCCGTGGTTGGTGCCGTCAAGCCGAAACTGATCACCGTGGGCGACTCTTTTTATTGGAACATCTGCCGACAAATCCCCATGGACTCGCTGTTTGCCGAATATCCCTATTGGTATTACAACAGCACCATCTATTACGATGACAACCACAACACCACGGAGGAACTCGATCTTGCTTCGGAAATCCTCTCTGCCGACGCCGTGATGCTCATCTATAGCTCTGTTCAACTCTACAAGATGAGCAACGGTTTTTGCAAAAAAGCCTTGATCGCCTTGGGCCACGAAGAATTATTGGGCTCTTTTTGATTGTCAATTCATAAAGATTGGTTATTTTTGCACGTTATTTAAAATTATTCTTAATTAGAAAGAAAAATGGAGTCAAATCCAAAGGAAAACATCATCGAAGAGGTCACTCAGAAGGAGTATGAATTCGGCTTTGTGACTGATATCGAGACCGATTTTGTGCCGAAGGGATTGAACGAGGACATCATCCGCTTGATCTCCAAGAAGAAGGAGGAGCCGGAGTGGCTGTTGGAGTTCCGCCTGAAGGCTTTTCGCCATTGGCTGACCTTGAAGCAACCTAATTGGGGGCATCTCGACCTGCCGGAGATCGACTATCAGGATATCATCTATTATGCCGCTCCACGTAAGCGTCAGGAGAAGCAGAGTCTTGACGAGGTCGATCCTGAGTTGTTGGCCACCTTCGACAAGCTGGGTATCTCGCTGGATGAGCAGAAAAAGCTCTCCGGTGTCGCCGTGGATGCCGTCATGGACAGCACTTCGGTGAAGACCACTTTTCAGGAGACCCTCTCGAAGCACGGCGTCATCTTCATGTCGTTCAGCGAAGCCGTGAAGCAGCATCCTGACCTCGTGAGAAAATACCTTGGCAAGGTGGTGCCTTATACCGACAATTTCTTTGCTGCCCTGAACTCCGCCGTGTTCAGCGACGGCTCGTTCTGCTATATCCCCAAGGGCGTACATTGTCCCCTTGAGCTCTCCACTTATTTTCGCATTAATGCGGCAAATACTGGACAGTTTGAGCGTACCTTGATTGTCGCCGACGAAGGAGCTTACGTGAGTTACATGGAAGGCTGCACCGCCCCGATGCGCGACGAGAACCAGCTTCATGCCGCCATTGTGGAAATCATCGCCGAGACCGATGCCGAAGTGAAGTACAGCACGGTGCAAAACTGGTATCCTGGCGACAAAGAGGGTAGAGGTGGCGTGTATAACTTGGTGACGAAGCGAGGCCTCTGCCGTGGCGACCGTTCCAAGATTTCGTGGACCCAGGTGGAGACAGGTTCGGCCATCACTTGGAAATACCCGGGCTGTGTGCTGATGGGCGACCATTCCGTCGGCGAGTTCTATTCGGTGGCAGTCACCAACAACTACCAGCAGGCCGACACAGGCACCAAGATGATCCATCTTGGCAAGAACACCCGTAGCACCATCATCTCGAAGGGCATCTCCGCAGGTCATAGCCAAAACAGCTACCGCGGCTTGGTGAAGGTGGCGCCGAAGGCTGTCAACTCACGCAACTACTCGCAATGCGACTCCCTGTTGATGGGCGACCAATGCGGTGCGCACACATGGCCATACGTGCAATGTGGCAACGAGTCGAGCATCCTCGAACATGAGGCCACCACCTCCAAGATCTCCGAGGACCAACTCTTCTATTGCCAGCAACGCGGCATCCCCACCGAGAAGGCCATCGGCCTCATCGTCAACGGCTACGCCAAGGACGTTTTAAACCGCTTGCCTATGGAGTTCGCCGTCGAAGCGCAAAAACTATTGTCAATTACATTAGAGGGAAGCGTGGGGTAGATAAAAGATAAAAGTTAAAAGATAAAAGTTAAAACATAAAATAACATGTTGCTAAATATCAAAAATTTACATGTTTCTATCGGAGGCAAGGAAATCCTGAAAGGATTGAATCTCGGCGTCAACGAAGGTGAGATCCATGCCATCATGGGTCCGAACGGCACAGGCAAGAGCACCTTGGCCGCTGCCATCACTGGCCGTGAGGGCTATGAAATCACGGATGGCGAGATTTGGTACAAAGGCAAGAACATCATCGGCATGTCGCCGGAGGACCGCGCCAACGAGGGCATCTTCCTCAGCTTCCAGTATCCCGTGGAGATTCCCGGCGTGAGCATCCAGAACTTCATGCGCACCGCCATCAACTCGAAACGAGAATACCTCGGCCTGCCGGCCCTGTCGACCATCGAGTTCATGAAGATGATGAAGGAAAAGCAAGCCATGGTGGAGATCACCGAGAAGCTGCAGAACCGCTTCGTCAACGTGGGTTACTCTGGCGGTGAGAAAAAGAAGAATGAGATCTTCCAGATGGCCATGCTGGAACCCAGCCTCGCCATTCTCGATGAGACCGACTCGGGCCTCGACATCGACGCACTGCGCATCGTGGCCAACGGCGTCAACCAGCTCCACAACGAAGACAACGCCTTCGTGGTGATCACCCACTACCAGCGGCTGCTTGACTATATCGTGCCTGACTTCGTGCATGTGATGTACGATGGCCGCATCGTCAAATCCGGCGGCAAGCACCTCGCCATCGAGCTGGAGGAGAAGGGCTACGAATGGATCAAGGAGATGAACCTGTAATGCGTGCTGAGATGGACATTCTTGAAAACAATATCGTAGTCGAAAGCGGGCAGTATCGGCAGCTTGTGTTGTCGGACGACACCGAGCATCTCCAGGCCAACGAGGAGCATTGCGACATCGTGGTCAAGGAGAATGCCTCGTTGGAGATGTACCGCATCCAAAACCTCGATGAGACGACGGGTTTGAAGACCCACATCCACATCCATCAGGAACGCGACAGCAGGGTGCATTTCGTGGTCATCAGCTTCAATGCCGGTGACTTGCGCAACAACATCACCGTCGATGTGGATGGCGAGGGCTGCGAGACCCAGGTGTACGGCCTCTATCTGGTGGACGGGAAACAGCATGTGGAGAACTACCTGAAGATCAACCACAACGTGCCGCATTGCACAAGCGACACCCGCTTCAAGGGCATCATCGACGATGAGGCCTCGGCCGTGTTCAATGGCCATGTGTATGTGGCTCCCGGGGCGCAGAAGACCGATGCCCAGCAGAACAACGCCAACATCATCCTGACTTCCACCGCCAAGATCGACACCAAGCCTTTCTTGGAGATCTACGCCGATGACGTGAAGTGCTCCCACGGCACCTCTACGGGACAGCTCGACCAGGAGGCCATGTTCTATATGCGGCAGCGCGGCATCAGCCAAGCCAATGCCCGAATGTTGCTGATGTATGCCTTTGCCGCTGAGGTCAGCAACCACATTAAGATCGACAGTCTGCGCGACACCATCGAGGATATGATCAAACGCCGTCTGCGTGGTGAGCTCTCGAGTTGCGACCGTTGCGTTTTACATTGCAAAAACCCCAAAGGATTAACCGCCCCGCAGGGGCAATAGCTAATAGCCCAAGGCGACGCCTTGGGGATTTGAAATGGATATTAACGAAATAAGAAAGCAGTTCCCCGTTTTGGACCAACAGGTCTATGGCAAGCCATTGGTGTATCTCGACAATGCTGCGACCACCCAGAAACCCCTTTGTGTGATCGAGCGCGAGCGCGACTATTACCTGCACGAGAACTGCAACATCCATCGTGGGGTTCATTACCTCAGCCAGATGGCCACAGAGGCCTACGAACACGCCCGTCAGACAGTGGCTCGTTTCATCAACGCCAAGGAAACCCATGAAATCGTTTTCACGAGAGGAACCACCGAATCGTTGAATTTGTTGGCAACGTCGCTTGGAACGGAAAACGGAAAACGGAAAACGGAGAGTTTGCCATTTTCCGTTTTCCGTTTTCCGTTTTCCGTTCTAATTACCGCCATGGAGCACCACTCCAACCTTGTCCCTTGGCAGCAGATGGTGCAGCGATGTGGTGGACAGCTTCTCGTGGCTCCGATGGACGACAACGGTGTGCTCGATCTGCAAGCCTACGAAGACTTGTTGAAGCAAGGTCCGCAGATTGTGGCCATGGCCCATGTGTCGAACACCCTCGGAACGGTGAATCCCGTGAAGGAGATGATTCGTATGGCCCACCAATATGGTGCGATTACGGTGGTCGATGGTGCCCAATCGATTGCTCACTTGCCTATTGATGTGCAGGACTTGGACTGCGACTTCTTTGTGTTTTCAGGCCATAAGATGTACGCTCCCATGGGCATCGGCTGTTTGTATGGCAAGACCGAGTGGCTGGAGAAGATGTCCCCTTACCAGTTTGGAGGCGAGATGGTGGACACGGTAAGCTTTGAGAGGACCACGTTCAACAAGCTTCCCTTTAAGTTTGAGGCTGGTACGCCCAACGTGGGTGCCGCCTTGGGTTTGGAGACGGCCATACAGTTTCTAGAGAATCTAGACCGCAAAGCGGTGGAAGAACATGAAACCCTGCTGGTAAAGACCGCTGTGGAGAAGCTCTCCGCCATAGAGGGCATGCGTTTCATCGGCCAAGCGCCTGAACGCAGTGGTTTGGTGAGTTTCATCATCGACGGCATCCATCCATACGACCTTGGAACGATTATTGACAAGATGGGCGTGGCCGTCCGCACTGGTCACCATTGCGCTGAGCCTGTGATGACCCGTTTTGGCATCCCTGGCACGGTGCGTGCCTCGTTTGCTTTATATAACACCTTGGAAGAGGTTGATGTTTTGGTGAAGGCAGTGACACGTGCGGCAAATATGTTAAGGTAACTGCACCCCATCGGGGTGCCATATCGGTAGAATATGACAATAAAAGAAATACAAGATAGCATCGTTGAGGATTTCTCGATGTTTGACGATTGGATGGACCGTTACGCCATGCTGATCGAAATGGGGAAGGAGTGCCCCATCATTGACGAACAATACCGTAACGACCAGTATTTGATCAATGGATGCCAGTCGCGTGTTTGGCTCCATGCCGAGCTCAAGGACGGCAAGGTCTATTTCACCGCCGACAGCGATGCGGTCATCACCAAAGGCATTATTTATTTATTAATCAAAGTGTTCTCCGGCCAGACCCCGCAGGATATTTTGGCTGCCGACCTCTCGTTCCTTGATAAAATCGGTCTAAAGGAGCATCTAAGCCCGACCCGTTCCAATGGTCTGGTCTCGATGTTGAAGCAGATGATGCTTTACGCCGAAGCCTTGAAGAACTGAAAACGGAAAACGGAAAACGGAAAACTTTCCACTTTCCGTTCTCCGTTCTCCGTTTAATACAGAAAGTCCGAGGCGGAGTAATTGTAATCGCCATCCAAACCTAATTCAGCTTTGGCTTCGTCGGAGAGCATGCTGATGTCCCACACGGGATCGAAGGTCAGCTCTACGTCGACGGATTTCACGCCCATGATGGCCTCGATGCGGCTTTTAACCTCGGCTGGAAGCACTTCGGCCACAGGGCAGTTGGGTGCGGTTACCGTCATCACAATCTTTACGTTGCCTTCTTCGTCCACGTCGACGCCATAAATCAGGTGCAAGGTCCAGATATCGATCGGGATTTCCGGGTCGTAGATGGTTTTCAGCACGCTGATGACCGTTTCTTTTAATGGGTTGGTTTCTTCCATGTTCTTACCGATATGGCACCCCGATGGGGTGCGGAGAGTTATGGGGGTTGTTCTTTTTTTACCGATATGGCACCCCGATGGGGTGCGGAGGGTTATTTTTCCAATAAGTCTTTCGCCATTCCGAGGAACATCAATGCCACGGCGTTGAAGTCCATGTTCAAGTCTTTGCTCAGGCCGACTCTATCTTTGAAGATGGCTACGTTGTACCATTGCAGGCATTGGAAGGCGCGGTGGAAGTAGAGACGATGCAATTCATCGTCGGTGGGTTTGTGTCCCACGTAGCATTCCAACAGGGCCAGGGCTTTGTCGAAACCAGCGTTGCCGTAGCAGGCGATGTCGTAGAAGGGGTCGTTCATGCCGGCGAACTCCCAATCGAGTACATAGAGCTTGTCGCCGCTGATGACGAGGTTAGTAGGTTGGTAGTCGCAATGGCAGGGAACCATTTTCACGCTCTTATAGGTCTTGCGCAGTTCTTCCAACTTGGCTCTTAAATCGAGGTACTCTTGGGGATGGGTGAAGCCTGTCTCACGGCAATAGCGCTCGTCGTCGTCGAGACGGCCGAAGGCGTTATAGTCTTTGAATTTCAGGTCGCTGCCATGGATCTTCTTCAGGGCTTTTACCGACATCTCGTTGTAGGAAACCACATCTGTGGTGCTCATGATGGTGCCTTCCACGTACTCGGCCAGTTTCTCGCCGGAGAGGATCTCCACGTAGGTGGTCACGTTGTTGAGGCCGAGGCGGTCCACTTCTTGGATGTTATGCCATTCGTCCACGCGGTCAACGAACTTTTCGGCGAACTTACCAGGGACGCGGTAGGTGTATTTCTTTCCGAGGGCTTCCACCACGTAGGTGTAGTTACTCATGCCCCCTTCGAGGCGCATGACGATTTGAGCATCTTGCGTATGTAGCAATGCGTTCACTCGGGCGATGATATATTCTTCGACGTTCATATCTTTAAAAATTTTTAACAAAATATTATTGGCTGCAAAAATAAAAATAATTCTGCATTCCACATTCCAAATTCCGAATTATTTCATATTTTTGCGTCCTCAAATGGGGATTTAGTTCATCTGGTAGAACGTCAGGTTCGCAATCTGAAGGTGGCCGGTTCGAGTCCGGTAATCTCCACAAGGAAACGGAAAACGGAAAGTTTTTTTCTTTCCGTTTTTTTTGGTATATCACTCTTCGTCAATCTTCAGTGGCGTCCCCGGCGGGAACCAAGTGGCTCCGAGGGTGACGAACTCTTCCTTTTTGGGTTCCGCTAGCTGTTGGCGCTTATTGCGTTTGGCCGCTTTCTTTTCGTGTTGTTTGGCCAGTTTTTCCTTCTGGCCGCGGCTCAGGTGTTTTCGTTTCTTGGCTTGTTTTTTCTTTTGAGCTTCCTCTTCTGCTTCTCTTTTGGCATCGGCCCGAAGACGTTTCTCTTCCTTTTCTTTTTCAATTTTTTCCATTTCCTCCCAAAGCGGCTTGTAGGTGCTCTCCACGTCATTAATCGGCATAGTCCTGACGCTTCCGCATTGGGGGCAACGCTGAGGAACGCTTAACCAGGTCGCCTTATACTCTATGTTGTGCGACTTGAATATGTGTCCGCAATTGGTGCATTTGAAAGTCGTCAGTCCTCGGTACATGGTGTGTTGATTTTGATAGCGGTGGCAAAAATATGGCACCGTTGTCAAGGCGCAATGGAAAATAGTGAATTATAGTAGGAATTCCTCGAGATTGTCGCGGTTGATTACCGAGAAAATTGCTTCGGGATAAGCGTTTCTGAACGATAGCGGAGCAGAAACTTTTTTTGCTGGATTCCATTTGAACTCAAAAGCATTGATCTGTCCATCTTTCTCCTCAATGTAATCCACCTCTTTCTGTGCTGTGGTACGCCAAAACCAACATCCTGCATAATTGTCGTTTATGACTTTGTGTTTCATTCGTTCCGAGACCATATAATTCTCGAAAAGTTCGCCCGCATCGCTTCTGCTTTCGATTTGTGTAAAATTGTGTATCAACGAGTTGCGTATTCCGTTGTCGTAAAAATAGATTTTACGGCTGTACTTCAGCTCATTGCGAAGGTTGCGACTAAAAGAGCTAAGGCGAAAAATGATATAGGCTTGCTCCAGTATGGTTACATAACTCTCCACTGTTTTAGAGTCAAGGCCACAGAGTTGGGCGAGTTCGTTGTATGAGACTTCTGAACCTATCTGCCAAGCAAGTGCCTGCAACAATTTCATCAGTTTGTCAGGTTTATGTATCTTGTCAAACTCAAGGATGTCTTTATACAAATAACTCTCCGCCAATTGGTCAAGGATGACGGTCTCATCGCCAGGATGCGTAACCACATCGGGATAACTGCCATAAACGAGCCGGTGAGGAAGCATCCTTTTCTCCTCAAGCAGGCCGGTATGCGCCACCATCTCCGAGAAGGAGAGCGGGAACATCCGATACTCCCATTTACGGCCTGTAAGAGGCTCGTTGACTTTATTGGCCAAATCGAACGAGGAACTTCCCGTGGCGACAAGCTGCACGTCGGGTATTTGGTCTGTCACCAGTTTCAGCTTGATACCTATATCGGTGATGCGTTGGGCCTCGTCAACGACAAGAACATGTTTGTTTCCCATAATAGCTTTCAGCCGGGTCGCCGAAATATTCTCGAACAGACTTCTCACATCGCTGTCGTCGCCGCTCATCCAATAAACATCGTCATTGCCAGCAAAAAGCTGTTTCAACAAAGTGGTTTTGCCCACTTGACGGGCGCCCATCAGGATAATGGCTTTTCCGGTAAACAATCTCTGTTTGACCTTGTCCTCAAGTTCACGTTTAATCATACCTCTTTGTGTAAATGCCGCTGCAAATATACACAAAAAGTATTAAATTCCGAAAATATTATGATTTTTTCGGAATCAATTCCGAAAAAATAGCGATTTTTATGGAATACATCTAATTACAAAAAGAAAAACTCTTACCGCAGCAACTTGATTTCCTCATCGCTGCAAAGCTTATACTCCTCGTTTTGAATGTAGTTCTCCAAGGCTTTGGATGTTTTGTCCATAAGGCAATCAAAGCAGTTGCGTCAAATCATAGTACCAAACGCCGTACACGGGATGTTGAAAAATTTGTACCTTTGCACAGTTTCAAATTGATTTGACATGGGCAAGATAAAACCAAAGGAGTGCCAGAACGTGGAGTTTAAGAGCATTTGGAAGGACGAATACCTGAAATGGATTTGCGGCTTCGCGAATGCTCAGGGAGCTGTGATGTATTTTGGCGTGGATGATAATCACGAGGTGGTGGGAGTGAATGATTCGAAAAAGTTGCTTGAGGACATTCCCAACAAGATTGTCAATTATATGGGACTGGTGGTGGATGTGAATCTTTACGAACGAAATGGGTTGGATTATATCGAGTTAATAGTCAATCCAAGCAATGTACCTATCAGCTTTAAGGGTAAATATTACTATCGTTCGGGTTCCACGATGCAGGAACTGAACGGTGCTGCACTTCAGCAGTTTATCATGAAGAAGATGGGCAAGTCGTGGGATGACGTTGCCAATGAGAACGCGACTTTTGACGACATTGACCGTGAGGCCATCAATTATTTCCTTCGGAAGGGTATTGATGCCAACCGCATCCCGGAAGATGAACGCAATGCAACCACCCAAGATGTGCTGGCAAGTTTGCACCTTTTGGATGAGGACGGGCACTTGAAGAATGCCGCATTATTGCTTTTTGGCAAAGACCCGCTAAAGTTTTTCACCAGCGTAAGATTCAAGATTGGCCGTTTTGGTGTTGACGAGGCTGACTTGTTGATTCAGGACGTGATTGAGGGCAACATCATACAGATGGCAGATCGTGTGGTTGAGGTTTTGAAAGCCAAGTATTTGACCTCGCCTGTGCGCTTTGACGGTATGCAACGGAAAGAGGAACTGGAGGTGCCAGTAGAGGCACTGAGAGAGATACTATACAACTCAATCGCGCATAAGGATTACACAGGGCCAGACATTCAGATGCATGTCTACAATGACCATGTGGAGATTTGGAATGAGGGAGAATTGCCAGAAGGCTATGACGAGACGGTACTTTATGGCAAACACTCTTCCAAGCCACGCAATCGGAACATTGCTGACACCATGTTCAAGGCGGGTTTCATTGACACATGGGGACGTGGCTACAAGAAGATTCGTGAGGGTTTCGAAAAAGCGGGGTTGCCGATGCCGACGGTGAAATCACATTGCGGCGGCACTTTGGTGACATTCCAACGGGGATATGATGTCGTAAGTGGACGAAAAAATGTCGTAAGTGATGTCGTAAGTTTGTCGGTAGTACAACTAACTGAAAGACAGAAGAAAATATGTGATTTGATAAACAAAAATCCATTCATCTCCAGCAAGCAAATGTCAGTAGTTTTGTCGGTAGTTCATAGAACTGTGCAACGAGACCTGGCAACCTTACAAAAGATGGGAGTATTGCTTCGCGAGGGCAACACAAGCGCAGGTCGTTGGGTTGTGATAAAAAGATAAGCATCAAGAGCCTTACCGCCGCAACTTGATTTCCTCATCGCTGCAAAGCTTATACACCTCGTTTCGAATGTGGTCTTCGAGGCTTTGGACGTTCTTCTTGTTGACGCCGCCGTTGATGAAGTTAAGGAAGATGCGTGATGCCGATTCTATCCTCACCTCGGTTTCCTGTGCGCTTGTGGCCACCACATGGATGGTGACGTTCTCGCCCAGCGAAAGCAGACTCATCCCATGCCTTGCCGTGATTGTGAAGGTCTGGTCGTTACACTCGATGCGCTTGAACTGGCCGCATTGCTGGACGGCCTTCTTGGTGGCGGTATAGACGCGACGGGCGGGCTGGGTGAAGTTCAATGTAGACGATCTCATATTGTTTTATGTTGTTATGAATTTCACCAAGCCTTCCAATCCTTTGTCCTCATCCATATCGTCGAAAGTGTCGGAAGGTAGGGTTTCAATCAAGGCGTTCTGAATAGTGGGCAACATCTCATTGACAATAGGCTCGTAGACTTCCAGCAAGTCGTCCATCTCCTCTATCTCCTCCTCAATCATCGACAGTTCCTTGATTTTCTTGCTGGCGGCAACAATGGTCTTAGATAAACGCATCATCGCAGCCATCAAGTCCATGTAGGAGCTGAATCCATACTCTTGCACAGCTTTGTCGGCTGCTTCCATAGCGGGGCTTATCTTGTTGTCGAAGCGCTCTTGGCAGGCTTCTAGGGTTTGGCGGAGGGTGTCTAAGGTTTCCATATCAAGAATCCGTTTTCCTTAGTATTATCTCAGACTCTATCATTTTGATTTTGTAATCTGTCCCGAGGTAGCATCCTTGAAACTGCTTTCCTCAAACACTTTCTTCATGCTGTCAATCTGTTTCTTGCATGACTTTGAAATGCTGATGGTCTGTGACGCTATCGTTTCAAGCACATCTATATTCAAGTCCTTCTTCTCATCAATAAAGACTTCTTCCATTGCCTCGTTCACAACGGCTTCAATATCAGCACCGTTGAATCCGTCTGTGTCTTTAATTAGTTTGTCAGACAGTTTCAAGTTTCCCTTTTTCTTTTTCTTCAAATGAACTTCAAAAATGGCTTTGCGTTCCTCGGCGTTGGGCAAATTGACACAGAAAATCTCATCAAAACGACCTTTTCGTTTTAATTCGGGAGGGAGATTGTCTGCATTGTTAGCCGTGGCAATCACATATACACTACTCGTCTTGTCTTGCATCCACGAAAGGAAATAGCCGAACATTCGCGTCATGATGTCGTTATTGCCACCAACGCCTGAAAAAGCCTTTTCAATCTCGTCTATCCATAAAACACACGGTGCGGCAGCCTCGGCAATTTGAATGGCGCGGCGAAGATTGCCTTCGCTTTCACCGACATATTTGCCCATCATGCTTCCCATGTCCATTTTCAGCAAAGGTGTGTTGAACAAAGCAGCTGAAGCCTTGGCGCACAAAGATTTGCCACAGCCGGGCATTCCCACAATGAAAATGCCTTTAGGCACCGCAACCCCTTTGCTCATTGCTTCACCTAAATTCTTGATAACCTTTTCCTTCCGTTGTAGGTACGACTTCAAAGCATCCATGCCTCCGATGCTGCCAAGGCTGGCAGGGGTGTCAACGAGTTCGAGCAAGCCTGATTTTTTGACCATTTGCTTCTTATGTTGCAAAATCATGCGTTGGTCTTCGGCGGTCAGAGTTCCATTGCTACTCATGGCCATATCCAACATGCGGTCAATCTCAAAACAGGTCAAGCCTTTTAATGATGGCAGCAACTTCTCTGTATCACTACCATTATAATTCTTATATTCGTTGACTTTAACATGCAAATCTATCAGTTGTTTGATTTCATCATCAGTAGGAAATGATATGTCAAGATAGGAAGCGTATTTGTCAAGCTCTTGGGGAAGATGAATATATGAAGACACGATGATGACTGTAGTGCTATAAGAGCGATCATAAAGCTTACGTTGGGCAATCAGTTGAAGTTGCGACTTAATCTTGGTTTTCATGGGGTCAAGATAACCGGTCTCACTTGTCTGCTCGTTCACATAGTCTTGCACATCTTTTAACACAAGGTATTTGTCGATTGGCTTGAAAGGTTCTTCAGTTACATAAAAATCCAGAAAAGCATCCAACGGCTCATACTCTTTTGACCCTTTGTTTTTAAAATCAGTTCTGCCAGTAGCAGGATTCCATTCATACACATTCTTGGGTCCTACAACAATTTCAATGAGTTCGTCAATTCTGGCAAAATCGTAATCCTGGATACAAATGATAGGTGTATTTACATCTATCATCTTTCTGAAATCGTTAATTACTTTATTATTCATTTCATTATTTGACTCACGTTAGATAGTTTTAAGCTTTTTGGCTTTTTCTTGATGGTATTTCATCTTTTTAAACTCACCCTGCTGATTATATAAAGTTGAAAGGATTTCGTGACACTCTATTTCCTCCGTAATTTCCAACTCATTAATCTTATGCAAAAACAAGTCAATCCATTCCTCATTATCGTTACCTTTCTTATCTCTGAATAACTCAAAACTTTTTTTGACTTCCGCGAAACTCATCATGCCAAACAATTCCGAAATTGCATTATTAAAATCGTCAACGAGTCCCGCGTTTTTATAGAATTTCAGTAGAGATTCAACATCTTTAAAAGTCTCATTTGTAAAAAACAAATTACTAAATTGAACATAATCATCAACAGACAGCTCTTTTATCTCACAAAACCCTTCAGTGCCAGCTGCCAATTCGTCTTCACGCTGCTGTCTCAACCACAGGGAAAGTCTTTTCTCTTTCATTGCTTCCCATAAGTCTAGCACAGAGAAATTTCGTTTCAGCGAATCAAGTGAAAAATGTTCCTCCCCTCCCGACTTGATTCTGATTCTTACTGGTTTCGCCTTAGGTACAAGTATCATAATCCGAAGTTTTATCCAATAATGGCATTTAGCAAATGATTCTTTACTTTAACCCCATTCTCTCGAGCCTTTGCAATGATAGACCTTGCTGATTTTTTGGCATATTGAGAAATGAAGTTCAACCCTGAATGGACATATTCTTTTGCCTTTGGTGCAAATCTATCTGCTAATTGTTTAATATATGGCTTGGCAAATTGCACAGCTGCAGCCAAAGGAGGATAGGCCGAAGCCAAATCACACAACGCCTCAACACTTGCCTCCGGGTCATCAAGCACCTTGTCTACAACAGCCATTGCACGTGCTGTCACCGTATCAATCAAAGCATCAGCAACTTCTTCGAGGGTTATTTCGCCAGTCGCCACTTTATATGCAGCTTTTACACGAGTTAGGCTATCGTCAACTAATGATGCGACACCTGTCGGCGAATCGTTTGGCAACTCAAAAGGCAACACCCCTTTATCTTTGGCCATTACAACACCTGCGGCAAAAAGTTTCTTCATCGCCGTGTCCTTGTCGCCTATCAACGCGGCATTAAGAAACTCTTGCATACAACTCAGTGGAGTCGCTTTGTCTTCACCTTCGACAGGAGTACCATCAAGCAGGGTCGATTCCAAAGTGGCATATTCAGTTAAGCTATTTTTCAGATTGTCACCGTAGGACTGAAACTCTTCGGTATAGATATATTCGTTTTCCATGGCTATTTCTCCTCATTGTTTGATTCTTCAGCAAGACTATTCTTTACGACAAGTTCAACCTTTTCAACAATGGCTTTGGTCAAGTTCTCCTTTTCTTTATCTGTCCGTCCTTCGGTCATGCGCGCGGTTTCGGTAAGAATCCATTTCTTTGTGGTTTCGCCGTCTTCGTGTGCGGCTTCAAGAGCCTTTTTCTTTTCTTCAAATTTGTCAAGCAATTCAGAAGTGGCCTTGATGCTCTCCATGGTCTTTTCACTTGCATCCATTTCTCGGGCCACTTGTTCTATGATTTCTTCCACATCCATTTCAGGATGAGCTTCATAAGCAAGCAATAAAGCAGTCATGATTTTGTCGTAGGTCATATTATAGTATTTTAATTTGTTAAACACTTCTCAATTCCTGTTAGACTTCTCTAACTATAAACAACAAGCTTTCATCCAATCCTTTCCACATCCAGCCAAGCCATGCTCAACGCACCAGCTTTTTTAATATCAATTCCGTAAATTCTCATGAAGGCATCCGCTACCTCTTTACCACCATTGATCAATACTGGATTGCTCATGCTGTTAGTGACCACATCAACGGACATTCCTTTTTCAACACGGATGCCGTTAGTCAGTTTTGAGTTCTTTACTGTGATTCTGAATAACATAGTCGGTTCGCTCTCTTTCTGCCCGCCTGTCCCACCAAAACGGGCTTTAATGTGATAATACAGGAAAAGCGTGAGACTCGATTCTGTCAAGCCGTCTGCCTGTAGGTATCGCCAAACACCTTTACGGAACGGATCGAAGAAACCCTATCCCACGCTTGTTTCTTATCAAGTCGGCACCAAGGCCTATTGAATCCAAAACAAAGGCGAGCATTAGTCCTTCGTTCCCCGTGTTGTTTGGCGATGTTTACAGGCAGGAACTTGGAATGCCTTCCTTGCAGAGTCAGGATGTCTCCCCCAACTCGTATGCAAATATAAACATTTTTCGGACTAATGCTCTGTTCGTGAGTTTTATTTGCGAAAATAAAAGGTCCGCAATAGATGGCAAAGGAATGTAGTGGATTATAGTAAGGGTTGAAAGACCTTTTTGAATAAAAAAATGCAGACTTTCGGGCCTTAACGCATAAAAAAACCGACTTATGGCCCGAAAGTCTGCAAAATTCAATTTACTTCTTCACTTCAAACACCTCGGGATACAGCTCCTCGATGCGTTGCTTGAACTAGTTGAAATGGTATTTGGCCAACTGCCACCTTTGCTTATTTTAGAAACTCCTTCGCCAAACGAGTGAGTTCGTCTGTATCTATTGCCTCCAACACTACTTCTTCCGGTTTAAGGTCTAAAAGAAACTGCATATAAGTGGGGAGGGTGAGCAAATCCCCATAGCGTCCGATGTTATAATCGCCGAACTTGACAAAATGCTTCACTCCGTATTTCTCGGGGTGTTTCCTGACAGTGGCGATGCTCTTGGCTCGGGCAGAACGGGCTTTCACCTCCACGGGAACACATTCCCCTTTGTAACGGACGAGAAAATCCAGCTCCAACCCCGAGTCTTTCTGAAAGTAATACAGGCTTTGTCCTTTCTTAATCAGCGTGTCGGCCATCAGGTTTTCATAGATAGCTCCCTTGAAATCTCCCAAGTTGCCTTGAAGGATGTCCACGCGTGCTGCAGGACCCAACATGGCGACGAGAATCCCGATGTCGGTGGTGTAAACCTTGAAGGTGTTTTCTATGGCATTTCCTTCTAAAGGGAGTCCTGTAATGCTTGTGTTATAGCAACGACGGATGATGTCAGCGTCTTCCAGCCATTGCAAAGATCCCTTGTAATACTCTCCGCGACCTCCGCTTTCCACCTTGGAATACTGAAATTTCTTGTTCTCTTTGGCGAGTTGCTTGGGAACAGCGTTGAAACAAGCACGGATGTGGGGTTTGTCCTTTTCGTCGGCATATTTCACCATGTCGGAACGATACTCCTTGAGAATGGTTTGCCAGACGGCATCCGCTTCGTTCATGTTGTTGGTCTCCAAAAGGGCATTCACGGCATCTGGAAGACCACCGACGGCGACATAGCGGTTCAACAGCGTTTTCATGGCCACATGGATGCCTTCGGGTACGGGTAATTCCTCTTCCAGACAACGTTTCAGGGTGTTGATGACTACTTCGCTCATGTTGTTGGCCCACAGAAATTCCTCAAAGTCAAGCGGGTACATCTCCACTATCTGCTCATAGCCAACGGGAACGGAGTTGCTCCCTTTTTCTTGTTTTACGGGTTTTCTTACACGTCTTCGCTTTTTGTCTTGTCCATATCCTTGAACGCCTAACAGCGAACCAGTGGCGATGATGTCGTAACGGCCATCTTCTTTGAAAAATTTCAGGGAGGTGCGGGCTTCGGGACAATCTTGTATTTCGTCCAAGATGATGCAGGTCTCGCCGGGAACGAAACGGGAGTCCCTCATCTGTGCGGAAAGGTTGAGGATGATGGTGTCCACGTCCTTTGAGCCATAAAAGGCGGTTTTTCTTTCCTCTTGTTTGATGAAGTTGATATAGACAACGTGTTTGTAATTCTCATGGGCAAATTGTTGGGAAATGTAGGTCTTCCCGCATTGTCGGATGCCCATGATGACGAGAGGTTTATGGTTCGGTTTTTCCTTCCAGGCCTTTAAAGTCTCTGATATTTTTCTCTTTAACATGATGTTACAACTTTATTTCAAGTTGCAAAAATACATTTTTCTAGGGAATTATCAATACTTTCACGTTGTTTTTCTAATGAATATTTCGATTTCACCGTTGTTTTTCTATGGAATAATTGCCATTTTGCCGTTGTTTTTCTAGGGAAATAAAGGGTGAATGGTAATTTAAAAAGGGCAAGTGCCAGGATAAAACTCCTTTATCTTTAACTTGAACTTGCTGTCGGCGTCGATGGCGTAGCTGCTGTCGCGGTCCTTCACCCACTCGGGGCCCTGGAAGAAACGGCGCATCTTCTTGTAGTCGCCGCGGTCGGAGAGGTAGCGGATGAGGAAAATCAACTCATACGACTTGCCGTTCTTGCCGCGCCAGATGATTGGCTGCAAGGTACCTTCGGGACGGCAACGACCCGTCAAACGGTAGGCAAACAAGGCCTTCACTGCCGGATGGTCCTCGATGTAGCCGTTCTCGGCCAGGTAGTTGATGAGCTCCACAAAGGTGGCAGCACCTCGCTGGACAACTTCTTTCTTGATATAGAGGTGCTCAACGGGCATCATGGAGGCATGAGGCCATTCGAAAAAGTCCCTCGGTAGAGTGAAGGGCTTCGTTTCATCAGGGTCGGCATCGCAGGGGATACAAGGCGCCGACTCCTTCAGCAAAAGCTGGACATCGGGCTGTTCCAAGATGCTGTCGAACAGCTTTTGTTCGTCAGGCTTGAAATCAGTGCGGTTGTCCTGATAAAAATGCACGCACATCCTGAAATGCGCCTCATAGAATTGGCGCCAATCCCTGAAATACTGTTCGAGATCTCGGTCAAAGTCGGCATCGTCGCTTTCTTGCAAACGTTTCCAACTGGGCTGGACTTGTTGTACGGCTTGATTCAAGGCGTGGTCGTCGTCGGTCTCGCAGGGCAGTTCCGACATATAGTCGAGATAGGGAGCAAGCTCGTCTTCCTTGATGGTGGTGCCCATGCGGACATCGTCCCAACAGCAACGGCAGAGGCGGGCTAAGGGAGTGGCGTCACACTGGCGATCGCTCAGCAAATGAACGAAAGTCTCCTTGTCTCCTTCCAACAAAGCGGCATAAAGGCTCTCGATGCAACCGGTCTTGCCTTTCACCGTGGCGACAAAGGCCTTGGCGGTGGCTCGGTTCAACCTTTGCAGCATGTCGAACACGTCTTCGGCCAACATCGTGATGTGGTCGTTGGAGTCATCCTGGACGATGGACGGCAGCGCTTCTGGAATGAACCGGTTGTTGACGATGTAGGACAGCGTGTTACCGAAAGGAGCCACGATCTCACGCCAAAGCCGTACCGTCTCCTTGGTAGCGGCGCTCACCTCCTTATCGGCCATCAACTCCTCCAAGTCAGACCTGAAGTCGTCGGGCAGCGTCACGCTGAAAGCGGCCAACAGGCCCTCCTGGTATTCCTTCCGTTTGTTGATCTCGAAGCGGCTGTTCATGCTGCAAAGGTAATGATTTTAATATTGTTTATTGATGTTAGCCCATGGATTTTGCCCAAACATGAAAACCACCCATGGGACATTTGGTAGGAAGTTTGGCAATAGAAGGCATTCCGCATTTTGTGCAATAGTAAAGCGTCAAGCCATTTTGGATCTTCATTCCGCTTTGATTCTTGAAATCGTTGATGTTCATCGTGTTATCCCTGATACGTGTCGGGCGCAACTTCTAATTGATGGAAAGGTAAATAGAAATTGCGGCGAAGAAACGAACATTTTGTCGGCTGACCAAAGATTGTAGTAGATTATAGTAAAGAGTTTTTCTTATCTTTACAGCGTCAAAAACAAATAGTATGAAAAAAGCAAAATTTATTATGCTACTATGTGTGGCGTTGGCTTTCCTCGCTAGTTGCGGTTCTTCAAAGCAGTATGTTGTGGTACCACCCGAAGAGGTACCTCCAATCGATGAGATGCCTGAATTTCCAGGCGGTTTGGAAGCTTTGGG
>CADCIH010000002.1 GCA_902801465.1 uncultured Bacteroidia bacterium | reverse complement strand
GTTCGCAACCCCCGTATCTCAGGGGGTGAAAACGGCTGCAAAGGTACAACCTTTTTTCTTTCCCGCAAGCTTTTTTTTACTTTTTTTTCAAAAAAATTTCTTTTGCCTGATTATCAAATAAATAGAAAAACAAAAAACGATAAAAAATTGCATAAAAACACGTAGAGACGACATTTTTGTCGTCTCTACGGGGTGTTTTTTGAAGCAAAACAGGCAGATTTCTCAATTTTTCTTGAGCAAATCACGAATTTCCGTCAACAATTTGATGTCTTCAGACGGCTCGGCAGGGGCAGGTTCGGGAGCCGGTTCTTCCTTTTTCTTCATTTTGTTCATGCCTTTCACCACCATGAAAATGCAGAAGGCGATGATGATGAAGTCGAAAATCACTTGGAAGAAATTGCCATAAGTAAGGCAAAGTTCAGGTTTGACGACGGTCTCACCATCCATCACTGCTTCACGGATAACCCATTTCCAATCGGTGAAAGAGAGTCCGCCCGTAGCTGCGCTGATCAGCGGCATGATGATGTCGCTCACCAAGGAAGTGACGATTTTGCCAAAAGCACCGCCGATGACAACGCCGATAGCCATGTCCATCACGTTGCCCTTAACGGCAAATTCCTTGAATTCTTTGAGAAGTCCCATAGTTTGAAGTTTTAGTTTGTTTTACACCTTATTATTAATAGAACATGCAAATATAAGAAAAAGGTATTTCCAAATTAAAATTCTGAAGTAAAATGGAATTCAATGTCGGGATATTTTTCCATTGCCATCTGCAATGCATAGGGTGACTCCGCGAGGAACACATCCCTACCCTCTTTGTCCTCAGCCAGGTTTATGGCTTTCCTGTTCTTGAAGTCGGCCAGTTGTGCCTCGTTGTCGCTGGTGATCCAAGCGGTTTTGTAGAGTGAAATCGGCTGATAGCGGCATGAAGCATTGTATTCATGAAGCAGACGGTATTGTATCACCTCGAACTGCAGTTCACCTACCGTACCGATAATCTTACGGCCTGTCATCTTGCCTGTAAAGAGTTGGGCCACGCCCTCATCGGTGAGTTGTTCCAGGCCTTTGGCCAGTTGTTTTGCCTTCATCGGGTCGGCGTTCTCCACATAACGGAATTGTTCTGGGGAGAAGCTCGGGATGCCTTTGTAATTCAGGATTTCTCCTTCGGTAAGGGTGTCACCTATCTTGAAGTTTCCGGCGTCGTACAGACCCACGATGTCGCCGGGGAAGGCCTCGTCGAGGACCGACTTTTTCTGGGCCATGAAGGCGGTGGGGTTGGAAAACTTCAGTTCGCGGCCTTGACGCACATGGTAATAGTTCTTGTTACGCTCGAAACGGCCTGAGACCACACGAACGAAGGCGATACGGTCGCGGTGGTTGGGGTCCATGTTAGCGTGAATTTTGAAAACAAAACCGGTGAACTTTTCCTCAGTCGGATCGATATGGCGCTCCACCGTGTCGCGTCCGATCGGGGTCGGGGCAATCTGGATGAAGCAGTCGAGCAGCTCCTTCACGCCGAAGTTATTCAAAGCGGATCCGAAGAACACGGGGCATATATCACCCTTGAGGTAAGCCTCCCTGGTGAACTCGTCATAGACGCCTTGTACAAGGTCGGTCTCATTGCGCAACGTCTGGGCATCTTCGCCCAGCACCTTGTCGAGCTCTGGGTTGTTGAGGTCGTCGAAAGCGATGCCTTGAGTGATATGTTGCTTATCGGAATGAAACAGATACAAGCTCTTGTCGTAGATGCTGTACACGCCTTTGAACTTCGGTCCCATATTGATAGGCCAGCTCAGGGGCGTTAGGCGGAGGCCGAGTTTCTGTTCGATCTCGTCGAGCAGTTCAAAGGCATCCTTACCGGGGCGGTCCATCTTGTTGACGAACACGATGATTGGGGTATTGCGCATACGGCACACCTCGACGAGTTTCTCGGTTTGCGACTCCACGCCTTTGGCCGCGTCGATGACCACGATGACACTATCCACAGCTGTCAGGGTGCGGAAGGTATCCTCGGCGAAGTCCTTGTGGCCTGGGGTATCCAAGATATTTATCTTGATCCCGTTATAGTCGAATCCCATGACGGATGTAGCCACCGAGATTCCTCTCTGACGCTCAATTTCCATCCAGTCGGAAGTGGCAGTCTTGCGTATTTTGTTCGATTTCACCGCACCGGCTACCTGGATGGCGCCGCCGTAAAGCAGCAGTTTCTCTGTCAGCGTGGTCTTACCCGCATCGGGGTGGCTCACGATGGCGAATGTCCTGCGTCTGTTGATTTCATCAATAAAGCTCATTTGTCCTCGATTTCGAAAAGTCTGCAAAAATAGGAATAAAATCCGAAAGTCGCTCCGTCAAGGCTTGATGAACTTTGACCAGCGAGATGCTGTCATAGGCCGGCAGTCGGAAATCATACCTATTATTAATATAAGGTATGGTTGGAATCACGTAGTATTGGTATTTGCCGTCGATCACCCCTTTGAACACATAGTAAGGGATGTAGCCAGTCTCTATCACGTGTCCGGTGAACCTGTTGACGGCGGCTTGCACCATGATGCCGCCTTTGGTATTGGTTCCGCGTTGATTGGAGATGAAGTTGCCCAGCGAATAGTAGGCAACCACTGGTTTCCCGTCGCTATTGAATAGGGTGTCGGCATTCTGCGTCACATGCGGATGCCCGCCAATCACCAGGTCAGCGCCTTGGTCGACCAGGAAACCGGCGAAACTCCGTTGGTATCTATTGGCTTCAAGTTGGTATTCATCGCCCCAATGTACGAAGGCCACTTTCAGCATTGCATCTTGACTCTGGAGTTTCTTGAAATCGGCGGCCACTTGGGGACGGTCCATCTTGTTGACGCAATTTGGCTTAGGCACTCTGATACCATTGGTGCCGTAGGTCATGTTGAGGAAGCCCACACGTAGTCCTTTCACATCCAGGACTAGAGGATAGCCGGTAACACGGTCGAGCGAGTCGGCATAGCTACCCGCATGGGCCATTCCCACACTGTCGAGCATCAGCAGGGTTCGTTCCAGTCCTTGGCGCCCGTGGTCGAGTACGTGATTGTTGGCTGTGAAAAGAACATCGAAGCCTACGTCTTTCAAAGCAAAAAGCAAAGCGTCAGGCGACGAGAAACAGGGATAGGAAGTGTATGGTGGTCCGGCCAGGGTTACCTCAAGGTTGGCGCAGGCCAGGTCGGCTTGTTCGATGTAAGGCTGAACGAAACGGAAGCAATCGTGGTAGTCGTAGCTGTCCGTGGCGGGGTCGTAGGCTGCTTTCCATTGGGGCTCGTGTCCCATCACATCGCCGGCGAACAGCAGGGTGACAATGCTGTCGGCCAGCCAGGCTTCTTCAGCCTGACGCTCCCACTCACGCTGTTGCCATTGATGCTGGACCAGCGTGGCAAACAGCGTCATCCAGAGGATCATCACTCCGGTGAGGCATATCCCTATCAACCTATTGGTGGTTTTCTTCACCCTCATAAACGAAAAGAGCGCAGGTCTTGGGTGACTTGCGCTCTTGCGGTCCGGACGAGACTCGAACTCGCGACCTCCTGCGTGACAGGCAGGCATTCTAACCAAGCTGAACTACCGGACCAGCTTGTTAAAGCCTTTAACGGCTGCAAAAGTACAACCTTTTTTGATACTAGCAAGCGTTTTTTTTATTTTTTTTCAAATTTTTTTATATTATATTGGTATTCAATATATTAATCAAACAAACAAAGCTCCTTTCCTGACATTACGATAAGGAACACCCATTGATTCCGCCTGTCGAATCCATTCCTCAGCCAAGTATTCAGGCACTGAACCATCGATGATCAGTTCCCCGACCTGATAAACATACAAGATACGTTTCAGGTCAGGAGTTTGTTTGGATCTGACTAGCAGATAATCAACCTTAAGGCGCCCTTCGCCATAATACATGTCGGGATTCCAAAAAGCCAGAAGCTTACCCTGAGTAGAGACCAGATGGCTCCGCTTCACCGCCAATCGATCGGCAAAGTCGTCTGACAGCAGGTAGCATCGGGGACTCATCGGCAGCTGTCGTTCCGCCCAAAAGCCCTTCAAGCTGTAATCGATGGCTGACGGGTCCTCGAGCAGGGTCTCATCGCACAGCAGCACTTGGTCAAAGCCGTCAACGATGCTGATGGCGGTATGGTTGCGAAGCGAGTACACCACCACCTGCGACTGATGCGCCAGTTGCTGGCTCCTCCACGCCAAGCTCATCGCAAAAGCCGATGCAACTACCAGCATCTCCATTACCATGCGTTTCCGTTTCAGGTTCACCAACAACCACAATAGCAGCAAAAGCAACAAACTCAGCCCAAACTGGAAATCACTCAGATACAATCCCTTAACCAACGACAGCGGCAGTCGCTCAATGCTGGCGACCACCATGTTCATCACATGGAGGCTCAGCCATACGACTTTCCCCAGGGCGATGTTCAGCCATGGCACCCAGGAAACGGCCAAGAGTGTCATGCCGGTAAGGATGACGATGAACGAAAGCGGCGTCATCAGCAGGTTGCTCAGCCAGAAGTACGGTGTGAATTGGTTGAAATAATACACTGTGAAAGGCATTGTGGCCACCTGTGCGGCGAGTGAAACGGCCGTGACCTCCCAAGCTTTGTCAAGCCATTTGTTCTTCACATATATTATATTATAGATAGGCTTTTGCAACAACACGATACCTACCACGGCACCGTAAGAGAGTTGAAAGCCCATGGCGAACAGGTTGTTTGGGTTGATCAAAAGCAAGATAAACGCAGAGGCTGCGATAGAGTTCAGCGCGAAGCCTTTGCGGCGGATCAACTCTCCAAAAAGCATAAATGAAATCATCAAGGCAGAGCGCATGATGGAAGGTGACAGGCCCGTGATCAAGGCATAGAGCCAGATCAAGAGCAGGAGCAGGATCCTTTTGACGAAGGCGGCATGTTTCCCTTTACCGAAGAGTCCCAGCAGGAAGGAAGCCAGCAGATAGATGATGCCCACATGCATACCCGAGACACACAGGATATGCATGGAGCCGGCCGCCACATAATTCTTTCGTACCTGTGCCGGGAGGTTCTCGTCGTAACCTAGCAGGATAGCCGCGCCGACTCCGAATTCATCGTCGGTGATTCCGCAATGTTGAAGCGTCAGGAGCAATCGATGCCTGAAACGGTAGGCGAAATCGAACACAGGATTGGTCTGTCGGACCCCCGTCGGCATCCAGTCACCGCTTTTCAGATACACGCTCCATGCCACTCCCCTTCGCACAAGGTAGGTCTTATAGTCGAATTCCATTGGATTCATGGGTGGCAAGACCTCTTCCAGAGGCGCTGAAAAGCCGATGTAATCGCCGTAGCTCAAGTCCAACGACGGCAGGTCCTTCTGAAAATAGGCCAACACCTTGCCTTGATCCGATTGAAGCAGCACTTTCATCGTCTTTTCCCGTTCCTCGGGAGGTTCCAACACACGAGCCAGTTCCCACCCAGGCTTTTGGGCGCCGACTTCAGGTTGTTGTTCGATAGACATCCTGACGAAGCCCAACAACGTGAAGGCGACCAGGGTGTTCACCCCGAAGATCCAACGGTACCGATACGATCTCAGGAGATGGTGAAGCAGCATCTCAACGGCCAGAGGAATCACCATGAGTCCAACGAGAAGGGCTTTGTCGGGTGCGCCTACTCCTACCCTATCGCCGACCATGATACCCAAGACCAAGGCCGTCACCATTCTAACAAAAGGATACTTGTTCCAGTTCATCAAGCAAAGGTTCTGAAAACTGGCGCAAGTTACTATTTTATTGATAATTTGTCAATAGAAATAATTAATAAAATATTATTTTACCATTCCAACTATTAATTCAGCCGCTTTTTCGGAAGCGCCTGAGTTACCTAGGCGGTGCTTCAGTTGGTCGAGGTTATCGAGCAATTGGCGTTGTTTTTCGGGGTTGTTGAGCAGTTGTTCCAATTCCTTCACCAGATTGCTTTCATTGAAGTCGTTTTGTATTAATTCCTTAACCACCTGTTTTTCCATGATCAGGTTGACGAGACTGATGTATTTTACCTTGATCATGTTACGGGCGATCATATAGGAGAGCCTATTTGCTTTGTAGCAGACCACCTCTGGAACGGAGAGCAAGGCTGTTTCGAGGGTGGCGGTGCCCGAGGTCACCAGTGCTGCGCTGGAATTTTGAAGCAGTTCATAGGTCTGGTTCACCACCAGTTGCACATCTTTGTTGCCGATCATACGGGCATACAGTTCCTTGTCGAGCGAGGCGACGCCTGCGATCACGAACTGGTATTGCGGGAAATGTGGGATTACCTTAAGCATGGTGGGTAGCATGCGTTCCACTTCCTGTTTTCGGCTTCCTGGGAGCAGGGCTATGATCTCGCGTTTCTCGGAGAGGTTGTTCCGGTGGATGAAATTAATCCTCGGAGAGCTTCCTTGTTTTGACAGTTCGTCGAGAAGCGGATGGCCCACGAAGCTCACATTCACGCCGTGTTCCTTATAGAAGTTTTCTTCGAAGGGAAGTATGACCAGCATTTCGTCCACATTCTGTCGGATTTTCTTGACACGGTGCTGTTTCCATGCCCATACTTGGGGAGAGATGTAATAGCACACTTTCATCCTGTTACGGTGGGCGAACTCAGCGATACGGAGGTTGAATCCGGGATAATCCACCAGGATGACCACATCGGGTTTATAATTGAGGATGTCTGCCTTGCATTCCTTGATGTTGCCGAGCACTTTATGGAGGTTGGCTGCCACTTCGACGAAGCCCATGAAAGCCATGTGGCGATAGTGTTTCACCAAGGTGACGCCTTGTTTTCGCATCAGGTCGCCGCCCCAGGCCCTAAACTCTGCGTTGCGGTCTTTGTTTTTTATTTCGGCGATCAGGTTTGCCGCGTGAAGGTCGCCCGAGGCCTCTCCTGCTATGATGTAGTACTTCATAGGATCAGACCAAGAAAAACACCAACAGCATGCCGACGAAGGTCACCAGGAGGATTCCTTTGCCGACTCGTTCCAGATTCCATTTCACCATGGCCATCCTGAAGAGGACGATACCGGGAATGAAGGCCAGCAGGTAGGGGGCTCTATGATAGGCTTCACCCCAGGGGATGAGCCAAAGCAGCAGGAAGCAGAGGGCGAACGAGGCGGCGCCCACGAGCAGTCCCAGCCAGAAGTTGTCTTTGATTCTCATTTGTTCTCGATTATATGTTCAAAACGTCGCATTCCCTCGATATATTGTTTGGCTGTCAGGTCAAAATGGGTGGGGACCAGCGAGATATAGTTGTTTTGCAATGCATAATAGTCTGTGTCGTCGCCTTCGTCCAAGCAGGTAAACTTTCCGCCGAGTTTCAGGCAGGTACCTCCTCTCTCGTCCACGAATTCGCTATAGGCTTCGGTCCATTGGGCGGCGGCTTGGCGGCACACCCTGAGTCCGCGGATAGGTTCCGGTCCTCGTTTGGGGAAGTTCACATTCAGGCAGATACCTTCTGGAAGTCCGTTTTGGAGGACGTCTTTGGTGATGGTGACGATATATTCGTCGAGATGGTCGAAGTCGGCGTCGAGGTCATAGCAGTCGAGGCTGAACCCTATGGCATTGATGCCGTCCATGCAGGCCTCGATGGCGGCGGCCATGGTGCCAGAGTAGATGACATTGGTGGAGGCGTTGGAGCCGTGGTTGATGCCAGAGACCACCAGGTCGGGGGCCCGGTCGAGAAGCCATTGGTAACCGAGTTTCACGCAGTCGACCGGTGTGCCGTTGCACACATATTCCTTAAAGTCGGGGCCATTTTCAACGAGTCGTGCCGTCAAGGTGGGCGTCGTAGTGATGGAATGTCCCTTTGCCGACATCACCTGTTCGGTGGAGATGACGACCAGTTCTCCCAGGGGTTTCATCAAATCGATGAGTTTTCGCAGGCCTTTGGCCATGTGTCCATCATCGTTGGTGATAAGTATGAGTGGTTTTTTGTGTGGCTTGTTAGTCATTTGAATTCCTTTAGTGTTTGGTACAGTTTTCTGGTAGGCAGGCCCATCACATTATAGAAGGAGCCTTGAAGGCCCGAGATGCCCACATATCCGATCCATTCTTGGATGCCGTAGGCGCCCGCTTTGTCGTAGGGACGATATTGGTCGATGTAATGCTCCATTTCCTCTTGGTCGAGGGTGGCGAAGGTGACTTTGGAGGTGGCGGCGAAGGTCTTCATCTTTTGTTTTGACCTCACGGTGACGCCGGTCACCACGTGATGTGTCTTGCCTGAGAGCATTTGGAGCATCCGCAGGGCGTCGGCCTTGTCGGCGGGTTTCCCTAGGATTTCGTTTTCGGCGATCACCACGGTGTCGGCGGTAATCAGGAGATAGTCTTCAGGCAGTTCCTCATCGGTGAACGCCAGCGACTTTTGTCGGCTGAGGTATTCCGGGACCTTTTTAAAAGGCATGTCGGGATAATCCTCGGGGGTTTCTTTGGTGATGGTGACATACTTCACTCCCATGCCGCGCAGCAGTTCTTGACGGCGGGGCGACTTGGATGCAAGCACTACATTATAATTATTAATACGTTCTAGTATCATGGCGGTTGGTTTTACCAGGAATAGGCTTCGGCGGTCATCCATTTGCCTTGGGCCTTGAGGGTTTGTTCTATGATATCGCGCACGCAGCCATGGCCGCCGGGACGGTCGCTGATGAAGCGGCTGATGCTTTTCACCTCTTCGGAGGCGTCGGCGGGACATGCTGGCACCCCGACACGTTGCATCACGCGAAGGTCCGGGATGTCGTCGCCCATGTAAACGACCTGTTCTGGGACAAGATGGTATGCCTTCATGTATTCTTCAAGCTTCACGATCTTGTCAGGGACGCCGGTGAACACATCTTTTACCCCTAACATATTCAACCTTTTTGTGATGTTGGTTACCACTGCGCCTGAGATGACGGCGACATGGAACCCCAGTTTTCCGGCCAGTTGGATGGCATAGCCATCTTTAACGTTGGAGGTTCGCAAAGGATCGCCGTTGCTGTCCATATAGACCGTTCCGTCGGTCATTACTCCGTCGTAGTCGAAGATGAAGGTGGTGACCTTGGTCAGCATTTCGTTCAATTCGTGCATGATGATATTACGTTTCGATGCACGAAATTAAGGATTTTTTGCCAATTCTGTCCAAAAAAAGCGGCAACAATCAAACTATTTGTGTAATTTTGTAGTTTAAAAGGAATAAAAGAGAGGAAAAGCATGAGAATTAGACACCAGTCGGACAACGTAGAGTCGCTTGTGGCCACCGTTGTCGAAGCCATGGATTCAATAAAAGGAAAAGAGATCGTCACTTTGGATTTGAGGGAGACGGGCACTTCGGTGACCGATTACTTTGTCATCTGCCACGCCAATTCGAAGACGCAGGTGGACGCCATTGCCGACAAGGTCATCGACCTTGTATGGGAGAAAGAGCACGTGAAGCCTTACCATGTGGAAGGGAGGGATAACACGGAATGGATACTGATCGACTTCGTGGATGTCGTGGTTCACGTCTTCCTTCAGTCGGCGCGCAGTTTCTACCAATTGGAGGAGCTCTGGGCCGATGCCGAGAGAATAGTGAATGGAGAAGAATAATTGGTGTTTTTAGATATTTTTTGGTTTTTATGAGCGAAAACAGCAGCACTCCCAATAAGCCTAACCCGCAGAAGGGGAAGAGGAGATTCAACATTTATTGGATTTACGTTATTTTAACGGTGGTCCTTTTGTCACTTTATTTCTCAGGCAAGGACGAAACCCGGTCGGAGGAGATTGAGATGGGTCAGCTCATCGAGATGCTTCAGAAGGGCGAGGTCACCAAGATCGAGTTGATCAACAAGGAGAACGCCGAGATTTACACTCAGGAAAACACTCGCACTCCAAGTTACACCTATCGAATCGGTTCGTTGGACCGTTTTGAGGAGACTGTGGAGCGGGTGCAGGTGGAGAGTGGCATTGAACAGCCCGTTTACATCACCAACGTGGAACGCAAGAGTTGGGGGTTGGATCTGTTGTTCACCTGGATCTTGCCTTTCGTGTTCATCATCGCTTTGTGGTTCCTGTTCATGCGTGGCATGGGGCGTGGTTCCATGGGAGGTGGCGGACAGATTTTCAACATCGGGAAATCGAAGGCCCAGTTGTTCGACAAGGACAACGTGCCGGTCAACGTCACTTTCAAGGATGTGGCTGGACTTGAGGAGGCCAAGGTGGAGATCATGGAGATTGTGGATTTCTTGAAGAATCCCACCAAATACACCAGGTTAGGTGGCAAGATACCCAAGGGCGTATTGCTGGTTGGTCCTCCCGGAACGGGCAAGACCTTGCTGGCCAAGTCGGTTGCAGGTGAAGCCAACGTGCCGTTTTTCAGCATCTCCGGTTCCGATTTCGTGGAGATGTTCGTAGGCGTAGGAGCCTCACGGGTGCGCGACTTGTTCAACAACGCCAAGCAAAAATCGCCTTGCATCATCTTCATCGACGAGATTGACGCCATCGGCCGCGCCAGGGGAAAGAACCCCATCAACGGGGGCAACGACGAGCGTGAGAGCACGTTGAACCAATTGCTCACTGAGATGGATGGCTTCGGCACCAACACTGGCGTCATCGTGTTGGCCGCCACCAACCGAGCCGACATTCTCGACAAGGCCTTGATGCGTGCCGGGCGTTTCGACCGTCAGATTTACGTGGAGTTGCCCGACCTCAACGGCCGCCGTGAGATTTTCGACGTCCACATGAGGGGCTTGAAGCTCGGTCCCGATGTCGACCGCGAGTTCCTTGCCAAGCAGACGCCAGGGTTCTCTGGAGCCGATATCGCCAATGTCTGTAACGAGGCTGCTTTGATGGCCGCCCGCAAAGGCAAGGAGGCCATCGACAAGCAGGACTTCCTCGATGCCGTTGACCGCATCATCGGTGGTTTGGAGAAGAAGAACAAGATCATCACCGCTGACGAGAAGAAGGTGATTGCCTTCCACGAGGCTGGACACGCCACCACCAGTTGGCTGTTGCGTTACGCCCATCCATTGGTGAAGGTGACCATCGTACCGAGAGGCAAGGCACTCGGCGCCGCCTGGTATCTCCCTGAGGAGCGTCAGATCACCACCAAGGAACAGCTTTATCACGAGATGATTGCCACCATGGGAGGACGTGCCGCCGAACAGGTGATCTTTGGACAGATCTCCACGGGAGCGCTCTCCGACCTGGAGAAGGTGACCAAGCAGGCATTCGCCATGGTGACCTATTATGGTCTCGACGAGGAGATAGGCAACCTGAGCTATTACGACTCCACCGGGCAACAGGATTACAGCCTGACCAAGCCATACAGCGAGAAGACCGCTGAGACCATCGACAAGCAGGTGAGCAAATTGGTGGAGAAAGCTTACCAAGAGGCCATCGAAATATTGAGCAGTCATAGGGACGGCCTCACCCAACTGGCCAACAAACTCATCGAGAAGGAAGTCATCTTCGGTGACGACCTGGAAATCATATTTGGAAAACGTCCGTGGGACACCGACACTAATACGGAAAGCCATGAAGGATAGGAAAGGTTTTGACCAAGTAACCAACAAGGAGCAGATTCTCGCACGGCTCAGGAACGCCATCATGGAGAAGCCCGAGGCGATGTTTGAGGACATCGACTTGCAGTCCGACACTTGGAACCCCATCAAGGAGGAAGATGGCAACGCCATCACCTTTGTCCAGAGGTTCAAGGACATGGGCGGCATCTTCATCTATTTGGAAAACGAGTCGGAGCTTGGCGAATGTCTACGGCAATTGGCACCACAAAACGGTTGGGAGCCGTTATGGTGCACCAGCCATGAGATGCAGGCCTTACTTGAGAAGTATGGCATACAATATTGCACTGAGCCTGACGTTCCGGGACGGAAAAGGCTGGCGAGCATTATGCCCTGCGACTATCTGATTGCCCAGACGGGGAGCATCGTACTCACCGATGGCAGAGCCGGTTCGAGGAGATCCTATACCGACTGCGACGTACTCTTGGTGATTGCGCGCACCGACCAGATCGTAGGAGGGCTCAAGGAGGCTTTACAGTTGTTGAAGGAAGATTTGGGCGACAAGGTTTCCTCTCAGGCCGTCATCCTCACGGGGCTGACACAGACCCATGCTGTCGAGCAAGAATCTGTCAAAGGCGTTTTTGGTGCACGCCAAATTGCCGTGTTTTTGGTGGATGAATAATTTAGAATAATTCTAAATTAGAATGTAATTATCTGATTTTCAGCTTTTTATTGTCGTTTTATCGATGATTTTTCGATAAATTTATAATTTGTGTAACAATATGAAATAATATTTGCTATATTTGCATGGCAAAATAAGATTAGTAACAATAAAAAACAACATTAAAAAAAAGACAAAGAGTAGACACAAATTAACTTAAACATAATTAAACGGCATTAGTGATTATTTTACGTTCAGAAGAAAAGCCTAGAAATCATTTCTTCCGACAGCGCCAGGGAAACTTGGCGGGTCTAAACCTAATCTCGATAAGACTATTGTACGTACATCTGAATAAGATGTGGGATACACATTGAGATTAGCAGCATTTTATCTAGGCTTACTGCGAACGTAAATAAGTGGTCCCACATTCTTTTTGGGGTCACCTGATGTCAAAAACCAACAAAAAATTAAAAGAAATGGAAAACAACGAGATCAAAGAAACCAAGAGAGGCACCAGAAAGCCAAGAGCCAAAAGAGCAACAGCCGCTGCTGGCGATGAAAACGCCATTTTCATCGGTACCCTCATCCAACAGGAACTGAAGAACCAAGAACGCACTGTGTCATGGCTTGCCCGCAAGCTTGACTGCGACCGCACCAATGTCTATAACATCTTCCGTCGTCAGGACATCGACACTGAGCTTTTGATGCGCATCTCGGTGATCCTTCACCGCGACTTTTTCGCTATTTTCTCAAAAGAAGCCAAGAGAAAGATTTCGGCCAATCCTGGTATCTGATTCGAAGACTATAATCGTTTATAAAAAGAAACAGCCTGAAGCATTTCAGGCTGTTTCTTTTTATTTTACCAGTTCTTTGATGATATCCTCGATGCCGACTCCCTCGGCCTCGGCGGTATAATTCCGGATGAGACGGTGCCGCAAGATCGGGATGGCCACTTTTCGGACATCCTCGATATCAGGCGAGTATTTACCAGAGAGCAAGGCATTGGCCTTGGCACCGATAATCAGGTATTGCGAAGCGCGAGGTCCGGCACCCCAACTCAAGAAACGGTTGGCCCAATCATGCGCCCGTTCCGTTCCTGGACGAGTCTTTGCCGACAATGCGACGGCATACTCATACACATTGTCCGACACCGGCACTCTACGCACCAGCTGTTGGAAATAAACGATCTCTTCTGGTGAGAGCACGGCATTCACCTCTGTGGTTTTGCCCATGGTGGTGTTCTTGACCACTTCAACTTCCTCTTCGTATGTAGGATAATCGAGCGAAAGGTTGAACATAAAACGGTCGAGCTGTGCCTCAGGCAGCGGATAGGTTCCCTCTTGTTCTATAGGGTTTTGCGTAGCCAGTACGAAGAAAGGCTCTGGCAGTTGGTAGGTCTTGCCCGATACCGTGATGCGTCTCTCCTGCATAGCCTCAAGCAAAGCCGACTGGGTTTTAGGAGGCGTGCGGTTGATTTCATCGGCAAGGATGATGTTTGCAAAAGCAGGTCCCTTAACGAAGCGGAACTGCCGCGACTCATCGAGAATCTCTGTACCCACAATATCGGAAGGCATCAAGTCGGGGGTGAACTGGATGCGGCTGAAGCTCAACCCAAGAGCTTGTCCGATAGTATTCACCAGCAAGGTTTTGGCCAATCCGGGAACGCCCACCAGAAGCACGTGGCCTTGACAGAAGATTGAGAGGATGGTGTTGTGAATCACCTCTTCCTGTCCCACGATCACCTTCCCTATTTCGCCGCGAAGGCGGTTATATTTCTCCACCAGGGCTTTAGCGCCCTCCACGTCAGAACTGTACATAACTCTTTATTTTTTCTCCCATTCAAATTGGAAATCGCAGTCGGTGAAATCCTCGTCGATGCGAATGAAGGCTTTCTTGGCTTTGTTTCTTATCCAGGTGCTGATTACCTCTTGGTTTTTCTTGTTCATGGCCCAGCCTTGTATCAACGAATAGTCATCGGTCAAGTTGGCCTTATGAGCGGGGACCACTTTTTTCACCATCACCAGTCTGAAGGCATCTTTGTTGTCGCTGGTGGTCATGGGGACGGGGTCGCTCACGACGCCTTCCCCGAGACGGCTGATGACAAAAGCCAGGTTCTTGAATTCCTGGAAGCCGTAGTTCTCCAGATCTTGAATGTCTTGCATTCCAATTGCGTAGCCACCGGCGATCGGGTTGCCGATATAGCCGCCATTGGTCTTGGAGTCGTCATCGCTAAACCGTTTGCAGGCCTCCTCGAAGGTGAGGTCGCCATTACGGATCAGTTGTGCTGCCGAGTCGAGTTCATGCTGGGCTTTTTCGAGGGCTTCAACAGGAACTTTGGCGGTCATGAGGATATGGCGGCAGTTGACATAATCGCCTCTACGCTCAATGAGTTGGATGATATGGAACCCGAACTGGGTCTCCACCACCTCTGAGATCTCCCCTTCATGGAGGTTGAAGGCCACGTTCTCGAACTCTGGGGCGAACTCACCTCTGCCTGTGAAACCTAGCTCACCGCCTTTTTTGGCCGATCCAGGGTCTTCCGAATACAGGATGGCCATGGTCGAAAAGCTGCTTTCGCCGTCGAGGATACGTCGGCGAATCTGATAGAGTTGGTCCTTCACCGATAGCTTCTCGTCGATACTGATAGGTGGACGTTTCACGATTTGCATGATTTCGTATTGGGTGTCCACCATTGGGATGCTATCCTGAGGGAGTCCTTTATAAAAAGCCCTGACTTCGGCAGGAGTCACCGTCACCCCTTTCAAAAGGTTGGCGCGGACTTGGTCTTGAAGGCTCTTTTCCTTTACCAGCCGACGCATTTCTTCCTTGATTTGCGACATGGTCTTGTTGAAGATTGTCTCCAGCTTTTCTTGGGAACCGGCACGGCCGATCAGATCACTGATACGACGGCTCAGTTCTGCGTCGACCTCGCTGTCAGTAACCTCAAGGCTGTCCATCTCAGCTTGGTTCAGCATCAGCTTTTGGAACATCAGTTCCTCCAGGATGGCACAATGCATATCCTTGCTGCTACCTTCGATGTTGCCCTGCATGCGGTATTGTTGGTATTGGTTCTCCACGTCAGATTGGAGGATGATGTTCTTGCCGACGACAGCTACTACCTTGTCGATCACTTGGACTTTCGGCTGCTGGGCCATGACACCCACGGTCATTCCAAGCATTGCAACTGTCAAAAACAAAAATCTTTTCAGCATACTGTTACTTTAATAGATTTCAAATACTTTTTCATTTTTTGCCTGTTCGTATAGTTCGGAGTGCATACGTTCAAGCAATTCTTTCTGCCTTTTCAGCAGGATAATGTTTTTAATTCTCGCTTCTTCGAGTTCAAGAGGCGACACGCTTTTTTCCAGCAGATAGTCCTCAAAGCGCACCATGTAGACGAAGCCGTCTTTTTCAAACGAAACGAAACGGTTTTTTCGGAGGAAACTCTCGTGGTTGAAGATCTCGATTGGAACGATGGTAAGGAAGTCGTCGAGTCGCATCCAGGTATCCACGTCAAGTGAGACGAACTTGGCATGTTGCGACGCCAGGTCGTCGAGACGAGCCACGTCAAGGGTATCGCGATCGCTCAACAGTTTCTTGAAATCTTTCTCATGTTTGCAATCCGCGTCGAGGATGACATAAGCGACACGCACCATTGTTGAGCGAAGCTGGAAGTTCTCCTTGTGTTCCTCATAATAAGTTGATATCTCTTCTTGGCTGACCACGGTATCAAGATACTGTTCAATCAACTGAGTCTCATAGGCGTATATCACCAGCGATGTGCGGTAATCCTCAAGTTGTTTGGTAAAGTCGAGTTCGCTTGGCGGGAGATTCATTTCGGCTTGGTGAACCAACACTTGCCGGCGCACCCACGAGTCGATAAAGGCGTTCACCTGTGTCAAACTGTCGAGTTTTCCCGCGCTTGATGGGACCAGGCCTCCCAGCTCATCGGCGTACAGTTTCTTATCGTAGCATTCCGCCACGATAATCCGATCCGACTGTCGAAACAACTTTCCACAGCCAGCAAGAAACAAAAGGGAAACCAGAAAAACGCCCAGCTTTCTCATTGATACAGCGCTCTAACTTGATCGAGTACTTTCTCGTTGATTTTCACAGGATATTTCTGATGCAGTTTCTCCATCCACTTGGCTTCAAGTTCGGTTTGATAGTCGGAAGTCACAAGGCCTCTTGCTTCGGCAAGGGTCTTGGGTTCAGGCTTGCGGATTTCGAGAATGTTGACAATCACGGTGGTGTTGTCGACGGTGGAGGGGATTTCGTTCCTCACGCCGACGCGCCATTCGGTCTGGTCAACATATTGGTTGTCGCCATGCTGATAGAAGCTGTTGCGCACATTGACACCGGGCACGGTATCGCGAATGATGACCATGCGCAGGCTGTCGTAAGGAACGCCTTGGGCGAGATAGTCTTTCACTTTGGGCAGTGACTCGGGGCGGTTGACGGTGATGACACAGGCTTTCACTCTGTCTTTCCACATGTATTTTTCTGCATTTCTCTCATGGAAAGCGCGAAGTCCGGCAGTATCGCTGACGGCTTTGCTCCACACTTCCTGGTCCATCAAGTCGAACAGGAGGATGCCGTCGTTGTATTCTTGGACGAGGGCTTTGAATTCAGGATAATGTTCCTCGAGGTGTTCGTCGGCATAGGCGAGCAGTTTTTCATTTTGGAAGGCTTCATACAGCTGATAGGCGTAGGTTTGGAGGCTGAGATAACGTTGTGCCGTTTGATGGGCTTTGAGGTAGCTGGCGAAGTTTCCTGTGGTGAATGAAGATTTCCCGATGGTGAAAAGGGTCTTGGAGAGGTCAATGTTGTCGGCTGGTTCATAGGTTCCTTTCAGCAGGCTGCTGTCGATGCTAGCCATGAACTCTTCAAGGTTTTTGTCGTTGCTTTTGAATTTATAGTCTTTCTTGATCTGTTGGAGCACCACTGCCTCCGACTTCTTGGAACGCATGTCTTTTTCGACGCGTTCGGCGATGGCGGAACGTTCTTTTTCGAAGGTGTTCACGCCTGTAAAGCTGTTGAGTTTGATGATGTGGTACCCATAGCTGGTGCGGATGGGATGTGATATCTCGCCTGGCTGGAGTTGTTTGATCGCTTCGATGAATTCGGGAACGATACGGCTGACGGTGAAGGGGGTCAAGGTGCCGGAGCGGCTGGCGTTGCCACGGTCGTCGGAATATTTCATGACAGCTTCGTTCCAGTTTTTGCCATCGCTATCCATGACTTCCTTATAGATGTTGTCGGCTTTGGCTTTCATGGCTTGAGTCTCTTCTTCCGTAGCGTCGGGGCTGAGTTGGAGGAAGATATGAGAGGCGTTGATTGTGCCCAAGGCATCGGAGACGCTGGTCACCTTGATGATATGGTATCCGAAGTCGCTACGGACGGGCATGGAGATTTCGCCTTCGGGGGTGTTATAGGCTCCGGTCTCGAAGGGATATACCATATCGAACACGGTGAAGTAGCCGAGGTCGCCGCGGTTGCCTTTGCGTGCCGGGGTGGTCTCGGTGGCTTTGATGTCGCGAGCCGAGGGGTCCTGCGAGTAGGTGACAGCCAGTTGTCCGAAGTCATTTCCCTTGAGCGCTTTCTTCCTGATATCCAAGGCTTTGTTATAGGCTTTCAAGGTATCGGAAGGAAGGGCGTGTTTGTCGCAGGTGATCAGGATATGGGAAGCGCGGATGTCTTTGAGTTTGCGCTGATAGGCTTCCTCGACCAGTTCTTCGCTGATTTCATCGTTTGTAAAATAAGGTTTGGCCAGTTGTTTACGATAGCCGTTCAGTTCTTTCTTAAACTTGGGGTTGGTGTCGAGTTGCATCTCGTATGCTTCCATCACCTTCATTCTGAAGTTGATGAAAAGGTCGAGGTATTCATCGATTGACTTTTTCTCGACGACTTCGTCTTTGAGGTTGTTTTTGTTATAGACATCGGTAAATTCCTTGACAGTGATGTCTTGGTCGCCGATGGTCATCAGGACTTTCTTGTCGAGTTTCGACTGAGCGGAGGCTTGGAGGCCTAAGAAAGCGACTGCGGCGATGACGAGCAGTCTCAAAAAGCTGAATCTTCTCATGATAGTGGTTTCTAAAATTAGGATCTCTTGCTATAGTTGGGGGCTTCCTGTGTGATGGTGACATCATGGGGATGGCTTTCCTGGATGCCCGAGTTGGTGATACGGATAAACTTGGCCTTTTTGAGTTCTTCGATGGTATGGGAGCCAGTGTAGCCCATGCCTGAGCGGAGGCCTCCGACCATCTGATAGACCACTTCGGAGAGGGTGCCTTTGTAGGGAACGCGTCCTGCGATGCCTTCGGGAACGAGTTTTTTGACATCGTCTTCCATATCTTGGAAGTAGCGGTCTTTTGAGCCTGCCTGCATGGCTTCGAGTGAGCCCATGCCGCGATAGGTCTTGAACTTACGGCCTTCGAAGATGATGGTGTCGCCTGGTGACTCATCCACGCCGGCGAAGAGTGAGCCTGCCATGATGGACGAGGCGCCTGCGGCGAGGGCTTTCACGATGTCGCCCGTATAGCGGATGCCGCCGTCGGCGATGACGGGGATGCCGGTACCTTCGAGGGCTTTTGACACGTTGATGACGGCGGTGAGTTGAGGTACGCCGATGCCGGCCACTACGCGGGTGGTGCATATCGAGCCGGGACCGATGCCCACTTTCACGGCGTCGGCGCCAGCCTCGACCAAGGCGCGGGCGGCGTCGGCGGTGGCGATGTTACCACCGACGATGTCGATATTTGCATAGCGTTCACGGAGGGCTTTCACCATCTCGAGCACGCCTCTTGAATGGCCATGTGCGGTATCGACGACGAGGGCGTCAACGCCGGCTTCCACAAGTGCGTCGGCACGTTCCATGGTGTTGGCGGCGATACCCACTGCGGCAGCTACTCTGAGTCGGCCACGGTCATCCTTGCAGGCATTGGGACGAGCTTTCACCTTGATGATGTCCTTATAGGTGATCAGTCCGAGCAGATGCATTTTCTGATCCACCACGGGCAGTTTCTCTATCTTGTATTGACGGAGGATGTCGGCAGCTTTCTCAAACGACACCTCTGTCGTCGTGATGAGGTTCTCACTGGTCATCACCTCGCTGATGGGTCTGTCGAGTTCACGTTCGAAGCGCAGGTCACGGTTGGTGACGATGCCTTTGAGGACGTTATGGCTGTCGACGACCGGGATGCCGCCGATATGGTATTCGCTCATCAGGTTGAGGGCGTCGCGTACGGTGGCGTCGACATGGATGGTGATGGGGTCGGTGATCATGCCGTTCTCGGCGCGTTTCACCTTACGGACCTCAGCGGCCTGTTTGCCAATGGTCATGTTCTTATGCAACACGCCGATGCCGCCTTCCTGGGCGATGGCGATGGCCATACGCGACTCTGTCACAGTGTCCATGCCAGCCGAAACGATAGGCACATTCAGCTGGATGTTACGGGTAAACTTGGTCCTCAAATCGGTTTCGCGGGGCAGCACTTCACTATAGGCTGGGACCAGCAGCACATCGTCGTAAGTCAGGCCTTCCCCCACAAATTTATCACTATCCAATGTCTTCATAATATTAAAATAGGTATTAACTTGCAAAGATATGAAAAAAAATCAATTTACAACAATCTTTCTGCGCAGTTCCACTCCATCTTCGTCAACACAGCGGAGTACATAGGTGCCCCGTTCCACGTCGATGGGCATTTGGTGGTTCCATTTAGTCATCCCGAGGAAGGTGTCGTTCAGCGTCCAATAGATTCTTTTCGAGGGGTTTCTGTGGGCAATTTCGAAGACCACCTGTTGTCGGTCGCCCTTGATGCCGATCGGGATGGTGACCCTGGCATCGGATTTTGGGTAGATAAAGGCCATCAGCTCGTCGGGGTGTGAGTTGGCGCAATTGGGATAGAGGGTCGGCAGAGGGCGATACAGGGGTGAGTGTTTTTTATAGAACCATTCCATCACTGGGGGCAGCACAAAGTAATTCTCATAACACCGTTGGTCGACAGGATAGCAGTCGGGAAGCACCTGATACTGTCTGGTGGAGTCGAGGAAGATCTTCTTATGGTATGGACATGGGCCTGTTTGAATCTCCACATCCGGCATGGTCACCATCTTGGTATGGCTGCAGAGGCTGGTGCTTGGATAGCCTGTTACCGCGCAGACCTCCACTTCGATCGACTCAGGCGTGGAGGCGGGATGGGTATAGGCGTCATTGAGCAAGGCGGCCACGTCGAACATAATCGGGGCGGCCACGCCAACGCCTGTCAGTCCGGGACGTCCTTCCCCATCGGCGTTGCCTGCCCACACGCCGATAACATAATGGTCGGTGACTCCGATGGTCCAAGCATCCTTGAACCCGAAGCTGGTACCAGTCTTCCAAGCCACCTGTTTCGCCGATGAGAAGCCGCTCCATCCCGTTTGGCTTGAGGGTCGTGTAAGTCCCCGCATCACGTCAAAAGTGACGGCGATGGCTTCTGGGCTGAAAGGGCTGAGATCTTCGCCAGTGCTGAGTTCCTTGGCCATTCGAGCATAGGCGTTCACAAGGTCGAAGAGCGAAGCTTCCGCCCCGCCGACGATAAGTGACAGCCCATAATGGTCGGCATCGAACACGATTCCCGACAGGTCAAGGCGTTTCAACAGTGAATGAAACCTCTGGTGTCCGTATTCTTTGAGGAGATGGACGAAAGGTGCGTTCAGCGAATGCTGGAGGGCTTGGTTGGCTGGAACCGCTCCCCAATACTGGCCCGAGTAATTCTTCGGGGTAAATCCCGAAAGGGTCATAGGGACATCGGGGAGCATCATGGTAGGCAGCAGGGTCCCTTCGTCAAGCATGGCGGCGAAGAGGAAAGGCTTCATGATGCTTCCGGTGGAGCGTTGGGCCTTCACCATATCCACCATGGCGGCATCAGCGGCGTTGGCGTTGTTGCCGACGTAGGCGACGACCCTGTCGTTGAGGTAATCGACCACATAGACGGCGGCATTCTCAATCTGGTTAAGGGCATTGTTCTGGTGATGACGTTCCATCACTTGGATCACGTTCTTTTGCAGCTGATAGTCGATATCGGAATGAATCTGCTCTCCCTTATGTCTCTTTTCCATGTCCATCAGATAGTGATAGGCAAGCATCGGCATGTCGTAAGGCTTGTCGGGCAGGCGTTCCATGAGTGACAGTTCATAGTCGTCATGGCTAAGGCGGGGCAGGTGGTATTTCCTTGGGCTATACACTTTCGAGGCGGTCATCCTGAGCAGCAGGGCATCACGTTTGTCGAGCAGTCGTTCGCGCGATTTGCCTGGGTGGATCATCGAGGGAGCGTTGGGCAATACGGCCAGGGTGGCTGCTTCGCTCCAGGTCAGACGGTCGGGGGTGGTGTGGAAATACCGCCAAGCGGCGGCGTCGATGCCCACCACATTGCCGCCGAAAGGTGCATGGGCGGCATAGAGGTCGAGGATGGATTTCTTGGAGTAATGCAGTTCCAGCCGGAGGGCCAGCACCACTTCCAGGAATTTCTCCTTGTAGGTTCTTGGTTTGTTTTTCCGAGCGAGTCTCACCACCTGCATGGAGATGGTGCTACCTCCCCTGACCACATGGCCGGCGCGGGCATTCTCGATGATGGCTTGGATAAAGGCGACTGGGTTGAACCCTCTATGGCGGAAAAACTGTCGATCCTCATACTCGAGTACGCAGGCAACGTATTTCTCCGAATAGGTGTTGGTTGCCGGGAAGCGCCATTGTCCGTCATCGGCGATGCGGGCTCCGAGCAGTTCTCCGTCGCTGGCGGTCAGCACAGTGGAATAAGGGTCATCGAATTTGGGGATTGGAATACACAAAAACAGAAGGAACAGGCCTGCGATAAGCAGGCCTGTTCCAAGCATCCATTTTTGCTGTTTGGTCATTTCACCACGACCGGACGAGCCGGCACCATGTAGTAGATGTCGTTGTTGTACATATCCTCGCAGCGGACTGCAGGAAGCATGTACGAACCCTCATAGGTGGCATTCAGCTTCAGGGTGAATGTCTTCTTATCTTTCGGTGAGAGGTCAAAGAAGAAATAGGCGCGGTCGTCGCGGATGTCGAGATGCTTGGCACCATCGAATTCAGCGTCGAGGCCGGTCATACGGTCGTTGACGATCTCCCATCCTGAGGCGAGGTAGTACGACAGGGCGAGTTCGGTTACACGGTATTCGCTCGGGTTCTCTACGGTGATAGCCACTGAGAAGTCTTTGCCCATAGGCAGTGTGGCAGGATTGATCGGGGCGCCGTTCTTATCGAAGTAATTCACCTTCATCTTGATGAAGTTGCCCGTCTCTTGGGTCTCATATTCTGCCTTGGCCACCTTGGTATAGACCTTGGCGGTAAGCTTCTCTTCTGCTTTATTGGTGATTTCAACCTTGTTGGAACCGACCTTCGGGGTGATGGCATAGCCGACCGAACCGCGGTTGGTGCTCACGGTACGCTCGTCGCCGTTCATTTTGACGGTGGCGGCGATGGGGGCGTTGGAGGTGCCGACCTTCTCTGCGTACTTGCCGAGGGTGAACAGGGCGAAGGCGGTTGACTGGGTGTCGAGCCAACGTCCGCTATTGAGAATTTCACAAAGGTCGTTGACATGGCCTTGGATCAGGGCGTCGTCTTTGCTGCAGAGCATCTCGGAATAGGTCAGGAAGGCCAAGTCGCGGGTGGTTGAGCCGAAGGAGCTATAGTAGTCCGACATGTACTCACCCTCCTGAATGGCAGGCCAGAACTGAGACACCATGTTCTTCTTGCCCACTTGGGCGTAGGTGGCGGCAGTGAGTACTGCACTCAGGCTGTAGTTCATCTTCAGGTCTTTGAAGCGGTTGAGGGCACCCATCTCGGGAGCGCCGGCCAAAGCGAGCACAAACAGACGGTAGGCTTGGATGGTCTCACCAGGTTTGTAGTCGGGGTTGTTGGCCCAAGCCTTGGCGATGTCGCCTTGGTGTTTCAGCATGCCGTCGTAGAGATAGTCGGGCACGTCGAAGCCTTGGCTCTTGGCTTCGGTGAGGAAATGCAACGCATAGATCTCGGTCCACGGGTCGGTATAGTTGCCTCCCACCCAGTTGGTGAGTGAGAAGTCGGCCTTCTGGTACGACTTCATGCTGGCGATGCCGGATTCGATGGCATCACGTGTCTTGGCTTCCGATGCCTCATCTTGTTGGATGAAGTAATTGAAATATAACTGTGGGAACACAGATGACACCACTTGTTCGAGGCAGCCATAGGGATAGGTGCTCAGGTAGTTGAGTCGGCTGTAGAAGTCGACGGGGATGAGGGAGGCTACGGTGATATTGCCTTCCTGTGTACCATTGATGCCTTGGAGGTCGAAATCGAGGGTCTCGGTGGCGTTGGGAGCGATCTCGACGGTATAGGTCTTACGTTTTTCGGCGTAAGGCATACGGATTGGGATCTCGGTCACGGTCTGTGCCTCGAAGCTTCCATCGGAGACGGTCACATCCATGGTGGCGTTGCCGAGGGTCTCGGGCACTTTCACTTTCATGACGACCATGGCTTCGCCGTTCTCGTCAACCTTCACTGAACCCGGGATGTCGCCGATGGCGGTAAGGTTCTTATTGTTGACCACCACATTGAGATTCTTGCCTTTCATGTTGGGGGCGAGCACTTGAACTTTGAGAGTCATCTCGTCGCCGGGGGCGGTGACGCGCGGTGCGGCGGGATAGAGGGTGATCGGGTCGACGACCTTCATCTGTTTCTCTGTGGCGCCGAACGACTTACCTTGGCCTTTGGCCACCACCATGAAGCGGAGTGCGCCTGAGCATTGAGGCACTTCTATTTCGGTGGTGTTCTCGCCTTTGGCTTGGAGTTCGAAGGGACCGTAGGTCACGGCGAATGCCTTGAAGCGTTTGTCGAGGGTGATCTCCTGGTTGATGAAGCCGTCACCACCGATAGCGTACACGGTACCGAGTTCGCCTGAGAAGGCGTCTATGACATAGTCGTAGTTGTCCCAAGTACGCACCTTCAGAGCTTGTTTGGCATTGAAGTAGTCGTACGGATCCGGGGTATTGTAGTTGGTCAGTCCGAGGATACCTTCATCGACGACGGCCAGGGTATAAGTCATGGCTTTGCCGTTTTGTTCTTTGACCGACACCTTTATTTTCTTGTTGGTGTTTGAGGTCTCGGGCACGTTAAGCACGGGTTTGAGGTGCATCTCTTGGTTCTCGATCTTCACGGGAACCACGCCGTACATACGGAGCGGCATGTCATTACCGGTGTTATGCGGTTGGAGGAGTGACACATACACATAGACATTCGGGATCATCTCCTCGGTGGCTTTGATTTCCACTTTGCCTTCGGTGCCGAGTTTGTCGAGCACCATCGACTGGATGATATGGTCGTTGGCTTCAACGGTGACCAGTGCCGTGGCGTTTTCGTTGGAGGGGAAGGTCACGATGATGTTTTCGCCCACGTTATAGGCATCTTTGGTGGTATTCATGGCCAGTTGCACGGGGCCTTCCGATTCGCCGGTGCTATGGATGGTGGCGTAGTCCCAGTCGAAGCGGATCACTTTTGCGAAGGTGTTGCCTCCTTGGGGGTCGTTGATGACGAGGAGGTACATGCCCCATTTCTCGTCGGGGACATTCACGTTGATTTCGGCCTTGCCGTTGAGGCAGGTGATGGTGCCGTTCTGTTCAGGACGTTTATAGGTGCCGTTGACATACCTTTGAAGGGTGTATGAATCCTCGCTTGACCACCACCAGTAATGGTCCAGCTTATAGAGTTGGTAGTCGAGTGAGGCGCTGTTCTTGTCGAGGTCGCCTGTCTCTTTCACCAGGGCGACGGGGAAACTCCAGTTACGGTTGGTGAAGTAGTAGCTACCGTATTTTGATTCGGTTTGGGGGAATTCCACGCCGATGTAGCGGGGGCATGCTGAGAGTTTGGCTGTCGATGAGGCCACGCTGAAGTCGCCGCCTTGTTCAAAGACTTTGGTGACGAAGGTGGCGTTGATCATTTGGTCGGCATAGAGTTCGGCAAGTGGGTCGAATCTCACTGCGGCGTTGCCTTGGCCGTCGAGTGGACCGCTGAAGAGGGAGAGTTCATCGGGATAGAACTCTTCGGATTCGTTTCCGAAGGTATAGGTCGGGAACTTCTCGAACGAGGTCGAACCTTGGCGCACGGTGACGTCGATCTCAGCTTTCAGGCCTGAGGCGGTAAGTCCATTGAGCCATTTGGAGTTCAGTTGGACGGTGCTGGGATTGGTCAGGCTGATCACGTCAGGAGTGTTCAGTTTGATCTCGAGGCGGTTGGGTTTCACGGTCTCCACGCGCAGATTCTTGTTGATGACACTGTTGCCCACTTTGAACGAGGCTCTCCAGAGGCCTGTCTCGTCATTGGGGCTGGTAGGCACGTTGAAGGTATAGATGCCGCCCACGGGGCTGTTGTTTGTCAAGCGGGTATAGAGGCTGTTGTAAGCGTCATAGACCTCCATCACCACGGGGTAGTCGCTAGGCAGTTTGTCGTCGGCCATGGAGACCATCAGGTTGAGTTGCAGTTCATCGCCTGGGCGCCAGACGCCGCGGTTGGAGTAGGCGAAGGCGGAGACACCTTTTTCGACTGACTCGCCGCCGATATTGAATTTACTGTAGGAAAGGGCTTCGCCGTCATTGGTCTTGATGACCGACTGTCCGCCCTTGTTGTTCTTGGCGATCACGAAGGCGGGGCGGTTCTCGCAGTTCAGCAGTGCATGGCCCTTGCCATCGGTGCGACCTGAGGCGATCATCTGACGCTGGTAGTTGTAGGCTTCAACGGTAGCTCCTGACACCGGTTTGGTGTCGGAGATTTGGAACACGAACACGTCGATGGCGTCGCTGCTGCCCATCTTTGCGGTGAGGGCGAGGTCGGTGATGATGACGTTTTTCTTTTCTTCCACCCAGTTATAGTAGGATGTCGAGAGCGGGTCGTCCCAGTCGCCGTCGTAGTCATGGTGTTTGAAGTCGCCAGCCTGTCCGTCCCAGTAGCGGGCTTCGAGTCTGTCGTCCTCGAGGGTGAGTCGTTTTGACTCTTCGGTGGCGTAGGCGTAGTCGGCCGGTCCGAAGTCGAGGATGAGTTGGTACATGTCGCCTGACTTCACATCGACATAGTCGGAGAGCTTGATGGGGAACGAGCGCCATTGGTTGGGTGTTGGGTTGTCGAGGGCGATCCTTACTTTTTTCTCGAGGCGGCCTGCGTTGCGGATGCCCCAGGTCTCGTCGAGGTCGTTGTTCTGATAGAACGAGAGGATGTTGTCGTCATACACCTTCACGATACGGAGCACCACTGAGTTGAGGCAGATGGCGTCAAAATAGATGGTGGCCTCGCTCACTTCGGGTACGATGACTCCTTTTTCTGTCCAGCGCACTTTGGGGCTGAGGTCGGTAAGGTCGATGTTTAGTTCTTCCTCTTGTTTAAGTGAGTTGCCGGCCTTGTCCTTGATGCCTGAGCCGATGGTTAGGGTGACGTTTTCGAGTTCATAGCTATACACGTTCGATTTGTCGAAATAAAGCACCAGTTTGTTTTCCACCAGTTCGGTTCTATAGCCCATGTTAGGTTCGATGGAGATGTATCCGTCGATGTTGCGTTGTTTCAGGGGTTGGGTGAAGTACAGGGTGACAATGCTATTGGCTTTGTCGACTTTATAATCCATGAGTTTGAACTCGCCTTGGCTGGGGACTGTGAGGGTCTTGCTGATTTGGGTCTTGGAGTTCAGCGGTTTGCCGTTGAGTTCGAGTTCGATCTTGGTGTCTTTGTCTTTCCTTTCGATGTTGTTCAATTGGAAGTTGAACTTACGGTCGCCGAGATAGGTAGTGGTCACGTTGTACTTTTCCACGAAGGCGGAGGGGAAGATTTTCACGGCTTCCTCGTCGTCGACGGGTTGGGTAAAGAACACTTTGACGTCGTACTGGGTGTTGTCCTCAGTAAAGGTAGGTTCCACGTCATAGACGCTGAACACCTGGGCGCGTTCTTTTTGTTCTTCTTTGGTAAGGTTGCCTGGTTGGCCGCCTCCCCCTTTGTTGCAGGAGTTAAGACCTCCGAGCAGCAAGATGCCCATGGCGAGCATCACGATGCGAGACAATTTTGAAGTTTTCATATCTTAATTGTTTTATAGGGTTATGCGTCGATATTGGCATAGGTGGCGTTTTGTTCGATGAACTCGCGGCGGGGTGCCACATCGTCGCCCATGAGCATGGAGAAGATGTGGTCGGCTTCCATGGCGTTCTCGATGGTCACCTGACGGAGTGTACGGTTGGCCGGGTCCATGGTGGTTTCCCAGAGTTGTTCGGGGTTCATCTCACCCAGACCTTTATAGCGTTGCACGTCGTAGCCGCCCACGGTTCCGTTCTTGGTCAGTTCGCTCCAGGCCTTGATCCGTTCCTCGTCGGTCCAGCAGTAGCGTATTGGCTTGACGCCTTTCTTGATGAGGTAGAGCGGCGGGGTGGCGCAGTACACGTAGCCGTTTTCGATGAGTTCGCGCATATAGCGGAAGAAGAATGTCAGGATGAGGGTGGTGATGTGGCTACCGTCGACATCGGCATCGGTCATGATGATGACCTTGTGGTAGCGCAGTTTGTCGAGGTTGAGTGCCTTGGAGTCCTCTTCGGTGCCGATGGTGACGCCGAGGGCGGTGTAGATGTTACGGATCTCTTCGCTCTCGAAGGCGCGGTGTTGCATGGCTTTTTCCACATTGAGGATCTTACCACGGAGCGGCAGGATAGCCTGGAAGGTACGGTCGCGTCCTTGTTTGGCGGAGCCGCCTGCGGAGTCGCCCTCCACGAGATAGAGCTCTGTCTTGGCTGGGTCGCGTTCCGAGCAGTCGGCAAGTTTGCCGGGCATGCTGAAGCTTGACAGGACGCCTTTGCGTTGCACTTTCTCACGTGCGCTGCGGGCGGCTTGACGGGCTTGGGCGGCCAGGGCCACTTTATCGAAGATCAGTTTAGCTTCTTTGGGATGTTCTTCGAGGTAGTCCGACAGTTGTTGGCCCACGATGGAGTTCACGATACCCATCACCTCGTCGTTGCCGAGTTTGGTCTTGGTCTGGCCTTCGAACTGTGGTTCCGGCACTTTCACTGAGATCACGGCGGTGAGTCCTTCGCGGAAGTCGTCGGGGGTGATTTTCACCTTTTGTTTCTCGAATTTCTCGAGCAGGCCGTTCTTTTCGGCGTAGGTGTTGAACGAGCGGGTCAGACCCGAGCGGAAGCCTTGGAGGTGGGTACCGCCTTCGATGGTGTTGATGTTGTTGACGTAGGAATGCAGGTTCTCGGAGTATTCCGCGTTGTATTCGAGGGCGATCTCGACGGGCACGTTGTTGCGTTCGCCGGCGATGTAGATCGGTTCGGGAAGGAGTTTCACACGGTTGGCGTCGAGGTAACCGATGAAGTCGGTGAGGCCGTTCTCGGAGTAGAACGTGTCGGTACGGAAGGTGCCGTCCTCCATGGGTGCGCGCTTATCAGTGAGCACGATGGTGATACCATGGTTGAGGTAGGCCAGCTCACGCATGCGGTTGGCCAGGGTATCGTAGTCATATTCCGTATGGAGGAAGATGCTTCCGTCCGGCTTGAAGGTGATGCGCGTGCCGTGGGCGTTCGATTCGCCTACCACTTTGACGGGATACAGGGGCTTGCCGCACTCATATTCCTGACGGAACACCTTGCCTTCACGATAGACCTCGGCGGTCATGTGGGTGGAGAGGGCGTTCACGCAGCTCACGCCGACGCCGTGCAGACCGCCAGAGACCTTGTAGGAGCCTTTGTCGAACTTACCGCCGGCATGGAGCACTGTCATCACCACCTCCAAGGCGGAGCGTTTCTCCTTCTCGTGCATGCCCGTGGGGATACCACGACCGTTATCGAGTACGCTGATAGCGTTTCCTTCTAAGATATCCACTGTAACATGGTCGCAATAACCTGCCATCGCTTCGTCGATGGAGTTATCGACCACCTCATAAACCAGATGGTGCAGACCGCGGAAGTGCACGTCGCCGATGTACATGGCGGGACGTTTGCGGACAGCCTCGAGGCCTTCCAACACTTGGATCTTATTGGCACCATACTCTTCACTAGCTAATTCTTTGATTTCTTCTTCAGTCATTTTCAGGTACTTATGTTTTTAAACATTAAAAGACAAAAGTACGAAAAAAATCTGAAAAACCAAGCGCTTTTTTTGAAGATTTTTTTGGTTTTTTTTCGTGTTTTTCCGCTGGTCAGAAAGTCATCTTCAAGCCTGCGAAAAACTGGATTCCACCCACCGGATAACCATAGTAAAGTTGGTACTTCTGGTTGAGCAAATTGTCGAGCTTGGCGAACACCGAAAGCTGGTCGTTGAAACGGTAGTCGGCACCCAGGCTGAGATCGTAGACATCCTTCAGTTTTACCACATCATACTGGGGCGGATATTTGGTCATCCAATAGGGGCCATTGTTCCAAACCTTGTTGTAGCGTTCACCCATATAGAGGAAAGTGGTGTTGAACGCCAGTTTTTCGTTGACATCGTAGGTCAGTTTCAGCTTGCCTTCCATCTTGGGACGATGCCAGGGATATTCCGAGACAGTCATCTTGTAATTGTTGTAGGCGAAGCCCATATCCGCCGTGAAACCGTTACGCAGTTTCACGCGCATATCAGCCAGCACGCTCACCAACTGGGTTTCATCATAAACCACATCATACTTATTGGGAAACCCTTGCCATTCAGGGACGCTCCTATCGTGCACAAAGAACGGGTCGTTGTCGGTATGGCGATAACGCACGCCCAAATGCAGGTCGACCACTTCAGCGATATTGGTCCGCACACCGCCATCGAAGCCGAGCTTGACGTTTTGCGCCAACATAGAGCATTCGTTCCCCACAAAGGGATTCTCGGTGATGAGGTCGCTATAAGTCGTCAACTTTCTACCCCCATTCAAGCCGGCGTAGAATTCCAACTTCTTGTTCAGCACATACAGGCTCCCGCTGACATCGGGGCGCACTGCCAGGAATTGATCCCCATTCTGAACACGGTTCACGCCATCCAGGCGAACGCCCAAATGGAGTTTGTAGAACTCATCACCCATTTCAAAATAAGGATTGACTTTCAACAGATAAAGATTATCCCTAAAAAATTCGTATTGACCTCCGACATCCACACCGATTTTCTGGGGATGGCTCTTGTCGCCCCACCAACTTTGGGTATAGCCAAGACCATAATCCGCTTTTACAAAATGCTCTCTTGCATAAGTGTTGTCGAAAGTGTAATGATAATCCACACCAAGTTGGTGGCTCACCTCGCCCGTACGCGTCGAAGTGGGAGTCAATCCGAAATGTCCGCCGATGGTGTTATAGACCTGTTTGTTACCCTCACGGTAATGAACCATGTCGTTCTTGTAATATACCTTGCCGCCCATCTGGACGTTCTTGTACTTGCTGCTGGTGAGTCCGATATCGAAGGCGTTGTTCATGAAGCTCGAAGGTGCATATTCCTCCATGTCGAGCCATGAGGAATAATGCTTGATGCCCACTCCCAGACCCACATTTTTGGTCAGGTTGGAGTTGTGCTTATAGAGAAACACCGGGGAGATGCGCGTTCCGAAGCCGGCCATCAGGAAGTTCTTGACGGGCACAGGGTTCTGTCCGTTCTTACCATTGTAATTCACAGCGCTCAGTTTCTCAAGTTGGAGGGGAAAACGATGTTCGATGTCGAGTACCCTGATCTCTGTGCCGGGCATCTCGAAATGCTGTTGCGGGGTCTCGGCCTGCATCAGAATCTTATCCACCTTGTTGACCTTGGGGCGATAGGTGCCCTCGATGGTGACTTCCTCGTTGTGTTGGGCAAACGCGCTGACGCAAAAGAACAGCGCTGCGGCTAGGAATATATATCTGGTATTCATCATTCTTTGATTTGATTGAGATGGGTTTGGGCTTCGTTTCTGAGTTCGGCGATAGAGCAATTATCGATGACACTACGGAGGGTCTCCCGGGCTTGGAATACATTGTCTTTGGCCACATACACGTCGGCCAGCAGGATGAACGACTTGGCAACCCAGTATTCGTGCGAGCCGAAACGGTCGGAGATGTTGAACACGCGGCTCTCGGCATCGTCGAGGTTGTTGAGCTTGAAGGCGGCGCAGGCGGCATAATATGCACTCTCGGCGCCATAGACCGACACATCGGCTTGGGCGCTACGGTCGAGCCACTGAAGCGCTGTGCTGTAGTTGCCTTTCATGAAGTGCGACTTACCCACGATATGATTCACCTGGTTGGTCTGTTCGGCGGTCAGGTCGTTCGAGTGGCTCAGGGTCTCCCCCATCTCGATGGCCTTGTCGTAGTTGTTCAGGAAGAAATAGCTCTTCATGCTGCCTTCGAGGGCTTCCAGACGACGGAGCGGCTTCTCAGTGATGTTGGCCAGGCGTCCGTAGTATTGGCTTGCCTTGTCGTAATTGCCATGATCGTATTCGATGCGGGCCAACTTGAGCAAGGCATCGTCGGTGTAATCGTTGTCGGGTTGGTTGACGATATACGTCAGATGTGTCTTCACCTCCTCTTCCGTGCCTACTTTCTCTGCACATTCGGCGGCATAATGGCGGGCTTTCAAGGTATAGCCGCCGTTAGGGAACTGCTCGAAGTAGTATTTCAAGGCCTTCTCGGCGTCTTGGTAACGACCGTCGAGGAAGAAGTTTTCGGCGTTGGCGAATGCCAGCGAGTCCTGTTGGGTCACCTTCACCTGTCCCGAGCCCGACGACTCCACATAGCTGAAATAGTCGTTCAGGTTGTTTTGTTCCATATAAATATTGCGAACAATTGACATTGCCTCACGGGATTCATCGGTGTTGGGATAGTTCTGGATAAGGGTCTTGAGGTTGGTGAGTGCCAGGTCGTATTGGTTGTTGTTGTAATAGATCATGCCCACTTTCATGAGTGCCTGGCGGGTGTAGGACGAACGCGGGCGTTCTTTGACGAGACGGTTGAAGGCGGCGATAGCAGCTCGTTTGTCGCCATACACGAGGTGGGTATTGCCGATCTCGAACAGGGCACGGTCGTAATAGTTGGTGGAGGGATAGGTCCTCACCAGGGTCTCCATCATGTCGATCTTTTGGTTCGACTTGCCTTTGGCGCCATAGCACAGGCCTTGTTGGAAGAGGGCGTAGTCGGCATTGCGGCGGCTGATGCGAGTGGCCAGGTCGTAATAGTTGATGGCTTGGTCGTAGCTCCGATCCACAAAGAAGCAGTCGCCGAGGCGGATGTAGGCGTCGCTCTTGAGGTCGGCCTTACGGTCGTCGCATCGTTGGATGAAGTTACGGAAGCATCTCACTGCCTCCTCGTAGTTGGGTTTCTGGTAGTTGATATAGCCCAGTCCGTATTCTGCCATGATGGCTAGTTCATTGTTTGCCGAAAGGCTGTTTTTCACTTGTTTGAAGTAGCGTTCGGCGGTACTGAAGTCGTTGGCGGCGTATGCCGACTCGGCGAGCCAGTAGGTAGCTTCCGACTTGCGGGCTGACGACTGTTTGCCTTTCAGTATCTTGGAGAAGCAGGCTTGTGCCTTGTCGTATTCGCGGTTTTGGTAGTGGTCGATGCCTGTGGCGTAGAGCAGTTCGTCGTACGCCGTGTTGAGTTCATCGCTTTTTTGGCGCATCTTCTCGAGGCGGGTCAGAGCTTCGTCGTTATGTTGTGCATTAAGCAGCAGATACACGGCCAGTTCCTCGGCTTCGGAGCGGCGGGTCGACTGCGGGTTGTTGGCCACGAAGGCATCCAGATGGGAGACGGCTTCGTTGAAGGGGTCGGCACCTGGGATGAGGCTCAGGCGGGCGTAGTTGAACAGGGCGTCCTCGCTGATGGCCCGGTCGAAACCGGCTGAATAGGCAGTATAAAAAGCGTTTCGGGCATATTTTGGCTGGTCGGTGTCGGCATAGCATGAAGCCAGGTAGTACGAGGCGTATTGTCCTATGGAGTCCTTGTCGGAAGCTGCCTTCTGCAGGTCGGTGATGGCGCCGCTCAGGTCGTTCTTCTTCATTCGGCACACGCCCATCTGGTAATATGCCTCACGGGTCATGGAGCGGACATGGTTTTTGATGCAGAAGGTATAATAGGCGCCCGCTTTCTCATAGTTTTTCAGTTGGTAATAGGCATCGGCGACGAGCAGTGACAGTTCCCCTTGGTATTTTTTGTCGGCGTTACGCACCACGTCGGAGCCATCGCGCACCACGGCATCGTAATCGCCTTGTTGGTAGTTGATCTGCAAGAGGCTGGACTGTGCCGCCTTACCGTAGAGGGGGTGGTCTTTCACTTGACTGAAATGGAGTGCTGCCTCTTGATAATTGTCTTTGAGATATTGGATGTGAGCGTAGTAGTACCTCGCATCCTGTTGGTATTTGCCTTCGTTGAGGGCGAGGCCTTGCAGCAAAGGCTGGGCTTTGTCGTAATCCTCCAGTTGGAAATAGGCATAGCCCATGTTGAACTGCAGCTGTTGTGTCTCCACCTGGGTGAGGGATGCCGTAGGCACCTGTTCATACAGTGCGAGTGCCTCGAGGTATTTCCTTTTGTTGAGAAGCACGTTGGCATAGAGGAAGTTGGCGTGGTTGGCCCAGGTGCTGCCCGGGTTGTCGGCTACAAAGGCTTTTATTTTGGCTTCGGCGTCGCCACGACCTGCATAGAGGGCACTGACGGCGATATAGTATTGGGCATCGACCGATTTTTGGAGTTTGGCGTCACCGATGGCAGTGAGGTATTGGCCGAACGACTCGATGGCAGCGCCATATTCGCCATTTTGGTAGAGGATCAAGCCTTGGCTGTAGAGGGCTTCGGGGTCGTATTGTGAGACTGTTTTTTGGGCCATGAGCATGGAGCTTAGGCACGATAGCGTCACGGTGAGTAGAAAAAGACGTATTCTCATGGTAAGCATAATAACTTAAAAAGTATAACGTGCATACGCGCTTTTTATTATAAAAGGCGATGAGAGTGGTAAGCGGGATTCTGTTCCCCTTTCGGGGCGACTGTCATTTCTCTAGACCTGCGGTCACCCACAGGCTCAAGCGCCCTACCCTGAGGCGACGGACGAGCAGCCCGTTCGGCCGCCGAAGCGGCCCTTGCCTCTATACTTGGACTTGCAGCCCGTAAGGTTTACCTCGGCGGAGTGTCACCACCCGTCGCGTGAGCTCTTGCCTCGCGTTTTCACCCTTACCCTTGTGGGGCGGTATATTTTCTGCGGCACTTGCTGTTGCCCTTGCGGACACCTTCCCGTTAGGAAGTACGGTGCTCTGTGCTGTCCCGACTTTCCTCGCGCCGGCTTTCCCGACCCGCGACAGTCTTCTCTCATCGCCGCCGCAAAGGTACAAAATATTGCGGAATGCGGAATTAGAAATGCTGAATTTTGTAATTTTGCGACACTTTATGACTTTTTTATGAAAAAAACTATTTTGATTTTGGTTTTAGTGTTCTGCTTCAGTTTCATCCATGGGCAGAACAGAGAGTACCGTCATGTGATTGTAATGATGGGACAACAGTACGACAACGTCGAATTGGGCCGCAAGACGCAGTTCATGGACAAGGCCCAGCGACGCGATTTTGTTATCAACGACCACCGAGCTTTCTGCGAGGCATCACAGGCAGAAGTGCTTGACTTTACCCGCCACCTTGGCGGGGACGTTCAGGACATCCATCCTTTCTGGGCCGTCAACGGCTTCAGCTGCATGGCCACCGACGAGGCCATCGCCCTCTTGGAGGCCCGCCGCGATGTGGCTTTGGTGTATCGTGACGAGAGAAGAAGGATGATTCCAGAGAACGAGAAATCGTATCCTTTGGAGTCGAAAGACAACGCCTGGCATGTTGACAAGGTGAACGCGCCTGCCGTATGGAGTTACAACGGCTCCACAGGCTATACCGGCAACGGCGTCGTCGTGGCCGTCCTCGACTCAGGTGTGAACTATGAGCATGTCGACATCGCCAACAGCATGTGGGACGGCGGTCCTGAGTTTCCGCACCACGGCTACGATGTCATGAATCACGACGACGACCCCATGGACGACTACTGCCACGGCACCCACTGCGCCGGCATCGTGGCCGGACAGGGCAATGCCGGCATCCAGACGGGTATCGCTCCCGGTGCCAAGATCATGGCAGTGAAGATATTGGACGAGACCGGTTTTGGCGACGATGCGCAAATCATTGAAGGTATCGAGTTCGCCTTGGCCCATGGTGCCGACATCTTAAGCTGTTCTTTCGGCGACCAAGGCATCGGCGGCTATGCCCTGCACCGTCAGTTATACGAGACCGTGCTCGACGCCGGTGTGGTGGCCGCGGTCGCGGCAGGCAACGACGGTGACTTACAATACTCCGTCCCGAAGCCTTACAACATTGAGTCACCCGGCAACTGTCCCCCGCCTTGGTTCCATCCCGACCAAACCCTTCACGGAGGCCACACCGCTGTGGTGAGTGTTGGCGCCACTGATTCCAACGACAAGCACAGTGGGTTCTCTTCTGTGGGACCTGTAACTTGGGCAGAGGGCGACATGATTGGCGATTATAACGACTATCCTTACGAAGTCGGCAACCCCGACATGCCCGGCTTGATCCGTCCCGACATCTCGGCGCCAGGCTCCAACATCACCTCTCTCGGTTTTCCCAATACCACCAACTACGTGGCTTACGACGGCACCTCGATGGCGACACCTTGCACCGCCGGCGTGATGGCTCTTCTTCTGGAGGCTGATCCCACGTTGACCCCCGCCCAACTCGACTCCATCATCGAACTCACAGCAGTGAAGATCGGCAATTACAAGAAGAACAACACCACGGGATCGGGACGCATCGACGCCTTGGCGGCTGTCAACGCCCTGTTTTACCATGGACCCACCCAACTCACCGCCGACTTCGACGGCGAATACGTCGATCTGAGCTGGGAGGCTTCCGCTACTGCAGTGTCATACGAGGTCTATCGCGACGGTCTGCGCATCGCCAACAACCTCACTTCAACACAATATACCGACCATTTGAACTATGGCGGCACCTACACCTATTATGTCACGGCCGTTTTCAACGAGGGTCTCATCTCCTTGCCTTCCAACTACCTCGTCATCGAGAAAACGGTGGACATTGAGGCGGAGGTCATCAACAACCAGAGGGTGAGTCTCTCCTGGAACATGCCCAACAGCATCGTCGATGGCTTCGAGTCGGGCGACTTTTACCAGAACATGTGGTTCAACGACGCATCCAGCCCTTGGGTGATCACCACCGACAACCCCGGCGAGGGGGTGTATTGCGCCAAGTCCACCAACACGAGCATGTTCTCCACAAGCAGCCTTAGCCTGGGCGTCAACGTCCCTGTCACCTGCGTCATCAGCTACATGGCACACATCAGCTGCTTCCCACTCAACGGAGGCGGTTTCCTCATCGACAACGTGCAACAGGGTGAGACCATCAAGGACGAGGTGCCGTGGACACGGTATTCTTTCGTGCTGAATCCAGGCAGCCACCAACTGCAATGGAAATACGTCAACCAGCTGGCCGAGGGCGAATATGACAATGCTTTCTATATTGACGACATCACCGTTGGCAACCCCTTCAGTGTGTATCGCGCCAACTGCGATGGAAGCAATTGCGAGCTCATCGCCGAGAAGGTGGCCAACGCCCAATATGTCGACAACGGTTGGGATGCGTTGCCAATAGGACAATATAAATATGGTATCAGCAACGACGAAGGATTGACCATTGCATGGTCTGACTGCCTCGACAAGACGGTGATGGCCGTTGACGAAAACACCGAGATCAGTGGAATCAAGAGGATCACCATCATCAATACTTTGGGACAGGTGGTTTACGATGCCAGTATTGACAAAGATGATTCAAAGGCCATTCTGGAGCGTTTCCCCGAAGGGGTTTATGTGGTCAGGTTGTTGACAGACCAAGGGATTGTAACCAGAAAGGTTTCCCGATAACAAAAAAGCCTCGCTCAGACGCGGGGCTTTTTTATTGATGCCTGGCAGAATCTCGTCTTCCCAGCAAAATCTCCATAAAGCCTTGCCTCGAGATCCTTTTCCTGAACAAGTTTGACCATCTCCTCCCCCATAGCCTCATTGATTTCGAACCACACGGAGCCTCCGGGTGTCAACTGGGGCTTGACGAGGGTTAGAATCTGTCGGTAAAACAGCAGCGGGTCCTCATCGGGGACGAAGAGCGCCTGGTGCGGCTCGTAGTCGAGGACGTTGTGTTCCATGGAAGCTTTCTCACTCTCGCGGATGTAGGGCGGATTGCTCACCACGATATCGACCGGTTGGCTCCAGCGGTCCGATTGGGGATGCAGCACATCGTCGCAAACGAGTTCTACCTGCACCTCGTTTATTATCACATTCATCTTGGCAGCGGCAAGGGCTTTCTCGGAGACGTCGAAGGCCGTGACTTCCGCTTTGGGGAAGCGTTTGGCCAGGGCGATGGCGATACATCCCGAACCCGTTCCGATGTCCCAGATACGCAGTGGCTTGTCGTTCGGCAAGGTCGCTGCCACCTTTTGGACCAGCTCCTCGGTCTCGGGACGTGGGATCAGCACCGACTTGTCCACATAGAAGAGCAGTCCGTCGAACCAAGCCTTGCGGGTGACGTATTGAACGGGGACGCCTTTCAGAAGTTGTTTCACGGCATCATCCAAGATGGAGTATTGGACCTCGTTGATACGGAGATCCGGCTCCATCAGCATGCATTTCGCATCAACGCCCATGAAGTCCTCTAGCAGGATGCGCATCAGTTGTTCCGCCTCACGTTGGGGATAGTGCTCCGCCAGCTTTTTGGTGAATTGCCTTTTTACCTTATTAAGATTAAAACCTATCATGTTGCAAAGATAATCAAAACTTTCCTAATTTTGCAGATTATGATTTACTTGATTCTAGCCATCCTGTTATCGACCGCCGTCTTCGTGGTCATGCGCATATTCGGTCGGTTCAACCTCGACAATCACCAGGCTTTGACCTGGAACTACGCCACCTCGGCCATCATCGGAATTCTCATGAGCGTATCAAAAGGCACGTGGGTAGCGCCCACCACACAGCCGTGGTTTGGACTGACCCTGATTTTGGGCTTTTGGTTTATCCTCACCTATGTGCTCATTGTTGAATCCAGCCAACGTTCCGGGGTCACCATCACCTCGCTGTCGAGCAAACTCTCCGTGGTCATCCCCACCCTGTTCGGCATCATCTTCCTGAAGGAAGCCTTGGGGGTTACGGCCGGCATCGGCATCATTCTCGCTTTGGTAGCCTTGTTTTTGGTCGTTGGTGGAAAAGAAAAGGGATCTGAAAAGGCCCCAAAGACGACATACCTTCTTCTGCTACCCGTTTTCATCTTTTTGAGCACCGGCATCGGCGACGTCCTGATGAAGATGACCGAGCAGAGGAACACCTCTGGCGACACGATTCCCATGATCGCCTTCATCTATTTCATCTCCTTCCTGTTTGGGGTGGCATTGGTGGCTTACGACTTGATAGCAAAGAAGAGCAAATGGCAGTGGAAGAGCGCCCTTGGAGGTTTGGCCCTGGGTACGGTCAACTTTTTCTCCACCTGTTGCATCTATCAGGCCATGCGGGTGTTCGACAACGTGGTGATGTTCCCTGTGTATAACATCGGAGTGGTTTGTTTCTCGGCCCTTGCTGGCTGGCTTCTGTTCAAGGAGAAGCTCACCTGGAAGAATTACCTCGGGCTGGTAATCGCCATCATTGCGGTCATATTAATAACGGTGAAGCTATGATGTTCGACGACACCTATAAGATGCTTTCGGTGCCTGGGGAAGGCCTTTACAAGGAGAAGGGCAGCAAGTTCATCGCCACGGCCTTCACTGTGACCAGCGAGGAGGAGGTGAAGCAGGCCTTGGCGGAGGTAAAGAAGAAGTATTACGACGCAAGGCATCATTGTTACGCCTACATGATCGGTCCCGACAAGAGTTGTTTCCGTTCATCCGACGACGGCGAGCCTTCGGGCACGGCTGGGAAGCCCATCCTCAACCAGATTCTCTCGAAGGACGTCACCAATGTGTGTGTCATCGTGGTGCGTTACTTCGGGGGCATCAAGCTCGGGGTGAGCGGTCTTATCAACGCCTACAAGACGGCGGCGAGGGATGCCTTGGACAACGCCGTTGTCATCGAGAAGACCGTCGACGAGGTGTACAGTCTCGAGTTCGCCTATCCCTTGATGAACGACGTGATGCGAGTGATGAAAGAGGAAGGACTGGAGCAGCGCAACCCCCGTTTTGAAATCGACTGTTACTTAGAGTTTTCAACAAGGAAAAACAATGCAGACCAAATCGTTGCCAAATTCAAGAATATTTTTGGTGTTACAATAAAATATCTTAAAACATTGTAAATCAATGATTTAAAATTTGCTATATTTTTTACAACACTTTTTGCTCGTAATTTACGGTGAAAAAAGTATAAAGTCAATAGCAAAAAAAATTTTTTATTAACTTTTTTCATTAGATATTTGCAGTTCCAAATTCGAGTGAAAAAAGGTCGAGAAATCATGATGAAAAACCACAATGAGATATGGCGCAAATGCCTTGAAATCATCAAGGACAACACGTCGGAGCAGGCATACGCGACGTGGTTTATGCCTATCGTTCCCATTGGTTTTTCGAACAACGTCTTGACCATCCAGGTCCCGAGTCAGTTTTTTTACGAGTGGTTGGAGGAGCATTACCTCAGTCTGTTGAAGAAGACCATCAAGCGCGTGTTGGGCACGGAGGGTAAGTTGGAGTACAGCATTGTGATGGACAGCAGCGACCAGACCTACCGCATGGTGGTTCCGGGCACCAACCGTGATGCTGTGAAGAACGGTGCCTTGGGACGTCCCGCACCTGAGAGTCTCACCCAGAATCCAGTCAACCCTTTCATCTTCCCTGGCTTGAAGAAGATGGAGATTGACTCGCAGCTCAACGAGAACTATTCGTTTGACAACTTCGTGGAAGGCGACTGCAACCGTCTGGCCCGTTCGGCAGGATTGGCCATCGCCGAGAACCCTGGCAAGACCGCCTTCAATCCCTTATTAATATATAGCCAGACCGGTTTGGGAAAGACTCACCTCTGTCATGCCATCGGACTTCACGTAAAGCACAAGTTCCCCGAGAAGACCGTATTGTATGTGCAGACCGAGCAGTTTGTGAACCAGTTCGTGAATGCCTCGAAGAACCAAAACCTGAACGACTTCGTACATTTCTACCAGATGATCGACGTGTTGCTCATCGACGACATCCAGTTCTTGGCCAAGAAGACGAAGACACAGGAGACCTTCTTCCATATCTTCAACTACCTGCATCAGAACGGCAAGCAGCTGGTGATGACCAGCGACAAGTTACCGGTGGATTTGCAGGACATGGAGCCGAGGTTGCTCTCGAGGTTCAAGTGGGGTCTCACCGCCGACCTTCAGATGCCCGACGCCAACACGCGTTGCGCCATCCTGAAGAACAAACTCTACAACAACGGCATCGAGTTGCCCGACGAGATCATTAATTATATCGCCACCAGCGTGCGCACCAACATCCGTGAGTTGGAAGGCGTGCTCATCTCATTGGTGGCGCAGTCGTCGCTCAACAAGAAGGCCATCACCTTGGAGCTGGCCCAACAGATCATCGAGCGTTTCATCCGCAACTCCGTGAAGGAGGTGTCGGTCGAGTATATCATGAACGTGGTTTGCGACTTCTTCTCGATTCCCATCGAGACCCTCTCGCAGAACACCCGCAAGCACGAGGTGGTCCAGGCCCGTCAGATCGTGATGTACTTCGCGAAGAAATATTCCGGTGTGAGTCTCGCCGTCATCGGGCAGTATTGCGGCGGCAAGGACCACGCCACCGTGCACCATGCCTGCAAGACCGTATCGGACCGCATCGATACCGACAAGCAGTTCAAGTCAATGGTGGCCGAAATTGAAAAGAAAATCCTCATATAAATGGTTTTCGGAAAGCTTTATCTGGTGCCCAACCTTTTGGGTGCGACCAAGCCTGAGCAGGTGATTCCCGCAGGCAGCCTCGCCATTGTGAAACGTCTGAGGCATTTCGTGGTGGAGAACACCCGCACCTCGCGTCGTGTGCTGAGCCGCATCGGGATGGACTGCCCCATCGACGACATCGAATTCATCGAGCTCGACAAGCACAACGCCCACAACCTCGATTTGATGGAACATCTCGGTCCCTGTCTGCAAGGCGAGGACATGGGGCTGATGTCGGAAGCCGGCACCCCCTGCGTGGCCGATCCCGGCGCCTTGGTTGTCGACCTGGCCCATTCCGCAGGCATCCAGGTGGTCCCGCTCGTCGGTCCCAACGCCATGATCTTGGCTTTGATGGCCTCGGGCTTCAACGGACAGGCCTTTGCCTTCCATGGCTACCTGCCCATCAAGAGTCCCGAACGGCAGAACGCCATCAAAAACCTGGAACGTAGGTCCATGACCAACGATGAGACCGAACTCTTCATCGAGACCCCTTTTCGTAACAACGCCATGATTGCCGATCTATGCAAAAACCTCCACCCTTCCACCCGCGTGTGCGTGGCATGCAACCTCACCTGCGAGGATGAATTGATCATCAGTCAAGATGTGGCGGAATGGAAGAAGTTCAAGGGCGACTTGAACAAGAAACCGGCGGTGTTTTTGGTTTATTGCGAGGCAAAAAGGTAATAAACCAGGGATTACACGGATTTAACGGATGTTGAGGATGCGGTGGGTTTGAAGAGAGAGGCGCCATCCGGGATTATTCAACACAGCTTCCACACAGGCTTTCATATTGATCTGGCATTGAGCATCATCTTCTGAGAAGCACGGCTGAAGGAACCGATGGCTGGCTTTGACACCTTCATATTGTCTTAGGTCTTGGCCCAGATACACCACCTTCAACTCGTTACATTGTTTAAGAACACAAGGCTCGGCATCTCCCCCATCGAATCCCGTTTTGGGTGAGAAGGTCACCCAATCAAGATTGGTGGGCAAAGGTCGGGTGCCGTTGGTCTCGATGGCGATGTGCTTACCCGTTTGACGCTTCAGCTCTTCAACAAAGGCCTCGTCGATAAACAAAGACGGTTCGCCGCCGGTCAGGACAATCAACGGGGCATTGGGGTATTTGTTGACCTCATCAATGATGGCTTGGGTTGACATCAAGGTACCAGTTTGATGCTGGGTGTCGCAAAAGGCACAATGGAGGTTGCATCCGCTGAAGCGCACGAAGACCGCTGGCGTTCCAGTGTGGAAGCCTTCGCCTTGAAGGGAGTGGAATATTTCGTTGATTTTAAACATCAATCGAAGTTTTGTGGCGCATCGTCCTTGATATAGGAGGCCTTGTTATCGCGTGACTCCCAAACGTCGGCGCGGTAGCAGTTCGGCACCGTGTCGACGATCCACTTGGCCAGATTTTCGGCGGTTGGGTTGAAATCGAGCACTTCGTTGATGTTGGTATGATCGATCTTACCATGGATCATCTTTTTGATCAAGGTGAAGTCGCACACCATGCCATTGCTGTCGAGTTGCTCAGCACGGCAATACACGTTGATCTTCCAATTGTGGCCATGCAGGTTCTCGCATTTGCTCTCATAATCGAGATAAAGCTGATGGCAAGCAGATATTTCTAAGGTTTTTCTTACGTAATACATTTTTTAATGCGGAATTAGGAATTAGGAATGCGGAATGAAAATTCCGCATTCATATTCTGTGTTGTCGATGATGCCGGCGTCGTGGAGGGCCTGGATGCGTTCGCGGCAGGTGCCGCATTTGCCGCAGTGTTTTTCGCCACCTTTATAACAGGAGTATGTCTCGCTGTAATCAATGCCCAAGGCCTTGCCATGTTCGGCGATTTCCTTCTTGCTGAGATTGGTATAAGGTGCATATACAGTTATATGGTCATACGTTCCATTCGACATCGCTTCCGACATGGCATTGACAAAGCTCGGACGGCAGTCGGGATAGATGGAGTGGTCGCCCGAGTGGTTGGCGATCATCACCCGTTTCAGTCCGTTGCTCTCCGCAATGCCAGCAGCGATGGCCAGCATGATGCCATTGCGGAAAGGAACCACCGTGGATTTCATGTTTTCGTCGTCGTAGTTGCCTTCCGGAATATCGTCAGCCGTCATCAGCAGGGCACTCTTGAAATAGCGGTGCATGAACTCCAGCGGCACCACAATATGTTTGATGCCCAAACGCTGGCAGTGGGTGATGGCGCACACCCGCTCACGTCCATTCTGGGTGGACCCATAGTCGAAGGTGATGGCCAAGGCGATTTCATCCTTGAACTCGTAAAGCATGGTGGTCGAGTCCATGCCGCCGGAGATGATGATGACGGAGTCTTTCATGGGAGTGGAGAGTGGAAAGTGAAAAGTTATTCATTATGGAAACAAGCTAAGAGACGTTGTTTGACCAGATCCTGATGGTCGGCGTCGCCGTAGTTGGCGAAGGGCTTGATGGAGATGCCGCCACGGGGATTGAACAAGCCGATGACCTCCAAATACTTGGGATCCATCAGCTTGACGAGGTCCTTCATGATGATGTTCACGCAGTCCTCGTGGAAGTCGCCATGGTTGCGGAAACTGAAGAGGTAGAGTTTGAGGCTCTTGCTCTCCACCATCAAGGTGCGTGGGATGTAATTAATAATAATGTGTCCGAAGTCAGGCTGACCCGTCTTGGGGCACAGTGAGGTAAACTCTGGGCAGTCGAGGGTCACCAGATAATCGTTCTCCGGGTGTTTGTTCTCGAAGGTCTCCAGTACCTCGGGGGTATAGTCATAGCTGTAGTGGGTGTTTTGGTTCCCTAACAGCGTGACACCTTGAAGTTCTTGTTCGTTACGTGACATGGGTTTGTGATTTGGCTGCAAAATTAGTAAAATGTTCTCAATCAACGTAATTTTAGCAAAGAAGCACTCCTGTCCGTCATATTTGAATCAAGTCTTCGCCTAGTACGATTGATATTTTGGCGAGGGTACGTAGTGTGAAGTTATGTGTTCCCCCAAGCCATCGTGATACTTCGGCTTCAGTCTTTTTCGTGCTTCTGGCAAGGTCCCGTTGCGACATTCCCCGCTTCTTTAACATCCCATCCAGTTTTACCGCAATAGTATCCGAGTATCGCAATTGCGTTTTTAAGCCCTGAGGAGTCTCGTCAACAATCTGACGAAGCAATTCCCTTCCTTTTGTGTCTTGTTTCATGATGCTGCAAAGATATAACATTTTTAAAAATTTACCTTATAAAGTAAGTTTTTTAACAAAAAACAGTATCAACAAAACCTTTTTTAAGAAAAACAAGAAAAAAGCCGACATCGCTGCCGGCTTAATCAAGGGTTTTGCCCCATTTACTTTATACAACAATTTACTCTTTTAATAAAGCTATTTTCGAACTGGCCGAACAACGTGTCCATAAGAGCGTTTGCTAACAAAAGGACCATTACCCATCCCAAAACCATATCTTTCTGCATTTTTGGGCGAATTGTCAGAAAGTGTGTTTGTCCAATATAGGCCGATGTTGAAATATTGCACGACTCCTTCATCAACCATATAACCTGAAAATGGGAAAAATATGGAATTGCCATTGGTAGCAGTCAATAGTATTCCTATCATTTCATTTTGAATAATAATTGTGCTGGTTGTATTCTGCCACAATTCATCAACATCGGCTTGAGATGGAGTACGCCAATCATTGCCCCAGTTAACAGTGGCCGCATCATCTTCAGGCTCTAAGATCATAAGATTATCTGTAAAGTAGTTAAGGCCAAATTGGGCATTGTAACAATATTTAGTAAGTGCATTTTCTATTTGATAACAATACTTGTAATTACTCCAACTATATGAATCCTTGGGTTCCGTTTCTCCCCATGCAAAGTAGTAGCCAATTTCTTCAGGCATAACGGCACCCACGTTACATGTCGCCCATAAAGTACCGCTTGGAAGTCCCAGATCAACAAAATCATGACCCGGATTGTTATCTGTGGTAAAGTTCTTTTCTTCACCATAATAATACTCTAACCCTCGCAACGCATAGGCGCGAACATAATAAATAGTACCTGGTCGCAGTCCACTCAAGGTACAGACAAACGGGGTATGCCAATCCGTCGTCGAAAGGTGAAAATCTTCTACCGTTGGTTCCGCTTCATTGCTCCAACACACTCCTATTTCATTTAGGGAAAGGCCCTGTGTAACAATCACATCGCCACCACAATCAGCCGTTGTACAAGTAATGTTTTGAGGAGTGTATGTGGTTACGGCTACATCACTGTTATTATTACCATTGTTTCCTCCGTTGTTGGGGTGGTCTTCAGGCTTACATCCCACTGCGATTATAGTCGCTGTCGTAAGTATTATGGCAGAAATTGCCTTAAAAATTCGTTTCATCATTATTCGGTGTTGTTTGAGATTGTTTTATTTGGTCTTTATTATATCCTGCGTAATCTCTCTTCCATCTTTCAATGACCAGCATCTGAACACGGATTCATTGCCTGTGATTTTAGAATGAAGACGTGAGAGCGTTCTATTATCGAATGCGTTGACTATTTCAATGAGATATCTTAGAACTTCTTTTCCCCCTTCTTTCGGATTGTTCAATTTGACGAAATCCTTCTTATGGTCATGGGATGAAGCATTGTTGGCTTTAAACTCAATAAGAGCTATTCGATTCATGTGATTATTGAAAATAACTAGATCGAATTCTCCCGAACGTCCATTTTCATCTTGTCTTGGGTCTCGTCCTTTGCTGAACCCACTGTAACTATCTTTTGTTGGGGTTTCAACTGCGTAGAACACATCCCAACCCTTTTCGATTTTCTTGTTCAATTGCTCAACAAACACAAATCTGAGTTCCTGTTCACTAATACGTATCGATTCGTTCCTTTTTCCGGGAAAGATGATGCGGCTTAGTTTTTGTCTATTCGGATTGTTAAGTTTTGGAGCATTCTCCGTTTGGTAATCATAGGCATCTTGAACAGCTCTAAAAGTGTCTCTGATTATTTCCTCAATACTATCTTTGAAAATAGCGCTTTTTGAAATATCACTCATAATATCATTCCCCTAATCCGTGTCGGGCACAACGTTTCCGCCTATAGTTTCCCCGAGTTGGCACAATACAAAAGAAGGCTAGGAAACTCTTTGCAGCTATTTCCGTTGTACAGGCTCTGGAAAACCTCGTAGATAAAAATAGTACACTGTTTGCCTAGCCTATAGCATCAACAGTTAAACTGATTGAATACAATTTAGGCTGGCTCACTTGTGATCTATATCTCATCTACTTGTTTTTCCAGAATTCGTACAACAAGATACAAGCACAAATTGCCTTCAACTGTCCGGATTTCTCCCCGGACAATTAATGGCAAAGATACACTTTTTCTTAGAAAACACAAAAAAAAACATTGACAAAAGCTGTAAATGATATTATTTTTGCAGAGATGTAAAATTATTAAAATCATGAATAAAGATAATATTAATACTACTGAAGATGAAGACTTGTCAATTACCAATTCCAATAATAATATAAACACGTTCGATATAGAATCATTGATTTATTGCATAAGAGGTGTTCAAGTAATGCTAGATAAGGACTTGGCAATGCTCTATGGAGTGGAGACCAGAATTATCAATCAAGCGGTAAAGCGAAACACCCGTCGTTTCCCAAGTGACTTTATGTTTCAGTTAACAAAAGAGGAATGTTCAAAATCACAATTTGTGATCTTGAACGGGAAAAGAGGTCAAAACCTGAAATTCCTACCATACGCTTTTACAGAAAGTGGAATAGCCATGTTAAGTAGCGTATTGAAATCCCAAACAGCCATTGAAGTGAACATTCGTATTATGAGGACTTTCATTGCCATGCGTCGCTTTTTAGTCAATAACACACAAATCATCCAACGACTCTCTACTATAGAATATCATCAGGTTGAAACCGACAAACGCATTGATGAAGTGTTCAATCGATTGGATGCCAATGCACAGCCACAACAAGGAATATTCTTCGACGGTCAAATATTTGACGCCTATCAATTTGTTTGTGGTTTAATCCGTAATGCACAGAGAACAATCGTCTTAATTGACAATTATGTAGATGAGACTGTTCTCTCCATATTGGACAAACGCAATGAAAACGTTTCAGCAACAATCTATACAGCGAATCTCAACCAACAGCTTCAAATTGACCTTCAACGTCACAACTCTCAATATCCCATGATTGAGATAATACGTTTCCATAAAGCACATGACCGTTTTTTGATTATTGACAATGAAGTTTATCTTATTGGAGCCTCTATCAAGGATTTAGGGAAGAAATGGTTTGGATTCACATTAATAAAAGAAATCACAGCAGAAGAAATTATCAACAAAATCAGGCTTTAAAAAACGAACCAATAAACGCATTAGCAACCCCCTATAAAAAACCAAACCCACTAGTTTGACAAAAAGCCAGGGACTAGTGGGATTCAAGGTTTAAGTGTTTTGGATTCAGCACCCGGAGGTTGCCTTCTCCAGTCGTTTCATGATGGAGAAGATAAACACTGCGGAGAGCAGGCAGAGCACCACGAGGACGCCCCAGACCATCCAGAGCGGCATGCCGGTGCCCCAAATACGGGCGATGACCGAGGTGAGGTAGTTGCCGATGGCGGTCACGCAGAACCAGAGACCCATCATCATGCCCTTGTACTTGGGCGGGGCCACCTTGGTGACGAAGGAGATGCCAATGGGACTCAGCAACAGCTCTGCAAAAGTCAGCACGAGATAGGTGCTGATGAGCCAGTTGGGCGAGACCAATGTGCTACTCACGCCACCTTGCGCCTTCAGTTCTGCCGGGCTGGCCAAGGGGAAGGAGCAGACGACCAAGATGAGGAAGCCGAGAGCGGCCACGATCATACCCATGCCAATCTTACGCGGTGAGGACGGCTCCTTCCCTTTCCTCGCCAAGGCACCAAACACCGCCATCGAGACGGGCGTCAGGGCCACTACAAAGAAGGGGTTGAACTGCTGGAACTGCTGCGGCAGGATGTTGATCGTATCAGGCATAGTCTTATAAAGCATCGCTGCCATGACCCATAGGAATGTCGTAACACCACAAAGGATGCCACGGTTCATGGGTTTGGTGGCTTGGGCGGCACCGAACATCGTGTAAATCGACACGGCGACCAAGGCCAACGCCCAGATATTGAAGCCGAAACGAGTGAGACCACTTGCCGTGCTTTGCGTATAGTCGCGGGCGAAGTAGGTCAGGCAGAGACCCGCCTGCTGGAACGACATCCAGAAGAAGATGACCACCACAAAGACCAGGGCCAGGGCGGTGATACGTTCGCGGGTCTGCTCCTTGGAGAGTTCCTGCACGTTCACGGTAGTGCTTTCCATCTTCTTGGCCTGCTTGGCGTTCACGTCAGCGTGTTTGAACCACTTGCGGCAGCACAGATAGATGGCCATGGAGAGAATCAACGAGATGCATGCCACGCCGAAGCCGTAGTTATAGGCACCTGAAAGGGCGTCGATATAGCTGTTGGCGAAACCAGCCAAGTCATTGACATTGCCCCCTTGTTGGACCGCCAGGGCCTCGAAGCTTGAGAGGGCATCGGCACTGATGGTGCCATCGAGGTACTGGTGTGCCAGTGAGGGAATCTGCGGCACGTAGGTATAACCCGCTTTTCCGAGGAAGAGGTCGGTGACTTTGGTAGCCGCCATGGGAGCGAACATCGAGCCGATATTAATGGCCATGTAAAACAGGCTGAAGCCGTTGTCGCGGAAGGCACTGTATTTGGCCTCGTCGTAGAGGTTGCCCACCATCACCTGGAGGTTACCCTTAAAGAGACCCGTTCCGATGGCGATCAACGCCAAAGCCGAGAACATGGTGATTTTTGCCGTCGCGGTGGCCATGGGTACGGCCAACAGCAGGTAGCCGAGGAACATCACAACGATGCCTATGCGGACCATCTTGCCATAGCCGAAACGGTCGGCCAGCATACCACCGATGAGAGGCATGAAATAGACGCATCCGAGGAAGATGCCGTAGATATGGCCCGCTTGTGCTTCGTTGTAGCCGAACTTGGCTTGCAGGAAAAGCACAAAGATGGCCAACATGGTATAATAGCCAAAGCGCTCGCCCGTGTTGGCGAGGGCGAGCGCATAGAGGCCTTTAGGATGTCCCTTAAACATAGTATAAAGGTTAAGTATTTGTCACCGCACCCCATAGGGGTGCTCTGTTGGTAGATTAGGCAGTGACACGTTCAAGCCATTTCACCATACCCAGCATGATCGACATGGAGACGATGCAGACGCTTAAGAACACAGTCCAGCAAACCCAGATCGGCCATGCGTTGTACATGAGGGGACCCACGAAGATAAACAGGTTGCCGATGGCGGTGGCAGCGAGCCAGAGACCCTGGCAGAGACCCTGCAGGTGACGTGGGGCGACTTTCGACACGAACGACAGACCCAGCGGTGAGATGAACAGCTCAGCCACCGTCAGGAAGAAGTACACGACGAACATCACCCAATAGCCTTGTTTGTGCAACCCTGCGGAAGCCATCGTGGCACTATCCATGGCGCGGAACTCATTGCCTGACGGATAACCGTTGAGCAGCGAAAGCGACATCAAGAAGAGGTAGGCGATGCCGGCAATGAACATACCCAAGGCAATCTTACGTGGCGTGGAAACGCCTTTGCCCTTTCTGACCAAGGCAGCAAAGATGCCCATGACGATAGGAGTCAAGATGATTACGAACAAGGGGTTCAATGCTTGTGTAATCTCAGGAGCGAGCCACTCGGAGTTGACGAAGTCGCGGGCAAACAGCATCAGCGACTGTCCATTTTGGTGGAACGAGAGCCAGAAGAACACAGCGATGCCCAACACGGCGAACAAGGCAGCCATACGTTGCTTGATTTCCTTAGCCATGGCAGCCTTCTCTTCAGGCGTATAGCCAGCCACTTCGGCGGCCAGTTTCTTACCAGGTTGCGGGAATTTCTTCTTTTGGGAGATGAACACAATCAAGGAAATCATCATGGCGATCATCGAAGCGATGAAGGCGAAGTGGATGCCTTGGTTGTAGACACCGATATAATCAGAGCAGAACTGCGTCAAGTCGGTGGCAGCGCTGGCATCAATCACGGAGCTGCTCATGGTCTCGGTGAACTTGGTGGTCACCTGACCGTCTTTCAAGTACTGATGGCAGAGAGCCGGCATATCCGCGTTATAAAGGAAGTTATGGATCTTCAACCACCAAACACGCAGCAACGGAGCCACGAAGGGGGCGATCACACCACCAATATTGATGAACACATAGAAAATCTGGAAACCGCTGTCTCGACGATCCTTGGCTTCGGCCAGGGCCTCGGGACCTTTCTTGGCAGCTTCAGCCTCGAAGTTGTCGTACAACTGACCGACCAGCGCCTGCAAGTTGCCTTTGAACAAACCGTTACCGAAGGCGATCATAAGCAGTGCCACGCAGGTGAAGATGAGGATGCCCCACCATGCACCGGTGCCGTCGGCAATAATGCCTTGAGCATCACGGCTGAAGAGCGGGATGGCCAGAGCCACATAACCGACAGCCATGATAATCAAGCCCCACTGAATGGTGCCATGGTAGTTCTGCGTACGGTCGGCAATGATACCACCTACCAAGGCAAGCACATAGATGCCGAAGTAAAACACCGAGTAAATAATACCAGCAACACCATCTGGCAAACCAAATTTTGAGACGAGGAACAACAGCAAGATGGCGTTCATGATGTAGTAGCCGAAACGCTCACCCATGTTGCTGAGTGCCGCTGCGATCAAACCTTTCGGATGGTAACGCTTCGCGGTGCGAAGGTAATAAATCAAGAAGGGGATCACAATGGCCAGAATCACGCACAACAGTACGATCATCAAGTTTTCTTTCAAAAAATCCATCATAATACTTTGATTTTAATAATATTTGTTATTTGTAATTTGTCGTTTCAAATTAACTTTCCGTTCTCCGTTTTCCGTTTATAGGGCGCAAAAATAAGGAGGTTTCCTTAATTTTCCAAATTTATTAATTCGTTGAAGAGCAGGGATCCTTTTACCGTCAGCAAATATTTTTGCCGAGGATGATGTGGCTTTTCAGGGTAGAGGAGTCGGACATAGCCTTCGGAAATGGCAGGCGAAAGATAGACATCAAGGAAATTCTCTCGATCTTTAAGCCCCAATGAAATCAACATCTCCTTTACCGACAGCTGTTGCCCTCCAATAACCCTCACAAGTCTTTCAATATCAGGATTCTTTGTTTTTAACTTGTCGGGTACTTGTCGGGTACTTGTCGGGTACTTGTCGGGTGCTTGTCGGGGTGTTGACCTCTGCTTGTCCTGTCCAATCGTCTCAAGTCCCCATTCTTTAGGAGGATTGATCACCATATATCGGTTTTTCAACTCATTGTTTTCTCCCATCAACAAATTACGGAAAAACCTTTCCAGGAATGAAGTGTCTGCTGTAATCTTCTTTTGATAGTTGGTATAATTTGCCCTAACCAATGCATTTCGGAAATACCAAGAGTGTTTGGCAAAAAGATCGTTGTCCACCTCAAACCCCAAGGAACGCAGATATTGGATCGTAAAGACCGCCGTTGTCCGAGTGTTACCTTCACCGAAAGCATGAATCTGCCAAATACCTGAAACAAATTGACAGATATGTTTGACGAACTCCTCCATCGAAAGTTGGGCAAGATCAAAAGACTTTTCCTGTTGTATGTCGTAGTCAAGTGCACGGCGCAGATCTTCCCAATTCAAATAGCTGACGGTGTCTCCTCTTAATACCCATTCCTTCTTTGTAATATCATAGTTACGGAGTTTCCCTGCACGAAGCAAAACACCATCAAAAATCCTACGATGAATGGAAATGTAGCCATTAGTCGAGAAATCAAAAGTCTTTACCGACAATATCTTCTTGATGTTCTTCGAAGCTTTGTCCGCCTCCTCCTTGTCGTCATCGTCAGGTTCTCGGACCGTCTTGCTCTCGTAGTAACTATCGAGCAGCTTGCCCACCTCTTCGATGGTGATCTCTCCCTCGATATTCCGGCGGGCCAACTCATTCAGATACTCCGAGGTCTTAAGTCCGTCCACCGCTTGAAGACCGATGGCCGTACTCCAGGCGTAGGCCGCCTCGCGTTTCGAAGGCTCCCCCTGACGGATGTATTCATCGAAATCCAAATACCCTTGGTTTTGAGACATAAAATTATTCTTTTTCTCTGCAAAGATAGTAAAAAAAATTATTCAAAACCACTTCTACGGAATAAAATAAAGCAACGTCCCAGAAACCATCCAGTGGCTGAAGCTCCCACCCTCGTCTTTGCCTTGCGGGATGGCGATGCGGAGGGTATGCTTGCCAGGCTTCAAGAAGCCAAGGTCGAAATAAACCGGGTTGGTCGCCGTCCCTGGGCACCAGCCCGAGCGCGAGTAGTCCGACGAGGAGACCCCGTTCCAGAAGTTGCCCGACACGGGATTTTGGTCGCGGAAGGTGGCACAGTCGCATCGCCATGGCGTATGGGTAAAGGTCTTCGCGCCGTCGATGAAGAGGACATTCTCCTTGGGGTTGAACTCATCGCCACCACCCCAGCCGCCGTGGCCCGTGCTGATGTAACGGAGACGGACATCGGCAGCGCCTTCGGGGATTTCAAATGTCACTTCGAGGCTGTCGGTGGCAAAGAGCCGACCGTAGTTCTGTCCCGACATCTCCATCACGTTGCAGGTGTTGAACAGCGGCACCGAGTGTTGGCGACAGGGCGTCTCATCCCATTCATATTCGCCCGGGTATGCCACCAGATCCAAGGAGACGATATGGCCGCCCTTGTCGTAGTTGCCGATGAAAGCCCCGATGAGCACATCGCCTTGCAGTCGATCACGCAGCTCGCTCACCTCTTGTTTATAGTAGTTTTCTTCGGTCCAGTAGAGGCCGTCGATCTGCACTTTGTCATTGAAATGTCCCGCACCGAACGAGGTGAAGAAGCGCACCAGTTCGACGGGTGGCAGGTAATCCGTCTCCGCTTTGATGCCTTGGTATTCCTTGCCGTCGCGGCCTTTGAACACTGGCAGAGCCTCTACCCCTTGCGTCAGTCCGTCGAGAAAACTGAGGGATTTGTCCATAGGGATGACGAACACGGAGGCGGCGCGGTCGTAGGCATCGCCGTTGGAACGTTGGTGAAGCTCAGCGAAGAGCTGGTAATGTTCCGGCAGTTGCGGCAGCTGCATCCTTTTGAGGATGATCGTCCCATGGCTGAAATGGAGGGTGGTATCGAATGGGATCTCCCCTACCACGGGATCGTAATCCGCGAAATGAATCTGTTGTCCTTTGAACACCGGGAGGCGCATCACCAGTTTGTCCTTCCGCAGCTGGCTCAGCTCGCGAGAAGATTTTCGTTCGCCTTTATCACTGGGAATCAGCGTTTTTGGCAAACCCTTGGCTTTTTTCATTGTTTTGAGGTCGGTGACATAGATGCCATTTCTCATGCAGCGCACCATCACCCCGTTGAGTCGGCCCAATCCCGGCATGGGGGTAGCTTCGAAACCCGGCTTGTCGGTCATCCACACCTCGATGGTGTTCGAGTTGATGCTCGTTTTGTATTTTGTGCAGGGGTAGCCCAGCACCGTCTCCTTGCCTTCTTCGCTGAAGTTGACGTCGTTATCGGTGAAGGCGTAGGCGCTATAGAAGTTCTCCTCGGGGTATTGCAGCACGGTGAACACCGAGTCTTCCGCATAGCTGACGTAGGTGACACTTTCGACGTAGCCCGGGATGGGGTTTTTGACTTCGTTGCCGAGGTTGGTGATTTTGAGGCAGCCTTTTTGTTCGACCACGCTGACGAGGGTCGTGTCGCCGTCTTCCACGTCTTTGGCGTAGCTTTGATATGTGAGGGCATGTTGTCCGAAGGCGTTTGCGCCCAGCAGGAGGGCGATGAGGGAGAGGATGAGGTTTTTCATGGGGAATGTTGGTTGATTTCTATTTGATGACAGAAGTGGCCAGGACAAGCCACGATTTGTCAGTGTCACGACGTTGGATATATCCTTTCTCTTCCATACCGTCGATAAGTTTTTGGATAGCAGACACATTGATGCCAATTTCTTCAGAAAGTTTCGCAAAGGTAATGTAGGGATTGTCTCTAAGGATGCCAAGTATTCGTGATGAATTAGGAGATCGAAAGGCTATTTTCTCTCCATCATACCACCAAACCTTTTCGTCTTTGTTTTCGATGAAAGCAATATCATAGGCCAATTCGTCTTCCACCAGCTTTGTAAAATACTTTACAAAATTCCTAATCTTGGTAAGGCTTGCATGAGCTCCTTCAGAAGGCACTGGGCCAACCACCAAATCGGTTTTATGCAGCGCCTCCAGATATTCTTGTTTTTTTCTGCTTCTCACCACAATCATTGGCCATCCATGACGTGCCAGAATATAGTTGACCATCAATCGGGCAATTCTGCCATTGCCGTCCTCAAACGGATGGATACGGATATAGCGATAATGAAACAGCGCAGCAAGTTCCACCACTGAGTATTTGCCAGACTGCTCGGCATCGTTATACCAATTGACGAGGTCTGTCATCAACGCCGGGGTTTCCTCTGGAGATGCATATTCGAATCGATCGCCATAGCGAGTAATCACACTATTTGGCCGCGTCTTATATTGCCCTGCGTGAATCACATAACTGGTTTGTTGTCCACCTGGAAGGTTACTATAGACGGTGTAGTCCTCTCGGAGTAATGTTCTATGGAGTGTTCTGATAAAGTGTTGCGTCAATGGCATGCTGGTCTCCTTCACTTCCTGACTCATCATTTCCAGGCCCACCTGACTAGCCTTCATCTCCGTGAAATCCTGAAGATGTCCTTCACCGCTTACGGCGCCAAACATCAACAGCAATTCAGTTTGCCCGTATGTTAGCGTGTTACCTTCAATGTGATTGCTGTTGTAGTTGTACTCAATAGTGAAACGTCGGCTAAAGCTACTCTGTTGTGTTTCGGTAAGAGGCTGAAGCGACATCCAGTGTTCAAATAGGCTGTTCAGTTTTTCTTTTGGCATATTTCAATCGAATTAAGTCTAAAAATCCAAAAACACCATCAAAATAGTGGTAACTTACCACCTTTTCGGTGCAAAAATACAATTTTTCTTTTTATTCAAAGCGATTTTTTCTTTGGTGTTTTCAAAGAGGATTTTGACTTGCAAAAGACAGTAATTCTACTATTGCACTATCGTCTTTCAGGTTATTCCAAACCAATACTATAATAATCTCGCTGTCTGTTATGGAATAGAAAACTCTCGTATGTCGTTCATGGAGGGTATAAACCTTCAATCCTTTATATTGGACCAAAGGATAGAATGTGCCCAAATAAGGAAATTGACAAAGGGCCTCAACACGAAGCATGATATCATCAAATACCTGCGAAGCGGTAGAAGTTCCGAAAGTTACCTCGATGTATCTTATGATATTAGTCAAATCCAGTTCAGCAGAATCAAGCCATCTGATGACCCTCATGAAGCAAGGACTTTATGTGGTTTTTCACTTCTTCATGCTGAACAAATACGGCAGTACCTCCGGCAACGCTTTGCAACCGTTCCGTCAGAAGAAGTTTCACCTGCTCCTCAGAATAGGAACCAGGAAAATTAATCTCTGATTCGTTAGTCATGGTCATCTCTCCTCCCAGTTCCTTCAACTGGTTTTCATTGGCAAAAGTAACTATATTTTCCATATCCTAAAAGATTTAACAAAACATAGTTCACTTTGTATCTCGCTGCAAAATTACAACGTTTTTATATACCTGTCAAGGGGTCAATAAAGATTTATTAGACTGATTTTCAACAATTTGTTGAAAGTTTGGAAGCATCGGTTAGGATTGACGGGATTCGCTAGCAAAATGCGATATTTTACATAAAAACCGTTTTCAAATTGCGTTATTTTACAAAAATCGCAAACTTAGAACGCGATATTTTACAAATTTTCAGATTTGCCTTCATTTTTTGTATTATTTACTTGATTTTTCAAGAATTCTCTTTATCTTTGCAATTGGAATCCCCAATGGACGGATATTGAGAGGAATTGGGCCTCTTAAGAAGTGCCGCTTGTTGGGGATTAATTTTTTCATTTCGGTAGATTTCGACCTCAAACTCGGTTATCCGACCTGTTTTTCCAAATACCGTTGTTATTGAGTTAACCAACAGATTCCGACCTGCCACCTTCACGTCAACTCCAACTACAACATATCCTTCTCCAAGTTGAATAGAGGTATATATTCTGTACCCTTGTAGATGTTCATGCTCAATCTCTCTGTAATATTCAGTAATTGCGAATGGATTTGTTATGGCAGTTGGCAGTTGTTCCCATATTTCTTTGGACAGATTATGGTCAGGATCTTTTCCGAAATGCCTCGAAATAGCACCATAAGAAATCGTAAACGACTCACCTCTAAGCCCATAGTTTTTCATAAAAACCGGTGTTTGAGCAACAAAGAAATACTGTTGACGATAAAGTTTGCTGGCAACTTCCTTGCCTTCATTGTTTATTGTAATAACCACTTCAATGAAGTTTCTGTCTTTTGTAGCCATATCGGATTTTGCGTTTCAATATTAATATTTTTATCATTTTAATTATAGATGATTTTCGTTTTTGTATGCAAATATACAACATTACTAAAATAAAGTCAAGTTATTATCTTCCGAGCAAGCCCTATTTACCATGGAATTAGTAGAACTCATCCATCAAGACTGCGACTACCATTTCGCCATTATCGACAATGAAATAGACGAAGAACTATTAACTAAAGCAAAAGAACTAGGAATAGACCTAACGGGTTACAAACATGTTATAGAAACATCAGGCACTAGGCATTCTGAATCGCGACATGGCAAAGAAAGCGCCGACCGTTCCCCGTTATCAATCGAAGACTATTTGTTAATACCCTACATCATCAAACATCGCGATTCGATTGAGATATCAAACCACAGGACTAAGAAACATGGGTTGAAAACCATTCTCTATCGCAAAACCATTGGGAACCAATACGTATATGTTGAGGAAATCCGAATTGGTCGAAACAAAAGTCTTGCGTTTGTGTCCCTTTACAAGAGGCCCATCAAAAAAGCCTCCCAATAAAGGAAGGCTTTAACTTGTTATCGCGGGGGGTGTCGTACCAGCAGGTCCGTCCCTCACGTCTTGATAATCCATTTGTTTTTCATTCCGTTGTCCGCGACCAACTGAATGCAAAGATACAACAAATTTCTTTCTTCGCAACATTTTTATAAAAAATTTTTACCCGTTCCTACCGACGGAGCACCCCGATGGGGTGCGGAGACGACGGGATGGCTTTTCTCATTTACCGATGTGGCACCCCGATGGGGTGCGGAGACGATAGGGAATCATCTCTCGCTTACCGATGTGGCACCCCGATGGGGGTGCCGCTCCGACAAATCTGTTTTTATAAAATCTGCGCCGTGTGATTCTTGGTGTCGACCTTCCCTATGGCATCGATAATCACCCCGTCTTCGTCAATGACGTAGGTGGTACGCAGAGTGCCTTCGGTGACCTTGCCATACATCTTCTTCTCACCCCATGCTTCGTAGGCTTTCAAGATGGTGAGGTCAGTATCGGCAATCAAATGAAACGGCAGACTGTACTTGGCGATGAAACGCTGATGCGAAGCCGCACTGTCACGGCTGACGCCTAACACGTTGTAACCCAACGAAAGGAAACGCTCGTAATTGTCACGCAAATCGCACGCCTCAGCGGTGCAACCCGGAGTGCTGTCCTTGGGATAGAAATAAAGCACCAACTTCTTTCCAGCGAAATCAGTTAACTTCACGAGATTCCCGTTCTCGTCGTTGCCCTCAAAATAAGGGGCTTTGGTTCCTTTGTCTAACATGGCATTCTTTTATTGCAACACCTCAGCCAACTTTGCCTCGAGCGCCTCGCCACGGAGACCCTTGGCAATCATCACACCATTGCCGTCGTAAAGGAAATTGGAAGGAATGTATTGGATCATGTAGTCTTTGGAGGCAGCGTTGTCAACATCACGCACCTGAATCCATGTCATGCCATCGTCGGCCACGGCCTTCTGCCATGCCTCCTCGTCCTGGTCGACACTCACGCCAATGATCTCAAAACCGTCGGCGTGGTATTTCTCGTAGGCGGCTTTCACGAAGGGGTTCTCGCCACGGCAGGGTCCGCACCACGAAGCCCAGAAATCAACCAACACCACACGGTTGCTGTTGATGACCGTCTCCAGATTGACCTCCTCACCCTCGGCAGTCTTCAAGGTGAAGTCGATGAACGGAGCTCCGACCTCCAGTCTTGCATACTTGTCTAGATAGTCCTTGATCCGCTTGCTGTAAACCGACTCGGTGGTGAAACTCTCGGCCAGTTCCTTCACTTTTTCATAGCCAAATTCGTCCACACCCTGAAGAACCAGAAAATGGGTCAGGTAGCTGTCAGCGTGATTTTTTAGGTAGTCGAAACGATAGTTTTGGTAATCATCCATGGCGGCATTGACTTGCGCAAAAATATCGGCAGCCTTCACGGTGTCACCCGAAATGTAAGCCTCCTGCGACTCATTAAACATGACCATCATCGACTCTTCCATGGGCAGCATCTCCTGACGATAGGCGTTGTAATCGTCCATCGTGGCGCAGCCTTTCACCACCCATTGCTCGATGGCATCCTTGTCGCCGGTGATGGTGGTGTTTTGGTTTTCGGTGAAGAACGGGAATACTCCGCATTTTTCAGATGGGTCGAATTTGACAACGTAACAGGTCTGAGGATCAGCAAAATCGGCTTTCAGCACTGCTTGTTGTCCTACGAAGACAGCGGTGTCGATGCACACATCCTTGCCATCAACATCCTTGCAGAGATAGACGGTCTTTTGGTCAGCGTTGTCAAGATTCAGGGTAACTGTGAATTGCTTAGTTTTGTTGCAGCCACTCAGGAAGAACAAGGCTGCCATCATGATGAAGAATACTTTTTTCATTTTTTACAATATTTTTATTAAATAAAATTCCTTTAATACCTATTTCACAAGCGGCTTGGACATTGGCAGGATTATCATCGAGGAAAATGGTCTCCTCGGCCTTGATGCCAAAACGCTCCAAAGCCAACCTAAAAATACGATGGTCGGGTTTCATCACCCGTTCAATTCCCGAAATCACCATGTCCTCCATCAGATCCAACACGGGATAGACATGACGCACCAAGGCGAAAGTCTCCTCCGACCAGTTGGAAAGTCCGAATACACGATAGCCCTTGTCCTTCAAACTTTTGACAAATTCCTCCATGCCGGGAATCTGTCCGCCCATCATCTTCATGAAATCATCGTAATACATCCGGATCTCCTTCTCCCACTCGGGATGTTCGGCAATCAATTCGGCCGTACCCTCGGCAACAGGCTTCCCATTGTCGTGCTGGGCATTCCACTCGTAGGTACAGATGTTCGTGAGAAACCACTCGGCTTTCTCAACATCGCCGAAATAAGAATCGTAAAGGTAATGCGGGTTCCAATCGAGGAGCACCCCGCCGTAGTCAAAAATGATATTTTTAATCATCAAGATGATATTTTGGCGCAAAAATAGAAATTTAGCACAAAAAAAACGTATTTTTGCCGCTTATTATTTACGATTATGGAAATCAGCAGCAAATACAGCCCTCAGGAAGTTGAAGGCAAATGGTACGAACACTGGATGGAAAAGAACTACTTCCATTCCACTCCCGATGAACGCGAACCCTATACCATCGTGATCCCGCCGCCCAATGTCACTGGCGTGCTTCACATGGGCCACATGATGAACAACACCATTCAGGACATCCTGATCCGCCGAGCCCGTATGCAAGGCAAGAACGCCTGCTGGGTGCCCGGCACCGACCACGCCTCCATCGCCACCGAAGCCAAGGTGGTGAACAAGCTGGCGCAACAGGGCATCAAGAAGACCGACATCGGCCGTGAAGAGTTCCTGAAACACGCCTGGGACTGGACACACGAACACGGCGGCATCATCCTCAAGCAGTTGCGCCGTCTGGGCTGCTCCTGCGACTGGGAACGCACCTCGTTCACCATGGACGACATCCGCTCAAAGAGCGTCATCCGCGCCTTCGTCGACCTCTACAACAAAGGCCTGATTTACCGTGGCGTGCGCATGGTCAACTGGGACCCGAAAGCCCTTACTGCTTTGAGCGACGAGGAAGTCATCTTCAAGGACGAGCACAGCAAGTTGTTCTACCTCAAGTATTATTTAGTGGAAAGTGGAGAGTGCAAAGTGGAAAGTGAGGAGGGGAGCATCATACATCAGGATGAGAAGGGCTATTATGCTGTGGTGGCCACCACGCGTCCGGAGACCATCATGGGCGACACCGCCATGTGCATCAACCCCAACGACCCGAAGAACCAATGGCTCCGCGGCAAGAAAGTCGTGGTGCCGCTGGTCAACCGCGTGATTCCCGTCATCGAAGACGACTATGTGGACATCGAGTTCGGTACGGGCTGCCTGAAGGTGACCCCCGCTCACGACGTGAACGACTACATGCTGGGCCAGAAACATAACCTGGAGAGCATCAACATCTTCAACGACAACGCCACCATTAGCGAGGCCGCCGGTATGTACGTCGGCATGAGCCGCGAAGACTGCCGCAAACAGATCGTCATCGACCTCAAAGAAGCCGGTCTGCTGGAGAAGATCGAAGACTATAACAACAAAGTGGGATACTCGGAACGCACCAACGTCCCCATCGAGCCGAAACTCTCGATGCAGTGGTTCCTCAAGATGGAACACCTCGCCGACATCGCACTGAAACCCGTGCTGAACGGCGACATCAAGTTCTATCCCTCCAAATACGTCAACCTCTACCGTCACTGGCTCGAGAACATCAAGGACTGGTGCATCAGCCGCCAGCTGTGGTGGGGCCACCAGATTCCGGCATGGTATTTCGAGTGGAAAACGGAAAACGGAGAACGGAAAGTTGACGTCATCGTCGCCCTCAACAAGGAAGAAGCCGAAAAGATCGCCATCGAGAAACACGGACTTTCCGTTTTCCGTTCTCCGTTCTCCGTTCTCCGTCAGGACGACGACGCCCTCGACACCTGGTTCAGCTCCTGGCTGTGGCCGCTGTCGCTCTTCAACGGCATCCTCGACCCCGACAACGCCGAGTTCAAGTACTACTACCCCACCAACGACCTCATCACCGCCCCCGACATCATCTTCTTCTGGGTGGCCCGTATGATCATGGCCGGTGAGGAATATCAAGATGAAGTGCCGTTCAAGAACGTGTATTTCACAGGCATCGTGAGAGACAAGTTAGGCCGCAAGATGTCCAAGTCGTTGGGCAACTCCCCCGACCCGATTGAGCTCATCGACAAGTTCGGCGCCGATGGCGTGCGTATGGGCATGATGCTCAGCGCCCCTGCTGGCAACGACATCCTCTTCGACGAGGCCCTTTGCGAACAAGGACGTAACTTCTGCAACAAGATCTGGAACGCCCTCCGTCTGGTGAAAGGCTGGAACGTGGATGAGAACGCCGCCCAGCCCGAAGCTGCCAAGATGGCCGTGAAATGGTTCGACGCCCGCTTCAACCAAGTGCTGGCCGAGACCAACGACAACATCGACAAGTACCGCCTGAGCGATGCCTTGATGGGAATCTACAAGCTTACCTGGGACGACTTCTGCTCGTGGTACCTCGAGATGGTGAAGGCCCCGCAAGGCCAAGGCATCGACCGCGTGACCTACGACGCCACCATCAAGTTCTTCGAGAACCTGATGCTCCTGCTGCATCCCTTCATGCCGTTCATCACCGAGGAAATCTGGCATGCCATCGCCGACCGCAAGGAGGGCGACGACATCATCATCGCCCAACAGCCCAAGCTGCAGGCCATTGACGAGCAAATTCTGAAGCAGTTCGAGTTCACCCAAGAGGTCATCAACAACGTCCGCAAGGTGCGTTCCGACAAGAACATCGCCTTCCGCGACGCCATCCAACTCGTGGTGAAGGGCACGGCCAACAAGGACTTCGACTGCGTCATCGCCAAGCTCTGCAACGTGAGCGAGGTGAGTTACGTGGCTGAGGCTCCTGCCGGCGCCTTCGGGTTCATCGTGGGCAGCACCGAGTTCTTCGTGCCGCTCACCGGCAGCGTCGACGTCGAGGCTGAGATCAAGAAACTCGAAGAGGAACTGCGTTATGCCCAGGGCTTCCTGAAGAGTGTCGAAGCCAAGCTCGCCAACGAGCGCTTCGTCAACGGTGCTCCCGCCGCCGTGGTCGAGAAGGAACGCAAGAAGAAAGCCGACGCCGAGGCCAAGATCGCTGTGATCGAACAGCAGCTGGCAAGCTTAAGGAAATAGAACTCAATTCTATTTTTTGTATTTACACCACACACCGTATGCGTTGTTGCATGCGATGGTCCAGCCCAAAGCTCCGTCCAGGAAACCACCTTTGAAAAGGTAGTCGCGAAGGAACTTCCATCCGGTGTGGACCCAGGCTGAGAACAAGCTGGGACGCTGACCACGTTCTTTCATCTCCTCGGCAGAGAGGGCGGCGAACTTCTCCATCTGACGACGATGCTCCTCGGGCGTATAAAACGAATAATGCCACAGGTCGCCCTCAAGCTTCAAGACAGGAGTGCCATCGGGAACATCCAAGGTCTCGTGAACCTTCTGCCCGGTCCAACGCACCTGACGACGGTCGAACAGCCTGACTTTGACGTCGGGATACCAGCCACCGTGACGGATCCATCGGCCGCAATAGTTCATCAAGCGGTTCATCGAGAACACCTTACCCTCCATGTCTTGGTTTTTCAAGGCCAGGATGGATTTCGCCAGCTCCGGTGAGAGGGCCTCGTCGGCATCGAGGGAGAGTATCCAATCGTTCGAAGCCAACTCATTGGCGTAGTTTTTTGTGGCCACATAGCCTTCCCATTCGTGGGTGGCGAAACGAACACCGTGCCGAGTGCAGATGTCGGCAGTGGCATCGGTCGAGAAGGAATCAACCACCACCACCTCGTCCACTACGGGCAAAACGCTCTCCAGGCAACGCCCGATGTTGCGCTCTTCGTTGAGGGTGATGACGACGGCGGTGATCTTGTTCATTCCTTCCAAATTTATAGGTGCAAATTTACTGAAAAATTCTTATTTTTGCATCTTTATTTTTAGATAATAACCCCTCAAGCCGATGAAAGCTGTTCATATCGTGTTGCGCGTGCTGGTGCTGGGCATCCTGGTGTTGCTCCTCATCAACCCCTACGTCCGCCACCGTTCCAGCGTGGTGGAACAGTCCGTGGTGGTGTTGGCGCACGACAACTCGGCCTCGATAGTGCTGGGGGGCGACTCAAGCTTTTTCAAGAAAGACTATCAAACCAAGCTGAACGGATTCCGTGAGGCCTTGTCGGAAGACTTTCAGGTACACGAATACCTCTTCGGTCAGGAGGTGCGCGAGTTCGACACGCTCGACTTTGCCGACCAGCTCACCGACCTCTCGTCGATGATGCGCTCGGTGGAACGTCGTTATTATAAAAGGAATGTTGGTGCAGTGCTGCTGTTCACCGACGGCATATACAACCGTGGTCTCGACCCGATGCTGTTGGTCGGGAAGATGGCGTTCCCCATCCACACCGTGGTACTGGGCGATACCTTGACACACCCCGACCTGGCGGTGAAAGACCTGCATTATAACAAAAAGGTGTCGCTGGGTGCTTCCTTCCCCCTTCGGGTGACCGTAGGGGCGGTGGACTGCGCAGGACAGAAAGCAGCGCTCAGCATATCCGTCGATGGTCGCGTTGTGGCGCGTCAAGATCTTAGTATCAACACCAACCGCTACTCCAAAGAAGTCGATTTCATGCTTGAAGCCGACACCAAGGGCGTGCGCCAAATCGACATAGAGGTCGGCGGCCTCCCGGAAGAGACGCAACGGATCAACAACGTGAAGCGTATCTTCGTGGAAGTGCAGGATCAACAGTTCAAGGTGCTCTGCATCGCCGATGCGCCGCATCCCGACCTGGGGGCCTTGAAAAGCGTTTTGAACGACGACTGCGTCATGGACTTCGTGTTCGGGCACGACGAGATACCCGACCTGGCAGGCTACCAGCTGCTGCTATTGCATCAGGCACCTTCGAGACGGACCGACATGGACGCCTTGTTCAACCAACTGGAGCACAACAAGAAGATCCCCATGCTGGTGGTCGTGGGCGACGCCACCGAGATAGAGGCGCTGGGCAAGCTCCAGCAAGCCATCCGCCTCCATCGTATGTCGGCCGGGACGCTGCTCGACGTGAAAGCCGTCGTCAACACCGCTTTCGGCACTTTCACGCTGGGCGACCAGCTGCGTGAGAAGGTGGGCAAGTTCCCTCCCCTGGCCATGCCGTATCTGGAGATCGAGCCGCTGCTGGGTCACGATGACCTTCTGCTGCAAGAGGTGCTTGGCGTGAAGTCGGGCCAACCCCTGATGACCTTCGTCAAAGGCGACCGCAAGATGGCCTTCCTGTTCGGCACTAACGTGTGGCGCTGGAGGCTCTACAACTACTATCAGGAGAAGAACAGCGCTGTGTTTGACGAGCTCTTCTCCAAGACCTTGAAATACCTGATGCTGAACGCCGACGACGGCCTGTCGGTCTTCGCCAAAGAGGAATACTTCACCAACGAAAGGGTGGTGCTCAGCGCCGAGGTACGCAACCCGAGCAATGAGCTGATCACCGAGCCCGATATCAATATACAGATTGTCAACAAAAAGACCGGGGAGACCTACGAATATGTGTTCGCCAAGAGGGAACATGACTATGAGCTCAATGCTGGCGCGTTGCCCGAAGGCGTCTATACCTACCGGGCACAGATCGACATGAATGGACGCACGCTTTCCGCTTCGGGCTCATTCACGGTAGTGGCCCTCGGCATAGAAGCTCAACAACTGACCGCCGACATGGCGATGCTCCGCAACCTCTCAACGACTACCCACGGCAGTTGCTACACGGTGGATCAACTGCCACAACTGCTCGAAGGCCTTCGAAACGACCCTCGCATCACCTCAGTGGAACATCACGAGACCCGCTTCGACGACCTGATTCACACCAGATGGCTCCTGATTGTGGCAATCGCCCTCGCCGCCATTGATTGGTTGTTGCGAAAAATGTTTGGAACGGATTGAAAAACGGAAAACGGAGAACGGAGAACGGAAAACGGAAAACGGAGAACGGAAAACTATTAAACTAATACAAATATTAAAAATAAAGTTATGAAGATTCAAGATCAGACTGTAGTGACGATGACTTACGTCCTACGCGAGAAAGACGAAAACGGACGTATCATCCAAGAGGCTACCAAAGAACAGCCCTTTACCTTCATCTGTGGCATGCAGCAGGTGCTTCCCAAGTTCGAACAGAACCTATTGGGCAAGGAGCCTGGCGACCATTACTGCTTCTACCTGACTCCCGAGGAAGGTTATGGCGTGCGTGACGAACGCAATATATTGGACCTCGACAAGGAGATCTTCATGCAGAACGGCGTGTTGCACGAGATGGTGAAAGTCGGCGCCCAGTTGGTCATGCAGACCCAACAAGGTCCGATGGCCGCAGTGGTCCGCGAGATCGGCGACCAGCATGTCAAGATGGACTTCAACCACGACCTTGCCGGTGTCCACCTCTGCTTCAGCGGCGAGATCCTCGATGTCCGTGAGACCACCGACGACGACTTCAGCGACAGCTGCGGCGGAAGCTGCGAGAGCTGCAGTGGATGTCAGTCATGACCCAGCGTTTCTCCATATTAATCCCCACCTGGAACAACCTGCCCTACCTCAAGTTGTGTATCGAGAGTCTGCGCAAGCACTCCGACGCTGAGCACCAGCTGGTCGTCATGGTCAACGAGGGGGCCGACGGCACCTTGGATTGGGTCTCACAACAACCCGACATCCAATACGTCGCCTCCAAGGAAAACATTGGCATCTGCTACGGACTGAACGCCTGCCGCTCACTGATCAAGAACCGATATGTCGTCTATGCCAACGACGACATGGTTTTCCTGCCTGGCTGGGACATCCGCTTGAGCGAAGCCATCGAGCAGGCCAACACAGATGAGTTCATGCTCTCAGCCACCATGATCGAGCCACGGGGCGACAACCCCTGCTGCGTGATTGCCGATTATGGCGACAGTCTGGAAAGTTTCAAGGAGGAAGAACTCCTGAAGGCCGCCCCCGACCTGGTCCGCGAGGACTGGTCGGGCAGCACCTGGCCTCCGGTGCTGCTGCCCTTGGCCCTTTGGGACAAGGTGGGCGGCATGAGCATCGAGTTCAGTCCCGGCATGTACTCCGACCCCGACCTCTCACGCAAGTTGTGGGAATGCGGCGTGAGACACTTCAGGGGTGTGGGCAGCAGCCTGGTGTATCACTTCGGATGCAAATCGACAGGCCGCGTGAAGAAGAACCCTGGCCGTCGTACCTTCCTGCTGAAATGGGGCATCTCTGCCAAACAGTTCATGCAAGGCTACCTCCGCATCGGAGAAACGTTCAACCCCAAGCTACCCGAGGTCGACACCACCCCTTGGGGACGTTTCCTGGGAAAAGTCAAAACCATCAAAACCGTCATCACCGGAAAATGAAGATAGGATTCGACGCAAAACGGTATTTCACCAACCAACGTGGCTTAGGCACCTATAGCCGTGAGGCCATCCGTATCCTGACCACATTGGCTCCGGAAAACGAATACCACCTGTTCACCCCCATCGCTGAGCAGCGCGACAGGACCCTCCTCGCCTCCAACGTCCATCTGCATCTCCCCAGCCTCCCCCTCGGAAAGCTGGGCCAGGACTTTTGGAGGACCTACAGAATCGCCTCCAAAGCCGAGAGCCTAGGGCTCGACGTGTATCACGGCCTCAGCCACGAGTTGCCTTACGACATCGAGAGACACAAGATACACACCGTGGTCACCATGCACGACCTGCTCTTCATCAAAAAGCCCGAGCTCTTCCCCGAGATCGACAGGAGACTGTACCGAAAGAAATACCTGCGCAGCTGTAAGGTGGCCGATAAGGTCATCGCCGTGAGCGAACACACCAAGCAAGACCTGCTGGAGCTGACCGACACCCCCGAGTTGAAGATCGAGGTGGTCTATCAAGGCTGCAGCCCAGGGTTCAAGAAACTTGCCAACGAGACACAGAAAAAGAGCCTCAGGGAAAAATACGGCCTGCCTGAGCGGTTCATGCTCAACGTGGGCGCCTTCGAGCCACGCAAGAACCAGATGCTCATCATGAAGGCGCTGAAGGCAGGTAAGATCGACATGCCATTGGTGATCGCCGGAAGGACGACTGACTATCTGAAAGAATTGCAAAAACATATCGCGGAGAACGGGCTCCAAAATCAAGTGAAGCTGTTGCCCGACTTCCCCAGCGCCGAACTGCCCACCCTTTACCAATGTGCCATGTTGTTTGTGTTTCCCTCGACCTACGAGGGCTTCGGCATCCCAGTGGTGGAAGCCCTGACAAGCGGCATCCCAGTGATTGCCGCCACCGGCAGCTGCCTGGAAGAAAGCGGCGGGCCCGACAGCATCTACGTGAACCCCAACGACGAGGAAGAGCTGGCCACCCGCATCAACGAAGTGCTCTCCGATGAACAGAGGCGTGCGACGATGATGGTCAAAGGGCTCAGCTACACACAACGTTTCTCCGACGAAACCATCGCCGAAAACCTAATCAGAATCTATAAAAGCATCATACCATGACTACCTTTGAAGAAGAAGTTGAACGTACCGTGGCCTTCCTGAAAGCTGGGAAGACCATCCTCTACCCCACCGACACCATCTGGGGAGTGGGCTGCGACGCCACCAGCAGCAGGGCTTGCGAAAAGGTGTATATCGCCAAGCAACGACCCAAAAATAAGAGCCTCATCGTGCTCGTCGACTCGGTGGAACGGCTCCAAGACTATGTCGTGAACGTCCCCGCCATCGCATGCGACCTCATCAAAGCCGCCAAAAAACCCCTGAGCATCATCTACGCCGAAGGCAAGAACCTGGCAAGGAACGTCTCGGCCGACAAGAGCGTGTGCATCCGCGTGGTGAACCACGACTTCTGCAAAGAAGTCATCCGTCGCCTCGGCAAACCCATCACCTCCACCTCCGCCAACCTCTCAGGCCAACCATCCCCCTTGACTTACAACGACATCACCGAGGAGATGAAACAGAGCGTCGACTACACCGTTCAGCTCTACCATGACATCATGGAACGCCCGAAGAGTTCGACCATCATCAGGCTGTTTGAGGACAATACGTTTGAGATAGTGAGAAGCTAGGGAAGATAGATAAAAGATAAAAGATAAAAGATAAAAGATAAAAGATAAGAGTTAAAAGATAAAAGTTTAATAATAATATGAGATTGTTTAAGCCGTTTTTAGTAATATTAATATTATTTTTTTATTGTGTACCAAATAATATTAATGGACAGAATAAGACTCAGATGAATGCCCAAAAGTTGGGGACGACACTTTATCTGATTGAGAATTTTTACACTGACACTGTCAATCTCGACAAGGTGACTGAGGATGCCATCATCGCGGCCTTGAAGGAACTCGACCCGCATTCGGCTTACATCTCGAAGAAGGACGTGGAGAAGGCCAATGAGCAATTGGTGGGCAGTTTCGAGGGCATCGGCGTGACCTTCCAGTTGGTCCGCGACACCATCACCGTCATCGGACCCACAGCCGGGGGACCTTCGGAACGGGTGGGCATCATGGCCGGCGACAAGTTCGTGAAGATCGACGGTGAAGACGCCGTCGGGAAGAAGATCGACAACGAATGGGTTCAAAAACACCTGCGCGGCAAGAAAGGCACCAAGGTGACTGTCACCGTGAAACGCGGCAACGACCCAGAGCTGATGGACTTCGAGATCATCCGCGACAAGATCCCGTTGAACAGCATCAACGCCTTTTTCATGATGGAGAAGAACGTGGGCTACATCAAACTCGACCGTTTTGCGCAAGAGTCCACCAAAGAATTCAAGAACGCCTTGGCCGACTTGAAGAAGCGCGGCATGAAATCCCTCATCCTTGACCTCAGAAGCAACACAGGCGGCTATCTGAACACTGCCATCGAGTTGGTGGACCAGTTCCTGAAAGCCAACCAGCTCATCGTGTACACCGAAGGCCTGCACTCGCCACGCCAGGAATGGAAGAGCACCGATGCCGGCGATTACACCGAAGGCAAGCTGGTGGTGCTCATCGACGAAGGCTCCGCCTCGGCCAGCGAGATCCTCTCAGGTGCCGTCCAGGACCACGACCGTGGCGTGATCATCGGTCGCCGCTCGTTTGGCAAGGGACTGGTGCAACGTCCCTTCAACCTTCCCGACGGCGCCGTGATCCGTCTGACCACCGCACGCTACCACACCCCTACCGGACGATGCATCCAGCGGCCATACGAAGAGGGCACTGAAGAGTACTACAAAGAGATGACCAAACGCCTGGAACACGGCGAGTATTTCCACGCCGACAGCATCCATTTCCCCGACTCGCTCAAATACAAGACCGACAACGGACGTGTGGTGTACGGCGGAGGCGGCATCATGCCCGACATCTTCATGCCCATCGACACCAGCTTCAACAGCAAGCTCTACACCAACCTGGTGCGCAAAGGCGTGTTCAACAAATACACCGTCGATTACGCCATGGCCAACCGCGAGAACCTCAAGAAACAATACCCCGAATTCAGCCACTTCAACAAAGACTTTCAAATCACCGACGCAATGATGGAGGAGGTGAAAGCCGTGGCAGAAAAGGAAAAAGTGACTTGGAACGACGAGGAGTATCAACGCTCCGAGAAGTACATCAAACTTCAAATCAAGGCCCTTATTGCCAGAAACGTATGGGAGATGCAACAGTATTACGAAGTCACCTTGACCGAAGATCCAACCATCAAGAAGGCGATGGAGGTCGTGGGGAGCGACAGGGCGTACAAGAATGCGCTGAGATAAACGGAAAGTTAAAAAAGTTAAAAATTATTAAATAATAATAAAAAATAACGCAGGATAGGGATTTTTTTGTATTTTTGAAGCCGTTTTTAAAAGCAAAAATTATTTAATTAATTGATAATCAAACAAATAACAAAAATTCAAAACAAAAACAGATGAAAAGAACGAGCTTACTTTTCTCGGCATTCCTCCTGATTGGAATGTTGTTCAGCACCCAGGTGATGGGCCAGGCCCGCATCGACCTGAACGGTGCCAGGAGCGCACAGCAGTGCCTCAACACTTCTGACGAAGGCTTCACAGCCACCTTCTCATTCAGTGGTATCGATGCCACTGAAGTCGCCACCGAGAGAGGCGTGTTTTCCAACATCACGATGGACGGCACGTATCCCGCAGGCAACATCGGTGATCCTACCGTTCCTGCCGCCAACAAACTGATTGCAGTGCCTTTTGGCGTCAGCAATGTCAGTGTCGAGGTGAAGAATTACAGCACCACAATTTACAACCTTGCCGACTATGGCATTCACAACCTCTATCCTCAGCAGACTCCTCTTCTCAAGGACCAGAACCCTGAGGACGTACCTTTTGACTATAACGCCAAGGCATACACCACCGCCGGTTTTGTGGAGCGTCCCATTGCGATGTTCAACATTCAAGGCACCATGCGTGGCATCCAGATTGGCGCCCTGACCATCAACCCCGTTCAATACGACGCTGTCAACAACCTCATCCGTGTTTTCAACGACATCGAGGTGGAAGTGAGCTTCGGCCAATATGACAAAACCGCCGCTTACGAAGAGTTTGCCCGCACTTTCAACCCTTATTGGGCTGGTGTTTACAAATCAATGTTCAACGAAAGACAACTCCGCGACGTCTATGCTGACCATCCGGACCTCTGGCAGAACCCTGTCAAGATGCTGGTCATCACCAACCGCGCTTTCGAATCGACCATTCAAGAATGGGTCAATTGGAAGACCGAAAAAGGTTTCTATGTTGATGTGAACTACACTGACCAGATTGGCACCAACGCCGCCGCTATCAAGTCCTTCATCCAGCAGAAATATGCTGAGGACGCTCCCACCTTCCTGATGATCATGGGCGACCGCAACATGGTTCCAGAGTCAGGCACCGGCAGCGCCACCAACTGCGTCACCGACCTTCTATATTCGAGCGTTGACGGCGACATGTTCAGCGACATGTACCACAGCCGTTTCCCCGCTGAGAACGAGTCCCAGATGCTTGCCATGCTGAACAAGGCCCTCGAGTACGAGCAATACACCATGCCCGACCCGAGCTATCTGAGCAAAGTATTGCTCATCGCCGGTGAAGACAGCAGCGGCTGGGGTGTCCAAGTCGGACGTCCTACCATCTGGTACGCCACCAACTACTATTACAACACTGACCACGGTTATACCGAGGTCAATGAGTTCAGCCACGGCACCTACACCAACTGCTACAGCTACCTGAGCAGCGGCGTCGGTTTCGCCAACTACACCGCCCACGGCAGCCAGACCAGCTGGGCTGGCCCGACCTTCAACGTCAGCGATGTCAACACCCTGACCAATGAGCACAAGTACTTCCTCGCCATGGGTAACTGCTGCCAAGCCGCCGACTGGGGCTACAGCTCTACCTGCTTCGGTGAGGCCATGGTCCGTGCCGAAAACAAGGGCGCATACGCCTACATCGGCTCCTGCCCTTCCACCTACTGGAAGAATGACTACTACTTTGGCGTTGGTGCTACCAACCGCGCCGACGGCACCATGCCCTCCTACGAGGAGACCACCATGGGCTTCTACGATGCCATGTGGACCGACGATGCTTACAATTGCGTCACTTCCATGATGTTCATCGGCAACCTGGCCAGCAACGCCGCTGAAGAACTGGGTTACGAGATCCACATCAGCAACCTCTACGACTGGCAAGCCTACCACACCCTGGGCGACGGCTCCATCCTGCCCTTCCGTGTGCAACCCACCGCAAACGATGTCTCCCACCTGCCCACCCTGCCCATCGGCATGGACTTCTACACTGTGAGCGCAGCTCCCGGCTCCTATGTCGGCATCTCCAAGGACGGCGTCCTCTATGGCGCTGGCATGATTGACGAGAGTGGTACCACCGACATTGCCATCGAACCCATCACCAATAGTGGTGACGTGAAGATCGTGGTGACCCATCCTCAACATGAGCCTTATATCGCCACTGTCCCCGCCGCTGCCATGACTGGCGCCTACATCACTGTCGACACCTACGCCATGAGCGCTGAACAAGCCAACTACGGCGAGACCATCGACATGAGCATCGACCTGAAGAACGTCGGTGCTGACGCTTCAAACGCCCTCACCATGACCCTGACCACCGACAATGACTTCGTCGAAATCCTGGCCGGTGAAAGCACTACTACCAGCCTGAACCCCGATGAGATCATCACCATCGAAGGCTTCCAGTTCGCCGTGGCCGAGAACGTCCCCGACAAGACCAAGGCTCAGTTCTTCCTCGATATCACTGACGGCACCGACACCTGGCAAAGCAAGTTCAACATCACCTTGCATGCTCCCGTGGTGACTCTCAGCAACCTCCTTGACAACAATTCATCCCTCGAATTCAACTTCACCAATGACGGAACCGCTCCTTTCTATGGCGGCACCCTGAACCTCTACAGCAGCTCAAACGCCCTCACATTTGCCGAGAGCACCTTTAACTTCGACGACACCGTTGAACCTGGTGAGAGCTACGCCATCAACGCCGCCTACACCATCGACGAGAGCGTCCCGGTTGGCACCACCTTCGAGGTTGCCTATGAGTTCATCAGCGGCCTCCAGATTGCCCAAGGCACCTTCGTCGTCTCCTACGGCGCCATCATCGAGGACTTCGAGAGCGGCCAATTCGGTGAAGGCTGGACCTTCAGCCCTCAGTATCCTTGGACCATCGTTGCAGAAGGCCGTAGCGGCTACTGCGCCAAGTCAGCCGGTGCCGGTATGACCAACACCGACTCCTACTGCGTCTTGACTGTTGACGTGCTTGCTGCCGGCAACCTCACCTTCTGGTACAAGGTCTCTTCAGAAAACAATTATGACAAACTCCATTTCTTCATGGACAACCAAGAGCTGGGCACCTGGTCAGGCGAAGTCGCTTGGACCGAGTTCAGCCAATATGTCACTCCTGGCAACCACACCTTCAAGTGGAGCTACACCAAGGACTACTCAGTGAACAGCGGCAGCGACTGCGCTTGGATCGATGACATCAAGTTCCCGCCTGTTGACGTGATCAGCTTCCTCAGCCCCGTCGCCGACCTCGAAGCCACCCTCACCGGCATGCACGTGAACCTCACCTGGACTGGCACCACCGAAGCCGACGACTACCTCATCACCCGCAACGGTGAAGAAGTAGCCACCGTCACCGAGACCGCTTACACCGAGTATGTTGACGAAGGCGTTCACAAGTACTCAGTATTTGCCCAGAAGGAAAGCGCCATGTCACAGCCCGTTTCAGTGATCGTCATGGTGGAATACGACGCCACTGGCGAAGCTAACGAGACCATCATCAGCGTCTATCCTAACCCCGCCAAGAACATGCTGAACATCGTGGCTGGCGACAGCAACTTCGAGTACAGCCTCATCAACGGCATGGGTCAAGAGATTGTCAAGGGCACCGCTCAAGGCATCCAGCAGATCAACGTCAGCAACATGGCCAAGGGTGTTTACTTCCTGCGCCTCACCGCTGGCACTCAGACTAGCATCGAAAAGATCGTTGTCGAATAATTATCAAACAGGAGGAGGCGGTCCTCGCCTCCTCTTTAAATTAATAAACCTTTTAAAAAACAATGAAAAAAACCTTATTTCTCCTTCTCGCCCTTTTGTTGGTTGGAAGCGGATTTGCCCAGAAAGCCCCTCAAGCCAAGCTGATCTCCAGCTCCGAGGAAAGCATCGTGGTTGACTTCCAACTCAACGGGTACAACACCATCAAGGTGAACACCCCTCAAGGCGACCAGTACATCGTGACCGCCCCCGAAATGGGCGCTAACCTGGAAGCCGGTTCCCCCGAACTCCCGTTCTTCCCCATTCCCGCCATCATCGGCGACCGCGCTGAAATGACCGTCAACGTCATCGACGCCAAATTTACCGATTACGAGAACATCGAGATCGCCCCTTCAAAAGGCAACCTCAGCCGCCAGATCAACCCTGACGACGTGCCTTATACCTATGGCGAGATGTATCAGCAGGACGCTTTCTGGCCGGCTGCACAAGCCACCCTTGAAGCTCCCTATATCCTGAGAGACTACCGCGGCCAGAACATCGTGGTCCGTCCCTTCGCCTACAACCCTGTGACCAAGACCCTCCGCGTCTACACCCACATGACCATCGCCATGACCAAGGTCAGCGACAACGGTGAAAACCAGAAGGCCTCACGCAAGGACAACACCGTGAAGACCTCTCCTGAGTTCAAGGCCTCTTACGAGCGTCGTTTCATCAACTTCAAGGAGTCCTGCAACAGATATCCCGTCGTCGAGGACAATGGCGAGATGCTCATCATCTGCGCCGACCAGTTCATGGAAGGCATGCAACCTCTGGTGGAATGGAAGAACCAATCAGGCCGTCCCACCACCATGGTGAGCGTGAGCGAAGTTGGCGGCAACAACGACAACACCATCAAGAGCTACATCACCAATCTCTACAACGACCCCAGCCACAACCTCGTTTACGTGTTGTTCGTTGGCGACTATGAACACATCACTCCTCACGCCTTGAGCGGTGAGCGTTCCGACAACTGGTTCGGCCAGGTGGAAGGAACCGACCACTATCCGGAGGTGTTCATTGGCCGTTTCTCCGTCCAGACCGACAACCATGTGAACTCACAAGTCAACAAGGTGCTTTATTACGAGCGCGACATGGAAGCCAGCGTCACCTATGCCGACAAGGGCATGGGTATCGGCTACTACGGCGCCGGTAACGGCCACTTTGGAGAAGACGACTATCAGCACATCGACCTGATCCGCGACACCCTCCTTCACTACACCTATTCTGTAGTCACCGAGCACCATGGTGGCAGCGGCGGCGACGCCAGCGTCTCCACCATCAGCGGTACCACCAACCAAGGTGTCAGCATCATCAACTACTGCAACCACGGTTCACCGACCAGCTGGGGTGTTGCCAACTACAGCACCAGCGACGTCAACGCCTTGACAAACGACTACATGTGGCCTGTGGTCTGGTCAGTCGCTTGCAACAACGGCGAGTTCAACTACGGTTCCGAATGCTTCGCCGAGGCTTGGATGCGTGCCACCAACAACACGACAGGTGTTCCCACCGGTGCTATCGGCGGCATGTTCTCATGGGAGTCACAGCCTTGGATCCCCCCGATGTACGGCCAAGACGAGATGATCAACATCTTGACTGAATGGCATAATGCCGACCAGTTCAACCACACCTTGGCAGGTGCTTCTTTGAACGGCAACATGCATGTCATCGACTTGGGTGGCGACACCAAATGCCACGACACTTGGGTATTGTTTGGTGACCCGAGCTTGATGGTCCGCACCACCAACCCAACCGATATGAATGTCAGCGTCAACCCGGGTGTTCTCCTGATCGGCGCGAACGAACTCGTCGTGACAGCCGATGCCGACTACGCCATCGCCACACTGTCGATGAACGACGAGGTGCTTGCCTCAACCCGCATTGAAAACGGCCAAGGCACCCTCACCTTCCCCGCTCTCAACAATGTGGGTATGGCCCAACTCGTTGTGATAGGTTACAACAAGGTGACCTCCATCACCGATATCGAGGTGGTTCCCGCCGAAGGCGCCTATATCACCGTCGACCACTATGAACTCAGCGCCGAACAAGCCAACTATGGCGAGACCGTCGACATGAACATCGACGTGAAGAACGTCGGTGTCGAGATCGCCAACAACCTTACAGGAACCATCACCACCGAATGCCCATACGTTGAGATTCTGGTGGACCAGGCCACTATCGCCGAGATCAACCCCGACGAAGTCCTGTCTTTCGAAGGCTTCCAGTTCAGCGTGGCCGAGGATGTTCCTGATGGCACCACTGCCCAGTTCCTCCTCACCGTCAGCGACGGCACCAACACATGGGAAGGCAAAGTGAACGTCGTCCTTCATGCTCCTGTGGTAGCTTTCGACTTCGTCGAAGATGGCGGCGACCTGCTCCAGTTCCACTTCATCAACAACGGTTCCGCCCCGTTCTATGGCGGCAGCTTCAACGTCTATAGCAGTTCCACGAGCCTCGTGTTCGCCGAGCCCGAAGTCACTTTCGAAGACACCATCGAAGCTCAGGAAAGCCTCACCATTGAGATGCCTTACACCATCGACGAGAGCGTCGAACCCGGCACCACCTTTGAAGTGGCTTATGAAATCGCCAGCGGTCTCCAACTTGTCACTGGCGAGTACATCTTGTCATACGGTGCCATCATGGACGACTTCGAGACTGGATCGTTCGGCTCCGACTGGACCCTCAGCGCCCAGTATCCTTGGACCATCACCAACGAAGGCCGCGATGGCTACTGCGCCAAGTCCAGCAATGCCGGCGCCGGCAGCTCTGAAGGCTATTGCGAACTCACCGTTGCAGTCCTGGCCGAAGGCAACCTTACCTTCTGGTACAAGGTCTCATCCGAAGCCAACTATGACAAGCTGATATTCTACATGGACAATCAGGAAAAAGGCAACTGGTCAGGCAATGTCAACTGGACCGAGTTCACCCAACCTGTCACTGCTGGCGTTCACACCTTCAGATGGAAATACTCGAAAGACTATTCCGTGAACAGTGGCAGCGACTGCGCCTGGATCGATGACATCCAGTTCCCGCCTGTCAGCATCATAAGCTTCATCAATCCTATCGCTGACCTGAACGCCACCTTGAACGGAATGCACGTGACTCTGGATTGGACACCCGCCCCCGATGCCGAGTCGTTCATCATCAAACGCGACAACGAGGTCGTCGCCACCGTCACTGAGCCCACCTATACCGAGTACGTCGAAGAAGGCGTGTACAAGTATTCGGTGTTCGCCCAGGTCGGCGACCAGATCTCCAAGCCCGAGTCAGTGATGGTTCAGGTGATGTACGATGGCGCCGAAGAGGCTCAAGAAGCCAAGTTCAGCGTCTATCCCAACCCGACCAAGGGCATGTTGAACATCGCCGCTGGCAACAACAGCTTCGAGTACAGCTTGCTCAACGGCATGGGTCAAGAAGTGGCCAAAGGCACCGCCCAAGGCTCACAACAACTCCATGTCGGCGACATGGCCAAGGGTGTTTACTTCCTGCGCCTCACCTCAGGCAGCCAGGTAAGCGTCCAAAAGATCGTGGTGGAATAACAATCCGTCACACCTATTAAAATAATGTAGGGACACAACCTTGTGTCCCTACATTTTTTTATTATCTTTGCGGAAATTTCAAATTTCAATATTATGAAAACTAAGCTACTGGCACTTCTGCTGCTCCTACCATTCCTATCGATTGGCCAACAATATAAGCTTGTAAATGCCAACGAGAACAATATCACTATCGACATACAGGCGCCTGACTTCCATGCCATGTCGGTGACCACGCCGCAAGGTGAGGCTTTCGTCATCACAGCCGACAAGGCCATGAACCGCGCCGAGGCGGGCGAACCCGATCTCCCGATGCTGGTCATCCCCACCATCGTCGGCGACGATGCCCTGATGCAAGTCCATGTCGTCTCATCGGAATACACCGACTATGAAGGCATGGAGATCGCACCTTCGAAAGGCGACTTCCCCCGCAGCATCAACCCCGAGGATGTTCCTTACACCTATGGCGAGGCCTATCAACGCAACGCTTTCTTCCCAACGGAACTAGCCCATCTTGACGAGCCTTACATCCATCGCGATGTGAGAGGACAGAACGTGGTGGTGTATCCTTACTCCTACAACCCCATCACCAAGGTGCTCCGCGTTTATAACCACATGGTGGTGAGCATGACCAAGATTGGAAAGGATCATCGTAACGTCATCAGCAACCGCAACAGGACATTCGTCATGGATCCGGAGTTCGAAGCCCAGTACGCACATCGTTATATCAACTACACCGAATCGATGGCCAAATACTCCCCCATCGAAGAAAACGGCGAACTGCTCATCATCTGCCACGACGCTTTCATGAGCGCCATGGAACCTTTTGTGACCTGGAAGAAACAAATCGGAAGGCCCACAACCATGGTTGGTACCAGCACCACCGGCAACAATGCCACGTCAATCAAGTCATATATTCAGACCTATTATGCCGCCAATCCCAATTTGACCGACATCCTTCTGGTCGGCGACGTCGCCCAGATTCCCGGTGTCTATATCTCAGCCGGCTCTGGTTCTACAGGCTACTCAGGCTACGGTGACATGCAATACGGACAGTTGGCTGGCAACGACTATTACAACGAGGTCATCGTCGGCCGTTTCTGCTGCGAAAACGAAGCCCAAGTCACCCTTCACGTGAACAAGGTGCTGAACTATGAACGCGACCTCAACGAGAATGACACATGGCTCTCAGTGGGACAAGGCGTCTCAACCAACAGCCAAGGCGGCCACTACGGAGAGACCGATTATCAGCACGTCGACAACATCAGGACTGATTTATTGAATTACAACTATACCGATGTCTACCGTGACTACCAAAACGTCACCGGCACTACCGCAGCCAACGCAAACGCAGTGAGCCAACACATCAATAACGGTGTGAGCATCATCAACTACTGCAACCACGGAAACGAGACCGGCTGGGGGGTGTTCAGCTACAGCAACTCGCATGTCAACGCATTGACCAACGACTACAAGCTGCCTTATATTATCTCAGTAGCCTGCCTCAACGGAAAGTACGACCGAAACGGCAGTTGCTTTGCCGAAGCTTGGATGCGTGCCACCAACAACAGCAACGGCAATCCCACTGGCGCCATTGGCGGCATGTTCTCCTATATCTCACAGCCTTGGACTCCTCCACAATACGGTCAGGACGAGATGGTTGACATCTTGGTGGAGTTGCAGGCCAACAACATCAAGCACACCATGGGCGGTGTCTCCATCAACGGCAACATGAAGGTGTTGGACCAGGGAGCCAACCAGAATGCCGTGAAAGGCACCTACAACACATGGATCCTCTTTGGTGACCCGACCCTGACACTCCGTAACACGACACCGGCCGATATGAATGTAAGCCACAATACCGTCATGGATGCCACCTCTACCAGTCTCCCGGTCAGTGCTTCCAACGGCGACGGTGCCCTCGCTACTTTGACCTACAACGGCGAGATCATGGGTTCGGCAGTCATCAACAATGGCACGGCCGACATCACATTCAGCGCTCCCGGCACCGCTGGAGAAGCCACACTTACCGTATTTGGATACAATAAGAAGACTTATGTCTCCACCGTCCAGATCGTCACAGGTGGCGTCACCTACCCCGATCCGCCCACCAACGTCGCCGCCAGCGTCAACAGCCAGAATGTGACTGTCACCTGGAGTGCAGTCAACCCCGCCGACTCCTACAAAGTGTATCGTAACGGCAGATTGCTTGCCCAGAACATCACCGCTACCAGCTATACCGACAACGGCCTTCTCCCCGGCACATACACCTACCAAGTGTCTACCATCCTGAACGGCCTGGAGTCACCTTTGTCGTCAGGAGCCACTGCCACCATCATCGCTCCTTTGAGCGTTACGGTGACCGCCTCGGAGACCATCTACGTACCCAACCCCGTCCCGGGTGGAGGCAGCAGCATCACCCTGTCGGCCAACGCCACCGGCGGCACTGGAAACTACACCTATAGCTGGACACCCGCCAATGCTGTCAACAACCCGACAGCACAAACCACCACGGCATCACCAGTCGCCACCACCACCTATACCTGCACTGTCACCAACAACGGTCAAAACGCCTCAGCCAGCGTCACCGTCACCGTAGTGGTGCCACCCACCGAGATCGACGCAACGCTTGTCGGCGACGATGAAGTGGCCCTCACATGGAACCAGGCCCCTCACGCAGACTCGTACAACGTGTACAGAGACGAACAACTCATCGCCTCAGGCATCACTGAATTGACCTTTACCGACAACTACCAGGGAATATGGCAAGTGTGCTATGAGGTAAGTGCCGAGTATCAAGGCCACACCAGCCAACACAGCAGCTCCGCCTGCGTCTATTTCTGCATCGCCCCTGAAAACGTGGCCGCGGAATATGTCTGGAACGATGGTGACTACTTCGCACGTATCACATGGACAAAGAACGTCGCCGTGGATTACGCCATCAACCAATTCAAGGTCTTCAGAAGCCAAGGCGACAGCTTCGAACTCATCGGCGAAGTGGAGAGCGAAGACTATGTGTACGAATACAGTTTCGCTGACACCACTGCCTCGATAGGTTCCTACCAATACATGGTCAGCGCCTCCTATAGATACACCGATTGCGAAATCAACTCCGAGCCCGTGATCTGCGAGGTGACCTCCATCGGTGAGACGACCTCACAAGTCAGCGTATATCCCAATCCGACCCACGGCATCGTCAACATCAAGGCAGAAGGCATGCAACGCGTGACCGTCGTCAACACGATGGGACAGGTGTTGATGACCCGCGAAATCAACCAAGACGAATACACCCTCGATCTCAGTGCTTTCGGCAACGGGATGTTTATGGTCAACGTGACGACCGGCCAAGGCACTATCGTGAAAAAAATAAATGTTTTAAGATGAAAATAAAGTTTATCGGCGCCGCCCAGGAAGTCACTGGAAGCAAGCACCTTATCACCACCGACAAGGGCAAGAACATCCTGCTTGACTGTGGTATGTTCCAAGGCAAGGGACTGGAAACCGACGCGGCCAACCGCAACACCATGATCGATCCCAAGGATGTGGATTTCATCATCCTCACCCATGCCCATATCGACCATTGCGGACTGATTCCCTATTTTTACAAGAAAGGCTTCCGCGGCCAGGTAGTCTGCACTGACGCCACCCAGGACCTGTGCAGCATCATGCTGCCCGACTGCGGTTTCATCCAGGAAAGCGATATGGAGTGGTTCAACAAGAAGCGCCGCAAACAAGGCCTTCCCGCATTGGAACCCATCTATACCGAGAGAGACGCCCGTGAGTGCATGGGACTCTTCCTCAGTGTGGCCTACAACCGCTATGTGTATCTCGACAGCAACATCAAGGTGAAGTTCAACAACACCGGACACCTGCTGGGCAGTGGCTGCGCCACCATCGAGATCGACGAAGGCGGCAAAATGACCCGCATCGCCTATACCGGCGACGTGGGACGCGAATATAACTACCTGTTGCGTTCACCAGAGCCGTTCCCGCACTGCGACTACCTCATCACCGAAGCCACCTACGGCAACCGTCTACATAGCGACCGTACCAATGCCGAACAAGAATTATTGGATATTATATACAACACTTGTGTTGAAAAACGTGGTAAACTTATCATCCCTTCATTCGCAGTAAGCCGCACTCAAGAGATCGTTTATCTCTTGAACAACTTTTATAATGAAGGCAAGCTTCCCGAGAAGATCCCAGTATTTGTTGACAGCCCTCTGGCGGTGAACGCCACCGAGATTTTCCGCATGCACGTCAACCTCTTCAACGACGATGTGCAGAACGTCATCGAATACGACCCTGACCCGTTCGGGTTCAACAGCCTCACCTTCATCCGCGACGTGAACGAGTCGAAGGAGCTGAACGCCCGTAAGGAGCCGTGCATCATCATCTCGGCCTCGGGCATGATGGAGGCTGGACGTGTGAAGCATCACCTCGCCAACAGCATCACCAATCCGAGGAACACCGTGCTAGCCATCGGTTATTGCTCACCTGAGACCTTGGGTGCCAAGCTTCTGGCCAATCCCAAGCCCCAAACGGTATCCATCTTTGGCAACGAATACACCGTGGCGGCCGACATCCGCTCCATCGACGCTTTCAGCGGACATGGCGACTACAAAGAGCTGGCCGACTACCTGAAATGCCAAGATCCCAGCAAGATCAAAAAGACCTTCCTCGTTCACGGCGACCCCGACGCCTTGCAGAACTACAAGCGCGTGCTTCGCAAGGAAGGCTGGGAGCATATCGTCATCCCCGAACCGGGAGAAACATTTGAACTAAAATAATTTTTTTGTCAATCATGGCACAAAAACCTTCGATCCCCAAAGGCACACGCGACTTCCTTCCCGAGGTCATGGTGCGCCGAAACTATATCTTCGACACTATCAAGAATGTATTCAAGCGCTACGGATTCCTGCCCATCGAGACCCCTTCGATGGAGAACCTCAGCACCTTGCTGGGCAAATACGGCGAGGAGGGCGACAAGCTGCTGTTCCGCATCCTGAACTCAGGCGACTTCATGTCGGGCGTGGAACAGAACGGCGAGCCTCTCGAATCGTTGAAACTGGCAGGCAAGATCACCGAAAAAGGCCTGCGTTACGACCTCACCGTGCCTTTCGCACGTTTCGTGACGATGTATCGCGACCAGATCGCCTTCCCCTTCAAGCGCTACCAGATACAACCCGTGTGGCGCGCCGACCGCCCCCAGAAAGGCCGCTATCGTGAGTTCTACCAGTGCGATGTCGACATCATCGGCAGCAACTCCCTCCTGAACGAGGCCGAGTTGGTGAGCATCGTCAACGATGTGTTCAACGACCTGAAAATCAAAGTCACCTTGAAGATCAACAACCGCAAGGTGTTGGCCGGCATCGCCGAATACATAGGCAAGTCGGATGCCTTGGTCGACATCACTGTGGCCATTGACAAGTTGGACAAGATCGGCATCGACGCGGTGAACGCCGAGCTCGCCGAGAAAGGCCTGGAGGCCGACGCCATCGCCAAACTGCAACCCATCCTCTTCATGAAGGGCGACACCAGTGAGAAGTTGGCCCAGCTGAAGCCGCTGCTCGACAACGAAGTCGGGCAGAAAGGCATCGAGGAGCTGGAGACCTTGTTCGACTATGTCGACGACATGGAGTTGGACATTGACACCGAGCTTGACCTCACCTTGGCCCGCGGCCTGAACTATTACACCGGTGCCATCTTCGAGGTGAAGGCCAAGGACTTCCCCATGGGCAGCATCTCGGGCGGTGGTCGTTACGACAACCTCACAGGCATCTTCGGTCTGCCCAACGTCTCCGGCGTGGGCATCAGCTTCGGCGCCGACCGTATCTATGACGTGCTGGAAGGCCTCAAGCTCTTCCCCGAGACCATGTCGGAGAGCACCCAGGTCATCTTCCTCAACTTCGGCAAGAACGAAGAGCGTTACTGCATGAAATACCTGAACCAGGTGCGTAAGCACGGCATCAACGCGGAGATCTACCCCGATGCCGCCAAGATACAGAAACAGATGAAATACGCCGACCAGCGCGGCATCCCGATGGTCGTCATCGCCGGCGAGTCGGAGGTGGCCGAGCAGAAGTTCACCGTGAAGTGGATGAAGGAAGGCCGCCAAGAGACCGTCGAAGCCAACAAACTCGTCGAAACAATATTAAAATAAGATAGAATGAAAACCCATTACATCAGTTCCAAAGAACTCACATTCAAGCAAGTTAACGAAATACTCACCGAAGGCTACAAACTCGCCTTGAGCGATGACGCCATCAACCGCATCCAGCATTGCCGTGACTATCTCGACAAGAAGATGGAGAACCAGGACAAGCCGATTTATGGCGTGACCACCGGTTTCGGTTCGTTATGCGACCATAGCATCTCGAAGAAAGACCTCAGCACCTTGCAGAAGAACCTCGTCATGTCGCACGCCTGCGGCACTGGCGAGATGGTGCCCGAAGAGATCATCCGCCTGATGCTCCTCTTGAAGGTGCAGAGCCTGAGCTACGGCAACAGCGGCGTGCAGGTGGTGACCGTTCAGCGTCTCATCGACTTCTTCAACAACGATGTGTTGCCCGTGGTCTATAACCAAGGCTCATTGGGAGCCTCCGGCGACCTGGCTCCTCTGGCCAACCTGATGCTTCCCTTGCTCGGATTGGGCGAGGTGCACTTCCAAGGCAAGGTCGTTCCAGCCAAGCAGGTGCTCAAGAAGTTCGGTTGGGAGCCCATCACCCTTCAGTCGAAAGAAGGTCTGGCCCTGCTCAACGGCACTCAGTTCATGAGCAGTTACGGCACCTACGTCCTGTTGAAAGCCTTCCGTCTGAGTTATCTCGCCGACCTCATCGGCTGCGTCTCGTTGGAAGCCTTTGACGGCCGCATCGAGCCTTTCTACGATCAGGTGCATCAGATCCGTCATCACAACGGCCAGATCGTTACTGCCAAGCGCGTGCGCAACTTCCTGAAGGGCAGCCAGCTCATCACCCGTGAGAAGAAACACGTGCAGGATCCCTACTCGTTCCGCTGCATGCCGCAGGTACATGGTGCCTCCAAGGATGCCATCGACTATGTGGCTTCCGTCTTCAGCGAGGAGATCAACGCCGTCACCGACAACCCGACCATCTTCCCCGATGAGGACCTGGTGATCTCGGCAGGCAACTTCCACGGCCAGCCTTTGGCCATCACCTTGGACTTCTTGGCCATCGCCATGGCTGAGTTGGGCAACATCAGCGAACGCCGCATCTATCAGCTTATCAGCGGCAAGCGCGACCTGCCTTCGTTCCTGGTGGCCAAACCGGGCCTCAACTCCGGCTTCATGATTCCCCAATATGCCGCCGCCAGCATCGTCAGCCAGAGCAAGCAGCTCTGCACGCCCGCTTCGGTTGACAGCATCGAGTCGTCGCAGGGACAGGAAGACCATGTGAGCATGGGCGCCAACGCCGCCACCAAGGCCTTGCGCGTGGCCGAAAACCTCGAACGCGTCCTGGCCATCGAGCTCCTCAATGCCGCGCAAGCTCTCGAATTCCGTCGCCCGCTGAAGTCGTCGAAGACCATCGAGAACTTCGTCGCCGAATACCGCAAGGTGGTTGAGTTTGTGAAGATCGACAAGGTGATGTATACGGAGATTGCCAAGTCGGTTGATTTCATCAAGAACTATCCTTTGAAGTTTGACGATTTGAAGAACAAATGATGAATGAGAATCCAGTGAAGCGGCCTATAGGCATGACCATCTTGTTGGTGCTGTCGCTCGTCAATGCCATCCTCCAGATATTCAGCTCGTTGGGCATGTGGATCACCACGCCAGTGATGAGTCAGATGATGGCTGACGGCACCTTGGAGGAGTCGATGGCACCTTTCCTCTCGATGATGCAGATGGGCGAGGAAGAACTGAAGGCTTTCTGGGAGATCATCGAGCTCCGCCTTTCGGTCAACCCGGTCTATTACCTTTTTACGGCACTGCTATACATAGGCTCATTGATTGGCGTCATCAAGATGTTCAAGCTACAGCGCACTGGTTTTCATTTCTACAGTATCTCACAGATGCTGATTTTGATTGTGACGGTCGTCTATATCGTGTCGAAGCAGGGAAGCGCCGGTTTCTTCAACGATTTCCTGATGACTGTGATGTTCATTCTGATATATCACCTCTACCTCAAACGCATTGAAAATGATCCGTCGGCAAAAAAAGAGCAAGATATTCGACCTGAAGCCTAAGCTCACGTTGGCGATGAAGCTTGCGGCCACCTTTGCCATCACCTACTACGGGCTGTTGTTTCTGTACGAGGTGTTCACGCTGGTGATGTACCATTATTCAATCGACTCCTATTATCTAGGAAACGGCGAAGTCCTTGAAAACCGTTTCAAGGACTTCGTTTATCTCATTATTGAGTTCCTGCTTTCAGGCTTATTGGTCTTCAGCCTGATTCAGATTTTCAGGAAGAAGCTCAATGGCAAGGCCTTTTTTGTAGGCTTCTCTATCTTGCTCATCGCCTTCCAGCTCATCACCACGGGCTTTCATCCTTGGTTGAAGTACGCCTTGGAGGTTCTGATGGTGCTCATCATCGCTCCTGTCAGGATGAAGAGCAAGAAAAGAGGGAGGGTCAAGCCGGTGGGTTCGTCATCAGGGAATCCATCGACAGAGAGTCCGGCGCCGGAGGCTCCGGCTCCTGATACGGCTCAGGGACCCCAGGCTCCCGCATCGACTGCATCCAATAGCGAGCCACACGAGTAAATTGTTCCATATCCTTTTGTTTGATAGGATCCGCCGGGGGTGACTCCATCTTGAGCGGGTCGATGGCTGTGCCGTCCTTGAAGACTCGGAAGTCGAGATGCGGTCCAGTGGATGCCCCTGTGCTGCCGACGTAGCCGATCACTTGGCCTTGTTTCACGCGCACGCCTTCGGCGATGCCTTTGGCATAGCTCTGAAGGTGCATGTAGCTGGTGGTATAGGTGGCGTTGTGTTTGATCTTCAGGTAATAGCCCGCGCCGCCAGCTTGGTAGGCTTTTTTGATGACCACGCCGTCGCCGATGCTACTCACGGGAGTGCCAGCCGGTGCCGCATAGTCGACACCATGGTGGGGACGATAGACTTTATACACGGGATGGAGGCGGCTGTTGGAGAAGGTGGAGCTGATGCGACGGTAGTTGAGTGGTGCCTTGAGGAAGGCCTTGCGGAGATTCTCGCCTTTTTCGTTGTAGAATCCCAAGATGCCGTCCTGTTCGAAGGCGATGGCACGAAGGGTGTCGCCGCGGTGGACGAAGTTGCAGTAGATCACCTCACCCATCCCAACAGGCTCGTCGTCGATATACTGCCGGTCATAGACAACGTCGAAGCAGTCGCCTTCCTGGATGCCAAAGAAGTCGATGGTCCAAGCATACACGTCGGAGAGATTCACTGCCAGGTTAGCGTCGCCGCCGTTGCCGATGACGGCATTCCACAGCGAGGAGGTGATGACGCCCGAGGTGCGGGCCAGACGCAGTTCCATCTCCTTCTGGTAGCGCCATGCCGTGAGCGAGTCGGTAAGGCTGAAGAGCGCGTAGTTTTGGCGGTCGATCTCATAGATCCAGAACAGGGGTGTTTCCAGGCTGTCGTTCGTCATCAGGAAATAATAACGGTTTCCGGCGCGTATCTTGCCCACGTCGAACACGTCCCTATGGTTACGTGCGATGTGGTCGGTAACCTTGGGGCTGACGCCTTTGGAAGCGAACAAAGTGGAGAGGTACTGTCCCGCCTCGATCTGACCTTCCTCGACATACATCGAGTCGATGCAGATGCCGTAGAGGTAGTTAGGTTCGGCGGGGATGAGCGTATCTTTCTCCACCTCGGTGTAGCTTGGCTCGCCACGATGTGAGCAAGACCGGCTGCAGTAAGTTATCAGCAGGACCAGCAAAACGAGGGGTGCCGCTATAAATAGCAGCACCCTTCTCCAATTCACATTATTCCATTTCATTTTTTAGCCTGTTCGTAGCCGGCGTGGAGTGCCTTCATGTTTTGTTCTACGACTTCCGCTCCTTTGTTGCCGAAGATGTGGTTGATGGCTTCTTCGACTTTGGCGAGTTCGATGCCGAGATAAGGCACGGTGGCGCCCAGCAGCACCATGTTGGAGCGGGCTTTGACCACTTTGGCGATCTCATTGGCGTTGAAGCTCACCACGTTTTTGATCTTGGCGAGTTCAGCGTTCACCTTTTCCATGTCGGGATAGTTGGCGATGTTGACGAAGGGCTCGTTGTTAGTGATGATCCAGCCGTCTTTTGCCAGCCAGGGCAGGTAACGCAGGGCTTCCATCGGCTCTGACGACAGGATGATGTCGGCTTGTCCTTCAGGGATGACGTCGGCAAAGATCGGTTCGCTTGAGAGGCGGAGGTGTGAGAACACCGAGCCGCCGCGTTGCGACATGCCGTGGATTTCGGACTGTTTCAAGTTGAGGCCCATATTGAGGGCGGCGTCAGAGATGATCTTGGCCACTGACACGATGCCGTCGCCGCCTACGCCGCAAAGTACTATATCTTTTTTCATTTTTTCATGTGTTTTTTAAGTTCGACAATGCAGGTACGATGAGGAATGATGACGGACACGCCGTTGTAGTTGACCTCTTCCTCGATGATGCGGACGTTCTCCTCGTGGTTCTTGGGCAGCGGGACGATGTCGCGGATATGTTCGGGAGCGACGCCGAGGCCTTCGCAGATACGGCGGATCTTGTTGTGTGCCGATGAAGGCTGGCCGCCGGTCATGGCGGTGATGTCGTTGTCGAGGATCATGACCACGACGTTGGCGTTCTCGTTGACGCAGTCCATGAGGCCTGTCAGGCCGCTATGGCCGAACGTACCGTCGCCGATGACTGCCACGGCGGGGAAGATACCCACCTCGCTGGCGCCTTTGGCCATGGTGATGGAAGCACCCATGCAGACGGTGGTGTTGATGGCGCCCATGTTGAAGCCCAGGGTGTAGCAGCCGATATCGCCGAACACCTTGCCACCCTTATGGTTGGCCATCACGGCGTTGAGTGCGTTGTAGCTGTCGACGTGGGGGCAGCCTTGGCAGAGCGCAGGCGGACGGTTGGTGACCACTTCGGGCACGCTAAATCCGGCGTCCATCTTCATTCCCAGGGCCTTGGCCACTTTCTCGGCGTTCAGCTCGCCATCGCGGCGGATGGTCTCGTCGAGACGGCCCATGACCTTCTTGCCTTTTCCGAGGAAGCCTTTGATATGCTCTTCCACGAAGGGCTGGCCATCTTCAAGCACGAGGATCTCATCGACTTCGTCGTACAGCTTGTTGAGCATGTCGTACGGCAGCGGATATTGTGTGATCTTCACCACGGGATAGGGGCAATGGCCATCCTTGAAGTTCTCCATGAGGTAGTTGTAGGCTATGCCGGTGGTGATGATACCCAGCTTCTTGTTCTCGCCGGGGATGTATTTGTTGAAACCTGACTCTTCCGACGATTTGGTGAAGGCCGGCTGCTTGTCGATGAGCTCACGGTAGAGTCTCTTGGCGTTGGCCGGAAGCAGCACGAACGACTTGGCGTCGGCGGGTTCGGTGAGTTCGTTCTGGGGACGGACGGGTTTGCGCACCACGCCGGCACGGCTGTGAGCCAGACGGGTGGGGATGCGATAGAGCACCGGGGTGCCGAGCTTCTCGCTCAGCTCGAAGCCGAAGTGCACCATATCGTAGGCTTCCTGTTGGTTGGAGGGTTCCAGCATCGGGATCATGGCCCAGTGGCCGTAGTAGCGGCTGTCCTGCTCATCCTGCGAGGAGAACATGCTGGGGTCGTCGGCGACCACCACGAGGACACCCTTGGTGCCGATGATGGCAGCGTTCATGAACGGGTCGCCGCAGACGTTCAAGCCTACGTGTTTCATACAGGTCATGGCACGTTTGCCAGCGTAGGCCACACCGATGGAAGCCTCAAGGGCCGTCTTCTCGTTGGCGCACCAGTTGGCGATGACGCCTTGTTCTCTGGCCTGCTTCGATTTCATGACATATTCAGTGATCTGGGTGGATGGCGTGCCGGGATAACTGTTGATGGCACTGCCTCCCGCGTCGATAAAGCCTTGGGCAATGGCTTCATCTCCGAGTAACAATAATTTCTCCATGCTGTTATTCTGTTATTCTTTGTTTGTAAAATATGACAATGGCAAAGTTACGAAAAATACCTTAAACAAAAGGCTTTTATCGAATAAATCTTTTCATGGTCACCGCACCGTTTTTGACGAGCCTGTCGGTGACAATATAAACGCCCTTTGGCCAACGACTTACGTCGATGGTGGTATCGTATATAAGAAGGTGTTTATAGAAAACCCTTCCGGTGACATCGTTGATGACGACCTCATGAAAGTCGATTCCTTCGAAGCGTATTGTGAGCTCATCGCCCACCGGGTTGGGGTAAATCTCGAGGCATTTCTCCGGTTTCACCATGATGGTATCCACCTGGGCAGGGGTCGAGGCGGTCCAATGCGCCCGCCATCCCTCGGCGGTGGTGAGGCAGTCGGAGCGGAACTCCACACATAAGGCGTTGCCTGTGGAGGTCACTGTCCCCGGGCTGGTGGTGTTCCATCGGCCCAGCCGTGGGGCAAACACATTGTCGCCATCATAGATCCACAGGAAGTCGTAATTAGCTTCAAGATCGAAACTACTGAAATTCAATGTGATACGTTTGTCATTATCGCTACGTATGACCCAGATGCGGCGTTCATCGTTACCATAGTTAAGGTGGTTGAGGTCGCCTTCGCTGACGCCCTCTCCGCCCAATGCCATAGCCAGCGTGCCGTTGTTGATTAGTTTGTAGTAATGGTCCCATCTCCAGTACGGTCCCGGGTCGGTATGCGACTGGTCGGGATAATGTTGGTGTCCCCGTATCTGGATGCAGGCTCCCTCGCCGCCAAGGTTATGCAATCCCGAGTCGAGCGCGGTGCCGTTGTCGAGCGTGTCGGTGCAGAAGGTGCGATAGCCGTCGATGTTATCGTAGCGGCGGCAGATGTCGCGCACCAGGTCGGCGGAGGCGTTGTACATCGCATCGGTGAAGAAGCTGACGATATCCCCGTATGCCTCATGCTCAATGCCGATGGTATAGCCGTTGGCTGAACGGGCATGCCAAGCCTTGTCGGCCTCACGCACCATCTGTGCCACCTGTCCGTCGCTGGAGCGGATCACATAATGTGCCGACACCTGGGCGTCGCAGTTCTGGAACCAGCTGATGCAGCCCGCGTAGGAGCCTTCGGTATAATGGATCACCACGGCGCTCACCTCCTTGGTGCGTTCCTCATAGTTGCACGGTGGCGCGGGAATCCAGATGGCGCCAGGATAATCGGTCTCCTTGCTGAACGACAGCGTCTTACCCGAAAGCCAGGCATAGTCGTCGCCAAACAACGCCTCTAGGTTCGAGCCCAACTCCCGATAGACCGAATAGAGCATCATCTTCATCGGAATCTCGTCTTTTTTCCCGTTGAGAGGCAACTCCGAAAGCGCTTCGACGACAGGAAGGTAGTCCTCCGCCTTGCCCGAGCCGATGTTCATCCGTCCCGCCATTATTCCACATGCCTTGGCATAGGCCAGCACGTTGACGGCAGGGTCAGCCATGATTTCCTCCACGGAAAAGCCAGACAGTTGCGACACCGTCAGGAGGTTCTCCCTGAAGCATCCCTTGCCGTCAAGCACCAAGCCCATCATGCCATAGGCCCTGGGCATGGCGGCGGGATCGTCGGCAGGAACAGTATAATCGGCATCGGTGAGATGATGGCACTGGGTATTGGTATAGGAAACCGCCTCGAGCAATCCTTTCGGCAGCGAAGGGCATTGTTGCTCGGCCAGCTGAAAGACCGAAAGGAGCAACAGGACAAACAGCTTCATGGCATTGTATTATTTTACGCAAAAATAGGACTTTTGGAATAGATTTTGAGCTTTTTTATTATTTTTGGTAACTTTTTTGAACCTGAAACGTTATATACCAAACAAATCAAAATTAGCATGAACAACAAACGACTTGAGAGAGACCTCCAGAACAAGGTTTTGGGAGGCGTGTGCTCTGGATTGGGCAACTATTTCGGCACGGACCCCACCATTTGGCGGGTCCTGTTTTTCCTATTATTCTTCTTGGGCTGTTCAGGCCTTCTCATCTACATCATCCTTTGGATCGCGATGCCCGAGAAAAAATGGCAACCGGGAGCTACCGTTGAAGAGGCGACTGAAACAGTGCCAGGCAATGAAGACGGCAAGCACCATGGCAGTTTTACCGCAGGCCTCATACTGATCGGCATCGGCGCCATCGCCTTGATAGGGCGTTACGTTCCCCAGATCAACTGGCGCACCGCATGGCCTGTCATTCTCATCGTAATCGGTATCATCCTCATCATCCCTAAAAACAAGAAATCATGAAAAGCAAGAATTTCATCGCCGGCATACTAATTCTTTTTATTGGCGTAGTGGCTTTGTTGGCCGCACTCAATGTATTTGACTTCCATTGGTCCATCGTGATGCGGCTGTGGCCCTTGATCCTGATCATCATCGGCATCAGCATCCTGCCGCTGAACGATTACCTGAAAGGAACTCTGATTTTGGTATCGTTAGGCATAGGATGCCTATTGTACCACGTCGAAGCCAAGGATTACAAAGGCAACCCAATCTCAAGGTTTTTCAACAATGCAAAGTCATGGCGATATGATGACGACGAGGATGAGGCCGATGACGAGGAAGCGTTTCCTTTCGACCAGCATTTCTCGGAGCCCTATTCCAGTGTTGAACGCGCCTCCATCGACATCGATTTCGGGGCGGGCGACCTTGAACTGAAAGCCCCCTGCGCCGAGCTGGTCAAGGTGGATGCCCAGAGCAACTTCATGAAATACAGCTTCCGCACCGAATATGCCGAGGATGGCACGAACATCTTCGTCACAGGCAGCGGCCACACCGACCACCTCGGAAAGAAGACCGAAAACAACCTTGAAATCGCCCTCTGCGACGCACCAGTTTGGAGCTTCAACCTGGATATGGGAGCCGCCGATGCCGACCTCGACTTCTCTCCTTATAAAGTATCCTCTCTGGTAATCAACGGTGGAGCCTGCGAGCTCGACCTGAAGTTGGGCAACAGCGGTTGCGACACCAAAGTGGAAATCGAGACAGGCGCTTCCGATATCGACATCAAGGTGCCGGAAGGCGTTGATTGCGAGGTCAATATCGAATCAGCCATCTCCGGAAAGGACCTCGTCGGTTTCGAAAAAGTCGACAAAGGCCTTTGGAGAACCCCTGGCTTCGGACAAGGGACAAACAAGATCGTCATCAACATCGACTGTGCCATCTCCGACATTTCAGTGGAACGTTATTGATTTTATCACTTTTTTGCCGAGGATTGTGAAATTTTAATATCTTTGCAAGTTTAAAAAAGATCACTTTTTGACTATGCAAAGAAATAAACTACCCCGGCTGCTACTCGCTTTGGCCTTTGTCTTTAGCGCCACGCTCACATTCGCTCAGGATAACGACATCAAAGGTTTTGTTTATGAGGAATCGACCGGTGAGCCCGTGATGTTCTCCAACGTATTCCTGAAGGGCACTACCCTAGGTTGCTCCACCACGGAGAACGGTTACTTCAACATCACCCGCATCCCCGATGGAAAATACACGCTGTGTATCACTTGTGTGGGCTTCGACACGCTGACCGACCAGATCAGCCTCGCCCACGGGCAGACCATCAACAAGAAATACACGCTGAAGGAAACCAGCCTGACCCTGGAGACGGTGAGCATCACCGCCGACAAGGTGGAGGTGCGCACTGAGACCAAAACCTCAGTCATCACAGTGACCCCTAAGACCATCAACAAAATCCCGAGCGTGGGCGGTCAGGCCGACTTGGCCCAGTATCTTCAGGTGATTCCCGGTGTCATCTTCACCGGCGACCAAGGCGGACAGCTCTACATCCGAGGCGGCTCACCCATCCAAAACAAGGTGTTGCTCGACGGTATGGTGGTGTACAACCCCTTCCACTCCATCGGGTTGTTCTCCGTGTTCGACACCGACATCATCCGCAACGCCGACGTGTTCACCGGAGGTTTCGGCGCCGAATATGGCGGACGCATCTCCTCGGTGATGGACATCAGCACCCGCGATGGCAACAAACGCCGTTGGACAGGCAAGCTGGGCGCCAGCTGCTTCGGTGCCAAACTCACCCTTGAAGGCCCCCTCAAGAAGCCCAAGACCAACGACGACCTGGCCATCACCATGGTGCTCTCCGCTAAGAACTCCTACCTGGAGCAGACCAGCAAGGCTCTTTACAAATACGCTTCCGAGACTGGACTGCCCTTCAACTACACCGACATCTACACCAAGTTCTCACTCAACGCCCCCAACGGATCGAAGATCAACTTGTTCGGATTCTCGTTCAACGACCGAGTCAACAACTACAAGGCTCTGTCCGACTTCAACTGGAACTCCTGGGGCGCAGGCACCAACTTCCTGGTCATCCCCGGCAAGGCTCCCGTGATGATCGAGGGTAACATCGCCTATTCAAGCTACCTCTCTAACATGAGAGAAGACAACAACCCAAACCGATACAGCAAGATCGAAGGTTTCAACATGGGCTTTGACTTCAGCTACTTCCTTGGCAAGAACACCTTGAAATATGGTATTGAGATCCTTGGCTTCTCCACCGACTACGTGACTTATAGCGCATACGGCGGACACCGCATCAACGCTACCAACTACTCAACAGAAATCGGCGCCTACGGAAAGTACAAGGCTACCATCGGCAACTTCCTGTTGGAACCCAGCATCCGTCTCCAATACTACGCCTCCTTCACCGAGCCTTCGCTTGAGCCCAGACTCGCCGTCAAATACAACATCACCGACAACTTCAGGCTGAAAGGCGCCGCCGGACATTACACACAGGATTTCGTGGCAGCCACCAGCGACCGCGACGTGGTCAACCTGTTCTACGGATTCCTCTCGGGCGTCGACAACTTACCGAGCTATTACAACGGAAACAAGATCACCTCAAAACTCCAAAAAGCCAACCACTATGTGCTCGGCACCGAGATCGACCTTTCAAACGACCTCACCATGAACATCGAAGGCTATTGGAAACAGTTCACCCAGCTGACCAACATCAACCGTAACAAGATGTATGCTGACAACTCGGAAAACGCACTCGAGAGCGACCTCGTCAAGAAAGACTTCATGATTGAAGACGGTGACGCCTACGGTTTCGACCTCTCGCTGAAATTCGAGAACCGCCACTGGTACTTCTGGGGCGTCTACGCCCTGGGCTTCGTCAACCGTAACTATGAGAAATACGATAGCGGCCAGGTGAACCTCATCACCTACCAACCCCACTTCGACCGTCGTCACAACGTCAACCTGATCCTGACCTACACAGCTGGCGACCTGCGTCAGTGGGAGTTCAGTGGACGTTGGAACTTCGGCACGGGATTCCCCTTCACCCAGGTGCAGGGCTTCTATGAGTTCCTCTCGTTCCAAGACGGCATCTATTTCGACTACACCACCACCAATGGTGAGATGGGCGTGATTTTCGCCGATCTCAACCAAGGACGTCTGCCCACGTACCATCGTTTCGACATTGACGCCAAGCGCAAGTTCTTCTTCGACGAGCACACCACGCTCGAAGTGGACCTGGGTATCACCAACGTCTATAACCGCGCCAACGTGTTCTACGTCGACCTGATCACCTACGAAAAGGTGAATCAACTTCCCGTGTTGCCTTCGCTCGGTTTGACCCTCTCCTTCTAAAAACCCAAGACCATGAAACGACTGTTCCTCTTTCTTACCATAGCTCTGCTGGCCTTCAACGCCATCGGACAGAATCCAAAACAATGTACCGAGAACGACATAAAACAGTTCTATCGTACCATCCAAGGCGACTACACGGGCCAACTGAACGACTCCACCACCCTGTCGCTTCATTTCACCCCTATCTGGGAACGCGAAGACGACCGCTTTCACTGGCTCTACATGGAAGTGGTGAACAACAGCACCAAGTCGGTGGTCGAGCAGAAGATCGTTGAGATCGTCCCGATATCCAACATCTCATTCAATGTCTTGACTTATGAAATCAAGTCACCTGAGACGTTTGTCGGCAAATGGAGCAACCGCAACTTCTTCGACGGTTTCAACACCAACATCCTGAAGGGGAAAAGCAAATTCACCTTCTTGAAGACCAAGGACTTTGAATACCAAACTGGTTGGAACAGACGTAAAAACCTCGAATGCTTCCCCTCAGGCGAGCGGATTCATTTCAAGTTTGTGCAGGAAGACGAGCGTTTTTATGTGAAACGGCTCTTGCCGCGATCCTCTGACTTCGCTGGCATCGTTTTCCTCAAAGCCCTGACTGACTGAGCCGAAACACCCAGGCGCCTTTCGACTTGACATCATCGTATCGCAAGCCATTGGTTTGGATGATCAATTGATCATCCTCATAGTGCCATGGCAACGTAGTAGTGTGGGCACCCACCAACTGCACTGTCATCCGGTCGCTGGGCCGGTCCAGTTGGAGTCTCAGTTCATCGGTAGGGAATGCCAGCGCGATGGCAAAGAGTTCGTTTTCTTTGGTGAAAGGATTGGTCTTCGTTGTATAACACACCGCAGGCTGTTCGCAGGAATAGGTCACCCTCAGCCCTTGTGCAGGCAACATGGGTCCCATCCTGAAGTCTTTCATCACCTGTCGGGGCATTTTTTTGGACGACCAATAGAGACTTATGGTAGCTTCGAGTTCATCTTCCTCATAAAGCACCTCGATGGTATGTTGTCCGGCTGCGAGTTTCATCTTCCCTTGGGGATTACTTTTCACATTCGCGATTACCTCTTGGCCATCAATCAGCAACCTCGCCATGTCATCCGTTTGAATCTCAAAGGTATAAGTATCGTCAGCGCACCAAAACGACCCTTGCCAATGCGCTTGGAAATGGTCGCAGCTGATGGCTGGGTCAGGCGAGTTGCGTTTCCAGTCGAAATCAATCCGATCGCTCACGCCCGTGGCGGTCACCGTTTTCATCTCATAGAATTTCTTGTATGGCCGCGTATTGTAAATGGCCATCCCGTTGACCTTAAGCCATTCCCCTAGATCGAGGAGGCGTTCCTGTTGCAGCAATGGAATCTTGCCGTCGGCGGCTGGACCCACGTTGAGTGTCATCCCACCGCCAGCTGCGACGAGGACGCAGAAATGACGAATCAGTTCTTCCGAAGTCAAATAGTTCTCCAACGGCTCGTTACGGTTGAGGCCAAAGGAACGGCCCAGCCCCCTGCACTCGGCCCAGGGACGGTCGGTAAGGGTGATACCGGCACTATACTCAGGGGTACGGAAGCCATGTTGCTGTCCGTTGCCCCAGCGGTCGTTGACGATGGCCTCATCACCCACCGTGTTGTAATACCAAGAGATGAGTTCGGTGGCATGCCATTGCTCCGCTGTGTTGCGCCATTCGCCATCGGTGAAAAGGATGGTGGGCTTATAGGTAGAGATTAATTCCTTGAGTTGGGGGATCATGTGGGTATCGACGTATGTCGCGATGGAGTCGTCGGGATCCACATACCAGCGGTGGATGTCGCTTTTCCATTCAGGCAAGGAATAATAGAACCCCATCTTCAAGCCTTGTTTTCGCACCGCTTCGGTCAGTTCGCCGCAGATATCGCGGTGGGGACCTGTCTCCACGCTGTTCCATCCCGGTGCAAATTGGCTGGGCCAGAGGCAATAGCCGTCGTGGTGTTTCGACACCAGCAGCACATACTTCGCCCCTGATTTCTTGAAGAGTTCCGCCCATTCATCGGGGTTCCAAAGCTCGGCTTTCCATAAAGGTGCGAAGTCCTCATATTGGAAGTCCTTGCCATAGACACGTTCTTGGAACGCCTTGCGGTCGTCGTTGGTCATGAGGCCACGGTAGTACCATTCGGCGTAGCCTTCCTTGCTGGCGTAGGCAGGCACCGAATACAAGCCCCAGTGGATAAAGATGCCCAGCTTGGCATCGGAGAACCACTCGGGATAGCCCCGCTGGTTGATGGATTCCCAGGTAGGTTGGACTTGGGCTGGAAGGATGCTGGCGGAAAAGGCCAAACACAAAGCGATGATGAGGCGTTTCATAGGTCTGGATTTTGGAACAAAAATAAAAAAAAGTAGGGACACAATCCCTGTGCCCCTACAATTCAAATATTCTTTCTATGAATTAGAAGTTGTAGTAGATTCCGATGGAACCAGTCTCCAAAGAGCAGTCCATGAAGATACCCTTACCTCTTTCAAAGAAGTGGTCATAGCCCAAGAAACCGAAGCGGAAGGCAGCAGTGAACTTTTCAGTGGCTTGCCAAGCGATACCGGGTTTCAGGCCAGCTTCCCACATCTGGGGGCTCAGCAGGTCGACATCACCAACGAGATCGAGGAACAAGGAGAACTTGTGGCCGATGGTACCACCAACATAACGGAGATAAGGAGAAGCAATGAAACGGTTGACAGTTGTTTTGCCCAAAATAGGATCGTCAAACTGAGTAAACTGGTATTTCAAACCAGCAGCAACAGTCCAGCTGTTATTGATGTTGTAACCCAGTTCAGGGGCTACCATGACCTCAGTGCGATTGTCTTGGATACCAAAACCGGCGGCGCCGCCAATCCATACTTGAGCGTTAGCAGACATGATACCTGCAAAAACGATTGCGAGTACTAAAACTAATTTTTTCATGATTTTAATAATTTAGTTAAACAAAAAATGGATTATTTTTCAATAAATGCAATAATTTCACCTTTTGAGACCCGTTTACCCTGATCGGCAGTGGCTTCGACGATCTTACCTGACCACAGTGCATACACCGGCTCCATGCCGTGTTCGCTGTTGATGGCGCAGAGCAGGTCGCCTTCCTTATAGACCTTACCTGGAGCGGGAGCGATTGACTTGTCGTCGAAGTCGACTTCCCACATCACGATGCCGCTCACGGGTGCGATTACGGGTTCGGCATTGGGATGACGCAAGGCGCGAAGATCCGGGATCTTAGCCTCACCGCCAGCCTTTTCGAACTTGGCCTTCATCTTGGCTTCCAGCTCTTGGTTGAAGCGGCGTTTGGCCTCGCCTGACTTATACTCACGATATTGTTTCTCGTGCATGGCGAACTCGAAGAGCTCTTCGTCGTCCTGGCCGCGGTCCCAGCCTTCCTTTTCCATCATCTCGATGAAGTGCGGCAGGGCATTAGGATAGTTGTCCTGCGGGTTGCCCGTGAAGAACTCCAGGCCTTTTTTCTTGGCCAGTTCCACGATCTCGGGAGCGAGGGTGCCCGGCAGTTTTCCAGCCTTGCCGAGGATCATATCCCATGCGGCGGGGTCGATGCTGGTCTCGTAACGAGGCTCGCCCTTGCTGAGAGCGAAGAGGTTCATCAAGGCGATGTTCTTGGTATATTGGCTGAACGGGGTTACCAAAGGCGGGTTGCCCAGTTTCGGCCAGATGTCCTGCACTTCTTGGAACAGTTCGACGAGCATCTCGTCTTCGGTCAGTTCAGGAAGGCCTTCTTTCTTGCGGTTCATGTTGATGGCGGCGTGCACCGGTTTGAGGTCGGCCATCAGGGAGCCCATCATGCCACCTGGCAAGCCGCAGCCCAGCAGCAGCGAGTTGATGTAGCGGTTGCGCGGGTCGATCCAGTAGCCCAGGAAGTCGTCGATGAAGCTCTGAGTCATGGCACGTGCAGCCATATAGGTCTTCATGTCGATGTCCTTCACGAGGAAACCGGCGTCTTTCAGCATGGCTTGCACGCTGATGACATCGGGATGCACGGTGCCCCATGACAGGGGTTCCATGGCCACGTCGACATAGTCGCAACCAGCCTTGCAGACCTCAAGCATCGAAGCCATTGAGAGGCCCGGGGTGGTGTGTCCGTGATACTGGACCTTGATTTCAGGATGGTTCTTCTTGATATGTTCGACGATGCGGCCCAGGCTGACGGGGCGGCCCACGCCGGCCATGTCCTTAAGTGCGATTTCCTTGGCGCCGGCTTCGATGAGTTGGTCGGCGATATGCATGTAATACTCGGCGGTATGCACCTGCGAATAGGTGATGCTCATGGCAGCTTGGGAGATCATACCCGCTTCGTTGGCCCATTGGACCGACGGGATGATGTTGCGCACGTCGTTGAGGCCACAGAAGATACGGGTGATATCCACGCCTTGGGCTTTCTTCACCTTATACATAAGTTGTCGCACATCGGCGGGCACGGGGTTCATGCGCAAGGCATTGAGGGCGCGGTCGAGCATGTGGCATTCGATGCCGCCTTTATGGAGTGCTGCCGTAAAGGCACGGACCGAGGGGTTGGGGTTCTCGCCATAGAGCAGGTTGACTTGCTCGGCGGCTCCGCCATTGGTCTCCACACGGTCGAAGCAGCCCATATCTATTATTAATGGAGCGATTTGTTCCAGTTGATCTTTACGTGGCACATACTTACCTGACGACTGCCACATATCACGGTAAACCAAACTGAACTTGACTTCCTTTTTCATAGTTTTTCCTTTAACAATTCACAAAAATAACAAACTATCTTCTATTCTTATAAAAATATTTTTCAACAATTATCGCTTTTCAGCGTGTTTTCTAGCTCTGTGGCGATCTTTTGCCCACAGGCCGTACACCTCACTCACGTTACCTGCGGTGGTAAATGCGTTGATTTCGTTCTTGCCGAGGTATTCCATCAACTTCGAGAACTCGTCGTTAGTGAGCAGTGCTTCCAATTCAATCGACTTCTCGTTGGTGTAGCCGCCGATGACCTCATAGAGCGTGCAGCCGCGATTCAGTTCGTCGATGATGTAGCGACGTATGCGGTCGTAGTCCTTAGAGACGATGCAGACACGTTTGCGCTGGTTGAGGTTGGCCGTGAACATGTTCACCACCATGCCATTGATCCAAGTGGCGATGAGACCGATGATGACCATCTGGAAGGGGTTGATGGCGAAAGCGGTGAGGCAGATGATGGCACCCGCCACGCTGACCGACTTACCCATGTCGAAATGCAAGTACTTGTTGACGATCTTAGCCAAGATGTCCAGACCACCCGTGGAAGCGTTGATGGAGAACATCAGCGTTTGGGCGGCACTCAGGATGATGACGCAGCAAAGCAGGTCGAACCAAGGATTGCCCATGACTGAATAGGCAGAGCTGGCGTCGACCCCCATGTTGATCAAATAGCTGTTCGGGGTAGCCAGGTTTTCCCAGGGATAGAGCCATTCGCAGAACTTGGTCATGGGACCGAGGATCAGGGCGCAGTAGACGGTCTTGAGACCGAATTCCTTGCCGACAAGAAGATAGGCAAGAACCAGCAGGATGGCATTGATGATGGTAATCATCGAAGGCAGGCCGATGTTGATGCCCATACTGTTGAAAATGTTCGTCAGCACGATGGAAAGACCCGAGATGGAGCCCACGATCAGCTTGCTGGGAACCAAAAAATAATAGACGCAAACGCCTGTCATGAACATGCCGAAAGTCATGATCAGCAGTTCAACCCAAAACTTTTTACTGACCAAAGCTTGGCCAATTTCTTTCATGATATCATTTACTTTACTCATAAATGATTGATTTATAGATTTTAAAAAAACAAAATAATGCTCGTTTTTGAAGCGGCAAAGGTCGGAATTTTTTTTGAGATAAAAAAGGAATTTAAAGGTTTTTTGAAGGTCGGGTACAAAATGTATATTATTAATACAATATAAAAATATTTATATCAATTTTTATGTTGAAATAATAAAAATTCTATATATTTGCTGGCGAAATTTAAAAGTAGAAAAACATCAACGGCAATACCATTGAAATTGTTGCATTATGGGATACCCGTCGTGAGCCAAAGAAACTTATTGATGGATTAGGTTAGTTGTTTATTTACTGAATAACTTTTTTATCCAATCGGCTCGCCCCAGCTTTTTCAACATCGATTTCACCCACTCTCGGTTCTCGGGCTTATACCAGAAGAAAAACCGTTGCTGGGCGAGCTTCTCCTCCTTGCTTTTGGCCACAAACACAGGCTCCAAGGTGTAAGGGTTGTAGCCGGAATAGTAAATCTCCGTGGCAAGGGTCATCGGGGTGGGCGTAAAGTCCTGAACCTGCTCCAGATGATAGCCCAGCGCTTTGGTCTTTACGGCCAACTCGGCCATGTCCTCCAAATAGCAATCAGGGTGCGAGGAAATGAAATAGGGAATAAGCTGCTGGTTGAGGTGTTCCTTCTCGTTGATCTCGTCGAACTTCTTCTTCAGCTTGACGAACATGTCGAACTTGGGTTTCCTCATGAGTTTCAGCACGGCGTCGCTGGTGTGTTCGGGAGCCACTTTCAAACGACCGCTAACATGCCGCGTAACCAGCTGACGGAAGTATTCGTCATAGCCCATGGCCTTGTTTTCCTCGGGGCTGCTGTCGTGAAGGAACAAGTCATATCTGATGCCCGAACCGACCGTGGCCTTCTTGACTTTCGGATGACGATCGACTTCCTGATAAATCTCGATTAATGGATGGTGGTCGGTGTTCAGGTTCTTGCAGACCGTGGGTTGGAGGCAAGTGGGGCGAGCGCATTTCTCACAGATTTTCTCGTCCTTGCCATGCATTCGGTACATGTTGGCCGAGGGACCGCCCAGGTCGCTGATATACCCTTTGAAATCTTCCATCTGGGTCACCTTCTCCACTTCGCGCATGATCGACTCTTTGCTCCTTGAGGCAACAAACTTGCCCTGGTGGGCCGAGATGGTGCAGAAGGCACAGCCACCGAAACAGCCGCGATGAAGATTAATGGAGTGCTTGATCATCTCGTAGGCCGGGATAGGACCGCGTTTGGCGTATTTCGGATGAGGCAGTCGCGTATAAGGCAAATCAAACGAGGCGTCGATTTGTTCCGTAGTAAAAGTAGGCAGCGGCGGATTGATAACAACCCTTTGTCGACCCACGTCTTGAACCAGACGTGCGGCGTGCTTCTTGTTCGACTCCTCTTCGATATGCTTGAAATTGGAAGCGTAACGCTTTTTGTCCTTCAGGCAGATCTCATGCGAGACCAATTCAATGGTTTCACCTTCAATTGTTGGGAGTTCCTGTTTTTTATCCTGAAGGAAGAAGGTCTGCTGGATGTCAGTCAGTTCGCTAACTTTTCGTCCTTGCTGGATGGCTTGGGCAATCTCCAACATGGTATATTCGCCCATTCCGTAAACGCCAATGTCGGCGTGAGAATCCACCAAGATAGATGGTTTCAGGCAGTCGTCCCAATAGTCGTAATGGGTCACTCGTCTTAACGAAGCCTCGATTCCACCGATGACCACGGGCACATCGGGATAGAGCTGTTTCAGGATGTTGCTATAGACCACACTGGCCCGATCGGGGCGGAAACCGGCTTCGCCACCCGGGGTGTAGGCGTCGTTGCTTCTGAGCCTTTTGTTGGCGGTGTAATGGTTCACCATCGAGTCCATGCAACCGGCTGAAACACCAAAGTAAATCTTGGGTTTTCCGAATTTCTTGAAGTCGCGGAGATCGTCCCTCCAGTTGGGCTGGGGAATCAACGCCACTCGAAACCCGGCCCGTTCCAGCACCCTGCCGATGACCGCCGCCCCAAAAGCCGGATGGTCCACATAGGCATCGCCAGTGACGAATACAATGTCCACCTCGTCCCACCCGCGCAGGTCGGTTTCTTTCTTTGTGATGGGGAGCCAGTCAAGTAAGTTCATTCCTTGAAATTTGACGCAAATTTAGGAAATATAATCGCATTGGTAATAATTCTCAATTCTAAATTTTTTCTTACTTTTGCCGCAAATTTCTAAAAAGAACATTGATATCATGAAAAAAGCATTCATTGGAGCCATGATGCTCGTCGCAGCCCTGGTCGTGACCGGTTGCGGAAACAAGAATCAAAACAAGGAAAACATTGAAAATCAGAAAGTTGAGCAAACAGTGAAAGAAAACCGCATGCTCATCATCGTCGACCCGCAGATCGACTTCACCACTGGGAGCTTGGCCACCGCTAAAGGCCCCGAAGCCATGGACCGTCTCGCCGTAGCCATCGACAATGGTGCGCTGAGCAACTACACCTGGGTCATCATCACCCAAGACGCCCACCCGGCCAACCACTGCTCGTTTGTTGAGCAAGGCGGCGTGTTCCCTCCCCACTGTGTGCAAGGAACCGAAGGCATGAATGTGTATCCAGCCTTGATGAAAGCCATTGAAGAAAGCCAGATGGACAACTACCACTTCATGACCAAGGGCGACCTGGCCGATAAAGAGGAGTTCAGCATCTTCCAAAACGCCAAAAGCGGCGACAAGCTGAGCAAAGTCATCACCGAGGGCGAAGGCTTCGTGGGTATCGACGTGTGCGGCATCGCCACCGACTACTGTGTTTACGAGACCGTCAAGGACCTGATGGCCTTCTATCCCGCCAAGCAGATCCGCGTGGTCACCAACTGTGTCGCCGCCGTCGACGACAACGACACCAAGCTCGCCGACCTGATGAAGGAGAACGGCATTGAGGGAATCGAGTTTTAAAACGGAAAACGGAGAACGGAAAACGGAAAATGGGGCGTTTTCGGACATTTCTTGAGCGAAAAAAGGTGGATCTCACCTGGCGTGCCTACTTTGTGGATGCGCTGGGGGCGATGGCATTGGGCTTGTTTGCCTCCTTGCTGATTGGCACCATTTTCCAGACCTTGGGCGACAAGACCGGCTGGGATGCTTTCGTGACGATAGCGAAATACGCCAAAGCTGCCACGGGCGCTGCCATCGCGGTGGCCATCGCCTATAAGCTCCACTGCGAAGGACTGGTGTTGTTCAGCGCCATCGCTGTAGGTATCGCCGGCAACGAGCTGGGCGGTCCCATGGGTGCCTACGTGGCTGTTCTGGTGGCCATCGAACTGGGTAAGATGGTGTATAAGGAGACCCAGGTCGACATCCTCGTGACTCCTGCCGTCGTCATCATCAGCGGAGTGTTGGTGGCTTTCGCCATCGGTCCCGCCATCGGGAGACTGATGACTGCCCTAGGTGTGTTTATCGAAAACGCCACCCTGATGCAACCCTTCCTGATGGGTATCATCGTGTCGGTAGTCATCGGCGCCGTGCTCACCCTGCCCATCAGTTCCGCCGCCATCTGCCTGGCCATCGGGCTGGGCGGCATCGCCGGAGGAGCGGCTACCGCAGGCTGCTGCGCACAGATGATCGGCTTCGCCGTACTCAGCTTCAGAGAGAACCGCTGGGGCGGCCTCTTCGCACAGGGGCTCGGCACCTCGATGCTCCAGATGGGCAACATCGTGAAGAACCCTCGCATCTGGATTCCCCCGACACTGGCAGCAGCCATCACCGGACCGTTGGCCACCTGCGTCTTCCATCTTGAGAACATCCCCATCGGCTCCGGCATGGGCACCTGCGGACTGGTAGGACCCATCGGCATCTATACCGCCATGCCTGACGGAGGCCTGAACATGTGGATCGGCATGCTCCTGGTCTGCTTCGTTCTACCCGCCCTGCTCTCGTGGGTTTTTGGATTGATTTTAAGAAAGATCGGATGGATTCATGAAGGAGACCTCAAGATTGACTGCTGACCAGATCCTGGACAAGATGGCCAAGTACTGCGCCTATCAGGAACGCAGCGTGAAAGAAGTCACCGACAAGCTGACAACCTTCGAAATCAGCGAGAAGGATCGGGAAGAAATCATTAATTATTTGATTGACAATAAGTTCGTCAACGACGAACGTTTTGCTCACGCCTTCGTCCGTGGCAAGATCAACCAGAGCGGCTGGGGAGTGAACAAAATCCGTTTTCATCTGATTCAAAAAGGCGTCAGTAAAGAAATCATCGACGAGGCCTTGCAAAGCTTCGACGAGGAGGCCTACCGCCAACGCCTCGTTGAGGTGCTCAAAGCCAAAGCCAAGACCGTGAAGGCCGCCAACGACTTCGAGAGAAACCGAAAACTGGCTGCTTACGCCATCCAGAAAGGCTTTGAAGCCCCTCTCGTCTGGGAAGTTATCCGAAAAGGGTTTTGACTTTAACTTTTTTTCGTAACTTTGCAGTCCCAAACGAGAAACACTTGATGAAACTGCGCAAAAACCTGATTACCCAAGTCCCTGAATGTCTGACCGATCCCTTCAGCCAAGCACAGAATGTGGTTATCTCCGTGTTGTTCGCATTGGTGTTTCTCACTGCCTACACTCCGTTTTCCGACACCTCCTGGTTCCAGTTGGGCACCAACAGCCGTTTCATCGGCACCTTGGGTTTCGTGGGGGTCGGAACGTTATTCCTTGCATGCAGCCGCACAATGATGACCTATTTCGTCAGAAGGCTTAGGCATTTTGCCTTATGGGCCTACCTCCTATGGCTGTTTCTGGAGATCGTGCTGATCGCCGCTTTCCACACCTATCTCTCTTATTATTTAGTCAAGGCCACCACCCATTCCTTGGAATTTATCTTTGGCAAAAGCCTGCTGATCACCTTCATCGCCTTAGCCGTCCCCTATACCATCGTTGACCTCATGATCCTGCTCAACGATTCGCGCCGCAAGCTGACCCTCACCAAGAGTGATACCGTTGAGTCGGACAACGAAGTGTTGCCCGAGCATGCCGAGATCATCAATTTGATGGACAACAACGGCAACCTGAAGCTTTCTGTGAAGCTCGACAACCTTTATTTCATCAAGGCGGAGGACAATTACATCAAGGTATATTACCAGCGCAATGGAGCCATTGCCAGTTACATGCTACGCTGCAAGATGAAGACCATTGAGGACAACTGCGTGGACTCCAGTTCGTTGATGCGCTGCCATCGCTCCTTTATCGTCAACATCGACAAAGTCAGCGTGCTTCATAACGAAGCCGACGGTTTCGTTTTGGAATTCGAACGCGAAGGCCTGGAGGCGATTCCTGTCTCAAAGACCTATTCCAAGAGGGTTTTGGAGGCGTTTAATAAGAAGTAAGAAGTTTTCTTTTCACAAAAAGAAAAAGCACCCCGCAGGGTGCTTTTATCAAATAAAAATTCTGTCGTTTTGTAATCTTTAGCAATTCATGCCGCCGCAGCAGTGGATCACCTGACCGGTGACGTATGCCGAGAGGTCGGAGGCTAGGAAGAGAGCCACATTGGCCACATCTTCGGGGGTGCCGCCGCGACGCAGCGGGATCTGCTGTTCCCAGGCCTTGCGGACATCTTCCGGAAGTGCGTTGGTCATGGCGGTGATGATGAATCCAGGGGCGATGGCGTTGTGACGGATGTTACGGACGCCCATCTCCTTGGCGGCACTCTTGGTGAAGCCGATGATGCCAGCCTTGGAGGCGGAGTAGTTGCACTGGTTGGCGTTGCCGGAGACACCCACCACCGAACTCATGTTGATAACGCTACCGCCACCTTGTTTCCACATGACGGGCTGCACGGCCTTGGTGAAGTTGAACACCGACTTGAGGTTGACGTTGATGACAGCATCCCACTGCTCCTCAGTCATGCGCTTGAGGGCGGTATCTTTGGTGATGCCAGCATTGTTGACGAGGATGTCGATGCGACCGAAGTCGTTGACAATTTGATCGACCACTTGGTGGGTTTCTTCAAAGTTGGCTGCATTGGAGGCATACGCCTTGGCCTTGACACCCATGGCTTGGAGTTCTTTCTCGGTCTCCAGCACGAAGTCGTTCAATGCGATATCGGTGAAGGCGATGGCGCAACCCTCTTGGGCGAAGCGCATGGCGATGGCCTTGCCGATGCCACGACCGGCGCCGGTGATCAGGGCCACCTTGTTCTCTAACATGTTCATATTAATTATGAATTTAGAATTAAGAATTAAGAATTAAGAGGGTAAAATTAGCAAATCTTTTTCAATTACCCCTCTAAATTCTAAATTCTAAATTTTTAATTAATTCTTGTGGTATTCTTCAATGAGTTTATAGAGGTCGGCGACGGTCTGGATTTTCTCGGTGTCGCTGTCTTCGAACTTCAGGTTGAATTCACGTTCGAGTTCCATGGAGAGTTCGACGACGTCCAGTGAGTCGGCGCCCAGATCGTTGGAGAGGTTCTTCTCAGGGGTGATTTCGGTTTCGTCGAGGCCTAACTTGGAGGCGATGATGCTTCTGACTTTGTCTTGAATTGTTGCCATTGTTTTGTTTATTTGTTAAGTTGTTGATTCGTTTAGTTTTCCGTTCTCCGTTTTCAGTTTTCAGTTTTCCTAGTGTCGGGCAGAAGGGCGAAGGAGAGTTCGCCTCTGACGCAGAGTTTGCCGCCCACGCTCAGTTTGGCGGAGCAGATGTAGATGTTGGCGCGGTGCACGTCGAGGGTGGCTTCCACCTCTACGGTATCGCCTGGGCGGACGCTATTCTTGAAGCGCACCTTGTCGATGCCAGTATAGAAGGTAAGTTTGCCGATAAGATCGTCCTTCATCAGAAGGGCGCAGCTTTGGGCCATGATTTCGCAGAGGATGACGCCGGGGACAACGGGTTCGCCGGGGAAATGGCCTTGCAGGAAAAACTCCTCGCCAGTGACATGATATTTGGAGTGAGCCACATGGTTCTCATCGAGGGTCATCTCATCCACTAAGAGCATTGGCTCTCTATGTGGAAGATACTGTTTAATTTCTTCTCTATTCATAGTATTTATAGTTATCCGTTTTCAGTTTTCAGTTTTCCACTTTTCTAATTGCAACGCAAGCGTTATGACCGCCAAACCCGAATGAGCTTGAGATGGCGATATCGAGATCAGCCTTGACTGCTTTGTTGGGCGTGTAGTCGAGATCACATTCCGGGTCGGGTTCATCGAGGCCGATGGTTGGGGGGATGACGCCAGTGTTGAGGGTCATGGCAGCCACCACCATTTCGATGCCGCCGGCGGCGCCGAGGGCGTGACCCATCTCCGACTTGGTGGAGCTGATATGGGCACGGCGTGCTTCCACCTCGCCCATCGCAATCTTGATGGCTTTGGTCTCGCCGCTGTCGTTCATGGGGGTTCCTGTGCCGTGGGCGTTGATGTAGAGGTTCTCTCCTGCCTTGTAGCCCGCCTCGTCGAGGGCTTGTTTGATGGCCAGGCTCTGCGTGGTGCCGTCGGGACGTGGGGCGGTGCTGTGGTAGGCGTCGCAGCTGTTGCCATAGCCGCAGACTTCGCCATAGATCTTGGCGCCACGTTGTTTGGCGTGTTCATATTCCTCGAGGAGGACGATGCCTGCGCCTTCGCCGATGACGAAGCCACCGCGGTTCTTGTTGAACGGCAGGGAGGCGTACAGCGGGTCTTCGGCTTTGGTCAAGGCCTTGCAGTTGGCGAAGCCGGCGATGCTGATGCGGTTGATGCCCGCCTCGCAGCCGCCGCTGATGATGGCGTCGGCATAGCCGTGCTTGATGGCACGGTAGGCTTCGCCGATGGAGTGTGTGCCTGTGGAGCAGGCTGTCACGATGGGCAGCGTGGGACCTTGGGCGTTGTAGCGGATCGCTACGCTGCCCGAGGCCATGTTACCAATCATGGTGGGGATCATCAGAGGTGACACCCAGCGAGGACCTTCAGCGTTCATCTTGGTGATTTCGCGCAAGATGGTGTCGAAACCGCCGATGCCAGAACCAATATATACTCCCAGACGGGAAGGATCCATCTGCAAGTCTTCGTTGCCTTGCATCGCTTGTATAGCAGCAGCCATGGCGTAGATGGCAAAACGGTCGTTGCGTTTGGCAAAGGCCTTGTCAACACCTGCTGCCAGAGGATCGAAGTCCTTCAGCTCGGCGGCGATCTTCACTGGAAGGTCGCTGGTATCAAACGAGGTGATCGGTGCGATACCGCAAACACCATTAATAAGGTTATTCCATGTGGTTTCGAGGTCGTTGCCCACCGGCGAGACGACCCCCATACCTGTAATGACTACTCTTCTCGTTTCCATAGATTTTTTTTCGTTTTCCGTTTTCCGTTCTCAAAACTCCCAATCCCAAAGGCAGGCTGCCGAAACAAAGCCTGCACCGAAGGCGCTCATGATGATCTTGTCGCCTTGGCGGATTTGGTCGGCTCTCAGCATCTCGTCGAGCATGATCGGGATGCTTGCCGAGGAGGTGTTGCCGTATTTTTGGATGATGGTCGGGTATTGTTCCTCAGTACCACCCACGATGGTGCGGATGCCTTCGATGATGCGCTTGTTGGCCTGATGAAGCATAAACCAGTTGATATCATCTGGTGTGAGATGTTCACGGTCAAGGATGGTCTTGATATCCTTGGCTGACTCTGAAACGGCGGTGCGGAACAATTCCTTGCCTTTCATCACGAGGGGTTGACCTTTAATATAATGTGATTCAAAAGGGGTGGTCTCCATGCCACGTTCATAATAAAGGACGTCGCGGTCAGAGATCATGGTGAGCTTCACATCTTTAAAAGCGTTGCCTTCGGTGAGCACCACGGCACCGGCGCCGTCGCCAAACAGCACGCTGCAGTCGCGTTCATGCCAGTTGCAGTATTTGGTAGGTTCCTCTGCGCAAAGGATAAGGATGTTCTTGGCATGGCCCGATTTCATCATGCTGTCGGCCAGCATCAGTGCATTGACAAAACCAGCACATGCCACGTTAATGTCGAGGCCGGCGCAGGTGAGGCCGATACGTTTCTGCACGATGCAGCTGAGGCCTGGGGTGACGTGGCGGTTGGCCACATTCGACACCAGGAGGAAATCGATCTGGTCGGGACGCAGGCCAGAGGCTTGGATGGCTTTCACTGCCGCATCGACAGCAAGGTCGTATAAATCTTCTGTTGTTAATAGGTGACGTGTCTTAATACCGGTACGGGTGGTGATCCACTCGTCGTTGGTATCCAAAAATTTCGCTAAGTCATCGTTGCTAACCGTATTCTTAGGCAACGAACTCCCTGTTCCAATAATTTTCATATCTCATCAATTTTTGTTTTCAATATTCGAAATCGTGTTCAACAAAAAACTGGTGCAAAAGTACAGGTGTCCCACCACTTAAAATGAAAAACGTGGTAGTTCAGGCCCAAATGTGGCGAAAAACGGCATTTTGGGACGAAATACCCCCTTTTTAGGGACGAAAAAAGGATAATTTAGGGATTTATTACTACCTTTGTCGGCGAAATGAGGGGTGATTTTTTGCTCATATTATGCTTTTCGGTCAACCTGACCTTCATTGTTACCAACCTATATGGGTGGTTGCTGAAGCGGTTTTTTGTGCCTGACGCCTACAAGGACGACAGCAACGAGTTGTATCCCGCCAGGCGTTCAGTGGCCGGATTCTACCTTTTGCAGCTTTTCGAGCTCCCTTATTTAATAAAGGTGTGTCAGCCCGAAGCCCTGTTTTACGCCAATGGCGCGGGGCTGTTGGTGTTTTCGTCGTTCATGCTGGTGATGGTGCAAAGGTATTTCTTCCTGAAAACCCCCTCGCTCCAAAAGAGGCTGCTGTTTTTGTTTCCGATGTGGGCCTGTTGGGTGGCTCTGCTCGTCCCAGTGTTCAAGACTGATTTGTTCACGCCTCAGTACCAGTGGATTATGACCATCGTCGTACTGGTGGTATTTGCAGGCTACATGTTCTTGATCGACCGTTTCCGCCGTCAACTGATGCGCAGGGTGCGTGAGATCGACGAGAACGAGTTCTCAAACGAAGAGGACTTCCCCGTAAAATTCGCCAAGAGTGTCAGGTGGTTACTGGTGGCCTTAAGCATGATGCTTCTGGCGAACTTCCTGTTCAACGATTTCATTGTCAAGATGATACGTGACACCATCTTTACCGTCGTCGATGTATGGTTTGCCATCTACACCCTCAATCCCCATCGCAAGATCAAGAAGTTGCCCTTGGAGCTACAGATGGAAGACGAGGTGGAGGAGAAAGAGGAGGTTCCCTCGCATCGTCGTCTCACCGAGGAGCAACGCAAAGAACTGGAAGCCAAGATGTTGGATTTGATCAAGAGAGAAAAACTGTATCTTGAGGATCACTTCACCATGAACGACTTGGTCAAGCGGATGAACACCAACAAGACCTATTTGAGTGAGGTGATCGCCCACAGTGAGTATGGATCTTTCTATCAGTTAATCAACACTTTACGTATCGACCACGCCTGTTGGATGTTGGGTGAGGACCCCACGCTCAAGATGGAGCAGGTTGCTTTGGCTTCAGGTTTTTCCTCAGGCAGTGCTTTTTCGCAGGTCTTCAAACGCATAAAAGGCGTTTCTCCTTCGGAGTATTTGCGAGAAAAATAGCAATTCGTTGTAAATCAGTTATTTTATTCTGCGTCAATTGACGCAGAATAAAACGATTTTGGCGCAGCATAAAATCTTTTTGTCGCAGCATAAAGAAAAAGCCGTTTTGATTTTGGATTTTTGCCACCTATTTTAAAAAGAAAAGTATGACAACTATTCAGATCATTGGAATCGTCGTAGTGGCCTTGTTGGGCGGCTACGTATTTTTTTGCATTTACGACATTGGGAAACGGAAAACGGAAAATGGAGAACGGAAAACAATTAATAAAAATAGATAAACAAATGAGCAGACATTTAACCCTTTCAAAAGCCCTCACGGCGGTACTCCTCTTTATGGGGATCGCCTTCGGGCAGAACGCTTTCGCGCAGACCTCGTGGAGCGTATCCAAAGACAGCGGGAGCGGTAACACATGCAGGTTCAAAATCGAACGCACTGGCGACATCTCACAGGCGGTGACCGTGAAATACCGCACCGTCAGCCTCTCGGCTTTCGAGGGACAGCATTACACCGCCGTCAGTGGCAATGTGACCTTCCAAGCAGGCGATGATAAGAAATACATCGACGTCACAGAAAATACTCCCGACAATGACGCCTTTGTGTACCAGAGCGGCACCCAGCGCAGCTATCGCTTCGAGGTGACCGACATGGGCGGCTTCTATCTTGCCTCTTGCGACCGCACCTTCACCACGGGCACGCAGTTCAGCGCCGACAAGGTGAGCCGGAGCATCACCAACCTAGTCTATTTCAACAGCAGCGGCAATTTCACCAGCGGCCTCAGCAGCAGCAAATACGTGGATGTCAGCTATACGCCGCCCACCAGTCAGGTGGAAACCAGCGGTACGCTTCAGGGCTACGTCCTCATCGACGACAGCTACGACTACGCCCAGAAAGCTGCCACGGTGAGCACCAGTAGTCTTATCAACAGCACCCATGCTTCTGCTACCTACCTCAAGTATTTGGACTATAAAATCTACGCTACCGTCTGCTTCACTGAAAAAGAGAAGGACGACGGCTACCAGTATATTCAGGTTGTCGCCGGCGACGGCAACGCCAGCTACGATACCGGCTACGACCCCGAGAAGAGTGTTAATGCCCCTGTGAACTCGGTCTACAAGGTCTGCTTTGAGCTTTCCACCGGCAGCAATCAGGGGCAGGGCAATGCATTCTTCCCCCACCGATACAACACGGCCACTGGCACCAACGAGTTTTCTCTATCCGACGGTAAGCTTTGGCAGCAGAGGTTCAAGTCGGGCTATCAGGCCTCAACCTCCGGCTCCTTGGTCTTCGATGCCAATGTGTCGAACATCACCACCCGTTTCGATGCCGGCGGTGATAACGACGACACCTGGGGCTACAAGGACCTCTTCGTCCGCATGGCCCTCGTCGATGCCAACGCCCCTACAAAACTGACTATTAGCGTTGCTCCTGGAATGCACGCCAGAGGCAACACCCTATATGTCTCTGTTGCATTCAATGAGATTGTCACCGTCACTGGAACGCCAACGCTGAGCACTACACCCAACAACAACTGGGGCTCACTTAGTTATGTGACCGGTAGCGGCACCAACGTGCTCACTTTCAGCACCATCATCCCAGATAACGCTACGGGCAATCTCAACATCACCGGCCTTAGCGGCACCGTCAAGGATCTCGCTGGGAACAGCCTTGTAGGAAGCGGCGTCACCGCCAACAGCCTCTGCTCGCTGAATGCCAGCTATGCCTATCCTATCAGCTACGACCTCGCAGGTGGCAGCGTGGCTACGGCGAACCCCACCACCTACACCTACGAAACTGCCACCTTTAGCCTGAACAACCCCACTAAACTCGGTTACGACTTCACCGGCTGGACGGGCAGCAACGGCAATACGCCGCAGACTACCGTCACCATCGCCAACCACAGCCACGGCAACAAGAGCTACATGGCTAACTGGAATGCTAACACCTACAGCATACGCTTCAATGCCAACGATGGGACCGGCACCGCCGCCACCGGCACGATGAGCAACCAGAGCTTCACCTATGATGTGGCGCAAAACCTCACCGCCAATGCATTCGAGCGCACGGGCTACACCTTCGCTGGATGGAACACCCAAGCCGGTGGCGGCGGCACCTCCTACACCAACCAACAGGAAGTCATCAACCTCACCCCTGAGAACGGCGCCATCATCGACCTCTACGCCCAGTGGGACGTCCACCATTACACCGTACATTTTGACAAGAACAAAGACGCAGCCACCGGAACGATGGCCGACCAGAGTTTCACCTACGACCAAGGATCTCTCAATGCCAACGCATTCACATGCACAGGCTACATCTTCAATGGTTGGAACACTGAGGCTAACGGTAGCGGCGCCTCATACACCGACCAGCAGGCTATACCTAATGTCACCGCCACCAACGATGCTGCCGTCACACTCTACGCCCAGTGGACGCCTATCTCATATACCGTGCACTTCGATGCCAACTACGACAACAATGGCATCGTTATCTCTGGCACGATGAGCGATCAGACCTTAACCTACGACCAAGGAGCTCTCAATGCCAACGCCTTCGAGCGCACTGGCTACACTTTCACCGGATGGAACACCCAATCCGACGGTAGTGGTGCTACCTACACCGACCAGCAAGTTTCGCCCAATGTCACAGCCACCAACGGCGCTACCGTTACCCTCTATGCCCAATGGGATATCACACCTTGGACGGGCATCGGCATCAGTGAAAACAACCCATACATTATTTTATATGCCTCGCAGTTGATGAAGCTAGCCCATGATGTGAACAGCGGCACCAATGAGTACCAATACAAATTCTTCAAGTTAGGCGACGACATTGATATGAGCGGGATAGACTTCGAGGGCATTGGCTATTCCTATAACCACTATTTCAAGGGCTACTTCAATGGTGACAATAAGACCATCAGCAACCTCACCGTCAACAAACTCAACACTTCCTATGTAGGCTTGTTCGGTTATTTAACCACATCGGTGAGTAACCTTATCCTGTCGGATGCCACAATTACAGGCGGGTACGCTACTGGAGCCATTGCTGGAGGAACTACTGCAAATGCCGCTTTAAGAAACTGCTTGGTCATCAACACAAATATTAATAGTAACAATGCTTATTCCGGAGTCTTTGTGGGAGACCACAATAGTTCTGCCACACTCACCCATAACTATTATTACAATTGCACACTCAATAAAAACAATACTCCCAGCACCATAAACATAGGTATTGGAAGTACTAATGGCAGTACCGATGTCGACGGTGCCCGCAGCGCACACACTCTCACGCTGCCTGAGCATATTATTGCCACCAGCGCCGAGACGGTGACATACAACCACGTGCTCTACTACGCCTCCAACGTAAGCGTCACCCTTTCGCCTGAGATTGGCTATGCCATTTCCGATGTCACCGTAAACGGCGAAGCCGCCACTAACAATGGTGACGGCACATGGAGCTTCGACATGCCCGCCGCCGCCGCCACCGTGAGTGCCACGGTGAACTTAAAATTGCCAGGCACCGGCGAAGCAAATAACCCTTACATGATTTCAACCACCGCCCAATTCGACCTGGTTGCCACACTTGTGAACAACGGCGAAAGCTACAGTGGCGTTTACTTCAAACTTGCCGACAATGCCAACATTACCGTGAGCAACATGATTGGCACTAGCGAGCATCCGTTTAGCGGCAACTTCGACGGCAACAGAAGCCACAATGCCACTTTGACATTGGATCTTTTATTTGACACTGAGGTGATTTACACCGCTCCGTTCCGCTATGTCAGCGGCGCCAATATCCATGACCTTTTTGTGGGAGGAAACATGCGAATTGGTAATAATTCACAATACGCAGCCAGTATCGTTGCCTACTCGGAAGGCACAACTATCCTCAACAACTGCGTCTCCAATGTTGAAATAAACAGCGAAGCACACAATAGCTTTGCCTATAACGGCGGCTTGGTGGGTCATGTGGCAAGCGAATCAACGCTCAACATCACTAACTGCGTATTCAAAGGTAGTGTTTTTTATCATAATAGTGGCCAGTGTTGCGGTTTTGTGGGCTTAAACCACGGCACCACCAACATCAACGGTGGCATATACGAACCATCTTACCAGCAATTGTATTCCTATTATTATTATTATAATTTTATCAACCCCGACATGGGCACTTATAGCCTCACTGACTGCTACTACACCCAGCCGATGGGCGAAAGCTGGCAGGGCACCATCGCTTACACCTCTGTGAGAGATAATCTTTGCCATCAGATTTCGATAGCCGGTGAGACCGTCTATGCAAGCCCTGATTATACTTTCATTGATAATGTGAATGGTGTTTATGACTACACAGGCGCTGTCATCAACATCAACCCGACGGTCATCTTCGGTGGCGAGACCCTCGATCCATCGTGCTACACCCTCAGCCTGACCTACAATGGCAATCCTGCAACAGAGGTGAATGCCCGAGGCAACTACTTGTATACCGCCGCAGGCGTCAATGCCAACGGCTACTACGGCAACGTATATTTTTACTTTTCGGTCGTCGGCTTCGACGGCAGCGGCACCGATTCCGATCCTTATCTAATCGAATCGATAGAGGACTGGAATAAATTGGCAAGCAGAGTATATGATGGCACCACGTATAGCGGCAAACACTTCAAGCTCATGGCAAACTTGACTATCTCTAAAGTGGTTGGCTACAACAAGATCAATAGTTTCCAAGGCATCTTCGACGGGGACGGTCATACGCTCACCCTCAACGGCGATGATTTCGGAACCTCGGGTTATTACACCAGCTTCAATGTTTGCGCCCCGTTCCGCTATGTGGCAGGCACCACAATCAAGAATCTGAAAGTCGCTGGCGACATCTACACAAGGACACAGTTTGCAGGCGGTCTCATTGGCAGGGCAGGTGACGGCGACAATGTGATTCAGAATTGTATCGTCAGTGTCAATATCCATAGCAGCATCAGTGGCGATGGCACCCACGGCGGCTTCATCGCCCATCTGCAAGGTGGCAACGGAGTACTTTGCGAAACCACGTTCACGGGCTGTGCTTTCACTGGAAGCATCACCACCAACAACAACACAACCAACGTCGGCGGCTTTGTGGGATGGTGCGATTGGGGTAATGGCACTGATAACGGCCATTGTCGCCTCTTTTTCAATGACTGTTTCATAAATCCTTCTGCAAGCTGTATCTCAGAGGGCAGCAAGACATTCGCCCGTTGCAACGACGAGAGCCAATCGCTTCATTTCAACAACGGCTATTTCACCCAGGCTATCGGCGATAGTCAGGGTAAGCGGGTTGAAAACGATGGCGCTTTACCTATTGGCAGCTACACCTTATACAACGTCAACGGTCTGAAGTTCTATGACAACGGCTTGAAAGACAGCGACGGAACCTTCTACCATTATATCAACGCCCCTTCTAACTACATCAATCGTCAATTCATAGGCTATGGCGACAACAACGACCATTGGGCATTCATTGCTTCGCCTCTTGAAGATAACATTTCCCCCAATGATGTTAACAACCTTTTGGACAACAACGAAGCGTACTATGACCTTTACCGCCTCAATCCGAGCAACACGAGGTGGGAGAACTGGAAGGCGCATGAGGGCAATGCCGCATCAAACTTCAACTTCGTCAATGGCATGGGTTACCTTTACGCCACCAAGTATAACAGGATCGTGACCTTCACTGGCACGCTCAACATGGGCGGCGAGAAGACCATCACAGGCCTTCCCAATGGCTACAACCTCGTGGGCAACCCGTTCTGTATTGAGGCATACGTCAACAAGCCTTATTACACATTGGATGACAACGGTGCCATCATCGTGGCTAATCCTGTCGATAAAGCAACACCCATCCAACCCTGCTATGGTGTCATTGTCAAAGTGGAAAACAACGAAGACGTCGTCTTCCGCACAACGGAACCATTCATGAATTCCAGTAACGGAAGTTTGGAAATGACCTTGGCCCAAACTGTCGCCACCCGCGACGGCAACGCTTTGAAGACCCTCGACAACGCCATCATCACCTTCGACGAAGGCTCGAAGCTCGGCAAGTTCTACTTCGGCCACCAGGACGCCAACATCTACATCCCGCAAGGCGGGAAGGACTACGCCATCGCCTACAGCGAAGGCCAAGGCGAGATGCCCCTGAACTTCAAGGCCCATAAGAACGGTGAGTATACGTTGACCGTCTCAGCACCTCTCAATTCTCAATTCTCAACTCTCAATTTGATCGACAATCTCACCGGTGCCAACATCAACCTGCTGGTCACCCCGAGCTACACCTTCACCGCCAAGACCACCGACTACGCTTCGCGTTTCAAACTGGTGTTCAACGCCAACGGTGCTGAAGACAACAACGACTTTGCCTTCATCGACGGTAACGGCAATATCATCATCAACGGCACCGGAATGGTCCAAATCATCGACATGCTGGGCCGCGTCCTCGTCACCCGCGACGCCAACAACCTCATCGGCACCCAAGGCCTCGTCGGCGGGGTCTACGTATTAAGATTGGTCAATGGAGATCATGTGAAAACCCAAAAAATCGTTGTTAGATAAAAGATAAAAGATAAAAGATACAGCATATGAAAAAGGCATTATTAACCATCGCAATTATTCTCACAATGACCCTTGATGCTGCGGCCCAAGGCGGACTGTTCCAATACGGGGCCGTGAGCGATGAGGAGTACTACGGTGCTGGCAACCGTGATGGCGAAACTCCGCTCATCAGCTTGCCCAGCACACACGGCGACAATTACGATGTGCAGGCGCCCCTGGGTAGTGGCGCCTTGCTCTTCATCGGGTTCGGCGCGGCTTACGCCCTGAAAAAACAACGCAAACGCTAAGTAATCACATTCCACCCATGCCTTGCGGGGCACTCTGGGAGTCGTCGGCACCTTGACGGGCCTTCTGTTCGAGCTCCATCTTACCGAAGCGGAAGGTCACACCAACAGAAACACTTCGGCTGTTGTACTTTGCATCGGTGTTGGACTGAACGTAGGGACTGGAGTTTGTCTCACCCCATCTGTTGGAGTTGAAGATGTCGTTGGCATTGACAAAGACCGACATCTTACGGTCGAAGAAATCAGCCTTGAGGCCGGCGTTGACACCGAAACGGGAATGCCACTCGTAAAAGAGCGAAGGCGTAGGCGAGCTGTAGTAACTCGAGGCCGTCACCTCCAGCCTGTTCCACAACTTCGTCCAGAGGTTCAAGCTGAAAGCATAAGCCCAGTCATTGAACTTGTACTCCTGTCCGCCAAACACCGTTTCAATATTCGAATTGTAGAGGTTGGCAGAGAAGCGCAAGTTGAAGAAGCCGTTCGGGCGGTACATCATGTAGTAGGAAACGCCCAGCTGTTGGGTCTTGCCCACGTTGACGGGATAGCTGTAAGGCACCACACGTCCATACAGCCACAAAAGAGTGGTGTCGGACATCTGTATCTCGCTGACTTGGTTGGTCTTGCCACGGTAGTAAGCTGAGATGCCGATCGACCCGAAGTCGTTCCAATACTTGGTCCAGCCCGCATCGATTGAGTTGGTGAAGACACGATCCAAGTCGGGATTACCGGTGCTGTAGCTGTCCATGTGGTAAATCGGGAAACGGCTCAACTCTGACGCTCCAGGGGCGCTGATGCGACGTGTGTAGCTCAAGTTGAAGTTGTGCATCGACTCGGTGCGGTACGACAGGTGGATCGAGGGTCTCAGGCTGAAGAAATGCTTGCTGAAATTGTATTGGGTAGAGTCGGGATATTCCCCATTCACCAGCTCGCTGACGAAGCGGATGCCCGGCTTCACGGTGAAGCCGCCGAACTTGTGCTGTACGGTGATGAAGGCCTCATTGCTCAAGTCGGAGAAGTTGGCATGGTAGGTACGGTAATTATCGTTCACCCATTCACCATCGACGATGGAGTCGGTTCTCAGATACTGTCTGTCAGGGGTATAGCTTGAGTTAAGTCCCACGGAGATCTCTCCGTTTTCGGAATAAGGACGATTATAGACAATTTCCCCTTCCACACCTGTGTGAGAGTCCGTGTTTTCCTGCCGCATCTGATGGGTGTAGGTCGTAGGTAAGGTGTATTCCCTCTTCACATCGCCTCCGTTGGCGCTGCCCCAACCCATGCCGTTGACGCTGACCGAGAGGTTATGGCCCTTGTTGTTGAACCTGTGTTGATAATACAGGCCTCCGTCGGCGAAAAAACTGCGGTCGTAGGCGGTGGCGCTTTCATTGAAAGCCGCCGTCAATGGGTTGGGCAGGAACTCCTCGCGGAACATGGTCACGTTGTTGGTGTTGTTGCCCCAGCTGGGCCATGCGCTAATCCAGAAATTCAGGCTGTTGGCCGTGTCGATTTCATAATCGAGGCTGAAATAGCCGCCCGTGCTGTAGTTGTCGCTGCCATAACTGGCCGTGTCGACTTCGTGATTAGCCAGCATCCCTGATTCGGTGAAGAGCGACTGGTCGGTAATCCTATGGCCATTCCAAAGTGAATAACCACCATTAATATAGGCATTGAAAGTCAGCTTGTCGTTCGACCACACGTAGGAGATCCAAGGAGTTACGGAAGGACGGGTGGAGCCATTCACACCGAAACTGAAAAACTCGTTCTTCTGTACCTTTGCATTCGTCACGATGTTGATGATGCCGTCGGCCTTGGAGCCATAGCGTGCCGAGGGGTTGGTGATGACTTCCACGTGATCAACGCTATTGGCAGGCATGGTCTGGATGTAGGTCTTGAGGTTCTCGGCGGTCATGTGCGAAGGCTTGTCGTTGATCCACACCTCCACGCTAGAGGTTCCTCGCAAGGTGATGTTGCCCTCCACGTCGACACTCACGCCGGGGGCGTTCTGCAAGGCATCGGACAAGGTACCCGTCTGGATACTCGGATCTTCCGCAGTATTATACATGGTCTTCTCCCCTTCCACGGCAAACAAGGGACGTTTCTCGGAGATGACCACTTCGTCAAGCTTCAGTGTGCCCGCCTTGAGTTTAAGGGTGCCCACATTAATATTGCCCGTAACCGTCACCGGCATCTCAAAGAGTTCATAGCCGATGGCCGAGATCTTCAGGTTCATTTCCCCCTTGGGAGCACCTTGCAGGACAAACGCACCTTTATCGTCGGAGGCGGCACCGCACACGAACACGCTGTCGGTCACACGGAAAAGGCCCACATTCACAAAGGGAACGCCTTGGTTGTTGGATTCATCAACGATTTTACCAGTGATGGTACTTTGGGCGATCACCATGGGCGATAGCGCCATCATTACGAGGAAGAAGAGGATTAGTCTTTTCATGATTATAGGTATTGACGTTGTAATAACTAAATTTTTAGTTTTATAGTATCTGGATTTAAAAAAAAATTGTTTTTAGTGTATTAGTTTACTATCACACTGCAAAAGTACAGCTTTTTTGATTGCTGTCAAGAAAAAAATGATTTTTTTGTCAAGAATTAGAGAATTTGAGAGAAAAACGCTTGCGTTTTTCATCTCTAATTCAAAAAAGTTTCAAAAAAGGACTAGGTTTTGAAAATCTCAAATTCTCTAATTCTTGACATTATAAACTATTGTCTAATCAGCTGTTCGCAGAACGCTTCCACTTCGTCTTTCGACCAGTTGGGATTGGCGTTGATGAAGAAAGCGCTACAGACAGCATTGGCAATGCGCCACTCTTGATAAACTTGACCATCAATAACGACTGCTATATTGACGGGTTGAGGCTGCAACAAAGCATCTTCTGTCATCCGTTTGAACAAAATTGTAGCTTCAGGCATCAACTCGAGCATGATGGCCGTGAAGGTTCCTTCTTTATAGGGTCCAGTTTCCAGTCGTTTGACCAAAGGCTTCCCACCCAGTACTGCCGAACTGATGGCGGGACCCACTTCTGTAGTCCTTTTCAAGGTATAAAGTGCAAGCTCAGTGGTGTCGGCAGACCATCTATAGACCAAAGAATCATTGTCTTCCACCATGGTCGTCTCAAGAAAACGAGCCTTGTCAGCGACCCGAGTCAGGTTATAAATCTCCCATATTTCAAGGCTACCTTTGGTGGAGAGATCCCCCTCTGCCCTTTCGTAGCGAAAGGTATCTCCCACCAGTTTCAGATGCTTGGCGAACAGATAGCCACACCAAACATCCAAGCCCAAATACACGACCATCATAGCGATGATGAACCATCTCTGATTCATATAGAAAACCGGTTTTTTTTCTGTAGGGGTTCCTATGGCTTCTAATTGACGAACAATCTCATCGCAGGGTCTTGTTTTAAAGCGAACTTCCCAGATGCCGACGATGATGACAAATACCATCACAATCCCTAGTAATAGCATGGCCACACCTAAATTGGCTACCCCTTCCCCAATCTTCGACATAAGGAATCCACCAACCGCGATCATGACCGTTGAATAATTAAGAATCAAGAAGAGCGAGAAGAGTCTCTTAAAACCACGAGCATGATTGGACAGAGTCAACAAATCTTCGTTTTCTAACGTTTTAAGTTGTAGTTTCCTGGTCAGTAATAGCTCGATGATCAGACCTGCTAAGCAAAATGCCACCCAAAACACCTTGCCCGAAAAACTACCATCTAAATCCCAATTGAAGAATACCAGTCCAAGAAACGCCATCAATGGGTATGAAATCACTTGTAGCCAACGATAACGTTTATAGAAATCCACGCTATGTTTGACAGAGGACTTCATAAGCCTGTCGTTGACGATCTCCTGTTGGTCGAGTTGCTCTTTGAGCGTCTCGTATTGGGCTTTCAGTTGTTCAAGTTCGTTTGGGTTATTGTTTTCCATGATGAATCCCTTTCATTGTTTTTTGGACATTTGAACCAGTTTTTCCTTGATGCGCGCCAGCCTCACTCCCACATTATTAGGTGTGATGCCGATGATGGCCCCGATTTCGTCATAGCTGATGCCTTCGAGCCAGAGCAGCACGAGGCTTCGGTCGATCAGCTCCAATTGCGAAATGAGGTCGTGAAGTTTGCGCACCTGCTGTGACTTGGGGTCGTCGGCCTCGAAGGGATTGATATCGACCGTCAGCGGCACCGTCTCGATGCGCCGGCGTTCCTTCTTGTCCTGGTTGATGGCCGTGTTCAAGGCCACACGATACACCCAAGTGCGGGCGCTACTTCTTCCTTCGTAGTGGTCGAAGCCATTCCAAAGCCGGATGAGGATTTCCTGAAACAGGTCATCGACTTCCGCCTTGTCGTGCGAGAACATGTAGCACACCGTGTAAATGGTCCGCTTGTGCTCCCGCACCAAAAGTTCAAACTGATGTTCTTTGTCGTTGTTCATAATGCGTTTTTCGTTGCAACGTTCATCATGTTAGACAACAAAGGAAAGGAAATCTTACATCACAGTAACGAATTTTGTTAAAATATCGTTTTTGGTTTCGATTCGAATCAGATACAAGCCTTTTTCAAATCCACTGAAATCATAGCTTACCGCATCGCCGTGGGCAACGCTTTCGAACACCTTTTCGCCTATTAAGTTAAAGATGGCGACATGTTGGATGTTTTCAGCCTCAATGGTCACACGGCCATGGGTGGGATTGGGATAAACCTTTGCCGATTGGTTTTCAACTTCCGCAACGGCTGTGCAGTCTTCGATGATGTTGGTGAACTGCTCATGCCAGGCAGAGTTTTCATAAACCGAAACGCATCCGCAAGGCACCACAAGGGTGGTACTACCAAAGCCGCCGAAGGGGTAGTTGCCTAATTCAGGAGGTGTTTCGGCCAAGATGACGGCATCGGCGAAGCCCGAGCAACTTGCAAAAGCAAAATTACCAACAAAAGTCAGGCTTTTTGACAAAACCAGTGATCCGTTGAAACCGCTACATCCCTCAAAAGCGCTGGAGCCTATCGAGGCAACCGTATTGGGGATCTCCAACGAGCCAGTGAAGCCGTCGCATTCCTCGAAAGCCCAGTCAGGGATGGTTGTCAACGACTCGCTAAGAACCAGTTTTCCGTCGAAACCTGTACAGTAGGCAAAAGCCGACTCGCCAACCTCAAGCACCGTGTTCGGGATGACCAGCGAGCCCGTCAAGCCGGAGCAGCCTTCGTAGGCATATCCGCCAATGGAAGTGATCTGTTCGGGAATCACCAATTCGCCGGCAAGAGTGCTGATAAAATAGAAAGCATTGTCGCCGATACGGGTTACATCGTTGGGAATGACCGTGTTTTGGCAACCTGAGATCAACTCATCCGCATTCGTTCTGACAATGGCGTTGCAATCATTCCTCGAGTCATAATTGGTATTGCCGCTCTCCACAGTGATGGAGGTCAAATCCGCACATCCAGCAAAGGGGTTCGTACCGATAGATGTCACTGTGCTTGGAATATTGATGCTCGTCAGCCCTGTGAACCAGAACGACCAGCCCCCTATGGATGTGACTGAGCTGGGAATGGTAATGGAGGACAAACCTCTCACATGATTAAAGGCATCCTCCTCAATGGACACAATGGTATTCGGTATGGTCGAATTCTTGCAACCGATCTCCAGTTTGTTGCTATAGGTCCTGACAATGGCATTACAGTTGTCGCGCGAGTCATAATACTCGTTGTTGGGATCGACCACAAAGCCTTCAATGCCATCGCAGCAATAGAACGGCGTATAGCCAATGTCCTCGACCGAAGCCGGGATGTTGACAGTGCCCGTGAACCCGCAATAGTCAAAAGCATCATCGCCTATTTCCATAATAGTATTGGGTATCACCAAGGTGCCGTTAAGCCCATCACAATGGTAAAAGGCATAGCTGTCGATGATAGTGACCGTATAGGGATTGCCATTGTAATAGGCCACCGTCGGGATGTTGAGCGTTCCCGTCGCTTCATAACCGTCCACGTGACCTGTCACCGTCACTGTGACGTCATCGTAATTAATCGAGTATTCCAAGTCACCGTAGGTGAAGTCCTGGGCGTTCAGCATGGTTGCGCCAAAGGCGAATGCCACCAGCATCAAAGTTGCTTTTAGTAAAAACGTTTTCATAGTTGTTCTTCCTTATCTTTTCGTTGGGACAAAGATAAGGAATAATACCTAAGCAAAGCAAATATTCCTGCCAAAGCCGCCACGCCTATGGCGACCCACCACCAACGAAAGGGACGAGCGTCCTCCTCAGCACTTGTTGTTTCGGGCTCAGGCTCAATATAATAAATGTACTTGCCCTCGTGGATAAGCTGCAAGGTGTAGTTCAGGATGGAGTCGCCGTGGGCGAAAGAGAGTTCCTCGGGGGTGAAGTTGACGGGATAGTCGGGCAACACGCCGCGACCGTAGGGGAAACGCTCATTGACCACCGTATCGAACACCACCTTGATCGTTGGGATTTGGATGGTTATTTCGGAATTGGGCAACATGTATTGCGTAAAACTCTCTGCTTTCATTTGATGGTATGCCGAACCCGTCTCACGTCCGACGATGACGCCTCGATTCTGTTTCTTCACCCAGCCTGCAAAGCAGGTGGACGCCGAAAACGAAGTCTCGTTGGTGAGCACATACAGCCGCCCCTTGTAGTTGACCAAGGAGTCGGGGGCTCTCCATACCGGCTTGTCATTCACAAAACCCTCTCCATTGGGGAGCGGCTCATAACCAGCATAAAGCAAATCTGGATCATCATCCACGGGGCAACTGCCGAAACAGAGAAAACCGCCTTTCTTGTTCACGATGTTTCGCATCTTAGTGCAGAAAGGTTTTGGGGCAAGATAGGAATAAATGCCTTCCACCGAGGCTGCTGGGCCGCCGTAGTTGAAACGGAGATCGAGAATCAGGTTAGGGATGCTGTCGGCGATGAGGTCGGCAAAAATCCCCCTTAATTCATCCTGCTCCAAGTCGTCTAACTCGAAAGTATGTAGAGCGAGGTAAGCCACCGTGTCGGAACATTTTTCAAATTCGAAATGTATCTGTTCATTTCCCTTTTCATCCACATGATACATACGATATTGGTATTCCATCCACTGCGGTTCACGGTAAGGGTCTTTGCGCGTCATCTGCTCAAAACGCTTTGTTTCGCCATCTGCAAAAGTGACCATAAGGTTGGCGTCTTTCGCGATTTGACGACAATAATAGGTGTCCACTCCATATAAAAGCACGTAATCCCCATAGCTCTTCACATAACCATCGGAATAGGCAGCATACTCTAATAAGATAATTCTCAGTGAATCAGCAGGAATGCCATTTACCGAAACCACTGGTTTGCCGAGATAGTCTTTGTATCTTGGAACAGTGCGCCATACCCGTAGCGTGTCGTTGAACCAACCCAAACACACCGAGGAAGGCAGTCCACTTGTCCCCGTCACTTTCGGCGCTGAGATGATGGCCGTATGGCTGTCGTGGATTTTCCCAAGTAATTTGAAAACCAACACCTCAAAATCACTTCTGGAGATGGTTTCCCCTATCGCAGCCATTTTGTTTTTGATATAGGTATTGAATTCTTCTTTCGACGTGTAGTCATAAAGGCCCGGGAAGGCGTCTTCAAGAGCCAACATCATACTGTCAACGTCAACTTGCGCTTCCTCATGTGTCAATTGGGTCTTGTTGTTCGCTTTGGGCGGAAGGAAGGTCGTTTTCAGTCCGAAAGGCGTCATCGGGTCGTCAGCTTTCGAGTTCTTCGAGATGCTGACGCTTATGCATGGCTGTTTGATTTTTTTATAGACGAAGCCTATCGTGCCCAAGGTATCGCCTCGATGTATTGGCTCCCCTGTTTTGAAGAGCCTTGTCGGACGGATGCCGTCGATCCAGACGGTTTTCCCTTCAGCGGTTCGGATTCCCACCCATAGATTTGTGTTGTGAATCTTTTCCTGGGTCATATTGTCCCATTCAAGGAAAAGCAGGGAGTCTTGCTCAAAGTTGCCCGTCTGTTGTGCAAAACTAATCGAAGAGCAGCTCCAACTGTTGCGGTAGCCCAGCAAGGCACTGGAGATTTTTCCATCAACGGGACAAAGCACGGGCGTTCCCAAGGGTGCCCCGATCACCAAATTTCCGAAATTCAATTCGGCTTGGGTTTGCGCGTCAGCCACGCCGATATAGTCCTGCGGACGGTAAAGGATGCCTTCGCCGGCCTGTTTACCTGGGATCGGCCAAAGGTAGTTGTCTTGGGCGAAAGCAAAGTTGCCGGCAAGAAGCAGCAGAATGAAAAAATGGAATTTCTTACGCATAGGGACTTGTTTTTGAAATGACAAGGCAAAACTACCACCTTTGTCAAGCAGTTGAAAGGGCGGTCCAAACTATTTTAAGTTTTAAAAATGTAATTTATTGTAAATCTATAAGATACAAAAATACTATTCCAAACTAATTTTGACATAAGTCCAAAGATTCAACTGATCTCAGACTTATGGGACAGCACGTGAGACCTTTGCCATTACGCATCTTACAGAAAAACACACCGTTGAATACGGGGATGTTAGGATTCCTTTATTAGGCGTTTTCCGCCATTTTTTTCTTCACCCGACCTCTGATTTTATCCACCATGTTCACCGTGGTGCCGAGGTAATCCGCTTCCTCTTGACGCGAGACTTTAAAATGCGAGAGGATGAAGGATTTCTTTTCGTCCTCATCCAAGTCGGGGTATTTTTGACACAGGGTTTCCCATAGGCCAGGATACTTCGCTTCCACTACGGCGAGCATGGCCTTCCAATGGTCCTTTTCACCAAAAACAGCTTGTTCCACATCATTGAGGAGGTTCGCTCTCTTGCCATTCAGATAGTTGTCCAACAACAACATGATCCGCTGTTCCCTGTCCAAAGCCTCCGAAAGACGGTCGGCATAGTTCTGCTGGATTTGCTCGTGTTCAGCGTCTTTTTGCGCCAAGGCTTGGTTCTGTTGCTTGAAGTGGAACAGTTGGGCGTTGATGTCGGCTTCCCGTTTGCGGTTTCTTGCCAGTCGGATTTGGGAAATCAAGAAGGCCAACAAAACCAAGGCCGCGACAACGCTAATCAAGATGATCCAACGCTGTTTGGCAATGATCTTCTGGTTCATCTCGTTTTGCAGCACCTCATAGTCGTATTTCCGCTGAATACCATACAAGTTGTCTTTCTCGTCTTTTAGATTATGCCTCGCATAGCCTCTTGTGAACCTCTCGTAATATTGCAAGGCCAACTTGTAATCACCGCGTTCCTCAGCAAATCTAGAGAATTCCCAATAGTCAAAATAATGTTCATCGTTTTCAACGGTATCCAACGCCCCCCACATCGCTTCCAACTGACCCCAAAAGTAGACGGCAGAGTCCATGTTTCCCGCTTCCTCATATACCGTTCCTATGCTGCGATAATAATAGGATTTCTTCTCATCGGTATCCAGTCCCGTAATTGCCTTATACTTCCAAAGATACTCCACTGCCTTGTCATAGTTGCCACGTTCGAAATTCAAGACATAAAAATTCGTCAACACCTGTAAATAAATCTCTTCATCCCCACTAATCTCGGCATAGGCAAGTCCTTGATCCATGCACATCTCAGCGCTGTCATACTCCTGAAATGCGGTGTAGGCAGAACCCATCAGGTTCCACAACTTGGCGCGCTCATCGTAATGCGTCCCGAAGCCTTCATCGGCAGCCTTCAGCCGCCCAATGTATTCATCCTTTGTCTCGCCTTTGCGATACAGCATTTCGCCAATCTGGTAACGGGCACGCGATGTCGTGAGTGAGTCGCTCGCCAACAAGCCGTAATGTTCCGCATTTTTGAAGGCTTCCAAGGCCAAAGCCTCATCGTCGGATTCCAAATAGGCATAACCCTCATCCAGCGACTGTCGTGCCTGGTCAAGCTGTTGCTTCGGACCGGGTTTGCAGGCAGTCAATGCCGCAAGAAGGAGAGCCAAAAACAGATGGTGCATTTTCATAACGCAAAAATATAAAACACCTCTTAATTCTAAATTCCAAATTCTTAATTATTTCGTACTTTTGCACCCAAATTAACACATAGTATTCACCATGATCACTTTAGACCAACAAAAAGAATTATGTAAGAGGGTTGAGGCCTTGAGGAGGTATCTTTGACGTGGACCGTCGAACCATAGAGGCCCAAGAATTAGACGAAAAGACCCAAGACCCCCAATTTTGGAGCGACCCGAAAGCCGCCGAAGCCACCATGAAGAAGGTGCGCGAGGTGAAAGGATGGCTCACAGGCTACAAGAAAGCTGAGGATGCCTACAACGACCTTGCCGTGTTGTTCGATTTCGCCAAGGAAGGCGAAGCCACCGAGGCAGAGGTGGACGAACAATATGCCGCGGCCCTTCAGATTGTGGAAGACCTGGAATTCAAGAACATGCTTCAGGAAGAAGCCGACCCGATGAGCGCTGTGCTGAAGATCAACGCTGGCGCGGGTGGCACCGAGGCCCAGGACTGGGCACAGATGCTGATGCGCATGTATATGCGTTACGCCGAAAACCACAAGTACAAGCTCACTATTTCCAACTTACTCGAAGCTGAGGATGCCGGCATCAAACAGGTGACGATGAAGCTCGAAGGCGACTATGCCTACGGCTACCTGAAAGGCGAGAACGGCGTACACCGTCTGGTGCGCGTGAGTCCTTACAACGCCCAAGGCAAACGCATGACCTCGTTCGCTTCCGTGTTCGTCACTCCGCTCATCGACGACACCATCGAGATTGTAGTGGAGCAGTCGAGGCTGTCGTGGGACACCTTCCGCAGCGGCGGCGCCGGTGGACAGAACGTCAACAAGGTGGAGTCGGGCGTGCGTCTGCGCTACCAATACAAAGATCCTTACACGGGTGAAGAAGAGGAAATCTTGATTGAAAACACTGAGACCCGCGACCAGCCCAAGAACAAGGAGAACGCCTTGCGCCTCTTGAAGTCGCAACTCTACGACCGCGAGATGCGCCACCGCATGGAGGAGCAGAACAAGATCGAGGCCGGCAAACTGAAGATCGAATGGGGTTCGCAGATTCGCAGCTACGTGTTCGACGACCGTCGCGTGAAGGACCACCGCACCAACTATCAGACCTCGGATGTACAAGGCGTGATGGATGGTAACATCGATGCGTTCCTGAAAGCATATTTGATGGAGTTTGGAGGGAAGAAATAAAGTGGAAAACGGAAAGTGGAAAGTTAAATAATAATTAACGATGATTACATTTTTTATTGCGTTGGCTGTATTGGTTTTAGGCTACCTTGTTTATGGCAAGGTCGTGGAGAAGCTCTTTGGTGCTGACCCGAATAGGCCCACGCCTGCTACGACCATGGCTGACGGTGTGGACTATGTGCCGATGAAGCCTTGGCGGATCTTCTTGATCCAGTTTTTGAACATCGCCGGCGTGGGTCCCATCATCGGGGCCATCATGGGAGCGCAGTTCGGCACGGCCTCGTTTCTGTGGATTGTGCTGGGCAGCATCTTCGCCGGTGCCGTCCACGACTATCTGGCGGGCATGATTTCCCTACGAGACAAAGGAGCCAGTCTGCCCGAGATCCACGGCACTTACCTCGGCAATGGCGCCAAGCAGATCATGCGTGGCTTCACCGTTTTGCTGATGATCTTGGTCGGCGTGGTCTTCGTCAACACCCCTGCCACCCTGCTCAACGCCCATTTCACTCAAGGTTGGAATCCCTATATCTGGATCATCATTATCTTGGCTTATTATCTGATAGCCACCCTGTTACCCATCGACAAGCTCATCGGCAAAATCTACCCCATCTTCGGTATTTTGCTGTTGGGTATGGCTGTGGCCATCTTCGTAGCCTTCCTCATCTATAAACCGGAAATCCCTGAATTGTGGAGCGGTTTGCAAAACCGTCATCCCGACGCGCCCAACAATCCCATCTTCCCGATGATGTTCATCTCGATTGCCTGTGGTGCCATCTCGGGTTTCCACGCCACACAATCGCCTTTGATGGCCCGCTGCATGATCAATGAGAAACAAGGCCGTCCGATTTTCTACGGCGCCATGATTACCGAAGGTGTCGTCGCCTTGATTTGGGCCGCGGCTGCCGCTTATTTCTTCGGTCCCGACAGCGTGGTCGATGTCACGGGCAAGAGCGGTGCCGCCATCGTGGGTGTCATAGCCAACACCTGGTTCACCCCCATTATTGCTACCATCACCATCTTGGGCGTCATCAGCGCCGCCGTCACCTCGGGCGACACCGCCATGCGTTCCGCCCGACTCATCGTGGCCGACTTCATGCATTTCGACCAAAAGCCCATCAAGAACCGCCTGATCATCGCCATCCCGATGTTCGCCATCACCGCAGCCATCTTGGTTTATAGCATCGCTGATGCCAAGGGCTTCCAACTGATTTGGCGTTATTTCGCCTGGGCCAACCAGGTACTTGCTACCGTCACCCTTTGGGCCATCTCGGTGTATCTCGCCAAAAACAAAGGCAAACTCTGGTATCTGATCACCCTGATCCCAGCCTTGTTTATGACCATGGTGACGGGTTGCTTCCTCTTCGTGGCGAAAGCCGCTGATGGAGGGTTGGGATCTGTGTTGCCACGGTCTGTTGGGTACGGCATCGGTGCAGCCATCACGCTCGTCGGTCTGGGGGCCTTCATCATTTGGACTAGAAAAACAAAAAAAAATAAAATCTCATGAAGAAAATCCTCTTCATCCTTATCTTGGCAGTGGGCTTCGCCTCTTGCTCACCTGTGGTGCACAAAAAAATCACCAAACCCATGACACCGAAAGAAAGCACTTCTGAAGTGGCTGTCTTTGAAATGAACGCAATAGTACCCGACAACGCTGAAATCATTGGAGAACTAAAGGTCTCAGATCCTGGGTTTTCCTTCGGGTGTGATTGGGAAGCCGTCCTCGAAAAAGCCAAAACCGAGGTTCGGGCCGCTGGTGGAAATGGTCTTGAAATCATCCAACACATCTATCCAAACCAATATTCCTGCCATCAAATCTACGCCAACATTCTTAACATCAGCGATGATATCAAGCCCGTTGAACTTTCGGAAAAAGCCCGGCAAAATTTCCATGATTACATCATTCTCAAGGAAGGTGACACCACACGATGCATGATTATGGAAGAAACCAAGAACAGTCTGTTTTTGATTTATGAAGGGCAGGGAGTCGAACGAAGGGCCGTGTTACCCAAAGAAAAGATTATCGCCTACCATATCGATGACCCGGTGGCTTTGGCCGAGCAACAATACCAACGGCACAAGAAACAGTTTACCGCCCGTTTCGGGTTGGAAGGAGGCTATGCTTTCCGTACCGCTAGGTTTGCTGACGGATTGACAAACGACTATAAGGATTACCTCCGAAAACTGATGAGAGGGCCTGTGTTAGGTGCCAATGTGCGATTCAACATAGACAACATGTACTCCATCGGCGTTCATTACGACCGCTTTATGAGCAGCAATGCCGCCTATGCTTACATGTATGACGATGATGGCAACTACATCGAAGGTTCCGTTAGCGATGATCATACCATCAATTTCATCGCTGCCTCTTTTGGTTATTTTATGTACTCCAAGAATCAGAAACACCGCTTTTTCGCCGAGTATCTGTTCGGATACATGAATTATGTTGACAACTCAGTGGAGTTCGGGGATGCCTATACCCTAGACGGTGCCACTTTCGGAATGGGAGCAGTCATCGATTACGACTATATGCTTTCTAAACACGTTGGCATTGGAGCAGGGGTTTCTTATTATTGGGGAGCCCTTTCCAAAATAAACATCAACGGCTACGAACAAAATCTCGGAAAAAACCGAGAGGGTTTGCAACGGGTTAACCTCAAGGCTGGTGTGCGATTCTATCTATAACCCATCATGATCTCCGTCCAAAACCTCAGCATGCACTTCACCGGTGATGATTTGTTCACCGACATCACCTTCTTGATTCGGGAGAAGGACCGAATCGGTTTGGTCGGCCACAACGGTGCCGGTAAGACCACCTTGCTCAAGCTGATTTGTGGACTGGAACAGCCCTCCAAGGGCGATGTGATTGTGCCTGAAGGAGTTACCATCGGATATTTGCCTCAAGAGAAGAATGTCAATAGCCCCAATACGGTATTGGACGAAGCGATGACGGCCTTTGACGAGTACCACCAACTGGAATGGGAGGTGGAGCAACTCCAAAAGACCATGCTGGAGCGTACCGACTACGAGAGTCGGGAATACCAACGCCTGATTGAACACCTCAATGTGCTCAACGACCGCTTGAACATGATGGGCGGCAACGCCATCGAGGGCGAGGCCGAGCGTATCTTGGTCGGACTGGGTTTCGAACACGACGACATGCAACGTCCCATGCGGGAGTTCAGCAATGGCTGGCAGATGCGCGTGGAATTGGCCAAAATCCTGTTGAGGAAACCCAACCTGTTGCTGCTCGACGAGCCCACCAACCACCTCGACATCGAGTCCATCCAATGGCTCGAAGGCTTCCTGAAATCGTACTACGGCGCCATCTTGATGGTTTCGCACGACAGGGCCTTCCTAGACAACATCACTGTTCGCACCATTGAGATCTCGAACGGCAAGATCTACGACTATAAGGCCTCCTACTCCGACTATGTCAACCTCCGCGAGGAGCGTGTGGACATGCAACGCAACGCCTACAACAACCAGCAGCGGGAAATCAAGGAGATCGAGGCTTTCATTGAGCGGTTCCGCTACAAGGCCACCAAGGCCAAGCAGGTGCAGAGCCGTGTGAAGCTACTGGAGAAGATGGATGAGATCGTGGTCGATGACATCGACAACACCGCCATCCACTTCAAGTTTCCTCCTGCACCCCATTCTGGCAAGGTGACGCTGGAGCTGAACCATGTGGGCAAAGCCTACGGCGACAAAGTCATCCTGAAGGATGTCAACCTGCTCATTCCCAGAGGAGAGAAGATCGCCTTTGTGGGTCGCAACGGCGAAGGCAAATCCACCCTGTCGAAGATTATTTGCGGGGTACTTGACCACGAAGGCGAGGTAAAGCTCGGTCATGAGGTTAAAATCGGCTATTATGCTCAGAATCAGCAAGATATGCTTGATATGAACAAAACCGTTTTTGAGACTTTGGACGATGTGGCCGTCGGTGACATGCGTCTGAAAGTCAAGGCCTTGCTAGGAGCTTTTCTCTTCCGAGGTGATGATATCGACAAAAAGGTGAAGGTGCTTTCCGGTGGCGAGAAGGCAAGACTGTCGCTGGCCAAGATGCTTCTCTTCCCCACCAACCTGCTGGTCTTGGACGAGCCCACCAACCATCTGGACATGCTCTCGAAGGATATCTTGAAGAACGCCTTGATCCAATACGACGGCACCTTGATCATCGTCTCCCACGACCGCGACTTCCTGCAAGGGCTGACCAACAAGGTGTATGAGTTCAAGAAGCCCAACATCAAGGAATACATCGGCGACATCTACGACTTTTTGGAACAGAAGCAGCTCAGTCACCTGAAGGAGTTGGAGATTGCCGCCAAGCAACAGCCTCAAAAAACCGTTGCGGAACCCGTTTCACAAAACAAGCTCAACTATGAGCGCAAGAAACAGATCGATGCCAAGTTGCGCAAAGTGGACAAGGAAATCCAGCGTTTGGAAGAGGCCATTGAAAAGATGGAGGCGGAGTTAGCGACATTGGACGACATAATGAGCCATCCTGACGAGCACCCAGAGGTGAAGGTCGATAACGATTTGTTCTGGTCGTATGGCAAGAAAAAAGAGGAGTTACAGAAGCTGATGGACGATTGGGGGTATCGGCAGATGGAACGAGAAGATATTTTATCCGAATATGATTAACGAAAGACCCGCGCTCGCTTCGCTCGCGCGGGTCTAATTATTTTGGGATGTTTTCCTACCGACATGGCACCCCGATGGGGTGCTTGAATTCCGAATGAACCTCAGCACCCCGATGGGGTGCTCAGAATCTCAAATCACCTTCAGCATCCCAACGGGGTAGCGCGTTATTCAATAATCATATCGAAAGGCATTCTAGCCTGGATACCTGTGTTTTTCTGAAGGTTTTCCAAGCCTTGGAGGTAGTCGTAATAGACACCCATTTTCTGGCGCATAGCGGCGTCGAGTTCGTCGCTGGGGTTCATCGATTCCATGATACGAGTGAAAAAGTCCTTTTCCTTGGGAAGTTCGGTGACTTTATAGTCGCTGCCCAGTCCAGCCTTTTCGGCGGCATAAGCGATGGCGTCTTCCATGTCGCCCAGTTGGTCGACGAGACCAAGCTCGATGGCGTCGGCGCCAGCCCACACACGACCTTGACCGATGCTGTCGACGTAGGTTTGACGAAGGCCACGGCCCTCGGCCACACGACCGGTGAAGTCATCGTAAGTCTTCACCACATTCTCCTGCAGCTTGGCGTATTGGAAAGGCGTGAGCGGTTCCGCCACCGAGCCGAAGTCGGCATTCTCATTGGTCTTGGCCACATCGAAAGTCAAACCGACTTTGTCGTTGAGGAAGCCCTTGAGGTTGGGGAAGGTACCAAACACACCGATGGAGCCGGTGAGTGTGGTGGGGTCGGCGAAGATATAGTCGGCCTTTGCCGAGATCCAGTAACCACCTGAAGCGGCGTAGTTGCCCATGGAGACGATGACGGGTTTCACCTCTTTGGTCAGGTCGAGTTCGCGACCGATGATGGCTGAAGCCACGGCACTACCGCCGGGGGAGTTGACGCGAAGCACAACGGCTTTCACATCTTTATCCTCGCGGGCTTTGCGGATGGTCTTGGAGAGGTCCTCGGAATAGATGTTGTCGTCACTGCCCTTGCCGTCGAAGATTTGGCCTGATGCATAGATGACAGCCACTTCGTTTTTGCTAGGATTCTTCTCTTTGTATGACTTGGCGTAATTGTCGTTGTTGATGGCATTGAGCTTGTCGCTACCTGTAAGGTTCTTCAATTCGGCGAGCACCTGGTCTTTAAAGTACAGCTGGTCAACCAGTCCATATTCCAACGATTTCTCTGCTGAGGTCATCAGTTCCAGGTTGTCGGCTATCTGGTTGAGTTTATCCACGCTGATGTTACGCGATTGGCTGATGCCTTGCAAGATCTCTCCCCACACGGTGCCCAGCAGTTTTTCCATCTGTTCACGGTTGGCTTCGCTCATCTTGTCGAGGAAGTAAGGCTCCACGGCGCTCTTGAAGCGGTTGTTGGGACCACGGACGATCTGCATTTCAACATCCAGTTTCTCGAACAGGTGTTTGTAGAACATGATTTGCGACGCCATGCCGTGAAGGTCAATCATACCTTCGGGGTTAAGCCAGATATGGTCGGCGACAGAGGCGATATAATAAGCCGACTGCGAATAGGCTTCACCGTAGCAAGCGATGAATTTGCCTGATTCCTTGAACTCTACAAGTTTGCTACGGAGTTCCTGCAATGTGGCGGTTGATGTCGGGATGCTACTCAACTCCAGATAGATACCTTTGATGTTCGGATCCGATTGAGCGTGTTCGATATTACGAAGGATTTGGCTCAAGCCGGTTGATTCGACAGTTTCCATCGAGTTGAAATTGATACTGGCAAATGGATTGTCGGTGGAGCGGTCGGGGATATCATAATTCAGCTTCATGTAAAGCAATGAATTGGGTTTCACCACGGTAGCTGTTTCGGTGTCCTTCGACATGCTTGAAATCATGGCGGAGATCACACCAATTTTTACGAAAAAGTTGATCACCAGGGCAATCAACGTGCCGAGAAATGCGGCGAGCAGTACTTTTGAAAATTTCATGGTATCAGAGTTTAATTTTGCGGCGACAAAGTTAAGTCAAAATACTTATCTTTGCAACATGGCAAGAAGTTATATCTTATTCGGTTCGAACCAAGGCGACAAGGAGGCGATACTGGAGCAAGCCTGTTCCCTTATTAATAATAGGTGCGGGATGTTGGTGGAGCGTTCGTCCGCCTATCTGACGGAGCCTTGGGGCTTCGAGGCGGAGGAATGGTTCCTGAACGAGTTGCTGGTGGTGGAGACCGAGTTGGAGCCTGACGCTTTGATGGACAAGTTACTGGAGATCGAAGCGGAGTTGGGAAGGGTGAGATATCCTGGAAAGCAGGGTTACAGTTCGCGCACCATCGACTTGGACATTCTGTATTACGGCGACTGGATCATCAACACGGAGAAAGTGACTGTCCCTCATCCCAGGTTACATCTACGCAAGTTCGCCTTGATGCCGTTATGTGAGATCATCCCTGACTTCTTGCATCCTGTATTCAACCTCAGTCAAACGCAATTGCTCGAGAAACTATGAATTACAATTTCGTCGCCATAGAGGGAACCATCGGAGCGGGCAAGACCACTTTGGCCACCCGTATTGCCAACGACTACAACGGCAAGCTGATATTGGAAGAGTTCGAGGCCGACAAGAACCCGTTTCTGCCGAAGTTTTACAAGGAGCCTGACAAATATGCCTTTCAGTTGGAGATGACCTTTTTGGCATTGCGTTTCCAGCAGCTGAAGGACAAGTTGGCCAATCTCGACTTGTTTCACGACTTCATCATTTCCGACTATTATGTGGCCAAGTCGTTGATTTTCTCACGCAACAACTTGCAGGAAGACGAGTATGATTTGTTTGCCCGCTTTTTCAACATCATCTTCTCGAATTTGCCCAAGCCCGAGTTGATGGTTTATTTGTATCTGGACGTAGATCACTTGCAATATAACATTCGCAAGCGTGGACGCACTTACGAGCAGAACATCACCAACGAGTATTTGGAGAACGTGCAGCAGGGATATTTCAACTTCATTCGGCAGCAGCAGAACGAGATGCGCATTTTGGTTTTAGACACCAACCGTCTCGACTTTGTGGCGCATGAGAAGGACTACCAGCAGATCATCGAGGCGATCAACCAGCCTTACGACATCGGGGTTCATAGGATAGTGTTTTAGATAAAAGATAAAAGATAAGAGTTGGGGGCTAACTCTTATCTTTTATCTTTTAACTTTTAACTAAAAAAGGCCGCTCGGTTTCGAGCGGCCTTTTTTGTTGTCATCTAATCAAGATTACTTGACATAGATTTCAGCGCGACGGATCAGCGGGAGGATATCCTTTTCGAGTTCAGGATAGACCTTCTTCATGTTCTGGATCTCCTGTTCCTTGTTGGAACCAGCGTTGTTGATGACGCGGAGGATCTGATCCTTGTCCTTGAGGTTGGAGTTCTGGACGAGCTCGGTGAACAGAGCCCAGTCAGAGCCGAAGCCAGTGGCGTCGAAGGTGAAGTCTTTTTCGTTCAGCTTCACTTTCTTCATCTGGTCCTTAATGGCCTTCACGACGGCGTTGGCACGGTCGGTTGACAGCTTGTTGTTGTTGCCATCACCATTTTCAGGTGAAGCCCAGCCTTCGACCTCGAAGCCAGTGATAGCTTCGCCGGCGGCGAGTTTCTCAGCGATGGTCTTCAGGGCGGCCTTGTTCATCTTGGTGCTCTTCACTTCTGACTTCATGTAGTCGAAGTAGATGATTGCGATGGGCTCTCTCTTGGCCTGGATGTTGGCGGCGTTGCCTTGTTGCCATTCGCCGACGTTGCCGTTACCGCAGTTGGCTTTGACATAGATGTTATAGGTGCCAGGTTCGACATCGGTGAAGGTGTAGGTGGTTTCCTTCACGCCGGTGACGGTGGCGGCGGCAGGAGTGCCTTCGCCGCAGTAGATGTCATAGGACTCGGCATTGCCGTTCCAGCTCACGGTGATGGTGTTCTCAGTGGCGCTGGTTCTGATGTTGCTGACTTCGCACTTCACGACGGGAACGAGGACGCCTTGGTTGATGAGGCGGTCACCACCCTGGGTGAAGTAGGTGTTCTTAACGATTTCTTCCTGAGTGGGATAGATGGTGCCGTCGTAGACATAGAACATCGGGTTGCCCATGAGTTTGGCGCTTTCGAGTTCAGGAATGTAGTCAACGCAGTAGTGCTTGGTGAATTCGCCACCGTTCTTGTAGTTGACTTGGAAGTCACCGCCCTTGGCCTTTTCGCCGACGAAGGTGACAGGCTCGAGTTCAAGCTGACCACCGTTGTAGGTGAAGGTGGGAGTGATGTTCATGACAGCTTCTTTCTCGAAGTACTTGGCAGGGATGGTGAAGATCACGTCGAAGCAGACCTTACCGTCTTTTTCTTCGAGTTGTTCAGGATCGGTTCTCATGCTGATTTCGTTGGCGCGGGCGGCCATGCCTTCGATGTCGCAAGGTTTCTTGTTGAACTTCAGGCGGAGACCAGCGTTGATCGAGCTGTACATATCGTTGATCACTTGGATGTCATCATTCGGAGCTTTCTTGACTTGGTCGAGGCCATCGGAGCCAGCCCAGGTGTAGGTGTAGTCGATGAAGAAATCGAGCATTCTGCTGATGTTGAAGTTGATCTCGGCACCAACGGGAACGGTCAGAGCCCATTCGCGGTCGGCCTTTGTCTTAGCGGCATAGAGGACGGTGCCATCGGTGGTCTTGCTGACTTCACCGGCGACGAATCCGATACCACCAACACCAACGTGGGGGATGAAGTTGAACACTCTTCTCGGGTTGTAGCCGAAGAACAGGTTGGTGAAGTTGAAGGTCAGGTTCAGGTTGCCTTCCATGAAGGTGGTCTTGTCGAACTTGGCATCCTGGAAGCCCTTATCGGCTAATTCCGTGGGAATCGGGTTGCCGTTGACACCGGTCAGATATTGGCCGTGCTTTTCACCAGCGAGGGTGGCGGTACCGAACTTTGCGTTGATACCAATAACCTTACCGAGCTGATAACCGAGGCTGACTTTGCCATCGTAGTTCTTCAGGAAGTAGTTGTCGATGACGAAGTTGCCATCCTGATAGAAAGCGACACCACCATAGTTGGCGAGGTCGGTGTGGTTGACAGAGAGACCGCCTTCTGCTGAAATGTAGAAGTACCTTTCAACAGGCTTGGTCTGTTTCTTCTGGGCAAAGATGCTCAGAGGAAGGATTGCCACGAGGGCAACCAGCATCAATTTAGTCAAATTCTTCTTCATAACGTGAATTTAGTTAAGTTTGAAATTATTTAATTTGAATTGAATTTATCTTCAGTACACTATAAAAAGCGAACAAAAATAGAATATTTTTTAATTCCAACCAAATTTTTCGACTTTTTTCAACAATTTTTTCAACAATTTTTCAAATTTTAAGAAAAAAGTCGCCGAAATCATGGTTTTTTTAAGAAAAACTGCCTGAAGAGCTCCCACATAAAAATTCCGGAGCAAACTGAAACATTGAGGGAATGTTTGGTACCTTCCTGTGGAATTTCGATGGCGCCGTCGCAGAGAGGCAGCACCTCGTCGCCCACTCCATCGACTTCGTTGCCCATGATGAAAGCGCTCTTGGGTTCCGCCACAAAGTCCTGCAACATGACGCTGCCTTCCACTTGCTCGACGGCATATATCTTATACCCCATACGTTTCAATTCGGCACAAGCCTCCACGGTAGAGCTGAAATAACGCCAAGGCACCGTCTCGTCGGCCCCCAACGCCGTCTTATGGATCTCGCGATGCGGAGGGCAAGCGGTGATGCCGCACAAGAAGAGTTCACCGATGCGAAAAGCGTCAGCCGACCGGAACACCGAGCCCACGTTGCTCAGCGAGCGGACGTTGTCGAGCACGATGACCACCGGCAGTTTCTCCACATTTCCATATTGATCTTTCGTGAGCCTGTGAAGCTCATCCATCGTTAGTTTACGCATAGACCGATTTTTTTATTTCGCAAAAATAAATAATTCCTAACTTTGTACAACAATTTATATAAGGTAGAGATGGCAAAAGAACCCAGCGAGACCCCGCTGATGAGGCAGTACAACGCGTTCAAGGCGAAGTATCCCGATGCGATGCTGCTGTTCAGGGTGGGGGATTTTTATGAGACTTACGGTGAGGACGCCGTGAAAGCGTCGGAGATCCTTGGCATTGTGTTGACACGACGGCACAACGGAGCCGCAGCGGAGCAGTCGATGGCGGGATTCCCGCATCACGCGCTCGACACCTATCTGCCCAAACTGGTCAGGGCAGGACTGAAAGTGGCCATTTGCGAGCAGCTGGAAGACCCTTCGTTGACCAAGAAGTTGGTGAAGCGCGGCGTGATCGAACTGGTGACCCCGGGCGTGGCTTACAGCGACAGCGTCCTGGAGCAAAAGGAGAACAACTTCCTGGCGTCGGTACACCTCGACAAAGAGATCTCCGGCGTGGCCTTCCTGGATGTCTCCACAGGCGAGTTCTACCTCACCCAGGGCAACAACGAGTACATCGACAAGCTCCTTCAGAGCTTCAACCCCTCGGAGGTGCTGTTGCAACGCAACAAACGGCGCGACTTCATTGAGTTGTTTGGAGGCAAGCTGTTTCTCACCGTGTTCGACGACTGGGTGTTCACCGAGGATTACGCCAACGAGGTGCTCAACCGCCATTTCAACACCACCTCCCTGAAAGGCTTCGGCGTGGATGATTTCCCGAAAGGGATCGTCGCCGCAGGCGCGTGCATACATTATTTATTAGAGACCCAACACGACAAGATCAACCATATCACCTCCTTGTCGCGCATCGACCAAGGACAGTTTGTCTGGCTCGACAAGTTCACTATCAGGAATCTGGAGCTGCTGCATACCGCTAACGCCAATGCCAAGACGCTGATCGACGTTATCGACCACACCGTCTCCCCCATGGGCAGCCGCCTGATGCGACGCTGGATCGCCCTGCCCCTGAAGGACAAGGAGAAGATTGAGGCCCGCTACGAAGTGGTGGAACATTTCACGAAACACCACGAAGCCATCGACCAGTTCCAAGAAGCCATCCGCGCTATTAATGATTTGGAAAGATTAATATCGAAAGTTTCCCTCTCCAAGGTGAACCCCCGTGAGCTCTTGCAAGTGGGGAGGGCTCTCGACCAAGTGGAGACGCTGAAGAAGCTATGCAATGAGAGCCAACACAATGCCCTGAAGGTGTATGCCGACCAGCTGAATCCCTGCGTCAGCATCCGAGAGCGAATCAAGAAAACCTTGAATCCGGAAGCCCCTGCCTTGCTCTCCAAAGGCAACTTCATCGCAGAAGGGGTCGATGCCGAACTCGACGAGTTGCGCGGCCTCTCCCGTTCGGGGAAAGAATACCTGCAAGGCATCCAGAAACGCGAGATGGAAGCCACGGGCATCTCTTCCCTAAAGGTGGGTTACAACAATGTATTCGGCTATTATCTGGAAGTGACCAACACGCACAAGGACAAGGTGCCGCCCGAGTGGATTCGGAAACAGACGCTGACGAATGCAGAACGCTATATAACAGAAGAGTTAAAAGAATATGAACAAAAGATTCTAGGTGCCGAAGAGAAGATCAGCAGCATCGAACAACGGATCTATACCGAATTGGTAGGCGCCGTGACCGAGTTCGTGGAGCCCATTCAACTCGACGCAGCCTTGGTGGCCCGATTGGACTGTCTGGTGAGCTTCGCCGAGATCTCGCTGAAATTCAACTATGTGAGACCAACCATTGACGATTCCTATGTGTTGGACATCAAAGACGGGCGTCATCCTGTGATTGAGCAGATGCTCCCTGCGGGCGAAAGCTACATCGCCAACGATGTGTATCTCGACAAAGACAAGCAGCAGATCATCGTGATTACCGGCCCCAATATGTCAGGTAAATCGGCGCTGTTGAGGCAGACCGCCTTGATCGTGTTGATGGCGCAGATGGGTTGCTTCGTCCCAGCTTCCTCGGCCAGGATTGGCCTCGTCGACAAGATCTTCACCCGTGTAGGGGCGTCCGACAACATCTCTTCGGGCGAATCGACCTTCATGGTGGAGATGAACGAGACAGCAAGCATCTTGAACAACATTTCCTCAAGGAGCCTGGTGCTGCTCGACGAGATCGGGCGAGGCACCAGCACTTACGACGGCATCAGCATCGCCTGGGCCATCACCGAATACCTGCACGACCATCCCGTGAGCCGCGCCAAGGTGATGTTTGCCACCCACTACCACGAGTTGAACGAGATGGAAGGTTCGTTTGCCCGAATCAAGAACTACCACGTCACCGTGAAGGAAGTCGGCAACAAGGTGGTGTTCCTGCGCAAGCTGAAACGCGGGGGCAGCGCCCACAGCTTCGGTATCCACGTGGCAGCCATGGCAGGCATGCCACGCAAGGTGGTGGAACGCGCTGAGAAACTCTTGACCCTGCTTGAAAAATCGCATACCGGCGACCAGGTGGAGAAGGCGGCACTGAAACCCGAGGAGCCCATGCAGTTGAGTTTCATTCAGTTGGATGATCCATTATTGCTGCAAATCAAAGAGGACATCTTGAACACCAACATCGACACGCTCACTCCTGTAGAGGCTTTGATGAAGTTGAACGAGATCAAGAAATTGCTGAACAAATAAAAATTTTCACAAAAATACTTGCAGAAAAGAAAAAAGTTGTATTTTTGCGGCGCAATTCGCAAGCGGAAATAGCTCAGTTGGTAGAGCACGACCTTGCCAAGGTCGGGGTCGCGAGTTCGAGTCTCGTTTTCCGCTCCACTTTTGCGGAAATAGCTCAGTTGGTAGAGCACGACCTTGCCAAGGTCGGGGTCGCGAGTTCGAGTCTCGTTTTCCGCTCC
>CADCIH010000001.1 GCA_902801465.1 uncultured Bacteroidia bacterium | reverse complement strand
GCTAAAGTGATGATTGTCTTTTTCATATCTATAAATTCTTAATTATTAATTCTAAATTATTTAATAACGATCTTCTGTGTCTTGACATCGTTGCCGTTGACCAGTCTCAGCACATACACGCCGGGGGCGAATGAGGAATTCTGAATGCGGAATGCGGAATTGACCTCATGGCTGAACATTTGGCGTCCCAAGATGTCGATTACTTGGACGGTGCCGTTGCCGTTGACGATGAGTTCGCCGTTGTTGATGAAGGCGAAGTTGTCGTTGGTCTCGTTGTTGCCGGTGTTGGCGTCGAACACGAGGCGGAAGCGGCTGGCGATGTCGCTCTTACGGGCTTCGAAGGTGTAGCTCGGGGTGGCGAGCAGGTCGATGTTGGCACCGGTCATGTTATCGATCAGGTGCAGGTACTGCACGTCGAGGTTCTCGGCCTCCACGCTGATGGTGTAGGTGCCGTTCTCAGCAGCCTTGAAGTTGACGGGCATTTCGCCTTGACCGTTGCTGTTCAGCACGGCGAAATCCTCATTGTCTTGACGGATATAGATGCGGGTGTTCTCGGGGTTCATCATGAACTTAGGCAGAACGCCGCCTTCGCTGAAGCGGACGATGGCGCGGTCGATGACGCCGTGTTTGCCGTTCAGGTTGAGCACCACTCTGGAGTTTAGGTCGGTATCACCCTTGTTGCCACTCGTAGGAGTAAAGGTAACGGATTCACCGGCAGCAGTAGCCTTCACAAAGATGCCTTCCATGGCGCCAATGGTGGTTGATTCACCAGCGATGAGTTCGTCACGATTTGTATTCAAGGTGTAATATGATTGGTTACCAGGAATCGTTGCGTTGGTGGCATAGGGGTTGCCGATGAGGTTCCAGCCGGCCCAATCCGAATCTCCATCGTATGAAAGGATCACCTGTCCGTTGCCAACATAAGGCATACCTTCGAAGGTGAGTTCGGTGGTGTTGCCGCTATTGGCGTAGAGATAGCCACGACCTGAAACGAGGTTGAAGTTGGTTGCCTCATAGTTGCGCCAAACCTCGGCATTGGAGGCGGATTGATCAAAGGCGTAGAGGTCGTAGTTGTTGGTCAAGAATCCGTTTCCTGCAGCAGGAGTCACCTGGCCTACAGGAGAAGCAATCAGATAATAGCCACCTCTCTCGCTTGTCCCGTAACTGACAATATCGTTTCTTTTGATGGAAATGGTGGCCTCGTTATCCTTTGCATAGAGGTAAACATTGGAGTAACTTGTATTATCACTTTTATAGCATGAGAAAAGGCTATTATTACTCGTACCGTTATACTGCATCTTATTGCGGTTGGAGCTTTTTGTTGCTATAATATTAGCAAATCCATCGGTTGCATCAAAGGTGATGTTCCAACGAGAATTGTCATCAATGTTGTCTTGGATCTTCAGTTGATTAGCACTGCTGCTAGCAGCATACAAATACTTCGAATTTGCAACATCGTAAATGGTGTATAAACCATCCACATCGGGCCCGATGATGACGAACTCATAAACATCCTGACTGCCAACTGTGGCAACATTGCCCTCAAGGGTGATGGCAACAGCATCACGGTTGTTATCCTTTTGGTATCCCATGGCTAGCTCATCGCCATTGGTGATGATATAATGCTTGCCGCTTACAATGTTTGTAGCCTTTGTGCAAGTAAAAGGAGAAAATGGCTCAACGATGGTATAAGTAGCCGAAACCACTTCACTATCATACATACCCTCTTTTATAGCCTTGGCCCAAATGGTGGTTGTTGTGCTAACTGAAATAGCATCAGTATAATTTGTCCAATCACCATTTTCATTGGTTTTATATTGAATGGTTGCTCCGACAGTTGCACAAGTAATGGTCACGCTTTGTGTTGCATCATATGTTCCTCCAACTGGTGAGAATTCAGGATTTTCAACAGTACCCATGCAATTCGGATTGCTGTTGTAGGTAGTAGCTGAACCGTCTAAAATAGCGACAGTAATCGATTTAAACTTTGTGGTCGCTGTGAAAGCAAAAGAGGCGACACCATTGGCAACAACGAAGTCAATTGAAGGATCGGAAGCAACACTTATCACATTCCCGTTTGCACATTCGATAGATACACTTCCTCCATTATACATGCGCCATGTTTTATCGCTAACATAGTACTTTCCGTTATTTCCTCCACCATTAGCTGTTATGGTCACGGGACTGACAACAACTTCTGTATAGGCTGTACCGTCAGACCAATCGTTGGCACTTGCGATTGCTTCAAAATTAAACACTACATCAGAGCTTACAGCATATACAGCATAAAGGGTAATGTTGCTCGTAATAGTATAATCACCTGTGAGTAACGCTGGAGCCGTGGTGGTTTCACTTACGTTTTCAGTGGCCCAGCCAGCAAATACCCAGTGTTCTGCTACACAGGTTGCTGATGGCACCGCGGTTGGAAGCTGAATAACAGTGCCCACGCTTTCATTGATTGAAGCGGTCTCACATGTGCCTGTACCGGGGTTAAATGAAACAGTGTAGTTTTGAATCAATACTGTAGTAACAGTAACTGTCACTGCACTGGCAGGCATAGTAAACTTATCATTTACGACAGTTACATCTTGGTTGTTGGCATCCTTCACGGCAATGCTGTATAGGTAGCCTGGGTTTGTAGCAACAACAACGGTAACCTCTGCACCATACTCAATGGCACCACTTTGAACCTCCTGACCACCTACATTCAAGGCTGCTTCGGCTTGTGTATCATCGCCAGTAACGTTCAATGTATAGCTGTAACTTTTTACCCCCCATTGGGCATAAAGAATAGTGTTCTCCGTAATACTAAAAGTATTGGCCGCGTTGTCAGTCGGATCATAGAGATTTGCTCCTTGGGCATTTCCATCTTGCATATCGCTCCAATAGTAAAACTCATGTCCTATTTTCGTAAAGGTATTGTCAAGCACGGTGACAGTTTCACCGCTTGCATATTGATTATTGTCGACAGGAGTTGTTCCGCCATCGGCACCGTTGCCGTTGTATGTTACAGTAAAAGTACTAGTTGCAGTAATGTCATTTTCATCGCGAGGAGCAATTTCTTTGGGATTTGTATTGCCACTGTAATAAACAAACACACCTTTTACATTGTACGCCTGATTCGTAGTGAATGATTGGGTATACATCGTATTGTAATAAGTAAGTTTGTTTTCGTTATTATCCTCAAAATAAGACCCTTTCCAAGTTAAGACGCCAAGATCAACAACAGAACCCGTATTTACTTCAGTGAGTGCACTGATTGTCGTGTTTGTTACAATAGGCGATTGACCGGTTTGAGTAATAGTAAAGTCGGAAGCATTAAGGCCCATAACACATGGTGCACCGTTAAGAAGTCGCACCTGGCAGATCTTTGTGCCACTCAGCACTTGGCCTTTTTCAAATGTCAAACCACCGCCGCTATTATAAATAACGAAACCTTTAGTGCCATCGGTGACAAAAGCCCTTTTTACGTTACTAGTTTGATCAGCGACAGTTACACCAGAAACAATCCAATCCCCAAAATTGATTGCAGCATCAGTTGCCGTGTTACCTGCTGTTGTTGCGGCAGTCATAATCTGGTCCATCGTAGTGAGCGGGTTAAGCACGGTATAAGTGGCTGTTGCCGGATCGCTGACTTCGCTATTTACAATGGCAATGGCTTTGATAGTATTATGATCTGCATCTACAATAACACCCTCAGCATCGTTGTATACCGTTCCTGTAGTAGTTGTTGGAGCATCAAAGGTTCCTGTTCCAGAAATATAACGAATGGTAGCACCATCTGCTGCGTTTAAATGCACAACAGTTCCACTAACCACCTTTGTTCCGCTTACAGGATTGAAAGTTGGAGGGTTAACGGTTGAGCCACCGCCTCCTGTGCTCTCATAATGAATCTGCATGTAACCAGCACTGGTACATCTATAAGCTGAAGAAGTTGTTACGGTTACAGAAGTTTCACTAAAGCCATCAAATGTCATCGTTGCACCTGGATCAGATATATTTCCAGATACATTCATACTCCAAGTCCCATAATAAGTACTAGAAGTACTTGTATACATAACGATCTTTGTGATATTATATCCACTCCCTGCTGTGAATGTAATACTTCCATTTGCCGCAATGTTTACACGACTACTAGAATAGGTACAACCTGTTCCCGTCCACGAAATAACTCCAACCGAGCCAGATGAAACATTTGAAGTACTAATTGTGGTAGAGGCTTGTTCTTCACCTCCCGTGAAGGATTTGTAGGCTGTGGCCCACGCTCTTCCGCTCCCTGCTAAAAGGACGAATAGCAAGAGTACGATTTTCATTCGTAATGATCTTTTCATGTTGTTTTGAATTTGATTTGTTATTAGATTTAGATATTGATTTGCTATTTATTTTCCACGGGCGCAAATTTAGGCAAAAGCACCTATAATATAACAGAAAGTTATCAACATGTTTTCAACAATACTAATTGAATTATATATATATATATATATCGTTTCGACATTTTCATATTTAGGTAATTTAGTGAGAAAAATAACTATCTTTGCCACACTCAAACAGCAGGAGAGAAAAGCAAAGATATGCGCAGGTGGAAAAAACTCACGGAAGCAGCATCAGTGCTCTACGGAAGGCACTTCGACACGTCGTTGATAACGCACGAAGCGATGCAAGGTACGCCCCTGGTAAGGGTGGGCGACGTGACAACAGGGAAAGCCAACTCCCACTTCACAGGTCCCATCCCCTCTCCCCCAATGAAATACCTGGTGAAAAAAGGCGACATCGTCGTGAGCATGAGCGGCAACTTCAACGTCAACCGATGGAACGACCATGACGCTCTCCTCGACCTTAGAGTGATGCGCATCCGAGGAAAACAAAACAGCTCCTCCACCGACTACCTCTTCCATTACCTCCAACCAGTCTTCAAACAAATCGAATCTGCAACCTCCGGCAACCGAACCAAAAACCTCACAGCCAAGAAGATAAACGAAATCGAAGTGTTCCTCCCGGAATATAAGGAACAACAACGTATCGCCGAGATCCTCAACGGATACCACGACAAAATCAATGAGATCAAACAACAAATCGAACAACAACAAAAACTGTTGATAACTTTCCGCGACGAGCTGTTCGACATCGAAGACGAACCCGAGACCATCACAACCACCCTCGGCGAGATCTGCCTCAACATCTACGGTGGCGGCACCCCAAAAACGAGCGTCGCGGAATACTACCAAGGCAACATCCCCTGGCTGCGGACCCAAGAGGTGGACTGGAACTATATCGACGACACCGAGATGAAGATCTCCCAAACGGCCGTGGATCACTCACAAGCGGAACTCATCCCCCCAGGATGCGTCATCGTGGCCATGTACGGCTGCACCGCCGGCAAAGCAGCCATCAACCGCATACCGCTCTGCACCAACCAGGCCTGCTGTAACCTCCAAATCGACCCCAGGAAGGCCCTGCCGGAATACGTCTTCCATTGGCTCCAACACGAACACCCCTCCCTCAAAGCACTGGGCGAAGGCCCCAGAGGCAACCTCAACGCCACCAAAATCAAAAGCTACCCCATCATCCTCCCTCCCATCGCCGAACAACGACGCATCGTCAACGCCATCAACACCTTTTATAAAGAGACATCCCAACTCGAACAGGCGTTGGAAGACCGAAAAAATGAGTATGAGCGGCAAAGGGATTTACTCTTAATTACCGCAAATTGATTTTTTTCTGATAAATACTTGTGTAATAAAGAAAAAGTCGTAATTTTGCACTCAAGAAACAGCATCGGAGGCGACAGCCCTGCCTCCTTCATCGCTTTCAGGGGTAGCTAGGGTGGAAGCGGATTGCTTATCAGATTTGGGTACGTTATTATCGTAAGATGTAACTACCCATTTCTTTTTAGCATCCACCAAAGTACCAGTAGCTTTGTCACGGAGGTTTTTTCTAACAACGACACGAAACCCTTCGTGTTCAAAGATTGCCTTGTCTTGGTTATTCTTGATTTTAACGCCATTACAAATAGCATCTTCTATTACCTGACGAGCTTCATCAATAGTCGAAAAATCCTTCCCCACTCCAACATGTTTGTAGATAATATGGTCAAGGCCAGCGTTTTCGTCTCGACTTCCCCAAACCAAATCAATATCACCTATTTCATCGTCGTGAAACACGCCAATCAAATCACCTGTTTGGTGCGTAATAAGAAAATCAAAGGCTTCCTTGACCTTTCCTCTGAATTGGTCATAAACATTGCCAAAATAACCCACACCTATCGGCTGTGGATATATAACATCATTATTTTCCATCACATTAGTATTTTGTTGCAAAAATAATGATATTATCTCATATATTATTATTAATTTATATAATTATCTGACACTTTTTTAGTTTTCGCAATCAACACCACGCTTTTTTTTCTAAAATGATGAAACATTCCATCATTTCTGCTACTTACCTGACAGCCATATCAGAAATGTTTCACCAATAACTATTAAAAATGAAGATTCTCGACAACAAGAAAGACTACTACGACTACCTGTCTGGTGTTTATGGAATCGACGAATTGATCGTCTTTGACCGAAGGGATTCCTTTTTATTGAAACCTGATAGTATGTACCAAAAAGGCTTGGAATACTGTTTCGGTATGATTAAACTACCTGACGACAAACCTCTAAAAGCCAAACACAAATGGGACCTGGAAAGCATTCCAAAAAGAAAAGAGGCTTATAAAGACAAGAAAATTTCTTTCACAAGAACACATTTAGAAGGAGACGTTTATCACTATATCTTAGAAGTAGGATGGAATCAATACTTCTTTGAAATAGAAAGGTGGACCGAACCCAAAAAACAGGATGAGTTACATGTAGAATACAGGTTAATTGAGAGCAAACACTATTTAAAGCATCGATACTCCGAATCACCTATTTGCATCATTCCTTGCCAATTACAATACACTTGGAGAAATGAAGATGTCATATGGAAAGAAAAAAGCGGGAATGGAATAGAAAGAATTGACAATCCCAATTTATCACAAACCTATATACCAAAACTCCTTCCACCCACCGATGTATGGAATGCTGTCTATGATTATCTCTCCTCTCTGAAAGACAAAACCAACGAAGACCATCGAAATGATATCCAAAAACTGGAATCAGCTGGCTTTGATAAACATTCCAGCTTTAGAAACATAAAATGAATAGTATTACTCCAGCAAATGATAATACTTCTGCTGATACCCTTCCTCCATCATCTCGGGATGGAAGATGGAAATGAAATCAGCCAAGAGCACGTCGGGCTCGATCTGTGACTTCTCGAAATACCCGGTCTCCTGGATGTCGCACACCAGGATGTGATGGTTCTTGTATGCGTCAAACAACGCATACACGGCGTTCTCACGCTTCAGCGACTCATAGGTCATCGGGAGCGACGACGAGTTGGTGACACGCCAGAAATCGGCATGCTGGGCCTTGGCGAGGATGGTCTCAGAGTCCAACGGGAAACTCGCCGTGGAAGGGTCGTCCTTCCAGATATAGTCGGCACCGGCGTCCTTGAACAGCTGGGCCATGTAACTCTGCCCGCCAGCCACATACCACTGCCCGTTGAAAGCCAGGTCGGAGAACACCGTGGGACGGCTCTCCACCTCGGCACAGAGGTCCTTCAAGGCATCGTAACGCGCCTCGATGTCGGCAAACCAAGCGTCGGCAGCCTCGCGCCTGCCGGTCATCATGCCCACGATACGGATCCACTCGGCACGACCCAAGGGGGTGGTCTCCAGATAGTCGGCAAAAGGAAAGAGCATGGCTCCCGTCACCTTCAGGTTGTCCTGGTTGCCATCAAAATAAGGGGAAAACAAAATGACGTCGGGATGCATCGAGATCATCAACTCGATGTTCTTGGCGGTCTCAGTGCCAACGTCCCGCACCGTGCCCTCGGCAAGGAGATCCTTCATCCGCTGGTCGTGAACATAACGGCCTTCCAAGAGACCCTTCACACGACCTATCTCACCCAGCTCCATGAACACCGACCACTGGGTGGACGAGAAACAGATGACCGAGCCGAAGCCTTGCTCAGGAATGAAGAAGCTGCCCAGAAGCACCGCCGTGTCCCAAGGGTTGAGCACCTCCATCCGATAGCCCGAGTCGGCCTCATACACGGCCACGTTATGGGCATAACGCATCAGGTTCTCGCCTTTCGGCTCAACCTCTGGGACAGGCACAGGCTTCGTCCCACACGACACCAAGAACAGCGTCAGGAGACTTATCGCGACAACGCTTCGAGACATTCCTTGCATAGACAATCGTTGTAAACTTTCAACTTGCGCCGGGTCTCATCGGTGAGATTCACCTTGACACACCAGCAGTCAACCGAGTGGACACACTCGAACTCCTTGCCGCACTTGGGACAAACCTTTTTCATAATTCAGAATTCTTAATTCTTAATTCTTAATTCTTAATTAAAGGTCATATTTCCCGGGCAGATTCCAGCATCAAACGAGCTCATCAGCACCCCGTCGGAGGTGTAACGATACACGGTGCCGTTTGTTGTATAGTTCTTGGCGTCGGAGAGATAGAGGTCGCCGTTGTTGGGATTCACGGCAATCTTATAGAACATCCTGCCCTCAGAGGGGATGACAAAGTCGTCGAACTCGGTCGGATGGGTGATGTCGATACGACGCACATCGCCACCGTTGGTCCAATCGCCGCCATAGATGCAATACAGATAACTGCCTGTGGGGTCGATGGCCAAGTTCAAGGCCTTGAGCTCGAAGCTTACCACCATGGCTGCCTCCTTGGTGGTAGGATTGATCTTCCACAAGGTGCTGGGCACCTCGTTCTCGAAGTCGTACGAGTCGCCCTCACACAGCACCCACACCATGCCGTCCTTGTCGACGACGATGCCGTTGGGTTCCATGCCGACCTCGATATCGGCCACCTTCACGTCGTTGTTGGCATCGACCACCTGAACGGTGTTGTTCTCCATCCCGGCGATGTAGTAACGCGACCAGTTGGTCACATAGACCTCATTCCCTACCTGCGCCATGGTCTCGGTCGACTTGCCCATCTCCACACTGCCGGCCAACGTCATGTCCTGGGGATTGACGATCCACAGCTTGGTGCTTGCCAAGTCGCTGACGTAGGCCTTGTTGGGAGCCAGGGGAAGCATGTAACGGGGTGAGATGAAACCGGTGACCATGTAAGGCTGGTTGGTGTCGCACACGATGGTGCTGGCGTCGACCTTATAGATGTAGTTGCTGTTGTTGACCACGATGTAGAGCTTGCCGACGAGGAGGCAGAGACTCTGGCCTACATCGCCAACGGGGGAGCCGTTGACACGGTAGAACAGGTTGTTGGCCACGGTGTCCATCACCGGGTCGTAAAACGTCAACGACGAGTTGGCGTAGGTGAAGGTGCCTTCGTTGATGACGAAGACGCCCTTGCCGATGGTCACTTCGCCTTGCGGGATGGGGTCTTTCGGTCCACATGCGGCAAAGACAAGCAATAAACTACACAGTAATATGGTTATTCTTTTCATTTTTTCACGAATTTATTGACGATGACGGTTCCATCGGCCACGACACGGGCGAAATACACGCCGGGTTGGAGCGAGGCGACATCGACTTGGTTGCTGGGAGATTCCGCGACACATTGTCCGGTCAAGGAATAGACGGTGATGGAGCTCACTTCGTGGGCTTTCACCATGAGGGTGTTTTGGACGGGGTTGGGATACAGTGTGATGGAAGTGGCTTCGTGGTTGTCGACGCTGGCGTGTGCCCTGTCGTGGATCACGCCGACGGCGTCGAGGTCGAAGCCGCTTGAGGCGAACGGTGTGGGCCAGGGGTCGTTGACGACATGGCCTTGGCTGTCGTAGGTGGCGTACTCGGGGTTGATGTTACCCACTACGTCGACGATGCGCACGTGGGTGATGTTGTCCTTGTCGAGTGCCGGGTCGTCCTCGAGCTCGTCGAGGTCGAAGGGAGTGCCGTACATCGGAGCGTATTTGCCGGCGAGGTTATGCACCATCTCGGGCAGCACGCAGCCGAAGCTTCCCACTTGGGTGTCGAAGGGTATCCTGGAGATGGCAGGGAAGCGCACGTAATTGACACCGTCGGAGCTCACCTCCACAAATCCCATCTCAAGGAAGTAATATCCTGGCTGTTGGGCATTCTCTAGGGGGTTCTCGAACACCGCGAAGTCGGGACCCGGGCCGTTACAGATGGGTGAGGCGAAGGTGACCACGGCGTTGCCGCCGTCGCCGAGACTCACCAGTCCTTGTCCGTCGGGGAATCCGATGCCGTCGGCGTCGACGCCATAAGAGGCGAGACCTTGTTCAGGCTTGTCGATGCGCATCGGTCCGCGTTCCACCACGCAGCCTGTAGCCCAGGCCACGAAGGCCGACGAGTCGGCATGCATGGCGGTGGTTCCCTCCTGCCCCGCCGGTGGCGCAAACTGCGCCACCGACAAAAGCGGAAGAGTCACTAAAAATATGGATAGGATTTTTCTCATTTTACGGAGAGTTTCACCGTCTGATGGCTGGCGCCGTCGCTCACGGTCACGAAGTAAAGACCGGCTTGGAGGCCTTCTGTCTCGATGCGGACGGCCTCGTTGTCATCGACGACGAAGCTGCGGATCACACGGCCCTGGAGGTCGGTGACGGTCACGGTGGAACCGTTCATCTCGCCTTCGAGCATGGTGTAAGAGGTGGCAGGGTTCGGGTAGAGTGCCAGGCTGGCGTTGTTTTCGCTCACCGAGGTGTTATAGACCGACACGGGGGTCACGGGAGTCTCCCAGACATAGGTCCAAGCGGCGATCTCGGTACCGACGTTGTAGTCGCCCCATTTCACGAAGTCGTTGTTGACGACAGACTGTTCGTTGAAGGTGAACCACGAAGCCACGCCGTTGACGTTGTACATGGCGTTAAATCCCTCGAGGACATAGGTCACATCGCCATCGACGAAGGTGATGTCGGTGAGCCAGCCCTGTTCAGAGGCGTTGTACTCGAAACGGCCGTCGGAGGCGGCGATGTCGTCCATCACGTCTTTGACGGTGATGTCGGCTCCTTCAGCGAAGCGGTAGCCCCAGGCGAAGCACACATCCTGAGGATCGGCGAAGTTCACGGCGAACACCATTTGGTTTTGGCCTTGGCCGACCCAGTAGAGGATCTCTGAGGGGTCGATCATGGCTTCGTCGGCGAGAGGATACACGGCGGCGACTTCCTTCTCCCACACATAGATGTAGTTCACGGGATCGACGAGGGTGCCGCAGTGGGTGTCGCCCCATTTGATGTAGTCGCCATCGACGAGGGTCTTCACGTCGAAGGTGTCCCACGACGACTCGCCGTTGACCACATAGGAAGCCCACATGGCCTCCACGAGGCTCAGGTTAAGGACTCCGTCATTGAAGAAGAGGTCGTTGAGCCAGCTGCCAGAGGCATCGTAGCTGAAGCGGTAGTCGACATCGGCAATCTTGTCCATGACGTCTTTGATGGTGACGCTCTCCTCGCTGAAGCGGACGCCCCAAGCCAGAGCGGTGTCGGGCTCGGCCCAGTTGACGATGAAACGGACTTGGTTTTCGCCTTCACCGATCCAGTATTTGATGTCTTCAGGAGCGATGGTGGCATCTGTTTGAGCATAGAGCTTGGTCGTGAAAAGACCAAAAAGTCCCATAAGGACCAAAAAAGTAAAATTCTTGATACGCATAAACATATATTAATAAGGTTAGTAAGCTCTTTTTCCCGAAAGCTTTGATTCTACGATTGACATGGGGCAGGTCTTCTGACTAAGGTCTCTACTTGCCGCCTTCCCGTCAGACGGAGAGTCCGACAGTGGCGTAGTGGCAAGCGTCCAACCGACACAGCAGCGGGAACTGTCCGGGATTCACACCCGATTCCCTATTGAGTCCTTTCGGACACCACATATCGACTGCAAAAGTAATAAAACTTTTATTTATTCTTCCAAAATTCTTGGAAATCTTCGTAATTTCTTTTCAGGAGGTTGGGCACGTCGAGGCCGTAGGGGCATCTCTGCTTGCAGAGTCCGCAGTCGATGCAGTCTTCGATGAGTTTCATCTTCTCGGCCCATTCCTCGGTGAGGTAGACGCTCAATGGGGCGCGACGCAGGAAGAGGCTCATGCGGTTGCAGTCGTTGATTTGGATACCCACGGAGCAAGGCATGCAGTAGCCACATCCACGGCAGAAGTCGCCCGCCAGGTTCTTGCGCTCCTCCTCCACCTTCTGCCAACGCTCGGGTGTCATCTCGGGTTCCTTGGTCTGGTACGAGATGAACTCATCGAGTTCCTTCTCGCGCTGGATGCCCCAGATGGGAAGCACATGCTCATATTGGTTGAGGTAGGCGTAGGCCAAAGCGGAGTCGTTGATCAGCCCGCCCGCCAAGGCCTTCATGCAGATGAATCCCATGCCCCTTTGACGGGCAGCCTCCACGATGGCCTCATCCTCTTTGGCGGAGAGGTACGAGAACGGGTACTGCAGGGTGCTGTAAAGCCCCGACTCGATGGCTTCGAGAGCCACCCCTTGACGGTGGTTGCTGATGCCGATAAACCGCACCTTGCCTTGCCGCTGGGCCACCTTCATGGCATCGTACAACCCCGCTTTGTCGTCGGGCTTGGGACAATAGGCCGGGTTATGGAACTGGTAGAGGTCGAGGTAATCGGTCTTGAGGTTGGTGAGCGTGGTATGGAGGTCCTTCCAAAACTCCTCCACCGTAGTGGCAGCGGTCTTGGAGGCAATGACGATCTTGCTCCGGCATCCCGAAAGGGCTTCGCCGATCTTCTCCTCACTGTCGGTATAAAACCGCGCGGTGTCATAGAAGTTGATGCCATTGTCATAGGCTTTCCTGAGCAGATACACGGCTTCCTTCATGCTGACGCGCTGGATGGGCAGGGCGCCGAAGCCGTTTTTGTTCACCTTGAGGCCGGTGCTTCCAATAGTGACTGTATTCATCATTTCGCAATTTGCCACAAATATAAGAAAAAGATTTGCTACTTTTGCAAAATGAAAAAGATTTTGATTATCAACGGTCCCAATCTCAACCTGTTAGGCCGCCGTGAGCCTGAGATCTACGGCCATCTGAGCTTCGACGACTACTATGCCGAATTGTTGCACAGGTTCCCCGAGGTGTCGTTCGACTACTACCAATCCAACCACGAAGGCTGCCTGATCGACAAGCTCCAGGAGGCCGATGGCGTGTACGACGGCGTGGTGATGAACCCCGGGGCCTACGCCCACACCTCCATCGCCTTGGCTGACTGCATCAGGGCCATCGGCATCCCCGTGGTCGAGGTGCACATCTCCGACATCAGCCAACGCGAGCCATACCGGAGGCATTCCTATACCGCCGAAGCCTGCGTCAGTTGTATCTCGGGAAAAGGCCTGGAGGGCTATGCCTTAGGCGTGGGTGAACTTCTCGGGATCTAGCTCGGAATACTTCTTTTTTCCTTTCAGGAAGCTCTCAAATACGATGTTCTGCTGGTACATCTGGCCCACCTCGCGATGTTGGAGGGCCTTGCGTTTCTTGCGTATCGACGGGATGCGGCGATAGAAGGCCAGGTGTGCCCTGGTGACCGCCCAGAAGTCGGCCAGGCTGCCCTCGCAGAGGAACTTGACCGCCGCCACCCAGTCGAGCAGCACACGGTACATCATGACCCAGAACACGCGGTTCCCGGGCAGGTTCTTATAGAGCAACGACAGGTTGTTGCGGAAGTTGAGATAGGTCTTGCGTGCCGAACTCTTGGGCAGGGTGCCGCCGCCGATATGATAGACTTTCGACTGGGGACAGCAATAGATCTTATATCCCAAGTTCTTCATCCTCCAGCAGAAGTCGATCTCCTCCATGTGGGCGAAGAAGCTGTCGTCGAGCCCGCCATGCTTCAGGTATAGGTCCGCACGGACGAACATGCAGGCGCCAGTAGCCCAAAACACCTCACAAATATCGTCATATTGTCCATTGTCCTCCTCTAGGTTCTGGAACACGCGTCCACGGCAGAAGGGGTATCCATAGCGGTCGATGAAGCCGCCCGAGGCGCCGGCATATTCGAACTTGTTTTTCTCGTGATAGGAGAGTATCTTGGGTTGGCAGGCCGCGATGGTGGGGTCGGCGTCCATGAGTTCGACCACTGGCTCGATCCAATGGGGTGCGACTTCGATGTCGGAGTTCAGCAGCACGAAATACTCGGCTTCGATTTGCCTCAAGGCCATGTTGTAGCCTGTGGCGAAGCCTCCGTTGACGCCGTTGTCGATAAGTCTGATGTCCGGGAAACGTTCCTGCATGAACTCCTTCGAGCCATCGGTGGAGGCGTTGTCGGCCACCACGATATCCGCCAGGGCGGCATCGGTGTTCTCGATGACGTTGGGAAGGAACTCCTCGAGGAATTTCTTGCCGTTGTAGTTCAATATGACGACTGCCACACGTTTCATGGTCTTGAGTGTTTCCACCGGCGGTGCGACCACAGCCAGTTGTCGGGGTTGTTCTGGATGAAACGCTCCACATGCCTCACATATTGTTCGAGGATGTAGCCGTCGGGGCTTGTCTTAGGGTCTTCGCAGATGAGTTTGAAGGTGACTTCGTACTGTCCTCTTGCCTTTCGTGTCATCTCGGTATAGACCACTGCATAATCGAACTTCTTGGCCAGGCGTTCCATGCCGGTGAACCAGCAGGTGTCGCGGTGCAGGAAGTCGGTCCAATAGTCGGTCTCCGCGCCTCGAGGCGACTGGTCGCCGAGGATGAGTATGGCGTTGGGCGTGCCGGCAAGTCGTCCCATGGTGTCTTTCAGCGCGCGGTCTTCGATCATCACCTCCTGTCCGTTGGCAAAGCCGGTCCTGAGTTGGAACACCTTTCGGTCGAAATATTGGTTCTCGAGTCTCTTGTAGATGGCGAAGTGACGGTGGGTGGAGACGGTATGCTGTATCTGCCAGAGCCACTCCCAGTTGCTGGAGTGATGCATGGCGAGGAACACGCTCCTCCCCTTTTGTGCCAGTTCTTCGAGCAACTCGGGGTTGGTGACGGTGACGTGTCGGAGGAAATCGGCGGTCTTCATCCGTCGTATCTTAAGGGTCTCGGCGATGAGATCGCAGAAGTTATGGTAGAACTGTTTCTCGATCCGTTTGATTTCGCGGACCGGTTTCTCGGGAAACGACTGCACGAGGTTGTCGCGCACCACCTTGCGACGATAGCGGACGAGGTGGTACACGATGAAGCAGCAGATATCGGATCCCAGGTAGGTCATGCCTTATCTCGGGTTGTTGTAGAGGTCACCGGCGTGGGTACCCCAAGCGCCTGGGGTCTCGGTCTGGTCGATGACGTCGCCGGAGTAGCCTTGTCCGTAGAAACGCGAGTAGATCATGGTCTGCCAGCGGGGGTTGTTGACTTCACCGATGAGGTCGGAGTGGATCAGCACGTAATCGTTGGTGACCATGTCTTGCGACATGAACACGAGGTGTTTGTTGCGTTGGCCTGCCACCTCATAATAATGCCATATCTCGTAGGGGTAGGCGCCTGGCTCGAAGGGCTCCTCGTTGATCTTGTCGGGGGTGCCGTATTTGAGGTACATATAACCGCGGTCGGTCATATAGCCTTTCTTGGTGCGTGTCGAGTAGCTGGCATTGACGCGTTTCACCTGGGCGTAGTATTCATCCCAAGCGTCTTTGGGGTTGAGTGGCGCGCGGGTGTTCCAGAAGTTATAGAGGAACTGTTGCATGGTGAGTTTGTCGTCGGTCTTCACCAGGTTGTCGATGTAGTCGCGTTCGGCTTCGGAGCAGCGTGGCACGAGGCAGCGGATGTATTCGCGGAGGGTGTCGAGGTTGTTGATGTTCTCGGCGAAGGTATTGGCGATATGGGTTGAGGCCAGGTCGTCGAGGTTGATTTCGCAGCCGGGGTTGTAGCGTTGGAAGAACACGCTGTTGGAGGAGAGCAGGGCGTTGGTACGGTCATGCATCTCCACGACGAGGTAGTAGTTACCTGTAGGCAGGTTCTTGATGTCGATGGTGTTGAGCAGGATGTTGGCCTTGCCGACGTCCATGCGTTTCACGAAGTTGAATTCTTTCATCTTCATGGACGACTCGTACGACTGGATGAAGTAGTTCACGAGGTACTGTCCACCGTCGGGGTAGTATTTGTCGCTGTTATACAGCTCGGCGTAGAAAGTCAGGCTGTTGGTGTTGCTTAGGTAGAACGAATAGATGCGAGGCACGATGTCGTAGCCGCTCTTGGTGAGTTTCGAGGGCGCCGATACCTTTTTATAGGAGTCGACCAGAAGGACGTCGGACACGGCGGGGGCGTCGGCTGGGAAGTCGATGGTGACAGTCTGGGAGGCCTTGAAAGGTTTCTGTGTGGGGTTGTTGAGATCTTTGACGGTGATCTCCATCTCGTACTCTCCGTTCTCGAGCGAGAAGCGTTGTTGGTCGACGAAGGCGCCTTTGATGTTGGTTGTATCGCTGACCACGGGGCTGTCGAGGGCCACTTTGGAGAAGTTACGTATCTCCTCACCTTGTTTAAATATGGTTTGGATCTCGACGGTGGCTTTGAATTTGCCTGGTTCGAACTGGTTATAGACCACGGTGGCGCAGTCGAAGGCCTGGGCGTTCTCGATGAACGGGGTGCCGCCGGGGACGTTATAGGTGGTCATGGACAGATAGGACTGCACCGATTTGCTTTGGGCCATGCATGCGGCCATGGAGGCGACGCAGAGCAAAGAGAGGATGAATCTTTTCATGGTTATGGTATTGATGCTGCAAAGGTAGTAAAAAATTTTTACTTTTGCAGCGGAGATATGGCTGAGTGGTCGATAGCGGCGGTCTTGAAAACCGTTAAGCCGAAAGGCTTCGGGGGTTCGAATCCCTCTGTCTCCGCAGCTTAAAGCGGCTCAGGTCGCTTTATTTTTTGACCAAGGAAAGATGCCGGAGTGGTCGATCGGGGCGGTCTCGAAAACCGTTGAACGCTTTGCGTTCCAAGGGTTCGAATCCCTTTCTTTCCGCGTTGTTGTGAAGCCGGTCCGCGCAGCGGGCCGGTTTTATTGTGGGGTTCGGCGGCCTTAAGAGCGGAGCTCTTTAGTCCGCCGAACCCCACAATAAAACCAAGGCTGGGCTCCGCCCAGACGGCTTCACAACAACGTAAGGGCCCCCGCGGCGAGCGGCCAGGGATCACTCGCGAAGCGAGTAATCCCGCAGCGAGTAATCCCAAAAATTCCTATCTTTGCCCCATCATGAAAACCCGCTCACAAAGAATCAGCATCGACGCCGGCTTCACCTGCCCCAACCGCGACGGCACCCTAGGCACCGGCGGATGCACCTTTTGTAGCAACGAGGCCTTCACCCCTCCCTACTGCACGCCAGAGAAACCCATCCGACAACAGATCGAAGAAGGCATCGTCTTTCACCAACGCCGGGCCAAGCAAGTTACCGAATACCTGGCCTATTTCCAGTCGTATTCCAACACCTACAAGCCTCTTGAAGAACTCAAGCAAATCTATCAACAGGCCTTGGATCATCCCAAAATAAAAGGTCTCGTCATCGGCACAAGACCCGACTGCGTCGACGAGCCCCTCCTCCATTACCTCAACGAGGTACAGGAGACCCATTCCGTGAAACTGGAATATGGCGTGGAGAGCGTCTACGACGAGACCCTGAGACGGATCAACCGCGGCCACGACTTCGCTACATCGCAACGGGCCATCCGCATGACCGCCGAACACGGCATCCCCTGCGGAGCACACCTCATCTTCGGACTGCCCGGCGAGACCAAAGAGATGATGCTCAACGCCGCCGACATCATCTCGGAACTGCCGCTGACCTCCGTCAAGTTCCACCAGCTGCAAATCTTCAAAGGCACCAAGATGGCTGAAGCGTACCTTCAGCACCCTGATGCCTTCCATTTATTTGGTTTAGAGGAATATATCGAGTTTATTACCGAGTTCATCAAGCGGCTACGACCCGACATCGTCATTGAGCGTTACGCCAGCACGGTGCCGCCACGATACCTCCTCGTCACACCTTGGCCCAGGCTTCGTTACGACGAGGTGAGGAAGCGGATGGGAATTAGGAATTAGGAATTAGGAATTAAGAATTAAGAATTTAGAGAGATAGTATTATGGGGAAAAGAGTATTATTATTCGTGTTATTGGTATTAAGCGGTTTGGGATTTGCCCAAGAGGGAAAGACCAAGATCAACATTGTATTGAAAGACCAATCGGATGCAGCGGCTTTGTGTCGTGAAGCCAGCTGGCTTCCCAGCAAACGGGAACGCAGGGAACATGTCATTGCTACCTTGAAACGCCAAGCTGAACAGACACAGCATGACCTGATGGCGACGCTCCGAGAGTTGGAGCAAAACGGCTTGGTGTCGGAGATCCGCCCACTGTGGATCGTGAATTCCGTCAGCTGCCTTGCCGACCTTGCAGTCATCCACGAACTCGAGACGCGCAACGACATCATGGCTGTTTTTCCATGCGAACCCCTGCCCTTGCTGGATGACTCCCCTGCCCTTCCCGCTGAGCGTGGCGACAGTCGCGAGATAGCACAAAACCTGCTTCAGGTGAACGCTGAACTGGTGTGGGACCTCGGCTATACGGGCGAAGGCGTGCTCGTCGGCATCATCGACACCGGCGTGAGTCTCACCCATGCCGACCTGCAAGGCCGTTTCTGGGATGGTGGCCCGGAATACCCCAACCACGGCTACGATTTCTACTCGCACGACGACGACCCCTCCGACACCCACGGCCACGGCACCCATGTGGCAGGTACCATCGTCGGCAACGGCGCTTCTGGCACGCAAACAGGCGTAGCTCCAGATGCTAAGATAATGGTGCTGAAGGTGTTCCATGGCGAAGACAACCTCACCGAGCCCACCTTATGGATCGAAGCGATGCAATTTGCGTTGGAACACGGAGCCGATGTGCTGAACATGTCGCTCGGACAGCCGCTCCCTAACGATGAAATGAAGCTCATGACGCGCCAAGCCTGCGACAACACCCTGGCCGCAGGTGTGGTGGCAGCAGTGTGCGCCGGTAACTCGCGCCCGATCCAGATGCTGGCCCCAGTACCTTACAACATCTGGTCACCAGGCGACTGCCCCCCTCCCCATCTCCACGAAGACCAGCTGGTCAACCCAGGTGGAACGAGCTGCGTCGTCTGCGTGGGCGCCGTCGACAACAATGACGTACTGGGCGGATTCTCCTCGGAAGGACCCGCCACCTGGTCCAGCGTGGCTCCCTATAACGATTATCCCTACACTTCGAACAGTTCCACACACATCGGCCTCATCCGTCCCGACGTCTGCGCCCCAGGGGTAAACATCAAATCGTTGGATTATGCCACCAACAACGGCTATTGCCTGAAGAGCGGCACCTCGATGGCCACTCCCTGCGTGGCAGGCACCATCGCGCTGATGCTCTCCAAGAACCCCGAACTTACGCCCGCGGAGATCGACGAGATCCTGGAACGCACCGCAGTGCCACTCAGTGAACACAAAAGCAACGACTTCGGCTCCGGTCGCATCAACGCACTGGCCGCCGTCAACGCAGTAGAAGCCTACGAAGCCGTGACGGCTACCGAGTCACCCCAGGCCATGGTATTCCCCAATCCAAGCACAGGCGATTTCACCATCCAATGCGAAGGCATGAAATTAATAGAGGTATTTACCATGGACGGCAGGTTGGTCAAGCGCATTCAAACAGAAAGCCCCGTCAGGCAACTCAATGATTTGCCCAACGGGACTTCCTTGGTGAAGATCACCACCGACGACAAGGTCTTCGTCAGGATGATCGTCAAGCAGTAGGCGTTATTCCACCACTACCTTTCTGGTCACATCGTTAACACGCACGAAGAACAACCCCTTCGGGAGTTCCATTGTGGTCTTGCCATCGAGGTCGATCTCTTTGACCGTCTGGCCAAGGGTATTCATCACTATCACATGTCCGGTGCCTTCCAGGACGACGACACCACTGGTGGGATTGGGATAGAGTTTCACATTGCCATCCATCTGCTCTGCCAGGTCGGTGATGGTCACCATCACCTCCCTGAAATCGGATTGACATTGATAATAACCATTCGTGTAATAGCTTCTGACAGAATAATAGGTGTCATCCGGCACCATGCCATAGGCATTGTCGAAATAGGAGTAACTGCCGCTTCCATCAAATTCAACCTCGGCAATCAATTCATTATTCTCGCCTATGCCACGGTAAACCTCGAAATGATGCAGATACGGGGTGATGGTGGGCTTGTCCCAGGTAAGATAGGCTCCAAACTCCTCACCATTGTGCCATTGGTATTCTGCTTGAAGGTTTTCAACAGGATAGCAGGTCACGGTACCATAGTCACAATTGTTATTGTAGGTCATAAAGATACCATCCTCAAGTTCATCAGAGCTGTAAAGCATGTTGTTATCACCATCAAAGACGAAGAACGAGCATTCATCGTCAGTGTCGTATTCCTCACTGGTGTGATACCAGCCGTGGTTCCAGATGAAGTTCAGGTTGCCCGTCAGCAGCGGCACCACAATCGTATCCATGGAACCTTCTTCCATGCTGATGACAGCGATACGTTGGCCGTTTTCAGCAGTCACGCTGATAGCGGCACCTTTCCAGCCATCGCCACCTTGGTCGAGAAGCGCGAAAGTGACAGGGCATTTCTCACCGACCAACACGGTACGATAGGCGGTACGGCTGATGCCGTAGCTGTTGGTCACGAAGATGGAATACTCATAGAGGCCAGGCTCCAGGCCATTGTCGTCGTAGCTCATGGTGGCGCCCACCTGGGCATTGGTCAGGGTGACCAGTTCCTGGTTGTTGCGGCGGATGCTGATTGACTCGATGGAAGAAAGCGCAGCGCCGTTCAGGTTGACCGAGGGGTTGGTCCAACTGAGCGACACGCCATCATAGTCCCTATTCTCGATCACGGTGAAGTCGGCCACGCTGTCGGCTCTCAGGAAATAATCGGAGTTCTGAGGGACGATATGGCCGATGTAGCTGTTCTGGTCGTTGAAGGCGTACTTGGTGGTGTTAAGGGCGCCTATCGGGCACCAGGCGTTGTCGCGACCGCTCCAGCCCCAGTTGAAGTGGAAGTAGTCGTTCTCGTCGTAGCCGTCGCACACATAGGCATGACCGCCAGCACCGCTGTCGTCGGCACCGCTATAATACAGCGGCAGTCCCTCGTCGAGGCCGCCGTCCTTCAGCATCTGGGCCCATTGTTCATTGGTATAGAAGTTAAAGCCCCAGAAGCCCAGTGTCTCGAATTCCTGGGTAGAGTAGCCGAAGTAATTGCTCAAAGCCGTCGGCACATCCTGAGAATAGGCGCCGCTGCCGTGGCCGCTGTACTGCATGTCGACAGAGATGCCGAGATGATGCAGGAACTGGGCGATATAGAAATAATCCTCCTCGGTGCTGGTCGAGTCGAGTACCAGAGGCATCAGCTCGAAGTGATAGTCGGTCTCACCGAAGTTGGCCGTCTGCGTCGCATAGCCTTCGGGGGTATAGGAATAGGAGCCTGTGCCACGCTCGGGGTAGTCCCAGAACTTCATCACCTGGCCCATGGCCGTGGCAACACAGCCGGCATACACGTAACCGCCACTGCCTTCAGCATCTTCAGGGCACTGGCTATTCCAAGGGAAGTTTTGGTTCCAAAGGGTCTGACAGAGAGGTCCGACCACGCTACGGGCCTGGCGGCCGGGCATGATCTCACCGCGTTGCATCACGGCATCCCATTCAGACACGATGTCGGGAGTGGCGCTCAGGTTGTGCTCGCGGATATATTGGATCTCGCTACGGTAGCCGTTGAGGACATACTCAAAGCCTTCGGCGACATTCTCCGGATCGAACGCGCCGGTGGTGGCGTAAGCCAGGATGGGCTTCACACGGTCGTCGCCAGCCACGATCACAAAGCCGTTGCCGCCTCTGACGTTATACACATAATAGTCCACCTCGCCACGGTTGGCGACAGTGCTCACCAGCTGGAGCTGGATCTCGCCTCTTTGTCCGAGGACGGTGGTGCCAAGGAACTGTTGTCCGATGCGCTGTGCCCGCTGTTGGTTGACGTTGCCAGCCCAGACGCTGCCCGTCGCCATCGCGACAAGCATAAATAAAGCCAAAACTTTTTTCATGGTATTTCTCATTAATTTCATTGTCAAAAAATTAGGTGCAAAAATACCATTTTTATAACATAATCGGCTTTTTTAACGGAAAAAAAAACGTACTTTTGGGCCATCCTAAATCAACAAATCATGTCAAGAAATTCTATCTTTTGCAAATCGGCTTTGGCCATCGCGGCCATCGCCGTGGTTTTTGCCTTCAGCTCCTGTAACAAGGACGGCAAGAACGTCAAGCGTTTCCAAGACGCGGCCATGAACCTCGACAACACGACCCAGACTCTGGAGTATGAGTACGACTACTGGCCCAATGGTGGCATCCGTGCCACCGGCGACCATCTCGCCTCTCTCATCTCGCTGAGCGACCTCGAGAAGATGCTCCCCTGCCCTCTCTACCTCTCAGGACCGCATAAAAACGGCGAATGGGACCTCTACAGCGAGGACTTCGGCCACTACAACCCCGAGGCCATCCAGTATCTCGCCGACCTGGCCGCCAAGGTGGTCTCCGACGAGAAGTTCGTGAAACTGAGCGCCCCGCTCGTCGACAAGTACCTCAACACCCAGATGTGGACCATGTTGGCCCTCCACGATGTGCTGTACAGCGAAGACATCTACTCTGAAGAAGGACGCGACTATGTCTTCAACGACATCATGGAGAACTACGGCTATAGCGACGAGGCCTTCTACATCATCAACAGCATGGATCTCGAAGACGGCAGCTCTGTGTATTCAAACTTCGGTTTCGAGATGCTTTATTTCTGGGCCAGACGCTATACCGACGGCACCATCGACCAGTTCTATCAAGGGCTCAGCACCGTCTACAAGGCCTACTACCCCGATTATGAGTTCAACCCGACCGAGTATTGGTTTGAAGGCGACGGCGATTTCTATTTCGAAGAGACCATGTACAACTGCGAACTTGAAGAGGACGAGCCCATCGCCGACAATGAACGCATCAAGGAAAAAGACGCCATCGAGATGATCAAGACCGCCACCGGAAAACTCGACGAGAGCACGCTCGTCCTCGAAGACGAGTTCGACTACTGGCCCGATTGTGGCTTGCGCGTCACCGCGGGACACCTCTTCTCACTCATTTCGCTCAGGACCCTCAACCGCATGCTGCCTTGCGACCTGTATGTGTCGGGACCCCATTACTACAACCGCTGGAACTTCAACGATCCTTGGGACTTCGGACACTACAACCCGGAAGCCATCGCTTATCTCAACAACCTCGCCACCAAGATCGTCGCCGACAAGAAGTTCGTCGACCGCACCCGTCCCCTCGTCGAGAAGAACCTGAAACGCCAAATGTTCATCCTCAGGGAACTCTACAATGCACTCAACAACAAGGAACTCTGCCCCGACAAAGAGTCGGTGCTGGAAGACTGCATGAGCTCACAAGGATATGACTGGAACGAACTCCTGTCGCAGTTGGACCTCGAAGACGGATCCTATGTCTACGGCAACACAGGCAACATGTTCCTCTACTGGTGGGCTCGCCGCAATGCCGACGGCACCATGGAGCTGTTCCACGAAGGACTTGAGACGGTTTACAACGCCTACTTCCCAGAAGAATAAAGAGTTAGATACTCAATTCGTAGGTATTGACGGCACCGACGGCCTCTTCAAGCACCATCTTGACGAGAGTCCCGTCGGTGCTGTATTTTAATACCACAGAGGCATAGCCTCCTTTGGGAACCCTACCCTGGGTGGTCAGTGTGATGGTCCTAAAACCATCTTCCTCCTCGACCACGGCCTCAGCGTTGTTGTCGACAGCCGCCTGCTCCCAGTTACCCGAAAGGCAGTTCAGCAAAGTGGCGCGCTGTAGCTTCACCATCTTCACCTTCTCGGCATTCATCTCGGCTTTCTTCCCGTCGAGGTTCACCTTCACCATCTCACCTTCAATATTGAAATACTCCCCCTCGGGATTGGTGTATACCATCGACAGGTGATCGACGCCGTCAAACACCAGATGGCCTGCCTTCTCGGTAGTCTTCCCCGAAATCTTCACCACTTTTGTCTGGGTGAAGTCAATATCATATTTCTGTTGAGAAAAAATAGTGCTTGAAATAATCAAAGCACTAATAATCAATATAATACGTTTCATAATTAATCAAGGAGCCAACCCGTGGGCTGGCTCCTTATTCATTCAAGTTTTCAAAAAATTACAGTGTGAAACCGAGACCGACGAAGAGGCCGTTGGTCTTGGTGGTGACGTTGTTGCTCTTGTTGGTGTCGAGCAGGCCGAGACGGTAGCCACCGAACAGGTTGAAGTTGGTGAACTTCACATCGGCGCCGAACACGGCATAGAGGTTGAAACGGTTCAGGTTGCTGTTGTCGCCATACCAGTTAACGGTAACGGTATTGCCCAAAACGTTCTCAGTGGTTTTGGTGCTACCAGAGATGGCCAGGCTTGGCATCGGACCGACGAAGGGGATGATGCTGAGGTCGCGGTTCACGGCGATGTTGTAGTTGAACAGAATCGGCACGTCAACCAAGATCTGGTTTTCCTTGACGTTCAACAAAGTGGATGTTTCGCTTTTCATGTTCATACGGAACTGACCGCCAGCGGCTACGCCGATGCCTTTAGCAACTCCAACATTCTGGACGAAGCCAAGGGCAAAACCTTGATAATTGTTGCTGCTGTTACCTGTGACGAAGGATTCAGGAGCGTAAGTAGCATAAACAGTTGACTGGGCCTGCACATTTCCGGCGATGAACAGAGCGGCTACAAGAGCCACCATTGCAAAAACTTTCTTCATTTTTTATAAAATTTAAGTTAGTCGCTTGTTTTTATCCTTTATTGTTATCAGACTGCAAAATTACACTTTTTTTTGAATACGCACATCCCCCATTTTTCTCATGATGGCATCCCACCAGCGGGCGGGCAGGATGGCATGGACTATCCTTCCCGAGATGGAGAACCGTCCTCGGCAATAGCTTGCCTTGGGATGACGGCTGTTGACGGCACGGCAGATGGCCTTGGTGATGACGGAGGGCTTGGAGAGCAAGTTACTGGAGTAGAACCAGTTCATGCTATCTGCCCACCGCTGGCCAGCTTCCTCGTAGGCGGTCCCAGCGGACGATTCCTTGAGGTGGCGTGCCGCGATGACGCCCCAATCGGTCTTGATGGCTCCCGGCTCAATCTTCACCACGTCGATGCCGAAAGGCTTCACCTCCATGCGAAGCGCGTCGCTGAAGGCCTCCACGGCATATTTGGTCACGTTGTACCAACCACCCATATAGATCACCATCTTACCGGCAATCGACGAAGTATTAATGATTCGTCCACTCCCCTGCTTGCGCATCTGAGGCAGCACCATCTGGGTCAGACGAGCCAGTCCGAACACGTTCACCTCGAGTTGACGACGTGCCTCTTCCATGCTCACCGTCTCGATGGTACCGAAATAGCCGTAGCCGGCGTTGTTGACAAGCACGTCGATACGGCCTTCCGCCTGGATGACGGCATCGACGCATTGCTGCATCGACGATTCATCGGTGACGTCGAGCCTGAGGACCTGAACGCCCAAAGCCTTCAAGGGCTCCATCAGCTCCAGCCTACGGGCGGCGGCATACACACGATGACCTTGTTTCGCAAGAGCTTGTGCGGTATCAAAACCGATGCCGCTGCTGGCTCCCGTAATAAGTATTACCTTGGATTCACCCATATTCATCTGACCACTCTTGTGAACACCGGGGCTTTGCCATTAAGCACCGTGACATACACTTTCATCCTTCCCAAAGGCATGTCGGGACGATCCTCGCGAGGAAGGTCAGAGGCGATGAACAGATATTCCTTGCCGCCAGGGATGGCACGCATACCAGCAGTCTCAGCCTTGGCATGGATCATCGGGTAATCGCCGACAGCGGCCTCGAAGATGGCTGTCTCCTCTTCACTCACAGCTTGCTGCTCGGTGAAGTCGCCCAACTGTGTGTATTGGCCATCGATGAAACCGCCAGCCTTCAGGAACTGGTCGATCTCCTGGGGCATGGCATCCATGCGAGCGGCGCGAACACCATATCCGCTGAGGATGTTGGCCTCAGGCTGTGCCTTGGCCAAGTCCCTCACACTCGACTCGAGACCTCCACTGCCGAAGGTGCAGAAGGGAACGACTTTCTTTCCACTCAAGCTCACCTGATCCAAGAAGGTCCACATAGGCATCGCATAGGTGCCGAACCAGATGGGATAACCCACAAAGATAATGTCGTAATCGGCCACATTGACCTTAAGAGGCTGTATCTTGGGACGGACACCCTCTTCCAACTCTTTCTTGCCACGTTCGACAGTGGCCTGGAAGTCGTTTTCGTAAGGCTCCAGAGGGACGATCTCCTCCAAATCGGCATTGAGCCGGGTGGCAATCTCAGTGGCGACAGCCTTGGTGTTGGAAGTTTGAGAGTAATAGACCACCAACATCTTGTAAGGGATTTTTTCTTTGATTTTCTGGGTTTTCTTTGGACCGCATGAGACAGCAGTCATGACGATGGTTGCAAGAACCAAAATTAATCTAAAGTTTTTCATGTAGTATAAAATAATTTAATTATAATGACCTTATTGATACAGCGAAACCACCGCAAGGAGCCATCTTGAGCTTCAATACCGATTTCGAGGTGACGGTCTTCTTGGTGATGGTGTAGGCTTGGGGATTGTAGCCTTCGTCGGGAATGCCGCTGGCGTCTTTGGCATCGGCATAGATGACGGCTTCGTATTTCACCCCGGGTTTCAGGAAGTCGAGTTTCACCTTGAACTCACGTGCGTTCTCGTCGGTGATGCCACCCACATACCACACGTCATGCGGCTGGTCGGAGCCACCATAGACAAACTGTGTCACGCTATTGACGACCCCTTTCTTGCCGTCGGGCAGCTCGGCGAGACCCTCGGCGGCTTTGTTCAGCGTAGCGAGCTTGGGGTGACGGGCGGTGACGATGTAGTCGCCAGGCTCAGCGGCGATATAGATGGTGGTGTCCCAGTCGACGGCCACGTCCTTGATGAACTGGAAGGCATCCATGTACGGCTCGTAATGCTCGGGGAAGTCGGCGGCCATCTGCAGAGGCGAGTAGAAAGTCACATACAAGCCCAGCTGGTTACAGATGGTGTGATGCATCTTCTTGCCCCACGGCACGATCTTTCCCATATCCGGCTCGAAGATGCCAGGGGTATAGTCCATCGGTCCTCCTTGCAGACGGGTGAAAGGCAAGATGGTGGTATGTCCGGGATTGATGCGTTCGCGGAACTCGGTGCCCATGGCGCTCTCGTTGCCGATCATGTTGGGCCAGGTACGGCAGAGACCCGTGGGACGCACCGCCTCGTGCGAGTTCACCATGATATGGTGCTTGGCGGCCTCCACGATGGCGTAGTGGTAATGGTTGTTGGTGGGCTGGCTGTAGTGGCCTTCGCCAAAGGGGATGATGGTACCCACATAGCCGCCTTTCACGGCATTGTAGCCATATTTGTTCATCAGGCTGTAGGCCTTCTCCATCCAACGCTCGTAGTTCAAGGTGGATGCGGAGCTCTCGTGGTGCATGATGAGGCGGATGCCCTTCTCGTGGGCATATTTGTTCAATGCAGGAAGGTCGAAGTCGGGATAAGGTGTGAGGAAGTCGAACACGAAGTCCTTCTGCTTGGCATACCAGTCTTCCCAGCCGATGTTCCATCCTTCGATGAGCAGGGCATCGAAGCCGTTGGCGGCGGCGAAGTCGATATAACGGCGCACGTTGGCGTTGTTGGCCCCGTGGGTGCCGTTGGGTGTGGCATGCTCATAGTCGGTCTCCCCGAGCTTCACCGAAGGGAAGTCGTTGGTATAGGACCATGTGCTCTTGCCGGAGATCATCTCCCACCACACGCCCATGTATTTCACGGGATGGATCCAGCTGACATCCTCCAACACGCAAGGATCGTTGAGGTTGAGGATAAGCCGCGAAGCCAACACGTCGGTAGCCTTTTCGCAGACCATCACGGTACGCCAAGGCGTATGGCATGGAGCCTGGATGCGGCCTTTATAGCCAGTGGCATCGGGGCTGAGGAAAGCCCGGAAGGTAAACGGAGAACGGAGAACACCGTTTTCCGTTATCAAATCGAGGTGCATTGTCGGGAAGTCGAGGGTGGCGGCTTCATGGATGTTGATGTAGAGGCCGTCGTCGGTCTTCATCTGCAAGGCGGTCTGGACGCCAGTCTTGGAAAAAGCCGTCCAGGGCCAGCCGCCGTCTTTATGGCCAGCTTCCCACAATTCGGGGATCTCCGACAGACGTGACTCGGTAAAGTTGTATTCTTGGGTGTCGAGGTCGCCCGGGATCCACCAAGCCTTATGGTCGCCATTCATGACAAACTCGGTCAACTCCTCCTTGATCCAGAAATAGACCAAGGCGTTCTTCATCGGGAACTCATAACGAAAGCCAAGCCCATCGTCATAAAGGCGGAAGCGAATCTGCATCACAGTGGCTTTGGTCTCGGTGGAGTGATCCATGCTCTCCACGGAGCCGACAGGCTGTTCGAGGGTCACCAGCATCTCGTTGTAATGGTTGCGGATGCGGGCTTCCTCGCCCCAGACAGGCTCCCAGGTCTCATCGAAGGTGTCGTATTTCGTGTCTTTCAGCACGAAAGCATGGGCCAGGTCATCGCGCCATTCAAGCGTGAAGCCCATCTTCGAAGGCAACACCACGGGTTGGTTCAAACGGTCCAGCGCATAATAAGGCACGCCATCCCTGAGTTCAAATCGAAGCTCCAGCTTTCCATCGGGGCTTTGCAGCTTGACGGGTTCACCAGCTTTGGCTAACATGCTGAAAACCAGCATCATTACAAATAATAAGCACTTCTTCATACTACTCTTATTGCTATAATTTTGCGAAATTACAAAATCTTTCTAATTTTGCGTCACTATGAAGAAAATACTTATCACCATTTTGCTCGCCATGCTGGGTTGGGAATCCGCATCGGCCTGCACCAACTTGATCGTTGGCAAGAAAGCTTCCACCGACGGAAGCGTGATGTGCACCTATAACTGTGACGGCTTCGGCTTCTCCGGATCGTTGTCGTACAGCCCCTCAGGACGCCATGAGCCGGGCGAACTGATCGCCATCCACGGCTGGGGTCCTTCCCATGAGGGACGGTATGTGAAACAGGTGGAATACACCTATAACGTAGTAGGCCTGATGAACGAGAAACAGGTGACCATCGTGGAGACCACCTTCGACGGACGCCTGGAGCTGGTGAACCCCGACGGGCTACTCGACTATTTCAGCCTGATGCGACTGGCCCTTCAACGGTCTTCGACAGCCCGCGAAGCCATCAAATGCATGGCGGAGCTGGTGGAAGAATACGGCTATAACAGCAGCGGCGAGACCATCACCATCTGCGACCCCGAAGAGGCCTGGATCATGGAGATCATCGGCAAAGGCCCGGACCGCCAAGGCGCCGTCTGGGTGGCACTGCGAGTCCCCGACGACTGCATCTGCGCCCATGCCAACCTTAGTAGGATCAGGGAGTTTCCTGTGGAGAACGGAAAACGGAGAACGGAAAACGGAAAACTGTTTTCTTTAGATGGGAAGAGTATTAGTAGTAAGAATTTGAAGAAGATTAATGATCCAAGGGTGGATTGCGTGTATGCTTACGATGTCATTTCATTTGCTCGTGAGAAAGGATTCTTTAACGGCAAGGACGAAGACTTCTCGTTCCGCGAGGCCTACTGCCCCATCGACTTCGAGAACGTGCGCTACGCCGACGCCCGCGTGTGGAGTTTCTTCAGACATCATTACAGCCATGAGGAGATGGACAGATACCTGCCTTACATCAACGGCGACTTCGAGCTGTGCGACCATCTTCCGCTGTGGATCAAACCCGACAAGCCGCTCTCGCTGCGCGACCTCCAGCAGGACATGCGCGACCATTTCGAAGGCACCCCTCTGGACATGACCTCCGACATGACCGCTGGCCCCTGGGGCATGCCTATTCGCCCCCTGCCGATGCATTTCAAGGACAGCGACAGCCTCGCCTATTTCCGCGAACGGCCCATCGCCACACAACAGAGCGGGTTCACCATGACCTGCCAGATGCGCTCATGGCTGCCTAACGACGTGGGCGGCGTCACCTGGTTCAACTGCGACGACGCCAACATGGTGGCCTACGTGCCGCTCTACTGCTGCATCACACAGGTGCCCGACTGCTTCCGGCCCGAAAACAACCCCCGCGCCGAGTTCAGCGACAAATCGGCCTTCTGGATGAACAACTGGGTGGCCAACATGGTCTATCCCCGCTACTCCATGATGATCGGCGACCTCCGAAAGGCTCAAAAAGAACTGGAAGACTACTATTTCACCGACCAAGACAAGGTGGTGGAAGCTATCAAGGATATGACACCTGCCGACAGACAGAGCTTCTTGAACCGCAAGAGCATCGCATACGCCGAAAAGATGATGCAACGCTGGGACCAACTGGCCAAACACCTCATCGTGCGCTACAACGACCAGATCGTCCGCCGTGTCGACGAGAACGGCAATTTCACCCGCTGGGGCCACGAAACACCTGGCTACGACCAGCAGTTCATCGACGCCGTCCATAAAGCAACCGGCGACCGATACCTCCTTAAAGAAGTTATCAATCGCCGGGAAAGATAAGACAGCTCTTTCAGAAGACTGTCCTTATTTAGCCCTGAAGTTCACCAGGTCTTCCTCGATGAAATTCTTCACATAGACGCTCTTGCCGATGACGTCTTCCTCAGCGGCGTGGACGTACACGTTGGCCGACTGGGTGAAGAGGTGCGGGGCATGGGTGGCATCGTCCAAGATCAGCAATGACATGATGATATCACCGGTCATGTCGTAGAGACGACGGGCCAAGAAGTCGGTGACCTCCTGGTTGTTGGCGCCCTTCACGTAGTTGATGCTCTGCTCGTAGAGTTCCACGAGGGTGCGCACCGTGTTATGCAAAGGCTTCAACTCCTCTGAGACTTCATTCTCAAGCATCTCCTTGATGATACCGAGATAAGTACCGTTGGTGATGTAACGGATGGCGGCCACCACCTGCAGCTGCGTGGTACCTTCGTAAATCGAGAAGATACGGGCGTCGCGGTAGAGACGCTGGCACTTGTACTCCATGATGAAGCCCGAACCGCCGTGGATGCTGATGCAGTCGTAGGCGTTCTGGTTGGCATACTCGGAGTTCATGCCCTTGGCCACAGGGGTGAAGGCATCGGCCAAACGGGAGTATTTCTTCAGCTCGGCGCGCTCTTCAGGTGTCAGCGGACGCTCACGTTGGATATCCTCCAAACACTTGTAGATGTCCACATAACGGGCCGTCATGTAAAGCAAGGAACGACCAGCATCGATCTTGGCCTTCATGCGTGAAAGCATGTCGTAAACAGCGGGGAACTCAATGATCTTCTTGTGGAACTGCTGACGCTCGCCGGCATATTTCAAAGCCTCGTTGTAAGCCTCTTGTCCGAGACCCACCGACTGTGCTGCGATGCCGAGACGGGCGCTGTTCATCAGTGCCATGACGTATTTGATCAAGCCCATGCGGGTGTCACCACAGAGCTCTGCCTTGGCGTTCTTGAAGACCAACTCGCAGGTCGGTGAGCCGTGGATGCCCAGCTTATGCTCGATGTGACGCACCGTGACGCCACCATTGCGCTTGTCGTAGATGAACATCGACAGGCCGCGACCGTCCCTGGTACCTTCCTCAGAACGGGCCAACACCAGATGGATGTGAGAGTCACCGTTGGTGATGAAACGCTTCACACCGTTCAACAGCCAGCAGCCTTCCTCTTCACTATAGGTGGCTTTCAGCATGACGCTCTGCAGGTCGGAACCGGCATCAGGCTCGGTGAGGTCCATCGACATGGTCTCGCCAGCGCAAACGCGCGGGATGTACTTCATGCGCTGCTCCTCGTTGCCGAATTCATATAAGGTGTCAATGCACGACTGCAACGACCAGATGTTCTGGAAACCGGCATCGGCACTGGCCACCATCTCGCTCAGCATGGAGAACACGGTGATGGGCAGGTTGAGACCACCGTAACGGCGAGGCATGGAAACACCCCAGAGGCCACCTTTGGTGCAGGCATCGATGTTCTCAACCGTCTTGGAAGCGTAGATCATACGGCCATTCTCGAGATGCGGACCCTCGAGATCCACGCTCTCGGAGTTGGGCTCAATGATATTTCCGGTGATGTCGCCCGTGATGTCCAACACGCGGCGGTAGTTTTCCAACGCGTCTTCGTAGTCGACGGGAGCGTCTTCGTAGGAGTCTTTATCCGCAAAGTTGCGTTCCTTCAGCTCGACGATGCGCTTCATCAGCGGGTGGTCGAGATAAAAATCAAGGTTCGGGTTATCGTTATAATAGTTAGCCATGATTATTTCGAGTTTTGTTTGTAATACTTGATGAGTTTGGGAACGACTTCTTCCACGGTGCCAACGATGACATAGTCGGCAATCTTATTGATGGGAGCATCGGGATCGCTGTTCACCGAGATGATGATCTTGGAGTCCTGCATACCCGCAATGTGTTGGATCTGACCACTGATACCGCAGGCGATATACACCTTCGGGTGAACGGTGACGCCCGTCTGACCGATTTGGCGGTCGCTGTCGCAGAAACCTGCATCGACGGCGGCACGTGAGGCACCGACTTCGCCGTGGAGCACCTTGGCAAGTTCAAACAGCATGTCGAAGCCTTCCTTCGAGCCCATGCCGTAACCTCCGGCCACCACGATGGGCGAGCCTTTCAGGTTATGCTTGGCAGCCTCCACATGGTGGTCGAGGACCTTCACCACATAAGCCATCGGAGAAACGTATTTCGATACTTCTGGGTAAACTACTTCATTCTTTGCCTTACCCTCATAAATGGCCTTCTGCATCACGCCCGAGCGGACGGTAGCCATCTGCGGACGATGTTCGGGGTTGACGATAGTCGCCACGATGTTGCCGCCGAAAGCGGGACGGATTTGATACAGCAGGTTGTCGTAATGCTTCTTGGTCTTGATGTCGTCGAAATCACCGATTTCGAGTTGGGTGCAGTCGGCGGTGAGGCCGCTAGTTAATGAGGAGCTGACGCGAGGGCCGAGGTCGCGACCGATGACGGTGGCGCCCATCAGGCAGATCTGCGGTTGTTCCTCCTTGAAGAGGTTGACGAGGATATCGGTGTGGGGTGCAGAGGTGTAGGGGAATAAGCCCTCGCCGTCGAAAGCGAACAGCTTATCCACGCCGTAAGGCAGGATTTGTTCTTCCACCTTACCCTTGATGCCCGTGCCAGCCACGACGGCATGCAGTTCCACGCCCAGCTGGTCGGCCAGTTTACGCCCTTTGGTGAGCAACTCCTGTGAGACTTCGGCCACTTGGGTGCCTTCGATCTCTATATATACAAATACGTTGTTCATTATCCGATAATCTTTTCGTCCAACAATTCTTTGATTAATCCTTCCACATCGGCATCGCTGGCAGTGAGGGTCTTGCTCTCCTTGGCCTGGAAGACGATGTTCTGCACGGTTTTCACCTTAGTGGGACTGCCTGAGAGGCCACACTGGTCGGGGTCGCCATCCACGTCGGCTACGCTCCACTGGTTCAACGTCAAATAGGGACGTGCGGAATAGAGGTCGGCGCGAGGATCCTCGGGCTGACGCTCCAGCGGGCAAGAGGCATACTTGTATTTCATCACCAGCTTGGCATTGCAGGGACGGCAAGGAGCCGCACTGCCATTGACGGTAATCACGCAAGGCAGCGGCACTTCCACAGTCTCCACACCCCCATCAATATGTCTTCTGACGGTAGCTATAGTTTTCCGTTCTCCGTTTTCCGTTTTCCGTTCCTCAATCTTAAGTATTTCCTCAGCGTAGGTCACTTGGTTGAGTCCCAGTTTCTGTGCCACTTGGGGGCCCACCTGGGCGGTATCACCGTCGATGGCCTGACGGCCGCCGATGACGATGTCCACGTCACCAATCTTCTTGATGGCGGTGGCCAGTGCGTATGAAGTAGCTAAGGTATCAGCTCCAGCAAAGAGTCTGTCGGTAAGCAGCCATCCTGTGTCGGCGCCACGGAAGAGGCCTTGGCGGATGATCTCGCCGGCGCGGGGCGGGCCCATGGTGAGCACGCCGACGGTGCTGCCGGGGTTTTGTTCCTTGAGGCGCAGTGCCTGTTCAAGGGCATTCAAATCTTCGGGATTGAAGATGGCGGGCAGGGCGGCGCGGTTCACGGTGCCCTCGGGCGTCATGGCGTCCTTACCCACATTTCTCGTATCGGGCACTTGCTTGGCAAGCACCACGATTTTCAATGCTTTTGTCATAAAATAAAAAATCTCGTTTTCAAATTCGGCGGCAAAGGTACGATTTTTTTTGGAAATCATTAACTTTGCCGCAAAATTCAGAAGAATGGCCGTCACCGACGTCTTACATAATACCGACCTCACCCATGAGGACATCAAACTCCTGCTGGCCACCGAAGGCGAAGACAAGAAACAACTCTTCGACCGTGCCTTGCAGGTGAAGCTGGAACATCTGGACAACTACGTCCACCTGCGCGGACTCATTGAATACAGCAACATCTGCACGAAATACTGCCTCTACTGCGGCGTGCGCTGCAAGAACCTGAAAGTGGAACGCTATACGCTCAGCGACGAGGAAGTCATTGAATGTGCCAAGTTAGCGCATGAGCTGGGCTACGGCTCAGTGGCATTGCAAAGTGGCGAACGAAGCGACAAGGCTTTTGTGGATAAGATCACCTATCTGGTTCAGGAAATCAAGAAAATCGACAACGGAAGTTTGGGCATCACCCTCTCGCTGGGTGAACAGACCGAAGACACCTACCGCCGTTGGTTTGAAGCGGGCGCGCACCGCTATCTGCTCCGCATCGAAGCCTCAAATGAGGAACTTTATTACAAAATCCACCCGCATGATGCAAAACACGACTTCAAGCAACGCTTGGACTGCATCGACAGCCTTTTGAAAGTCGGCTATCAAACCGGCACGGGCGTGATGGTGGGACTCCCCTTCCAGACGCTTGACGACCTCGCCGACGACCTGCTGTTCTTCAAACAAAAAGACGTGGCCATGGTGGGCATGGGTCCTTTCATCCCCCACCCCGACACACCGCTTTGGCAATACCGCGACCAGATACCGTCCGCCGAGAAACGCATGGAGATGACCCTCAAGATGATCGCTATCCTGCGACTGATGATGCCCGAAATCAACATGGTCGCCGCCACCGCCAACCAGACCGTCGACCCGCAAGGCCGTGAGAAAGCCATCCTCGCCGGGGCCAATGTCATCATGCCCAACCTCACCCCGAACGAGTTCCGCGAGAACTACCTGATTTATCCCGACAAGGCCTGCGTGAAAGACAAACCCGACGAATGCCATAGCTGTCTAGACATCAGGCTGGCGGCCATTGGGCATAAAGTACTATATAATGCTTGGGGGGACTCGGTGGCGTTCGGGAAGAAGATAAGAGATAAGAGATAAAAGATAAAAGATAAAAGTTAAAAGATAAAAGATAATGGATAGAGTTGGGAAATATGAGTTTATTGCGGAGCCATTCCACTGCGACTTCTCGGGGCACTTATGCCTGGGACATCTGGGAAACCAAATGCTCAACGCGGCCGACTTCCACTCCACCGACAGGGGCTTCGGCATGAAGTACCTGATGAACATCCACCGCTCGTGGGTGCTGTCCAGACTCGCCATCGAGATGACCTCTATGCCAGCTCAATACGAGCACTTTACCGTCGAGACATGGGTGGAAGACGCCATGAAATTCTTTACCCAACGTAACTTCCAAGTCAGCGACCTCGACGGAAATGTGTATGGCTACGGCCGCTCCGTGTGGGCCATGATCGACACGGAGACACGACAACCTACCGACATCTATGCCATCGACAACGGAGCCATCGACCAATGGATTGTGAAGGACAAACCCTGCCCCATCGAAAAAGGCGACCGCGTGAAGATGAACCCCAACACCGAACTCGTCAGGACCATCGACACCTATTATCATGATATCGACATTAATGGACATGTTAATTCCATAAAATACATCGAACACGTCATCGACCTGTGGGATATCTCCTGGTACCGCGAACATCAGATCAAACGGTTCGACATCGCCTACGTGGCAGAGACCCATCAAGGCGACAAACTGCATTTTTACAGGGAACAAACCGGCGAGCAGACCTTCTGCATCCGACTAGTGAAAACCGACCAGAACACCCAAGAAAACACCGAAGTCTGCCGCTGCAAGATCTTATTTATCTCTTAATTCTTAATTCCTAATTCTTAATTCTTAATTTTATCATTAATCAGGATCTTGTCCTCCTCGCTCAGGTCTGGACTCAGTCGCTGGATGGGCTTGAAGCGGTAGAAGAACCGGATGGCGATGACACGCACCACGGTATAAGCCGGGATGGCGACCAACATACCTACGGTTCCTCCAATATGTCCCGCCATGAGCAACACAATGAAAATCTCCAAAGGATGCGCCTTGATGCTGGTGGAATAAATCACCGGCTGGTAGATGAAATTATCTATTAATTGAGCCGTCAGCATGATGGCAAGGATGATCAAGGCAAAGACCCAGACATTCACAGCCAGTCCAGCCCCGATGCCGACCTTGAGTATCACGCCGAGGATCACACCGATGGCCTCACCAATCAAAGGTCCAACGTAAGGAATCACATTCAAGATACCGGCAATAAAGGCGATGCCTATGGCGTAGCTGAAATCCAGTCGCGCAATGAGCCACAGCCCCAAGAAATCGATCAACGCCACCCCGAACATCTCCAAAAGAAGTCCTCCGAAATAGCGCGAGAGCAGCTGCTTGATGTCGCTCAAAGTGGTATTCATGGTGTACTCTATCTTGTCGGGAACCAAAGAGCAGATGATCCGTTCAAACAGCTCAGCATCCTTCAGGAAGAAAAACGAGATGAACACCACGGCGAAGAGTCCCACGAAAGCACTGGAGACCACAGAAGCCACCGAGCCCACAAACCCCGTCACGCTGTTGAAACTCACCAGCTCAGCCAATTTCTCCATGACAACATCAACCAAACTGAAATCAGCCCCCAAACTAGGAAATACCCTGATAAGCCAGTCATTCACGCCATCCAGAGGATTCGAATCGAGATATGCCTTGCTGTTCAAGATGGAGGCGTCGCGTACGATGTTCGTCACCAAAGGCACCAGCTGGGTGACAATGAGGATCAGAATCCCGAGGATCAAGAGGATGGTCAGGATGGCCGAGAACCAATCAGGCAGATGGAACTTCTTGATGTGCAACTTCTTGAGCAACCTCATGACGGGACGTCCGATCAGCGAGACCACAAAGGCTATGACGATGTATATCAGCACGTTCTTGAAATACCAGCACAGAGCAGCAATGATGGCAAAGCCCCCTATCTTTATAAGGTATCCGGCCAACTTGTCAATGTTTCGTTCCTTTTCCATCTTTTTCAATTTTAACAAGCAAAAATAGAAAATATTCTTCGTTTTGTTTATTTTTGTCCCGTAAAACATCTAAACATGAAAAAGATTCTCCTCACCCTTTCACTCATCCTGTCCATGACAATGGCTTTTGCCGACAGCGTCTTGATCGAAGGCTTTGAATACGCCAACCACGACCTCACTCCGCCTATCGGGTGGAACTGCGACGACAACTCATGGCTTTGCGGCTATCAACCCAAGGACCACAACCGCATCCCCCACACTGGCAACTGGTATGCTTTCACCGACGCTGACGACGCCTGGATGTTCATGGAGCTCTACATGGGCCATGACCTGAAATACCGCTACTATTACTGGGCCATCTCCGACGGCGAGTACGACGTGGAGGTTTGGGCCGGCAGCGGTCCCTCGACCGAACAGATGACACAACTGCTTTTCACCAAGACCGTCAACAGCGGCGAATACGAGCAGCTTTCGGAATACATCGAGAATCTCTCCACCGATTACGAGTATTTTGGGATTCACGCCATCGCCCACGAAGGCGCGCACTATCTCACCATCGACGATGTGTATATCGACATGGTGGTGAAGTATGCCATCGCCTCAACACCTTACAACGCTGACACGATACTCTATCCTGGCGGGCAGACGAATTACACCTTCTCGGTACAAAACCTGGGCTACGAGCCCTTCGACGTCATCATCCAACCCTCACACGAGTATTTCACCGACTTCCATTTCTATGTCGAAGGAAACCAATGCACGATGTTTCATCTCGAGCCTAACGAGAGCAAAAAAGTCACAGCGGTAGCCACCCTGAAACCCGACATCCAAGCCGGCGCCTCGGTGTGGCTCGACATCATGCTGGTGCTCGACTGCGACTGCGCCACCTCCATGACCACCCTCTGGGTGACCGTGGTGGAGCCCACAGGACTAACTGAGCAGGAAAACCCGAATGAGGTGTTGCAGGCGGAATGGTTCGATCTCACAGGCAAAAAGGTTGACCCCAACAACTTGAAAGCTGGGGTCTATATCGAGCGGACCACCACGGACAAGGGCATCACCACTCGGAAGATCATAAGACACTAAGGCACATCAATCCGTCAAGCACTCATCCAGAGCCTCGGTCAAGGCCTTCTGGTCCATGTGCTGACCGATGAAAACCAGTTTCTGCATGCGGTCGCCGTACTTCTCATCCCAGTCGCGGCGCAGACCCTCGTCCTGTTCCATCATATCGCGTAGCTCTGCTTTGGGCATGGTAGCGAACCAAGCACCCGCATTGCGCAACTGCACTTGTTTTCCAGCCTGTTCAAAGATATAACACACATCCTCTTCTCCCTTGAACCAGCAAATGCCCTTGGCACGAATCACGTTACGGGGCATTTTACGGGCCACAAACTCATCGAAACGGGCCAGATTGAACGGCTCACGACGGAAATACACAAAGGTGCCGATGCCATATTCTTCAGCTTCTCCTTCTTCGTGGTCATGATCGTGATGGTGATGATGGCCTTCTTCATGGTCTTCATCGTGGTCATCATGATCATCATCGTCTTCGTCGTGATCCTCATCGTGACCTTCCACCTTCTGAATCCAGGTAGCGGAAGTAGCCACCTCGTCGAAGTCGAACAAATGGGTATTCAGAATCTTGTTGAAGTCGATGTCGCAGTAATCGCACTCGATGATCTCAGCCTTGGGCTGAAGGGCACGGATGATCTGCTTGATACGACCGCGTTCCTGTTCGGGGACTTCCGAGGCCTTGTTGAGCAGGATGATGTTGCAGAACTCGATCTGCTGGATGACGAGGCTCTCGAGGTCGTCTTCCTTGAGGGGTTTGCCCACGAGGTTATCACCGCAGGCGAACTCGTCCTGAAGGCGCAGGGCGTCGACCACCGTGACGATACAGTCGAGACGGGCCAGTCCATCCTTATAGTACTCGTAACCCATGCGGGGATAGGTGCAAAGTGTCTGGGCAATCGGCTCAGGCTCACAGATGCCACTGGCCTCAATGACGATGTAATCAAACTTGCGCATGGCGGTAAGCTCTTTCAGCTGTTTCACCAGGTCCATCTTCAGGGTGCAGCAGATGCATCCATTTTGGAGGGCCATCAGGCTGTCGTCGCCTTGTCCGACAACGCCGCCTTTTTCAATCAGGTCGGCGTCGATATTCACTTCGCCAAGGTCGTTGACGATGACGGCGAACTTGATGCCTTTGCGGTTGTTGAGAATCTTGTTGACCAAGGTGGTCTTGCCGCTGCCAAGGTATCCCGTGAGCAGCAGGGTAGGTATTTGAGGGACTGCCATAGTTTTCGTTTTTAAAATTGGAGTGCAAAAGTAAGAAAAAACGGAGAACGGAGAACGGAAAACGGAAAGTTGTTATTATTTTTGCAGTATGACTGAAAAAGAGCTTCAGATATTGCAACGTTATTTTCCGGAGGCGGCCGTGCCAATGGTGGTTGAAGCGTATGAGAACTCGCGTTTCCAACTGAAGTTCAAAAAGCCCAGAAGCTCCAAACTCGGTGATTTCAGAGCTCCTTTGGGTTACAAGGGCATTTGCTGCATCACTTTGAATGGCAATCTCAATCCATATCAGATGCTAGTCACCTTCGTTCATGAGTTAGCACATTACAACGTTTATATGGATTATCCTAAACGATGCTTGGAACCACATGGTGAGGAGTGGAAACAAACTTTCGCCCAGCTACTTCTCCCCTACCTGAGGCCTGAAATTTTTCCTGAGGACGTCATTAGCGCTTTGAAAAAGCATCTCCAGCACATCAAGGCCAGTTCCACTGCTGACGCCAACCTGGCCAAGGTGATGAAGCGTTACGATGCCAACCCCTCCGGTGAGAAAGCCCTCACCGTGGATGACCTTCCCGAAGGGGCTGTGTTCCAACTGGAAAACGGCATGAGGTTCAAGAAAGGCCCTAAACGACGGACAAGGTATCAGTGTGTTTGTTTGGATAACGACAAGACCTACAGTGTCTCAGGATTAGCCGAGATTAAATAAAAAAATTAATTATTTCTATTGATTTTTTAAAAATATTTCGTATTTTTGCAGCCATAAAAAGCAGCCAACGTGAACAACATATTAGAAATAGAAAAAAAGGTCGAGTACGATTTGGACAGAGCAATCTCCATGGACGAACTCCTATCCTTAGTAAAGGAGGACATTCACCTAATGTACCAAAACGAACCCGAATGTCATTTATCGTAAAAGCTTTACCTGAAGTACGACTTTATTTATCTGATTTAATCCGAATCCTCTACGAAAAGGAATATTTTAGTTTTGAGGATAACGCAATTGAATACGTAACAGAACTTGTTTCCAGGATTGAAAAGGATTTACCTTTTAAAGTCAAAAAACCAGCTCCAGAATCGTTTCTTAGATATGGAGAGAACCTTTATTATTCAAGTTTTCGAAAAAATAGAGAAACAATTTGGTACGTGTTCTTTACCGTCCACTACGATGAGGAAAACGACACCGAAATATATTTAATTAGGTATATAAGCAATAATCATGTTATCGCACAATATCTGTTTTTATAACAGCATCAATATTGCCAACAATATGGAAAAGGTACGTTCCACTTGGCAAATCGCTGACACCGACCTCATTCGTTCCCTTAACCGTCCTCACCAACTGTCCCAAAGCGTTGAAGACCTGAACCTCGACGGCGTCAACGCCCTGGATGTGAACGACATCGGTAGCGGGATTGGGATAGACTAGAATCCCAGGAACCTCTTGAGAAATCACGGCGTCAAATTCCTCCGTCGTGAAGCCACGGTAAGGTTGTCCGCCCAACACGCCACCTTCCACAATATGGCCATCGACGCATTCAGAATAGATCCGAAACATGTATGAAGTATTTGGCTCAAGGTCATCCAAGGTGACTTCAACATAGTCTCCGACCTCCACTTCAACCTCGATGGGATCGTAGGTTCCGTTAACATCGAATTTTTGATAAACAAACACGGCTCTCACAAAATCGTTGTTGCCCTCATGAAGATTTGCCGACAGCTTCGCCGAGTGGTCGGTGATCTCAGCAGCATCCCAGAGCATCATACCTGTAAGCGCAAGGATGGGATAGCCGTTGTTGGTTCCGTTATCCATCATGAAAACATTGCTTGTTGTGGAGTTCATTAAAGCCTTAAATTCCTCGGTCTGCATTTCAGCAGATGTTTTACTGATACCATAATTGTTAGTGCCCCCACAAGTATTTAGGTAGTAGCAATCAAGAATAAAAAGGGTTGTTTCGTCTTTTGTCGGGTTGATTGGGCTGATCATGCCGAAAACACCGCCTTTGGTAAGAGCATTGACTGTCCCAACATTATAACAATTCCACATCGCCACTTCGTTTTCTTCCAAAGTGGCACCCACGATACCTGCCGCCACGCTTACCATCATGGCATTGCCAGTGATGTTACCCGCATTGTAGCATTCGCCAATAGACGTGGCACCCATGGCGATTCCCACGATGCCTCCAGCTCCCGCTATACCCATGAAGTTGCCATTGGTGGCGGTGATGCTGCCATGATGTGAACATTCCAAGATTCGGGATTCTTCAGCCGCAGCTGCCACAATGCCACCAGCACCACAGAAGTCGCCATTGTTGCTGACACTGATGGTTCCAGAGAAGCTGCACTGGATTACCATCGCATCGCCAGCCATGGCACCAACAATGCCCGCAGCGCCTGTGCCAGTAGAGGTAATGTTAGCGTTAGTGACCGACAAATGCAAAATCATTCCATTGCTGACCATATTCCCCTCGATTTCACCGCCTAATCCTCCGAACAGGCCGCAGACATCGGCATTCGATTGAATCCTCAAATGATCGATATTGTGATACCAACCGTCGAAAATACCAGCGAAATAATAGCCTTCCATGTTCATGTTGACATTCCCAATCGGTGTCCAGTTGATGTTGTTCAAATCGAAATCATCGGTCATCATGAAGTAAGTGTATCTGAAAACCGCCATACCCTGGGCTTGGTAGCCTTCGTTAACTTTCTCGGCGAGATACGCCAAATTGGAGGCTGTCTCAATGAGATAAGGATCGGTTTGGGTGCCGCTGCCGTTGGTCCAAGGCTCGGAACTGCCGTCCCACACATTAACGGCCATCAGGTTACATGTCAGCACAATAGCACCCAACAGGGTAAAAAGTTTCTTCATGATAAGTTTCTTTTAAAAAACATGACGCAAAAATAACAAAATCTGCGTATCTTTGCAACTTAATTTGATTTCCCCATAATGTCCAATATACTCGACCAACTTAATGAGCCCCAGCGCGAGGCCGTCACCACCATCAATGGCCCCGTGATGGTCATCGCCGGTGCCGGCTCGGGCAAGACCCGCGCCCTCACCTACCGCATCGCATATATGATCTCCGAAGGCATCGACCCTTTCACGATCATGGCGCTGACCTTCACCAACAAGGCCGCCCGTGAGATGAAAGACCGTATCGTCAAACTCGTCAACGCCGACGATGCACGCAACGTGTGGATGGGCACCTTCCACTCCATCTTCGCCCGCATCCTACGCATCGAGGCCGAGCACATCGGATTCACCTCCGCCTTCACCATCTACGACACCGACGACTCCAAGTCGCTCATCAACCAGATACTCAAGGAGATGCAGCTCGATACCAAGGTGTATCCCGCCAAACACATCCAAGCACGCATCTCCGCCGCCAAGTCGAGCCTCTACTCGCCCGAGGACTACGCCAACGACGCCGTCATCCAGGAGACCGACCGTAAGGCCAACAAGCCCCTCATCGCCCAGATTTTCCAGGTGTATAACAACCGCCTGCAACGCGCCAATGCGATGGACTTCGACGACATCCTCTTCTTCACCAACGTGCTGCTCCGCGACAACCCCGACATCCTCTACAAGTACCAAAACCACTTCAAGTACATTCTTGTGGACGAGTACCAGGACACCAACTTCGCACAATACCTCATCATCCGCCGTCTGGCCGCCCTCTTCGAGAACATCTGCGTGGTGGGCGACGACGCCCAGTCGATCTACGGCTTCCGTGGGGCCAACATACAGAACATCCTGAACTTCAAAAACGACTACCCCGACTATAAGCTCATCCGCCTGGAACAGAACTACCGGTCCACCAAGACCATCGTCGAGGCATCGAACTGCATCATAGCACATAACAAGGACCAGATCAAGAAACGCGTGTGGAGCGACAACGAACAAGGCGAGCTCATCACCCTGCTTCACGCCGCCACCGACTCGGAAGAAGGCACCCAAGTGGCCAACTCCATCTTCCACTACAAGATGTCGCGGCAACTCAACAACAAGGACTTTGCCATCCTCTACCGCACCAACGCCCAGAGCCGCTCCATGGAAGCCGCCCTACGCAAACAGAACATCCCCTATAAGATCTACGGAGGCCTCTCGTTCTACGACCGCAAGGAGATCAAAGACCTTCTGGCTTACTTCCGCGTGGTCATCAACCCCGAAGACGAACAGTCGCTGCTGCGCATCATCAACTACCCCGCCCGAGGCATCGGCGAGAAGAGCATCGAACGCATGATGGTCTTCGCCAACGAACACAAGACCTCCATCTGGCAGTGCATCGCCAACGACCAGTTCCCCACCGACTTCAACATGGGAACGGTGAACAAGGTGCGTGACTTCGTGGTCCTGATCAAGAGCTTCCAGAGCCAACAAGGCAAGATGAACGCCTTCGAGCTCGCCAAACACATCACCAACAGCATCGGCATCATCAAGCTCCTGAAGGAGGAAGACACCCCCGAGAGTGTCAGCCGCGTGGAGAACATCGAGGAACTGCTCAACGCCATCATGGAGTTCAGCGACCAGCAGGTCGACGAGACCACTGGCGAGGCCGCGCAGGTCGACCTGGTGCGTTTCATGGAAGACGTGGCGTTGCTCACCGACAACGAGATGAAGAAGGACGACACCGAAGAGGACTGCGTGAGCCTGATGACCATCCACTCCGCCAAGGGCTTGGAGTTCCCCTACGTGTATGTGGCTGGCATGGAAGAGAACCTCTTCCCTGGCATCATGAGCCTCAGCACCCGCGAGGAGCTGGAGGAGGAACGCCGCCTGTTCTACGTGGCCGTCACCCGCGCCATGACCAAGCTCACCTTGAGTTATGCCGAGACACGTTACCGTTACGGCAACCTGACATTGAGCGAGCCCTCACGTTTCATCGAGGAGATCGACGACAAGCTCATCGACCGTCCCCGCAAGGCCTCGTTCCATGGCACCTCTTCGTTCGACGAGGAGCGTCGCGGCTGGAGCGGTCGCGGTATGGGCTTCCGCAAGCCTGAGCCGACACGTCCCCAGCGCAGCTCCTACACGCCGCCGACGTCAAGTCAGCCAAGTACTCCGTCCGATTTCGAGGCCTCTAACCCCGACCTTATCCAAGAGGGTATGCGTGTAAGACATCAGAAATTCGGCGATGGAACGGTGATTTCCGTTGATGGCGCCGGAGCCAACAAGAAAGCCACTGTCAAGTTCGACACCGCCGGCACCAAGCAACTTATGCTGAAGTTCGCCCGATTGGCGATACTTCATTAAAAAAAGCATCCGCTCTCCCGTCCGTGGCAGACCACGCAACGAGAGGGCGGATTATCGTTAAAGCTTGGCTATTGGCTAGGCTTATTTTTCTTTCCTATTTTTCAATGCGTATGCAGCGCCAAATCCAATCAGCAGCACGATGCCGCTACCGACGGGAACACTGGGCTGGTCGGTATCTGAACCATGCTGGGTGGGCAGCAAAAGACCCGTCTGTTGGTCACGGTTGCCGGCACTATAGTTATTTTCTTCAGAGACGTTACCGTATCCAAAGAGTCCGCCTTGTGCGGAAGCACCCAATGAGAGACCTAACAGGATTGCGATGGTTAACAATGTTTTTTTCATAGTGTCTTTTATTATTTGATTATTATCTTTTGATTTCTAACCTGATTGTTTTGGACCATTTGGATTGTGTAAACGCCAGGAACCAAACCGTTGGTGGAGATGACGTTTGCACCGACGCTGCGGACGACGATACGACCGGTGATGTCGATCACCTGCATGGTGGCGTTGAGGGTGTCCTCATCACCGACGAGGTAGATCTGTCCGTCGCTGTAGTAGGCGAAAGCGTTGTCACTATCACTGGTGTTGTCGACGCCGTTCGTACGGAACACGAGTTTGAACCTCGAGGCGAAGTCGGTCTTTCTAGCAGTGAACTGGTAGCTCGGGGTGGACAGGAGGTCGACGTCGGCACCGGTGAGATTGTCGATTAAGTGGAGAGTGGAAAGTTGAGAGTTGAAAGTTTCCGAGACGGTCAAGGTGTATTCGCCGTTCTCATTGGCTTCGAAGTTCAGCGGCATCACGCCTTGGTTTCCACCATGGACGATGGCATATTCCTTACCATCTTGCGGGATATAGATCTTGGCATCTTGTTCGCCGAAATAAAACTTGCCCAGTTCATCGCCTTCGTTGAAGCTGACAATTGCATTGTCAATCATAGTAGTAGTTTCACCGCCACGGGTAGCCACTTGTTCAGCAAGAACAACTTGCAAGAAACCGTTGTTGGAGCCTGAACTTTGCTGCTGCGGTTGTTTGGTACTAAACGTAACCGTTCCGGGATTGGCTTCAACAATAACACTCGTGCAAGGCATAATCGGATTGGAAATATTCATCGGAGTTGCCACGATGTTTGATCCGTCAGCATTCATTGCGTAATAAGATTGGTTGAGATATGCCATCGTTGGGAACGGGTTACCCACCAGATTGTATCCTTCGTAGACTTGCACACTCTGCTCAGTTGCATCGTTGAGCGTTCCGCTGAAGGTCAATGTGACATCGTCTTTGTTGGCGTAGAGGTAACCGCGTCCGTTGACCAATGTGGTGAAATCGGAGTGTCCAGAGGTGTTCTTCGAGTTCTCCCAACTGGTGTTGTTGAGGCGATAGAGGTCGTAATTCGCAGTGGTGGTGTTGATGAGGTTATCGACATAGCTGAAAGCCACTCCGCCGTCTGTTGCCACAGGCGATGCAATAAACACCCAGTGGTCGCTCTCGGCACTATTGCCCCAGCCTTTCACCGAAAGGGTGTTGACTCCATAGGGACGGAGGGTCTTACCTCCCAATGTTGAAGATGGGTCGTACACAATACCTGGAGCATAAACACTGTTTTGGTATATAAAATTCTTGGCAAGGGTAACATTCCCATTATAATAAGTGGCACTGACATAATCGTCTGCATTTGTCCAACTGATAGTGACTGTACTATTATTAAGAGCATATATGGATCCAATAGTAGTAACCTTGCCGCCATTAATATTGATGTTTGAAGATATAAGAGACCTAACATCAGCACTGGCGTATAACTTGCCACCGTTGATAGTGATGTTAGCCCCGATACCTTCTTGAGTTCCACCTGCCTCGTTATTAGTATTGACAACCACCACATTTCCGCTATTCTGTACGTAATTTGTTGCATTGCAAGCGGAAGCCCATCGATCATTGCAATATACACTGAGTTTTCCAGCTGTATTTTCATCAAGTGTTTGCCCGTAGATGGTGAGATTTTGAGCGTCAAGGCCTTGGCCGCTAATCGGGCTTTCTTCTGTGCCAACATTCATCGTGCAACCATTGCAAAGGATGATGGTCACATCACCGTTAAGGGTAACTTTGCCCGTGTAGTCGATGTCGCTGTTCACCACATACCAACCTGCTTCAAGTGAAGTAGCAGCGCCGCCAGTAAGGACGGTATATTCGTTGGCTGCCTTGTAACCTATGGAGCCGTCAGCGTTCATGTAATTGATAGGTGCTATGAACACGCCGTTAATCACCACATCTTCAGCAGGCATAGTGAGGGAGTAAGGATTATCGCTGCCAGTCAAAGTGCCTGCGCTGGCAGTGTAATGGTCGAAGACGTAACCTTCTTCAGGGGTGTTATTCAGAGTGAGGCTCACCACATCGTAGTTGGCGTCTGAGTTATTGCCTGCATAAAGCACACCACCATATCTGATGCCGCCATTACTGTAGCTACGAATGCCCGTGGAAGAATAGACGGTTTCAGTTCCAGCAAACTCCACGGAGATATGCTCGCCAGCCGTGATGGTGTGGGCTCGCAATCCCTGGTAAGTACCAAACTCCGTGGGATAAATCCAGTAGCTGTTTGTGATGCTGCTATTACCTTGGGTGTTGAAAGAGCGGGCAAAAATGTAACTGGGTCGATCGCCACTGCCATAACCAATAGTGACGTTGGTTGGGGCGAGCAACGAGTTGCTGATGTTAAATGTTCCGCTTATAGAATAACCTATAAAGCCACCGCATGAGGTTGAGAGATTTTCGCCATCATTCACAGATAACAAGCTGCCGTTAAACAGACAACCTTCAATCACAGTGTTGACCGAACCCGAAACATAGCCGACAAGGCCCCCAGCACCACATTCGCCAGCTCTGCTGCAGTGGATGTTAACGCTACAGCGGCAGTTGCGCAAGGTGAGAGTTCCCCATTGTTGGCCAACAATTCCACCAGGATACATGTCGGAGGTGTAGATATTGCCTTCTACTTTAAGGTTTTCGATGGTGGCGTTATAGGTGTAACCAAACGGGGCCAGATACTCACTACTATTGAAGGTCAGGGTGTTGCCCTGACCGTTAAAGGTGCCCCGAAAATGATTATTTGTGTTAGAGACATCACCCACGGTCGTCGTCACGGTGATGTTGTTTTCGAGTGTCACAATCCATCCGTTGTAGTTGTTAGTGCCGCTGCTCACATTAGCGGCAAATGTGTTCCAATCATCTGTCGTGTAGATACGAAGGATTTGTTGTTCTTGTGCCCACGCCGTAGCGCTGGTCATCATCACAGCGAGTAAGATGAGGGCAACCTGCTTAAAAAAATTAGTCTTTTTCATTGTCTTTTTAAGAATAAATAGAATCAGTTTTTTGAAGCTGCAAAAATACAAAATAATAATAAATAACGAACAACTATATCTATTTCCTATAAAAAATGTAATTTTGCACTCAAATCGCATCATTATGGACAAACAAGGATTGCTATACAATACCGAACGCGGCCAAATCATCATCTCGGAATACGGCCGCAACATGCAGGAGATGATCCGTCACCTCATGGAAATCGAAGACCGACAGAAACGCACCGAAGCCGCACAGTTCATCATCAGCGTCATGGCACAGATGAACCCCCAAGTGAAACAGTCTGACGACTACCTCCACAAACTCTGGGACCACCTCTACATCATCTCCGACTACCAACTCGACGTGGACAGCCCCTACCCCATGCCCGAACCCCAGGCACGAGCCGAGAGACCTAGGCACGTGGGCTACCAAAACAACCATATCGAATACGGACACTACGGCCACTACATGGCCAAGATGGTCGAGATGGCCTCAGCCGTCGACGACGAAGAAGCCCGCCAAGCCCTCGCCCTCTCCATCGCCAACCAGATGAAACGCAACTACACCGAATGGGGCGGCAACGTGGTCAGTGACCAACAAATCATCGCCGACCTCAAAAACATGTCACATGGTCGCCTGGTTCTCGACGAAGAGACCAAACTCAACGGCGTGGAACCCTCCATGAAACCCGGACAACAAGGCCAAGGCAAGAAAAAGAAGAAAAAGAAACAGTCGAACCTCAAGGCCGACATGAACAACCCCAACAACCCCGCCTACAAGAAGCGCAAACAACAGCAACAATAAGCCATGGGATCATTCCGCATTGAAGGCGGCCACAAACTCAAAGGCGAGATTGTGCCGCAGGGCGCCAAGAACGAGGCCATGCAGATCATCTGCGCCAGCCTCCTCACCAAAGAGGAAGTCATCATCGAGAACCTGCCCAACATCCTCGACATCAACAACCTCATCGACCTGCTCAAAGGCATGGGCGTCAAAGTCCACCGCAACACCCCCGACCGCGTCAGCCTGCAAGCCAGCGACATCGACTTCGACTATTTCCAGACCGAGGAGTTCTCCCAGAAAGCCTCTCGCCTGCGCGGCAGCGTGATGATGATTGGCCCCCTCCTCGCCCGCTTCGGCACCGCCTACATGCCCAAACCCGGAGGCGACAAGATCGGACGCCGACGCCTCGACACCCACGTCATCGGCCTCATGAAACTCGGCGCCACCTTCAACAACGACGGCATCGTGCAAAAAGCCTCCGCCCCCAACGGACTCCACGGCTGCTACATGCTCCTCGATGAAGCCTCCGTCACCGGCACCGCCAACATCGTTATGGCCGCCACCATGGCCGAAGGCGAGACCACCATCTTCAACGCCGCCTGCGAGCCCTACCTGGTGCAACTCTGCAAGATGCTCGTCAGCATGGGCGCCAAAATCGAAGGCATCGGGTCAAACCTGCTGAAAATCACCGGCGTAAGCGAACTGAAAGGCACCACCCACCGCCTGCTGGCCGACATGATCGAAGTGGGCTCCTTCATCGGCATGGCCGCCATGACAGGATCGGAACTCACCATCAAAAACGCCGGCATCGAACAACTCGGCATCATCCCCGAGATGTTCCGCCGTATCGGCGTCAAGATGGAATACAAGGGCGACGACATCTACATCCCCGCACAAGACCACTACGAGGTGGAGACCTTCATGGACGGCAGCATCCTCACCATCGCCGACGCCCCCTGGCCCGGCTTCACCCCCGACCTGATAAGCATCATCCTCGTCGTGGCCACCCAAGCCAAAGGCACCGTACTCATCCACCAAAAGATGTTCGAGAGCCGCCTGTTCTTCGTCGACAAACTCATCGACATGGGCGCACAAATCATCCTCTGCGACCCCCACCGCGCCAACGTCATCGGCCTCGACCACCATCACGCCCTCAGAGGCATCCGCATGAGCTCTCCCGACATCCGCGCCGGCGTCGCCCTGCTCATCGCAGCCATGTCAGCCCAAGGCGTCAGCATCATCGACAACATCGACCAAATCGACCGCGGCTACCAATACATCGACCTGCGCCTCAACGGACTCGGCGCACACATCGAACGCATCTGACATTTTGTCAATATCAACCTCTTGGCAAACACTTTGATGATGTCATGGCATCATTAAATTAATTATTTATCATGGAAGAAAAGAAAGAGACTGAAAATCAGGAAAATGAACCATTAGAACAACCTCAGCAAACAGCCGAACAAAACCAAGAACCGACAGCTGAGCCCAACAGCAGGCGCCATAAAGGCAGACGCGCACATGCCAAAGCACTGGAAGAGGCACAAACGAAGTATGCCGAACTCAATGAGACCTACCTCCGCCTGTATTCGGAATTCGACAACTACCGCAAACGTACCGCCAAAGAGAAACTCGAGCTCTCAGCCACCGCCTCAGCAGCGGTGATGAAAGACCTCCTGCCCGTGCTCGACGACTTCGAACGCGCCCTCCAAAACATGGAGAAAAACGGCAACGAGACCGACATCCAAGGCGTGACGCTCATCTATAACAAACTGAAATCCACACTCCAGAAGAAAGGCCTCGAAGAAATCGTGGCCATCGACTGCGAGTTCAACACCGACGAACACGAAGCCCTGACCATGGTGCCCGCCCCCGACGAGTCGAAGAAAGGCAAAGTCATCGACGTGATTCAAAAAGGATACAAACTCAACGGCACCGTCATCAGATTCGCCAGGGTCGTTGTTGGGAACTGATAAACGGAAAACGGAAAACGGAGAATTGCATAATGGCAGAGAAAAGAGATTACTATGAAGTACTTGGCGTAAACAAGGACGCCACCCCGGAGGAGCTGAAGAAAGCCTACCGGAAGCTGGCCTTGCAGTACCACCCCGACCGCAACCCCGGCGACAAGGAAGCCGAAGAGAAGTTCAAGGAGGCTGCCGAGGCCTACGAGGTGCTGAGCAACCCCGACAAGAGGGCTCGTTACGACCGTTACGGCCACGCCGGCATGAGCGGCGCAGGCGGCTTCAGCGGCCAAGGCATGTCGATGGACGACATCTTCAGCCAGTTCGGCGACCTGTTCGCCGACTTCGGATTGGGGAGTTTCTTCGGCGGCGGCTTCGGCGGCGGATCCCGCTCAGGCGGCACCGTGCGCGAACGCGGCGGCAACATAAGGGTCAAGGTGAAACTGAACCTCCAAGAGATCGAGAAAGGCGTAAAGAAAAAAATCAAAGTCAACAAATACGTCCCCTGCGAACACTGCCACGGCTCCGGTTCAGCCGACGGCAGCACCGACACCTGTCCCACCTGCAAAGGCCACGGACAAGTGCTGCGCACCGTGAACTCACTCTTCGGACAGATGCAGACCGCCTCCACCTGCCCCAACTGCGGCGGCACCGGAAGGATCATCAAGAACAAATGCACCCACTGCCACGGCGACGGCATCGTGAAAGGCGAGGAAGTCATCGACATCGACATCCCTGCCGGCGTGGGCGAAGGCATGCAACTCACCCTGCGCGGCAAAGGCGGCGCTGGCCCGCACAACGGCGTCAACGGCGACCTCTACGTGCTCATCGAAGAAGAAGCCCATCCCGAACTCGAACGCGACGGAAGCAACCTGATCTATAACCTGTTCATCTCCGTGCCACAGGCCATCCTCGGCACCGAAGCCGAAGTGCCCACCGTGAGCGGCAAGGTGAGAGTCAAGATCACCCCAGGCACCCAGAGCGGCAAGATCCTGCGACTCAGAGGGAAAGGCCTCCCCGTAGTGAACGGCTACGGCAACGGCGACCTCCTCGTCTACGTCAACGTGTGGATCCCGAAAAAAGTCACCAAAGAAGAAGAGAAGACCCTGCAAGCCCTCAACAACTCCGACAGCTTCAAGCCAGCACCCAACGACGACGACCGCTCGTTCTTCAAGAAACTAAGAGACTATTTCAGCTAACCCTGAAACACTCCCTGCATGAAAATAGAAGTCATCAACGTCACCAAACGCTACGGGGATTACACGGCGCTCGACAATATCACGCTCTCTGTCCCCGAACAGAGCATCTACGGACTGCTGGGACCCAACGGCGCTGGCAAGACCACCCTCATCCGCATCCTCAACCAAATCACCGGTCCCGACACAGGCAAGGTGCTCATCGACGGCGAACCGCTCCACCCCCAACACGTGGAACGCATTGGCTACCTCCCCGAGGAACGAGGCCTCTACAAGAAGATGAAAGTCGGCGAACAAGCCATCTACCTCGCCCAACTCAAAGGCATCGGCAAAGCCGAGGCCACACGACGCCTCAAGGCCTGGTTCGACAGGTTCGAGATCGGCGAGTGGTGGGACAAGAAGGTGGAAGAGCTCTCCAAAGGCATGCAACAGAAGGTGCAGTTCATCACCACCGTGATCCATGAGCCCGACATCCTCATCTTCGATGAGCCTTTCTCCGGCTTCGACCCCATCAACGCCAACCTCCTCAAGGAGTCGATCCTCGAGCTGCGTGAACAAGGAGCCACCATCCTGCTCTCCACCCACAACATGAATTCCGTGGAGGAGATGTGCGACAGTATCACCCTTATTAATAAAGGTAAGAAGATTCTGGAAGGACGCGTCGACGACATCAAGGCACAACACCGCCTCTCAGCGGAAGCCCCCTTGCCGTCGATGAACGACATCTTCATCCAGGAAGTCCAATCCAAAAACGCCAAGCCATGAACAAGATTGGACTCATCATCAGGCGCGAGTACTTCACCCGGGTGAAGAAACGCAGCTTCATCATCATGACCTTCCTGGGTCCCCTGCTCATTGCCGCCGTCTATATCATCCCCATCTTGTTGGCATTGCACGCCGACAACGAGAAACGCACCATCGCCGTCGTCGACCAAAGCCACTGGTTTGAGCGCCAGTTTGTCAGCACCGAAAACCAGACCTTCATCAGGCTCGACGACATCGACATCGACTCCACCAAGAGACTCGTGCAGCAGGGCTTCTTCGACATCGCCCTGTTCATCCCCGAGACCCAGCTCAACATCCCGTCGAGCGCCGTGGTATACAGCATGAAACAGGTGCCGATCACCGTGGAGAGCCATATAAAAGAGGTGATGAAAAACGAAATCCAGGTGCAGAAGCTACTCGCCGCCGGCGTGGACCCCGACATTCTGGAAAGCCTCAAGACCAACATTAATCTCTCAGTCATCCGGATGGACGAGGAAGGCGGCGAGAAGGAGACCTTCACCGAGATCCAGTTCATCCTAGGGCTGATCCTCGCCGTGCTCATCTATATGTTCATCATGCTGTTCGGCGGTCAAGTCATGCAAGGCGTCTCCGAGGAGAAGAGCAGCCGCATCATCGAGGTCATCGTGAGCAGCGTGAAGCCCTTCCAGCTGATGATGGGCAAGATCATCGGCGTGTCGCTGGTGGCTTTGACTCAGTTTGTCATGTGGATCCTACTCACGGGAGTCATCTATGTAGGCTTCTCAGCCGCGGTGGGCATCACCAACCCCGAGGCCATTAGCCAAGGCACCGTGTTGAGCCAGGAGATCAGCAACACCAACATCATGGACAATGAGGCCGTGCAGGACGTACTCAACGTGGTGCATTCCATCGATTTCGGCACCATCATCCTGAGTTTCATCGTGTTCTTCCTGCTGGGTTACCTGCTTTATGCCACCATGTTCGCCGCCATCGGCTCGCTGGTCGACAACAACACCGACTCGCAGCAGTTCACGCTGCCTGTCACCGTACCCCTGATCATCGCCATCATCTCCGCAGTCTACATTGTCAACGACCCCGACAGCAGCCTGGCCGTGTGGATGTCGATGATTCCCTTCACCTCCCCTGTGGTGATGATGGTACGCATCCCCTTCGGCGTTCCCATCTGGCAGGTGGTGGTCTCCGCCATCCTCCTCGCCGGCACTTTCGTGGGGATGACATGGGTGGCAGCCAAGGTTTACCGCACTGGAATTTTGATGTACGGCAAGAAACCCACCTACAAGGAAATCTTCAAATGGCTAAAATATTAAAAACAATTTGCGAAATCGAACAAAAGTTTCTAATTTTGCAGGCTCAATTTTAGGCAAAAAAAGCAAAAATTAAATATAAAATATTGAAAGTCAAATAATTAAATCGTTTCTACAATGCAAAACAAAGGAGCAATCAAGACTTTAGCCATCATTTTCGGGCTGATCTTCCTGTACCAGCTTTCCTTCACCGTGGTCACCAAGGTGGTGGAGAATCGTGCTGCGAAGTTTGCCCAGGGCGATGAGGCGAAGGAGAACTACTATTTAGACTCTGTGAGCAACGTGAACGTGTACAACCTTTTGGTGAAGAAGTACACCTATCGCGAGGCCAAGGAGAGAGAAATCAACTTAGGTTTGGACTTGAAGGGCGGCATGAACGTCACCCTTGAGGTCTCGGTGAAGGACATCGTCAATGCCTTGGCCGGTGCCAATGCTGGCGACCCCACTTTCCAGCAGGCCATGAAGCTTGCCACTGAGCGTCAGGAGAATAGCGAAGGCGACTTCGTGACCCTGTTCGGCCAGGCCTTCGAGGAAGTTGACCCCAACGCCAAGTTAGCCTCGATTTTCCTTTTTGAGTTCAAAGATAAAGGCATCACCGTCAACTCCACCAACAGCGAGGTGCTGAAGGTTTTGAAGGAAGAGAGCGACGGCGCCATCGACCGTTCGTACCAGATCCTGAGGACCCGTATCGACCGTTTCGGTGTGGCACAGCCCAACATCCAGAAGTTGGAAGGCAGCGGCCGCATCTTGGTCGAGCTTCCTGGCATCAAGGACCCGGCCCGTGTGCGTAAGCTCCTCCAAGGAACCGCTCAGCTCGAGTTCTGGGAGACCTACAACTTCAGCGAGATCTATCAGTATTTCGACCAAGCCAACGCCCTGCTGGCCCAGAAGAACAAGGACCAGAAGGCTCTTGCCGAGGGCGAGGTCGTCGAGGAAGAGGTGACCGAGGCCGTTGAAGAGACTCCCGCCGAGGTTGTTGAAGAGCAACCCGTTGAAGGCGAGGAAGTCGCCGTGGCCGACACCACCGGCAGTCTTCTCGACCAGATCGGACAGGACAGCGCCAGCATGGACAACCTCAGCGAAGACGAGGCTCTCGCCAAGGCTCGCGAGGAGAATCCCCTCTACGCCCTGCTAAGCCCCTCCTACACCCAGCAAGGTCCTGCCGCCACCGCACGCGTGGGTATGGCCCAGGTGAAAGACACCGCCGCCATCAACCGCATGCTGCGCGTCGCTGCTGAAGAGAACATCTTCCCCCGCACCATGAAACTCGCTTGGACTGTGAAGCCTGAGAGCTTCGGCGATGAGGCCGAATACCTCGAGCTCGTTGCCCTGAAGATGTCGCGCGACAACAAGTGCGCCCTCGGTGGTGAAGTCATCACCGACGCCCGTCAGGACTACGGCCAGAGCAACCAGGTGGAAGTCACCCTGCAGATGAACTCCGAGGGTGCCAAGGCCTGGAAGCGCCTCACCGGTGAGAACATCGGCAAGCAGATCGCCATCGTGCTCGACAACTACGTGTACAGCTATCCTGTCGTCAACGACGAGATCCCGAACGGTCGTTCAAGCATCTCCGGCGGCGGCATGAGCATCGAAGAGGCACAAGACTTGGCCAACATCTTGAAGGCCGGTAAGCTGCCCGCACCCGCCCGTATCCTCGAGGAACAGGTCGTTGGTCCTTCACTGGGTCAAGAGTCCGTCCGCAAGGGTATGTGGTCCATGGTGTTCGCATTCATCCTCGTGCTGGTTTACATGATCTTCTTCTATAAGAAGGCTGGTCTGGTCGCCGACGTCGCCCTGATCGTCAACGTGTTCTTCTTGTTCGGCGTGCTGGCATGCCTCGGCTCCGTGCTGACCCTGCCTGGCATCGCTGGTATCGTGTTGACCTTGGGTATGGCCGTCGACTCGAACGTGATTATCTTTGAACGTATCAAGGAAGAGCTCCGTAACGGCAAGGGCCTGCGTCCTGCTATCGACGCTGGTTACAAGAACGCCTACTCCGCCATCATCGACGGTAACGTCACCACCTTGATCACTGGTATCGTGCTGATCATCCTGGGTACCGGCCCTGTCCACAGCTTCGCCGTCACCCTCTGCATCGGTATCCTCACCTCACTGTTCACCTCCATCTTCATCAGCCGTCTCATCTTCACGAGAATGCTCGATAAGGAAAAGGAAATCTCCTTCACCACCAAGTTCACTGAGAACTTCCTGAAGGACACCCACTTCGACTTCATCAACTTCCGCAAGACCGCTTACATCATCGCCCTCGTCATGATCGTCATCAGTGTCGGTTCACTCGCCTTCAAGGGTCTGAACCTCGGTATCGACTTCAAGGGTGGCCGTAACTACATCGTTCGTTTCGACCAGGATGTGAAGGTTGACCAAGTCCGTGAAGCACTTTCAAGCCTTGATGTTGAAGGTTGGGAGACTCCTGAGGTGAAGACCTATGGTCCTAACGGTCAGGTGAAGATCACGACCAAGTACAAGATTGACGACAACAACCCCGATGTTGACAGCGAGATTCAGGGTATCCTCTACCAAGGTCTGAAGGGTTTGTTCAGTCAGAACATCACTGCCGACCAGTTCTCCTCGGAGGACGAGACCATCGGCGTGTTGAGCACCCAGAAGGTGGGCGCCACCATCGCCAGCGACGTCACACGTAAGTCCATCTGGGCCATCATCGTGTCACTCGTCTTGATGTTCGCCTACATCGCCATCCGTTTCCGCAGATGGCAGTATGGTCTGTCGGCTCTCGCCGCTCTGACCCACGATACCGTCATCATGCTCGGCATGTATTCCCTGTTCTTCAACATCCTGCCTTTCACCATGGAAGTTGACCAGGCCTTCATCGCCGCCGTGCTGACCATCATCGGTTACTCCATCAACGCCACCGTGGTTATCTTCGACCGCGTGCGTGAGAATACCAACCTGCATCCGAAGGCCACCTGGAAAGAGAACATCAACAACGCTGTCAACAGCACGTTGACCCGTTCGTTCAACACCTCAGGTTCCACCTTCGTCGTGTTGCTCGCCATCTTCTTCTTCGGCGGCGACACCATCCGCGGATTCATCTTCGCCCTGTTGGTCGGTATCCTGGCCGGTACATTCTCCTCAGTGTTCCTGTCCTCACCCATCGCTTACAACCTCCTCAAGGGTCATAAGCAAGAGAAGGCCATCGCCGAGGCTGAAGAAACCGGAAAGAAGAAATAAGAAACAGGCTTCTTGTTGCAAATGGAATCCCGCCGGAAACGGCGGGATTCTTTTTTTTATTTTTCAGTAATAATGATTATCTTTGCGACTGGATATCAAATCGTAAAGACATGAAACGACTCCTTACACTCGCCCTGCTGCTGGCATTCGGCCTGGCAGCGACCGCTCATCCTATCGACGAAGACACTGCACGTGACCTTGCGAAGAGTTTCTGGAAAGCCAACCATATCATAGGTGTCAGAAACGGCATCGCCTATAAAGCCGCCGACACTGAAGCACGACTCGTCAACGTCGCCCAACAATGCGGCTACAACGAGTTCTACCTCTTCAACAACGAGGCAGGCAAAGGCTATGTCATCATCGCCGCCGACGACTGCGTGACCCCTGTGCTGGGCTATTCGTACGAGAACAACATCGACTGGGCCGAACTGCCCCCTGGCTTCAAAGACCTGCTCGACGACTATGCCCGACAGATCAGGACGGCCGTCGCATCGAAAGCCACGGCCTCCGAAGAGACCCTCAACGAATGGGCCTGTCTGCGCCAGGGCAAGAACCCACCTATCAAGTCGGAGAAAGCTGTCAACCCCCTAGTGGCCACCCAATGGAGCCAGAGCCCCTACTACAACGCCCTCTGCCCTTACGACAACGCCGCCCACGAACGCACGGTGACAGGCTGCGTGGCCACCGCCATGGCCCAGGTGATGAAATACTGGTCGTACCCCGAACACGGCAGCGGCACCCACTCCTACACCCCCTACACCCATCCCGAATATGGCTCCTTGTATGTCGACTTCAGCTCGGTCAACTACCAGTGGTCGGCCATGCCCAACAGTGTCAACAGCAACAACAACGCCGTGGCCACCCTGATGTACCACTGTGGCGTCGCTGTTGACATGGACTACGGCATCAGCGGCAGCCCCGACTATGGCAGCGCCGCATATATCATCAGCAACAGCAACGGTCGCCCCTGCGCCGAACTCGCCCTCAAGACCTATTTCGACTACAAGAACACCCTCCACAACGCCGTGAAGTCGAACTACACCGACGCCCAATGGGTGAGCCTGCTGAAGAACGAGCTGAACGCCTCTCGGCCCATGATGTACGGCGGTTTCGGCGACTCAGGAGGACACGCCTTCGTGTGCGACGGATATAATAACAGCGACTATTTCCACTTCAACTGGGGATGGGACGGTTATTGCGATGGGTTTTTCTATATAAATAACCTAAATCCATCATCACACAACTATTCCAACAATCAGCAGGCCATCGTCGGCATCGAGCCCGCCTACAGCGGCAATGGCGGAGGAGGTGGAGGCGGCGGTGGCGGAAGCTCCACCATCTTCGAGCTCAGCTACAACTGCGACTTGACGATGGAAGAGGATTATTGGTTCTACGACGACTTGTCGGTTTACACCGAGATCGCCAACAACGGAGGAGGCAGCTTCGGAGGCTATTTGGGTGCTGGCGTGTTCAGGTTGGAGAACGATGAGTACCGCTTTGTTGATGTGATGGACCAATGGAGCATGGTCTCTGATCCTTTGGACCCAGGCTACTATATCTATGGCAACATGAGCTGCGCCGGCGGTCCACCCTACACCCCAGGGTCGTATGCCATGGCTATACTCTACAGCATGGACGGTGACCTGTGGAACCTCATCGACAACGGAAGCTACAGCGACGCATACTTCGACATCGAGTACACAGCTGACATCGAGACCAATTCCAACTTCACCATCACCTCAGGAGAATACCTCTATTACGATGAGACCGCCACGGTGAACGTCGATGTGTGGAACTCAAGCAACTCTGACTTCTACGGCAGGTTCCGGGTGAACCTGGCCAACCCCGACGGCTCATGGGCGCAAAACATCGGTATCTTCGACTGCTCGAACGGTCTGCAATCAGGCTATCATTATACCTACGGTCTCGATTTCACAGGGACGATCACCGTGGAACCCGGCTCCTATTACATCGAGCTAGCTTACCAGCGCTCGGGCTCCTCCAACTGGTATTATGCAGGCGCCTCGCAATACCCGAACCCCGTCAACATCGAGGTGGTTGCCCCCTCGGTCACCCACGACCCATACGAGAGCAACAACAGCGTCAGCTCAGCCTACGCACTGCCCTTCAACCTGTCAAGCGGCACCGTCAACATCAACACCAACGGAGCCAACTTACACAACGAGAACGACTTAGACTATTACAAAGTACAACTCACCCCCGGAAACACCTATACCCTACGGACACGACTCAACGACTCCTACAGCAGCGACGACGGCACCTACTACACCGTCGACGCCAAGGTTGCTTATTCTACCGATGGCAGCAACTGGTCGGAGTATTACGACGACGTCGTGTCGGACTTCACCACGACGAACGGAACGGTGTATTTCTGCGTGATGCCTTACTTTGAAGGCCGGACCGGGACCTACCAACTTCAAATCAACGTCAGGACAGGCACCGGTATTGATGAAAACGAGTATCCAACTGACGACGTTAAAGAGTTCAGAATATACGACTTACGTGGCGTTTTGGTCAAGACCCTCGGTGCCAACGAAGGCCATCGCCTCCAAGATCACATGAGAGACATGCCCAGCGGGACCTATCTCATCCAGACCCTTGGTGAGCGTCAGGTATCGACCCAAAAAGTGGTCAAAACCGAATGAGAGATTTTTTCTGCCTTACGCCATCTATTATTCGCCGATTTGTAGTATTTTTGTAGCATGAAGAAAATTATCATCATCCTACTCTCAGTTCTTTGTCTCAGCCTCGACGCTGAGCTCTATGCACAAAGAAGAAACCCCGCCAAGAACGCCGACCTGGCTTTTGGCCGGAAACAATACACCGAAGCCGTGGACCTTTACAAGAAGGCCTACAAGCGGAGCAAACGCAACAAGGCCGAACGCGCCCGCATCAGCTTCCAGATGGCTGAATGCTACCGCCTCATCGGACTCAGCAAACGCGCCGAGCCCTACTACCGCAGGGTGCTCAACACCGACTTCCCCAACACCCATCCCGAGGCCTACCTGTACGCCGCCGAGACCTTCAAGACCAACGAGAAGTTCAACGATGCCATCCAGCAATACGAGAACTACATCAAGGCCGTTCCCGACGACCCGAGAGGCCGGCTGGGACTGGAGTCCACCAACCTCATCCAAGAGTGGATGGACAACCCCTCTCGCTATGAAGTCACCGAGATGAAGAAGATCAACTCCCGTTACTCCGACTTCGGAGCCATCTGGACCAACACCAACTACAACGAAATCATCTTCACCTCCTCGCGTGCCGGCGCCACCGGAGGCGAGAAGGAAGGCATCACGGGCCAGGACTTCACCGACTTCTGGACCTCCAAACAGGACCGCAAGGGCGACTGGAGTACCCCCGAGCTGGCCGACGAAGGCGAGAACATCAACACCGATGACAGCGACGGCGTGGGCTTCATGAACTCCAGCTACACCAAACTCTACTTCACCCGCTGCCAAGCCGGCGAACATCGTAAGAATGGCTGCCAGATCATGGTCGCCTCCAAGTCGGGCGGTGCCTTCTCACAGGCCCACCCCGTTGAGATTGCCACCATCGACACTTTGGACATCGTGGGCCACCCCACCCTCTCAGAGGACGAGCTGGTGCTTTACTTCTCAGCTGAACGCAAAGGAGGCTTCGGCGGCAAGGACCTGTGGGTGTCGACCCGTAAAAGCACTAGCGAGGCCTTCGGACGCCCCTTCAACCTCGGCGAAAACATCAACACCGCCGGCGACGAAGTGTTCCCCTTCCTCCGTAACGACACCAGCCTCTACTTCTCCTCCAACGGCCACGGCGGCATGGGCGGCCTCGACATCTTCGTGAGCACCATCGACACCGCAGGCAACTGGGGCGAACCCGTCAACCTGAAATACCCCATGAACTCCACCAGCGACGACTTCGCCATCGTGTTCCACCCCACCCAAGAGAAAGGCTTCATGTCATCAAACCGAGGCAACACACGCGGCACCGACAACATCTACTACTTCGAAGAGCCTAGCATCCAGTTCACCTTCTCAGGCACCGTGAAAGACGAGAGCACCATGCAACTCGTGTCGAACGCCACGGTGCGCTTCGTGGGCTCCGACGGCTCCGTGATGAGCACCCGCACCAACGACAAGGGATACTTCAACTTCAGCGAGTCGCAAGTCAACAAAAACACCACCTACGAAATCACCATCGACAAGGACAACTACTTCACCCTCAGCGCCACCGAGACCACCGTTGGCCTCGAGTTCAGCAAGGACTTCGTGAAGGAATATACCCTGCAACCCATCCCCGAGGAACCCATCATGCTGCCCGACATCCTTTACGACCTGGGCAAATGGGACCTCAAACCCCAGTTCGAAGACTCGCTGCAAGGCCTTATCGAGACCCTGCAAGTCAACCCGACCATCACCATCGAGCTCGCCTCACATACCGATAGCCGTGCATCCGAGGAAAGCAACGACATCCTGTCGCAGAAACGCGCCCAGAGCGTCGTCGACTACCTCATCATCCGCGGCATCGACCCCTTGCGCCTGACCGCCAGGGGCTATGGTGAACGCGTGCCCCGCACCATCCAGAAAGACATGACCGTAAGAGGCTACACCTTCAAGGCAGGCACCCAACTCACCGAGGACTTCATCAACAAGCTGCCCAACAACGACGTGCGTGAAGCCGCCCACCAGATGAACCGCCGCACCGAGTTCCGCATCCTGTCGAAAGACTATGTGCCACGCGACGTCATCGCCGAAGGCGGCACCGTCAACATCACCATCAACCCCGAAGAGAAGACCTCCGTGGAGTTCGAAACCGACAAACGCGGCTACTTCACCTTCGCCGCTTTCGTGGATGCCTATAAGGAGACTTTCACCTATAGCCAAAACGCCGAGTTCAGCATGTCAGAGGCGACCGCCCTGCGCCTCCTGAAGGAAGGACGCATCAACCGCGACAACTTCGAAGGCGAGGTGGAGAAGATCCTCGGCACTGGATCGGTAGCCAACGGAGCCATCGTCCACATCAGAGAGATACGCATCGCCAACAAGACCCTCACCGACGTAAGGGTGAAGGTCGTTCAAAAGATGATCGAGGACTGGGTCATCGGCAAGAGCACCCTGAACCAGATGGGCACCTTCGAGTTCGACACCAAAGTGAAGCAATTGAAATTCAAATAATGGACCACCAACGTTATAGCCAACGTGGAGTCTCCGCCGAGAAAGAAGACATCCACAATGCCATCAAGAACCTCGACAAGGGGCTCTATCCAAACGCATTCTGCAAGATTATCCCCGACATCCTCGGAGGAAACCCGGAATACTGCAACATCATGCACGCCGACGGCGCAGGAACCAAATCGTCACTAGCCTATCTCTACTGGAAAGAGACCGGCGACATGAGCGTGTGGGAAGGCGTAGCCCAAGACGCCGTGGTGATGAACACCGACGACCTCATCTGCGTGGGCGCCACCGACAACATGCTGCTCTCCTCCACCATCGGACGCAACAAAAACTTGATCCCTGGTGAAGTCATTTCCGCCTTGATCAATGGCACAGAGCATTTCTTGGAAAAACTGCGCAAGCTGGGCATCGGCATCGTATTGACCGGAGGCGAGACCGCCGACGTGGGCGACTTGGTACGCACCGTCATCGTCGACAGCACCGTGACGACACGCATCCGCCGCGACGAAGTGATTGAAAACAACCTGCAACCTGGTGATGTCATCGTGGCCTTCGCTTCCTACGGACAAGCCACCTACGAGGACAGCTACAACGGCGGTATGGGCAGCAACGGCCTCACCTCGGCTCGCCATGACATGCTGAACCATTATCTGGCTGAGAAATACGATGAGAGCTATGACCACAGCATCCCGAATGACTTGGTCTATTCCGGTCCGCACAAACTCACCGGCCCGACCGAGGTCCCTGGCGTGGACGTGGGCAAACTCATCCTCTCGCCCACCCGCACCTATGCCCCGCTGATGATCCCGATATTGAAGGAGTTCCGCAAACAAATTCACGGCATCATCCATTGTAGTGGTGGCGCTCAAACCAAGGTGCTGCATTTCGTTGACAAACTGCACATCGTGAAGGACAACATGCTTCAGCTTCCGCCCTTGTTCCGTATGATCCAACAAGCCTCCGGCACTGATTGGAAAGAGATGTACAAGGTCTTCAATATGGGTTCCCGTCTTGAAATCTACACCAACGAAAAAGCCGCCAATGAGATGATTGCCATTGCCAAGGAATTCAACATTGACAGCCAAATCATTGGCCATGTGGAGGCTTCAGACAAGAAACAGCTGACGATTAAGAGTGAGTTCGGAACGTTTGAGTATTAATCCATGGACATCATCGAAAAACTCGAAACGATAAAACACCGCTGGGAGGAGATGGGCGAACAACTCGCCGACCCCGCCGTGGCCGCAGACATGAAGCGATTCGTGAAGCTCAACAAGGACTATAAGGACTTGGAGCCTATCGTCATGGCCTTCAAGGAATACAAGACCCTGAAAGCCAACGTGGAGGAAGCCAAAGTGATTCTTGCCACAGAGAAGGACGAGGAGATGCGCAAGATGGCCCAAGAGGAGTTGGACACCGCCCAAACGCGCATCGAGCAACTGGAGCAGGACATCCGCGTGATGATGATCCCAAAAGACCCACAAGACAGCAAGAATGCCATCATGGAAATCCGCGCTGGCACGGGCGGCGACGAAGCCTGCCTCTTTGCCGGCGACCTGTTCCGCATGTATGTGAAGTTCTGCGAAGCCAAGGGCTGGAAGACCGAAGTGACCTCCGTAAGCGAAGGCGCAAGCGGCGGCTACAAGGAAATCGACTTCACCGTGACGGGCAACGGCTGCTATGGCATCCTCAAGTTCGAGTCGGGGGTGCACCGCGTGCAGCGTGTGCCTAAGACCGAAACCCAAGGACGCATCCACACCTCTGCCGCTTCGGTGGCCGTGCTGCCCGAAGCCGAGGAGTTTGACGTGGAAATCAACGAAGGTGAGATCAAATGGGACACCTTCCGCTCGAGCGGCGCAGGCGGACAGAACGTGAACAAGGTGGAGTCAGGCGTGCGTCTGCGTTATATGTGGAAGAACCCCAACACAGGTGAAATGCAGGAGATCCTCATCGAATGCACTGAGACCCGCGACCAACCCAAGAACAGGGAACGTGCCTTGGCCAGACTGCGCACGCGCATCTACGACATGGAGTACCAGAAATACATCAGCGACATCTCCGCCAAACGCAAGACCATGGTCTCGACTGGCGACCGCTCGGCAAAGATTCGCACCTATAACTACCCCCAAGGCCGCGTCACCGACCATCGCGTCGAAGGCCTGACGGTATATAACCTCGCCGCCGTCATGGATGGCGACCTGAATGAAATCATCAACCGTCTGCAAATGGCCGAAAACGCCGAACGACTGAAAGAAAATATAGAACAATAATATATATGAACAAACAACAACTCATCGAACAGATCCAAAAGAAGAAATCCTTCCTCTGTGTGGGTTTGGACACCGACATCAACAAGATTCCGCAAGACCTTCTGGCTTTGGAAGACCCCATTTTTGAATTCAACAAACAGATCATCAACAAAACGGCTGAGTTTGCCGTGGCCTACAAGCCCAACACTGCCTTCTACGAGATGAATGGAGCCAAAGGCTGGCAGAGTCTGGAACGCACCATCCAATACATCAAAATCAACCATCCCGAGATCTTCATCATCGCTGATGCCAAACGTGGCGACATCGGGAACACTTCTGCCAACTACGCCAAGGCTTTCTTCAACACCTTGAAAGCCGATGCACTCACCGTGGCACCCTATATGGGGAAAGACTCGGTGGAGCCTTTCTTGAACTTTGAGGACAAATGGGTCATCCTCTTGGCCTTGACCTCCAACAAAGGTTCTCAGGACTTCCAGTACCTCAATGTCGGCGAAAGGATGCTTCACCAGCAGGTGCTGCAAACCGCTACCACTTGGGCTACCTCGGAACAAATGATGTTTGTTGTTGGAGCCACCCATCCCGAAGAGTTGGGTGAGATCCGCAAGATGTTACCCGACTATTTCTTCCTAGTCCCAGGCGTAGGCGCCCAAGGCGGCGACCTTCAGGCTGTGGCCCGACATGGATTAAACAAGGACTGTGGTTTGTTGGTCAACTCATCAAGAGGTATCATCTACGCTTCCAACAAGTTCGACTTCGCCGACCGCGCCGCCGAAGAGGCACAGAAGCTGCAGCGGCAGATGGCAGCCTTGTTATAAACAAGACAAGCAAAGCAACAAAAAAGGCAGCCCGAAAGCTGCCTTTTCTTTTTGACCGTTCACAGAAATCAACGATTCACTGAGAACTTACGGACGACTGTCTCACCGCCATTATACACACGGAGGAAATAGAAACCGTTGTTGAATCCAGAGAGGTCGATCTGGGTGTTTCCGTTCACTTGTTTGCTGAGCAGGCACTGGCCCACAGTGTTGTAAACCTCGACCGAGGTCATCGAGCCTTCCACGTTCAGCACTTGGCTGGCGGGGTTGGGATACACCTTCAAGCTGTTCTCAAGCTCGCTGACACCTTCATACCAGGTGTGGAAGTGTTTCTCAGCACCATACACTTTGTTATTGCCGATGAGGGCATAGGCTTTAACGGAATACATCAAGCCTGCCTCCAGAACGTCAACATTGGCGGTAAACACGCTGCCGTCGAGTTCACCTTCGACTTCATGGACGATATGGTCGGTGAGTTTGTAATACTCGAATCCCACCGCATCAGCAGCGCCCTCGATGGTACCGATGAACAGGGCACTGTTGTAACCCAGCACACGGGGATCCTCCGTGACCACTGAAGTATTGGTCCTGAGTGAGAATTGCTGGCTGGCCATCTCGCCGAAGTCGCCATTGCCCTCGCCGCCGAAGATGACGTTGCCATGGCCGTCTTTCACCTGATAATAGCCATTGCCATAGTTGCAGCAGATGCCGTTACCGTTGTTGTCGTAGATACGGAACAAGTAGCAGTCGTTGGCAGGAACATCATTAATACTTGTAATATTGGGCTGGGTGGAGCCGCTGCCGGCCAGGTGCTGGTAAGGACCGCCTTGGCCGATAATGTCACCAGCCGAGTTGATGATATCCCAAGTGATTTGCTCACCCCATTGGTCTTGAATGACGTAGACCTTTAAGGTGGTGGTGGGTTCGCTCAGCTCGAAATCGATCCATTCCTCGCAGACGGCCGGGAATGAGGCTTGATATTCAAACGAAACGCCGTTGGCTTCCACGATGTTCAGATGACCCGTGAAGGTACCGAAAGGCATATCCATATCGAAATCCATCATGGTCTTGTCGCCCGACGGAAGATTGCCGTTCCATTCAAACTCTTTGGTTGCATTGCCGATTTCAGCGTTGAATTTCAACGAGGTGAGTTCATCAGTGCCGATGTTCGAGACTTCGAAGGAGAACGATTGTTTCTGGCTGCATGAAGCTGAGACAGCCTGTTCCACATTGGTGACGATGGGATAGATGGGTTCATCGGTCATGGTGGTCTTCTCGAGTTCGCAGCCAGTGAGGATCGGACGGGTGGCAGTGCCTTGGTAACGTTCTGAGACCCAAGCCAAGAAGAAGATATGGTCGAGGATGACATCCACTCCGTTGGGGCTTCCGATGACCTCAGGAATCTGATACTCGTAGGTCTTGGTGATCAGCGTGCCCTGTGTGGTTGGGCTGATGGCTTCACCCCAAGCGCTCTCGGTGATGACATCACGAAGGATATGCATGTGAACATACTGTCCATTAATCATTTGGTTGGGATTCCATGTTGAGCCGCCGCTCTGTGAGCCGAGGATACTGTCTTGCAGCATGGCCACGGTCAGATAGTTCTCGTCGGCGCTGCTGTTACCCGTGTAATACACCTCGACGGTAATCGAGGCCATACGGGTGTCGGGGTTGATCTGGACACGGCCGGCGATGTTGCACTCCGAGGGTTGGTTTAGCTGGGTGTTGGAGAGGTTGGCCCAAGCGGAGCGGCTTTGTCCAGCGGCGGTAGAACGGTTGACCACGCCAGACGGATATCCACTAATACTGAACCCTCCATGTATGGTGTTACCATCAGGGGTGATGAAGTTGGGATAGGTTGTCGTAGCATAACCACCAGCATGGACGTTGATGGCCCATGCACGGCCTGGATGAGCAGCCATAATCTCATTGGCGATACGATGTCCGTCAGGACAATACTGACAATTTCGGCCTGTGAACTCCTCGAGGATGACATTCCTGTTGGCAGGCTCGGTTGATACAAACTGCTGGGCTTTCACATTGAAGGCGAGAGCCAGCAAGGCCATGATGACAAGAGTAAACTTTTTCATATTAATCGGTTTAAATTGAACATAATTTCCATTTTCGCTACAAAAATAAATAAAAATAAAAAAATGCGCCACATTGTGACGCATTTTTTAATCTCGGATGTATCAAAGGATTAGAGACCCTCAATCACCCAGGTCCAGCCGAACTCATCAGGCTCGGTGCCGTATTGGATGCCACGGAGCTTGTTGTAGAGTTTCAGGCTCCAGGGACCCGGCTTGCCGTCGCCGAAGGTGTAGGACTTGCCGTTTTCGGGGTCGTCGATGCGCGAGATCGGGCTGATCACAGCAGCGGTGCCGCAGGCGCCAGCTTCCTCGAAGGTAGCCAGTTCCTCTTCAGCGATGGGACGGCGTTCCACCTTCATGCCAATGCTCTCAGCAAGTTGCATCAAGCTCTTGTTGGTGATGGAAGGCAGGATGGAGGTGGACTGAGGAGTGATGTAGGTGTTGTTCTTGATACCGAAGAAGTTGGCGGCGCCAGCCTCGTCAATGTATTTCTTTTCCTTGGCGTCGAGATAGAACTCGCAGGCATACTGACCGCCGTGGCAGGCCTCAACGTGGGCGCGCAATGAAGCGGCATAGTTGCCACCGACCTTGAAGGTACCGGTGCCCAGAGGGGCTGAACGGTCGTACTTGCGGGTGATGACATAGGGGTTGGCCATGAATCCGCCCTTGAAGTAAGGACCGACGGGGGTCACGAACACCACGAACAGATACTCGCTGGCAGGCTTCACACCCACCTGGGCGCCCATGCCGATGAGCAGCGGACGGATATAGAGCGATGCGCCAGTCTCATACGGAGGGATGAAATCGGAGTTCAGGCGAACGACCTTCTCAATGGCAGCCTTGAACTTGTCCTCGGGGAACTCGGCCATCATGATGCCTTGTGCGGAACGCTGCAAACGCTTGCAGTTCTCGTCCCAGCGGAAGATACGCACCTTGCCGTCCTTGCCACGGAATGCCTTCATGCCTTCAAAAGCCTCTTGACCATAGTGCAAGCAGGTGGCAGCCATGTGGATGTTGATGGTGGTCTCCGAGCTGACTTCCAGCTCACCCCATTCGCCGTTGCGGAAATAGCAGCGGACATTGTAATTCGTTGGATAATAACCAAACGTTAAATTTGCCCAATCAATGTTTTGCATGATTTTATTGTATTTTTTTAGATTAGTTACTGTTGGCAAAGGTACGAAGTTTCTTTGAATAATCAATCTTTATTCAAGAAATAATTTACAGCACCGTTTCAAGGTAATGCTTCTCAATACCATATTGTCGTTTCAAATCGCCGATGGCCTTGCTAATCATCAGTCTATCAGGCGTTTTATCGGTCTTACGACCCACCAGCAGTATGTTCTTCGGGGTGTTTTCCATCTCGATGAACTCCATCACCTGGGTCTTGTAGCCGTAATATTCCATCATTAATGCCCTTATCGTGTCGGTGACCATCACTGCCTGGCGTTCCATGAAGATACCGTAACGTGTAATCGCGTCGGTCTTCCCTGAGCGCTCCATCTCTTGACGGATCTGCTTGTGGCAACACGGGGCGCACACTATCAGCTCCGCCCCTGCCCTGACGCCTTTGGCAATGGCGTCATCGGTGGCAGTGTCACAGGCATGAAGGGCAATTAATATATCCAATTGTTGAGGACGATAAGCGTCGATGGTACTTTCCACAAACTCCAGCCCTTTCAGACCCGAGGTCTTGATAATATCATTAATCTTTTGCACCAGTTCGGGCCGAATCTCCACGCCCTTGATGTCCACGTCAAGGTTCAACCGTTGCGTAAGCAGTTCATGCAAGGCGAAGGTGAGGTAACCTTTCCCCGCCCCCATGTCGGCAATATGCACCGGGCCGTCGAACTTCAGCGGCTTGACGAGGCTTTCCACGATCTCGGCGTATTTATATATCTGCTTGAACTTATGTTGCATGTCGGCAGTGACCTTCCCTTCACGTGTGGTCAACCCCAACTGGTACCACCAAGGATTCGCAGGATTAATGAGGCGTGCCTTTTGTTTGTCGTGTTCGAGGTTCTGTTCTCTGCATTCCTGCACCTTTTTGGTCTGAACGGTAACTTTGCCCTTGCTTGACACCAACAATGCGACATCCTCATTCACGGTGAAGAGAACCGCATTCAAGAACTTTGAAGGCACGAGCTCTTTCAGCGTTGAGATCATCTGCTCAGCGTCATAGTTCTTAACCTCATCGCGACGCTCATAACGATAAGTGAAGGCGAAGAGGCGTTTCCCCTTGATCAATACGGGTTTCACATAGATGTTGCGTAGCTCGTCATGTTTGTCGGCAGGCTTGCTCAGCGTCATTTTCACCAGGGCATTCTGCTCGGCGGCTTCGGCCACTCGGTTCAGGTATTTTTCGATGTTTTCACCCACGGTCTATTGCTATTTGATCACTTCACAACCAATTTCTTAGTGATGACACCATCGTCGGTAAGCAGACGGATGAAATAGACGCCCTTGGAATAGCCCTCGAGCGGCAGTTCCATCTCCTTCGTGTTCACAGGACGGCTCTCAAGCATCTCGCCTTTAATGCCATATAATGCCATGCTTTGAATAGTCTGGCTCGACTGGATACGCACCCTGTCCTTGGCCGGGTTGGGATACAGACTGACATTGGCGAGACTCGTCTCACCGACGCTGACGGAGGTGGTGTCTGTAGCCACGACCTTCACGTTGTCGATGTACCACGAGAAGGTCAACACTTCGCTCCCGTTGTTATGGCCTCGCCATCTCAAGCGGATGTTGGACCCTTGGTATTGCGACAGGTCGATGCTCACCGGCTCGTTGTAGTTGTTCAGCATATTAGGCTGGTTCACGGCATCCCAGAGGGTGATCCAAGAGCCTGTGCTGGTATTCAGCACATCCACCTTATAGTGGTCTTGATAGTCGGGCACACCATACTGGCACGAGGTCTCGAAGGTCAGCACTGCCGGACGGTCGAGGGTGATCAGCGGGGTGACGAGCGACTCGTCCTGAGGTCCCCACTCCTCACTGCTGTCCCATTCGAGGGCGGCTTGTTTTACTCCTTGTGGAGGAACCACATAGTATTCATCGCCAAACCAGTTGTCGGCATAGACGGCGCCGCATCTGAACCACACGAACCAACTCATGTTAAGCGATTCCATCGACCATCCTGCCGGCGGGAACTGTTCGCCCTCGAAGCCTTCAAGGAGGTAGGGCGCCTGCCAATCCCAGTGCAAGTCGTAAGGCTCTGAGTCAGCTGTGTTTCCTGGTTCATCGACTAGGTGGAAGACGATCTCTCCTGTGGTATGGTTGGGTTGTGCAGGCAGGGTTGCCACGTAGTCGCAGTTGGCCTTCGACGTCCTGTTAAAGGTAATGTTGGTGGATTGTCCGTCGATGGTATATGTCGCCTCCATTTGATTCGGGAGATCTGACTCGTCATAAACTCTCAGGGCGAGTTCCATAGGAGTCTCCGCCCAGGTCTGGGTGCCGTTGAGCGAGACCACGACTGGCGGGTTGTTGTCGACAGCCGAGGTATTAATAAAGATGTCATCGATGCAGAGATTCCATCCGTAGCCGCTTTCGCCTTCGATGATGATGAACCCATACCCTTCGGGGCTGTCGAAGGTATAGTTGTATTCGTACCAGTCGCTCACCTCACCCACCACGGGTTCCAACATGGTATTGCGGTGCACGGTGCCGAGCAAAGTGCCATCGGCGGTATTGGTGGTCGGCGAATAATACACGTTGATCCTATCCGGACCCATGATGTTGTTGTTGAAATTACGGAAGATCCAGTAACGCACAGTGTTGCCCGTGGCATTGAGTTGCAGTTTTGGAGAGATCAGGGAGCACTTACCTCCTACCGGGTTGGTATAGCAATAATAGCGGGCCATGGCGCTGCTTTCGTTGTGTGGCAGGCAGTTCGGCCAGTCGTTGGAGGTCTTGCGTTCATAGACATAGTTACCTGAGGTAGCCACGTTTTGCCATCCCGCAGGGGGAAACACGGTACCGTCGAAGCCTTCCATCAAAGGATATGAGGAGATTGGCTCCAGCGCGGTGATGGTGAAGTCGGCGCTCTGTGTCGGGGCGGAGTGTGCCGAGCTCACGTTGAAGGTGGCGTGAAGCGTCTGGTTGTTGGTTAAATCCATTGGCAGGGTGGCTTTTGCAATCATCTCAACAGAAGTGTTGTAAGGAAGATTAATTTGGCTCACTTGGGTGCCATTTAGATAGAACTCGACAGGCAGCGAACCCGTGTTGGTGAACTGGTAGGTATCGGCTTGTTCGCCCGTGTTGCTGAGGAGGAAACGGAGGTAGGCCGATTCTCCGAAGTAGGCCGAGGTGTCGGCAGTCAGCTGTTCCAGGTTGAAGCAGTATTGTGCGGTTTGTTCGATGATGACATCGTCGACCGACAGGTACCAAGGTGAGTTGGTGGCGGTGCTGTGGAAGCCCACGTAGAAGGACCCCGAGTTTGTGGCTTGGAACACGGCTGAGGCCTGTTGGTATTCCTCGTTGGAGATTTGGAACTCCGGCATCACGGTGACTGTCATGCCTGCAGGTGTGGCATTAGCGCCGGCTTTGACTTCCAGGTTGAAGTGATCGACATGCCAGGTTGCGTACCAGAACGAGACACGGTAGTAGCTGCCAGCAGTCACATTAATCTCTTTATAAATCCACACGTCGGAGTTATAGGTGGCATACATGTACCAATCGCCGGTATGCGGTTTCCGACCACGGGCCTCGTTATCGTCGGGGATGGTGATTCCCGCTTTCCATCCATTGTCGGGCGATATCCAACCCGTTGGACACTGACCCACAGTATTGCCAGTCTCAAAACCTTCATTGACAAGCACTTGAGCATAAGCGCTTCCCACAAGAAGCACAAGTATCATCAGCGTAAACAATCTTTTCATGGCACTTTGTTTTGTTGTTAAGTGCCACAAAGATAGGAAATGTTTCAAAAAAACGGATGATTTTTTTCTTCCTTACTCAACCACGATGGTTTTTCGAACAATCACGCCTTTGTCGGTCACATACCTGACCACATAGACGCCTTGGGTCTTAGTCTCTTTCAACAACACGCCATTGACACCATAGACCTGAACGCTTTGTACGTTCATCTCCTCCAAATCCTCGTCAACGCCATGGTTGCTTTCAAACATTGCTACCAAGTTTCGGGAACCGCTCACCGCAAAAGTATATGGATTGTCAGAAGAGATCACTGTACCTTCCTCGGACCAGCCGACAAACTTATAGCCATCGTTGGGTTGGGCTGTCACGGTCGCTGTCGCTCCCACCTCATACAAGCCATTTCCATCAACGGTTCCTGAAGCGGGGCTGTTGGGAAAGACATCCACCCTTGCCACAGAAATGGAGTAGTTCACGGGTTCGCCGTTCTCCATTCCTTGATACGATGCCCATACCTTATAGTCCCAATCGCCGGCGGCAACACTGTGATCCACAAAAACGCGTCCGTGCAACGCAGTCGCCAAGAGTTCATCATTGCGGTTCACACGATAAGTTAGGCCGTCTTCAAGGATTGTTTTCATCATCCATGACCTGTTAGCATCAACTGAAAAGAACGAATCCGACATCTCGGTGGAATAAAAAGCGGCATTTTCCATTCCGGGACCGTCGTAATCGCATGCCGCACTCACCCAATACATCCCTGCCGGAGTGCTCATCACAATCCAAACGTCACGGGTGAATTCCAAAGGATAAGGCGTGTCGAGCAGCAGGTCCTGCCAACCTTCCCGGCGCACTTCAAAAGTCTGTTGCGCCATCACCTCCGTCACACCCTTATCGTCGCCACGGCAGACGTTCAAGGTATAGGTGCCCGACTGGTTCACATACAAGCTAACACCTTTAACAACATAGCCACCATAGGGTTTCAGCATTTCAGCCGGGAAACGCTGTCCCCAGAAAGTTGGATTGGGGTATGTGGGACTATATCCATAAGAGCCGACAATTGGCCCGGTACCGTATGCCAAAGTATCATGCCAAGGGAACGGCATATCCCAGTGAAGTGTCAGGCTGTCGCCCGCCAACGTCGCCTCTAGCGTGGTGGGCGCGGGTGCGGTAAACTCACAAAAAGCCTCTGCGCTGTTCGACTTCCACGACCTGTTGCCGTTGGCATCCAAGACTTTCAGATAGTAGGAATGAATGCCATAGCTCATTTCGGTATCGTTATAAGTGTTTGTTGTCACGCCCGTGGCGATGAGTTCATCATCGCGATACACATTGAAGGTCGCAGCCCCTTGAGGCTTGGTCCACGACAAGCGGATGGCATCGGATTCCGACACAGCCGTCAGGTCGTGGGGAGCGTTGACAGTGAATGTCGGATTAATACCTAAAACGACATAGTTGTAGTTGGTCTCCCCGACCGGGATCATGGTATAGACATCGTAATAGCCATCGCCGCTGCCAGTCCAGCCCCAATTGAGGTGGAAGTAATCCATTTGGTCGTATCCGTCGCACACGAAGGCATGGAACGAGGTGCGAGACGCTTCATCTTGGGGCAATGCCGACGCATAGCACATCGGCCTTGAAGCGTTGAGTTCCGCCTTGAGCATCGACTTCCAGGCAGCTTCGGTATAGTTGCGTTGGTAAAGCCATTGGACCGTTGGAGCATAGCCGAAAAACTCCGACATCGTCGAAGACATTTTCCACAGGTCGCCCGAACTCTCATCGAGACCGTAATTCATGTCGATCGACACACCGCAATGATACATCAACGTGCTCAAGGCCTGCCTCTCGATATCGGTGACGGTCGATAAAACGGGACTCTCGGGCATGTGGTCCCAATCATAGGTGGTCGCGCCGAAATTGGCCGATAGGGTGCCGAAATCCGGATGGTTGTATGAATGCGACCCTATTCCATGATTCGGGAATTCCCAGTATTTCATCACCTGCGCCATCGCCGTCGCCGAGCAACCCGTGGCACTCCCTCCGGGGCAGCTGTCGTTATAAGGCCCGTTCTGACCCCATCTGGTCTTTACCAGAGGCTCCACAACAGCACGGTTCAGCACAGGCATTCCTTGGCCGTTCCTCAGGGCATTCCATAGCTCCCGGACCTTGTCGGAGGCTTGCCCTCCCCCTTCTCTATAGGCTTGAACATTTCTGTCCACTATCATCAGACATCCTTTAAGATTGTCGTTCATCTCAAAGCAACGGTCGCGCGAATAGCCGATAATCGGCGTCATCACATCGTCGTCCGGGACAATCGCAAAACAATGGTCGCCATTGAACACATAAAGATGCTCGAACGGAACCCCGACCGCCTCGACCGTAGGCTGTTTCAAAAAAGCAGCAGCAACATCGGATGCCTCTTGGCAGCTCACCGGGGCAGCGTTGACGGAGAACACACCAGAAAGGAGCATAATCTGTATTAGGAAAAGTATTTTTTTCATGTTGTTTATTTTGATTCTGTTTTATTTGTGTCATCCACTACGCAAGCCACAGTAGTGTCGCCTGTCACATTGACCACCGTGCGCAACATGTCCAAGGGCCGGTCGATGCCCAGGATGAGCGCCAAGCCTTCAATCGGTATGCCCACCGAGTCGAGGACAATCATCAGCATCACAATGGAGCCTCCCGGGATGCCCGGTGTCCCTATCGACGAGATGGTAGCTGTGGCAAGGATGAGCAGCATCTGACCAAAAGTCAGGTCGAGCCCCATCACCTGAGCCAAGAAAACCGCTGCCACCGCCTGATAGCAACTCGTCCCGTCCATGTTGATGGTCACCCCCACGGGCAGCACAAAGTTGGACACCTCCTCGGAAACACCCAGGTTTTTCTGCGACCGCTCCATGGTCAAAGGCAAGGTGGCCGCACTCGAGCTGGTGGAGAAGGCAAGCATTTGCACGGGGAATACGGCCTTGAAGAATTGGCCTAGTCTCTTTTTGCTGAACAGTCGAAGAATCAACGGATAGACCAAAAAGATGATGACTGCCAAAGCCAATACCACCGTGAGGGCATACATACCCAACGAGGAGATGATTCCGACATCGCCGGCATAATCAACGATTAAGCCCGCCATCAAGGCAAAGACGCCCAATGGCGCAAAGGCCATGATGAAGTCGATGATTTTCAGCAAGATGAGATTCAATTGCTGGAAAAACCGTATCACCGAACCAGTTTTGGTCTGTCCCACGCAAATCAAGGCCACACCAAACAGCAAAGCAAAGAAGATGACTTGCAGCAAGTTGGAGTTGCTGCTGAAGGCTTGGAAGATGTTTTCAGGAACAATGTCCACGATGGGTTGCATCGGAGAGTCGCTTTTCACCTGCTCCATTAGCGATTCACGCTCCGTCACCGTCTGCTGATAGCGTTCCACAAACTCCGCCTGCTTGTCCTTCGGGAAAAGGTTGCCCGGCTTGATAAGGTTGACCATGGCCAAGCCGATGCTCACTGCGATGATGGTGGTGCAGACATAGATCAATATGGTCTTCAGTCCAATGCGTGAAAGGCTCTTGATGTCCTTCAGGCTGACTACACCCAAAACCAGCGACACCAGAACCAGTGGCACCGCAATCAGTTTGAGCAGCCGCATAAATATGGCACCGAATGGCGCAACCCAGTCGCGCACAAAGCTTCCCCAATTCAATGTGATGGCCAAGAAGCCAAAACCCACACCGAGAGCCATGCCAATAAGGATTTTGGCATACAGCGGGAGGTGTTTTCTATTTTGAGTTTCGTTTTTCATGCTTCAAAAATAAGAAATAATATGCTCAATTATCATCAACCAGGAAATAATCCATATCTTTACTGCGTTTTATAAAAAAAACAAAGCCATGAAAAAAGATTTGCTTTTAGAATTAATACTGCTCATGTTTGCAATAGGTGCAAAGGCACAGACAGCAGATACCATAACCGACATTTGGTGGAATGACAACGACAATGGCACCGAGATCTTTAGCGCTCCTCAGGAATTTCCAAGCTTCCCTGGGGGAATATCCGAATTAGGCAAATACCTCTCGGAGCATTTGGCCTATCCCGAGGAAGCCATTGAGGCAGGCATTGAAGGCCGTGTTTTTATCGGCTTTTGGGTGATGAAAGACGGAAGTCTGGATCATTTTAAGGTGCTTCAAAGTTTGGGCTATGGATGTGATGAAGCAGCTTTAGAAGTTATCAAAGGAATGCCCAAATGGAGTCCGGCAATGAATCGGGATGTGCCTATCGACTATCGATATACGCTACCGGTAAATTTCAAATTAGGAGAAAAGGATGACGTTGGGGAATTGATTACTTGTGTTGAGGTTATGCCAGAATTTCCCGGCGGAGTACAATCTTTGACTGAGTTCATCACCGCCAATCTTTCATATCCCCAGGAAGCAAAAGAAGCTGGTATAGAAGGCCGTGTTTTCGTTAGTTTTATTGTTGAACGAGACGGCAGTTTATCGAGCATCCAATTGTTGAGGGGAATTGGATATGGTTGCGATGAAGAAGCCATGGCAGTTGTTAAGAAAATGCCCAAATGGACACCTGCCACACAAAGAGGCAAACCAGTTCGTATGGAATATCTGCTCCCCATCATTTTCAAATTGGAAAACGAAAACAAGAACTAGCCTTGCCAAATTGTCAGTTTTCCCAATGGCACACAATTTGACAATCAGCCGACGACATGTGGATTGCCGCGTCCCGCTTCGCTACGCTCGCGGTCCTCGCAATGACGCGAAGCGGCAACGACGTCATTGCGAGCGAAGCAAAGCAATCCAATAATTGGAAATATAAAAAAAAATTGAAATATGCAACAAACCGGTAACATTGGAGTAAAGACAGAAAACATTTTCCCTGTCATCAAGAAGTTTTTGTATTCAGATCAAGAGATCTTCCTGCGTGAAATCATCAGCAACGCCGTGGATGCCACCCAAAAGCTGAAAGCCTTGGCCGCCTCGGGCGAGTTCAAGGGCGAGCTGGGCGACCTCACCATCAAGGTGGAAGTCGACAAGAAGAAAAAGACCCTCACCGTGCGCGACCGCGGCATCGGCATGAACGCTGAAGAAGTTGACAAATATATTAATCAGATTGCCTTCTCAGGCGCCGAGGAGTTCATCGCCAAGTTCAAGACACAGAGCGAGGCTGAAGCTGCCAACATCATCGGACATTTTGGCTTGGGCTTCTATTCCGCCTTTATGGTCTCCTCGAAGGTGGCATTAATCTCGAAATCCTGCAAGGAAGAAGGCAAGAACGGCGTCATCTGGGAATGCGACGGCAGCCCGGAGTACACCATGAACGAAATCCCGAAGGGCGACCGCGGCACCGACGTCATCCTTTATATCAGTGATGATGCCGAAGAGTTCCTCGAAGAAGGCCGCATCCGCGAACTCCTTAATAAATACTGCAAGTTCCTCCCCATCCCGATCCAGTTCGGCACCCGCAAAGTCAACGAGCCCATCGAGGGCGAGACCGACAAGGACGGCAACCCAAAGACCAAGGAAGTGGAAAAACCTTGGATCATTAATGATGTGGCTCCGCTTTGGAAGAAAGCCCCTGCCGACCTCAAGGACGAGGAGTACAACGACTTCTATCACACGCTTTACCCGATGAACTTCGGCGAGCCGCTGTTCCACATCCACCTCAACGTGGACTACCCCTTCAACCTCACGGGCATCCTTTATTTCCCGAAGGTGAAGAACCGTTACGAGTTCCAGCGCAACAAGATTCAGCTCTACTGCAACGAGGTGTTTGTCACCGACTCAGTGGAAGGCATCCTGCCCGAGTTCCTCTCGCTGCTGCACGGCGTCATCGACTCGCCCGACATCCCGTTGAACGTGAGCCGTTCGTTCCTGCAGAGCGACCAGAACGTGAAGAAGATCTCGACCTACATCACCAAGAAGGTAGCCGAGAAACTGGAAGAGCTCTTCAAGAAGGACCGTGAGGCCTACGAAAAGAATTGGGACGACATCCGCGTGTTCATTGAATACGGCATGATGAGCGACCCGAAGTTCTATGAGCGCGCCGAGAAGTTCTTCCTCTTCAAGGACACCGATGACAAATACTACACCATCGAGGAGTACAAGACCTTGATTAAGGAAAACCAGACCAACAAGGACAAGATGCTTGTGTATCTGTACGCCACCGACAAGGACGACCAATACACCAACATCGAGAACGCCAAGGCCAAGGGTTACAACGTGTTGATGATGGACGGCATCCTTGACCCGCATTTCATCAGTTCCTTTGAGCAGAAGGAAAGCGAGAAGGGTGAAGACAGCCGCACGATGTTCGCCCGTGTCGACTCCAACACCATCGACAAGCTCATCGTGAAGGAAGAACAGAAGACCGAGTCGAAGCTTGACGACAAGCAGAAGGAGACCCTGAAGGCCGCATTCGAGAAGGTCATCGACAAGGAGCGCTTCCATATTGAGTTCACCGACGGCAATGAGGCTGACGCACCCGTGGAGGTCACCCAAGACGAGTGGATGCGTCGTATGAAGGAGATGGAGCAGATGGGCGGCAGCCCCATGTCGTTCTATGGCTCCCTGCCCGACAGCTACACACTGATGCTCAACGCCAACAGTCCCATCATCACTGGCCTCCTAGACAAGGACGAAGCCGCACAGGAAGCCACGATTCGGCAGATTTACGACCTCGCTTTGCTCTCGAAGAATTTGCTGAAGGGCAAGGATTTGAGCGAGTTTGTCAAGAGGAATCTTGAAAAATTGTAACATAACGCCCTGAAGGGGCAACAGTCAACAACCCAGGGCAACGCCCTGGGTAAAACGAGAACGATTGGACCATGTCAACGGCCTGAAAGGCCAACACCTACCAGCCCAGGGCAACGCCCTGGGTTAACGGGCAACGCCCGGATATAATGGTGTTATCATTGTTAACCGCCCTGAAAGGGCAACAGTCAACAATCCAGGGCAACGCCCTGGGTATAAGCAATCAAATCATGTCACAATCGCTCTCCAAAATATATCTACATATTATCTTCCACATCAAAACCACCAGCCCTTCTATAAAGGAGGAGCATCTGGAGCGTGTTCATTCCTACATCGGACAACTGGTCAATACCATGGGTTGCCAAACACTGATTGTTGGTGGTGTTTCCAACCACGTTCACATTGTTTGTCAGCTATCAAAGAATGAAACCGTATCACATCTTTTGGAAGAGGTCAAGCGGAACAGCAGCCGTTGGATCAAGACTATTGATGACAGATACCGACATTTTGCCTGGCAAGGTGGTTACGCCGCTTTTTCAATTAGCGAGTCCGTATTGCCAAAAACAATCAATTATGTGAGGAATCAAAAAGCACACCATGCAAAATCGTCATTCCGGAAGGAGTATCTGGATTTTCTGAAGCACTACAAGGTCGAATACGACGAGAGGTATGTGTTTTCTGATTGATCATAATGCTTTTGCCCTTTCAGGGCGAAACCTAAAACAAATAATGGTTGTTGTGGCATCGCATCATTTATCCAGGGCGTTGCCCTGGACTGGTGGCTGTTGCCCTTTCAGGGCGTCTGTTGGCTTTGGAAACAAAATCCCGCTTTGGATGTTCGGTTTGCTTTACTGACGGCAGCACGCCGCCCTCACCACTTGTCCGCGACAGCGTTCGTAGGTGCCACACACATGGTAGTTGACATCGTCGAAATGGAGACTCCACCCACGCTCGGGGAACCCCGAATGGAGCGTGCTTGACCAATAGATGCCGAGTCCGGGACAGATCACCTGGTCGTCCAAGAAGAAACCCGTGACCGGGAAGAAAACGCTGTTTCCGTTAGGCCCCGTGAAGAGCCTCCCTCCCACCCCGTTTTGAACGGTCCAAACAAAGGTGGCATTCTGAGTCAGCTCTTCATAATCTTCCTTGGTAGGAATACGCCAGCCCTCACCCCAGCATACGGTGGCTACATCGTCGGAAGGCTCCAAAATGGTCAGGTCATCGACAAAACCATCGAGTCCCCAGTCCGACACAGTGCAGTATTTGGTCATCTCAAAACGGCCATCGAAGGAATTGCCATAACGATAGCTTTTCCAATCATAGTGTTCCTTGGTTGCTGTATCGCCCCAGGCAAAATAACCTCCAATGTCTTCCGGCACTTCAGCCCCCACATTGCATGTAGCCCACAAAAGGCCGCTCGGCAAACCTAGGTCAACATACTCATGGCCGTTAAGGCTATTGTCCTGCACAACGGGGTCTTCCGTCTTTGTGCAACTCAACGCAAAAGCCATGAATAACATCAAAGCCATGGCCCTTAAACCTATCTTCATCTCAATGGTGTTTTAGTTGTTTGAGATTACAAAAAAACAAAACTTTTACTATCTTTGCAAACAAAACAACTTGTATTATGTTGACCGAAAAAGATTTAAACCAGATCAAAGACCGGAATGTCACAGAAGAACAGGTGGAACGCCAGGTAGCCCAGCTGAAACGGGGCACCGCGTACGTCAAACTCGTCCGTCCCGCCACCATCGGCGACGGCATCCTTAGGATGAGTCCCGACCAAGTGAACGCGATGTGTCAAGCCTTTGACGAGGACAAAGAATATTACCAGTTCACCAAATTCGTCCCCGCTTCGGGCGCGGCATCGAGGATGTTCAAGGATCTCTTTGCTTTCGTCGAGAACGGTGAGGAGACCAAGTTCACCGAAATCTTCTTCGCACACATCCACTGCTTCGCCTTTGCCGACGACCTCGAGAAAGCATGCCAAAAGCTTTATGGCATGAGCATCAACACCATGCTGGAAAACGGACGAAAGGTGGAAGTAGTGAAGGCCTTGTTGCTGGAAGACGGCTTGGGATATGGCAAGCTACCCAAAGCCCTGCTCAAGTTCCACCACTACGAAGGGTTCGACCGACTGGCGTTGGAGGAGCATCTGGTGGAAGCCGCACGCTATGCCACCGACAACGGAGCAGTGGCACGACTGCATTTCACCGTGTCAACGGAACATGAGAAGCCTTTCCTGGAAACCATCAATCGGTTAAAGAATGTTTATGAACAGAAATATAGTGTTAAATACGATATAACCTATTCTTTCCAGAAACCCTCTACCGACACGGTTGCCATTGATGCCAACGGTGAGCTGTTCCGCGAGAGCGATGGCAAGCTGCTGTTCCGCCCCGGCGGTCACGGCGCATTAATCGAAAACCTCAACGACCTCAAGCAAGAAATTGTGTTCATCAAGAACATCGACAACATAGTACCTGAAAGCAAAGCCGAGACCACCATCACCTTCAAGAAGGTGCTGGCCGGTCTACTACTGAAACTGCAACAGCAGACTTTCGAATACCTCGAAATCCTCGACGGCGGCGATGTCACCCAAGAAGAGCTGGATGAGATGATTGATTTCGCCAGAAAGCAATTAATGATCGACATCCCCAGTTTCGTGGAACAATATGACGTTTACGAGAAGACCGACTTCCTCTACGATTGCCTGAACCGTCCGATGCGTGTGTGTGGCATGGTGAAGAATGAGGGCGAACCTGGCGGAGGTCCTTTCTGGATCAAAAACACCAACGACGAGGTGTCGCTGCAGATCATCGAGTCGTCGCAGATCAATCACGGCAAGGAAGACCAGGAGGCCATCTTCAAGGCATCCACCCACTTCAACCCCGTCGACCTGGTGTGCGGCTGCTGGAACTACAAGGGAGAGGCGTTCAACCTCACCGACTACGTCGACCCCAACACCGGCTTTGTCTCCAGCAAGTCGAAAGACGGCCGCGAGCTGAAAGCCCTCGAGCTGCCTGGACTGTGGAACGGCGCCATGGCCGACTGGATCACCGTCTTCGTGGAGGTCCCCATCGAGACCTTCAACCCCGTAAAAACGGTAAACGACCTCCTCAAGCCCATGCACAACTCCTAACTTTTATCTCTTATCTCTTAACTCTTATCTTTCCCCAATGCCTATCATCGAACTAGTCAACGCCACCATCTATCAGCGCGAAAACCCCATCCTTAGCGAGGTTACTTTCAGCATTAATAAAGGCGAGTTTGTCTATCTCATCGGCAAGACCGGCAGCGGCAAGTCATCGCTGCTAAAGACCCTTTACGCCGAACTGCCCACCGACGAAGGCATTGTGAAGGTGGCGGGGTTCGACCTCACCGATATCAGCCGCAAGGACATCCCCTTCCTCCGGAGAAAACTGGGCATCGTGTTCCAGGACTTCCAGCTGCTTGACGACCGCAACGTGGAGGCTAACCTCGACTTTGTGCTGCGAGCCACGGGATGGTACGACGAGGAACAGATCAGTAACCGCATCGACGAGGTGCTGGAGAAGGTGGGACTGAAAGACAAACGGAAGAGCATGCCCTATAACCTGTCAGGCGGCGAACGCCAATCCGTGTCCATCGCCCGCGCACTGCTCAACGACCCCGATATCATCCTCGCCGACGAGCCTACTGGCAACCTCGACCCCGAGACCACCCTCGATGTCCTTAAAGTGCTTCGGAAAATCGCCGAAAACGGCACCGCCGTCTTGATGGCGACACACAACTACGGATTAATCCAGAAATATCCTGGACGCATCTTGAAATGCGAGGACCATAAGGTGATTTGCACCAAGGTGGAGTGATTCTTATGGGAAACCGCATCCCGTAGGGATGCTCTATCGGTAGATGGAATCCATGATGATTTGAGCATTTTTTTCATTCTGATAGAGCTCTTTTAGGGCTTCATCGCGTTCATTAATGTCATCTTCGGTGAAGTCTTCTTTCATTAATCGCCTTATCTGACTGATAAACTGCTCGGGTTCTTCAGCTACCAAGCACAATTGGCCAAGATCCGTACCACGAACCATATCATCGTTAACCAGACAGAAACGCCCATTATACAAAGCATTCATGAGCTTGAGTTTCAATCCCGTAGGTTGATCTGTGACCATCACGTTGACTTGAGCGTTGCGGATCAAATCCATCATCTCAGCATCGTGCAGATTGGCCTTGAGTCGCACATGAGGATAACGGCTGCAAAGCTTACGAAGGCTGTCAGGAGGATTCAGTCCTGCCACCACGCAGGGGACATCCAATTCAGAGAAAACGTTTTCAACCAGCCATTGCGCCGCTTTCTTGTTCTCCGCCACCGAGAGGTTGCCATGATACAGCACATAGTCGCCCCTCCCCGTCTCGGAACACACTCGGCTCAATGCGCTGAAACCCGGCACCAACACTGCCTTACCATAATGTTGATTGAAGTAATCGGCGTCTTGCTGGGTGATGGCGAAGATGCCAGCGGCCTTCTTCAATATGGGCTCATAACGTCTCAGCTTGCGTGCCTCCATCCGATAGAACCAGCGCTTCCAAAAGGTCGGCTCGGAGTCGGCCAACAGGCGGTAGTAGTCATGTTCCACATTATGAGCCCTCACAAAGACCTTACGGCCTTCCAACCGGGAATCGTTTAAGATGGCGGTGGTATGAAGTCCCTCGCAAAGGATGGGATAATCATCCATCAAAAGGTCTTTTATTAATGCTTCTGACCTTCTTGAGGCCACCACATAAGGATCACGGCTGAGCTGTTTCCAAAAGGAAGTGTCGCGTTTGTAGTATTTCACCTCGTGGCAGCGGTCGAGCACCTCGGCATGTCCTCTGCCGTATTCAAAGCAATGCAGATGCACCTTCACGCCTGCTTCCGACAGGGCCTTGATGCGATAAAACACATCGATCACGCCACCGTAGTTGGCGGGATAAGGCACATCGAAACTGATGACATGTAGGTGATAGTCAGTGTCATTCATAATGCTTATAGATTTCAATCAGCGTTTGTTGTTCATTCTCCCAGCACAATTCCTCGGCGGCTTGGGCAAGTCCATGTTTCCATCTCATGCGAGCCTCCTGGTCGTCAAGGCCCTGGCGGATGGTAGCTGCAATCGACTTCGGGTCGTGGTCAGGAATGAACAGTCCGATATCATATTTCTTGATGATTTTTCCGACTTCCACCAGATTGGAGGCCACCACGGGCACACCTGCCTGGATGAAGTCGAACAGCTTGTTAGGCAGACAGAAACGGTAGTTGAGGTTCGTGTCCTTGTCGAGCACAAAACCCAGTTCCGCCAGTTGCGTGTAAGCCATCATCTCGGCGTAAGGCATCCTGGGGAGGAAGCGCACCCTGTCTTCAATATGCAGGTCGGCGGTCATCTGTTTCAGCGTCGCCAGCACGTCGCCACCTCCGATAACCATCAAGTAGCAGTCGTCGAGATACCGCATGGCCTCCACCAACTCCTCGGCCCCACGTTGGATATTAATACCCGATCCTTGCAGCACCAGCAGATGCTTGTCGTCAGGCAGGTTCAACGCATTTTTGTCGCCTTGGGGAGGCAATGCCGCCCTGGCTGGGATGTTGCGAATCACATGGCAGTCCACGCCATATTTCTCATGAAACAAGTCGGCGATGCTGTCGCACACGGTGATCATTTCTTTAAGTCGCGGCACCACGAAGCCCTCAATGCGTTTCCACACCCTTTGCACCCTTGGCCGATCCACCAGCTCCGGAGTCTCAGTAAAATACTCATGGCTGTCGTAAATCATGCGGATACCTTTCATCTTCGAGATGAAGTAGTTGGGCAAAGCAGTGTCCAAGTCGTTGGATAGCAACAGATTGGCTTTATGAAACAACAGGAAAAAGAACAGCCTGATGTTGTATTCCGCATAGAATAAAGGGCCTTTTTCAAAGAGCAGTTTCATCCGTTTCGTATCGTACGGCCTTGGATCCATCGGCGGACTTTTGCGTTGCTTGCGACCAACGAGGAGCACCTCATACCCCATCTTTTGCAGCGTGAGGCACGACTTGTTGACTCGCTGGTCGGTGACCAGGTCGTTGATGACCGATACGATGACGCGTTTCATATCGCAAAAGTAATATTTTTTTTATATTTGCATTATGAAAAACAACGTCAACCTGCAGCCCTACAACAGCTTTGGTTTTAAGGCCACCGCCAAGTATTTCATCGAGATCAATGATGTCAGCGAGTTAAAGGACCTTATCCAATCGCCTGAATTCAAGCAAGAAAAGCACCTGATTCTAAGCGGTGGAAACAACATCCTATTCACCGAGGATTTCTTCGATGGCATCGTCATCTTGATGAACAACAAAGGCATCGACGTCTTAATCGAAGATGGCGATGATGTGGTGATCCGAGCCCAAGCTGGCGAGGACTGGCCAGAGTTCGTCAAGGAGATGGTCCGTCGGGGACTTTACGGTGTGGAGAACCTCGCCCTTATTCCTGGCAAGGTGGGTGCCGCCCCTGTGCAGAACATCGGAGCCTACGGCATGGAGTTGAAGGACAGTTTCCTACAATGCCAGGCGATGGATTTGACTACTGGTCAGATACATATTTTTACCAACGAAGCCTGCTGTTTCGGCTACCGTGAGAGCATTTTCAAGCACGAACTAAAAGGACAATATATCATCACTTCTGTTGATTTTCAATTATCTAAACAAGGTAAACTAAAACTGGAATACGGCAACATCAAGGCTTATTTGGAGCAAAACGACATTGCTAGTCCCTCTTTGCAACAGTTGCACGACGCCATCTGCGCCATTCGCGACGCCAAGTTGCCTGACGTAGAGCAGATCGGAAGTGCCGGCAGTTTCTTCAAGAACCCCGTCATCCCAGTCGAGCAGTTCGAGGTCCTTCAAAATCGATATCCTGAGATTCCCCATTTCCCCGATGAGGAGGGCATGGTGAAAATCCCCGCCGGTTGGTTGATCGAGCACTCCGGTCCCACCGATACCGTGAGTTGGAAAGGCTGGCGCGATGAGCACGTAGGCGTTTATGAGAAGCAAGCCCTCGTCCTCGTGCATTACGGCGGAGGCCAAGGTCAGGACATCGTGGGGCTGGCTCGCAGAATCCAAAAAACAGTGGAAGAAAAATTTGGTATTCGGATTACTCCTGAAGTCAATTTCATTCCATAATTGAGTTTAGCGTGAAATACCTTCGTAGCGTACGAGGTGCCCCAAAAGGCACCTTAGAAACGAACCGAAGGGAGTTTCTTAGTGCCGTTGGGGCACTTCGTACGCTCTAAATGAACACTAGGCATCCAAAGATCCTGTCAATTCTGAAACTTTCTGGAAACCGTGTCTTTCGCAGTATTCTCTCATCCCTTCGGCGACCTTGACCGAAACGGCGGGATCGATGAAATTGGCGGTGCCAATTTCGATGGCAGAGGCACCGGCGAGCATGAACTCCACGGCGTCGGTGGCGTTGCTGATGCCGCCCAGACCCACTACCGGGATCTTCACCGCCTTGGCCACCTGCCACACCATGCGCAGCGCCACAGGTTTCACGCAGGCACCTGAGAGACCTCCGGTAATCACCGACAGCTTCGGCTTGCGATGTTCAGCATCGATGGCCATACCCATTAAGGTATTAATTAAGGAGACTGAGTCGGCGCCTGCAGCTTCGGCAGCGAGAGCGATCTCAGCGATGTTGGTCACATTGGGCGAGAGTTTCACCATCAAGTGCTTGTGATAGACCTTACGGACCTCTGAAACCACCTGGGAAATGCCCGTGGTAGTCACTCCGAAAGCCATACCCCCTTGTTTTACGTTGGGACAGGAAACATTCAGCTCAATGGCGGGAATCTTGTCCAAGACATCCACCTTCTCCGCACCCTTCACATAGTCGTCCAAGCAAGAGCCCGAGAGGTTCAGCAGCACATTGGTATCGAAGTCCTTGATGCGGGGGTAAATGTTGTCGATGAAGTATTGGACGCCTTTGTTTTGAAGTCCCACGCAGTTGAGCATCCCCGAGGGAGTCTCTGCCATACGAGGATAGGGGTTGCCCTCACGAGGGTTGAGGGTGGTGCCTTTGACGATGATGCCGCCCAGCTGGGACAGGTCCACGAAGTCGGTGTATTCCTCCCCGTAGCCGAAGGTCCCCGAAGCTGTCATCACGGGGTTGCGCAGCACCAAGCCACGGCCCAAATCGATTGTCATGTTCACCATTTCAACCTCCTTATGTTAAATACCGGTCCTTCTTTGCAGACGCACAGGTGACCGTCGACGGTATCCTCCACGCAGCAGAGGCAGGCGCCGAGGCCGCAGGCCATCAGGTGTTCGAGCGAGACCTCGCACCAAACGCCGTTAGCCTTGGCGATGTCGGCCACGGCCATCATCATCCGTTTGGGTCCGCACACATATATCTTATCGAACTCGCGTTCCTTCCACACCGAGTGCATGGTCACCATGCCCTTCTCGCCCAGAGAGCCATCTTCGGTGGTGACAAATGTATCACCCAGAGCGCGATAGGCTTCCAGTCTGACAAGGTCAGAGGCTTTCTTTCCACCCAGCAGGAAGGCCGGTTTCACATCCATGCATTTCCCAAGGTAATAAAGCGGAGCGATGCCGATGCCGCCGCCGACGAGCAACACACGCTCCTCCTTTTCAGGAAGCGTGTATCCGTTGCCCAGAGGAAGCACGATGTTGAGGCTTTCGCCCACGTTGGTGTTTCCGAGATGTCGGGTCCCCTCTCCTACCATCTGGACGAGCAGGACTATTTCGTTTTTGTCGGAGTCCACGTCATGAATGGAGATGGGGCGGCGCAGGTAGGTGGATGGTGAGCCATCGACACGCACTTGTACGAACTGTCCCGGAGCGATCTCAGGCAAAGGCCGTTCGCCACGGAGTCGCAGCAGCACTGCGTTTCCGAAGCATTCCTTTTCAACCAGCGTGAAGTCGGCAATCTGTTTCATTATGCTTCGCCTTCGGGTTTGGCTTCTTCGGTAGGTTCTTCTTTTGCTTCTTCAGTAAAGTCGAGCAGACCTTTATTCATGAGCATCTGATACCACAGGAACACCTTCTTCATATCTGAAGGATACACGGCGTCCTGGTCATAATCGGGCATGATTTCAAGGAACTTGGCCTTGAGCTGGTCGTTGGTAGCCTTTTTGGCATCGAAATCAACTTTGTCGCCCATCTTTTCATGGATGGAGCGGAACACTTCCTTGAGGGGACGGTCTTCGTCAACGGAGTAAATCGAAATCTCTTCGAGCGAACTCATGCGTTCACGGGCGAAAGCGGGGGTGCATTTGCCGTCAATGAGTGATTCGACAATGATTTTACCGACGGATTGGGACTTCACTTGATACAGTCCCGGACGTCCGGCTATGGTGACAATTTTACTTAAATCCATGGTGATACTATTTTTTTTAAAAAACGGGCAAAAATAGGAATAATTATGGAAAAAAACCTAAAATGTTGAATCAAAATCGTTCATAGTTCTAACCCGACCTTCATGCGTTGGCGCCCAACAAGCCTTTTATATATTCTATCACCTTCTCTACCTCAGATCCTTCAAAGATGTTGTCAACCATCAAGTAAAGTTCAATCTTAACCAAGAGTTTGGTGTAACGGCCTTGCAGATTTGCGAACTTTTTCCCTTGTTCCCTGGTCATGTCGTCCTTGCGTTCTTCCAGAGCATCGATTTGTTTCTCGACAACATTGATGGCTTTTTCAATCTCATTGGGAGTCATGTTCTTGTACTCATCGTCGAGTTTATCGATCGACTTCTCAAGAGCGGCGATTTGGACGTCGATGACCTTGTTGCACGAGGTCAATGCCAGCACAAAGAGGCAGGCAAAAATGGAGAGTAATAAAGTTTTTGTTTTCATGGTTAAAAGAATTTATTGGCAAAATAACCAATAAAAAATCAAAAAAGCAAGCTATGACCACTTCCTCCACAACCTCGCCACCAACCACTTCGGCAAAATGGCGATTAAAGGCGGTAGATAATAGTTCATCAATCCTGGCTTCACCACACGGCGCTTGTGGAACATGCCACGTAAAGCCCTGCGCACCAACCATTGCGGCGTGCCAATCAAACCAACGTTGACCCCCAACTTCAACAGCGAAGGCTTCAACTTATAAAGAGGCGTGGCAATGGCCGCAGGACAAACCGTGGTCACTCCTACCCCATACGGACGCATCTCAAAGAAAAGCGACTTGCTGAGACTCTTCAAATAGGCCTTGGTGGCGGAATAAACCGCGATGCCAGGACAAGGCAACTTGGCTGCCATCGACGACATGTTCAAGATATAGCCGTGACCACGACGCTTCATCACCTCACCGAACAACAGGCACATCCTCGTGGGAGTCAACATGTGAAGCCTCATCATCGCCAAAGCACGAGCCTCGTTTTCAGTAGTGAGCTCCTCGAAAAAGAACATTCCAGCATTATTTATGAGCACTTCCACCTCGATGGACTGCTCCTGACAAAAGGCCATTAGCTCATCAGCAGCAGTCTCGGCAGATAAATCCTGAAAACGGGTAACAATCTGGACAGAGTAGACCTTTGAGAGTTCCTCCGAAGCCTGCTCCAGCTCCTCCTGCCGGTTGCTCACCAACACAAGGTCATAGCCTTTCTTGGCTAACTGACGGGCGTATTCCAAGCCCATCCCCGAACTGCCTCCCGTGATCAACGCCCAAGCCATCACAAAGTCCTTTCTGCTTCGTCGATTTCACGTTGCAACTTTTCGGGCAGATGCTCCACGCAATGATGGCACTTCATCTCCAAAGTGTACATCCTTCCGATACAATAGTTTGAATGCTTGCAGCCGCTGCGAGTGATCTCGCCACGCTGAAGTTTGTTCACAAACTCGGTGTCGTGCACCAAGGCGCGCGCCATCTGCAAGCCCATGAAGCCAGCGTCGAGCACCTCCTCCATCTTCTCCTTCGAGATAAGGCCGCCCACATAGATCAAAGGCAACTGCAAATTGGCTCGGAACACCTTGGCATCGTCGAGGAAATAGCCCTCGCTGTAAGGCACCGTTGGCACCATCAAACGACCTGCCACGGCCAGTCCGGCCTTCAGCCACCAAAACTTCCTCATATCCATGTAATAGGCCATGGTCTTCAAAGGCATGGCGCCACGCATCACCTCCATCGGAGCCTTGCTCACGAAGCCTGCCGTCAACACCAGGGCATGTACACCGAGCCTTTCCAACTCTTGCGCCACCTTGAGGCATTCCTCTTGCTGCATGCCACGACGGAAGCCGTCGTGCATGTTCACCTTGACCACCACACCCATGTCGTCCTTGGCCTGGCGCATCACCTCCTCAATGACCAGCCGCATGAAACGCATCCGGTTGTCGAGACTGCCCCCGAACTCGTCGTGACGGTGGTTGGTGTAGGGCGACAGAAACTGGCTGATCAGATAGCCGTGACCAGCGTGGATCTCCACACAGTCGAACCCCGCCTCACGAGCCAGGTTAACGGCATGGCCGAAGTCCTTCACCAAGTCGTAGATCTCCTCCTTGCGAAGCTTACGCACAAAAGTGGGAGAATACAGGTTGAACCCATTGGAGGCTCCCACTGGCATGCATCCGCAGGTGGAACGATGGGTCATATTGCCGCAATGGCCCAACTGGATGGAGGCCTTGGCCCCCTCGGCATGGATAGCGTCGGTAAGATGCCTCAACTCGGGCACAATCTCCTCGCGCATCCACAGCTGTCCGTCGAACGACAGCCCCGAACGGCTCACGGCGGCATAAGCCACCGTAGTCATGCCCACACCACCTTTCGCGACCGCCACATGATAGTCGAACAGCTCCTTCGTCGGCCTGTTGCCGTGGGCCATATTCTCGAAAGCGGCCGACCGTATCACCCGGTTACGCAGGGTGACGGGTCCAATCTGACAGGGAGTGAATATCTTCGATTCCATAGTTACCAGATAAAGGGAATGATACGTTTCGTTTTCTTCGTGTCGAGCTCGGCACCGAACTCCTTTTTATATGCGTCATAGATGCGATGCGCCCGGGGAGCCAAGTTAGCAAAGGTCCACCAGGCAAACACAGCGCCGGCCCACGACCAGGTAAGGATGGCAAAACCCACCCACTCGATAACCTCACCGAAATAGTTGGCTGAGGTGACATAGCGGAACATCCCATCTTTGGGGAGATAATGCCGGGAATCGCCATTTTTCCGCAAATTACGGATGATGTCGTCCGATTGGATATTAATATACATCCCGATGATGAAGACCAGGAAGCCCGCGATGAACTTCGGGGTGGTCAGCCAGTCGGCACCATAGTAGTCGTCAGGCGAGAGATAGAATATCCATCCGCCTTGCATCAGGGCATTCAGCACGTTGAAAGTGACGCCCATCACGATGATGGAAAGCGGCATCACGCTCTTGCCCCTCAAACGGAAAGGAAACACAAACGAGCGCTGCAGATAATGCAACTCGAACAAAAACAAGAATGCCAGCCTCACAAGGTCGCCCCGACGGTCGGAACAAAGCCACAGCACCAGCATGGCGATGAACACGGGAGCTTCCATCAACACCCATCCCAACTTGTTATTAATAGCCGGACCCCATTTCTTGTTATAGAACTTACCATAGCCCGCATTCACAAAGAAGAGGCTCACATACACCGCCAAGGCGATGACCGCCATGACGATGAGAAAGATATAAAACTGATGAAGTGTCATACTCAATTAATAATCAATCCTATAAATATCCACGCAATTGCCGCCTTTGCCTTCACGGCCTTGCGATGTAGTGTAGATGTAATGTCCATCGTTGGAGATATCGAGGCCCACCGGGAAGGAATCTGCCTTGATCCGGGCGACTTCCTGAAATGACTGCGTGTCAACCACCACCAAACGGCTCCCGAAGTTGCATGCCGCCACCACATAACGCCCATCAGGAGTGATGCCGATAGTGCGCGCCCCGGCAGCCACCTTGCAACTCTCCCAGTCCTTCAACTCGTTATCCCCCTTCCTCAACCTTTCAATGGCATCGTAAAAGAGTTTTAACGGAGTTCGCTGTATGTATCCTTTATTATTGATACTCAGATAGATAAATTCATCTTTGATAACAATATGGCGCAAATTTGTCATCATGCCGTAGATAGTGCCCAGATAACTGAAATCACTCATGTCAATCACGGCGATGCCGCCTTTGCCTCCCATGCAGCCCACCAGGAGATAACGTCCGTCAGGAGTGAAGGCGGTACCCCTCAGGCAGAGACCGCTGCCAATATCGCGATTGACAACGCTTGTCAGGCTGTAGTTCAACGTCAGCTTATGTTGTATCGTCACACAATCCACATAGTACCATTCCTCTGGCGAGTCACTGAAGATATCGATAATCCCCACAGTATTGTTGCCCCAATGGGTGATGGCCACATAGCAATTGTCATCGGAAACGGCAATCATCTTGGGTAGAGGTCCTGTCTCCATCAATCGCACGATGGAATCGGTCTGGGTGTCGATGACAGCCACCGCAGAAGGATCTTGTGCGTTGAGGTCGTAGCTGCGACGGTAATACGGCACCCAAAGGTAACGTCCATTATGCGAGAAGGCACTCTCGACAGGCTTTCCCCAGAAGGTGTTGAGATTCTTCATGTAATGGGTGAATTCAAACAGCCCCGAAGGCTCCGACCACAGAAGTGAATCGGCCTCGGTGAAAGCATGTTTGATGACCTTCAGCTTGACATCGGTGCCGGCCTCATAAACCACCGTCTTGCCTCCTTCAAGCGAATTCACATAGTACTTGGTTCCATCGGGATGTATGTTGATCGACTTGGGTGAGCGCACATCCACATCCCGAGTCGAGGTTTCCAAAGCGGAATAATTCTGCTTCTTGCCAATCAAGGTGATGGATAAGGACTTGTCAGACGACAGTACCGTTGTCCCGACAGAAGGATGCAGGGTGGTGTCAACGACAGCACTTGCCTCGGAAAAGGCAGGGAAGAAAACAATTACAAAAAGAAGCAAAAAATGTCTCATATTATTCAGGTAGGATCCTGCATGCTGTCATATAACGGATTCGGTAATATTTCTCGGTCGAGCTGGAGACGATAACCCCCAACTTCACTGTGGCATGGATGAAAGTGAAACGGCCGTTATCGCGATCGCTGTTGACCACGATGCCGACATGTCCCAAGCGCTTCGGGTGCTTGCGTCCACCATAAAACACCAAGTCGCCACGCCGCAGGTCGACAGGATCTTCGATGACCATCCAGCCGTCCTTCAGCTGACCTACCACGGTACGCGCCAAGTTATAGCCGAAATGGGAGAAAACGAACTTCACAAAACCCGAGCAATCGAACTTCTCAGGGCCGTTTCCGCCGACTTTGTATGGCCTTCCTATAAACTCCATCGCATAGTCGATGATGCTATCGGCCATTATCTCCCATGAGGGTTTCGGTGGCAGATGCCTCAACATCGAGTCGCGTTCTCCCTGAAGCATCCTGTCGCATGAGTCGCTAAACCGCTGGATGCGGTCTTGCTGCACCGAGTCGTTGTAAGCATCCAGTCCTTCGCTAGAGATCGTGACCGACTCACCACGATGGTCCTTCTGAAACATCCGATGCAATGTCTGGCAGCTCCCGAAAAACAACAAGGAAGCCAGCAACACAAAACGGTATTTTAGGCGATTGTCAAGCATAAAGCGGCAAAATTAAGACATTTTTTTGTTTCCTTCACAGAACCACATTTAAAATAAAATATGTATCTTTGTAATTTTATTAGTCTAATCCTCACTCATCATGAGAACGAAATTAATCCTTTTATTGCTACTCTTTTTAGCAGTTCCACTGTTTCAACTGACAGCCCAGAATGCCATTTGCGTCGTGACTACCACCGACAATGTGGAGCATTCCATCGGTCTTTGGGAAGATCACCAGATGTATTTCGACCAAGCCTACAGGCTCGTCATCCAAAACAGTCCTAACTCCAACCATGTTTTCCCCCTCTCCGAAATCCGAAAAGTCGTTTTCACTGAAATCACCAACACGGAAGAAAACCCCACCCAAACGCCATACATCCTTCCCAACCCTACTTCCAACCACTTCATTGTCAGGGGCCTCCCTGAAGTCTGCCTTGGAAAAGTAATTGCAATCGACGGACGATTGGTAAAAGAATTTGAAGCCTCGGAAGGATCAGTCATCGATATCAGCGGACTCTCCGCCGGAATGTATCTGCTCAATATCAACGGTCAAACACTTAAACTGATGAAGCTATGAGAAAGATTGCATTCCTTTTGGCTCTCATGATGAGCTTCATCGGCCTTCAAGCCCAAGAGTATTACATCAACCTGCACCAGTCGGGACAGGTCATCTATCAGAACAACGTGACCGGGATCAACAACATGAACATCCAAGGCAGTCCCGCCTCGCTGTATATCAACGGCGTCAGCACCTTCCCCATCAGCGCTTTCGACAGCATCACCTTTGTGCTTCAAGAGCCTCCCCAACCAGGCGATGCGGTCATCATCACCTACAACGGCAGCACCGCTACGGTGTCCAACCCCTATCCAGACATCGATGTCACCACCAATGGTGCAGATGTCACGGTTTACTCAAGCATGGCAGGTGCCAGCTACCTCGTTGAAGGCAGCTCCTCGAACGGCTCGCTGACCATTTATAGCAATAGTGCCTTCTCGCTGACACTCGGTTTCTTGAACCTAACCAGCAACACCACAGCCGCCATCAACCTCGCCTCACCCGTGGATGTCGACCTCACCGTGCAAGGCATCTGCACCATCGCCGACGGAGCCAACAGCGCCGTCAACGGGGCCTTGTATGCAGCTGGCAACCTCATTGTCGGACCCGGCGACAACCTGCGTGTCACGGGCAACGCCAAACACGGCATCCTGGTGGATGGTGACCTGACCGTGAATGACGGTAACATCGACATTCTCGACAGCGACAGCGACGGCATCCACGTCAACGGCACACTGAACTGGAACTCGGGTTACCTCTACATCCCCGCAGCCGGCTCCGACGGACTCGACGTCTCGGGCAACGTCACCATTCAGAATGGCGACCTCCAAATCAACACCACCGCCGAGAGCCAGAGAGGCATCAAGGTTTCCGGCGTTTTTACCATGGATGACGGTCATCTCGGCATCATCTGCACAGGCTACGACGGGAAAGGCATCAAGGCTGACAGCCTGTTGTTCATCAACGGCGGCAACATTGAGATTGAGCATACTGGCAATGTCTCCAAGGGCATCAAGTGCGACCAAGACATCACCATCACCGGCGGCACCATCACCATCATTTCAAGCGGATCTACCGTGGTGACCGACTACGACCCCGCCTATTGCACCGCCATCAAGGGCGACCAGGGCATCACCATCACCGGCGGCGACATCAACATCACCCTGCCCACTTCCAACCATGGTGGCAAGGGCATCTCGTGCGCCGGCAATATGACGATAAGCGGCGACAACACCATTAATATTGAAACCCATGGCGACGGTGCCAGCTATAACACGACATCGGGCACCGACACCTATTCCAGCGCCTGCCTGCGCGCCGAGACCAATATGCAGATCTTGGGCGGCACCATCACCCTCAGCAGCACCGGCAAAGGCGGCAAGGGCATCAAGGTGGGCACCAAGACGGGCAACACTTATTCGGGCACCTACACCCAAGGCAACCCCGACGGCAGCGGCCCCACCCTCACCATCACCACAACGGGGACACAAGTAGTCTCAGGCGGCGGTGGCGGCTGGCCTCCCGGAGGAGGCTCCTCGGCGAGCGGCTCGGCCAAGGCTATCAAGGTGGGTGGCACAGCTACCATCTACGGCGGCACCACCACCGTCAACACCTCTCAGAAAGGCGCCGAAGGCCTGGAGTCGAAGACCCAGATCAACATTGAAGGAGGACAGCACTACTTCAAATGCTACGACGACTGCATCAACTCAAAGGGCAAAATCACTTTCAATGGTGGAGTGACGGTGTGCTTCAGCAACGGCAACGACGCCGTCGACTCGAACGCTGGAACGGCAGGCGCCATCACCATCGGTAACGGCGTCGTCTTCGCCTACACCACCAAAGGCAGCCCCGAGGAGGGCTTCGACTGCGACAACAACAATTACATCCGCATCACCGGCACCGGCATCGGAATCAGCGCAGGCGGTTCGCAAGGCGGTGGCGGCTGGCCCGGAGGCGGAGGCAGCGGAGGCACCATTACCAATCCGGCACAAGGCTATAAGTTCTACACCAACAGCTATAGCTTCCAAACAGGAAGATACTACACCCTGTCGAATACCAATGGTGCGGGCGGAAGTAACATGGTGACCTTCAGCTTCGAGGCCAACTGCTACAGCAACCTCGCCCTCATCACGGCAACCGGCATGGTAAGCGGCAGCACCTATTACGTAAAGTACAGCAACCAAGCCCCCACCGACCCGACTACGGCCTTCCACGGGATTTATCTCGGCGGAACCTCCTCAGCATCGAGCCAAGCTTTCAGCTTTACCGCACAGTAGAAAAAGAAAACTTTTCATATCCCGCAAGGGTTTTTAAAAGTTTTATTAAAATAAAACGTATATTTGCAGGTTAGATTCTCAAAATTTGAAATTCAAAACCTACAAATCATGATCAGCTATAAAGAACTCGGCCTCGTGAACACCAGAGCGATGTTCGCCAAGGCAGTCGATGGCGGCTATGCCATCCCCGCATTCAACTTCAACAACATGGAACAACTGCAAGCCATCATCATGGCCGCAGTCGAGACCAAGTCACCCGTCATCCTTCAAGTGTCGAAAGGCGCCCGCAACTACGCCAACCAGACCTTGCTGCGCTACATGGCCCAAGGTGCCGTGGAATATGCCAAGGAACTGGGATGCGCCCATCCTGAAATCGTGCTCCACCTCGACCACGGCGACAGCTTCGAGCTCTGCAAGTCATGCATCGACATGGGCTTCTCCTCCGTGATGATCGACGGATCCGCCCTGCCCTACGACGAGAACGTGGCCCTGACCAAGAAGGTCGTCGAATACGCCCATCAGTACGACGTCACCGTCGAAGGTGAACTCGGCGTATTGGCCGGCGTGGAAGACGAAGTGGCAGCCGAAGAGAGCCACTACACCAAACCCGAGGAAGTCATCGACTTCGTCACCAAGACTGGCGTGGACAGCCTCGCCATCAGCATCGGCACCTCGCACGGCGCCTATAAGTTCACCCCTGAACAATGCACCGTGGATCCTCAGACGGGTCGCCTGGTTCCTCCTCCGTTGGCCTTCGACGTGCTGGAAGCCATCGAAAAGAAACTCCCCGGCTTCCCCATCGTACTTCATGGCTCATCATCGGTACCTCAAGAGGAAGTCGACACCATCAACGCCAATGGTGGTTGCTTGAAAGCCGCCGTCGGCATCCCCGAGGAACAACTCCGCAAGGCCGCCAAGAGCGCCGTCTGCAAGATCAACATCGACAGCGACAGCCGTCTGGCCATGACCGCCGCCATCCGCAAGACCTTCGCAGAGAAACCCGCCGAGTTCGACCCGCGTAAGTACCTCGGACCCGCCCGCGACAACATGAAGAAGCTTTATATCCATAAGATCGTCAACGTGTTGGGATCAAACGATAAATTAATCAATTGATTTTTTCCTACCGATAGAGCACCCCGATGGGGTGCGCCTACCATAAAGAAACATCATGCTAAAAGCCATATCACCGATTGACGGCCGTTACCATTCCAAGACCGTCGAACTGAACGACTTCTTCTCCGAATTTGCCCTCATCCGCTACCGCGTGATGGTCGAAGTGGAATACTTCATCGCCCTCTGCGAGATTCCGCTACCCCAACTGGAAGATTTTGAAGGCGACTATGAAGACCTCCGCGCCATCTATGAGGAGTTCCAGACAGAGGACGCCGAGGAGATTAAGGAGATCGAGAAGACCACCAACCACGACGTGAAGGCGGTGGAATACTACTTGAAACGCCAATTCGACGAGATGGGACTCGAGAAATGGAAGGAGTTCCTGCATTTCGGCCTGACCTCACAAGACATCAACAACACCGCCGTGCCGCTCTCCATGATGGAGGCACACAAACTGGTGGTGAAGCCCGCCATCGAAGAGGTCATCGACAAGCTGAAAGGCATGGCCAAAGAATGGCGCGACATCCCGATGCTCGCCCGTACCCACGGCCAGCCCGCCAGCCCCACCCACCTCGGCAAGGAGATCTATGTGTTCGTGGAACGACTCAGAGACCAGCTCCAGATGCTCAACAACGTGCCGTTTACAGCCAAGTTCGGCGGCGCCACGGGCAACATGAACGCCCATAAGGTGGCCTACCCCGACATCGACTGGCCAGCCTTCGCCAAAAACTTTGTGGAGAAGAGCCTTCATCTGAAACGCCAACAAACCACTACCCAGATCGAGCATTACGACTACATGGCCGCCTACTTCGACGCCCTGCGCCGAGTCAACACCATCCTGATCGACCTGTCACGCGACATCTGGATGTACGTCTCCATGGAATACTTCAAGCAGAAGATCAAGGCAGGTGAAGTGGGTTCTTCTGCCATGCCCCATAAAGTCAACCCCATCGACTTCGAGAACGCCGAAGGCAACCTCGGCATGGCCAACGCCATCCTCACCTTCCTCAGCACCAAACTGCCTATCAGCCGCCTACAGCGCGACCTCACCGACTCCACCGTCACACGCAACATCGGCGTGCCGATTGCCCATACATTGATAGCCATCAAGTCCCTACTAAAAGGTTTAGATAAGCTATTACTCAACGAAGACAAGATCCGCCAAGACCTCCAACAGAACTACGCCGTGGTGGCCGAAGCCATCCAGACCATCCTGCGCCGCGAGGAGATTGAAGGAGCCTACGAGTTGCTGAAAGGACTCACCCGGACCAACAAACACATCGACAAGGCCACCATCGACGAATTCATCAAGGGATTGCCTGTGAGCGAGAAAATCAAGGCGGAACTGGCAGCCATCACGCCGGAGAACTATACGGGGTTCAATTATTAATTAAGAATTTAGAATTAAGAATTAAGAATTTAGAGATAGATGAAGAAGGGCAGGCCATTCCAACGGGTCATCAACTATGTGAAGCCTTACTGGTTTCTCATCTTCTTGAATTTGGTCTTCAACTTGGTCGCCATCTTCTTCTCTCTGTTCTCGTTCGCCCTCCTGGTTCCCTTCCTGAACCTGCTCTTCCAAACCAACGCCATCGAGGCCGTCGCCAAACCCGAGTTCAGCCTCTCATCCGACTACCTCATCGGCTACCTCAATTATGTGATGAGCGACATCATCGTCGACAAAGGCCACACCTACGCCTTGGCCTTCGTATGCCTTGTGCTGCTCATCGCCTTCCTGTTCCGTAACGTCGGACGCTTTTTCGCCTGTTACTTCATGGCCAAGGGCCGCGTGGGCGCCATACAAGACCTGCGAAGGGATGTTTACGACAAAATCCTCGTCCTGCCGCTCTCCTTCTACAGCAGCCACAAGAAAGGCGACATCATGGCACGCATCACCACCGATGTCCAAGAAGTAGAGGTCTCCATCCTCAACTGGATCGAGATGCTGATCAAGGACCCCTTGACCATCATCTTCTACTTCGCCTTCATGGTGAGCCTGAGTCCCAAACTGACACTCTTCGTCCTTGTGCTCCTGCCCATCGCAGGAATCCTCATCGGTAAGGTCGGCAAGGCCCTGAAGAAGCAGTCCAAAGACAGCCAGAACCGCCTGGCCGGCATGATTTCCACCGTTGAAGAGACCATCTCGGGACTCCGTATCATCAAAGGTTTCAACGCCATTCGCTACTCTAAGGAGAAGTTCGGAGAACAGAACCAAGAGTATTCGGAAGCCCTGCTCGGCGTGCACCGCAAACGCGAGATGAGCTCTCCCATGAGCGAGTTCCTTTCCGCCATCGTGGTCATCATCGTGCTCTGGTTCGGCGGCAACCTCATCCTTGGCGGCGGAAGCTCCATCGGTGCTGCTGATTTCATCACTTATATTATAGTTTTTTCACAAATCATCTCTCCTGCCAAGTCGTTCTCACAAGGCTATTACAACATCCAGAAGGGTGTGGCCTCGGCTGATCGCATCTTTGAGATCCTCGATGCCGATGAGGTGATTACCGAAAAAGAGAACGCTTTGGAAATCAAAGATTTCAAACAAGAAATCAACTATCAGGATGTCACATTCCGCTATGAGAAAGACGATGTCCTAAAAGGTATTAATCTGAAAATTTCCAAGGGAAAGATCATTGCATTGGTCGGTGAGAGCGGCGGCGGAAAGTCCACCTTGGTTGACCTCCTTCCCCGCTTCTACGATGTGTGCGAAGGCAGCATCATGATCGACGGGCACGACATTCGCGACTATAAGATCAGCGACCTTAGAGGCTTGATGGGCATCGTCACCCAGGAGACCATCCTCTTCAACGACACGGTGTTCAACAACATCGCTTTCGGAATGTCGGGTGTTTCCAAGGAGCAAGTCATCGAAGCCGCCAAGGTAGCCAACGCCCATGAGTTCATCATGGAGATGGAACACGGGTACGACACCGCCATTGGCGACCGTGGCATGAACCTCAGCGGCGGTCAACGCCAACGACTGAGCATCGCCCGGGCCGTGTTGAAGAACCCACCTATATTAATATTGGACGAAGCCACCTCGTCGCTCGACACTGAAAGCGAGCGCCTAGTGCAGGACGCCCTATCCAAGGTCATGAGCCAACGCACCTCCATTGTCATCGCCCACCGTCTCTCCACCATCCAACACGCCGACGAGATCATCGTGATGCAGAAAGGACAGATCATCGAACGCGGCACCCATGAACAATTAATCGCCTTGAACGGCGTTTACAAGAAACTGACAGATTTACAATCATTCAATTAACATAAAATCATAACACTATGACAATTCAAGAATTACAACCCAGTGGCATTTGGAAGAACTTCCACAGCCTGACGCAAATCCCGCGTCCCTCGAAGAAAGAAGCCAAGGTGATCGCCTTCATGAAACAGTGGGGCGAAGACCATGGTTTGGAGACTATGGTCGATGACTGCGGCAACGTGATCATGCGCAAGCCCGCCACTCCTGGCATGGAGAACCGCAAGGGCGTCATCCTGCAGGCCCACCTCGACATGGTGCCGCAGAAGAACGATGGCAACCCGCACGACTTTGAGAACGACCCCATTGAGACCCACATCGAAGACGGTTGGGTAAAGGCCAACGGCACCACCCTCGGCGCTGACGACGGTCTGGGAGCCGCCGCCGCCATGGCAGTGCTCGAAGCCACCGACATCGAACACGGTCCCGTCGAAGCCCTCTTCACCATCGACGAAGAGACTGGCATGACAGGCGCCAACCTGCTGAAACCCGGCGTCCTGCAAGGCGACATCCTGCTCAACATGGACTCGGAGACCGAAGGCGAACTCTACGTGGGTTGCGCCGGTGGCATTGACAACATTGGCACCTGGACTCCTTCCTATGAAGCCGTGCCCGCCGGCATGGTGGCCTACAAGCTCTTCGTGAAAGGCCTCAAAGGCGGCCACTCAGGCATGGACATCAACCTCGGTCGCGCCAACGCCAACAAGGTGCTCAACACCATGATGCTCATGGCCGCTGAGAAATACGGCCTCCGCATGGCCTGCATCGACGGTGGCAGCCTCCGCAACGCCATCCCAAGAGAAGCCATGGCCATCGTGGTCGTCCCCGAAGCCAAGAAAGCCGAGTTTGAAGAATATGCCAAGGAATATGAGGAAATCGTAAAGGAAGAGTTCGAAGGCATCGAGCCCGAAATGGCCATCCTCTGCGAACCAGCCGAGATGCCCAAACAGGTCATCGACCTCACCACACAGGACAACCTCTTCTGCGCCATCGCCCGTTACCCCAACGGCGTCATCGCCATGTCGAACGACTTCGAAGGCACCACCGAGACCTCCTCGAACCTCGCCACCATCAAGATGGACGAAGGCAAGATCGTGTGCGCCTCGCTGACCCGTAGCCTCGTCGATGCCGACAAGGACAAGCTGGCCGCCCAGATCCGCAAGAACCTCACCGACAACGGCGCCGAAGCCTACTCCACCGGCGACTACCCGGGCTGGAAACCGAACCCCGACTCACCCATCCTCAACACCATGAAAGCCGTCTATAAAGCCAAGTTCGGCAAGGAACCCAAAGTGATGGTCATCCACGCCGGCCTCGAATGCGGCATCCTCGGCTCGAAATACCCGCATTGGGACATGGTGAGCTTCGGTCCTACCCTGGTCCACCCGCACTCACCCGACGAAGCCCTGCTCATCGAAAGCGTCGCCCCGTTCTGGGAGTTCCTGGTTGAGACACTGAAAAACATCCCCGTGAAAGAAACAGTGGCTTGAAAATAAATTTTTCAGAAAAAGTTGCGTGAAACAAAATATTTTGTATTTTTGCAGCCCGAATTGAAGGATTAGAAATTAATTAATACATATACGAAAATGAAACGCACTTTCCAACCATCGAACAGAAAACGCAGAAACAAACATGGTTTCAGAGAGAGAATGTCAACTGCCAACGGCCGCAAGGTCTTAGCCCGCAGAAGAGCTAAAGGCAGAAAGAGACTCACTGTTTCTGACGAATACTAAAATAAAGATAGAAGCCGTTTCTATTTCTTATTTAAGGTATAACCGAAGGCCGCCATTGGCGGCCTTCTTTAGTTAATAGATAAGAGATAAGAGATAAAAGTTCAGTTACCACTTCCAACTTTTATCTCTTATCTTTTATCTCTTATCTCTTATCTCGCATTTATAAACAATCTCCTCCCCTCTTCTCGCCAACCTCATCCGCTGACGCTGCTCCTCCGAAAGCTCATAGTAGAGCCTGTCCTCCACTACCTCAAAGCCTGCCTTGCGAAGCACCTCCGCATAATCGCGACCGAACTGGCGGACATGGTCGTACTGGCCAAACAAACGCTCACGCTCTTTCGGATCAGTGACCGAAGGATCCTCAAAGGTATCCACATCGGGATTAATGGGAACCAGCAAAATGGCCCATCCCCCTGGCTTCAAGATGCGCTGTATCTCCTTGAAAGCCTTATTGGCATCGCTCACATGCTCCAACACATGGTTGCAGATGACCACATCGTAAGTGTCCGAGGGCTGGTCGATGGCCGTCACGTCCAGATGCAAATCGGCAATGGGCGAATCCAGGTCGGCCGTGGTGTAATCCAAGTTCTTCAAGGCTCGGAAACGCTTCAAGAACGGCTGCTCCGGAGCAAAATGCAAGACCTTCAACGGTGCCGTGAAAAAGTCCGTCTTCTCTTTCAGATAAAGCCACAACAAACGGTGACGCTCAAGCGACAAACAATTGGGACACATACGGTTATCAACAGCGTGCCCATAGCCGTATGGCAAGAACTTACGGAAATGCTTGCCACATACCGGGCACTCCACCTTGTCGCCCCAATAGAAAGGCTTGATCAAAAAACTGAACAGATAACTGCACTTGATCAAAAACTGGCGGGGAAATATCTTGGTAAATAAGGCGATAATCTTTTTCATAGGTTCAATATCACGTTTGAAAGTTTCTCCCAGGAGTATTTTTCCTTCTCCACCTTCAAGTTCCCGACAAACTCCTCTTTTCGGTCATACTCAAAATAATCCACCAACGCATCGGCGATGCTGCGGGCGTCGGGATTGACCGCATATCCCACCTTCCCGTTGGGGACAATCTCCTCCAGTCCGCCCACGTTGGTCACCAGCATGGGCTTCTCAAAATGATAGGCGATCTGAGTGACCCCGCTCTGGGTAGCCGACTTATACGGCTGAACCACGATCTCAGCCGCATTGAAATAGTCTTTCACTTGCTCATCAGGGATGAACTTGTCGCACACCACCACATGGTCCTCCAATCCCAGCCGCTTGATCTGTTCCAGATAAGGCTCTTTGGCATCGTAAAACTCACCCGCTACCAAAACCCTTACACCTCGTCCCCGAAGCCGCTCGTCGGCAAAGGCATCCAACAGCAGGTCCAACCCCTTGTAGGCACGGACCAACCCGAAGAACAGCAGGTAACGGAACTGGGAGTCAAGTCCCAGACGTTCCAATGCGACCTCACGTGACTCGATGGGCCCGTAATGGTCATACACCGGATGCGGCGACCAGGCCTTGGGTTTGCCTTTCTTGTCAAGCTGCGCCACATCGTCAAGAACCGATTTCGACAAGGCCACAAAACCATCCATCTCCTTCACGAAAGGCGGAGGAAACAACTTGTCGAGAAGCGATTTTTCATGCGGCATCATGTTGTGCACCAGCGCAATACGTTTCACTTCCCTCAACCGGCGGGCGATGGCAGTGTAACAAGGGGCAAAGAACGACATCCAATAGGCGAACATCACCATATCATAACGTTCGCGGCTGATATGCCGAGCCACATCCCTCCAATTGAAAGGATTAATGGAATTAATGCAGCGATTAATGTTCAAATCCGCTGGCGCCGGTCCCTCGGAGAACTGGGTTTTGCCAGGAAACAACGCTTTAGGATATTGCAGCGTGAACGTATAGAGGTCCACCTGATGGCCTTCAGCCTGGAACTGACGCGCCAGACGCTCGCTAAAGGCCGCGATGCCGCCTCGATAAGGATAGGCCGATCCGACAATTGCAATTTTCATGGAGGTTACCGACAATCAAAAAGCAAAAATAGGAAAAATTATTGTAAATTCGCAGCCTAATAGCAAACTCATTTCTACCGATGAAAAACACATTCTTTGAAAAGAACAAAAAGGCCATAGGAATAGCGGCCTGCATACTTGGTTTCGCATTAATCACCTTGATATACTTCTCTCCTGCCATCCTCGAAGGAAAGCGCATCAAGCAGCACGACATCGAGATGTACAAGGGCTTGTCGAAGGAAATCACCGATTACCGCGACGCCACCGGCGAGCAGTCGCTGTGGACCAACTCGCTCTTCGGCGGCATGCCTGCATGGAACACCTCCTTGAAAAGCAGCAGCAACCTGATGCAATACCTGGGCAAAGCGCTGACCGCGGGCTTCCCTTACCCGATAGGTGTGGTTTTCATCAGCATGCTGGGATTCTTCATCCTGCTACTGGTGCTGGATTGCAGTGTCTGGATCAGTTTCATCGGAGGCTTGGCCTACGGGTTGACGTCCTATCTGTTCATCATCCTCGGGGCCGGACACAACACCAAGGCCTTCGCCATGGCCTATATGGCTCCCGTGCTGGCGGGCATCATCATGACATACAAAGGAAAATACCTCTGGGGCTCCGTGCTGACCGCCATCGCCCTCGCCCTGGAAGTCAAATCCAACCACCTGCAAATCACCTATTACCTCCTTCTCGTCGTCATCATCTTCGTCATCGCCCAATTCATCAGCGACCTCAGGGAAAAACAAGTGGGACGTTTCGTAAAAGCCTCCCTTTGTTTGATCGTGGCTGGCATCCTGGCGGTACTCACCTGTTCGACTAACCTTTATGGTAACTATGAGTTCAGCAAGGAGACCACCCGTGGCAAACCCGTGCTCACACAAGACGCCGCCAACCAGACCAAAGGCCTCGACCGCGACTACATCACCCAGTGGAGCTATGGCATCGGCGAGACATGGAGTCTGCTCATCCCCAACGCCAAAGGCGGCGCCTCGGCCTACATCGGCAATGGCAACCCCGCACTCGACAAAGCCGACAGCCGCTTCCGTCCCAGCATCGCACAAAGCAACGCCTATTGGGGCGACCAGCCCGGCACCAGCGGCCCCGTCTACGTGGGCGCCATCGTGGTGTTCCTCTTCGTCCTCGGCGCCCTCTGCGTGAAAGGCAAGCTGAAATGGGCCCTGCTCATCGCCACCCTGCTCTCCATCCTGCTCAGCTGGGGAAAGAACTTCATGGGATTCACCAACTTCTTCATCGACTACATCCCCGGCTACAACAAGTTCCGCGCAGTGTCCATGACCCTGGTCATCGCCGAACTCACCATGCCCCTGCTCGGCATCATGGGTCTGGCCGAACTACTGAAAGACCAAGAGAGCTTCAAGAAAAACGCAAAGAAGTTTTACCTCTCCCTCGGCATCACCGCCGGCATCTGCCTGTTGTTCTATATCGCACCCAAACTGTTCTTCAGCTTCCTCAGCCAAGGTGAGGCACAACAGTTCGCCGAGCTGTCGGCCGGCCAAGACGGCGCCACCTACAAAGCCTTCGCCACCCAACTCGAGAACGTCCGCGTGGCCATCTTCCGCAAAGACGCCATCCGCAGCCTCCTGTTCATCCTTCTTGCCGCCATACCCATCTTCCTCTACGGAAAAGGAAAGATGAAAGCCACCCCCGCCTTCATCATCCTCGGCGCCCTCGTGCTTGTCGACATGTTCCCCATCGACAAACGCTACCTCAACAACGACAACTTCATCAGCAAACAACTGGCCGAAAAACCCTTCAAGCCCACAGTGGCCGACAACTTCATACTGAACGACAAGTCGCTCGACTTCAGGGTGCTCAACCTGACCAAGGACGTGTTCAACGACGCAAGCACCTCCTACTTCCACAAGTCGATCGGCGGCTACCACGGTGCCAAGCTACGCCGCTACCAAGACCTCATCACCGGTTACCTCAACACTGAGATTCGCCAGTTCGGCAGCCTCATGAAAACCGTCGACTCCGACGTAACCCTCCAGCTGGCCTTACAGCAGGAAAGGATGCTCAACATGCTGAACACCAAATACATCATCTACAGCCCCGACGTGGAACCCATCGTGAACCCATGCGCCTTCGGCAACGCCTGGATCGTCGACAACATCCGCTGGGTGGAGACCCCCAACGAGGAATTCGAGGCACTCAACACCACCGGCCTGCGCCATACCGCCATCCTTCATAAGGAATTCCAACCCGAGGTGGGTAGCTACGACGGCGGTGACAGCCGCACCGGAGAAATCGAACTGACCGAATACCGACCCAACCAACTCACCTATCATTTCAACTCCGACATCGACCAACTCGTGGTCTTCTCCGAGATATGGAGTGACTCAGGCTGGAAAATGTTTGTAGATGGCAACGAACACCCCCTGCTCAGAGCCAACTACCTGCTCAGGGCAGCCTTGATCCCTGCCGGAAACCACCAGATCGTGATGCAATACGCACCCAAGATTTGGAAAGTAGGAAATACCATACAACTGATTAGTTCATTAATACTAATCATCGGATTAATCACAGCCATCGTTCTCAGTCTCAGAAAGAAGAAACAGGCATGAAACGGGTTTTGATCATCACCTATTATTGGCCTCCTTCAGGCGGCAGCGGCGTGCAACGCTGGCTGAAGATGTCAAAATACCTGCCAGAATACGGCTGGCAACCCGTGGTTTACACCGCCGAAGGAGCCGAATATCCCGTCGAGGACCCCTCCCTCGAGAAAGACGTGAGACCCGAGGTTGAGGTCATACGGCAGCCCATCACCGAGCCCTACAGCTTCTACAAGAAGTTCCTCGGCATGAAGAAAGAACAGAAGGTGAAGGCCGGTTTCATCGACGACACGGGACACAAGCAAGGATGGAAAGAACGCCTCTCCATCTGGATCAGAGGCAATTTCTTCATCCCCGACGCCCGCTGCTGGTGGGTGAAGCCTTCGGTCAAATACCTCAAGTCCTATCTGAAAGAACATCCCGTGGATGCCATCATCAGCACGGGACCACCCCACTCGATGCACCTGATCGCCATGCAACTGAAGGAAGCATTGGGTATACCATGGATCGCCGACTTCCGCGACCCGTGGACGGAGATCGACTACTATAGCAAGTTGCGTCTCACCCGTTGGGCCGACCGCAAACACCATCGTCTGGAACACGAGGTGCTCACCAAGGCCGACAAGGTAGTCACCGTGAGTCCCAACTGGGCCAGGAGACTCGAGGCTCTCGGCGCCCCGAAAGCGGATGTCGTTTACAACGGCTTCGATGAAAGCGACCTCGGCCAAACAGGCAATCCCTTCGTGTCGGACAAGTTCACCCTCACCTATCTTGGGGTGCTCTTCAAGGTACGCAACCCCGAATGCCTTTGGCAGGCGCTGGGTGAGCTGGTTGGCGAAGACTCCCGTTTCGCTGAGAAGCTGCAAGTCAAGCTAATCGGCCAGGTCGACAAGGAAGTGACCCAGACCATCACTAGAAACGGGCTGAAAGACCACGTCGTGCTCTCACCCTACATCCCCCACGATCAGGTGGCCGACGCCCTCCACCAATCGAGCGTGCTTTTGCTCCCTCTCATGTCAAACGACGAGGCCGACACCCTCGGATTAATCCCCGCCAAAGTTTTCGAATACATGGCCTCTGGCAAACCCATCCTCTGCATCGGTCCCACCAACGGCGACACGGCAAAGATTCTCACCGAGACCAATTCCGGAGTGACAGTTGGTTTTGAGGACACCAGTAGGATGAAAACCGTCGTCAAAGACCTTTTCAAAAAACATCTTGAAATCGGGTTGCTTTCCAACGACAACCCCGCCATCAAGGAATACTCGCGAAAGAATCAGGCAGAATTATTTGTGAGGATTATTAACACCCATTCATTACGATAAAAACACTTTAGAGATGAAGATATTAATGCTGTTGGACCACCCGTTCCCTCCGGACACCCGAGTTGAAAATGAGATGAAATCATTGACTGCCGCAGGCAATGAGGTGCATATTGCTTGTTTTCAAAAGAAGGCCGAACCGTTGCTTGAAAAAACTTCATACGGCATCATCCATCGTAAACCTGTTTCTTCTTTTGTCTTCAAATCAAGCGTTGGGGTGCTGAAATTTCCGTTCTATTTCAATTATTGGCGAAAATATGTGGATGAACTATTTGCACAAATTCATTTTGATGCCATCCATATTCACGATCTTCCTTTGGCCAAGGTGGGATATGAAGCAAAACGAAAATATGGAGTAAAATTCGTGCTCGACTTGCATGAAAACTGGCCTGTCCTACTGCAGTTGTCCACTCATACAAATTCATTTCTCGGGAAACTTTTGTCGTCGAATAAACAATGGATTAGGTACGAGAAAGAGATGAGTTCCTCAGCAGACCGGGTCATTGTAGTGGTTGACGAGGCTAAAACTCGCATCAGTTCTCTGGGTGTAAAGCCCGAAAACATCGAGGTTGTTTCAAATACGCTGAACATTGAGCAGTTTGACCCAATTGAGAGAAAAGAGTTCAATACAGACCTGTTCAGAATGTTGTATGTGGGTGGAATCAATTATCATCGCGGCATTCAAACAGTGATTCAAGCCATCGCACTTTTGAAAGACAAGGGAATTGAAGTTCACTTTGATTTGGTTGGTGACGGAAGCTATTTGAAAGACATTAAAGGATTAATTGATGAACTGCATGTCCAGGATAATGTCACGGTCCATGGTTTTAGGCATTACACTGAGATTTGCGAACTGTACGAATCAGCTAATATAGCACTGATACCTCACATTAAGTCTGGACATACGGATAACACGATTCCGCATAAGATATTCCAATATATGTATGCCGGAATCCCCATGGTTGTTTCAAATTGTGACCCCTTAGTGCGCATCATGAAAGAAACTGAAAGCGGTGTCAGTTACCGGTACGATCATCCTGAGGAACTTGCCGATATCATCGCTGAGTTTTATGCGCACCCCGAACACTTGAACGACTACATTCGAAAAGGTCGTCAAGCGGTGATTGATAAATACAACTGGAAAATTGACGGTGCCAAATTGGTGAATCTATACAAGCAGTTCCTAGCATGATGTGATTCGTTCCGCATAAACGATATAGTATCTAGGTGTTATTTTTCTCAAGAACGGACGTATGCCGATTTTGCCCGTTGGCGAAGTCCATTTTTCCGAGGCAACTACTTTCCATCCTGCTTTTTCAAGAAGCCAGTCGAATTGCCAGTCTTCAAATTCGTGGAAATGGCGGTCCCATTTATCGGTTTTGCTTCTATAGGATTTTGAAAACCAAAGAGACAATGGGATTGATGCAATTAATTTGTCACAAGGAAGCTGAGAGAGGACTCCCATGGGGTTAATCAAATGCTCGCAGATTTCCAATGCGGTGACAAATTCGACGCCATCAAATTGTTTCACCGTATCGCTTTGAAGGTCCAGGTCTTCTCCTTGTGTGTTATACACTTGATAGCCTTTTTCTTTCAATATGTCGGAGAAAGGATTGGCAATGCCTAAGTCGAGCACTTTCCGCTCTGTCGGCAAATGCTTTTGGATGAATGACAAGGTCTTTTGGTAACGAATTGTCGTGTTTTTGTCGATTCTGAAATGAGTTGCACCGTCTTTCATGATTAGCTATTTAAAAGATTGCAAAATTAAAAAGAATCTGTAAATTTGCATCAATAATTAAAGTATCATGAAAATCACCATCATAGCTGGCGCGCGACCCAATTTCATGAAAATAGCGCCTATCATCCATGCCATCCAGAAAGCCCAAGAACGAGGGAAGGACATCACCTACCGGTTGGTCCATACAGGTCAGCATTATGATCAAAAGATGAGCGAGACCTTCTTTGAGGAGTTAAACATTCCCCAACCCGACGTCAACCTCGGTTGCGGTGGTGGTACGCAAGCCGAACAGACCGCCCATATCATGGTTGCTTTTGAAAAAGAGCTCGTTGACAATCCCTGCGATTTGGTCATCGTAGTTGGCGACGTTACCAGCACCATGGCCTGTTCCATCGTAGCCAAGAAACTCAACACCAAGGTGGCTCATGTGGAAGCTGGCATCCGTAGTTGGGATTTGACCATGCCCGAAGAAATCAACCGTATGGTCACCGACACATTGTCAGACCTCTATTTCACCACCTCGGAAGTGGCCAACACCAATCTCCGTAACCTCGGGGCAAAGCCCGAACAGATACATTTTGTCGGCAACGTGATGATCGACACCTTGATGGCTAATTTCGAAAGGCTTCGCAAACCCGACTTTTATGACCAAATCGGATTGCAAGAGAAGCAATACATCGTCCTCACCCTTCACCGTCCCGCCAATGTCGATGAAGCTGAGAAACTCACCGCTACCATGCGCGAAATAGTGGACAACACCCGAGGGCTACCCATCATCTTCCCAATACACCCGCGCACAGCAAAGGTGTTCACTGAACTTGGCATCCAAGCTCCTCACCTGCACATCGTGGATCCTTTGGGATATCTGGAGTTCAACTATTTGGTACGCCACTGCAAGGCGGTCATCACCGACTCGGGCGGCATCACCGAAGAGACCACCGTGATGGGCATTCCCTGCATCACTTTACGGGATAACACCGAACGTCCCGAGACATGCACTATCGGCACCAACGAGCTTATTGGCACGAACCCAAAGGCCATTAAACCCATCCTCGACAAACTCTTCTCCGGTCAATGGAAGAAAGGAGGTATCCCCGATCTTTGGGATGGTCATGCAGCCGAAAGGATCGTGGAAATATTAACCTTAAAAGCCTAAAACCATGAAAAAGCACCTTTGCCTTCTAATAGCCTCTCTTATATCGACAATGGCATTGGCCCAATCCGTCAGCATCGGCGACATCCTATGCACCGACGGGACCACCGTCAAGCCAGCAGCGTTCCCCTCATCGGGGAAAACCGCCGAAGGCATCGTGTTTTATGTTGACCAAAACGGTCAGGAAGGCTGGGCTGTCAACCTGAACTGCGACGCCATCAACATCAACTGGGTCTCACCGGAACATTACGAAGAAGGTTACGACATCCCCATCCTGCCCAACCACGAAACTTCTAGATCCGCATTGTTCGACCTTGATGGCTACAGCAATACCGCCGCCATACGAATGACCAACGGACCCGAGTGGTATCCAGCCGCCTGGAGCGTCGATTTCGACAACGGCTGGTATCTGCCCGCAGCTGGACAAATGAGGCTGTTGCTCTCCCATGTCAAGGAAATGAACGAATCGCTCGCCATCGTCAACGGGACTCCTTTCGAGATTCCTTATCCCGACATGCACTGGACCTCGACCGAAATGAGCAGCCATCACGCCATTTTCGTTTCCAAAAGAGGAACAGTGTCGGCTTATATGAAATATAATTATTTAGGAGTTTACAATATTGGCGTCAGAAGTGTCAAGGACTTCACCTGCAATAGTTCCCCAACCTACAAAATCGGAGACGTGGTCACCGCCCCTGGAGGACAGAAAGGCATCGTGTATTATGTCGCTCCCAATGAGGAGTATTACTGGTTAGTAGCGCTCCACGACCTTTCCATGCAATACAGCTGGGGCTCCGACATCGACCTACCCGACCTCGAAAACATCGACGAGGACTGGTATAGGGTTCACAGCGAACAAAACGGGTGCGAGGCCACCAAAGCAATGCGTGAAGCTCAAGGGGCCGGCTCCTCATACGCCGCCAACCAAGTCGACTTCGACAACGGGTGGCATCTCCCCTCCACTGGTGAATTCACAAAACTCTACGCCTCCCTGCCTTATATCAGTCAGGCGCTTACTCAAAACGGAGGCACCATCCCCAACCAACTTTATTGGACTAGTACTGAATTCTCCGATGATGAAGCTTGGGGCATCGACTTTGGAATAGACCCCTCTATGGAAGGCATATTCAGACATTACCCCAAGCAGGACCTCTACAATGTACGCCCAGTTTGGTGTCAACCCTGTTCGATACCCATCATCCAAAACGAGTTCTCCGTCCAAGCCTGCGACTCCTACACTTGGAACGATAGCACATATATCCAAAGCGGTGACTACCAACAGACCTTCACCTCGGTGCAAGAATACGACAGCATCGTCACCCTCCATCTCACCATTATCCCCGGCCCTTATGTAAGTGAAATACAAGGCGAACAAAACATCTATGTTGAGAGCGGAGGCCTCTTTACCTATAGCATCGACCCAGTACCCGAAGCCTACGGTTACGATTGGTTCATCGACAACGGTTGGACCGTCAACAACTCACCCAATTCGCCCCAATGCACCGTCAACGTCAACACCAAAAGCAGAGGCACCCTCACCGTGAGAGTCTACTGCGAATGCGGCGTCATCGAACGCACCTTGCTCATTCGTCACGACTTTGAACCCGGCATCAAGATCTTCCCCAACCCCAACAACGGGAAGTTCAACATCCAACTCTATGGCATCGAGGGAAAAACCGTCATCGAAGTATTTGACTATCTGGGACAACTCATCGACCGATTCGAAGTCCAAAGCGTGCTCAACGGACTCACCATCCCATATTCACTCAGTGGAAAAGCCGCGGGAGTGTATGTCATCAGCATCACCAACGGATACGATCATTATAAAGAGAAAGTGGTCAAGTATTACGCAGCACCGAATGGAATGATCCATTATTGAATGGCCTTCTTCTTTCCAAAGAAGAACCGAGACACATGGAGCTTATCCATTACCCATCCTATCAATAAACTTCCTGATATACAAATAATTAACGAGATTATTAGGAACAGCAGTCCTGTCTTGTCAAACGCAAGATAAGGCACCAGGTATTTGCAAAGAATGGTGAAAATGGGCGAGAACACAAATATCGGCATGGTGTTTCTTCCCAAAAACAACATGAAACGGCGCAAGCGGCCCCGAATAATGGAATACATTGAAAGGCAGAAGCTTATAACCAAGTAAACGATCAAAACCCCACCCACCACATCGGTATGAAGGTTCTCCGGATGAAGAATGAGAAGTGCCAACCCGACAACCGCCAACCAGGACGATTTGAACACATCGAGGAACTCAAATCGGCTTTGATGCACCGCCACGCCCGCAAGGAAATAAAAAGCCCTTGAAATCGAAATGAGGCCCAGATAGGCATATCCCACAAAAATGAGTCCCAATAGGATACAACGCGACATGGTATTCATCGGCACAAGCCTGAAGACCAAATAATAGGTCAACCCGCAGAGAATCAACGCATGAAGATACCAGTAAGGACCCAAGGGATGGAGGAATAGCTTTTCGAAAAACACCTCCACCGTCAAGTTGTCGATATGGTCGCCCACGGGAAGCATGGAACACATCCATATATAGCCCCCCTCCATGACCAGATAAGGGATGAACAGCCAGAACATGCTGCGGAGAAACTGCAAAGGCGACTTGTCGATATTGGTCAGATAGCCCGAGATAATCAAAAGCACAGGCATGTGGAAGGTGAAGACCACCCGCTTCGCATAGGGATGCAACTCCTCGAAATAGACCAGATGAAATGCCACCATCAACACAATCATGATGCATTTCAAGAAGTCCAACTCGTCGATACGTCTGCTATTTTTTGAAATCATAGTGCAAACTTACACTTTTTTTGTTAGATTTGCATGTTGAAAACAATTTTCAGACGATGAAAAAAATCTTTTTCCTTTTGCTTGTCACACTCATACCAGCGCTCACGCTGGCCCAATCGGTCCGTATAGGCGACTTCCTGTGCGTGCAGGGAACCGACACCATCACCGTGCATCCCGAGGATTATTCCGATGGTGCCATCGGCGTTGTGTTCTATGTTGACGAAACCGGACAACACGGATGGGCGATTCACCCGGGGATCGAAGCCGTGGGTATCTACTGGTCCTATCAGACCGAGTTACCTTGGGGCCTGACTGGATGGCAATCCATCCGCGAAGCCATCTACGACCTCGACGGGTACGACAACACCGGATTTCTGCGAATGGCCTCCCTCAACGACCACAATATCTATCCAGGCGCCTGGGTGGTCGATTACGAAAACGGCTGGTACTGGCCCTCCCTCGGCCAGCTGAACATCCTTTACGGTAGCGCCCCCATCGTCAACCAATCGCTCCAAATCATCGAAGGCGAACTCATGCAAGGCGCTTGGGTCTATTGGTCGTCTTCGGTTTATGGATTCGACAACGACTGCGCCATTTATCTTGCCTATACCGGCACCATGGGTGCCGTGGTAAAATCACGTGATTACCTAGGAGACAAGCCCATTTGCGTCCGTAGCATCAGGAATTTCTAAAACCGAAGGCCATGAAAAGAATCTTTTTAACCCTTTTGATCAGCCTATCAACGGCATTTGCCTTATCCGCTCAAGAGTATCATCTAGGTCAGGTGGTCACCAACCCCGATGGCAGCCAAGGCGTGGTGTTCTACCTCAACGAAGATAACACCTCAGGATGGATGGTGGCCTTGCATGACGCCGCATCCATTTGTCCTTGGGGACCTATTGGAGATATCGATGGTCTCGACAATGTCGCTCCAGTTAATTCCGACTTCCTGTCGACAGTATTCCTCGACTATGACGGTTTCGACCACACACAAAAAATCAGGACATTTTGTGAAAACACCAATTACTACAGCCCTTGCGCCGCCAATGTGATGAACTTTGACAACGGATGGTACCTGCCTTCTGCAGGACAGCTGAAATGGCTCTATGTAAACGCCATTTTCTACGAACAAGCACTGAAAGAGGTAGGCGAAGTCATGGGATTGAAGACCTATTGGTCAAGTTCCGTGCAAACCGACGGAAAGGCCTGGGGAGTCATGTTCGGAGCCCCCTATCCCATGGAACACTGGGCTTGGAATGCCGGTTTTACTGCCATCAACAGGGAATCAATGCTTGACAACTCCGGTCTAGGCTATGCCGTCCGCGCCATCCGCAACCTCGACTTCTCTCCCCTGCCCATCATAGGGATCCTTGAAACTCCCGCCGCCATCTGCTACCAAAACCCACTCGATCTGGTGATGCCCACTTTGAGCCATGCAGATACTTGCGGATGGGAAATAGCCGAAGACCCGTCATTTTCCGACCCCATCGCCTACTCAGGACAAGACCTCGATGCCAGCTATGACGGCTGGTACCTTCGTTTCTGGGCCTCTAACGAAGAAGGTACCCGCTACAGCAATGTCGTCACCATCACCGTCGAAGGCATTCCCACCAGCGAAATCCATGGCCAACAGGATATCTACTATTTCATCAACGACGTCTTCACCTATTCTATCGACACCATCCCCGACGCCTATGGATACGAGTGGCACATCGACAATGGCTGGCCCTTGAACTACTCCCCCGACTCGCCTCAATGTGAAGTCCGTATCTTTTCCAAAGGACAAGCAACCCTCTCCGTAAGGGTTTATACCAAATGTGGCTTCTTCGAAAAATCCATCCTCATACGACACGACCTCGAGCCTGGAGTCATCATCTACCCCAATCCCAATTTTGGAAAATTCAACATACAACTGTTCGGCCTTGAAGGCAGGACACTCATCGAAGTGCATAACTATCTGGGGCAGCTCATCGACCAATTCGAAGTCCAAAGTGCCCTTAACGGCCTCACCATCCCCTACTCACTCAGCGGAAAAGCCGCAGGGGTATATGTCGTCACCATCACCAACGGTTACGAACACTACAACAAAAAAGTGCTTAAAGAATCGGGCGGCAGCTACGGGATAACCCATTATTAAACACCGTCACTTTTTGGTTTTAACAACCTGCAACGCCTTATCAATCAAGTCGTTGACCGACTTCGACACCTTCAACTTGTAAATGGCGGTCAAACCCACAAACAAGAACAGGACCGACTTCAAGGCAGCATCGATGAAAAGCCCTATCACAGGTTTTCCAAACAGATTGGCAAACCAAGGCGTCAACAAAGATGACCAAACCCAGTTGAGGCCGAACAAAGCCATGACGACCAGCAACACCGGCAACATCTTGCCCGAAAAAGGCTGAACCCCAATCTTCCACTTGATGAAAGCCATCAGCAGAATGAAATAAACGAGATACGACAACATGGAAGCCATGGCTCCTCCATTGATGTCCCAACGAGGCACCAGCCAATGGTTCAGCAACACCGACATCGTGGCCAACAGCACGGTGAAGATCAGTGAGTAATAATAGTATTTCGAATAGCTGAGTACCGTGGTGGTCACTGCCAGTGTGGAATAGATGAGCCTTCCCATCGAAAGGAACAGCACCGCCCACTTGCCCAAACGATAAACGTCGCCGTTGGGCAACAACTCAAAGATGAAATCGATATTAATCCAAATCAGCAGGAACACGAACAACCCAGCAATGAACTGATGTAGCGCCACACTCTTGCACAGGCTGTCAGCTTGCGCCACGTCTTCCTTAGCCATGGCATCGGAAACATGAGGCCTCGAGATGGCCCCCAACGAACGATAGGGCATCTCCACCAAAGCCGCGATATTGGTGGCGATGGTAAACACACCCGCCAAACGGAAGCCCGTCACCCCCGCCACAAAGAACTTGCTCAACATCGGAATCACATTGCCAGCCAAGGCTGCTGTGATCATGAACAATGTATAGAAAAGAAAATCACGCCGCAACTGAGCCGACACATAATGACGCTCGATTTTGAAGGAAACCCTTTTAAGCGACAAAAGGTAAACCACATTAATCAGGGTGGCCAAACCATAAAAAACGCAGAATCCGATGATGACACCATCGAAACCAATGACCTTGTAGAAATAAAGGAGATATACCACCAACGTGGCAACCCTCAGGCCTACCTCCCGGATAAACTTGGGTAGAACGATACGTAGCAAAAGGTTGCTGTTGGTCTCGAACACCGAGATATAAAGCATGAAAAATGCCAAAGGCACAACAAAGATCACATATTTGGAGAACAGCTCCGAGCCTACTTCGGAATCCTTGGTGAAGAATTCAACAATGGAATCCTTAAACAAAAAGAAGGCTAACAGGAAGATTGCAAATCCCACAAGTGGAACCAACAATGTCCAACCGAAAAACCCATGGTCGCGATGCTCCTCGTCCTTGAAGAAAGGATAGTACCGCATCGCCGACGAGTTGGTCCCCAGTTGAGCCAGTCCACCAAACAAAAGCGAGCATTGCAGCAAGATGTCGATTAAGCCAATCTGTTCAGGCTGCAGCGCCTTGGTCTGAATGAAAAACGTAGTGACGATACCTACCGCCACCCCGATATAGGTGGCCAGGGTCCCCTTGATACTCTGCCGCGCTACGATTCCCATGACAAACTATTCTGATATCTTTTCGGACGCAATCACTCCCCTCATCGAATCAGCCTCCAAACTCTGCTGGTCGGCAGCACGCATCTCCTGCTTCAAGAAGCCTTGATAAGCGCTGATAATCAGCTCACTGTCTTTGATCTCCTCCTCCAGGTCGTGGATCAGCATCTCCTTCTCCTGGACATCCTTCCTAAGACTTTCAATCCTCCGGGTACGATGCTCTATGGCCTGCTCCTGGCTCTGTATCGACTTCCGCAGATAATCAATCACAATCTGCTTCTTACGGGTGTTGTCCTCCGAAACACTCAGCTTGTCGACCTTCCGCCGGATACCAGAATTCAGGTCGTTACCCGTCAAAATCAAGATGGCCACAATCCATATCCACAACAGAAGTATAATTAATGTACCGATGGACCCATACAAAGCATTGTATCGTGAAAAATTAGATATATAAGTATTGAATCCAATAGTACCTACCACAAATAAGGTTGTCGCCAGAATGGTACCAGGGCTGAAGATGACAAACTCACGGTACTTTTTCCCGTTGCGTCTGGGGCGTTTCAGCTGTTTACGGTAATGCTCGTTGAAACGCACGTTGCCGAAATAATATAGGATGGCGATGCCGAAACACAACGCGAAGATTGCCACGATCCATCGCAATACGCTGAAGAGGTAGAACAAAAACTTACCTTCGGTGATGATTTCGTTAGTAGCCAGCAACTTCAAGGCCATGCCACCCAGGGAAATCAGCAGAATGGACAGCATGATCAACGCACCTATGATAATCAGCATGAGGATGGCGAATATGCGTTGTATGATCCAACCTTTCAGGGTCAAACCCTTATCGGACACATAGTTGGCATATACATTTCGGAACCCGTTGAAGAAGGCCACGATGCCGCTGGATCCGAAGACCACACAGAGCAAGATACTGATGGAAAGCAGTCCCTCGTGCGGCTGGTTCATGATGCCGTCGATGGTATCCGTCACAAAATCAAGCGTTCCCGAAGGAATCAGGAAGTCCTTGATAAGCATCATCACCCGTTCATAGAGATGAGGTATGGGGATGTAGGGGATCAGCGTGAAGAAGAATAGCAGCAGCGGGAACAACGCCACAAAGAAGTTGAACGCCACGCCTGCCGCCCGGTCGATGGTACGGCCCTTGGTGAAGAGCTTGATGAAGTCGGTGACCACGTCAAGCAAAGGCAGTCTCGTTCCCGGGAAACGCACCACCTTCAAGAAGTTGTCCTCCTTGTGGTACCACTCGCGCAGCGCATCGTATTTTCTTTTGACCCACATAAACCTATTTTGATATGACTTGCAAAATTAAAAAAAAACTAACTTTGCAAGCAAAAAAACAAGCTATGGCAGAAGAAACCATCTCCCACGAGGGAGTGATCACCAAGATTTCCGACACTGATTTGGAGATTAAGATAATAGCGCAAAGTGCTTGCGCCGCCTGTCACGCCAAAAGCGCCTGCGGCATGGGCGAACAAGCCGAGAAGATCCTCACCGTGCCCAGACCCAAAGGACAGGAGTACCATCTGTTACAGAAGGTCAATGTCATTATGGCCATCAACCAGGGCAACAAGGCCGCTGTGTTGGCCTATCTCATCCCCATCGTCCTTTTGTTGGCGGTTTTGTTCGTCTGCCTCGGCCTCGGTTTGGGCGAGGGATGGTCGGCACTCATCAGCATCGTCGCACTAGTTCCTTATTACACAATACTTTATTTTCAACGTGACAAATTGAAGCGCCGTTTTGAATATCGTATTGAATAAATTCTTATTTTTGCAAGTTGCAAAATTGAAAACAAACATAAAATCCTTTACTAATGAGTAACACTTTACTTATTTCATTACTGGTCCTCGGCGTCCTTGGCGCTGTGTTGGCGGTGATCCTGTATTTCGTCGCCCAGAAGTTCAAGGTTGAGGAGAATCCCCTCATCGACGAGGCTGAGGCCTGTCTGCCAGGCGCCAACTGCGGCGGTTGCGGCTTTGCCGGATGCCGTGCCTTGGCAGAGGCTTGTGTGAAACAAGCCGCTGAAAAAGGCAACATCGACGGTCTGGCCTGCCCTGGCACCGACATGAACAAGGTGGCCGCCGTACTGGGACTCACCGCCGGGACCTTCGAACCCAAGATCGCTGTGGTGCGCTGCAACGGAAGCTGTCAAAACTCACCCGCCAAGGTGCATTATGAAGGCGCTGACATCTGCGCTTTCGCCAGCACCCTCTACGCCGGCAAGGGCGGCTGCTCGAAAGGCTGCATGGGTCTTGGCGACTGCGTGAAGAAGTGTAACTTCGGTGCTTTGCACATCGACAAGGAGACCGGTCTCCCGGTTGTCGATCCCGACAAGTGCGTGGGCTGCGGCGTGTGCGCCAAGACATGTCCCCGCAACATCATCGAGATCCGTCCCCGTGGCAAGAAAGACCGCCGCGTCTATGTCTGCTGCTCCAACACCGACAAGGGCGCCCTCGTCGTCAAGAACTGCTCCGCCGGCTGCATCGGTTGCCAAAAGTGCCTCAAGACCTGCCCCTTCGACGCCATCGAGATGCACGGCAACCTGGCCTACATCGACCCGGCCAAGTGTAAAGCCTGCGGCAAGTGCGCTGAGGCATGCCCCCGCGGCACCATCCACGCCGTCAACTTCCCGCCACGCAAGCCTAAAGAAGAACAGCCTGCCGAAACCCCGGAAGCCCAGAAAGTTGAACTCGAAAAACCCGTTAACGCATGAATCCCATAAAGACCTTTAAAAGGGGCGGCGTCCATCCCGAGGAAAACAAAATCTCGGCCGACCAGCCCATACAAGACTTCCCGATGCCCAAGCAAATCATCGTCCCCCTTGGACAATGCCTCGGCGCACCGGCTGAATGCATCGTCAACAAAGGCGACCGCGTGCTGACGGGACAACTCATCGGCACCGCCAAAGGCTTCGTCTCCGCCAACGTCCACTCCCCCGCCACCGGCACCGTCGCCAAAATCGACGTGGTGATGGACCACACCGGATACTACAAACCCGCCGTGTTCATCGACCGTGAGGAACAAGACGAATGGGCCCCAGGCATCATCGTCACCGACGAACTGATCACCGATATCAAACTCGACGGCAAAGCCATCGTCGACAAAGTGAAAGAATGCGGCATCGTCGGCATGGGCGGCGCCACCTTCCCCACCCACATCAAAATGATGGTGCCCGAAGGCAAAAAAGCCGAATACCTCATCGTCAACGCCGCCGAATGCGAGCCTTACCTCACCTGCGACTACCGTCTGCTCCTTGAAAAGACCAAAGAGTTCCTCATGGGCGTGAAAATCGCCATGAAAGGCGTCGGCACCGAAAAAGGCATCATCGGCATCGAGACCAACAAAATGAAAGCCATCGAGCTGCTCGACAAGACCATCAATGAAAACCCCGACCTCTACAAAGGCATCGAGGTGCAACCCCTCAAGACCAAATACCCACAAGGCGGCGAGAAACAGATCATCAAAGCCATCACCGGACGTGAGGTACCCTCAGGGAAACTGCCTATCGATACTGGTTGCGTGGTGACCAACGTGGCTTCTACCTTCGCCATCTACGAAGCGGTCCAGAAAAACAAGCCTTTGATCGAGCGCATCCTCACCGTCACCGGCAAGTCCGTCAAGAAGCCTTCGAACTTCCGCTGCCGCTTCGGCGTGCCTGCCGACCTCCTCATCGAGGCCGCGGGCGGCATGCCTGAGGACATCACCGATGTCATCAACGGCGGCCCCATGATGGGCAAGTCGGTCTCCGTGACCAGCTTCCCCACCATGAAAGGCACCTCGGGCATCCTGCTGATGACGAGCCACGAGGCTCAAGACCGTCGCAAGACCAACTGCATCCGCTGCGGCCGCTGCGCCAAAGCATGCCCCATGGGACTGCAGCCCTTCCTGCTCCATAAAGTCGCCAAACTCAACGAGTTCGACGAGACAGAGAAGAACCATATCATGGACTGCATCGAATGCGGCTCCTGCGAATACACCTGCCCAGCCAACATCCCGCTGCTCGACTACATCCGTTACGGCAAAGCCAAGACAGGGGCGATCATTAAGGCAAGAAACCAGAAATAGATAAAAGATTAGAGATTAAAGATAATAGTTTATGAATAACTTCACAATATCAGGTTCACCGCATGTGCACTCAACCGAGAACACGCAGAAAATCATGTACCGCGTGATCCTCGCCTTGATCCCCGCTCTGCTTGTGGCACTCTATTATTTCGGATGGTATGCGCTTAGACTGACCATCGTGACGGTCATCACCTGTATGCTCACAGAGTGGCTCATCCAGACTTTCCTCCTTAAAGGCTCCATGACCATCAACGATGGCTCAGCAGCCTTGACGGGTCTGCTCCTTGCTTTCAACGTGCCTGCCAACCTACCCTTATGGATGGCTGTTGTCGGCAGCATGGTCGCCATCGGCATCGGCAAGATGGCCTTCGGCGGCCTGGGCAAGAACCCCTTCAACCCCGCATTGGTAGGCCGCGTGTTCATGCTCGTGTCGTTCCCGACAGCGATGACCACATGGCCACAAGTGCAACCCATCTTCCAAAAAGGCTTCTTCGCCGACGCCATCACAGGACCTACCCCCCTGGGCATCCTCAAGGAATCGGGAGCCGGCACCCTGGCCGAGATGGGCGACATGCAATTCCTCGACATGGTGCTGGGCAACCGCGGCGGCGCCTTTGGTGAAGTCTGCGCCATCGCACTCCTCATCGGAGGCATCTACCTCATCGCCCGCAAAGTCATCGACATCACCACCCCGCTCACCATCCTGCTCACCGTGTTCGTGTTCACGGGCATCTTCTACCTCGTCAACCCGGCACAGTACATCGCACCTTGGTACCACCTCGTCTATGGCGGTCTCCTCCTCGGCGCCTTCTTCATGGCCACCGACATGGTGACTACCCCGATGACCACCACAGGCCGCATCATTTTCGGCGTAGGCGTGGGCTTGATAACCGTGGTGATCCGCCTGTGGGGCGCCTACCCCGAAGGCGTGTCGTTCGCCATCCTCATCATGAACGCCTTCACACCGCTCATCAACAAGCTATGCAAACCCACCGTCTTCGGTGTCGTCAAACCCGCTAAAAAGTAAATGCCATGGCTAAGAAAAAATCATCACTCATCAATATGCTCGTCGCCCTCTTCGTCATCACGGCGATCTCGGGCGGACTGCTCGGCCTGGTTTACGGCATGACCAAGGACACCATCGCCGAAGTGGATGCCAAGAAGAACGCTCAAGCCATCGCCGATGTGCTTGGCACCGACGAAAACACCCGTCTCGACACCGCTACCGTGGGCGACCTGTTCTACAACCTCGCCTACGATGCCAACGACAACCTCATAGGAGCCGCCATCAAGACTTACTCGAACTCCGGCTTCAACGGACGTATCGAACTGATGGTCGGCATCCTCGCCGATGGCACCATCAACGCCATCTCGGTGCTCTCCCAAAGCGAGACCCCAGGCCTGGGCGCCAACATGGTGCAACCCAAGTTCAAAGACCAGTTCAACGGCAAGAACCCCGCATCCTACAACCTGTCTGTCAAAAAAGACGGAGGCGACGTGGATGCCATCACCGCAGCTACCATCAGCTCACGTGCCTTCACCGGCGCCGTCAAGCTGGCCTGCGACAGCTTCGAAGCCAACAAAGCTAAATTCATGAAAGGAGGACAAAACAATGAGTAACCTGAAAACCTTCACCAAAGGCCTCATCAAAGAGAACCCAATACTGGTGCTTCTGCTCGGCTGCTGCCCCACCCTGGCAACAACCACCAGCGCCATCAACGGCATGTCGATGGGCCTGGCCACCACCTTCGTCCTCATCATGTCGAACCTGGTGATCTCACTGCTTAAGAACTTCATCCCCGACAAGGTGCGCATCCCCTGCTTCATCGTCGTCATCGCCTCGTTCGTGACCATCGTACAACTGGTGATGCAGGCCTACGTGCCGGATATTTACGAGACCCTCGGACTCTTCATCCCCCTCATCGTGGTGAACTGCATCGTGCTGGGTCGCGCCGAGGCCTTCGCCTCGAAGAACCCCGTGTGGCCCTCCATCCTCGATGGCGCCGGCATGGGCCTGGGATTCACCCTCGCCCTCACCGTGCTGGGCTGCATCCGTGAGCTCCTCGGTAGCGGCAGCATCTTCGGACTGCGCCTCCTGCCTGAGACCGCCAACATCCTGGTCTTCATTCTGCCTCCAGGCGCTTTCATCTGCCTCGGATTCCTCATCGCTATCGTCAACCAATTCAAAAAAGAAAGTCACTAAGCCATGAAATACCTCATCATCATCCTCTCGACCATCCTGGTCAACAACGTGATCTTCTCCCAGTTCCTGGGCATCTGCCCCTTCTTGGGCACCTCAAAGAAGACTTCCACCGCTTTGGGTATGGGCGCCGCCGTCATCTTCGTGCTGACACTCGCCACCTTGGTGACTTGGCTTGTGAACCAATACCTTCTCATCCCGTTGGGCTTGGATAAGTTCATGCAGACCATCGCCTTCATCCTGATCATCGCCGCCCTCGTTCAGATGGTGGAGATCATCCTGAAGAAGATCAGTCCCTCGCTCTATACCGCCCTTGGCGTGTTCCTGCCCCTGATCACCACCAACTGCGCCGTCCTCGGCGTCTCGTTGACCGTGGTCACCAAGGAATTCAACTACGGTGGCGTGGCCCACATGCTGAGCCTCGGCGAGTCGGTCGTCTATGCCGTCGGCATCGCCCTCGGCTTCGCCCTTGCCCTCGTCATCTTCGCCGGCATCCGTGAGCACATCGACCTCATGGAACCCCCAAAGGGAATGAAAGGCACCCCCATCGCCCTCATCACCGCAGGCATCTTGGCCTTGGCGTTCATGGGATTTACGGGAATCGTTTAAACGGATAACGGAAAACGGAAAAGAGGTTGACTGGTTCAGTCAACCTCTTTTTTTTAACAAAAAAGTCAACCGCATTAAAAAAATAACGCTCAGTTTCATTTTTTTTCGTATATTTGGCGTTTATAATCATAAAATGGGAAAAAGCATGAAAAACCTTTTCTTCAAAGCCTTGGCGATCGGCCTGATTTTACTGGCAATGCCGTTGAAACAACAGGCACAGCAGCCTGCCTTTTCGAACAACGAATTGACTATCAGTTTCGACATTACCGAAATAGCCAATTATGACGAACGAGTTTATTTTCTCTATAATCTGGTAAATGACGGACGTTTCAGTGCGGAAAACGGCAAAGAAGATGGCCTCTTCGTTATCAGCGCTGCTAATGGTGATCAAGACCTCACATCCGCTTTTGCCGAATTCAAAGAGCAAAATGCCTTAGCATTCCGAAAGATGAACAAGGAACAGGCTTCGGAAACCGCATTTGCCTACAAGTCGCTTCTTCCCAAAGACCTGATGCAATCGTTGATGACGGATATTTACATTCAATGGAGACAAAACAATATGTGCGCCAATGCCGACCCGTTTTGCACTGACAATGGAATGTACCAATTCCCCGCTGGCGTAAACGCCGGCAGCGGAGAATCGGGGCCAAACTACGACTGCCTCCACTCCACGCCTAATCCCGCTTGGTACTACATGCGAATCGCCAATCCAGGAGCGATGACAATTCACATGTACAGTACCCCTAGCCATGACATCGACTTCTGCTGCTGGGGACCTTTCGACGACCCGGTATCCCCTTGTCCCTACGGACTCACTACCCCAAAGGTAGTTTCATGCAGTTACAGCCTGGCATCAACAGAGAATTGCCAAATACCCTCATCGGCACAAACCGGTCAATACTATATCCTGGTCATCACCAACTATTCCAATGCGGCCTGCAACATCTCCTTTAGCAAGACCGCAGGTAGCGGCACCACCGACTGCAGCATTCTGCCTCCCTTGGTCGAAAACGGCGGCCCCTACTGCGTAGGTGAGACCATCACACTTACCGGCAATGCCCAAAGCGGTGCCACCTACAACTGGTCGGGTCCTGGCGGTTGGACAGCCACGGGACAAACTGTCACGAGACCTAACTGCACCATGGCCATGAGCGGCCAATACACCTGCACCATCCACGTGGGCAACCAATCCAACAGTGCCACCACCAATGTACAGGTCAACGCCCAGGCCATTGCCAACTTCAACTACACCACCGTCTGCCAAGGCAGCCCCACCCAGTTCACCAGCACCTCCACCACCAACCCCAGCGGACAACAGATACGCAGCTACCAATGGAACTTCGGTGACGGACAAACGGGCACAGGACAAAACGTCAGCCATACCTACGCCAACCCTGGTAGCTACCCCGTCACGCTCACCGTCTCAACAGGTGGAAGCTGCACCGCCCAGAAGACCCAAAACGTCAACGTTTATGCCGTTCCTACCGCTAACGCCGGTGAAGACCAGACCGTCATCTACGATGGCGTCGCACAACTTCACGGCGCCGCAGGCCAACCCGGCACCTTCAACTACCACTGGGAACCCGCAAACAAAGTGGTGAACCCCAACGCACAAAACACCGCTACGGTGCCCCTGCAACAGAGCACCACCTTCACACTCACCGTCACACACCCAGAAGGCGGATGCAGCAGCACCGACCAAGTCAGCGTCCTCGTGGAAGGCTCCAACATGACCGCCACAGCCAGTGCCTCACCCAACAGCATCTGCCAAGGTGAAAGCTCACAACTGAACGCCCAAGCGGTTGGAGGCAATGCCAACGCCTATTCCTACTCATGGTCCCCCACCATCGGCCTGAGCGACCCCAACATCGCTAACCCCATGGCCACTCCTGCGACCACCACCACCTACACCTGCCACGTGAGCGACGGCCTAAGCTCCCAGGATGTCCAAACCACCGTCACCGTCCATCAGCCAGAATTCGAAGAGATGGAACAATGGATTTGCCCTGGCGAGTCATTTACCTTCTATGGTGAAGACTACAGCGACGAAGGTGATTATCCCTACTACACCACCACCGCACAGGGCTGCGAGAAAGTCATCACCCTGCATCTGCACCATTACGAGGATTACCCCTACGCCCATACCACCACCGAATATATCTGCCCTGGAACCAGCTACAACTTCCACGGACACTATTATAACACCGCGGGCACTTACCATGAAAACCTTCATACCGTCCACGGATGCGACAGTATCGTCTGGCTTGAGCTCCATGTGTATCAGCCTAATGACACCATCATCGTCGACCCGACCATCTGCACCTCGCAGACCTACAACTTCCACGGTGTTGAATACAACCAGGACGGCGATGTCGCCTACTTCGACACCATTGACAGCCACGGCTGCCTGCTGGTGGAGAAACTCGAACTCTCCGTGGGTCCGTACCAGATGCCACCAAAAGAAGAACCCCGCATCTGCGTCCCCTACGACGAGACGCCTTACTATTACTGGGACAAGACAGGCTTGACCTATACCGAAGACACACAAGACGAGATCATCCTCCCCGACCCACAGGGCGGATGCGACATCAAATACCGACTCAACCTGAAGTTCCACCAGGAGTTCTACCAGTCAGACACGGTGACCGTTTGCGACGCCTACCAATGGCCCGTGGTCCCAGGCAGCAACTACACAAGCACCGACCACCATATCGTGAAGACCTTCCCTGGAACAGGAGGTACCGGATTCGACTGCGACAGCACCTACGTGCTCAACCTCACCGTCAACAAATCAAACAACAGCGAAGTCACCATACTGAACCAATGCGACCAATACGTTTGGAACTTTGGCTGGAACGACGAAGCATACACCCTCACTGAACCAGGCGACTACCCCAAGGTCATCCCGACCTACCAAGGCTGCGACTCAACCGTCGTCATGCACCTGCAACTCGACTATACCCCCGACTTCGAACGCGTGGAAGGCAACCCCTGGGTCGTGGGCGGCTCCGAATTCCAATACACCATTGAACGCTATTGGATCGAGACCCATCCCCAATCCACCCATGAAACCGAATGGGGCCTCTACTACCCCAACGGAGAGCCTTTCAACAAATGGGACCTCGTCCCCTATGACAACGGCGACAAATGCCAACTCTACATCTACACCTTCGAACGCGACTCCATCGAACTCCGAGCCCACACCCGAAGCTCCGGCCTATGCGAATGCGGCGAGTTCACCCACTCGAAATGGATCCACTGCGGCTATTTCGACATCAGCGAGAACACCTCCCTGTGCGAAGCAGACATCTTCCCCAACCCCAACGATGGCACCATGACCCTTTCGTTCGACAACATGATGGGCTATGTCGATGTGAAAGTCTATAACATCACCGGTACACTGGTGGACCAGTTCAACCTCTTTAACGGCTATGGACACCAAACCCACGAATACCAATCGAGCCACCTCTCCAATGGCGTCTATTTCTTCCAATTCAGCAGCAATGAAGGCAAGCTGACCAAGAAAGTGGTCATCTTTGACTAACACCTAAAGTATGAAAAACACCTTCCGCTTCCTCGTCATCATCATCCTGGCATACAGCCTCTTCGGCTGCAAGCCTATGGACCTCGACTTCAACAACCCAAATGATGTCAACCCCATCCAAGATGAGTTCATGTTTGAAGTGAACAGTGCCCTAGTGGAAAACAACGACTTGGTGGAACTCTTCGGAATCGAAAACATCCATTTCGGCCCAGTCCCACCCTCTTGGAACGACAGCATCTGCTTCAAGGTGGACGGCATGGAATACGACACCTGCGTCCGGTTCATCTATGACACCTACAACAACAACGCCATCATCCCCTCCTACGCCGCTCCACCCGATTATGACGCATCCATCAATGTCCACCTGTTCTTCGACAAGAAACAAGGTGTCTTCAAACACGAGATGAAAACCCGCGACCCATACGCCAACTACTATTTCCTCGACCTCGAAAAAGCCTACATGATCGGTCACGACAGCCTGTTCACCACCTATTACCAAGGCAAGACACTGGGTAACGGCGACCCCACCATCATCATGATCATCTCAGGCACACTGGTCTTCGACAAAAACACAGGCGAGTTCATTGGCGTCAAGGATTACAAGTTCGGGAAAAAAATATTGAAATACGAAAGCCAACCCACCAACGCATACGCCCCAGGAACGATGGAAATCAAAACACACATCGGTCTCGCCCCAAAATGCAGTTGGAACGACTTATAATTAGACAAAAAGCATGAAACGGCCAATCGTCATAAGCATCATCCTGTTTCTCGCATTCTCGCTGAACATGAGCGCACAAGGACAATTCCGAAAGCCTCTCAAGTCGCAAAAACAAGGAGCAAACCTAGCCTTCAGCAACTATACCATCGGACTGAAGTTGGGTTGCCCCTGGAGCGTCCTGGCTGACTCAGAACTAACCGAAGTGGCTTATTCAGGCAACATCGGATACAACATCGGCATCGTTGCCGAACGCTATTTCCCGAGACTGTCGATAGGCATCGAAGGAATCTTCTCACAAAAAGGCACCAAGATGTATTATGACCTGCCTTATCAAGTCTCCTTTACCGAAAACGGCATCTATCACAAAGAGTATTTTTTCGGTTATAACCTGGTCTCGGTCCGCGCCCCTCTGACCTATTACTTCAAAGGTGCCGTCAAAGACGACAAAGTGGTGCCCTACGTGTTCATCGCCCCTCAGGTCGATATCCCATTACACATCAACGCCACCCTCAGGGACGGCGGATTCCTGTTTGAGAACCCTCCAACCCAAACCACCATCACCACCTACGGAGACGTCAAAGAAACCATAGCCACCAACATCGACACCAGCCCACTGCTGAGCGTCAACGCCCTCGCCGGTGTGGGCCTCATGGCTCGCATCCCCACAGAGACCTCAGCCATCATCATCAAGTTCGACATCGCCGCCAACTATGGTCTCCGAAACCTCGCCGAGGAAGGCTTCATCTGGAAACAAGACCCAACCAGTGGCGAATTGGTATTGAAAGAAAACGCCCACACCATCCGCTCACATGATGTAGAGGCCAACCTCACCATCATCTTCCCCATCAAGAAACGACTTCATGATGCATGTTACATATATAAATAGAAAATAGAAAATAGAAGACAGAAGTAAGAATATTTTATAATTAATCAACAAAGCTATGAAACATCTTTTTACTAGAATCGTTGCTTTAACCGTTCTGATGCTCAGCACCGGAATGATTATGGCACAGACGTATTCCTATCCTGTCAAAGGACAGCAGGGTTTCTCTCTGACTGAGAAGACCCGCGATGGAATGCACATCAGCTACCAGCTGGGACAGTTCACCATGGACCAACTGAACTACCGTGGCGAAGAGATGTCGGAGATTTCGATCAAAGGCATCGTTCTGCCCAATGCCGCCGGCAGCCCCAACCTGCCTACCGAGAGCCGCATGATGGCCATCCCCACTGGAGCCAAGGCCACCTTGAATGTGGTTCATTACGACACTCAGGTTCTCCATGACGTGAACATCGCTCCCGCCCTTCGCATCCAGAATGAAAACGAGGAGCCCGACATGAATTACAAGAAAGACATGAAGGTCTATTCGAGAAACGCCTTCTATCCCGAGAATCCTTTCCTCGTGAGCAAGTCGTACATCCGCGGCGTCGATGCCGTCACCGTATCCATCACTCCTTTCCAGTACAACCCTGTGACCAAGGACCTGGTGGTTTACACCAACATCGAGCTTGCCCTGAGCTATGAAGGCGGCAACGGTCAATTCGGAGAAGACCGTCTGCGTTCCCCTTATTGGGACCCCATCCTCGCCGCCGAGCTGATGAACTACGACCAGCTTCCGAAGATCGACTACGAAGCCCGCATGCAGCAATGGCTACGTGACGGTGCCGAGGGTGCCGAGTACGTCATCGTCACCCCCAACAACGACGCTTGGGCTCCTTACGCTCAACAGCTGAAGGACTTCCGCATGAAACAAGGCATCCTCACCGAGGTCTACCGACTCGACGAGATGCCCGCCAACTCCACCAGCGCCATGAAGAGCTGGTTCCACAATGCCTATCAGACCTGGGAGATTGCTCCTGTCGCCATTTGCCTGATGGGCGACCATGGCACCGACATGGGCCAGTATATCCCAGCCGAGACCGTCAGCCACCCGTCGTACGGCAGCTGCATCTCCGACAACCAATATGCTGACGCACAAGGCAACGACCATCTGCCCGACATCATCTTCTCACGCTTGATCGCCGAGACCCCTGAACAACTGCCCGTGTTTGTTGGCAAGCAAATCGACTACGAGACCATGCCGAACATGGAAGCCAACTTCTACAACGCCCCTGTCACCGCTTTGGGATGGCAGACCGAACGTTGGTTCCAACTCTGTTCGGAAGTGTTCGGTGGCTACATGCGTAATCACGGTTACAACACAAACCGCATCAACTGCATTTACCAAGGCACCCCCGGCGCCGTTTGGTCGGAGAACCAAAACACTTCAATGGTGGTCGACTACTTCGGACCCAATGGACAAAACTACATCCCTGCCTCACCATCTGAGCTTGGTGGATGGACTGGTGGCACCCCTGAGCAGGTGGTCACCGCCGTCAACAACGGCACCTTCTGGGTACAGCACCGCGACCACGGCCTGGAGACTGGCTGGGGCGAACCCGCAGTGCGCAACAGCCACGTCTATCAAATGAACAACGTGGGCAAGCTGCCCTTCGTGATGTCGATCAACTGCCTCACCGGCAAGTTCAACCTCAACGAGGAATGCTTCTGCGAGGCCTGGATGCGCCGCACCTACAACGGTCAGAACGCCGGCGCCGTCGGTCTCCTCTGCCCCACCGAGGTCTCCTACTCGTTTGTGAACGACGCCTACGTTTGGGGTGTGTACGACCTCTTCGACGGTGACTTCATGCCCGACTATGGTCCCTTCCAACCCGCTGGCGTGAACACCGGCAACTGGATGCCCGCCTTCGGCAACGCCGCAGGCAAATACTTCCTTGCCCAAAGCTCATGGCCTTACAACGTGGATAGCAAGGACATCACCTATCAGATGTTCACCGCCCACTGCGACGCATTCTTGCGCATCTACACCCAGGTCCCCCAGACCATGTCCGTGAACCACCAGAGCGTCCAACTCGCCGGAATCACCACCTTCCAAGTCACCGCCCCCGCCGGAACCACCATCGCCTTGACCAAGGGTGAAGGTGAAGACATGGAAATCGTCGCCGTGGCCACCGCCACCGGCTCTGTCCAGAACATCGAGATTCCCTCACAGGTGCCTCCCACCATTCTCAGACTCACCGTCACCGGACAGAACTACCTCCGCTACGAAGCCGACATCGAGGTCATACCAGCTTCTGGTCCCTACCTCATCATCAATGATTACGCCCTCTCCTTCTCGGCAACTCAACTCAACTTCGGCGAAGACGCCGGACTCGACATCGTGCTGAAGAACGTGGGCAGCGACCAAGCCCCCGCCGGCAGCGCCACCCTGACCTCTGAATCGGAATATGTCAACATCACCAACGGTACCGTCGACTTCGAGGCCATCGCCCCTGAAAGCAACCTCGACCTCAACGAGGCCTTCGCCTTCACCATCTCCGACGAGGTGCCTAACAAGACCGTTATCCCCTTCACCGTCACCATCACCAGCGGCGACGACACCTACGAAAGCCAAATCAAACTGAAAGCCTTCGCCCCTGAGTTCGAGATTGGCGAGGTTTCCATCCGGGAGATCAACGGCAACGGCAACCACCGCCTCGACCCAGGTGAGACCGTCAAGTTAACCTTCCCCATCAAGAACAAAGGCAACGCCGAATCACTCGCCGTCAACGCCACTCTCGAGAGCAACGAATACATGATTATCGTTGGCGAACCTACCGTTACCATTGATGCCATCGCCCCAGATGCCACCGAGAACGTCGAATTCACCATCTACGTCTCTGGCACCCCGTCGAACAACACCGTCGAATACACCTTGGATGCCGTCTCAGGCGCCTATACCGCCACCAGACGGTTCACCTCCAAGATCGGCCTCAACGTGGAAGACTTCGAGTTAGCCAGCCTCGACCCGAGCATGTGGACCAACAACTCTTCATCTCCTTGGACCTTCGACTCAGAAGAACCCTATGAAGGCAACTACTGCCTGAAGTCGGGTAGCATCGGCGACAACTCTGAGACCGTAGTCACCCTGACCTACACCGCAACGGAAAATTTCCTCTTCTCCTTCTATTATAAGGTGTCGTCGGAGAACAACTACGACAAGCTGTACTTCTATATCGACAACGTGGAGAAAACCAACTGGTCAGGCAACATCAACTGGACACAGAAGCAATACCCAATAGCCGCAGGCACCCACACCTTCCAATGGAAGTATAAGAAAGACACCAGCGTCGCCAGCGGTCAAGACTGCTGCTGGATCGACTACATCATACTGCCTCATGACGAATCCATGACCGCCAATGCCGGTATCGACATCTCGACCTGTGAAGACGAGCCCGCACAACTCCTGGGCTATGCCAGCAACTACGAAACCCTGCTTTGGACCACCGATGGCGACGGCACCTTCAACGATGCCACCATCGCCAACGCCATTTATCTCGCCGGCCCGCAGGATATCGCCAACGGTTCCGTGACCCTCACCATGACCGTCAGCGGCAACGGCGACACCATCACCGATGACATTATGGTGAACTACTTCCACAATGTCATCATCTCCATCCCGCCGACCCTGCTGCCCATGGAATACTGCGCTGTAGAAGAGCCTCAAGGCATCGCCGTGGAGGTCGAAGGCGACTACACCTCGTTCCAGTGGACCACCAACGGAAGCGGCGTATTTGAGAACGCCAATGAGACCACCACGACCTATACTCCCAGCTTGGAAGACATCGAAGCAGGTAGCGTGACACTGTTGGCTACCGCCATCTCGGAAGGCTGCGGCCCTGTGGAGTTCGAATACGCCTTCGACATGCACCCATTGCCCATGATGTCAATGCCCCTGCCAAACTGCATACTGATGGTGAGCGAAGGAGAAGACTTCGCTGTTGACTTCGCTTCTTTTGAAGGCTATGTCGATGGCCTGATGACCATGGAAGTCAACGGAGAGACCGTCAGTCTGATCGAGGGTGAGCCTCTCATGCTCCACACCTCCGAACTCGAACCTGGCGACTACAGCTTTGCCTTCCACAACCTGAGCAACGGTTTCTGCGATACCGATCCCGACATGACACTGGACATCAAGGTCCTGGAGACCCCCAACCTCACCGTGAGCGAGACCACCTTCGAAATCTGCGAGGGAGAGACTGTCAGCGTCGAATTCATGGCCACTGGCGGCGACCCCACCGTACAGACCTACACCATCGAGGGCGAAGGCTTTGAGCCAATCACCTTCACCGGAGCAAGCTACACCTTGGAAATGACTCCCGCCGAGTTCACCGAACTCCACCTGACCCGTATCGTCGCCGAGACCAGTGGATGCCTCGAAAGCTTAGAAGCAACTCTCGACCTCAGCATCTTCATGAATGTCATCCCCTTCGATGCCGTTCCCGAAATCAGCGGCAATGCTGAACTCGACGTGCGCCTCACCCCGACAACCACCTACACCATCGCCAACGAGGTTCTGGTCAGCTACACCCTCGAACCTGAAGAAGCTGGTAACATCGTCGGTGACTACGAAGACGCCATGACCATCGACATCGAATGGAGCGACAGCTTCAAGGGTGAAGCCACCCTCACCGCCACCCCGTTGAGCCAGTGCAACAACGGCAGCGGCAGCATGACTATCGTGGTGAAGAACAGCACCAGCGTGAACGAGATGGCCAACAACGCCAAGATCTATCCCAACCCGACCACCGGGAATGTGAACATCGAATGCCTGGGCATGACCCACGTGACCGTGTTCAACACCCTCGGCCAAGTGGTTTACAGCACCGAAACTGACACCGACAAGGTGACCATCAACACCGAGAGCCTGCCGGCCGGCAGCTACCTGGTGAGGATCATCACCACCGACGGCAGCTTCGCCAAGCACCTCAACGTAATCAAGTAAGATCACGGTTGAGACAAAACAAAATCAGGCGGCCCGAACGGGCCGCCTGATTTTTTTATATGCCTAAGAAAATTAAAGATCCAGAGTGAGATTGAATCTCAGTGTGTTCTCCAAAGGATTGGAACCCACAGTGCCGTTCACAGGAACGAGATAAGAGATGTCAAGACCGAAAACATTGTATTTCAAAGCGGCACCCAAAGTAACATACTTACGATTGCCCTTCAGAGCGGTCTCGTTGAAATAACCGGCACGGACAGCAAAAACATTGTTGTACCAATACTCAGCACCGACACCTATATTATATTCACAAAGCTCTTCGTAGAAGGGACCCTTGCCCACACGCTCACCCTGGTCGTTGAAAGAGTAGCCAGGAGCGTCGTAGAACGATTGGATCATACCCACAGGCACTGAAACGTCGTCCGACATGCCATAGATGATGGAATCGTTACGGTAGGTAGGCGGAGTGGGAACCAACAGCTTGGTGACGTCCACCATGAAGGCCAATGAGTTGTACTCATCGATATCCATACGCAGGCTGGGACCAAAACGCAAAGTGGTCGGGATGAAGTCCTTCTCAACGCTGGTGTTGTTGTAGCTCACCTTGGAGCCGATGTTGTTGATGCTCACACCCCATGAGAAGTCGGCATCCATGTCGCGGAACCACTCCACAGGACGTTTGTAATAGACAGCCACATCGGCGGCCACCGACCAACCTACAGTAGAGCCTTCACCTTGACCCTGGGTAAGGTTCGAATAAATGAAACGGCCAGCAACGGCACCAGAGAGGTATTCGGTCAGCATCCTCGAATAAGCCACATCCAAAGCCCATTCGTTAGGCTTATAGTCGCCCAGCGAGTTGCCCTCATTGTCACGGAAAGTGATCTCACCGCAGCTGAAGTAACGCAAAGTGGCAGCCAATGCCGACTCAGAATCCAACTTGGTGGCAAAGGCCAGATAAGCCAGGTTCATGTCGGGAACCAGGTTGCGCAGCCAAGGACTGTAACCCAAACCCACACTCATATTCTGCTTCAAGAATGAATATTTGGCCGGATTGTAGTGCATGCTATAGACATCAGCTTCGGAAGCCACACCACAATCACCCATGGCACCGCCTCGAGCATCAGGTGAGATGGACACAAAAGGAACTGCGGTGGTGATGACATTAGGATTCAAGGACTGACCCAGAATCTGGTTTTGGGCATACGTTTTTGCTCCCAAAACGACCATGACGGCCATTAACAAAAATGCTTTGATTTTCATACGTTCTCTATAATTACAATAATAACATGCAAAAATAACGATAAACTCCTTGTATTAGTATATATGGCTTTATTTTTTTATTCCTTAACCAAAATTTGTGACACAGATTTGCTCTTTCCTTCCTCGTCAGTGACGGTCAGACGATACAGATAAACACCATGAGGGAGTTCTCCCCCATTACTGCTTCTGCCATTCCAATGGATGGGAGGCACCACCCCCGACACAGCCGAGGTCTCTTCCTGAAGACTCGCCACGCGACGTCCCATCATGTCAAAAATCTCCAAACCAACCGTCAAATCCTCAGTTAGTTGCCCATCCACAAACGAAAAGTCAACTCCATCCTTAAACGGGTTGGGATAACTCCGGACCTCGGCAATCAGGACACTTCGCTCAACCAACAGCACTATGGACACCTCCGAAGAGTTGTTCCAAGTGTCCCAAGCCTTCAGCGAGAACTCATACACGCCGTCCTCAAGCTCGTTCAAAGGTATGACAATGCGACCTTTGCGGTAATCGTCAACAGCCGGTTCGAAACGATTGTTCAAAACCAGGTTATCGAGCTCGTCAATGGTACTGTTCATCACAATGTCCCTACCAATGCTGACATTGTAGTGATAGATGCCATGCTCGTCGGACAGATCAGCATAAAGCACCCCGCTAGGAGATCCGATACTGCCACTCACAAAGTCGGGAGTGTTCCAATACAATTTGATGTCAGGTCCTTGGTCGTCGACAACCTCTATCGGCGCTTGCACCCTGAGGTCTGTAAATGCACCACACGCCTCCACTTTCCGGATACTGTCATAAGCCGAATAAACCAGGCGGGCATTCCCGTTTCCTAGATTGACAGCTGAAGGCACAGGAACCACAACCTCGAACCTGCCATCCCTGACACTGGCTTTGCCTTCAAAAAGCACATCGTTGTGGTATGCGTAGCTGACGGAAGAATCGTATTGTCCCAACGTAGTGTAGCTCGAAGGCTGGTCATACAACCTCAATTCAAGCAGTCCATTGAATTGAGCGTCGATAACTCCATCCGGATCGGCCACATGCCCAGTCACCGTGAGTGTCTCAGAGCCCTGAACCTCCTCGGTGACCACCTTGCGATTGGGGTATGACATCCGCAGTGCTGGATCGCCAAACAACACATACACAAGATTGGTCATCGAATAAAATTTAGCATCTGATTTAACATTTTTATAAACATCACCAAAACGATAGTGTTGATTATCAACAACGTCATAAAAATGCTCACTTAAGGAACGTGACAGCTTTTGGTTGTTTTGTGCGATGGTGGGACGCATGGTGGTCAGCAAAGCGATGGCCCCACCTTGGGGTTGAAGCAGCAGCAGCTCACCTGCCGACACCACCCCGGGGTTGTCGAACTTGCTGAATTCGCAGGTAGCGGTATGGATGAAGGGAAGTTTGTCGTAGTTGGTCATCGAAAGGACGTCGGACAATGCCAGCACCCACTCCGCGCTGAGGCTTTTCACGCCACCATGTCCGGTATAGCTCAACACCCCGATACCCTGGTCGAAATACTCATGCAATAGCTGGTTGGCCATGGGGATTCTGTTTCCTGACGGGGTGCTCACCACAGGATAGGAGTCGAAATACAGTTTTTTCTGGGTGACTTCCGACCAGGCAGTGTCGAGGATCCTTCCCAGTTCCTCTGCGTTTTCGGAATACCTCTTTGTATCGTTGTCGGCCATCAGCAGATGGGTGTTCTTCCAAAGACCATGTGTGGCGTCGGGATCGGAATAATGCCTGATCTTCGCCAAGACAGCATCGCCTTGTTGCGGTGTGGTGATGGGGATACGTCCCACGCCAAGATCGACACGTCCTTCACAGTTGTTGCCCTCTCCTTCGTCCATCAAAGCGAAATAGTCGTCGGAACAAATGGATTCAACTTCTAAATAGGCTTTGGTGGCACTCTCGAAAGTAGGCACGAAGTTGTTGTCGATACCTTTGATGCAACGGTAGTCATGCGTTCCTTTTCCAAGCAGCAACACATACTTCAGGTTTCCATTGCTACGCAGGTAAAGCATCCTGATGAAGTCGCGTATGGCGGTGGGGTCACAAGCGCCGGTACCGAATTCGTTATAAATCTCAGCCACATCGGCAACCACACAGTCCATGGCATCGTTCTCGACATGGAAAGCGGCAAAGCCTTGTGCCTGCTCCCAAAACACACGAGGAGTGACAATCAACAACTCCGCATCGTTCAAGCCATGAAGGTTCTGGTTGGGGATGCGCCTGCACGATGCCACCTGACCGACACCATTCATATCAAACAGGCGATAGCGACGCTCATTACCGTCACCAATGCCAAAGAACAAGCTGTCGGCCTGTATCTCGAACGCTTGGCTAACGGGATGGATGGGGTCGGTGATATCCCAGCAGGTCACCGAGTCACCAGCACCGGTCACCTTAACCCGTGCGGGAGTAACCACCAGTTGCGAAGGGATAACCCTGAAGCCGAGTTCATCTCCTGAAAACCGCAAGTGGCGCCAGTAACTCAACACAAAGTAATCGATAAACAGCATCGGGTTGCCTTCGAAGGGGTCAAAATCGTAACGAAGGGTGATGTGGTTCGTCGTCGGATGTGCCAACTTGTTGATTCCATGTTCTTTACCATATTCACGGTCTTGGTATTTATCGAGAAGATGACTCGCAACCAGACTCACATTGTTGACTTTCAAGTTATAGTACGCCTTTGGCTTGCATCTTCCAAGCACCTTCGACTCCACTCTCAAACCGCGGTCAACCACCATGTCGGGAAGCGTCATCTGAAACTCCTTGTACCCATCTTGTCCGGTGATCAGGTCTCCATACCAAACCCTTCCAGAGGCGTAGGGCGACAACTCCTCGCTTTCGTGACAATAATAATCAAGGAAAAGGTCGATGACCGGGGCACCGTCGCCAGGGTCAGCCGAGACTTGTTCACCAACGCGAAGCCCATCGACCTCGCTGTCAACGCAAAGGAAATAAAAGGTGGTGTCGGTATAGGGATTTCGATCATATCTATAATAGCTGCCCGCAGAGATGCCCATATTCACAGGACCTTGTCCATAAAACAGGATTTGGTCGCCTTCGTCGAACGATCCATCGGCGGCTCCAGTCACCACGATGGCTGCTTCCGTGAGGTCATCGAAACGCTCCGCGTCATTCGACTCGGGAAGGGCGCCCTGAACATTGCTAAACAAGCGTATCTTTTCAGGTCTGAGTTGCGTCGGGTCAATGCCAAACGACTGAAGGGCGGCATAATCCAGTCCATAGACGCCATCGGCGGTCACCCCAATCTTGTACCATTCATGGTCGGCCAACACCGAACGTTGCGATGGCCATTGTGCCTTGGCCGAAGCCATCACGGCTATTGCCGCCACGACAAAGGCCAGTCTCAGGTATTTATGTTGCATCATTTCGAAATCATCAGTTTAGAGGTAATGGTCGCCACCTCTCCTTGGTCGTTGGTGGCGGTTATGGTATAGACATAAAGACCGGCAGGCAACTTGCCTCCAAAGTTGGAGCATCCATCCCAACGGATCGGGTTGGTACGCGCCGAGGTACCGAACACCTGCTCGTTCAACACGGCGACCAGACGACCCATCATGTCGAACACCCGTATCTGAACATCCATGTTGTTGCCAATCTGGTTATGTCCGAAGCTGAAATAAGTCTCGTTGGTGAAGGGATTGGGGGCGCACATGGGTTCTTCAAGCACCATCAATTCGCTGTTGACCACACGGAAGGCAATGCTGGCGGTGCCAGAGTTATTGTAGATGTCCCATACCTTCAAGTTGAGGATATAATCGCCTTCGGCCAGATTCTGCATCCGGTATTTGATGACTCCTTTTCCCTGGTAGCCCATGTCGGACACGAAGTAATCGTTAAGCACATACGACTCGTTGGTGGGACCCGTCAAAGTAGCCACAATGTCGTGGCCGATACCGGCACCGGTAGTATTGATGCCACTAGCGTCCTCCACATAAGCGATCAACGTTGGGCTGTCGCCTGTGACACCTCCGCTCACAAACTTCTCATCATCGATAAAGAGCTTCACAACGGGAGGATCCTCGTCGAGCACCGCGTCTTCATAGAAGCCACCTATGATGAAATCCTCATAAAGGCCAGAAGCATCCTCCTGGTAGTCTGTCGCATAATAGCTCACCATACCGTTACCATAACGATAGGAGATATCGCGGGGCACGATAAAATCGATGCTGAAACGCCCATTCACCACCTCGGTCTTGCCATTGAAAAGCACGCTGTGTCGAAGGTTGAACTCCTGTGGAGCCACCCCTTCGTCGCCTTTGGTGGTGTAGGTGGTTTCCTTGTCGTAAACACTCACATAGACGATGCCGTTGAACGAGGTGGCCACCTGGCCGTCAAGGTCTTTGACGGCACCCTCGATGGTGACAGGCTGTAAGGCCTTGATAGTGTCAGCGATGCTCAAGGTCTCCACAGTCCATCTTGGCAGAGGCAAACGTAGCGCCGGGTCGCCGAAGAAGACATAGGGACGTTCTACCTCCAAACCACTGGGCTTGGCCATGCGGAACACGTCACCCAAACGAGGCCTCTTGCCATCAACGATTTCAAAGAGATGGTCGTAGACACCATTGATGAACGCCTGGTTGTTGGGAGCCATGGTGACCCTGGAGGTAGTGAACATCGCCACCATTCCGCCATATTGGTTCAGGAAGGCGTATTCGCCCAAGGAAGTACGCGTATGGTCATCGTAACGGCTGAATTCACATGTGCCCGTGATCATCAGAGGATATTTCGGGCCATTGCGCCAGCTGTTGACGTCCTTTCGTTGCAAGATGCGCTCACTAGATAGCTGGACCTCGCCTCCGTGACCCACATAGTTGAGCACGAGTGTCCCCTTTTCGATACGGTTGTTCAGCGCCTGGTTGACCTCGGGTGCCACCTGACCGCTCGGGGTGTTCTCCTGGTTGTAGGCATCCAGGTAAATCTTGTCAACCACCATGCGTTCTCCTCCCGTCCCCTTGATTCTTCTGGCAAAGCCCTCCGAATGTCTGAAGAACTGGTTGCTCTCGGCATCGTCGCACATGAATGTGATGACATTACGCCACGGCTGCATCGTACTCTCATCCATGGCTAGATAATTCTCCACCTTATCAACCATCTGCTTCGCCTGATCCACCGTGGATACAGGGAAGCGTCCCACGCCGATGTCGGGCACCGAGCCTCTTAACGAACCCTCATCGTTGTCCATGAAAGCGAAATAGTCGTCGGTGACCAGGGTGGAAAGGATATCGGAAGCCCTTACCTGTTCATAGGTGGGGACAAAAGTAGCCATGCCATTGCGGTTCTTGTAGTCGAACGATGCGTCACCGAAAAGGAGCAGGTAACGCAACGGTCGTGGGTCGGCATACAGCACTCGACAATAGTCGCGGATGGCGCTGACATCGACGGCACCACAGGAGAACTCGTTGTAAATCAGCTCTGGAGTGACGATCTTGATATTGAGATCTGGGTCGTACACCGCATGGATGGCCTTCAGGCGCTCAGCCTGCTCCAAGAAGTCGGGATAAACCACCATCAGATAGTCGTAGCCGGTATCATTGTGGAGGTTCTGGTTGGCGACCTCACCGATAAGATTGGGACTCAGGTACGACGAGCCGTCGAAAGCGACGAACTCGTTCTTGGCGTTACCCTTGACCTTAAAGGAATACGATGTCCCCGTGAGCTGTCCGTTGACCTTGACCGGACAGATGGAGTCGGTGACATCCCACACCTGTAGCGCAGAGGTAGCCCCAGAAATCTGGTATTGATATGTTTTGGAGCCATCGGAGGCCTCGGGATTGCGGAACTGCATCTCGGAGCCAGTAAACGACAGATTGCGCCAAGCGTTTAACTGCACATAATCGACATAACCCAGGGAGGTGGTCCCCGACACACCTTGGTGCTTGAGGGTCACCTTAACGGTATTGCCCGTCACAGGAGTGGTTATCTTCCCTGAAACCTCGTGAGCAAAGGTGTTCTGGGAACCCGCCGAGGTGGTGGTGATGTTATAGGTCTTATGCAACACGTCATCAACAAGAAGCTGGAAAGAAGCCGCTTGAAAGTTTCGGCCTGCCAGATGTACCGCCACAGAACATACCCTGTTGCTCTTGGCATTGGGGAAGCTGAAGCTGCGCGTCACTGAGCCATTACCCTCGATGATGTCGGCATAATAAGTACGACCCCCGTTGATGATATTGTATTTGTCGTCATCATATACTTGATAATCAACAAATTCACTTATCGTTGCATCAACCGCACCAGAAGGAGCCGAAGCCGTCTGCACACGCAAGCCTTCACCTGCATCGACGGTGATGAAAGCATAGGAGTAGTCATCATAGGCATTCGGCACATGAACGAACATGTCTTTATTCTGATCATATCTCCATGTGACAGGACCACGGGCATAAAAAAGCACATAGTCATCGCGGTCGAAGCTGCCATCGCTCTCGCCTACGACAACGACAGGAATCTCTTTCAAGTCGGAAAAACGCGGTTGGGCATTGAGCTCGTTAAGCACCCCTCCTCCATTGTGGAAAACACGGATATGCTTCGGGTTGACATTTCCGACATCGATCCCCAGCGACAACAAATCGTTATAACTGAGCCTATGGATACCCGTCTCAGAGATACCGACTTTATACCACTTGCCTGACGACAACATCGAATCAGCGGCATTGACGTTCAATGAGAAAAGCGATAAAAACAACAATAAGGAGTAAACGATATGTTTCATAAAAACCATTGACTATATAAAGAGGAAACGAAATTACTGCTTTTTTATTATTTTTAGGTACTTTTTCAGTAATAAAAAGAAAAAAAAATGTACTTTTGCACACAATAAACAGGCGACAAGATAGTTTTTAAAGCACAAAAATTATTTGCAATGATTATCAAATCAGGATTGAAAACCTTAACCATCTGCCTTCTGGCAGGTTTACTATTAGCCTCTTGCGCAAAGAAAACCTCACGTACGACAGGTTGGGCCTACAACGACCCGAAGAATGGCGGTTTTGAAGTGACCGATATCAACGACCAAGAGATTGGTCCCGGCCTCATCGCCATTGAGGGCGGCACTTTTGTCATGGGTGGCACCACCGACAACCTCACCTACAGCTGGGACAACAGTCCCCGCAGGGTGACCGTGCCTTCGTTCCTCATCGACCGCACCGAGGTGAGCAATGTTGACTATCGTGAATATGTGTATTGGCTGAGCCGCGTTTATGGACAGAGCTATCCCGAAGTGGTGCGCAACGCCATGCCCGACACATTGGTGTGGCGCGGCCGTCTGACCTACAACGAGCCCATGATCGAGGTCTATTTCAGACACCCCTCCTACAACGACTACCCCGTTGTCGGCGTCACCTGGGTCCAGGCCAACGACTACTGCTCATGGCGTACCGACCGAGTGAACGAGTTGATGCTTATCAAGAAAGGCATCCTCGACTGGGACCCCTCACAGCAAGACGAGAACAACTTCAATACCGACGCCTATCTCGCCGGACAATATGTGGGTAATGTGAAGAACGGCAAGAGAGACCTCAGCAAACAGAACGGCGACGGCATCCGCAACGTCACCATGTCGGACGGCATCCTGCTCCCCTCCTACCGTCTCCCCACGGAAGCTGAATGGGAATACGCCGCCGTCGGCCTGATCGGCAACACCAACAACGAGATCGTCTCACAACGCAAGGTCTATCCCTGGAATGGTGACGGACTCCGCACCGACAACAAGAAATACCGCGGCAGCTTCATGGCCAACTTCAAGATCGGCCCCGGTAACTACATGGGCGTGGCTGGCAACCTCAACGACGGTGCCGCACTGCCGGCTCCCGTGGGTTCCTACTGGCCCAACGACTACGGCCTCTACAACATGGCTGGCAACGTCTCTGAATGGGTCGCCGACGTCTATCGTCCCCTCAGCTTCGAAGATGTGGCCGACTACAGCCCCTTCCGCGGCAACGTGTTCACCCAGAAAAAACTCGACGAAGACGGCTTCATCGCTCAGAAAGACTCCCTTGGACGTATCCAGAGAGAACCCATCTCACAGGAAGAAGCCGCAAAACGCCAAAACTACCGCACCTCGTTCAACTCCAACTATGTTGACGGCGACTATATGTCCTCCATCAGAAGCAGCTGGACCGACACTCAGGAAGACCAGCAGAGCTTCACCAAGGACATGTACGACTACGCCACCAACGATGCCTCCGGCACCACCCTTATCAGCGACGAGTCACGCGTCTACAAAGGCGGCTCATGGGCCGATGGTCCCTACTACCTGAGTCCCGGCAACCGCCGTTACCTCAACCAAAACCAATCATCGGCCGCCATCGGTTTCCGATGCGCCATGAACAAGGTAGGTAGCTCGTTCTCCAAATAAACATGTCAATCTACGAATCTTACAAAAAATCATTCAAGATAAGCACCGACAGCAGGCACATCGAGCCTGCGTCGGTGTTTTTCGCTTTGAAAGGCGAGCGTTTCGACGGAAACGACTTCGCCCTTGAGGTTGCCGAAGCCGGCATCGCCAGCCTCGTCGTGGCCGACCGGCCCTCACTGCCCGACCATCCGCGCATCGTCAAAGTAAAAGACAGCCTGAAGATGCTCCAGACGCTGGCCTTGTATCACCGGCTCCAGATGACCAACCTGACGGTCCTCTCGATCACCGGCACCAACGGCAAGACCACCACCAAGGAACTTGTCTCAGCAGTGCTCAGCAAGAAATACAACACCATCTTCACCCAAGGCAACTTCAACAACCATATCGGCGTGCCGCTCACCCTGCTGCACATCACCCCCGACACCGAGTTCGCCATCGTGGAGATGGGAGCCAACCACCCAGGTGAGATCAGGACCCTGGCCAGCCTCGCCTGCCCCGACTACGGCATCATCACCAATATCGGTAAGGCACATCTGGAAGGCTTCGGAAGCTTCGAAGGCGTCATCAAGACCAAAAACGAACTCTACGAAAACCTCAAAGCCTCCAACGGGACTGCCTTCGTCAACGGCGACAACAAATTGCTGATGGACTTGTCGAAAGACCTTTGCCGACACACCTATGGCGACAACGATGCCAACGAATGCAAAGTCCGCATCGTCTCATGCGACCCCTATCTCAAGGTTAACGCGCAAGGCATCGGCGACATCCAAACCCATCTGGTGGGCGCCTATAACTTCGAGAACGTAGCCGCCGCCATCGCCGTCGGGACCCATTTCGGAGTCGAGAGCCACGACATCAAAGCCGCCCTCGAAGATTACGAACCCACTAACAGCCGCTCTCAGGTAATCGAAGGTCGTAACCGCATCATCATGGACGCCTACAACGCCAACCCCACCAGCATGAACGCCTCCGTAAGGAACTTCAGGCAAATCAGCGGCGACAACGCCCTGCTTATCCTCGGCGACATGCGTGAACTGGGCGACGCCTCCGAACAAGAGCACCGCACCATCCTCGAACTCCTCAAGAGCTCAGGCTTCCACGAGGCCTTCCTCGTCGGCCCCTGCTTCAGCAAATATAACGACAACCCCGAGTATCACACCTTTGCCACCGTTGACGACCTCGTGACCTACCTCAGCCAGCACCCCGTCGCAGGCCGCACCATCCTCGTCAAAGGCTCCAGAGGCATCCAACTCGAAAAAGCACTCCCCTGCATCCAATGAAGACCTGGCTCGCCATTGGACTGATGTCGGGCAGCTCGCTCGACGGCCTCGACATTGCCCTGGTACGCCTTGCCGAAAAGGAAGGACAATACACATTTATTATTGAAGCAGCCGAGACCCTGCCCTACCCAAAATACTGGCACGACCAGCTCGCCAACGCCTTCCTTTCCACACCCGAAGCGCTGTTGCCCCTCGACAAGGAATACGGCACCTATCTCGGGAAGCAGGTCAAAGACTTCATCGCAACAAACGGCGTGAACCCTGATTTCGTGGCTTCACACGGACACACCGTGTTTCATAAGCCGGAACAACGTTTCACGCTCCAAATCGGCGACGGACAAGCCCTTGCCGATGCTTGCGGATACACTGTCGTCAACGACTTCCGAACTGAAGACGTTAGCAAAGGCGGTCAGGGCGCACCCCTGGTGCCCATCGGCGACAAACTGCTCTTCGCCGAATACGACATCTGCCTCAACATCGGAGGCATCGCCAACGTCTCATACGAAGTCGACGGCAAACGCATCGCCTACGACATCTGCATCGCCAACCAAGCCCTCAACTGGCTCGCCCAACGTGAAGGACTCGACTACGACAAGGACGGACTCTTGGCCCGCAATGGAAAGGTCGACATGGACCTGCTGAAAAGGCTGAATGGGCACCCATTCTACGGAATGACGCCTCCAAAATCGTTGGGTCGTGAGTTCTTCGAACAACACCAGAAAAGCCTGCTCAAGGGCCTATCCACCTCCGACCTCCTAGCCACCTTCACAGAACACATCGCTCTGCAAGTGGCCTTGGCCGTCAGCACACTGCCAAAAGGGAAACTGTTGGTCACCGGCGGCGGTGCAAGAAACAAATATCTCATCGAGCGACTACAAGCCCGTAGCGCACACGACATCGTTGTCCCCGACAACACGACCATCGACTACAAGGAAGCCCTGATCTTCGCACTCCTCGGACTGCTCCGCCTCGAAGGCAAGACAAACGTACTCTGCTCCGTCACCGGCGCCCCCTCCGACTCATGCAGCGGAAAAATTTGGCATCCGATGCCTCTGTCGCAATAAAATGGTACAATTTTGGTTATTTTATATATTTTTGTCCCTCTCTAAATTTTAAATTCTAAATTCTAAATTCTTAATTCCGCATTCCGCATTCTAAATTCTAAAAGCCATGGAAGAAGCAACTGAAATCAAACTCTCCATCCTCGACCTCGCCATGAAAGGCGGTTGGATCATGGCCGTATTGGCCGTCCTTTCCGTAATTGCGGTTTACATCTTCATCGAACGCTACATCGTGGTGAAACGCGCCACCCGTTACGACAAGAGTTTCATGGACCGCATCCGTGAATACATCAAAGACGGCAAGGTTGACAGCGCCCGCGCCCTGTGCAATGGCAGCAACTCCCCCATCGCCCGTATGATCGAGAAGGGACTCTCCCGCCTCGGACGCCCGCTGAGCGACATCAACACCGCCATCGAAAACGTGGGCACCCTCGAAGTCGCCAAGCTGGAAAGAGGTGTCACTCTGCTCTCCATGATCGCCAGCGCAGCCCCGATGATAGGCTTCCTTGGCACCGTCACCGGCATGATCCGCGCCTTCTACAACATGTCGATGGCTGGCAACAATATCGACATTGAGCTGCTCTCGTCAGGCATCTACGAGGCTATGGTCACCACCGTAGGCGGTCTGATCGTGGGTATCATCGCCTACATCTTCTACACCATCATCGTAGCCAAGATCCAAGACGTGGTCAACCTCCTCGAGGCCAAAGCCACCGAATTCATGGACGTCCTCAACGAACCCGCCTAAAAACAAAAGCCATGGCTATCAAGACAAGAAACAAGATCGGTGTGAACTTCAACACTTCGTCCATGTCGGACCTGGTGTTCCTGTTGCTGATCTTCTTTATGCTGACCTCCACCCTGGTGGCCCCCAACGCCATCAAGCTCTTGCTGCCCTCCAGCAGCAGCAAGACGATGGCCAAGCAGACCGTCACCGTGTATATCAACGACCTCTTTCAATACTATGTTGACGAGACCCCTGTCACCGACGAGGATCTGACTAGCGTGATCAACTCACGCATCGACGGACAAGCCGACGCCACCATCGTGCTGAGGTCCGACAAGAGCGTCCCCGTGCAGTACGTGGTCAACGTGATCGACGCCGTCAACGACATCAACAACGCAACACAACAAAACCACAAGGTCATCTTGGCCACCTCACCGAAGAAATGAGTAACCAAAAGAAAGATAGAGCCATCGCCGTCGCAGGCACCATCCTGGTTCACGCCATGGTGCTGCTGGTGTTGTTCCTGATGGCCTTCCGCACCCCACTCCCACTCCCCGGCGAGGAAGGCGTGGAAGTCGACCTGGGCATGTACAACCAAGGCATGGGACAGGTGCAGCCCGACAAACCAACTGTGCCACAACAGTCGAGTCCCGCCATGCCACAAGAAGACGAGACCACCAAGAGCAAAGACGACATCGTGACCCAAGACACCGAAGAAGCCCCGTCGATTAAGACAGAGAAAAAGAAAGAACCCAAAGAGGAATCAACGACCAAACCCAGCGAACCTGCAGAGACCACCCAACCCACCGTCAACCCAAAGGCCTTGTTCAAAGGCTCCGACAAATCACAAGACGGCGGCTCGGAAGGCATCACCGGTCAGCCTGGCGACCAAGGCAACCCCAACGGACTGGCAGGCGTGAAGAAATACGACGGTCAAGGCGGTCAGGGCAACGGCCCGGGCTACGACCTCGGAGGACGCGGCGCCACCACCCTGCAACGCCCACCCAAAGAATTCCCCGAAGAAGGCCATATCGTGGTGGAGATATGGGTCGACCAACAAGGCAACGTGGTCAGGACCAACATCGGCAAAGGCACCGACATCACCAACAGCGAGATGCGCCGTACCGCCCTGGAAGCCGCCGGACGCTCCAAGTTCGCCCCCGACCCCAACGCCCCTGAAGAACAAAAAGGCACCATCACCTATACTTTCGTTCAAAACCAATAAAAGATGAACTACCAAGAAACCCTCGATTGGATGTTCAAGCAGCTGCCGATGTACCAACGTATCGGCGCCGCCGCCTACAAGCCCAACCTCAACAACACAATAGCCCTGCTCGACCTGCTGGGCAACCCCCAACACAACTTCAAATCGGTCCACGTGGCCGGCACCAACGGCAAAGGCTCCACCTCGCACATGCTGGCTTCCATCTTCCAGGAAGCTGGCTATAAGACCGGCCTATACACCTCGCCCCATCTGCGCGACTTCCGTGAACGCATCCGCATCAACGGAGAGATGATCCCCGAAGACAACGTGACCCAATTCATCGAGAAATACCACGACGAATTCCAGAAGATCGGACTATCCTTCTTCGAGATGACCGTGGGCATGGCCTTCCAATACTTCGCCGACGAACAGGTCGACATCGCCATCGTGGAAGTGGGCATGGGTGGACGTCTCGACTCCACCAACCTCATCACCCCCGAACTCAGCGTCATCACCAACATCGGATACGACCACATGCAGTTCCTGGGCGATACCCTCGAGAAAATCGCCGGCGAGAAGGCTGGCATCATCAAGGAAGGCATCCCCGTCGTCATCGGCGAGACCCAACCCGAGACCCACCAGGTGTTTGAGGACAAGGCCAGGGAGCTCCACAGCCCCATTTTCTTTGCAGACCAGACCTTCGATTGCGACGAGATACATATCGATGAGCTCCAGACCAAGAAATACGACATCTGGAAAAACAGCGAACTTTACCTCGAAGCCTGCGAGATCCCGCTGACAGGCAACTACCAGAAGAAAAACCTCACCACCGTGATGTGTGCCGCCGACTTGCTGCGCGACAAGTTCGATCTCAGCGACGACAACATCCGCGACGGCGTCGCCAACGTGATTCGCAACACCCATCTCATGGGCCGCTGGCAGATCCTCAGCCATGACCCCCTGACCATCGCCGACACCGGCCACAACGTCGACGGCATCCGCGAAGTGGTCAGCCAACTGGCAGAGATGACCTACAACAAACTCCACTTCGTCATCGGAACCGTCAACGACAAGGACATCGACCATATCCTTCAACTGCTGCCGCATAACTGCGAGTATTATTTCTGCAAAGCCGACATCCCACGAGGACTCGATGCCAATATCCTTGCCCAAAAAGCCTTCGATTTCGGATTAAGAGGCAACGTATATAGCTCAGTAAGAGACGCTTACCTATCCGCTCAGAATGCCGCCAGCTTCGATGACGTAGTATTTATCGGCGGATCAAACTTTACTGTTGCCGAAGTAATCTGATTTTTATTACCTTTGCGCAATAATTCTTTTTTAGGTTTGCGCAAACGATATTTTAACATCATCCTCATCGGCTTGACCGCCCTGCTGCTCACCTCGTGCCGCGTGGGACGTTTTGTGCCCGAAGGGAAGTATTTCCTTGACAAAAACGTGGTCGAGATAGAGGGGAAAAAGACTGAGTTCTCCAAATCGGATGTGTCGTCATACACCACCCAAAAGCCCCACCGCGTTAGGTTCCCCTTCAGATTCTCCACCTGGCTCTATTACGTCACCGAAGAGAACAAAGGGACCGGCTTCAAGCACTGGGTGAATGAGCATCTGACCAAGAAACCGGTTTACTTCGAACCCTCAGAGGTGAAAGTGTCGGCCCAACAGATGGAACAATACCTCAACAACAGGGGCTATTTCCATTCCAAAGTGACCACCAACACCACCTACTCAAAGTACCGTGCCAAGGTCACCTATACGGTCCATCCTTCAACACCGTACCGCATCAGCCAAATCAATTACAACATTGAGGACTCGGTGCTCCGACAATACGTGGAACGCCTCGAGAGTCGCCTTCCAGCCCAGCCCGGACAGATTTATAACGCCTACACCCTCGACGAGCAACGTACCTTCGTCACCAACTACCTGCGCAACCTGGGTTATTATTTCTTCACCCGAAACTACATCACCTTTGAGGTCGACAGCAGCTTCCACAACCACACGCTGGAAGTCACCATGAAAATCGCCAACGCCGAGGATCGCAACACCGGCAAGGAACATCCGCACAAGCTTTACACCATCAACAAGATAAGCATCTACCCCAACTACCGTCCGTCGGTCGCCTACCAAGCGCCAACCGACTCCACCAGCATCACCTTCTCCACCGGCTTCAGGAATTTGCCCAACACCCTCAACTTCTATTACCACGAAAAGCCCCAAGTGAGGCCGAGCACCTTCTCCCAGATGATCATGATTATGAAAGGAAGGCCCTTCCGCCAGCGTCAGGTGGAACTCACCTACAGTGCCCTCTCAAGCCTGAAGCTGTTCGCCAACTCAAGCATCGAATTCGATACTGTGGCATGCGATACAGCCAACCTGCTCAACTGCCGGATCATGCTTCGCCGCGGCAACACTCACTCCCTTAAGCTTCAGACCGAGGCCACCAACTCCGGCGGCGACTTGGGCATCAACGGTAGCATCACCTACACCAACAAAAACATCTTCAAGGGAGCCGAGGTGCTCACCCTCAGCCTCCGAGGTGGTCTGGAAGCCCAAGAGATCATCAACCTGGGCGATATAGCACAAGAAGAAGGAGTTTTCAACACAAGTGAGCTAATATTTAATTCAAGCATCTATTTCCCGAAATTCCTCAGTCCCATACCGTTGAAGACCTTTGCAAGGGATTACCAGCCACGCACCAACCTCAATATCGGCGGCAGCGTACAAAAGCGCTATGCCTATTCGCGGTACATCACCATGGCTTCGTTCGGTTACGACTGGAAAGCCAATCCCAGGCTCCAGTTTGTTTTGACCCCCATATATCTCAACTACGTCAAAGTCAACCCCATACCCGAGTTCCAGGCCATCCTCGACGAGGAGAGCAACCAGCGCATCAAGGACCAATACACCAGCCATTTCGTGTTGGGAGGACGCTATTCGGTGATCTACAACACACAGAACATCTCCAAGACCAACAACTACATCTACATCCGTGGCAACCTCGAGTCGAGCGGCGGCTTAACCTCATTGCTCAACAACACCTCAATTGTCACCAATAATGCGGACCATTACGAGCTATTTGGCATCCGCTATGCGCAATATCTCCGGGCTGACGTCGACTTTCGCCAATATCTGAAGTTAGGTGAGAAGACATGGTTTGTCAGCCGTCAACTCGTCGGTGTAGGCATTCCCTACGGCAACTCCTACGACATGCCTTTTGAGCGCAGCTTCTATTCAGGTGGCTCCGTGGGTATGCGAGGCTGGGGCTACCGCAAATTAGGTCCTGGCGCCTATCAATTCACTCCCGGAGACGAGAACATCGAACGTATTGGCGACATACAGTTGGAATGCAATGCCGAACTCAGATTCCCCATCCACGGTTCCTTCAACGGTGCCTTGTTTGCCGATGCCGGCAACATCTGGAACTATCATGCCAACGAGTTGCTTCCTGGTGGTGAATTCCACTTCAACACTTTCTACGACCAGATCGCCGTGGATGCCGGCATAGGACTTCGCCTCGACTTCAACATCGCCGTCGTCCGCCTTGACTGGGCCTTCCCCCTTAGGAACCCCTACCCCAACGCCAATGGCGACCATTGGTTGTTCGACGATTTCTCCCTCCTCAACTCACACCTGGTATTCAACCTCGGTTACCCCTTCTAAGCCATGGACAGAGCCACCCTTTACCATGGACTCATCGGCTCCTTTGGCTTCACGCCTACCGAAGGACAAGCTACAGCGATGCGGCATCTTGCGGCATTCCTTCTCTCACAGAAACCCAACCCCACTTATATCCTCAGAGGCTATGCCGGAACAGGAAAGACCACTTTGGTGACCACTTTGGTGAAGGTGCTGCCTCAGATCGGGATGAACTACATACTCATGGCTCCCACTGGTCGCGCCGCCAAGGTGATGAGTGGCTATACGCATCGCTCCGCCTCCACCATCCACAAGAAAATATATCAGACCCAGGCCTACCCCGACGGCAGCCTCCGCATGGCTCTGGGTGAGAACAAGCACAAGAACACCCTCTTCATCGTCGACGAGGCCTCCATGATTGGCGAGGAGCATGAGTTTGGCACCCGCAGCCTCCTTGACGACCTGCTGAGTTACGTGTTCAGCGGAGAGCAATGTCGGCTGTTGCTCATCGGCGACACCGCCCAATTGCCACCTGTGGGTAACGACGAGAGCCCTGCTCTGGACATTGAATACCTACAAGGCCAGTTCCCGCTTACCATCGCCACCTTCGAACTCACCGAGGTGAAACGTCAGGCGCTCGAGTCAGGCATCTTGAGCAACGCCACACATCTCAGGGAACAACTTACCGATGACCTGCCAAGTTATCGCCTCCCCCTGTTCGACCTCCATTTCAGCGATACTGCCCGCATCGACCCCGAGACCTTCGAGGAGATGCTGTTCCGTGCCTTCGACGGTGAGAATGGCAACGACTCAGTCATCATCTGCAAGTCGAACAAACGCGCCAATCTCTTCAACCAAGCTGTCAGAGGCCGCATCCTGAACATCGAAGGCGAGATTGCCACTGGCGACTGCTTGATGGTCGTGAAGAACAACTACTTCTGGTCCGACGGCAACCAGCAGGTCAGTTTCATCGCCAACGGCGACATGGCCGAGATCCTGAAGATTGTGCGCTACGAGGAGCTCTATGGTTTCCGTTTTGCCGATGTGGTGTTGAGTTTTCCCGACTATCCGGAGGCACCCAACCTCGACGTAAAAATCATCTTGGACACCTTGAACAGCAACAGCGCCGCCCTCACCGAGGAGGAGAGCACCCGCCTGCGTGAAGCCATCGAGGCCGATTACATGGACATTCCCAACCGTCGCGAGCGTTACAAGGCGATGAAGCAGAACCCATGGTTCAATGCCTTGCAGGTGAAGTTCGCCTACGCCCTCACCTGCCACAAGACCCAAGGCGGACAATGGAAGCAGGTGTTTGTCGATTCCTCGCTCAACCAGAAGGACGAGTTTGAAAAGGAAGACCTCCGCTGGCTTTACACGGCCGTCACCCGCGCCCAGGAACGGCTTTACTTCGTCAATTTCAAGGAGGAGTTTTTTAAAAAATAAAAACAGGGACACCCTTGGTAGGATGTCCCTGTTTGATTTTCGGTGCCTGACACCAATTACTCGGCAGGAGTCTCTGCCGGGGCTTCAGCTGCCGGGGCTTCAGCTGCAGGAGCTTCGGCGACGGGAGCGGCTTCCTTCTTGCCACGGCCACGACGGGTGGTCTTGGCCTTCGGAGCCTTCTTGCCCTCGTTGGTGTAGATCTCGTTGTAGTCAACGAGCTCCATCATGCACATGTCGGCGGCATCGCCAGCACGCATGTTGGGCATGCGGATGATACGGGTGTATCCGCCAGGACGCTCAGCCACCTTGGTGCTGACTTCGCGGAACAACTCGGTGACAGCATACTTGTTTTGCAGATAACTGAAAACAAGACGGCGGTTGGAGGTGTTGTCCTCCTTCGAACGAGTGATCAACGGTTCAACATACATCCTCAAGGCCTTGGCCTTGGCAACGGTGGTTATGATGCGTTTGTTAAGAATCAGCGACGAAGCCATGTTCGACAACATAGCCTTGCGATGGGCGCTTTTTCTTCCCAAGTGATTGATTTTCTTGTTGTGTCTCATCTTTCTTAATCCTTATCTAATTTATACTTGCTGACATTCATACCGAACTCAAGGCCTCTGCTGCGGACCAGTTCTTCCAGCTCGGTGAGTGATTTCTTACCGAAGTTACGGAACTTGAGCAGGTCTTGCTTGTTGAAGGCGACGAGATCGCCCAGCGTTTCAACTTCAGCGGCTTTCAAGCAGTTGAGGGCACGGACCGAAAGGTCGAGGTCAACAAGCTTGGTCTTCAGCAGCTGACGGATATGCAACGAGCCTTCGTCAAATTCTTCGGTCACCTCTTTCTCATCGAGCACCGGGGTGATCTTCTCATCGGAGAAGAGCATGAAGTGGTAGATGAGGATCTTGGCGGCTTCCTTCAGGGCATCCTTGGGGTTGATGGAACCATCGGTCAGAATCTCGATCACGAGCTTCTCGTAGTCAGTCTTCTGCTCCACACGGTAGTTCTCAACCTTGAAGCTCACGTTGCGGATAGGAGTGTATATGGAGTCGATGGCGATGGTATCCACCGGAGCGCCAACCACCTTGTTCTCGTCAGCGGGAACATAACCACGGCCTTTGCCGATGGTCATTTCGATGTTCAGCTTGACGGAGGGTTCCATGTGGCAGATCACCAGTTCGGGGTTCAGCACCTGGAACACGTTGAGGAACTTGTTGATGTCACCGGCCTTGAATTCTTCTTGGCCGCTGATCACGATGTTCACCTTCTCGTGGGTCTCTTCAACGACTTGTTGCTTGAAGCGGACCTGCTTGAAGTTCAGCACCATGTCGGCAACATCTTCGATGACGCCTTCGATGGATGCAAATTCGTGGCTGACACCGTCAATGCGAATCGAAGTGATGGCGAAGCCTTCCAGTGAGGAAAGCAGGATCCTTCTCAGCGCATTGCCGATGGTAGTACCGAAACCTGGTTCAAGAGGACGAAACTCGAACACGCCTTTGGTGTCGGTTGATTCGACCATCACTACCTCTTCGGGTTTTTGAAACGCTAATATTGACATGGGTCTAGTGTTATTTAATTTGTTTTACCAGGTTAAAAATCAACAATTACTTAGAATACAATTCGACGATGAGCTGCTCGTTGATGTTTTCCGGAATCTCTTCGCGGACGGGGTAGTTCATGAACTTACCGCACATCTTCTCGCCATCCCATTCCAGCCAGCTGAAACGGTTGGTGTGGCCTTCGAGTGAATTGGTGATGACTTCCAAGCTCTTTGATTTCTCACGGACGCCGACGATGTCGCCAACCTTCACAAGGTACGACGGAATGCCGAGGGTCTGTCCGTTGACGGTGATATGACGGTGGCTCACCAGCTGACGGGCGGCGTTGCGGGTCGGGGCGATGCCGAGACGATACACGACATTGTCGAGACGCGATTCAAGCAGCTGCATCAGGATCAAACCGGTGACACCTTCTTTTCTACGGGCCAGTTCGAAAGTCTTGTGGAACTGACGTTCGAGCACGCCGTAGGTATATTTGGCTTTCTGCTTCTCCTGGAGCTGGGTGCCGTACTCAGAGACTTTCTTTCTTCTCTTGTTGAGGCCATGCATTCCAGGGGGATAGTTTCTCTTTTCTAAATACTTGTCGGGACCATAGATGGGTTCACCGAACTTACGAGCAATCTTCGTTTTTGGACCTGTATATCTTGCCATAGTACTTACTTATTAAATGTTCAACGATTATACTCTTCTGCGTTTTGGAGGACGGCATCCGTTGTGCGGCAGCGGGGTAACGTCGATGATCTCGGTCACCTCAACACCCATGGAGTGGATGGCACGGATGGCTGATTCACGTCCTGCGCCAGGTCCCTTAACATAAACTTTAACTTTGCGTAATCCCAAGTCATAGGCGGTCTTGGCACATTCCTCAGCGGCCATTTGTGCGGCATAAGGGGTATTCTTCTTGGAGCCCTTGAAGCCCATTTTGCCTGCTGATGCCCAAGAGATGACTTGTCCTTCATTGTTGGTCAAGGAAATGATGATGTTATTGAAAGAAGCTTTCACAAAGGCCATGCCTGTGGCTTCGATCTTAACAACACGTTTCTTGGTAACTTTACTGGTCTTTGCCATTTGTTGTTTTGTGATTTGTTAGATTAAATATGATCCAACTACCCTAATTACTTGGTAGCTTTCTTCTTGTTGGCGACAGTCTTCTTACGGCCCTTACGGGTACGTGCGTTGTTTTTAGTGCTCTGTCCGCGCACTGGTAAACCGGCACGGTGACGAACGCCACGGTAGCAGCCGATGTCCATCAAACGCTTGATGTTCATCTGAACTTCACCGCGAAGCTCACCTTCAGTCTTATACTCGTCAGCAATGATGTTACGGACGGTATTCTGCTCTTCGTCAGTCCACTCCTGAACCTTCTTTGCCGGATCCACTCCAGCCTTGCCCAGGATTTCCTTTGCCAAAGATCTTCCGATGCCGAAAATGTAGGTTAAAGAGATTTCACCGGCCTTGTTGCTCGGGATATCTACACCAGCGATTCTTGCCATAGTATTCTTTTTACTTTAATTAATTTCTAAATCAACCCTGACGTTGTTTTTCCTTAGGGTTCTTCTTGTTGATAACATAGACTCTGCCCTTGCGCTTTACAATTTTGCAATCGGCAGATCTTTTCTTAACGGATGCTTGTACTTTCATAATATTAATTCTTGTATCTGAACGTAATACGGCCTTTGGTCAAATCGTAGGGCGACATCTCAAGCTTCACCTTGTCGCCAGGGAGAATCCTGATGTAATGCATGCGCATCTTGCCGGAGATGGTCGCGGTGATAACCAGGCCGTTCTCGAGCTCAACGCGGAACATGGCATTGCCCAGCGCCTCGATCACTGTTCCTTCTTGTTCGATGGAGAGTTGTTTTACCATATACGATTCAAATATAATTTCTATTCTCTTGTGTCCGAAAATTTTCGGGCTGCAAAATTAGCAATATTTTTTTAATTCGCAAGCAAGTTTTCCAGGAAATCCACGGCTTACGCCTCAAAAAGACCCGCTATGGATCCCCTGGAAAGCTTTACCATTACATCCTGCCAACACGTCCTTTGATGCGACCTGACTTGGTGAGGCCGTCGTAGTGACGCATCAACAGATGGCTCTCGATCTGCTGCAGCGTGTCAAGCACAACACCCACAAGAATCAGCAACGAGGTGCCACCGTAGAAGTGAGCGAACGAGGTCGTCACTCCCATGAGGCTGACCAAAGCGGGCATGATAGCCACGATGGCCAGGAAGATGGAACCCGGAAGTGTGATTCTTGACATGATGGTGTCGAGGTACTCAGCGGTCTTCTTACCAGGCTTCACGCCAGGGATGAAACCACCGTTCTTCTTGATGTCTTCAGCCATCTGGTTCGAGTTAATCGTCACAGCGGTGTAGAAGTAAGTGAAGGCGATGATCAGGAGGAAGAACACGAAGTTGTACCAGAAACCATTGATGTTGGTGAATGCGGCAGTGAATCCACTGAGGTTCTCGGTTTGACGGAAACCGGCGATGGTGATGGGCAGGAACATGATGGCCTGCGCGAAGATGATAGGCATCACACCGGCTGCGTTGACCTTCAGCGGGATGTACTGGCGGACGCCGCCGTACTGGCGGTTGCCAACAACACGTTTCGCATACTGTACCGGGATCTTACGGGTACCCTGTACCAGAGCGATGGTGCCAACCATGACGAAGAACAGGACGATGAGCTCGATGACGAGGATCAGCAAGCCGGCACCACCTTGGGTGAAGCGGGCAGCGCACTCGCCAACGAAAGCACCAGGCAGACGGGCAATGATACCGATCATGATGATCAGCGAGATGCCGTTGCCAATGCCCTTGTCGGTGATCTTCTCACCCAGCCACATGATGAACAGGGTGCCTGCGGAAAGCAGGATGATGGATGAAATCCAGAAGAACACGCCGGGGTTGGACACGTATGGATCAAACGGAGTCACAGCCTGATTGGGAAGCTGATAGATGACGTTGCGGATGTAACCCGGGGCCTGGACGACCACGATACCCACAGTGAGGTAACGCATCACCTGGTTCAGCTTCTTACGGCCACTTTCACCTTCACGCTGCAGGCGCTGGAAGTACGGAATGACCATACCCAGCAGCTGGATGATAATCGATGCCGTGATGTAAGGCATGATACCCAGTGCGAAGATGGAGGCATTGCCGAAAGCGCCGCCCGAGAACATGTTCAACAGACCGAGAAGACCGGTGTTGGAGGAGTTCTGCAGGTTAGCCAGTTCGTTCGGGTTGATACCTGGAATGACCACGAAGGAGCCGAAACGATACACAAGGATCATCAGCAGCGTAAAGAGGATACGCTGACGCAGCTCTTCAATCTTCCAGATATTCTGAATGGTCTCAATCAATTTACGCATATCGATCAGATTTTTTCGCAAGTGCCGCCGGCAGCCTCAATGGCTTGCTGGGCCTTGGCGGAAAATGCATTGGCTTTGACTTCAAGTTTAGCGGTGAGTTCGCCCTTGGCAAGGATCTTCACGAGCTCCTTGGGATGGGTCACACCCTTTTCAACCAGGACCTCAGGTGTAATCACCGTGACGCCTGTTTCAGCAAGTTTCTGCAAAGTGGCGAGGTTGACAGGAGTATATTCCACGCGGTTGCGGTTGGTGAAACCGAACTTGGGGACGATACGCTGCAGAGGCATCTGACCGCCCTGGAAACCGACCTTGCGCTTGGCACCTGAACGGGCCTGGGCACCTTTGTGACCACGTGTTGACGTGCCACCCTTGCCCGAACCCTGGCCGCGGCCTTTTCTTGTCTTTTCCTTTACGGAACCCTTTGCTGGTTTGAGATTACTTAAATCCATATATACGCAGATTTATTAGTTCAACATTAAATTTCTTCAATCTTGAGGAGGTGTGCCACCTTCTTCACCATGCCGGCTTTCGACGGGTTGTCCATGTCAACTTCAACTGACTGGTGCATCTTTCTGAGGCCGAGTGCCACGAGGGTGTCCTTCTGATCTTGTGGTCTTCCGATACCACTTCTGATTTGGGTGATTCTTACTTTTTTCATCGTTTCAAAAGTTTTATCCGTTAAACACAGTGTCCAGATCAACGCCTCTCAGTTGGGCGACAGTGTAGGCATCACGCATCTTGGTGAGTGCGTCGAAGGTAGCCTTCACCACCGAGTGGGGGTTCGAGGAACCTTTCGACTTGGCCATCACGTTCTTCACGCCAACGCTCTCCAAAACAGCACGCATGGCACCACCGGCGATGACACCGGTACCAGGGGTAGCGGGTTGGATGTAGACGTAAGCGCCGCTGTACTTGCCGTACTGCTCGTGAGGCAGGGTGCCGTTCAGAACCGGAACCTTGACCAGGTTCTTCTTGGCATCGTCGATGCCCTTCTGGATGGCGGCGGTGGCTTCCTTGGCCTTACCGAGACCGTAACCGACAACACCATTCTCATTGCCTACGACAACCAATGCTGCGAAAGTGAAAGTACGACCACCTTTGGTCACCTTGGTGACGCGGTTGATGCTAACGAGGCGTTCTTTGAACTCGATTTCGCTAGACTTTACTCTTTTTACATTTACTTCTGCCATAACCAATTAGAATTTAAGTCCTCCATTACGAGCGGCGTCGGCCAGCGACTTCACTCTACCATGATACAAATAACCATTACGGTCGAACACAACGGCTTCGATGCCGGCGGCCTTGGCTCTCTCGGCGATCAAAGCGCCAACCTTGGCGGCCTGTTCGATCTTCGTGATCTTTTCAGTCTCGATTCCGTTTTCACGGGAACTTGCAGCTGCGAGAGTCCTTCCGGTCTCATCGTCGATGAGCTGCACATAAATCTGCTTGTTGCTTCTGAAGACCGACATTCTGGGACGAGCAGCCGTACCGGAGATTTTCCGACGGATTCTCTTCTTGATGTTCGCTCTTCTTTCTTCTTTATTAATTGCCATCTTACTGAGGTATTAACTATTTAATTAATGATTACTTACCAGCAGCTTTACCTGCCTTGCGTCTCAGGACTTCATCCTGGAACTTAATACCCTTACCCTTATAAGGTTCAGGCTTACGCATCGAGCGGATCTTTGCGGCCACCTGACCAAGAAGTTGTTTGTCGTATGAACGCATCTTCAAGATGGGGTTCTTACCTCTCTCGTTGATGGTTTCGATTTTGATCTCCGGAGGCATCTCCATGAAGATGGTGTGGGAGTATCCGAGGGCCATCTCAAGGATTTGTCCTTTGGCTTCGGCCTTGTAACCGACGCCGACGAATTCCTGGACGGTCTCGAAACCCTCGCTGACGCCTTTCACCATGTTGAAGATCAAGGCGCGGTACAGTCCGTGTTTGGCACCGGCTTCGGCAACAGCCTCGTTCGGTTTCACATGGATGTGGTCGCCTTCGACCTCCAAGATGACGTGGTCGGAGTATTTCTGAGTGAGCTCACCCAACTTACCTTTGACGGTGATGGTGTGTTCTTTGTCGTCGATGTTGACTGTAACGCCTGCCGGAATGGCGATGGGCATTTTACCTATTCTTGACATAATTCCAATCTCCTTTCCTTTGGTTGATTAGCTAACATAACATAACACTTCGCCACCGATATGGAGCTTGCGGGCTTCTTTGTCGGTCATCACACCCTGTGAAGTGGAAATGATGGCGATGCCGAGGCCGTTCATCACTCTTGGGAGGCTCTCGCTGTCGGCATATTTCCGGAGGCCAGGACGCGAAACGCGGTCGATGGTGGAAATGGCCGGCACTTTGGTCACAGGATGGTACTTAAGAGCGATCTTAATGACGTTCTGTGACTTCTTCTCTCCTTCTTCGAACTTGTAGTTCAGGATATAACCCTTCTCAAACAAGATCTTGGTCATGGCCTTCTTGATGTTCGAAGCGGGGATTTCAACGATTCTATGCTTTGCATTGACGGCATTGCGGATGCGGGTCAAATAATCTGCGATAGGGTCTGTATACATCTCTTACTGTTTTTAATGATTACCAACTAGCTTTCTTTACGCCTGGAATCAAGCCCTTCAGTGCCATCTCACGGAAGTTGATACGTGAAATACCGAACTGTCTCATATAGCCTTTCGGACGGCCGGTGAGTTGGCAGCGGTTGTGGAGGCGGACTGGGGAAGCGTTCTTCGGCAGTTTCTGCAGTGCTTCATAATCGCCAGCTTCTTTCAAGGCTGCACGTTTGGCAGCGTACTTGGCCACCATCTGTGCTCTTTTGCGCTCACGCGCTTTCATTGACTCTTTTGCCATGGTTTACTTTTTTTGATTTTTAAAAGGAAGACCAAAATGTTTCAACAAAGCCAAAGCCTCTTGATCAGTATTGGCTGAAGTGACGAAGGTGATGTTCATACCATTGATATGGTTGACCTTTTCGATGTCGATTTCCGGGAAGATGATCTGTTCGGTGATACCGAAACTGTAGTTGCCACGGCCATCGAAGCCTTTGTCGTTGATACCCCTGAAGTCGCGGACACGCGGGAGAGCGACGCAGACAAGACGTTCGAGAAATTCGTACATCTTGTCGCCGCGCAGTGTGACGTGGACGCCAATCGGGTTGCCGCGACGCAGTTTGAAGTTACTGACGTCGTGACGTGAGATAGTCGGAACGGCTTTCTGACCGGTGATGGCGGTCATTTCCTCCACACCATAGTCAATCAGTTTCTTGTCTGCCAAGGCAGCACCGATACCCTGATTGAGTGAAATTTTCAAAAGCCGTGGAACCTGCATCACGCTCTTATAGTGGAATTCCTCCATCAATGCAGGCACGATTTCACTCTTGTATTGAGTTCTAAGTCTGGGTTGATAGTTCATCTTACTTAATTATTTGACCGTTTTTCTTTGAGACGCGGACCAACTTGCCCGTTCTTTCGTCAATTTTACGTCCGACTCTCGTGGGATTGCCGTCAGTGTCGATCACCATGAGGTTGGAGATGTGGATAGGGGCTTCTTGTTTGATGATGCCACCTTGAGGATGCTCGGCGTTGGGACGGGTGTGCTTAGACATCATTCTGACGCCTTCGACGATAGCCCTTTGGGACTTTCTGTCAACGCTCATCACTTTGCCTCTTTTGCCTTTGTCATTGCCTGAGAGTACCAGGACAGTGTCGCCTTTCTTAACATGTAGTTTCATAGTCGTTCAATTTTAAATTACAACACTTCTGGAGCGAGTGAAACAATCTTCATAAACTGCTTTTCGCGCAACTCTCTGGCAACGGGACCAAAGATACGGGTTCCGACAAGTTCACCGGCGTTGTTCAGAAGAACGCAGGCGTTGTCGTCGAAACGGATGTAGGAACCGTCGGGACGGCGGGTTTCCTTCTTGGTGCGGACTACGACTGCCTTTGAAACGGTACCCTTCTTGATGTTACCGCTTGGGATGGCGCTTTTCACGGTGACGACGATGATGTCGCCGGTGTGGGCGTAACGCTTCTTGGTTCCGCCTAACACTCTGATGCAGAGGACTTCTTTTGCACCGCTATTGTCAGCTACTGCGAGTCTGGTTTCCTGTTGTATCATCTTACTTAGCCCTTTCGATAATTTCTACTAATCTCCAACATTTTCTTTTGCTCATAGGACGGGTTTCCATGATGCGCACGGTGTCACCGATGTTGCATTCATTCTTCTCGTCATGTGCCATAAACCGGTCAGTCTTCTTGATAAACTTACCGTAGATCGGGTGCTTCTCACGACGTTCGATAGCTACGACGATGGATTTGTCCATCTTATTGCTGACAACCACGCCGATTCTTTCTTTTCTCAAGTTTCTTGTTTCTTCCATTTCTCTTCGTCGTTAAAAGTTAGTTGTTCTGTTCAAGTTCGCGTCTCCTCAATTCAGTCAGAATGCGGGCAATGTCCTTGCGCGTGGCGCGAATCAGGTTGGGGTTCTCCAGCGGAGAAGCGGCATGGTTGAGTCTCATCTTCTGAAGCTGCATCTCAGCTTGCTCGAGGCGCTCGTTCAGGTCGGCGACGCTCAACTCTCTCAATGATTCTTTTTTCATAGCTTGTTCCAACTTAAATTATTCAACGTAATCTCTTCTTACCACAAACTTCGTCGTCACCGGCAGCTTCTGGGCTGCGAGGCGGAGGGCTTCCTTGGCAATGGCCAACGGCACACCGTCAGCTTCAAACAGCATGTGACCGGGGGTAACGCGAGCTACAAAGTATTCCGGATCACCTTTACCCTTACCCATACGGACGTCCAAAGGCTTCTTGGTGATGGGTTTGTCGGGATAGATGCGAATCCAGATCTGTCCTTCACGTTTCATATAACGTGTGACGGCCTGACGGGCAGCCTCAATCTGGCGAGCCGTGATCAAAGCCTCTTCCAATGTCTTGATTCCAAAAGATCCAAAAGCTAACTCATGGCCACGGAAAGCGTTGCCTTTCATCTTACCTTTTTGGGGTCTTCTGAATTTTTGTCTTTTCGGTTGTAACATCGTTACTTAACTTTTAAAGATTAAAAAATTATTTACGTTTTCCATTGCCACGACGTGGTGCTCCGGCGGGTTTCGGTGAAGCAGGACGCTTGCCGGCGGCACTGTTCACGCTGGTCGGAACCAGTTCAGGCTTTCCATAGATTTCACCTTTGCAGATCCACACCTTGATGCCAAGACGGCCGTAGGAAGTGTGGGCCTCAACGAGAGAGTAGTCGATGTCGGCACGCAGGGTGTGCAGCGGAATACGACCCTCTTTGAAGGATTCGGAACGAGCGATTTCAGCGCCCCCGACACGACCGGAGATCAAAATCTTGATACCCTCGGCACCGATTCTCATGGTACCTGAAGAAGCAGTCTTGATAGCGCGACGGTACGAAACACGGCCTTCAATCTGCTTGGCGATTGTGCTGGCGACGATGTAAGCGTCAAGCTCGGGTCTCTTGATCTCGTTGATGTTGATCTGGATCTCCTTGCCTGTCAGCTTGACGAGCTCTTTCTTCAACTTGTCAACCTCTTCACCACCCTTGCCGATGATCATGCCCGGACGTGCGGTGAAAATGGTGACGGTGACGTACTTCAAGGAACGTTCGATGGCGATCTTTGAGATGCCGGCTTTGCCGAGACGGGCGTTAAGATACTTGCGGATCTTGTCGTCCTCAACGAGCTTGCCTGAAAACTCTTTTCCACCATACCAATTGGAATCCCATCCTTTGATGATTCCCAATCTAAGACCTATAGGATTAGTTTTTTGTCCCATTTTTACTTATCTTATTATTACTTATTCTTCCTTTGCTATTCTGCTATCCACAATAATAGTCACATGATTCGAACGCTTGCGGATGTGGAAAGCGCGACCGTGAGGAGCAGCTTGGATGCGCTTCAGGGTACGACCTTCGTCAACCCAAATCTCCTTCACGTAAAGGTTGCTGTCCTCAACGCGCTTGCCTTCGTTCTTGGCTTCCCAGTTGGCAATAGCCGAACGGAGCAGCTTGTAAACCGGCTTGGCAGCGCTCTTGGTGGAATATTGCAAGGAGTGCAGTGCGAGTTCAACCTTCATGCCTCTGATCATGTCGGCCACAAGACGCATCTTGAATGGCGATGTGGGCACATTGTTCAGACTGGCGATGGCTACTGATTTGCGAGCTTCCTTCATGGCTTCAGCTCTGTTGTGTTTTCTAGCTCCCATTGTTGTCTCCTCCTATTACTTGTTACCTTTGTCTTTGTTACCGGCATGACCTCTGAAGATACGGGTCGGAGCAAATTCGCCAAGCTTGTGGCCAACCATGTTCTCAGTCACATAGACCGGGATGAACTTGTTGCCATTGTGGACGGCGATGGTCTGTCCGACGAAATCAGGAGAAATCATCGACGCTCTCGACCAAGTCTTGATGACGGTCTTCTTGCCGCTTTCTACATTTTCCATCACTCTCTGGTAGAGTTTGTAGTGGATGTACGGGCCTTTCTTTAATGATCTACTCATAGTTTTATGCGATTTTCCTGATGATTACTTCTTTCTTCTTTCGATGATGTACTTGCTCGAGGCAGCCTTCGGTGAACGGGTCTTGTAGCCCTTTGCCGGCAAACCCTTGCGTGAACGCGGATGACCGCCAGAAGCACGACCTTCACCACCACCCATCGGGTGATCGACAGGGTTCATGACAACACCACGGTTGTGGGGACGACGACCCAGCCAACGGCTACGGCCTGCCTTACCTGACTTCTCAAGGTTGTGGTCACCGTTCGAAACCGAACCGATGGTAGCCTTGCAAGCCTGGAGAATCATACGGGTCTCACCCGAGGGCATGCGGAGGATGGCATACTTGCCTTCACGCGACATCAGCTGTGCATAGCTGCCGGCGCTGCGAGCCATCTTGGCACCCTCGCCCGGGCGCAACTCGATGTTGTGAATAATGGTACCGAACGGAACCTCGCTGAGGAACAGGGTGTTGCCAACATTGGGCTGGACACCGGCGCCGCTCATGATCTCTTGACCGACCTTCAGGCCCGCGGGGGCGATGATGTAACGCTTCTCACCATCCTTGTAGAATACCAAGGCGATGCGAGCAGTGCGGTTCGGGTCGTACTCGATGGTCTTCACGATCCCTGGAATACCGTCCTTGTCGCGCTTGAAGTCGATGATTCTGTATCTCTGTTTGTGTCCGCCACCTCTGTAACGAACAGTCATTTTACCACTGGAGTTACGTCCACCGGTGCTCTTCATCGGAGCCAGCAATGACTTTTCCGGTCTGTCGGTCGTAATCTCGTCAAATGCGCTCAAAACCTTGAAACGCTGACCTGGTGTCGTAGGTTTATATTTCTTTAAAGCCATAATCAGATACTGCTAAAAAAGTCAATTGTTTCACCTTCAGCCAATGTCACAACAGCCTTCTTGATGTCCTTGGCCTTGCCAGTGATGACACCGCTCTTGGTGTAGCGTGACTTTGACTTTCCTTCGTAATTCATCGTGTTGACGGCGGTAACCTTCACACCATAGAGAGCCTCAACGGCTTGCTTGATCTGAAGCTTGTTGGCGCGCTTGTCAACAATGAACGCATAACGATTAAGCTTCTCGCTTATCGCGGTCATCTTCTCAGTGATGACGGGTTTCTGTATGATAATCATCTCTTTTCGTGTTTTTAAGGTTAAACATTATCCAAGGATCTCATCGATAGGCTTCAGAGCACTCTCGGTGATGAAGATCTTCTTGGCGTTCAGAATATCATAAGTGTTCAGGTTACGGGCCAAAGCGACTTGAGTGCGCTGGATGTTGCGGGCCGAAAGCACCACGTTGCGGTTGGGCTCGGCAAACACAAACATGTTTCTCTTGCCATTGACCTTGAAGTTGTCAAGAATGCTGACCATCTGCTTCGTCTTGATTTCCTCAAAGCTGAAGTCCTCGACGATGACGATCTCGTTATCATTGACCTTGCAGGTGAGGGCCGAACGACGTGCGAGGGCCTTGACCTTCTTATTCAGTTTGAAACTATAGTCGCGGGGCTTGGGGCCGAACACGCGGGCACCACCTCTCAGCAAAGGAGAGTTGATGTCGCCACGACGAGCACCACCGGTACCCTTCTGACGGAACAATTTGCGGGTGCTGCCGGAGAGCTCGCTGCGCTCCTTCGACTTGTGCGTTCCTTGACGCTGGTCAGCGAGGTATTGCTTCACTGCCAGATACATGACATGCTCGTTAGGCTCAATAGCGTAAATGTTGTCATTCAGCTGCACCTTACGGCCAGTGTCTTCGCCTTTGATGTTATAAACTGTTAGCTCCATCTCTCAATCATTAAATATCCGTTATTGTGGCCCGGAACGGCGCCCTTTACCACCAACAAATTTCTGCTTGCATCGATCTTCACGATCTGCAAGTTCGTGACTTTTACCTTATGGTTGCCCATCTGACCAGCCATACGCAAACCCTTGAACACTCTCGAAGGATATGCGCAAGCACCGATGGAACCCGGTTTTCTCAAACGGTTGTGCTGACCGTGAGTTGCTTGACCAACGCCATTGAAATGATGACGTTTCACAACGCCCTGGAAGCCTTTACCTTTGCTGATGCCACTGACATCCACAAACTCGCCTTCCATGAAGACGTCAACGGTTAACGTTTCGCCTAATTGTTTTCTGTGGCCTTGCTCGAAACGTGAAAATTCGCGCACCAGCTTCTTGGGAGTAGTACCGGCCTTGGCAAAGTGACCTTGCTCAGCCTTCGAAGTGTTCTTCAACTTCTTCTCGTCGAAACCCAACTGGATAGCGTCATAACCGTCATTTTCCTTTGTTCTGACTTGGGTGACCACGCACGGACCAGCCTCGATGACCGTAACCGGAATCATCTTGCCGCTCTCATCGTAGATGCTCGTCATCCCAATCTTTTTTCCTAGTAATCCTGACATTGCTACTTAGCTTTAATTTTTTGTACTAGATAGTTTGTTTTACAATTTGATTTCCACTTCCACACCGCTGGGGAGCTCCAGTTTCATCAATGCGTCAATCGTCTGTGAAGTCGAGTTGTAGATGTCGAGCAAACGCTTGTAGGTCGAAAGCTCGAACTGCTCTCTCGATTTCTTGTGAACGAAAGTCGAACGCAGCACGGTGTAGATCTTCTTGTTCGTAGGCAGCGGAATGGGACCACTGACAACTGCTCCAGTCAACTTAATAGTGTTCACGATCTTCTGGGCCGACTTGTCAACCAAGTTGTGATCGTGTGACTTCAATTTAATTCTAATTCTCTGGCTCACAATAGTTAATTATTAATTAGTTTGTCTTTTCTTATATAAAATACAATCCTTTCGCTTTCTTGATCACAATGTCGGCAAGAGCGTCAGGCACCGGGGCGTAATGGCTGAACTCCATGTTGAACGTGGCACGGCCCGAAGTGATCGAGCGCAGGGTGGTGATGTATCCGAACATCTCCGCCAGCGGCACATCCGCCTTGATAACCTGAAAGCCCATGTCGGCTGCGACCTCGCGCAGAATGGACCTCTTTTTGTTCAAATCACCCGTGACGTCACCAATGTACTCGTCAGGGCAATGGATCTCGACACGCATGATCGGCTCGGTAAGGACAGCTCCGGCCTTGAGGCCAGCCTCCTTGAAACCGATGCGCGCGGCCGATTCGAACGAGAGCGCGTCGCTGTCAACCGGATGGAACGAACCATCGGTGACGACGACCTTGGCGTTTTCGACAGGGAACCCTGCCAGCACACCATTGGACAAGGCTCCCTTGAAGCCCTTCTCAATGGCTTGAATGAATTCTCGCGGGATGGCACCGTTCTTGACTTCATCAACGAACTGAAGCCCGACGACTCCCTCGTCAGCTGGACCCATCGTGAACTCGATATCAGCGAATCTACCCTTGCCACCGGTCTGTTTTTTATAGACTTCACGGTGCTGAATTGTGAGTGTAAAGGTTTCCTTGTATGCGACCTGTGGACGACCCTGGTTGACTTCTATGCCAAATTCTCTTCTGAGACGGTCGATAATGATATCAAGGTGTAATTCGCCCATTCCTGAGAGAATGGTTTGTCCCGAGTTTTCATCGAGATGGACGAACAAAGTGGGATCTTCCTCGACCAACTTGGCCAGGGAGACTTCCATCTTTTCAATGTCTGCTGTTGTCTTGGGCTCAACCGCCACATTCACCACCGGGTCGGGGAACTTGATGTTCTCGAGGACCAATGGCTTGTTCTCGACGGTCAAGGTGTCGCCTGTGCGGATGGCCTTGAACCCGATGGCAGCGCCGATGTCGCCCGCAGAGATCTCTTCCAGGGGATTCTGCTTGTTGGCATGCATCTGAACGATCTTGGCAATGCGCTCGCGCTTGCCCGTGCCAGTGTTCAAAACGGTCTCGCCGGCTTTCAATGTGCCTGAATAGACGCGGAAGAAACAAAGACGACCGACAAAGGGATCAGTGGCAATCTTGAATGCCAAAGCGCAGAACGGCTCTTTCGGGTCGGCCTTGCGAATCTCCTCTTGTTCGGTCTTGGGGTTGATGCCGGTCACATGGTCGACATCCAACGGGCTGGGCAGATAGTTGACGATGGCGTCAAGCAACATCTGCACACCCTTGTTCTTGAACGAAGCGCCGCAGAACACAGGGCAGATGTTCAGACTCAAAGTCTCCTTGCGGATCTGGTCGATCAACTCCTGCTCGGTGATGCTGTCGGGATCATCCATGAACTTCTCAAATAGGGCCTCGTTGTCCTCGGCGGCACCCTCGATGATCATGGAGCGGTACTTGGCCACATCCTCTTTCATCTCCTCGGGAATCGCCACCTCTTTGTAATGCGACCCGTTGTCTTCCTCGTCCCACACAAACGCCTTGTTCTTGATCAAATCCACCACGCCGACGAAGGTATCTTCGACGCCGATGGGGAGCTGGAGCGGGATGGGGTTGCCGTGCAAGCGTTCACGGATCTGGTCCATGACCTTGAAATAATCGGCACCCGCGCGGTCCATCTTGTTCACAAAGCAAATGCGCGGCACTTTATACTTGTTCGCCTGACGCCAAACGGTTTCCGACTGAGGCTCCACACCACCGACAGCACAGAAAATGGCGATGGCACCGTCGAGAACGCGAAGCGAGCGCTCCACCTCAACAGTGAAATCGACATGACCTGGAGTGTCAATGATGTTGATCTTGTATGCCTCGTTGTTAAGGTGCCAGAACACCGTGGTAGCGGCAGAGGTGATGGTGATGCCACGTTCCTGCTCCTGGACCATCCAATCCATGGTGGCGGCGCCGTCGTGGACCTCACCGATCTTATGGCTGCGTCCCGTATAATAGAGGATACGCTCGGTCGTAGTCGTCTTACCAGCATCGATGTGGGCCATGATGCCGATATTACGAGTGAGGCTGAGGTTGTTCATATTTGCGGTGACGTTTGCCATCTGTTTCTTAACCCTTTCTAAAATTAGAATCTGAAGTGCGAGAAGGCCTTGTTGGCATCGGCCATACGGTGGATCTCCTCCTTCTTCTTGAAGGCTGCACCCTCTTCCTTGTAGGCTTGCATGATCTCTGAAGCGAGCTTCAGGGCCATCGACTTCTCGTGACGTTTACGAGCGTAGTTGATCAGGTTCTTCATGCCGATGCTCTGCTTACGGGCAGGACGGATCTCTGAAGGAATCTGGAAGGTGGCACCACCGATACGGCGGCTGCGGACCTCGACCTGAGGAGTGACGTTGGCAAGAGCCTTCTTCCACACCTCGACAGGATTCTCACCGAGCTTCTCCTCGATGATGTCCATAGCTTCGTAGAAAATCTCATAAGCCAGATTCTTCTTTCCTTTGAGCATGATGTTGTTCACGAATTTCGTGACCTGCACGTCATTGTACTTCGGATCCGGAAGGATGATTCTCTTTTTTGGTTTCGCTTTTCTCATTTCTCAAAAAGTCTTAATTGTTTACTTGCCTCTTACTTCTTAACGGCTGCTTTTTTAGGTCTCTTGGCTCCGTACTTGGATCTGCGCTGACGGCGTCCATCAACACCACTGGTATCCAAAGCTCCACGGATAATGTGATAGCGGACACCCGGAAGATCCTTAACACGGCCGCCTCTGATCATCACGATAGAGTGCTCCTGCAGATTGTGGCCTTCGCCCGGAATGTAAGCGTTCACTTCCTTCTGGTTGGTCAGACGAACCCTGGCCACCTTTCTCATGGCTGAGTTAGGCTTCTTAGGAGTGGTCGTGTAAACACGAACGCATACACCGCGACGCTGAGGGCATGAATCCAAAGCCGGAGACTTGCTCTTGTCGATCAATTTCTGGCGCCCTTTGCGCACTAATTGTTGAATAGTCGGCATTTTGTTAGAATTTGTTTAACTGTTTGTTTTTAATCCTATTTTTTGGACAATATTTCTTTGCTCAAGCTGAACACAGCTCAAGATCCACGATTTTTCAAGATGTAGTCAGGGAAAACATTCGGCCATAATGCAGGCCTGAAGTCTATAAACCCACGATGCTTCCATTTCCTAAGGCACTTTCGCCCGCATCGTGCAGAGACCTATGATGGTTTAATTATCAGGTCCCTGACCATATCTATTCAAAAGGATAAACCTTTCACTAATTCAGCGGCGCAAAAGTACAACAATTTCTTTTACCGACAACACTTTTCCGTAAATTTTTTTGAAAATTTTAATAATCATTTATTTAATTGATTATCAATATTTTAAATGATTGAACCACGGAAAAGAACTCTCTCTAAGACGAAAAAAACATCCCATCAAGCCCGAAAAACTCGGTTTTTGATGGGATGTCTCATAAAAAAATCAATATCAAATAACGATTTTCTGTAGAAAAAAATATCTCTAAACCTCAAAAATCTCTACTTCTCTACTTCTCTAATTCGTGACAACTCAATTCTAGTACTTGACAAACCGATCCTCACCATTGCTCAAGCCAAGCAACTCACTGCGACCGAAAAGCAAAAATACCTTGTGGTCCCAAATGAGCTCCCAAAGAATCCGGCTCACACGAACTTGGTCGTCGGCCGACAACTCTTCACTGGTGATGGTGGTGTTCTCATCAGCCTTCTTCACCTGATGCTCCTGAAACGCCATCTGCATGACCTGATAGCACAAGTTGACAAAAGTGATGCCCGTGGTGTGGTCGCGGCCCGACATCACCAAGTTGATTCTTTCTCTTAACTCCTCGTCATTATAAAGGAGTTGAACGGGGTTGGTGTCGTAATTCATAAGCTCAAATTTAGTTATCTGGGTACAAACATAAGAAAAAATCTTGATAATCCTACAACGGAACCCTAAAAATCATACTTTTTTCGTATTTTTGCAGCCTATATTATTAATAGGTATGTACGTAAAACTGTTTGCCGTCTGGTTTCTTGCCGTGGTCAGCTTCTTCGTCCTCTGGGCAATCCTGGCCAAAATCATCAAACGAATCAGCGATAAAAAACATTCTGACTCCTAACTTCTATATTCTGAATTCTAAAACTTTATAATAATGAAATACGACGTCATCGTTATCGGCAGCGGCCCTGGAGGCTACGTGGCTGCCATCAGAGCATCACAACTTGGAAAGAAAACCGCAGTGGTCGAAAAGGCCGAACTGGGCGGCATCTGCCTCAACTGGGGCTGTATCCCCACCAAGGCACTGCTGAAAAGCGCTCAGGTATATAACTACATCAAACACGCAGAGAACTACGGCATCAAAGTGGATGGCGAAGCCAAACCCGACATGGAAGCCGTCGTCGCCCGCAGCCGCGGCGTGGCCGAGACCATGAGCAAAGGAGTGCAGTTCCTCCTCAAGAAAAACAATGTCGAGGTAATAAACGGCTATGGCCGCCTCACCGCCGACAACGGTAAAGACGCAATGCATTGCGTCTCCGTCACCGACGCCGAAGGCAACGTCACCCTGCATGAAGCCGACCACATCATCCTCGCCACAGGCTCACGCGTCCGCGAACTGCCCGCGCTACCCATCGACGGAAAGAAAATCATCGGCTATCGCCAAGCCCTCGTCCTCGACAAACTCCCAGAGAGCATGGTCGTGGTGGGCTCAGGCGCCATCGGATCAGAGTTCGCATTCTTCTTTACTAGCATGGGCGTCCAAGTCACCCTCGTGGAGTTCCTTCCCAACGTGGTGCCCAACGAAGACGAAGACGTATCGAAACAAGTGGAACGCTCCTTCAAGAAACTGAAGATGACCGTCATGACCGAAGCCTCAGTGACCCACGTGGACACCTCCGGCGAGAAGTGCATCTGCACCATCAACACCAAGAGAGGCGAAAAGACCGTCGAAGCCGACATCGTGCTCTCCGCCGTCGGCGTGCAAACCAACATCGACGACCTCGGACTGGAAACCCTGGGCATCACCACCGAACGCGGCAAGATCAACGTGGACGAATGGTACCGCACCAACGTGCCGGGCATCTATGCCATCGGCGACATCGTGCACGGTCCCGCCCTGGCCCACAAAGCCGACCACGAAGCCACCATCTGCGTGGAGAAACTCTGCGGCCTCGACCCGAAACCCCTGAACTATGCCAACATCCCCGGCTGCACCTATACCACCCCTGAAATCGCCTCCGTTGGCCTCAGCGAAGCCAAAGCCATCGCCGCAGGCTACGAAGTGAAAATCGGCAAGTTCCCCTTCACCGCCTCGGGTAAAGCCACCGCGGCCGGAAACAAAGACGGATTCATCAAAGTGGTGTTCGACGCCAAGACCGGCGACTGGCTGGGCTGCCACATGGTCGGCGACAACGTAACCGAAATGGTCGCCTCCGCCGTGCTCTGCCGTGAACTGGGCGCCAAAGGCGAAGACATCATCCACGCCGTGTTCCCCCACCCCACCATGTCCGAAGGCATCATGGAAGCGGCAGCAGCTGCCTACAACGAATGTGTTCATCTTTAATGAAGAATGCGGAATTTGGAATGCGGAATGCGGAATTAGTAGTTCCCATAAGTTAATTCCGCATTCCTAATTCCTAATTCCGCATTCCAAATTAATCTACTATGGAGATTATAGAGACCAAAATAAAAGACCTATTAATCATTAAGCCAGACGTGTTTCTGGATGAACGGGGATATTTCTTCGAGAGCTATAACCGTCAACGATTCCTCGAACACGGACTCGACATGACCTTTGTGCAAGACAACGAGTCACAGTCGATGCGAGGCGTGCTTCGTGGGTTACACTTCCAAAAACCACCCTACGCCCAAGGAAAACTGGTGCGCGTGGTAAAAGGCGCCGTCTTGGATGTGGCCGTTGACCTCCGCAAAGACTCCCCCACCTACGGACAGTGGGAGTCGGTGGAACTCACCGAAGGCAACAAGTTCATGTACTGGATCCCCGAAGGCTTCGCCCATGGCTTCGTGTGCCTCGAAGACCACTCGGTGTTCACCTACAAATGCACCAACGTCTACCACAAAGCCTCCGAAGGAAGCCTCCGGTGGAACGACCCCGACCTGAACATCCAATGGAACATCGACAACCCCATCCTCTCGGAAAAGGACAAAGTGTCGCCCATGTTCAAGGACTTTGTCACACCATTTTAAAACGGAAAACGGAAAACGGAAAACGGAAAGTGGAAACTAAAAAGAACGAATATATGAGAAAACGAAACGTACTGCTTGCCTGCGGCTTCGCTATTATATTAATAGGTGTCACAGCCGCCCTCACCTTCAGCATCGCACAAAATACCACTACTGAAGACGACAGCGGCTTCTATGACGGCCTTCAACCCGATGTGCTGAGCTTCGACCACATGGCTCAGTATGTGAACGACATCGAGCTGCCCGAGACCCTGGAGTTCTGCGGCGAAAAGGTGCCGTTGAACCGTTTCTACGTCCGCGAAAGCCTGGAGCGCGAGCTGTTGGTGAATTCATACCGCCATGCCAGCACCATCCTGCTGCTGAAGAGGACCACCCGTTGGTTCCCCGTCATCGAACCTATCATGAGGAGAAACAACCTCCCTGAGGACTTCAAGTACCTCGCCATGATAGAAAGCGATCTCACCAACGCCGTCTCCCCCTCCAAAGCCGTGGGCTTCTGGCAGTTCCTCGAAGGCACCGGCAAACAATACGGGCTGGAAATCTACAAGGAAGTCGATATGCGCTATAACCAAGAATTGGAGACCCAAGCCGCTTGCAGTTTTCTCAAGGACCTTTACAAACGCTTTGGCAGCTGGACCTTGGCCGCAGCCGCTTACAACTGCGGCGGAGGACGCGTGTCGCGTACCATCGAGGAACAACACGTCAACTCGTACTACGACATGCTGCTGCCTAACGAGACCGAACGCTATGTCTACCGCATCCTGGCCTTCAAGCTCATCACCGAGAACCCCGCCAAGTACGGCTTCCACATCAGCGACGAAGGCTGGTACCAACCTCTTGATTACAAGACCATCACGGTCACCGAGACCATCGAAAACCTGGCCGATTTCGCCATCGAACAAGGTACCAACCTCAAGATGCTCAAATACTACAACCCTTGGCTCCGCAGCGAAAAACTGACCATTTCACAAGGTAACAGCTATGAGATTAAGCTTCCGAGATAAGGGGGAAGATAGAAATAAGAAGTAAGAAGGGCATGAACGAATTCTCTGAGGATAAAACACTTGAGATTTTAGGGGCTCGGGAGAACAACCTGAAAAACATCGACCTTTCCATCCCTCGCAATGCCTTGGTAGTCATTACCGGCATTAGCGGCAGTGGCAAGTCGTCATTGGCCTTCGACACCATTTACGCCGAGGGACAGCGACGTTACATGGAGAGCTTCTCTGCCTATGCAAGACAATTCGTGGGCAACATGGAACGCCCAGATGTCGACAAAATCACCGGCTTGAGCCCCGTGATCAGCATCGAACAGAAGTCGGTGAACAAAAACCCCCGCTCCACCGTGGGCACCATCACCGAGATCTACGACTTCCTTCGTCTGCTCTACGCCCGTATAGGCGAAGCCTACTCCTACAACACCGGCGAGCGCATGGTGCGTTACTCCGAAGAACAGATCACTGACCTCATCCTCAAAGACTACCAAGGAAAACGCATCAGCATATTAGCTCCCACCGTCAGAGGCCGTAAAGGCCATTACCGAGAGCTGTTTGAACATATCCGCCAGGCAGGATTCACCCGAGTCCGCGTCGACGGCGAGATGCGCGAGATTGAGTTCGGCATGATGCTCGACCGCTACAAGACCCATGACATCGAGATCGTCATCGACCGCATCCAAGTCAGCGACGACAGCAAGACACGCATCGGCAAGTCGGTGCAAGTCGCCTTCCGCTACGGCAAAGGCCTGCTGATGGTGATGGACCACGACACCGAACAGTTGCGCTACTTCAGCCGCCTGCTCATGTGTCCCACCACCGGCCTCTCCTACGAAGACCCCGAGCCCAACACCTTCTCGTTCAACTCACCCTACGGCGCCTGCCCAAAATGCAACGGCATGGGCGAGATCACCGAAGTCGACAAGGAGAAACTCATCCCCAACCCCGACCTCAGCATCCGGAAAGGAGGACTCGCCCCAGCCGGAGAATACAAGGCGGGCAGCTGGATCTTCAAACAACTGGAAGCCATCGGCCTGAAATACGGCTTCACCCTCGACACCCCAATGAAGGAAATCTCCGACGAAGCCCTGGATGTCATCCTCTACGGCACTAACGAGACCTTCGAGGTGAAGCGTGAATACATCGGCATCAACAGCATCTATAAAATCAACTTCGAAGGCATCATCCGATTCATCGAGAGCCAAAACACCGAGGAAGCCCCCGCCAGCATCGCACGCTGGGCTGGATCCTTTATGAACCACGTCCCCTGCCCCGTCTGCCACGGCACCCGCCTTAAGAAAGAGTCGCGGTATTTCCTCATCGACGGAAAAAACATCGCCGAGGTTGCAGAGATGGACACCTTTGCCCTATCCAAGTGGATTGAAGAACTACCCTCGAAACTCAACGAACGCCAGTATGAAATCGGCAAGGAAATCCTCCGCGAAATCGACAAAAGGGTGCACTTCCTACTCGACATCGGCATCGACTACCTGAGCCTGAACCGACCGGCAGCCTCCTTGTCAGGAGGTGAGGCACAGCGCATCCGTCTCGCCACCCAGATAGGCTCGCAGCTCACTGGCGTGCTCTACATCCTCGACGAACCCAGCATCGGACTCCACCAACGCGACAACCACCGACTCATCCAATCGCTAAAGGAGCTGCGCGACATCGGCAACTCAGTCATCGTGGTGGAACACGACAAAGACACCATGCTCAACGCCGACTACTTGGTGGACATCGGCCCCGGCGCCGGTCGCCACGGCGGCGAAGTGGTCTTCGCCGGCACACCCCAAGAGGCAATGCACGGCCATTCCATCACATGCGACTTTCTCAACGGGATAAGGACTATCGAGCTGCCCAATGAACGCCGAAGACCTGAAAAGGGACAATACCTTACCATAAAAGGCGCCTCAGGACATAACCTGAAAAACGTCAACTTCAAGCTGCCATTGGGCATCATGACCTGCATCACGGGCGTCTCCGGCTCAGGCAAATCCACCCTGGTCAACGAGACACTCACCCCCATCCTCAGCAAGAAGTTCTACCGCTCGGTGAAAGAACCCCTACCCTACGAGAGCATCGAAGGCATTGAACTCATCGACAAGATCATCCAAATCGACCAGGCTCCCATCGGCAGGACCCCTCGTTCCAATCCCGCCACCTACACCAAGGTGTTCGACGACATCCGCAAGCTCTTCGGCGAGCTGCCTGAAGCCAAAATCCGCAACTACAAAGCCGGACGCTTCTCGTTTAACGTGAAAGGCGGACGCTGCGAGGCCTGCAAGGGCGCCGGCGTGAACCTCATAGAGATGAACTTCCTTCCCGACGTATCAGTGGTGTGCCCCGAATGCCAAGGCAAACGCTACAACCGCGAAACCCTGGAGGTGCGCTACAAAGGCAAGTCCATCAACGATGTGCTCAACATGACCATCAACGAGGCCGTGACCTTCTTCGAGAACATCCCCTCCATCATCCAGAAAATCAAAACTCTTCAGGATGTAGGCCTGGGATACCTCACCCTAGGTCAAGCCTCTACCACCATCTCCGGCGGAGAAGCACAACGCGTGAAGCTTGCCACCGAACTCGCCAAACGCGACACAGGCAAAACCCTTTATGTGCTGGACGAACCGACCACCGGTCTTCATTTTGAAGACATCAAGGTACTCATGAACGTGCTGAACAAACTTGTCGACAAAGGCAATACCGTCGTCATCATCGAACACAACATGGACGTGATCAAACTCGCCGACTGGATTATTGACATGGGACCCGAAGGCGGTGAACGCGGCGGCTCCATCGTCTGCGAAGGCACACCGGAAGAAGTGGCCGAGTGCGAGAGCAGTTATACGGGGAAGTATTTGAGAGAAGAGATAAAAGATAAAAGATAAAAGTTAAAACAACTCTTATCTTTTATCTTTTAACTTTTATCTAAGCTTGATTTTCTGTCCCACTTTAAGAACAGCACCTTCCTGAAGATCGTTTCTCTTGAGGATCTTTTCAGGTCGCACTGCGTAGCGCAAGGCAATGTCGCGAACGGTCTCACCTTCCTCCACGAAGTGTTTCTTGGCTTTCCAGTTGCGTTTGCGGAGTTGCTCAAGATAGATGATGTCGCCGCTGTGGAACATGGCCTCTTCGGGACGGGTGATCAGATTGTATTTGCACAACTTCTTAAGCTTGATGCCTAACTCTTGCGAGATACTTTCGGGTGTCTCACCCTCCTTGGCGAACACGAAACGCACCTGGTTGTTCTCGTAGATGAAACGCTTATCCTCGGTCATGTCAACCAACTCGAACACCGAGCGGTCGGCAGGCGAGTAAGCCAGTTCCAATTCAACCGAGACAACAGGAGCGGGTTGGGAATCCTCATTCTTTGAAGGCGTCTCAGGAAAGGTCTCCTCACCATTCATCAATTTCTTGAATTGTTTCTCTGTGATTTGGCCCATTGCCAGCTGGTCGTACAGATACAACTTGTTCATATTGATACGGTTGATCAGTGCCGTGGCATAGCTGGGATTGGTGGCGTAACCCGCCGCCTTCAGCCCTTTGGCCCATCCCTCATAATCCATGATGTCGAGTTTGAACAAGTCCGAATAACGAGGCCTGCTGGTCAAGAACTCCGAATGGTCGCGATACGACTCCTCAGCCTTCTTGTATTTTCGGAAACACTCATCCTTTTCGTCATCGTCCATGGTGTAGGTCTTGCCCTCCCAACCCTTGTGGCATTTGATGCCGAAGTGGTTTTTTGCCTCACGGGCCAGGGCGCTGTTGCCTGCACCCGACTCGATGATGCCTTGCGCCAAGGTGATGGAAGCCGGAATCTTATGTTTGCGCATCTCCTCCATGGCGATGTCCTTATAGGTCTCAATGTAGTCTTCCACAGTGATTTTCTGCGCCATCAAGGCTAGAGGCGCAAACAACAATAAAAAGATGAAGGGTTTCCGCATGATGATTTGAATTATGTTGTAAAGATACAAAACTTTTCATTATCCGCCAGTCGTATCCAATATTTTCCTATTTTTGTAAGTTTTAAAGCAAAATATGGACACAACAAGTATTTTTAAATACTTCAAGGACCTCTCCGAGACACAAAAGGAGCAGTTTAACCAACTGAAAGACTTGTACTTGGACTGGAATAGCAAGATCAACGTCATCTCACGGAAGGACATGGAGCACTTCTATGAGCATCATGTGCTTCACTCCCTTGCCATAGCAAAGTATTTCGACATCCTGCCTGGAATGAGGGTGATGGACCTCGGCACGGGAGGCGGTTTCCCCGGCATCCCGTTGGCCATCATGTTTCCTGACGCCGAGTTCTATCTCATCGATGGCACAGGCAAGAAAATCAACGTGGTGAACGCCGTGAAGGACGCCATCGGCTTGCAGAATGTGGTGGCCGAGCATAAGCGCGCCGAAGAGGTGAAGGAAAAGTTCGACATCGTCACAGGTCGCGCCGTAATGACCCTCCCAGAAATCGCCAATCTCGCAGGCAACAAGTTGAGAATAAGGGGCGACATCGAAGCTGGCGGCATCCTCTACCTGAAAGGCGGTGACCTCACCGAGGAGTTCAAAGCCATCTCCAAATATTGGCATTATAAAAAGGTGTTGGTTTCAAAGTATTTTAAAGAAGAGTACTTTATTGAAAAATATATTATTCATTTATATTAATAATTAATACTAAAGACAATGACAGAAAAAATGACTTTGAGAGACAACGCCACCTATAGGTGGATTGCCTTGTTGCTTTTGGCTTTGGCCATGTTCTGTTCTTACATCTTCATGGACATCCTGTCCCCCATCAAGGACCTCATGGAAGAGACCCGTGGTTGGGACTCGAAGGCCTTTGGCACCATGGAAGGCGCCGAGACGTTCCTTAACGTCTTTGTGTTCTTCCTCATTTTTGCCGGCATCATCCTCGACAAGATGGGCGTGCGTTTCACGGCGGTCCTCTCCGGCGCCGTGATGCTCGTTGGCGGCTTGATCAAGTACTACGCCATCAGCGAATCGTTCATCGGTGTTGACGAGCTTGGAAACCACACCGGCCTTTACAATTGGTTCACCAACAACTTGAACTACATCCCTGGCTTCGACGAGTTGGGCGTCTCGCCCTTCTACCGCGGCATGCCCGCTTCGGCCAAGCTGGCTGGCATCGGCTTCATGATCTTCGGCTGTGGCACTGAGATGGCCGGCATCACCGTGAGCCGTGGTATCGTGAAATGGTTCAAGGGTCGTGAGACCGCTCTGGCCATGGGTTCAGAGATGGCCCTCGCACGTCTGGGTGTGGCTACCTGCATGATCTTCTCGCCTTTCTTCGCCAAGTTGGGCGGCAGCGTCAACGTGAGCCGTTCCGTGGCCTTCGGTATCGTGCTGCTCTGCATCGCCTTGATAATGTTCATCGTGTATTTCTTCATGGACAAGAAACTCGATGCCCAGACCGGTGAAGCTGAGGAGAAAGACGACCCCTTCAAGATCTCCGATATCGGCAAGATCCTCTCAAGTCTCGGATTCTGGCTGGTCGCCCTGCTCTGCGTGCTCTACTATTCAGCCATCTTCCCCTTCCAGAAGTACGCCGTCAACATGTTGCAGTGCAACCTCACCCTGACTGAGCCCGCTGCTGGTTCATTCTGGGCTGGCGACACCGTCACCATCATCCAATACATCATCATGCTTGTTGTTGCCGTGTGCTCCTTTGCCAGCAACTTCTCCAAGAAAAAAGGCATGAAGATCGGTCTGATGGCTATCGCCGTCGTGGCTCTCGTGGTTTACTGCTACATGGGTTACATGCGCGGCACCGCCGAGACCATCTTCGCCGTGTTCCCGCTGCTGGCCGTGGCCATCACTCCCATCCTCGGCAGCTATGTCGACCACAAAGGCAAGGCCGCTTCGATGCTGATGATCGGCTCATTGCTACTCATCATCTGCCACCTCACCTTCGCCTTCATCCTGCCCATGACCGCTGGTAGCGCTGTCGGTGGCGTGGTCGTAGCCTACCTCACCATCCTGGTGCTGGGCGCCTCCTTCTCATTGGTGCCCGCCGCCTTGTGGCCGAGCGTCCCGAAGCTCGTCGATGAAAAGATCATCGGTTCAGCCTACGCCCTGATCTTCTGGATCCAGAACATCGGTTTGTGGCTGTTCCCCATCCTCATCGGCAATGTGCTCACCAACACCAACGCCCCTGGCACTCCTCCCGACAAGCTCAACTACACCTGGGCTCTCGTCATGCTGGCATGCCTTGGCGTCGCCGCCCTCGTCATCGGCCTCATCCTGAAACGTGTTGACAACAAACGTCACCTCGGACTGGAAGAACCGAATATTAAGTAAAAGATAAAAGTTAAGAGATAAAAGATAAAAGTTGTTGTCGTAAAAGCTAACTTTTATCTTTTATCTCTTAACTCTTAACTAAAAAACGGCAGGTTTCCCTGCCGTTTTTTTGCGGGAAGATATTTAAGTAATATGAGACTATCAAAGAAACAGAAATTCAGGCTAGTTCTGGCAGCATTGTTTTTCGCACTACTTCTGCTGGCCATTTTCAGCCATTATAATCATCTCTGGGTTAAACTACTTGCCATTCTTGCAAATGTATTATTGATGGCCAGCATGCTAATCTCCTTTTTTGACGTCAAGAAGCATCCCGAGAAGGACAATAAACTATGATTAAACTCAAATATCGGTTCTTGTCGATGAAAAACAAATTATTAAATTGAAAATCAAATATATATTAATTATTTAACGAAGTATTGTTATTTCTAATTCTGATTCAAAAAGAATTTATGTATATTTGCATTGAATCAAACGATAGATTACCCTAAAAACCCAAAAGAAATGAAAAAAACATTCCTAACTTTAATAGCTCTGCTTTTTATCTATAGCGCGATTGCGCAAAATGATGAAACTACCGGCGTGCGGATTCCTGAAGGATATCGAGGATCCCTCGAATTGACCAACAATTGGCATTTTGACGAGAATATGCCTGCCACCATACAGCTCTCCACCACACACGGCGTTTTTCTCAACGAACATATTTATACAGGCTTAGGCTTTGCTTTTGAGTGGAATTCCCAGAATGTACTCGTTCCGATATACGCCAATGTCCGTTACGTTTTTTTGAGCCGTTCGATTGTCAGTCCATTTGCAAGCATGCGTATAGGCTCCTATATTAAAGAAAACATGGGTGCCTACAGCGATTTGGCCATTGGTGCACGTTGTGCTACGCGAAGTGACCTCGCCTTCTGCATCATGGTGGTGGGAACGTATTACAGTAAAATCAAATACAATTATTACGAATCCTATGTGGATGCCATGGGGTATATGCATAGCGAGTATGTGGAAGGTAAAATCAATCCGTCAAGTATAGGTGTGAGGGTAAGTTTTGAATGGTAAACAAAACACATTATTGTTATGGATAAAAAGAATATCATAGTACTGCTGCTCATTGGGCTTTCTTTGTTGATGGTGAGTTGCGGCAAACCCATAGAGCCCCAACTGACCGTCTCGGCCGACACGCTGGTTTTCAAAGGAAACCAGACCCTCACTCTCAACGTGACCACCAACAATCCGGAAAGCAGAAAGTTCTACGTTTATGCACCCAATTGGATTGCCGTATCACCTGCTTCGGGGCAGATTTCGGAAGGCGAGACGGTGCAACTCACCCTTTCCTCCTATCTCAATGACCCCATGGTCGTTATGGAAGACAACCTTTACCTTACTACGGCGTTCGACGACAAGACGGTGAAGCTGTTGGGCTTGCCCGAAGACTATACGAACTATACCCTTACCAATAAGTTGTTCTATCCGATAGGCGAGGATGAGGCGATTATGCACATCCATAATCAAGGCAACACCACACTGGACTACGCAATAACGTCTTCCACGACCTTCGCCAGTCTCTCCTCTTCGTCGGGTCAGTTGTCGATGCTGGGAAATACCGACATTACCGTCACCATTGACCGTGAGAACCTGTTAACTGAGACAAATCCCGCATTGTATGTCAGCATCAATGGCAATGTGGATACGGTGCCCCTTGTAATCGAGAAAAAACTCCTTTTACCTAATGATGTGGTGGACGCTGAATATGCCAAAGCCACAGATTTGCTCGTGTTCGTGGCTGAAAATGCGACACTTAACATATTTCATCCCGACACGCAAGAAATAAGCGCTGTGGCATTGTCATATACTCCTACTTGTGTCTCCATTTCGCCAGACGGCACCAAAGCTGTGGTGGGTCATGACTCACACGTTACCTATGTCGACCTTTTGTTGGAAACGGTGCTCACTGTTAATGATGTCCCATGCGATGCCCTCGACATCGTGCTGACCAATGACGGGTGGACTTATGTTTTCCCGCGCCGTGACCAGTGGACCACAATCAAATGCCTAAACGTTACTACCCCCAATGCGATTGTCACCGCACACACGGGTTTCACAATATATGCGGGTGTCAAAGCCAAACTGCATCCTTCAGGGAAGTTTGTTTATGGTGCCCAAAACGGCTTATCCCCTGCGGATATCGAAAAATACAACATACAAAACGGCACGGCGCAATATCTCTACGACTCTCCTTACCATGGCGATTACTCAATGGGTGGGGATTTGTGGTTTGAAGAGAGCGGCGAACGTCTGTTCACACGTGCCGGCACGGTGTTCAAGACCAGCGAGACACAAAGCCAGGATATATTGTATAACGGAACCATTACGCTTGAAGACAACTATTATAGTATCGCTTGGCTTGACCAACTTGAGCTTAAGAAAGAACTATACCTGGTAATAAAAGGCAATTCATGGTATGAAGAGTCCAATCCGCCTTATGTCTATGTTTATAACTCCGACAACCTGATTTATAAGACCAAGAGGAGACTGGAGGACTATTTTGTTGTCAACGGCGAGAATACAGAATATTTTGATGCCAGCCCATTCTTTGTGTTTGCCCACTCCAATGGCACTCAACTCTACGTCATCACCAAAGCTGTCGGCTCGGGATTACTCCATGAATGGGCCATACAGGTTATTGATTTATCGCTCGAAAATCCTTAATATTAAAAAGGGACTCCTCTAGGGGACTAAAAAAATAACCCACTGATTTTCAGTGGGTTATCTGCTTATTTTGTGGGAACTGTTGGACTCGAACCAACGACCCCCGCCTTGTAAGGGCGATGCTCTGAACCAACTGAGCTAAGCTCCCTTTGCGCCTGCAAAAATAGTAAATATTGCGAAATGCAGAATGCACAATGCGGAATTTTTTCTAAAAACTAGTTTTTTAAAAATAAATATGATATCTTTGCTCTTCAAATTTTATACAGATGAAGAGACTTACACCAAAAAAACTCCAGCGATACCTTCCTTTCCTATTAATGCTCATTGGCCTGTTGACTTGCACCTTCGCCTTTGGCGACGTGGGCAACCAAAACCGCTACAGCAGCGGAGGAGGAGGCTATGACGGCGGCGATGGAGATATCTCCGGGCTCATCTACTTCTTGATCGGACTGTTCTCGGGCGACCCCAACTCCATTTCAGTCGCTGTCATCGTGGCTATTTGCCTTCTTTATTTCTGGATCAAAGGCAAACGAGCCAAGAAAAACAATTCGGATTCATCACTCATTAACGAGCAAGTGCAGAACCAAGCAAACTCAAGCACCCCCTTCGACAACAGCGCCATGGTGGCCGCCCAAATCCAGGCCATCGACCCCGCCTTCTCCGCCGACAAGTTCATCGGCTTCGCCCGTGAGGTGTTCATGACCATCCAAGCCGCTTGGACCGCCAAAGACTGGAAGCCCATCCGTCCCTTCGAGAGCGAGGCTCTCTTCAACCAGCACAAACAACAACTCGACGAATATATCCGCCTAGGCAAGACCAACGTGGTGGAGAAAATCGGCATCAAACACTGCTCACTACATTCGTTCCAACAAGATGGCGATAAAGAGGTGCTCGTGGTATGGCTCAACGCCGTGATGCGCGACTATGTCATTGACGATGCCACCAAGAAAGTGCTTGAGAGCGACCCCAACCGCGACTGGTTCATGCAGTACGAGATGGTCTTCAACCGCAAGGCCGGCGTCAAGACCGATCCAGGCCGTAACGGCAACGCCATCACCAACTGCCCCAACTGCGGCGCACCCACCGAAATCACCTCTTCGGGACAATGCCCCTACTGCGGCAGTGTGGTCACCAACGGAGAACACGACTGGGTCTTAACCGATATCCACTCTAGAAACTAAAAATGGTAAAATCTCTAAAAAATTAATAATTATCAATTCTAAATTAATCAAAAATGGGACTTATTAGAGCAATTGGCGGTGCTATTGGCAGCACCATGAAAGATCAGTGGTTAGATCTTATCAAATGCGACAACATGGACATGGACACCTTGATGGTGAAACAGACCACCAAGTCTGGCCAGATTTCTAAAGGCAGCCGCATCATCGTGGCTCCCGGCCAAGCAGTCGTGATCTACGACAGCGGCGCGGTCCTCGACGCTTCGGCTGAAGAAGGCGTCTACACCTTCGACCAATCCTCGTCACCTTCCTTCTTCGGCGGCCAGTTCGGTCCCGTATTCAAGGAGATGTGGCAGCGTTTCACCTACGGTGGCACCCCCGCCAAGGAACAAGCCGTGTTCTTCTTCAACATCAAGGAGATTCTTGACAACAAGTTCGGCACCGCAACGCCGATTATGTTCCAAGACTGGAAACACCCCTCCTATACCGAAGACGGACAGAAAGACGGTACCTACATGAACATCCGCTGCTATGGCAAATACACCTTCCAGCTTGACGACATGGGCGTGTTCATGCGTAACCACGCCGGTACTGGCAACATCATCAAGAAAGACGCCATCACCGAACAGATGCGCAGCGAGGTGATCGCCGCCCTTCAGTCCATCATCAACGAACTCGGCAGCGGCGCTGAACCGATCGGCGCTCTTGAGTTGCCCAGCAAGACCCAGAAGATGAAAGAGATCATGGATGCCCGCGTGTTCGACGCTCCCATCCGTGCCCGTGGCGTCCGCCTGTTAAGCTTCACCATCGAGTCAGTCTCCCTCGACGAAGAAAGCAAGGAATTCCTCAGACAATACCAGACTGGTGGCTCAGCCAACCTTGCCAGAGGCAGCATGCTCGGCACCATGCGCGCTGCCGCTGAAAACGAAGGCGGCGCTGGCACCGGCTTCATGGGTATCGGCATGGCCGGCATGGGCTTCGGCACTGGCGGCAATATGATGGGCACCATGGTTCCTCCGCAGCAGCAACAGCAACAACAGCAGCAAGCTACGCAACAACAAGCTCCTCAAGCACAAGGCGTTCCCTGCCCGAAGTGCGGCACACTCATCACCGGCAAGTTCTGCCCCGAATGCGGCACACCGGCTCCCGCCCCCAAGAAGGCCAAGAAATGCCCGAAGTGCGGCACCGAGACCACCGGTAAGTTCTGCCCCGAATGCGGCACACCCATCCCGGCCGACGAAGGTCCCAAGCACTGCACCAACTGCGGCGCCGAAGTGACCGGCAAGTTCTGCCCCGAATGCGGCACACCCGTGGAATAATCACCATAATAAAAATAGAGACGTCATCGTATGGTGACGTCTCTATTTGCTTTTGAGCGAATAACGGGGTTCGAACCCGCGACCCTCAGCTTGGGAAGCTGATGCTCTACCAACTGAGCTACATTCGCAATACGTTTGCAAAAATACAAAAAAAATTGTTATGCCTATTACCGAAAGAGAAGAAAAAATCATCCGCCAGAGTTTCCAACCCAAATCCTGGAACGATATCAAGACCCACGACTCATGGTCCGTCTTTAAAATCATGGCCGAGTTTGTGGATGGCATGGAGAAAATGTCGAAGATCGGCCCCTGCATCGCCATCTTCGGCTCAGCCCGCACCAAACCCGGAGAGAAATACTACAAGATGACCGAGGACATCGCCCGTGGCATCACCCAACTCGGATTCGGCGTCATCACCGGAGGCGGCCCTGGCATCATGGAAGCCGGCAACAAAGGCGCACAAGAAGCAGGTGGCACCAGCGTGGGACTCGAGATCCTACTGCCCTTCGAAGGCAAATGCAACGACTATGTCGACTTCGACAAGAACATACGATTCAACTACTTCTTTGTCCGTAAGAACATCTTCATGCGCTACGCCCAAGGCTATATCGCCATGCCCGGCGGTTTCGGCACCCTCGACGAGATGTCGGAAGCCCTCACCCTCATCCAAACTGAGAAACTGTCCGACTTCCCCGTAGTGCTCGTCGGCAAGGACTATTGGCAAGGACTCATCGACTGGTTCCGCAATACCATGCTGAAGGAAAACATGATCAAAGAAGAAGACTTCGACATCTTCCACGTGGTCGATACCGCTGAAGAAGCCGTCAAAATCATCGAAGACTTCTACCACCGCTTCAGCGTGAAACCCAACCTGGAACTCTGATGCAAATACCAATCCAACTACTGGATATCGAAGGAGAAGGCTTCCACGTCATGGTTAAAGGAATGATCAACGGCATGGAAGCCAACTTCTTGATCGACACAGGAGCATCACGCTCCGTGTTCGACCCCACCGTCATCGGCAAATTCATCGAAAACCCTGAGTTTACAAAGAAACCCGGCATCACCGCTGGCGTGGGTAGCAGCGAACTCGAAAGCTCCACCTTCATCATACACACCCTCGCCTTTGGCGACATCGAAATCCACGACTACGAAGCCGTTGCCCTCGACCTCGAGAACATCCATGAATCCTACCGAAAACTGGGACTCCCCTCCATCGATGGCATCATCGGCGGTGACCTGCTCTATAAACTCCGCGCCACCCTCAACTACCGCTTGAGAAAGATACGGTTCACCAAACCGCGGTCACAATCCAAGACCAACAAATAAACACCAGGAGACATCCACCCTGTCTCCAACTCCACATCCCTTGCTCCAACCGACTTTTCCAACAATCTGCGACCGTACAAATCGATGATTGTCAACGAATTGATATAATCCTCTTTTGATACGATACTCATCAGGGATGATACTGGATTTGGGAATATCACTACCTGTTTATCTTCATATTGTTCCGATAATCCTATATGATTGACCGGAATAGCGACGTTAAACAATTGTAATCCTCCTCCAAAGTTTCCAACCACCACATCCAAAACCCCGTCGGCATTCAAATCACCCACCGCCGCAGCCGAATGCATTCCAAAAGCGTCAGGCATATCAGGGCAAAGCTCTTTCCATAGATATCCCACTTCCTCAAAAACCTCATCATCCGAAACACGATACAGAAACAGTTTTCCTTGTTCTGAGCCCACGCAAAGCAACAGCTGTTCCTTATAATAAAACAGGGTGGGAACACTATATCCGTAATAGGAGCTTTGATAGTCACGCACATCCACCTCTCCCCAAAAGTCCGTGATCAATTCTAGGCCATCTTGACGGCCCTGATAAAAAGTTAGTCTTCCGTTGGCATTGCCTTCCACCTTGTCCATCAAGCCATCTTGATCAACATCGAAATAACAACATGCCGACCAATCCGACCCACCTTCCACCACCTCAACAGTTGGTTCAAACACCGGCTGTTGGGGCGTTCCCACATTCTTGAAAACCGAGATCTGTCCGTCAAAATCCTTTACCAACAAATCTGTCAGCCCGTCGCCATCCCAGTCGGTGAGCGAGGGATAGGCACCCTTCCCCACATCAATCATCGTCTCCTGTAAAAACGACTTCGTATAGATTTGAAAATCAGGATTTTCATTTGTCCCATGATTCAGATATAGCCACACACTCTCTTTTCCTACCGATGCCATCGGGTTAGGGTCGAAAGGCGAGACCAGCAGGTCATCAACACCATCGTTATTAATATCCGTGAAGAAAGGCACAGGCATCGAGGGGAGATTCACTGGGAAAGAAGTGGGGAAAGCGTCTGTCTGGCTCACCATCAAGGCCTTATCTTCATCCCCTCCATTAATGAGCAAAGTCAGTCCCGGATAGTCCACATCGGCAAGCAGCAGGTCGAGAAGTCCGTCGACGTTCATGTCGCGCACGGTGACTGTCGCACCTCGGTGTCGGAAATCGTCTCTTTCTACTGTCAGTCCATAGCCAAACAAACAAGTATCTAGGTACATCACATTGTTTTCTTCGCTCTCTCCCACACGGCCCCAGCACAAGTCGGTCCGCTCAAACGCCAGCGAGTCGCGGTGTCCATAACGTTCCACCGAGAGGTTTTGGTGTTTCTCGATGAAGGTGCCCAACACGCCAAAGGTCAATATATCGAGGTCTCCATCGCCGTCGATATCCACGATGGCCGGATAATCCGCATCCGTGGAGAGGATGTTCACTTCGCCCCCACCCTGCCATGAGGTCAGATAAGGCGTCACAACCAATTCGAATCCTAAGCCCTCGGCGTTGGTTATGTTGCGATACACCTTGATACCCGCCCAACCTTTGGAGTAGGTGAAAATATCTTCTCTCCCATCACCGTCGTAATCGGCGAACACCGCCCATCCGTTCAGTCTTGGAAACACCTCGTCATAAGCACTGGAATATTCATATCGCATCTCCCCTTCACCGCCTTTATTGAGAAAGCACAGCAGTCGGTCGCCGTGTCGGTCGAACGCCAGCAGGTCCTTCATTCCATCGCCATCGAGGTCCATCCGCCCGAACTGGCAGGCATTAAGTCCCCCTGCCCAAGGGTTTTGGGCTGTCAAATTCATTGCGGCGAGAAACAATATCACGAGAAAGAAACGCTTCATTTTGCAAAAATACGCATTTGGGAGATTTTTCTTCGTATTTTCGCAACTCAAATCATCAAATTGAATGAAGCGATTTTTCATTAAGTTGACAACGGCTATCAAACTTTACCTGGGCATGAACACTACCACCCAACATTACATCAATAAGCTTGGACTTGAGCCACATCCTGAAGGCGGCTATTATCGACAACTCTACGGCAACGATGCGTCAGGAAAGAAGGATGTATCGACCATTTACTACATGCTAACCGCCAACGACATATCAGCCTTCCATTGTTTGCATGGCGTTGTCGAGATTTGGTATTATCATGCTGGCCAACCCCTCAACCTCTACGTTATCGACACCGAGGACAATCTGACTATCCACAATCTATCGCCCGACGGAGAAATGCAGGTGGTGATACAGCCCGAAGAATGGTTTGCTGCCGAGATTCCTTCTAAAAACGGCTTTTGCGTGGTGGGATGTGCTGTGGCTCCGGCTTTCACTTTCGAAAACTTTGAGCTTGCAGACAAAAACGAACTATCACGGCAATATCCTCAGTATGCCGAATTAATTGAGAGGTTGACATGAACACCATCGACACCACCAACCTATGCTCCCATTTGCAGAAGAAACTGTTTGATGAGGACGGCGTATATCATCGGCTTTGGTTGGCAATACAAGATGACCCCGAACTGACTGCTGTGGTTCGTTCAAGGCAGCTTCACATTTATAGGAATGGTAAGAAGGTACTAGTGTTGGCAGGAAAGAGCGCCCCTAAGGTTATCAGGGAAGATTGGATTTGTGAGATGGTACCAGATAAACAATATTAGACAATAGCACAAATAACTTGTCATTTGAGACCTTGAAATCAGATTTCTTCCGCCTTGCTTGAGCGCATCAAAATAGAAATCATCAGACTGTTGTGGCAATTCCTTCATATATTCAGAACACATAAGCCACAAATCTGTGAAAAAATAATAATCTGTCTTTTTCAGACGATTTTAATACTTAGTATTTTGTTCTATCATTTCTTTGTTATTATTTGTTTGTCAATTCTCCAAATGGACTCTTTAGCTATATTTCTTATTTCCATTCCACCGCTGTCCGCATGGCCAGCATGATGGCCTCGCCCACCAAAGCCACATCGGCAAGCAGATAATGACTCTTGCCTTTTCTTCGCCATGTCGTTCCAGCTAATTCTCCCGTCTTCAGAAGCTTTTTCCTTAATGCCCAATCCTCGAAATAGGTCACACTACCAACGGCAAAGGCTGTTCCAGTTGGGCTAAGGTTGCAGACAACGGGTCCTGCATCGATGTCCATCCCAAGCCAACATCTTCTGTCATGGTACTCCTTGAAGCCTGTAATAGGTCGCTTCTGCAAGAAGTTCGCTTTCAGCCTCTCATACTGGTCACGGGCAAACTCCTCATCGATGAAGGTCAAGTAATAGCAACTCAACGCCGAGTAAGAGCCTTTGATGGGTGCTTCGCCATACATGCCTTCTCTATCGTCTGGCAGGAACGATGCCAACATCCCCGTGTCTTTGTCAAGCCAATGATGTTTAGCTTCATCTATCCATTGGCAAACCGTGGAATAATACTTTCCATCGTATTGCTGAGAATAGACCGTCAATGCGACTATGGCCACTAGCATATCCGGCACATACACGCACTCGCCTGGATAAGTCGGCAAATTCATGTTTGGGCTTTCAAGGATGCGGCGGTTCATGGTCTCGCATAGCCGATGATAAAGCTCATCGTATTTGTCGCCTCCGCCGATGCGCTTGTAACCGCCAATCATCCAAGCCAAATGGCTGAGATAAGAGACATGGCTCTCTTTGCCATCCAGTGTTTCCAGCGGGTCTTCGCCCCATCGCTCGCGGTCGTAAGCCCGTAGCTCTCGTGACATGACCATCTGGATGAGGCTATCGATACGGGCAATGTTTGCTCCCCTATCCTCATCGTATATCAACGTGGTATTCACCAACGCCGCCGATAGCATCGAGCATGAATACAACGCCCACTCCCCTTGGAACTGAGACCCGACGATGGCTGGCATTTCTTCGATAAGCTTTTGCGGGCTGGTAATCTCTTTCTCTATCAGAAAATCCCGCCGCGCCATGATGTCCACCTTCTCGCTCTCAAAGTCGCCATTGTGCCTTGTGGCGATGCCGACCCAGATGGCCTTCACGAAGATAAAGACACCTATGACTACCAAACAGACAAGTAGGACTCTCATGGATTTCTTTTTTGAATGCATGACAATTCATTTATTGTCGGCGTAAAACGACCCTTTCCTTATGGGAACAGCTGTTTGGCAACAGCAACCATGGTAATAAGATTCGGCTAATGCTCTTTGCTTAAGTCTAATAAGGCTGCATGTATTGCCTATTTCCAATTATTTTTTCAACTCAATGTTCTGAAATGAAACATTCCATTCCATTTCATCAACGATTATGTCTGGTAGCAAGAAATCCTCTGGCTCCACTTCAGGAAACTTTTCAAACAAAGTTTCATCTTTGAATATGCCCAAAAGCTTCTCGTCAGATACTTTGAGCTTGCTCCTGATACGCTTGAAGAAACTGATTTCTGAATACTCAATCTTGTTGTCTGCCTCAATCATTTTGATGGCGATTCTAGCAAGATTCAGTTCTTCTTCTTCGCCCAACTGAGTATTGGCTATTGTGTTGATGTAACCAGCCAAGAAACTTTGTCCTTGGTCATTGATTTTCGCAACATATTCGTTCAGCTTGCCTTCAACATCAAGACCCTTCAGTAATGTTGAAGAATTGGCGTACTGTTTAACAAGCTCCAATTCTTCAGCAGCAATTTCACCATCGCAAGTCATACAGCTGAAAGCTGTCATCAAATATAGTTCATTTGTTTCCATATCGTTTATTTTTTGAATCCCATCGGTGTTCTTCCTTGTTGTTTGTCTTCACTCTCAAATCCATCCCTAATGGCCTCATGTTTCCTGATGACATCCAACGTGAGATGTGATTTAAGATTAGCACATGCAGTTTCCAGCATGGTTTGTGTAATGCAGTCACTATCGCTTCCAAAAGCGATGCGGCCTGCATTATCCACAATCTCTTTAATGTCTGAGCAACTATAGTTTTCGGTCATCGTGGCCAGTTTATCGTAATCGATGCCTAAGTCAACGGCACGCTTTTTCAAATTGATTTCAAAAAGCTGCTTCCTCGCCTCAAAACTCGGCTGAGGTATGTAATAATGCAAGGCCAATCGTCCTGATCGCAACGCGGCCTCATCAATCATATCGGGCTTGTTGGTCGCTCCTATAACGGTCACTCCATCTTCACCACAGTTGTTGAGCTGTGCCAAGAACTCATTAACTTCGCCCGACTCGCTGACATTATTGTGTTTGCTTCTGTCCATTATCATTGCTTCAACCTCGTCAAGGAAGAGAAGGGTAGGCGCGTTTTCTCGTGCCTCATTAAACACCGCTGCAATCTTCTCTTGGCCACCATGGATATATGGAGAAGCAACGTCAGAGCATTTTATATACATAAAATTGCATCCAATCTCTTCGGCAAGCTTTTGGGCGAAGAATGTCTTTCCGCATCCGGGAGGACCATACAGCAAAATGCCGTTTGGAATGGTGATACCAAACTGTTTCGCTCGTTCTGGGTCTTTCAGCACCTTAATGATTTCTGTCCGCATCCTGGCCTTCAACTCATCCATTCCGGCTACATCGGCAAATCCATTGCCTCGTGGCCTTAGAGTAGCCGCTTTTTTTGCTGGCGAAGCGTTGCCACCAACTTGACGGCCTTCAACCTTTAGTTCTCCCTTTATGGCCTTGATAAACTCATCTGCGGTCTGGAATCGTTGGTCTATGTCTTGTGATGTGGCTTTTACAATGGTATTGATAAGCTGCTCGTCCAGCCCATACAAATCCATGTTGAGCATCTTCAGTGGCTTTTGTCGCTCATCCAAGATGGCATCAATAACATGTGCTGCATCGAAGCGCGACAAATCCACATACCAAGGAGTAACGCCAAACAAAAGGTGATACAACATGCAGCCAACGGCATACAAATCAGATTGCACACACGAAACGCCATTAAAACGTTCTGGTGCTAAATAGAAGGGATTCCAGTCGCTACCCTTTGGTCGCGTTCCTGCATGATCCAAAAATTGCGCATGACCAAAATCAATCAATTTCAAGTCTTTCAGCTCTCCATTGAGGTCAAGCATTAAATTCTGAATGGTCACTTCATTATGAAGAATAGGGGTCGACATTGTGTGCAGATACTTCAACGCATCCAACACAGCCAAGGCAATCTGTTTGGCATCATACACACTGCAACGCTGCTCCCTCGTCACTCGCTGAGCAACGGTTTCACCACTGACAAACTCCGTAACGAAATAAGCGTATAGTTGTCCTCTATTCACCAGTTCGCCATCTTCAACGAAACTACAAATGTTATGGTGCTTCAGTAGCTTGCTGATTTCTATTTCAACAATCCTACCATCCCCATCCATTTGTGATGGTTGTAGCTTTGCCTTGTTGATGAGCTTCAGAAAGCGAAGCTTACCATCTGCACCTTTCACCCTATATGTTTCCGCATAGGTTCCTTGATTTATTGGGAAAAGGACAACGTATGTGCCTATCTTTTGTTTTTTGTCAAACACAAATTGAGCCATATTATTCTATTTTTATTATCCTACCTAACAGTTCCAGGAACACTGCTCTGTTGGAAATCGAATTCAAAGGTATCTCCTCTTGGTTTCCTTTTTGTATTAAACCAAACAGCTTTCTCGTATGGTTGACATGCTCAACAATAAGAGACCCATTACTAAAACCAATGTTTTTCAATGTCTCAGAATTATATTCTCTATCAGCAATGATGATTTTACCCAAACCTAATCGAATATAACCAGGGAAGAACGATTCATTTATTACTAAAGTAAATGGTATGGTATCGCTTCCATTTTGGAACTGCTCTTCGTATTCTTTCATCTTATACCTACTCCACATCTGTTCAATACAAGTCCAAAATCTAAAATCTTCATTGACAACCTCGGCTTTATCCTCAACATTTTCCTGATTATACTCGCCTTGAACACCGTCGACAAATGTTAAACTATCACCGTTTTGTTTATAGAATACGTATGCAAACTTAGTGCCTTGATATGTCCCTTTATAAATGGTTACCAACCCCCAAAAGCCTATTGCTCCTGACCTGATTTGTGTACCTTCGGCTATTAAATCTGTAAGATCTTCAAATCGATGGACTTTTTCTTCGACGATGTTTTTTCTACCTTTTTCAAAAGAATACACTGCATAACCTTCTGTACCGACAAACATGTCTTTCCCCTTGAACACGTATGTGTTCCTCAAAACAAAAAACATCACTATTAAGGCAACTACTGTGGCAAAAATTCCAAATCCAACTGATATTAAATAACATAGCGCAGCAAGCACTATGGGTATAAGTGTTCCTAATAGTGTTCTTCTGGTTTTTTCTTTGGAATCATACGGACCAAATTCACTCGCGGTTGTGTCGCAATACATCAATTCCCCGATATTATCTGGTATTTTTCCAAAAAAAGATTTTCCGTTTTTAATGTCTTCAAGTCTTTGCGCAAGTTGTTGCTTTACCATTTCAGCTAAACTATCCATATTGCTTTGTTTTTAGAACATTTCAGATTCACTACTTGGTTTTGTCGAGAAATTACCATTCTGCTGCAAAATCAATTCGTATGTTAGTATTTGCCCATCAAGATATTGAGGGTTGTCTTTAGAGAAAAGTTCATCCCTCAAAAAACCTCCTTTCACACCGCCTTGCATCTGCTTTTTCGGATACCAGCCTTTTCCATAATAGAAAAACACCTGATACCTTCCATCTGGCACTTCAAAGCACACCTGCGAACCTCCTTTCACATACCCATGCCTTACTACCTTTCCGTTGGAATTGTCTTTCTTAATCAACACCAAAACGTCTGAAGAATACGGTGCCTTAACGCAAATCTCCGAGCAACCATAGTACTGACATGATTTGTTCGTACCATAGTATGCTGAATAGGGCTGCGCACCATTGGCAAGAGAATTGTCTTTATACCTATCGTAATCTTCGATTTCATCAAGCAATCCCCTGATTTCAGCTTTATGCTTTCCATTAGGGAATCTATTGAGATAATCACGGTAAGCGTAAGCCTGACCAAGATTTTTTGCATTGTTATAAGCATCCTGTTCTTGCGCTAATGCTAATTTTGACTTTATCTCTGACAAATGCTTTCCCTTCGGGTAAGTATCGATATAATCTTGGTAGGCCGCAATGGTGTTCTTGCTTATGGCATTCTTATAAACATCTTCTTCTTCATTGATGATTTTAAGCCTCCTGATCTCTTCAACGTGTTTTCCCTCAGGGAGATTAAGTAGATAATAAGAAGCCAATGACGCATCATATTTAGAAGTTAACTCTTCATAAACATGATTGTCCCATTCTTCAATCATCTGGCGAAACTCGCTTGAATGGTCACTATCTGGATAGCTTGCAATAAACTGTTTCACATCCTCCAACGATGGGTCTTTCTTAATGCGTTGGTATTCATCCTCTATCTTGTTTTTCAACTCAATAGATTCTATTGAATCCAAACTTCGTTTCGCAGCTCCAAAAAACTCACTATCAGGATGCTTTTCAACAAAAGCAGCATATGCCTCTTTGGTGCCTGCCTTTTTTGCTTTTTTGAAATCCATGTCGTCCTTATAGATAATTGCAATAGCAATACAGCCCGCAAACACTACTGCCAAGACAACAACAAGTATTTTCAGCCCTTTGTTATCCATGATACCAGCGATTAGTTAGCTCCTAACAATCCTCCTGCTCCAGCAGGCACATCGTATGGTGGCAACAAGTTGATAAGCTCGCTCACAATAGGTTGTAAAGCATTTGCATTAGTAGATGCGATAATCTTCGCCATGCCTTGGTTTACAAGTTGTCTTGCTCTTGTTTTGTCCTTCCAGTTGATTACATCAAACCTTTCATTCCAATCCACAATCCATGCTACATAGTATTCAACTCTTGCTATCTGGAAATTCAAGCTATGCATGGCATCAAGCAAATCATTGGCCAGAGGAATGTTTTTGGATAACAAAACAGCATTCACTTGTTTGCGTATCTCTTCCACCTGCTTTGTAGCTTGAGGATTACCATACTTCGCATTGTCATCTTCAAGCATTTTCATGGCAGCGCGAAGTTTCTTTTCCGTGGTAGGCCATTCAGCTTTAGCAGCACATTGGTCAACCTTGCGCAATGCTTCACGCAGATGCGTCAACACTTGGTGTTTTTCTGAGCCATTGTCAAGCTCTTTTTTGACTGCATCAAGCGCCTCTTCGGCATCGCTAACATCACCACCGTCTTTCCGCAGCTTGGCAATGGTGCTTTGTCCCTTCAATATCTCATTCCTTAAATAATCTTCGGTGACATCCTGTTTAGTATCTTTTGGCACATTCAATTCTTCTGTGTAGTCTATGCTCGGGAAGTACACAGAAAGTTCCCAACCCGAATCAGCACATTTCAAAGTCAGGTCCACATCACTCCCTTCGGGAATCAGTTGTGGCACATTCTCTCCGGTGATAAGCAAGGTGTAAGTATGGTTGAATAGAGTAGCTCTTTCTCCATCACTATCATACTCCGCTTCATAAATAGGTATCTGGATGAAGTCATTGGCGTTGCCAGGACGAAGTGCAGATGTGGTTTTCAGTCCATTTATCGTTCCAACTGCTGGTAATGGCTTGTTCTTTTCCAATCCATTGAAATGTCGGAAAACGCCCATTTGCTTGTTGTCACTCCAAACCTCCATGCCAACATTATAAGCAAGAGGTGCATTTCCAACTTTTGTGCCCTGAATGATAGTGATTTCATTCGGGAAACAAGGCAAACTGTTTCCTTGTTGGTCATACGCTGAAATGATAAAGGCGTTAGACCTGCCCTCTAACAAATCCACATCGATGACATCGCCGATGGCGTTGATTTCCTTTCTTCCGCTCGACCACGCCTTGTCACCTCTGGTCAACTCAACAAAGACTTTGTCATATTCTTTGCTGTCAAGTTTCACCGTCACAAATTCTGTCGTTTCAACGGAAGTGGCTTCATATTGCACATTCAGTTTCACCGTTCCTACTTCGGTTTTCACCTCAGCTTTATTGTCAATCGTCGAAGCGTATAAGGCAGCACCTGTGGCCACAACAGTCATTGGATCAATGCTAGTGTCCACCTTAGGCGTAATTTGTTCTTTGAGCATCCTCCTAATGACTGGCGAGTGAGTAGGGCCACCTACCAAAATCACTTTCGTTAGTTGGTTTCCACTCAGATTGTTTCTCTCCAATAGTTTTATGCAAATGTCAACGGCTCTTTGGAAAATCGGGGAAATAACTTTTTCCAGCTCTTCTTGCGTTAGGCTGAAATCAAGTTCAATTTCCTCTCCTTCGTCATCTTCACCCAAATCACCCAGGTTGGAGATCACATCTTCCGAGGCTTTGAAGGAAAGATTGTTTTTCAAATCTTCTGCGTATGTCTTCATGGCATCGCGAAGCACCTTTTTCTTTTTGTCGTCGGCAAGAATTTCATCAATAACATAATGCTCTTGCAGATAAGGAATAATCACTTCGTCAACTATGGCTTCGTCAAGGTTCTTACCGCCCAGGTAATTATCACCTTCGGTATCAAACACCTTCATGATGCCGTCTTCGCTCTTCACCAAAGCTGCATCAAATGTGCCGCCGCCAAAGTCAAACACCAACCAGAGGCCGTCTTTCTCTTCGGAGGAAAGCCCGTAAGCCATCGATGCGGCAATAGGCTCCTGAAGCAATTCACAATGCTCAAATCCTGCCAATTTTGCTGCCCGCATAGTGGCATCCTTTTGGTTCTGTGTAAACTTTGCTGGAACTGTAATGATGGCCGAACGCACTTCGTCATCCTGAACAAACGACTTCAATGCCTTCAAAACCTCAGCAGAAAGTTCTTCTGAGGAATAACTGCGCCCCATGTTTGAACTATTATACTCTGTAGTGGTTCCCATTGTTCTTTTAAACTCAATGAAAGTGTTGCTTTCGCCTGCATCCCACTTTTTTGTTGCTCGACGCTTGTCTGACTTCATTGTGTTGTAGGCTTGTCGGCCAACAATGATGCTTTTTTTCTTGTTGAAATACACGCACGAAGGCATGGTCTCGTCCGTAACTTCAATTTTCATTACACTTACATTGCCTTTGTCCATTCGGCAGATGGCAGAGTTTGTGGTTCCTAAGTCAATGCCATAATCAATTTTTAATCTATTCATAGTTGTTGCTAATTATTTCAAATGTTTTGTGATACGGTAATTGTTGCTTTCTGAATCATTTCCCCGTTATAGTTTACTTGCGGTTTGGTAACCGTTGTGATGACTCTCTTTCCTTCTTCAAGATCTTCGTCAATGACGAAATCCGCATTGACTCTCATACCTTCATTATATGGTTTCCCCAGCATTTCAACCAACTCATAGCCATTGGCCATGAAGTTGTCCTTGATGCGCTTCACGGAAGCCATCAGTTGTTTGTAGCCTCTAATTGAGGCATCCATTCTCGAAAGATTGGTTTCTATGCGTGTTATCTCATCGGCCACCTTCAATGCAAGTGCATGATCAGGAGTGCTGCTTGCACTGACTGGCTTATTCTCAGCCACCTTCATTTGTCCTTCAAGCAATTCAACAAGCTTGCTGTCAAGTTTCACGCTTTCTTCTTGCAGCCGTTTTTGCGTCTGCTCAATTTCCTCAATGGCAGAGTCACCTTTGCTGATGCGTTTGCGCAACAGCAAATAGACCAGTACTGATAAGATGAGCAAGGCCAACGCTACAATAATGCCTCCTATGGTTCTCCCTCGAAGGCTGCTGGCTACGACATCCGTCTTTCCATTAGTCTGTTCGATGCGCTCTCCCAAAGCAGCCGAGGTATTTGCAATGCTTTCAGTATTTGCATTCACTTCGTTGCTGATACCATCTAAAGCCATTTGTTGGCCTTCAATCTTTTGGCCAACCTCTCTTGAAAGGTTGTTCATCTGCGCTTGAAGCGTGTTCATCTGGCGTGTCAAATACGACACGTCATTTTTCAACGAACGAGTTTCCCGTTCCAATACTTCTATTTTATGCTGTTGGGCTTGGTACAGCGAGTCAATCTGCGCCTGGCATATTCCAGCCGTAAGCATCAAAACCATTAGTGTAATTCTTGCTTTCATTGTGTTATGTTATGTTTTGTTTATTATCCAAACAAAATTGACAACGCTATAACTGCACTCAGCCCCAAGAAAACGGCTAGTACAATTAAGCTTTTTCTTTGACTTGCAATCTTTTCAAGTTTTTCGTCAGCTTCCTTCTTGTGCAAAGCCCGTGGAAATGATTGTAAATACTTTTCATAATCCTCTTTCTTTGCACATTTCACCCACATCGCTTCGTCTCTACGGTGCTCTTCCTTGACGCGTTCAATAGCTATATTTGCCTGTTGTAAATAATTTCTCAACTTGGTTTCTGTAAGATACTTCTGATAGGCTTCAATAGTATCTTCTCCACATGCCTCTGTCCATAACAGTTCTTCTTCAAGTTCTCTTACTTTTCGTTTTGCCTCTTCAGAATACCTTCCATAAGGATGTATTTTCAAATACTCATTGTAATCTTTCAAAGTCTTACAACTATCCCATCTCTGCTTTTCAAAAACATCAAGTTTTTGTTCTGCCTTTTCTCTAAGTTTTCCATAAGGATAGTTTTTCAGAAAACGCTGGAAATCCATTTCCGACCTGCAAGAATCGAATACTTCTTGTTCTGTCCTCATGTCTAAGTCAGCTACAACAACCTCTCCAAAAACATAACTGTCTCCAAACATATTATTGCTCATGTAGCTACTCAAAACAGGAGGTCTGAATCCATTTAAGCTCTCAATTAAATCATGCAGCGTATTACGATTGGTCTTATATCTACCTTGCTTAAAACTATCTTCCAAGTCAAGTTTGTCCATGTACAAAGTAGCTCTCCAGCCTTCTTTGAAGGCTTCTTTTACCAAGGATATGTCTACATTGCCGAAAATGTCTTTTTCTCCTTGTGCAGCGTTAACTGCTTGTATTGTAGCTCCTAATGCCGCTTGTGCTACTGCTGTAGAAAGTGATAAATACTGACGGTCTTGTGCGCCTAATACTTCCTTGATAGAACGCAAATGAGGCGCACAGTTTTTAATAAGCTCAATCGCATTTGAAATAAGGTTTAATGATTGATTGGGGGCTTTTGATCTTGCAAAGATATCTATTCTTGGTGCTCTGTCGTTATTTTCTTTTCCAAAAGATTTCAGAAGTTTTATAATTCTATCAAAATCATCTTTTACCTCTTTTGGCGGTAGTTTGCTCTTGGCCGATTGCAAAATATCCACATTTTGTTTGCATCTCCCTCTTGTAATCGGACCAACAGCAATTTGTAAGGCATATCCTTGTAGCTCCATTGCTTTGTCAATCCGTTCATATTGGTCGTCTACATCTTTCGAACCATTAAAATAGTTGATGCCACACTGCAAAATCTGTTTTGCCAGATTGTCTGCAATCATCCCATACATAGAATCACCATCGCCACACACATCCTTCATCATCTTCAAATCCGCTTTGGTGTTTCCTATCAATTCCTTTCCTGCAAGATACGATGCTGTTGCGTTATCTGAATCAACGTTTTTCACCTTAGAAATTTCTGCTTTAATCCTATTCATAGGAGCACTTATGATTTTTTCTTGGATATAGTCGTCATCATCAACAATGGCTCCATTGTCTATGAACAACCTGCGAACCTCCATTGGTTCAAGTTCTTCCAGCAAAGCATCAATGAAAATATGGGCAACATCATCATCCTCTAATTGAAAAGTATCGCCGCAAACACATGCAACAAACTTTTCTAAATACTCATTTCCGTCGTATTCACGAATAATCTGGATGATATTTCCTACTGCCGTGTCATAATCATCCTGAATCATGGCCAACACACCCAAATTCAACAACGAAGACCAGGTTTCTCTCTTTTCCAAAATCTCAACTGCCTTGTCAACATTACCTGCGTTCAAATGTCCCAATGCCATTTCGTCGAAACTTGTATCCTTCACAAACCAAAACAGCGCATGTTTTAGCTTGTCTTGTGCCAAGCTCAAATCCGCAAAAGCCTTTTCTATACTTTCCGCAGTCCGTGAAGGAGGTGGTAGAACGCCATTCATATCCGCATCAAACGAAACACTTTTACCAACGCTGGCATACCGAGCCAACTTAGTCTTGTTCGCCGTGATTTCCTTCAAAGTGGCATTAGAGAAAACGCCAAGGATTCTATATGGATTATTCTCTATCATAATATAGTCATATTTTACGCACTGGGCTCATTTAATTGCCATCCTTCTTTTCTCATTTTTTTAATATACGGATGATAACGTACCCTTTCATCCATTCTTGTATGAAATAATAATCTAAAAATGCCATCTAACAATGGGTTTAATACAAGAATAAGCAGGCCACCTGGCATCCATCCGAGTAACAAGCCAGCCCAAAATGAATGATTTGAGAAACCAATCAATAGCATGGAACCTAAGATGGTTAAAACAAACACAACGCTTGCGACAGTGTTTTTTTTGCCATGTATCTTCTCACACTTCTTACATCTCTCGATTCCAACTTGCGCACTTTTATAACTAACATGCCTCTTGTTTCCACTAGTATAACGACCTGTGACGTAATACATAGTCTTCATGTATTGTGATGACGGATCGGCCTTTTCCTTCCCGCAATAATAACAAAGGTTAGAATTGCTCTGGATATAATTATCCAAATCATCGACAACCTCTGATATGGTCTTCATGTTGGTTTCAATCCTGCCCTTCACCACATCCGAAACCTTTGTGGTGTCGATAGTTTCAAGTAAGTTTTTTACTTTTGGCGCATATTCCTTAAATTGTTCTGCTCCACCATCTTCGATTTTATTCTGAAGCGTATTAAACGAGTCAATGCAACACTGAAGAAGAGCCTTGGCATATTTATCAACGAGCAACTTGTATTCCATTGATTCTTTACCCAATAATTCTTCAAGCTGCTCCAACAACGGCAGTGCGTTGCGTTGTAAAGCGACACCCGCTTCATAAATCGCCACGCCATCTTCTTTCTCAGCAGAAGCTTTACTAATTTCAGATTGCAATTTTTCTTTTGGCTCTTCTATAATACTACCTTTCAGATAATCCGCGTCTGAAGCATCGTACCCATTGGCAGAAAACAAATTGTATAGTTCGCTTGCAGGCTTAATCGTCTTCATGCTGTCGACAAAAATCCTTGCCAAATCCGATTCTTCGATTTGGTATGTGTCGCCACAAACTGCATTCACTAATGCGATTCGATACTCCGAGTTATGAATCACCTTAGATAGGCAACTAATGGCATTGCCGTAATCCTCCTTAATCAAAGCTAAGACCCCTGAATTATGCAGACTTGACCAACTCTCTCGTTTTTCAAACAGTTCCTCTGCCTTATCAGAATTCCCTATATTTAGATGACCCAATGCCATTTCATCAATGGCATTATCTTTCACAAACCAAAACAGTGCATGTTTTAGCTTGTCTTGCGCCAAGCTCAAATCCGCAAAAGCCTTTTCTACACTTTCCGAAGTCCGGGTAGGAGGTGGCAAAATGCCATCCATATCCGCATCAAACGAAACGCTTTTGCCAACGCTGGCATACCGTGCCAATTTGGTTTTGTTTGCAGTAATCTCCTTCAAAGTGGCATTTGAAAAAACGCCAAGGATTCTATATGGATTATTGTTTATCCTATCCATTTAAATATCTCTCGTAATCAAAGGTTGACACTAATAAACAACTTGCAAAGATACGAATTATCTCTCCCTCTAGCAAAGCTCAGAAGAAAAAACTGTTTTCTTATACAACCCATGCAATCCCATTGTTCTTCCTTATAAATCAATTGTTTTTTCGAAGCTTCCATCCAACCTCTATTTTTCTCTTGATTAGTTTTTTTCTTACTTTTGTCGCTCATTACAATGAAAACACATAGTATTATGAAATTCTTCAAACAACTTCAAAACATCATTTGCAACCTTACTCCATATTTCGTATTGGCTGCTCTAACTTTACTTGTCATCAATTTTATCGACACTCAAAAGGTCAAGAAACAGATCGATTCCATCCAAAGCGAAGTAAGCGATTTAGAATACATGATTAACTCAATAGATACAGAATATGATAATTCAGATGTCATTCGCGCCATCAATGATGCAACATACGAAATAACAAGTGAAATCAATGACGCTGAATCAGACTTGGAATCTGCAATCATAATTTGGAGATAAGATTTTAATAATAAAAAGTTTTCAAACCAAATAAAACAGTAATAACAATATGGGACTATTTGATTGATTCAAGAAGAAAAAAGCCAAGAATGAGATTGCGGAAATGGCCAGTAAAGTCCGTGAACAAGCATTCCCCGGAGGCAACAAACAAATTATGGATTTAGTAAACCAGCAATATGAGGAACTAAACCATAGGTATTCAAAAGATGTAATTGCTGAAGTGATCAATTACATCGGAATTGGAATTATAATGTTTCAAGACAAATCAGCACATCGAATCGTAGAAGTAGGATTACGCCCTAAGAATCTTGTTAATAATGAGGACGGCCTACATATATACAAGGCAGTGGTGCGCAACATGTTTGAGAATAAATTTGGTGGCTATAACGAAGCTGGATTCAACGCCTTTTATGAAACTCTTGGAAATATAGAAGGAATTCAGGTAAATGACACGATGCCAGGTGCCTATGGCGAATACGGTGATTTATCCAACCCAATACCAATCAATGGCATATTCAATTCATACGCCTACCTCGATAGACTTCGTTTGCCAAATGGTGCTAAAGTGAAACACGAAAGAATTGGTTCTTTCTCTTCTGATATAACTGACCAAATAATAGATGGTTACGTGTTATCTAAAGAAGATGGTACGGAATTGGCTACCATCTATATCTGTCCTTATGTAAATGCCTCTCCTCAAAAACACCAAAAGGTTTCATCCTTGTATAAACAACAAGAATGAGAGAGAAGCATCTTTTAGCATCACCATCCCATCCCCGTCATGGAGTTCCGCCCCGAATTTAGACGCTTTCAAAACAAGTGTTGTGGAGCATTTCGTCTCCACACAAAATCAAATAGTTAGGCGTGTTCAGAGGGTAAAATAGGGGGTAAAAATTATTGAAAAAGAAAAACCCGCTGAAAATCAGCGGGTTATAAACAATTTCCGTGGAGATGGAGGGAGTCGAACCCTCGTCCAAACAAGGAACCCCCAAGGTTTCTACATGCTTATTCCGCTGTTGGTTTTCGTGCCAGGCAAGGGAACGAACGCCCTAAACCTGACCTTATCTCCTAATATCCCGAAATTGATTAGCACCCCGTGCTCAGGCCGGAATCAGGCATCTCCACCTGCGGGATGTTTCGTCCACCCACCTTGTGAGCGGATTAAGCCAGTGATCTACTGTACTTCGATCAGGCAGCGAAAGCGTAGTTATTTTCGCCAATTACTTTTTTGCAGTTAAGATTTACGAGCTTCGCTGCGAGGCTCGGCATGCTTCCGTGACGACTCATCTTGCTGTCAAAACCGGTCACCCCCAATAAAGTGGAAAGTTGAAAACGGAAAACGGAAAGTTTTTGCTTTCAAAGAACACGGCGCAAAAATACAACAAATTTCGTTCCACCGCAAGGGGTTGGAACGGAAAACGGAGAACGGAGAACTGAAAATTTTCCGTTTTCCGTTCTCCATTTTCCGTTCTCCACTCACTTCAGCGGGTTCCCAAAATGGACCACATCATCCTTGGTAATCGTGCTGCCACAAAGAATCACCAAACGTTCCACAATGTTGTGTAACTCCCGGATATTTCCCGTCCACTGGTAATTCTTCAGCTCTTCCATGGCCTCGTCAGTAAATTTCGGCACGGCTTGGCCCATGCTGGCAGCGATGGTTTCCACAAAACTGCCCACCAGCAAGGGAATGTCGTCCTTGCGCTCTCGCAACGGCGGCACATGGATGACGATGACACTCAGACGATGGTACAGGTCCTCACGAAAGTCCCCCTGCTCAATCATCTTACGCAAGTCCTTGTTGGTGGCCGCTAGGATGCGCACATCAACAGGAATCTCCTTCTCTCCTCCCACTCGCACAATCTTGTTCTCCTGCAAGGCACGCAGCACCTTGGCCTGGGCAGCCAGACTCATGTCGCCAATCTCATCTAAAAACAAGGTGCCACCATTAGCCAGCTCAAAGTCACCTTTCTTCTGCTTGATAGCCGAGGTAAAAGACCCTTTTTCATGGCCAAACAACTGGCTCTCAATAAGCTCGGCAGGTATAGCAGCACAGTTAACCTCAATGAAAGGACCATAACGGCGAGGACTGAGTTCATGCAACTGACGGGCCACCAGCTCTTTTCCAGTGCCGTTCTCGCCAGTGATGAGCACACGGGCATTCGTCGGCGCCACCTTCTCAATCATGTCGCGCACTTCCATCATGGGTGCCGAGGCGCCTACCATCTCATTCTGGCGACTGACGGCCTTCTTCAACGCCTTGTTTTCAGTGCTGAGGCTCTGCTTGTCGAGGGCATTGCGCACAGTGATGAGCAGCCGGTTCAGATCAGGTGGTTTTTGGATGAAGTCGAACGCCCCTTTCTTGATGGCATCCACCGCAGTGTCGATAGTACCATGACCCGAAATCATAATGACCGGCGTGTCACAGATGGACTTCACCTGCTCCAGGACCTCAATGCCGTCCATGTCGGGCATCTTGATGTCACACAAGATGGCATCGTATTCCTGCTCCTTGATCATTTCAAGAGCAGTTGGGCCATTGGCGGCATCATCCACTTGATATTTCTCATTCTCCAGAATGTCACGCAACACACGGCGAATGGCATCCTGGTCGTCGATGATCAAAATTCTTGACATATTGATTTTTTCTTTCCTTGCAAAGATAAGGAAAAAAAACATACCTTTGTTTATCAAAACAAAAAGCCATTTTTATCATGAAGAAGTTTTTACCTGTTTTTTTATTTTTCATCAGTTTAACATCTGTTCTGAACGCCCAATGGGTCAGCCCCGGCAACGGCACCTCCTATACCTTGCCCGATCTGGTTAATGTCACCGACGGCGCAGTCACCCAAGGCCCAGACGGTTTTCTCATCAACACCGACCTTACCATCTCCACCAACGACGTGTTGGTCATCGACAACCAAGTGTCGCGCATCGATGCCGCCGCAATCCTACTCACCATCAACGGATCCATGGTTTGTACCAATACCGGAAGCAACAGGGTGAAGTTCTACGGTCTCAATGAAACGGAACATTTCAAAATAAGGTTTGAGAACGCTGTGGGATGCAACATAAAAAAGATGTATTTCTCCGACGGCGCTGGCATCAAAGTCATCGAATCCGAAGTGACATTCGACGATGTGAAGTTCGTGTATTTCACTCGTGACTACTGCAATGCAGTGATCGACGTGTTCAACTGCGACCCCGTCATAAAGAACTGCTACTTCATGCTGAACCAAAGCGCTGCCATCAGCTCGCCTGCCAATGGACAGGCCTCGCCACAAATCCTGAACTGCGACTTCGACACCAACGTCACAGATATCAACTCCCCACAAATCAACCTCGGTCCCGGCGGACAAGACACCATCCGCATCGTCGGCAACGAGATCTACACCATCATGGCCCAATGGTATGTGGGAGGCATCTCCGTAGCCGACCTCATGGGCACCGGATCCACCAAAGTCCTGCTCAAAGACAACATCATCCGCGAAGGCCGCTATGGCTACAACCAACAAGGCCAGACCATCTCATCCGTGATCGAAGGCAACCAATTCCTCAACAACTTCCATGAAGAAAACCCCATGAACGGTGGCAGCGGCATCTCCATCTACGGAAGCTCCACCAACAACAAGGCCATACTCCGCAACAACGTGATTACCGGCAACCTCTGGGGTATCACCGCCATCTATCTCCACGACATCGACCTCGGCACTGAAGACGACTGGGGCAACAACGAAATCCACGACAATTACAACAGCGGGGTGATCTACGACTTATACAATAACTCCGCCTGCGACATCACGGCCGTCGGCAACAAATGGGGCACCATCCATGAGTCGGATATTGAAGACCATATCGTTCATCAAACCGACGACCCAAGCCTTGGCCTCGTCACCTACATACCCTTCGTAGGCTACGACCAAATCGAAGAGACTGTCGACAGCAATGATATCAACCTCTCCGAAGCCACCATTTATACCATCGCCGGACAACGAGTCAACCATTCCGAGACGCTTAATCCCGGCGTTTATATTGTCATTACCGAACAGGGCGCTAAAAAAATTGTTATTCGATAATCCTACCGATGTGGCACCCCGATGGGGTGTGGATAATTCAATTCCTAATTCATAATTCCTAATTCCTAATTCCTAATTCCTAATTCCCAACTTATGCTAAAAAAGCTCCGAATCACCCTCGCCGTCATCATGATCCTGCTGGTCACCACCCTCTTCATTGGAGCCGGCTACGGCATCAGCCAATGGATCGGTTGGGCGGCTAAGATCCAGTTCCTGCCCGCTGTGCTTTCCTTGTCGCTCATCGCAGTGGCCATCATTGTCGTAGCATTGCTTTTCGGCAGGATCTATTGCAGCATCGTCTGCCCTTTGGGCGTCATGCAGGACATCTACAGCTGGCTTGGCGGCAAGATCAAGAAAAACCGTTTCAGCTACGTGAAAGAACACAAATGGCTACGTTACACCGTCTGCGCCATTTTTGTCATCTGCCTCATCTTTGGCTTCACCCCTGTGATCACCTTATTGGAACCCTACGGCAACTTCGGACGTATCGTCACCAGTTTCTACATGCGCAACGTCACTCTCTCAATCATCGCTTGGGTTATGATGCTCATCCTCGGCGTGCTGGCCTTCCTTTATGGTCGCGCCTATTGCAACTCCATCTGCCCCGTAGGCACCATCCTCAGCTTCTTCTCCAGGTTCTCGCTGTTCCGTGTCAGGTTCGACCAGGACAAGTGCAAGCACTGCGGTCTCTGCGAGAAGAACTGCAAGGCCCGCGCCATCGATGCCAAGGCAGGTACCGTTGACTATTCGAGATGTGTGGTATGCGGCGACTGTACCGCACAATGCAAGTTCGATGCACTGCATTACACCGCCAAACGCCCTGTTTCAAAAACTGAAACGGCTTCATCAGAACCCGACCTGGGTCGCCGTTCGTTCCTGGTCGGCTCCGCCATCGCCGCTGGCACCGCGGCCGTGGCTCAGGCTCAGATGAAGGTAGACGGCGGACTGGCTGTCATCACTGAGAAAGAAGCTCCCAAACGCCAGACGCTCATCACGCCCCCAGGCTCCGTCTCCGCACGCCACATGCAAAAACACTGCACCGGATGCCAGCTCTGCGTGTCGGCTTGCCCTAACAACGTCTTGCGCCCCTCGACCGACCTCATGCATTTCATGCAGCCTACCATGTCGTTCGAGATAGGCTACTGCCGCCCCGAATGCACCCGCTGCGGCGAGGTCTGCCCCACCGGCGCCATCAAACCCATCACCAAGGAAGAGAAGACCGCCATCCATGCCGGTCACGCCGTGTGGGTGAAGGACAACTGCGTGGTACTCACCGACGGAGTCAGCTGCGGCAACTGCCAACGCCACTGCCCCACCGGCGCCATCCAAATGGTCGAATACCAACACAACGGCCAGACCGTGATGATTCCCGCCATCAACGAAAGCCGCTGCATCGGCTGCGGCGCCTGCGAGAACCTCTGCCCCTCAAGGCCGTTCAGCGCAATCTATGTAGAAGGAAACGTAATGCATCGAATGGATTAGAAGTAAGAAGTAAGATGAAAAGAAGAGAATTCATAAAGAAAATGGGCGGCGCTGCCGTGGCAACCTCGGTGGTGCTCTCCGCCTGCAAATCGAATAATAACAACGAAATCATCCCCGCCGAAGTCATCGACGGACAAGGGGAGATGACCTATCGTGTCAACCCCAACAGCGGCGACAAAGTGTCGTTACTGGGTTATGGCATGATGCGTCTTCCCATCGAAGGCGGAGCCGACCTGCGCCAAAATCCTGATGCACAGGTGGATCAAGAAATGGTCAACGAAGAAATCGACTACGCCCTCGAGCATGGTGTCAACTACTTCGATACCGCCCCAGTATATACACGAGGTCGCTCCGAAGGCGTCACAGGTATCGCCCTGTCGAGACATCCACGCAATAGTTATTATATCGCAACAAAACTATCGAATTTCAGTCCCTCTACTTGGAGCACCGAGGCTTCCAAGGCCATGTTCGAACACTCGCTCAGCGAACTGCGAACCGATTATGTCGATTACCTGCTGCTTCACAGTATCGGTGGCAGTGGGAAAGACATGACCGGCATGGACATGTTCAACGCCCGATTCATTGAGAACGGCATCCTCGACTGGCTCGTGGAGCAAAAAGAAGCTGGCCGCATCCGCAACCTGGGCTTCTCCTTCCATGGCGAACAGGAGGTATTCGACACCATGCTGCGCTGGCATGACGAAGGCAAATACCATTGGGACTTCGTCCAGATTCAGATGAACTATGCCGACTGGAATTATGCCAACCGCATCGACCCTGACAACGTCAACGCCAACTACCTCTACGAGGAGCTTCACCGTCGCGGCATCCCCGTGGTCATCATGGAGCCTCTGCTCGGTGGTCGTCTCGCCAAACAGCCCGACTTCATCGTGAAACAGATGAAAGAACGTGAGCCTGAGACCCCCGTGGCACGCTGGGCCTTCCGCTTCGCCGGCACCCCCGAAGGCGTGTTAGTCGTATTAAGCGGCATGACCTATATGGAACACCTCATGGAAAACGTGGCCACCTACTCGCCCTTGAGACCCATCACACCCGACGAAAACGAGTTCCTGATGAAAGTCGCCGAAGAGTTTGTGGAGCTCAAGACCGTGCCCTGCACCGCCTGCAACTACTGCATGCCCTGCCCCTACGGCCTGAATATCCCTGCCATCTTCGCTCATTACAACGACTGCATCACCGAAGGCAACATGCCGGCAGGCAACCCCGAAGCCGAGGAATACCGCCGCAACCGCCGTGCATTCCTTTTAGGCTACGATAGCAAGGTACCTTACGAGCGACAAGCCAGTCACTGCATCGGCTGCCACCAATGCGAAGAGCACTGCCCACAAAAAATCGCCATCGCAAACGAGATGCGACGCATCGACGAGTTCGTGGAACACCTGAAACAACAGGGTTGATTACTGTTCGGGATACTTGGCGAAATAGGCATCCACCTCCGCCTTGTATTCATCGAGCCATGAGACTATATCTTCCTCGGGGACATAAGCTTTGTTGTCCTCTATCGTCGCTTCGTAGTATTGCTGCCAATCAATGCTACGCAGATGCTCACGCTGGCTTCTGATGTATCGAATCATCTGATCTTTGGTGCCGTCAAAATTGGATATCACCCAGTCGCCGTTCTCGAAATGCATCACGATATCATGGACATTGCCCAGGTAATCCATCTGCACCCAAGCATTGTAGTCGTCCATAGCCACACTCTCAAGAATGTTCTTGGAATGGTCGAGTGATTCGTCACCATCGTTTCCGGTCATGAAATAATACAACCACTCGTTTTCACCAATACCCATGATGTCGTCGACAGGAATAGCCCACGACTCTTCAAGCAGTTTGTAATACTCTTCGTTAAAATAAGGCTTGATGGAAGGATTGAACTCATGGTCAGGTATATAGTCGACCAGTTTCATCGCACTTTGATTAATGTAGTCGGTGGTGAATTTCTCAGGATACTGCTCACGAGGTGTTGCAGGTCGTTTTTCACGTGTGACAGGGCTGCATTGGCATACCACCAACGCCAGCAAAAGGATTGGTAATAACTTTTTCATAACTGTTCGATTTGGTTTGCTTCAGCAAAAATAACAAATCCAACGAACACCCTAACTATTTTTTCGTATTTTTGCACCGCCAAAAGGCTACTGGACCCGTAGTTTAATGGATAGAATAAAGGATTCCGGTTCCTTCGATCAGGGTTCGATTCCCTGCGGGTTCACATAAAAGACCTCTACCTTCCCCAGCGGAGTGGAGGTCTCTGTCATTAATACCCCGTCTCGGATCGTCCCAAAAACGATGCCATCACAATAGAGCGACTCCCCCTTCAGTGAGCACCGTCCCCTCATGGTATCTCCGTCTGAAATGAAAGTCAGAAGCGAATCACGACTGATCTCGATGACGTTGCCCTTCTCCATCTCTCCAAACTGACGCACCATCTCAGGGGTGGCCTTGCTTTCATCGAACTCCACATTGACACGCTCTACCGTCCAACGGCCGATGAGTGTTTCGGTTTTGCGATGACAGGACGACAGCAGCAAAGCAATTACGACTCCTATGGTAACGTAGTTTTTCATTCTTTATCCTTGATAACCACATCGATAGCCCCCACGCCGAATTTGGCGACAGAAGCCATCCTATTCTCCGTGTTCTTATACTTTTTCAACTCCTCGATGATGGCATTCTTCAAAACGCCATTGCCCACCCCGTGGATAAAGGTCACCTTGGTGTATTCTGCGGCAATGGCGCTCTCCAACATCTTTCGGAAGTAATCCATCTGGATTTTGAACATGTCGTGACTCGACAACCCAGCGATATTCTCCACCAACTCGCCAATATGCAGGTCGACCGTGGCCTCTCCTGGCCCTACGCGATGCTTGTCGATAGGAACCTCCTTCTGAACAAGTTCCTTCTTGGGTGCCTGTGAGCCAACACCTTCCTTGGCAATCTTCATCAGATCAGCCTCACCGGTCTTCAAGGCCGCCAACTCCGAAAGGCATACCATCACTGCTTTCTCTCCCAAGAGGCCCGACATCAGGTAGCTGCCTTCCTTGAAAAAACGGTTGGTACGCAACGAGAACGGGGCGTTCAATGGCATTAGGACCATATCGGAAGTCTCACTTGTGAAGATGCACTGAATGACACCATTGCACCAATACTCCAAGTCCTCCCGTGAAATGGTCTCCACAACCACCTTCTCGTGTTTCTCCAACTGACCGTAGTCTACATTCACAAATTGGCTTTCCTCCTTGATGGTAAAGGTATACAACATCTCGAACGGGGTATGGTTCACCAAAACCACATCCATGGCACCCGTCAGCAGCCATTGTTGCTCGTGAGGCACGAAAGCCAAATAAACGCCCTCTCTCTCCGCATCCTTGGCAAAACGCCGAAGACCGCCATGGCGAGCGTCCTCCTGTTGCTGTTGCTGAAGGAGTTCCTTCTCTTTGACCTCTTGCTGTACCACCTCAGTGATTTGCTGTTGCCTTGCGGGTTGGGAACGGTAATCGATTACCAAGTCGCTTATAAGGCACGGTATCTCAAATCCGTCCTCAATCTCCACCATTACCATCCTCGAATCAATGATTTTCGTCACCACGCCTCCTCCGGTGCTACTGAGGAAACTCACACGGTCGCCTATTTTAAATCCTGCCATAGTCGTTATATTTTATAATGTGCAAAAATACGCAAAATTGGTAGGATTTTTGTATCATTGCAGCGGAATTTCTAAAAACCATGAGAATAAAACCTTTCCTTACCATCATTATGGCGTTGGTTTTTGCCACCACTGCCTGTTCCGACCCTGCCGGCAGCGTCACCATCATCGCTTCGCACGAGGTGGATGGTACGCCATTGGTCATTGACAATCTGCGCTACACCAACGAGGCAGGCAACCCCTACCTCGTCAACGAAGTGCAGTGGTTCATCTCGAATGTGGAGCTGGAGGATTGCTCTGGCAACCGCGTCATGTTGGCGGAGACCTGGTATGTCGACACTAACCTCCCCGAGACCCAAACCTTGCGGGTTTCCAAAGTACCGGCAGCCTCCTACACCATCCTTCGCTTCACTTTCGGTTTCAACGACGCCGACAACCAATCCGGCCGTTTCAGCAATCCGCCTGAGAGCAACATGTTCTGGCCCGATGAACTGGGAGGCGGCTATCATTACATGAAACTCAACGGCAAATACCAAAACCCCGACAGCCTTCTCGCACCGCTCGCCATTCACTTAGGCAGAGGACAGAACGAAGGACATACCGAGTTCTACGACAACAGCTTCACTGTTGAACTGCCCATCGAACTCAATATCTACGACGGCCACGACTACCCCCTCGGCCTCGTCATGAACATCAACCAATGGTTCCGCGACCCTGTCGTTTACGATTTCAACACCTTCGGCTCGGCCATCATGCAGAACCAACAAGCCCAACAAACCCTCAAACGCAACGGACACAACGTATTCAGCACCAAAAACCCGGAAGATATGAAATCAGCACTCGAAACCACCATGGAACTGCTCCACAAAGCCGCTCCCAAGCCTCATTTCATGACTTGGAAAAACATCAAGAACACCTTCTCAAACATCAAAAAGCCCAAAAACAATTGATAAGAAGTCTGGCCATTCTCGGAACGCTGTCGTTGCTGTTGCTCCTCTCCTGTAAGCCCACCGAGGAGGAGCCTTGGCATCCCACCCCCTATGAATTGCCATCCCCTCTGTTTTTCCCCACCCATAACAACATCCCCGCCGACAACCCCATGACCGTCGAAGGCGTCGCCCTCGGCGAGAAACTGTTCCACGAAGAAAACAGTTGCGCCATGTGCCATCATAAGGAATACAGTTTTGAAGGCGGGCCCGATGCCACCCTGGAGCATCTTGGAACAGAACACACCATGCTCCCCTTGATTAATCTGGTATGGAACACCACCGGCTTGGGCTGGAAAGGCCAAGTCGAGACCCTTGAAGACATGGTGTATGCCGCCTATACCGACCCGTTGGAAATCAATGCCGATACCGCCGAAGTAGCCAAGCGGCTCCGACAGTCCGATATCTATCCCGAGCTCTTCAAGAAGGCCTTCGGTACCGACGAGATTAGCTTTGTCCTAGTGGAGAAGGCCATCGCACAATACATAAGAAGCCTGGTGTTCGCCAACAGCAAGTTCGACCGATATCTTAAGGGCGAGGAACAACTCAACCAGGATGAACTGAACGGCTATCTCCTTTTCATCACCGAGGAAGGAGCTGACTGTTTCCACTGCCACGGCGGAGGCACCAACGCCCTGTTTACGACCAACTTGCTGTACAACAACGGTTTAGATGCCGCTTCGAAAGGCGAATTCAAAGCTCCCACACTACGCAACATTACACTCACCGCCCCTTACATGCACGACGGTCGTTTCAGCACCCTAGATGAGGTCATCGACTTCTACTCCGAAGGTGTCCAGTACTCCGAACAGATCAGCCCACTGATGCACCATGTCATGGAAGGCGGTGTCCGTCTCACCATCGAAGAGAAAGCGCAACTCAAGGCTTTTCTACATACCCTAACCGACACCACTCCTCTAACCCCTAACCCGCAACCCCATGTCGTACCTTAAATCAAACGACCTTTTCGAACAAATACCCACTGAGGACCTTTACCGTCACGTTCCCCGTCCCATGCTCATCGCCGACCACCTGATGACACCCGACAACCTGGGAGCCATCATCCGTTTGGCCGACAACATCGGGGCCACCGAAGTATGTTTTATGGGCAACGAGGACGAACATCGTTTGGGGAAGGTGCGCCGGTCAGCCGCCTCAAGCCGCGACAACATACGTTGGTATTTCAGCGAAGAGACTGACCTACATAAAATCGTCCCCGAAGGCAAGAGCATCGTCGCCATCGAAACCGCCGACAACGCAACCTGCATCTACGACACCCAGCTCCCCGAAAATGCTGCTTTCATCGTGGGCAGCGAACGCCATGGCATCAGGGAAGAGCTCTTAAAACAATGCGACATGGTGGTTTATATCCCCGTTCCCGGCCCTACCCGCTCGCTCAATGTCAGTCACGCCGCTGCAGTCGCCTTGTTTGAGTGGCAACGACAAATGAGAATGAGAAGTAAGAAAGGAGAAGTAAGAAGTAAGAAGTGCTATCGTCACCTGTTTTTCGACCTTGACCGCACCCTTTGGGATTTCGACGCCGCAGCCGAAGTTGCCTTTGAACGGATATATGAGCAATACCACCTCAAAGAACTCGGTATCCCCAGTGCTCACGAGTTCCACATGGTTTATCACCCCTTGAACGAAAAACTCTGGGAACTGTATCGCGCTGACCAAATCACCAAAGACGAATTGAACCGCACCCGTTTCCTGAAGCCTTTGGAACACTACGGCATCCACGACATAGCGCTTGCCGACCATTTGAGCGAAGATTACGTATATTGGTCACCACGTATTGTAAGACTAGTCCCCGGCACCATGGAGCTGTTGGAATACCTAAAGCCGAAATACCATCTACACCTGATCACCAACGGTTTCGAGGAAGTGCAACACACCAAACTGAGCGGCTCAGGCATGGAACCCTATTTCGAGACCCTCACCGTTTCAGAGGAAGTCGGCGCGAAGAAGCCCAACCCAGAAATCTTCCGATATGCCTTAAAGAAAGCAGGAGCCACCCCTGAAGAAAGCCTGATGATCGGCGATGAGATGGCTGTTGACATCGACGGAGCACGTGCCGCAGGCATCGATCAGGTCTTCTTCAACGCCACAGGTCAACCCGCCCAAGGCCAATGCACCTTCGAAGTAAGCAGTCTATCAGAAATCAAGGGAATCTTATAATCTTTCCACTCTCCACTCTCAACTTTCCACTTTAAACATCGCCAACACCGATGTCTTCGCGCGTACGACCTGTCCGATATGGACATCAACCTCGGCATCCAACGGGAGAAACACATCCACACGGGAACCAAAGCGAATCATACCAAACTCCTCACCCACCACAGAAGCGTCACCAGGCTCCAAGTCACACACAATACGACGAGCGACAAAACCTGCTATCTGTCGCACCAACACCTCCCGACCTTGATGGTCCTGAATAGCGATGCTGTTGTGTTCGTTGTCAACAGACGACTTTGGCTTAAACGCCACGAGGTATTTGCCCGGATGGTATTTATAATAGGTGACCGTTCCGTCAAATGGGAAAAAGTTGATATGCACGTTGTAGATCGACATGAAGATTGACAGTTTGCGACGCTTCTCATGAAAATACTCATCCTCCATCACCACCTCGTCGGCCGAAATGATGCCGTCGGCAGGAGAGATCACCGCATTGTCCAAGATGGTGGTCTTACGGGTGATAGGCACTCTAAAGAAACGCACCACTAGGAAGAAGACAATGGCAAAAGCCACATACACCATCACATGCCAAAACGTCTGATGAGGCCATAGCAAGTTCAGGCCTACCACAACAATAATGGCAATCGAAAGAGCGACAATGATCGCTCGTGTTCCTTCCTCATGTATCCGTTTGTGAATTTGTCTCATAAAAACATCAACAGAAATATGCTAATAAATGGCAATGTAAACAAAACCGAATCGAAGCGATCCAAAATACCCCCATGGCCTGGGATAAGGTTTCCCGAGTCCTTCACTCCCGCCTGACGTTTCAGCATCGACTCGCACAGGTCGCCCAAAGTGCCAAACACTACGGCAATCAAGCCCATGCCTATCGCCACATTCATGGGAAGCCAATCCACATAATGGCTGAACACGGCGACACCCGCCATGGTGAACACCAGTCCCCCGAGGCTTCCTTCAATGGTCTTTCCCGGAGAGATGCGTTCGAAGAGCTTGTGTTTACCGAACAGACGTCCGGTGAGGTAGGCGAAGGTGTCGTTGGCCCAAAGCAGGACGAACACGAGCATCAGCATTTTGGGTGAATAGACATCGTGGAGCCACACCATAAAGAAACAAGGAAAGCTGAGCAAAATGACCGACCCGAAGTCGAAGGCTGCTATCGATTTGAAATCATCGGTGGTGGAAAAAAGCGCTAAAAGAAAAGGCAACATGGGGAGTACAAACACCAGACTTGACAAAGGAGTGGTGCTAAGCATCCCCAAAGAAGTGGCAGCGAACGCTCCAACGGCTATCAATTCTCCGAAAACCAGTTGCCAACGGCTTTTGACATGCATCAGCTTACTCATCTCATAAGTGCCCATGCCAACAATAAACAAGGCCAACGCCCATAAGGTCCAAGGCGAAACGAAGATGCAGGCGACGATAACGGCCACCAGCACAGCTCCTGAGAGTGTTCTAACCAATAATTCTTTCATGATGATGCAAAGATAATAAAAAAAGCCGCCCGAAACCGGACGGCTTTTTCAAAAATCTTTTATGAAAGATTATTTGGCGATGACCACGCGGGTGACGTTGTTGCCACCGTTGTTGTCATAGATGCTGAAGAAGTAAACACCAGCTTCGACGTTCATGTCGATGGTGTTGACAACATCATTCAGCTTCACCACGCGGACAAGCTGGCCAGCCACGTTGTAGATGGCGACATGGCTCAGGTTCTCACCCTTCAGGGTCACTGAAGTGGTAGCGGGGTTAGGATAGATCTCGTAAGCCTCGGTGTTGTTTTCAGCCACTGAGGTGTAGTCAACTGTCATGTGAACCGGAACACGATACTCTTCGTTATTGGGATCGTTGGTCTTGAAGATGACGACAGCTTCCATTGAGGTCTGATCATCGAAGCCGATTGAGTTGAAGTTCACGGTAACGACGTCGGTTTGACCGATGGCGATGGAACCTTCGGGTTTGCTCAAGGTAGCCCAAGTGGCGGGAACAGGACTACCCTGGGTGTTGGCACGCAGATGGAGGCAACCATAGTCATCGCTCATGTTGTCAGGTGACAGAGGATTGAAGGCGCCACCACCGTTGGTACGATAGAAGCCGCTATTGGGCTGGTAGGCGGTACCGTCGAAGGCCATGGCATAGCCGCCAACAGCCTGGGTGTATTCAACAGTAACCCAAACATTGTAACCAGTCAACTCAACAGGAGTATCGAAGGTGGCAATAGTCCAGTCTTCTTGGTTGATCTGATCATAAGGAATGACCTTTTCAGCGAGAACTTCGCCAGGTTGGCCGTTCATGCCTTGGCCGTAGATACGGAAGGTCAGAGGAGTGCCAGCCTCAATGCCGAAGCCCGAGGTGGTAGGAACGATGTAATACTGAGCGCTCACAATCTTTGCACCCATGGCAGCGCCGGCGTAGGCTGAGCCAGGGAACATAGCGGCAACCTCAACCAATCTGGCATCTTCCCAGTTGAAGCCGACGAATGAAGATTCAGTGCCGGGCTCTTGGTCGTAGTTGATCTGAGAAGTGGCGGTGCCACCATCACCCATACCGAAGTCAATCCAACCGGTCCAGTCACCGATGGAGGTACCATTGGCGTTGCTGATCTCGATGTCGACGGATTCGCCATCGTCTTCCATCAGTTCAACGAAGATCTCGTCCGTGTCAAACTCGAGAGAAGCGGCTGATTCAGCACCGATTCTGGTGAAGGTGAAGTTGTCGAGATAGTACTCTGAAGTGGCGGTATTTTGGGGCGGGAAGAAGTCCATGGCGTCGAGTTTACGGCCCACGGTGTTCTCACCGAAGCTGTCGAGGCTCCACTGCCAAGTGCAGAGGCTCTGCTCTTCAGGATAGGTGGTCTCGCTTGAGTAGAAGAACTCAGCAACATCCATATCGGTGTCGACATGGAGACGGAAGTGCATCCATTCATCATAGACAGCAGGAATATCGGCAGTGCCGTTGCTACCAGCGTGGATGGTGCCATGGTTAGGAGCGGCTGTCGAGTTCTGACCATCGTTGGTCAGGTGGAGGTAGGCTTGCATAGCCCAAGTTGAACCACTGCCATTGAATTCGTGAAGGATGTTGAAATAACCGTTCTTGCCTTCAGGAACCAAGATGTCGAATTCAAGGTCGTAAGTGCCAGACTCAACACCACCGAGCAGGAGGACCTGGTCGTTGTTGTAGGTGAGGTGACCGCACTTTGAACCACCAGCTTCACCGACGACGCCGTCTTCAGCACCACCGGGAGCGTTGCTCCAAGTTGTCCACCAGTCGTTACCAGCGGCGATAGCCTCAGAGGCAATCTTGTTACCAACGGTGTAAGCTTCGAAGTTATCGTCGATCAGCACTTGGTCATCAGCACCGCTGATGATACCGATGTTGTCGATGTAGAACTCTGAAGTGGCGGCATTCTCCGGAGGATAGAAGTCCATGGCATCGAGTTTACGACCCACGGTGTTCTCACCGAAGCTGTCGAGTGACCACTGCCAGGAGCAAATTTCCTGTTCTTCGTCACCAGCGATATTCCAGTAAAGGGTAGCCAGGTCTTGGTCCATGTCGATATGCACTCTGTACTTCATCCATTCATCATAGACGCAAGGGATGTCAGCAGTGCCGTTGCTACCAGCGTGGACTGTGCCGTGACCGACACCAGGAGTGGTGTTTTGACCGTCGTTGGAAGCGCAGAGATAGAACTGAGCAGCCCAAGTGGAACCACTACCATTGAATTCGTGAAGCACGTTGAAGTAACCGTTCTTGCCTTCCGGGACGTAAGCGTCGAAAACGAGATCGAAGACACCGGCCTCGATGCCACCAAGTCTCAGGACTTGGTCGTTGCCATAAGTGAAGTGAGCAGCCATCGAACCATCAGCCATGTCGAAGACACCGTCTTCAGCACCACCAGGGGCGTTGCTCCAAGTTGTCCAAGGATCGCCAAGAGTCTGAGCGATCTTGTTACCAGCAGTCTGACCTTCGAAATCGAAGTACATCGACTGAGCGAACACATTGCCACAAACAAAGGCAATCATCGCAATGAGTAAAGATAATTTCTTCATAATGAATGATTTAGTTAATAATTAATAGTTTTAAGATGTTTATTCAGTTCTATTTTCGGGCTACAAATATAACAATTTTTCAAAAATACCACCTTGTTTTTTATAACTTTTATCTTTTATCTCTAATCTTTTATCTTCTCTTTCGCTTCTTTCCAAAACCCGATCATCTCTTCCAACGTCAGATGCTGCACGCCCTTGCCCATCTCTCGGGCTCTCTGTTCAACATGGCCGAAACGGCTTTTGAACTTTTTGTTGGTTTTCTCCAAGGCATCATCGGGATTCACACCTATATAAACACCGTAGGCCGCGAGCGCAAACAGAAGGTCGCCGTATTCCGCTTCGATGTTATCCTGATTGTCGCTCTTACGGAGCTCGTCAAACAGCTCTTTCTTTTCTTCCTCCACCTTGTTCCAGGCTTCTTCGGCGCTGGGCCATTTGAAGCCCACACCAGCGGTTTTCTGGTGCATCCTATAAGCCTTCAGCAGCGATGGAAGTCCTTGAGGAACACCGCCCAACACGCTACGGTTATGCTCGCGTTCCAGCTTGATCTTCTCCCAGTTTTGCTCCACTTGTTCGGCATTCTCCACCTTCTCGTCGCCAAAGATATGAGGATGGCGCACCACCATCTTGTCACAAATACCATTGAGCACATCGGTGATGTCGAAGGCCCCCTTCTCGCTCCCGATTTTGGCGTAAAATACCAGATGCAGCATCAGGTCGCCCAATTCTTTCTTTACCTCGTTAAGGTCCTCAGCCAGAATGGCCTCGCTCAGTTCGTATGTCTCTTCAATAGTCAGATGCCGCAGGCTTTCAATGGTCTGGGTGCTGTCCCAAGGGCAGCCTTCCCTCACCTTGTCCATGATGTCCAATAATCGCTTAAATGCTTCTAGTCGCTCGTCCATAGTAACAGGTTTTAGGCCGCAAAAATAATCATTTAAAAATAAAATGAGTAATTTTGCAGTTTATATTGGAATGAAATTCTCGAAAGCATATAGTGCCGTCTTATTGCTGATGATGCTATCGGTCTCCTTCAAAGGATGGAGCCAGGACTATCCATGGTTGTCACACAACAACATCATGGTGGAAGCCCGTGGTCATGTGGGCATCTTCTGGCATCATCATTTCGAGATGCAGAAGTTCAACGCCTCCTACCCTGCCTTTGAGGCTTCCATTTACCAGCACACCTTTGGAAAGAAAGAGTGGGAAACCGTTTATCTTTACCCTTATATCGGCGTCACCTTCTATCATGCCAATTTCGGCATCAATTTCGAAAACAACCACGAAGTCGGCGAAGCTTTAGGCAGCGCCTATGCCTTGTATCCGTTCATCAACTACCCTCTTAACCCGAACGAGCACAGCCAACTAACCTTCAAGCTAGGCGTTGGATTAGGTTACCTGACCAAGTGTTTCGATAATTTTGAAAACTACCAGAACTTCTCTATCGGCTCCCATGTGAACGCCGCCGTCAACCTCTCGTTCGAATACCGACAACGCATCACTCCCCGATTCATGGGCGTGGCTTCCCTCGGTCTCACCCATTTTTCCAATGGCTCCACCAAGCTTCCCAACTACGGTTTGAACACTTTCAGCACCGCCCTGGGACTGGCATACTATCTCAGAGATCCCCGAATCAACATGACGCCAACCCGCCGGCCTGAATACAAGCCTTTCGAGTTCGACCACAAACATTGGCTGTGTCTCGACCTTAACTACGGCATCGGATTCAAGAACGTGTCGCAGACCTTGGGGGGCGACTCCACCGAGTATTACCATGTCCACGACATCTCCGCCTACCTACTCGCCCAGTTCACCCAATACAGCCGCGCCGGAGTAGGCCTCTCGCTGGTCCTCGATCTCTCTGACCAGACGCTTCCCGACCATTACGTTGACCAAAACGGAATCCATATTAAAAAGGTGGACCCCGAGACCCAACAGCAAAAGGTTTATGACATTCACGCCCTTCAGATGACCAAACTCAACTTCAACCTATGTTATGCCATGACCATGGACCGTCTGTCATACTACTTCGAGTTCGGCTGGCATCTGAAGTACAACCCTTTCACCGACCTCAGCAAAGGAAACATCTACCAAAAGGTAAGCGCACGCTACCAGATTCACGACAACATATACGCCCATCTTGGCCTGATGACTCATTTCGGAAGAGCCGACTACCTTTGCTTCGGCCTGGGCTATCGCTTCAATCAAAAATACTATCTGAACCATGAAAAAGGCACCCGTCATCATCCTCCTGGCTTGCATTAGCGTATGGCTTTGTTCATGCAACAAGTTCACCGTCGGCGAAATCATCGAGGAGACCCGGCACCTCGACGAGTCGTTTCAGGTCATTGAGATCCGAGACGATATCGATGTGTCGCTTCGCCATTGCACTGCCGACAACGCCGCAGGGACCATCCATATCAAAACCGGAGAGAACCTTATCGACGAACTCAACACGACAACCGTTCCTCACACTGAAATAAACGATGGCGACACCTTGTCATTCACCAAACTCGTCATCACCAACGATAACGTCTACAACAACCTCAGGCCGCACAACCATGCACCTCAAATGACAGTCTATTACGACACCTTGCTTAAAATCATTCTTTACTCCAACGCCCAGAATGTAAGCACCGATACACTGAGAGGGTATAATTTCTCCACCCATTTCATCTCCCAAGACACCATCGAATGGGACTCCTTGGCACCCAATCTATTACTTGAAGTAGAGGGAGGCTCTGGAAACTTCAACGCTCTGGCCAACTGTTACAAACTGACAGCAAAATGTATCCATGGAACCTCTAACCTCACCATCAAAGGCAAAGCCACTCTGGCTTCAACCTATGCCGATTACGACTGCCATGGCGTTATCGACTGCAAAGAACTTGACACGCACATTCACTATATCACCACCTACGGAACCAACATCATAAAAGCAAGGGCTTATCATTTGCTGGACGTTAAAAACAGTAATATAGGAAGCGTGCAATACACAAAATATCGCACCACGAGAGAAGTGTACCAATGGAACGACACTCTCCATCAAGTTGACACCATCATCCAAAGAATCCTTTGTCCAGAAGTCATCTACTACAACGGTGAATACATCGACATCTGGACTTACAACAATGACGAGAACAGTGTTCCTGGCCTTGTGGTCGAGCCTTAGATATCAGGTCAATACGCTTTTGCAAAGTAAACGCGCATCTTGGCGGGTTTACCGGAATAAACATCCACGCCCTCTTCTTCCTTGACATCAAGCGGGATAAAGCGCAAGGTTGCCTTGGTCTCTTCCTTGATCTTCAGCTCAGTCTCAGTAGTTCCATCCCAGAAGGCATGCACAAAGCCACCTTTCTCAATCTGGGCCTTGAACTCGTCCCAAGTATTGACATCGTATGTATTGTCGTTACGATACTTCAGAGCTTTCTGATAGAGGTTGACCTGAATCTCGTCCATCAGGCCGAGCACGGTAGCCACGATGCCTTCATACGAAGCCGACTCCTTGGTCATAGTGTCGCGACGGGCAAGCTCAACGGTGTTGTTGGTCACATCACGAGGTCCTACTACCAAACGCACCGGAACGCCTTTGAGTTCCCATTCGTGGAACTTGAACCCCGGCTTCTGGGTGTCGCGGTCGTCGAACTTCACACGGAGACCTGCGTTGACGAGCTGTTGTTTCATCTCCTCACAACGGGCGAAGGTGAGCGCTTTCTCCTCGTCATTCTTATAAATAGGTACGATGACCACCTGAATCGGAGCGATCTTGGGAGGCAGCACCAACCCATCGTCGTCAGAGTGCGACATGATGAGGGCACCCATCAAGCGGGTGGAAACGCCCCAAGAGGTGGCCCACACATATTCCAGCTTGTTCTCCTTGTTGAGGAACTTCACGTCAAAAGCCTTGGCAAAGTTCTGTCCCAAGAAGTGCGAGGTGCCGGCTTGCAGTGCCTTGCCGTCCTGCATCATAGCTTCGATGCAATAAGTGTTGAGGGCACCGGCAAAACGCTCATTGGCTGATTTCACGCCTTGATAGACGGGGATGGCAAGCCATTTCTCAGCGAAGTCAGTGTAAACACCCAACATCTTCTTGGCTTCCTCTTCGGCCTCTTCCATGGTGGCGTGAGCGGTGTGGCCTTCTTGCCAAAGGAACTCGGCGGTACGGAGGAACAGACGGGTACGCATCTCCCAGCGCACCACGTTGGCCCACTGGTTGCAGAGGATGGGAAGGTCGCGATAGCTCTTCACCCAGTTGCGGTAGGTATCCCAGATAATGGTCTCCGAGGTAGGACGCACAATCAGTTCCTCTTCCAGTTTGGCGGAGGGATCGACCACCACTCCGTTTCCGTTGGGGTCGTTCATCAGACGGTGGTGGGTCACCACGGCACATTCTTTGGCGAAGCCTTCCACGTGGTCGGCCTCACGGCTGAAGAAACTCTTGGGGATAAACAGGGGGAAGTAGGCATTCACGTGACCGGTTTCTTTGAACATCTTGTCCAAGGCATCGTGCATGAATTCCCATATAGCATAGCCGTATGGCTTGATCACCATGCAGCCTCTCACAGCGGATTGCTCGGCTAAATCGGCCTTCACAACAAGGTCGTTGTACCATTGCGAATAATTTTCTTGACGAGTCGTAAGTTCTTTTGCCATCTTGGTATAGTATTTGTATATTTCTCTTTGTTATTTCAGTTTGCAAAAATAGAAAATTTAATCAATACACAACAAAATGAAAGCAATTAGAATCATTCCCATCATGCTGGCAGTCCTCGCCATCGCCGGTTGCTCCTCAAACAAGAGGATGGCTTATGACGACACCTACTACTCGCCTTACAACCCTCCGCGCAGCCAACGTGCCGACAACACCGTCTCGCCGAGCATCAGCAGCAGTGGTACTTACGACTACCAGGCTTATTATTCCGACAGCAAGAACTACGTGTCGAATACCAATCCCGTGTACCAATCAACTGAATCGGTGACCGACACCAACGGCGTGGTTTACACCACCACCGAGACCTACTACGATGCCGACTTCGCTGCCCGCATCAAGCGTTTCGGAACAAACGCCAGCTCCACCATGGACTATTACGACGATTACTATACGGGTAGCACCTACAGCGGCGGAAACACCTATGTTTATGTAAACGACTCGTGGAACTGGGGATTCTATCCGTATCACTACAGCTACTACTATTATCCGCATTACTACTACGGATATTACGACCCGTGGTATTACGACTATTACTGGTACCGTCCCTACTACTGGTACGGCTATCATTGGGGCTGGTACGACCACTATTGGTATCATCCCTGGCATCATCATCACCATCATCACCACCATCACGACTACTATGGTCATGGCTACGGTTACGGCGGTCACAACGACTTCTCCAACTATGTGGCAACAGTGCGTCGCAACAACACCCCTGGCTCGATGAGCTACCGCACGCCTCAGAACAACAACCCGAAAGGTGCCAGTGCAGGAGTCTCAGGACGCCCCAGCACAGGAAACAGCACCAGGCCTACCGTCTCCAGCCGTCCCACCATAAGCTCTCGTCCGACCAATACAAACGCAAGCAGCGTGCGTCCCAACGCAGGAACCGCCAGCGCTCGTCCCAACACCGGCACTGCCAGTGCCCGACCCAGCACAAACAACGCCTCATCGAGCCGCAGCACCTACACCTCACCTTCCGAAACCCGTCAACCACGCTCCAGCTCTGAATATGTACGTCCGCAGTCATCGACCAGCAGACCTTCAACGACTACCACTAGACCCTCTTCCTCGAGCAACGGAAGCATCAACCGCGGATCCAGCAGCAACTCCAGCAGCCGTAGCGTTTCCACTCCTAGCAGAAACCACTCCTCCAGCGGCAGCTTCAACCAAAGCAGCTCTTCTTCAAGAAGCAGTTCGAGCAGCAGCCGTAGCAGCGGCAGCAGCTACAGCGGCGGTGGCAGCAGCAGAGGCAGCAGCGGCGGTGGCAGCCATAGCAGTGGCGGCGGCCGTAGCGGCGGAGGGAGAAGATAAAAGATAAAAGATAAAGATAAAAGTTATAGAGACAAGTCGAAAAGGACTATCTTTGCAGGACAAAGGTAGTCCTTTTTAATTTTCCTCATGAAGAAGTTTATACTCATATCAGCACTATTTCTACTATCCTTGGGACTCCATTCCCAAGGTGTTGACGATGCCATCCTCAACTCTCAGACCTATTATGAAGGGACCGCTCGCAGCATGGCCATGGGCAATGCCACAGGAGCGATCGGCGGCGATTTCACCGCCCTCTGCATCAACCCCGCAGGGCTCGGCCTGTACCGAAGCCATGAGTTCACCTTCTCTTTAGGTCCCCAATACCACAACTGCCTGTCCGACTATTACGGATCCAGCGAATATGCAAGCAGATTCAGAGTCACCTTGCCTAACATGGGCCTGGTGGGCGGCGGACAAGTCAGCAACTTCAACCCCTTGAGGTACCTCATGTTCGCCGCTGGGATGACACGCACCAACGACTTCAACTATCACCAAACAGCCACGGGACTCAACCCCAATAGCTCCATGGTCGACTCCTACCTTCAGACCGTAAATGGAATCGATCAACTGTTCAACCCTTCAAGCGACCCGGGAACCTATTTCAGCGAGAACCATCCAGACGACCTCAACCCAGCTTGGGAAACTTATCTCATCGACCGTTACACCGACTCGTTGGGCAACATCTATTTCGACAGCCCTGTGCCGCCAGGCAATGTTTGGCAAACCGACAACGTCACTTCCAAAGGGCGCACCGAAGAATGGACCGTCGCCGCAGCAGCCAATTACTTCGACAAACTGTTTATCGGCGCCAGCCTCGGCGTGACCCACATGAAACGTATCAGCACCCGCACTTATCAAGAGACCCCCGACGACCCTAACAGCAGTTTCTACGACTGGAGACTCGAACAAGAACTGGGCGACACTGCTTGGGGTGTCAACTTCAAGACCGGTCTCATCTATTACCCCACCTCTTGGCTGCGTGTCGGGGCCGCATGGCACACACGCACCATTTACGTCATCGGCGAGCAATGGTCCACCGATTACCAAACCACCCTGAAAGGCAGCCATGGCCAACGCGAGACCCACCGCTACCTCTCCCCTGTCTTGTATCAGAACTACGAGTTCCACACCCCACACACTTTCATCGGCAGCCTCGCCTTCATCATCGGGCAAAAGGGCATGATCTCAGCGGATGTGGAATACATGGACTACGGCAGCTCTTGGTTCAGTTTCGACGGAGTTGACATTCGAGGTGTTCTCAAGCCCACCTACAATTTCCGCCTCGGCACCGAATGGCGGCTCCGCCAATACTATCTGCGCGGCGGACTCGCCTATTACGGCAGCCCTTACGGCTTCGGAGAGAAATATGGTAGCTTGAAGAAATTGGGGCTGGGGTTCGGCTATGCTGTGAGTCAGGAGACTTCATGGGATTTTGCATACGAGCTCACCCAGTCGACCACAGGATTCACCCCTTATCAGGTTTATGATGACGGGCAGAACATCGTGGAAGACGCTGTTCGGCACCAATGGCGGAACAAAGTGGTAATTACCTTAAAGATCAAGATAAAAGAATAAAAAAAGCCGCTCGATCGAGCGGCTTTTTCTTTATTCCTTATAGTTGTCGATGATCTCTTTATCGACCAGGATGCGTCCGCAATACTCGCAGACGATGATTTTCTTGTGTGTGCAGATGTCAAGTTGGTGTTGCGGGGGAATCTTGTTGAAGCAACCGCCGCAGGCGTCACGGTTGATACCCACCACGGCAAGGCCATTACGCGCGTTCTTGCGAATGCGTTTGTAGGCCACCAACAGACGTTCCTCTATCATGCCTTCACACTCTGAAGAACGTTTCAGCAGGGCTTCCTCTTCTTTTTGAGTGTCTTCAATGATCGACTGAAGTTCTTCCTTCTTGGCAGCGAGGTCGGCTTTCCGTTCTTCAAGACGTTGCTGGGCAGCGGCGATCTTGGCGGTAATCTCCTCTGTCTTGGCCGTTGCCTCTTTAATCCTCTTCTCGCAAAGCGTGATGTCGAGTTGCTGATATTCAATTTCCTTGCTTATCGACTCGTACTCGCGGTTGTTACGAACGTTGTTCTGCTGCTCTTCGTATTTCTTTATCAGCGCCTCAGCTTCCTTGATCCTGATCTTGTAGTTTGCGATTTCCGATGCCAACTTCTTGGCGTCTTCTTGCAGATTTCCGATACGGGTTTCCAAGCCTGCCACTTCATCCTCAAGGTCTTGAACCTCTAACGGCAACTCGCCGCGATAAGCACGAATCTTATCGATCTTCGAGTCCACCTGCTGCAAGGTATATAACGCCTCTAACTTCTGTTCGATGCTGATTTCAACCTGTTCTTCGTTGGTTGTTGCTTTCTTGACTTCTTTCTTTGTCATAATATGCTCAATTGTTTATTTCTTGCAATAGTAATGAACCGCATTGGTATTGGTTACGGCAATTTCGGCTGCAAAGGTAGGAAATTTTTTCTTAATGATGTCCCTAATTAATTCTTTTGTAAATTGTTCAGTCTCAAAATGTCCTCCATCCACCAGAAGGATGTTGCCTTCGGGCACGAAAAAGTCGTGGTATTTGATGTCGGCAGTGAGATAAGCATCAGCTTTTTGGCGCAGTGCATCAGACATAAAGGGTGTGCCAGAGCCGCCACATAAAGCCACCTTGGTGATTTTACGACCTGTCATGGCGGAGTGGCGGAGACAAGGTGAATTGATCGTGTTTGCCACAAGCCTCAGGAAATCCTCCTCACCCATCGGAGTGCTGAATTCACCGACCATGCCGGCGCCACAAATCTCAGGTTCGTCCGCTGATGGCTGCAGGATATGCAGGTTGACCAAGCCGAGACGCTCCGCCAAGATTCGGCTGACTCCCAAATAACTGTTGTCGAGGTTGGTATGCATCGAGATCATAGCGATGTCGTGTTTCAATGCCTTGACCACAGCGCGTTCTATGTAGGTCTCCGGAGTGAGATGCTTCAACCCGTGAAAGATCAAAGGATGATGGCTGACGATGAGGTTGCACTGCTTGGCAACAGCCTCATCCACGACCTCCTCCGTGATGTCGAGGCAAATCAAGGCTTTGCTGACTTCCGCGCCAATATCACCCACTTGGATGCCTGCGTTGTCATAATGTTCTTGCCATCTCAAAGGAGCTATCTCCGTGATGCAGTTCAAAATATCATTGACAATCATATTTTTAAATTTTGGCTCAAAATTAGAGAATTTTATTTAATTTTGACCCCATAATGAGAATTTTACTGCTTCCCATAGCATTAATTTATCGTATCGCACTGGTTATCAGGCACAAACTGTACGATTGGCACCTGCTTAAGTCAAAGGGTTTCGAACAGCCGGTGATCTGTGTGGGCAACCTGGCATTGGGTGGTACAGGCAAGACTCCCCACGTGGAATATTTGATCGACCTTCTTTCGGAGCAATATCGCGTCTGCGTGGTCAGTCGCGGCTACGGACGCAAGACCAAAGGCTTTCAGTTGGCCAACATCAGCTGCGGTCCCGAGACCATTGGCGATGAGCCCATGCAATACATCAGCAGACACAGCGACCTTCTGGTGGCTGTAGATGAATGCCGCAATCGCGCCATCGAGTTGATGGGCACCATGGACAGGCCTCCGGAGCTATATCTGCTTGACGACGCCTTCCAGCACCGCAGCACCCAAGCCGGCCTCAACATCCTGCTGACCGCCTACGACAAGCCCTATTGCGACGACCATCTGATTCCAGCTGGCACACTGCGTGACATAAAAAGCGCCTCCCGTCGCGCCGACATCATAATGGTAACCAAGTCACCCGCAGGTCTAGATAATCTAGAAAAGGCTGAGATGATTGGAAGGTTGGACCCCCTGCCCTATCAAAAGGTGTATTTCTCTTCAGTGGAGTATGAGCCTTTCTATTCGGCCAACCAGGCGGCCAACGAGGTGGAACCCGATCAGGCCGACGCGGCGTTGCTGTTTTGCGGCATCGCCCGTCCCGAACCCCTCATAGAGGAATTGAGACGACGTTACCGTCATGTGGAAGTGATGGTCTTCTCCGACCATCATCCCTATACAAAAAACGATGTGGAGAACGTCCTCGACAAGTATCGAAAGATGGCTGGAGAGAGGAAAATCATCGTCACCACCGAAAAAGATGAGGCTCGTTTCACAAATTCTCCTTATCTTTGTAAGTTTGATACAGCTCCGCTCTTTGTGGCGCCAATCAGCGTCAAGATTGATGAAGAAGAAAAGTTTAATGAAGAAATATTGAGTTATGTACGAAAAAATGCTCACCACGGTTGATTATATCAACATGAAAACCAATGGGTTCAAACCTGAAGTCGGGGTCGTGTTAGGTTCCGGACTAGGTGGATTGGCCAATGGCATTGACATAGAGTATGCCCTGCCCTATTCAGAAATCCCTAACTTCCCTGTTTCCACCGTCAAAGGTCACCAAGGACAGTTGCTTTTTGGCACCATTGCCGGGCGCAAGGTCATCGCCATGCAAGGCCGTTTCCACTACTACGAAGGCTATCCAATGGATGTTGTCGTCTTCCCCATCCGTTTGATGATGATGCTGGGCATCAAGTTCCTCATCTTGAGCAATGCCGCTGGTGGACTCAACCCCGATTTCCACGTTGGCGACATCATGATTATCACCGACCAAATCCACGCCATGCCCAACCCGTTGATCGGGCCGCACGACGACCGTTTCGGAGAGCGTTTCCCCGACATGAGCGAGCCATACGACAAGCGCTTGATCAAGCTGGCTGACGAGATTGCCATGGACAAGAACATCTGGGTGCAGCACGGTGTGTATTGCTCCACCACCGGTCCCACCTACGAGACACCTGCCGAATGCCGTTACTTCCGCATCATCGGTGCCGACACCATCGGCATGTCCACCACCCCCGAGGTCATCGTGGCAAGGCAAGGCAAACTGCCCGTGTTTGGGTTGAGCATCGTCTCCGACATGGGGAACATCTACGGCATGAACCATACCAGCACCATCACCCACGAGGAGGTCATCAAGGCCGTCAACGCCGTTGAGCCCAAGCTCATCACCCTCATCACCGAGCTCATCCGCCGCAGCACCGAAATCCAGTTCTGATGGCCATCTATTTCATCACCGACTTCCATCTGGGCATCCCCACACTCGAGGATAGCCATGAGCGCGAGTTGAAGCTATTACGGTTTCTCGACTCCATCAAGGCCGACTGCGAGGAGCTATTTTTGATGGGCGACTTGTTCGACTTCTGGTTCGAATACAAGTCGGTGATTCCTAGAGGTTTTGTCAGAATCCAAGGCAAGTTGGCCGAATTCACCGACTCGGGCATTCCCGTGCATCTGTTCATCGGGAACCACGACCTATGGTGCTTTGGCTATCTACATGATGAGATTGGTATACAACTCCATCGTGAGCCTGAAGTCTTCATCTTGAAAGGCAAGAAGTTCTTCATGGTTCACGGCGACGGCTACGGTCCCGGTGACAAAGGCTACAAGTTCCTGAAGAAAGTGTTTTCGAACAAAGTCAACCAGTTTTTGTTCCGTTGGATCCATCCCGACCTCGGCATCCGCCTGGCATTACGCTGGTCGCACAACCACCGCCTGAAGAAGCTCAAGAATGAGGTGGAACGTGGCTATTACGACGACATCCCGAACACCCGACTTTACCAATACGCCCAAGAGCAGGCAGCCTTGGATCCTTCCATTGATTTCTTCGTCTTCGGCCACCAGCACAAGCCCATGCAATACCAAAGCGGTGATCACGCCTTGACCACCGTGGTGGGCAACTGGATTTACGATTTCACGTATGCCGTGTTTGACGGGGAAAAGATGGAGTTGAAAAAATATGAATAACTATTAAATCAACATAAAATGAAAAAAACCGACAAGTACATCAAAGAAAACAAGGACCGTTTCCTTGAGGAATTGTTTGAACTGATCCGCATCCCCTCCATCAGCTCGGAGGCTGCACACAAACCCGATATGATCCGCTGCGCGGAATGCTGGCGTGAGCACCTGCTGAAAGCTGGAGCCGACAAGGCTGAGGTCATGCCCACCGATGGCAACCCCATCGTCTATGGCGAGAAGATCATTGACCCGAAGAAGCCCACCGTGCTGGTATATGGCCACTACGACGTGATGCCCGTGGATCCCATCGAGTTATGGAACACCAAGCCCTTTGAGCCCGTGGTGAAAAACGGACGCATCTGGGCCCGTGGCGCCGACGACGACAAAGGCCAGTCGTTCATGCATGCCAAGGCCTTCGAGACCATGGTCAAGACCGGCACCCTGCCCTGCAACGTGAAGTTCATGCTTGAGGGCGAAGAGGAAATCGGTTCCGGCAGCCTCGCCAAATGGATTGTGAAATACAAGAATCTGGTGAAGGCCGATGTCATCCTGGTTTCCGACACTTCGATGATCGCCACAGACGTACCTTCGATCACCACTGGCTTGCGTGGTCTTGCCTACTGGGAGATCGAAGTCACCGGTCCCAACGCCGACCTGCACTCGGGCATCTTCGGCGGCAGCGTAGCCAATCCGCTGAATACGCTCTGCGAGTTGATCGCTGGCTGCATGGATGAGAACAACCACATCACTATCCCGCATTTCTACGATGACGTCATCAACTGCTCGCGCAAGGAGCGCCAACTGCTGAACATGGCACCTTACGATGAGAAGGCCTATAAGGAAAGCCTCAACGTGAAGGCCCTCCGTGGCGAGAAGGGATACACCAAGATCGAGCGTGTCGGCATCCGTCCAACCTTCGACCTCTGCGGTATGTGGGGCGGCTACACCGGCGAAGGCAGCAAGACCGTGTTGCCCTCCAAGGCCTACGCCAAACTCTCCTGCCGTCTGGTGCCTAACCAGGACCACGAGAAGATCGCCAAGCTGGTGAAGAACTACTTCGAAAAGAAGGCACCCAAGTACGTCACCGTGAAGGTCACCCCGCTGCACGGCGGTCAGGCCTATGGCTGCCCCATCGACCTGCCGGCCTACAAAGCTGCCGAGGCCGCTTACATGGACACCTACGGCAAGCAGCCCATCCCGATGCGTTCAGGCGGCTCCATCCCGATCATCTCTGAATTCGAGAGAGTGCTGGGCATCAAGTCCATCCTCATGGGCTTCGGCCTCGGTGAGGACGCCATCCACTCCCCCAACGAGAACTACCGCCTCGACCACTTCTACAAGGGCATCGAGACGATCATTCAGTTCTATCAGCATTTTGCTAAAGGGAAATAAAAACGGACCTAGAGACGACATTCATCTAGCCCAGGGCAACACCCTGGGCTTTTTATTCCACAACAAGTTTAGAAGCTAATATTTTGTCTATGATCACCTTGTTTCTATAGGTATGAAAGAAGATACTCCATTTCTTGTTATGGGTAATAAGCACCTTTTCTCTCTTGCTTCTACTGTATTTCTTGGAGATACCCCATTCGGTAACCTTGATGCTGTCCGCTAAATACGATAAAGAGCGGATTTCATCATATAATTCGGCCACGTATCGCTCGGCGTTTTCGCGACTTGTCTTATTAACAATAAAACACTTGATTTGATCAATATCAGGTTTTATCTGTTTGCGGAATTCAATTTCATACCTTTTCATAATGTTCCCTGATCTTCTCATTGAGGAGGTCCTGGAATTCTTCAAATGAAAAGCAACCTTTCAAAGTCTTTGGATAAGACTTTTTTTCGGAACGACTGGGGTTAGTATTTGCCTTTGTTGTTGTCACCATCGTGGTTCGCATATGATTTCCTTTCTGACCTACAAAAATAAAACAATAATTGATTAACTGCCATTATTACTCGGATTATTTTCGAGCAATTAATATTTTAGGCCACAAAAGTACTAATAAATTAATAATTCATCAAGAATTTTAGCAATAATTTTGAATAAAATTATTCTTCTTCGAACAAAACCTGATATTTCTCCTTTATAAACGCATCCGCCCAATCATAGTAGGATTCCATTGCCTTGGCATTTTTCGGGTCTTTCCGGAATTCCTTTAAGGCTTCCTCGCCACGATGCATCACCTCCGCTTCGAGAGGAAGGAGTTTTTGGAGGATGCCCGTGCCTTGCTTGTTGAAGAGGACGGCGATATTACAATAGTCTTGGGTGTTGCCACGCTTCAGGGAAAAAGCCCGCGACTTCAGTTTCAGAGCTTTTTCGCAGAGCCAAGAGTGTCCGGTGCCGTCGTTGGTGACTATGGCTGGCAACTTTCCCGAAGGAAGCAGTACCAGCGGCATGGCCACCGTGGTCAACGGCCAACCCATGATCGTCCAGCTGACCGTATTCAGCGGAGACTCGCCAGGCTTCACTCCTTGCACGAGGATGACCGAAGCCGTGCTATAACGAACGGTGTAATCGGCAAAAGGGAAAAATGTGGTATCCGATTCCTTTTCCGGCATGAAATCATAGATATTCATCTTGGTCAGGCCATGGGTCATGTAACGAGGAATGTGGGTCACCAGATAGTCATGGTCCAGATGCCCTTCACTACAGGCCTCCTTCATGAAAGTGGTGATGGCTTGATACCGTTCCACGCCCACATCGAGTTTATGGTTGCCTGTGGTGCCGAAGTTGGTTCGCATCAAGTAACCGTCGGGCGCCACTAAGGTGTCATTGACATCAAACTTCACAAAACCATAGTTGCCTGTCTCGTAATAGGCGCATCCCCCTTGGGCATCGAGCACCGCAAAGTTGGAGTTGACATCCATCGGCTTCTTGACGGTGTCAATCAGGCGTTCAAAGTCCGCCAACGTGGCGCAAAGACCCAAGGCCTTACGGATCAGGATGCCATCGCCGTCGGTGTCGCCACCATTGCCATTAAGGTTGTAGGCCGCCGTATTGACGATGGCGAAGCCCGCTTCGTTGTGACCGCCCCAGACATCCACGGGAGTGGTGTCTTCGGCATTTACAAGGCCCAAATAGCGATATCTTGGACCTTGGACAACAAGGGTCATATTACTCAAGGTACGGGTGTCGCGATTCTTATAGATCAAGGGGCGACCGTCTTTGGTGACACGGCCGGAGACGATGACCGATGTGCATGCCTTCGAAGGTTGCACACCGACCATCAAAAAGGCCAACGTCATCAAAGCCAGCGTCAGCTTTTTCATGGCTTTTCAATTTTAATCCAGCACATGTTGGTAGAACGTCCCTTCCTGGAAGTTCTTCAGTCCGTCCTTCAGGAATGCCACGAAGGCATCCTTATCCAGATCGTAGGCCCGGGGCTTCATCAGCAGGTTGCCGTTATGGTCCATCAGGCAGTAATACGGTTGGGCGTTGGTACCGAACTTGGCGATTTGGAAGTCGGCGTTCTTACGTCCGATGGTCTTCTTCTCCTTGCCGTCGTAGGCAGAGGTGTACCATTCCTCTTCGGGCAAAGATGTCTTGTCATCGACATACAAGGCGCAGAGGATAAAGTCGTTGCGCAACATATCTTTCACACGGGGATCGCTCCACACGTTGGCTTCCATCTCACGGCAGTTCACGCAGCCGTGACCGGTGAAGTCGATGAATATCGGCTTGCCTTGGGCTTTGGCGCAGGCCAGGGCTTGGTCGTAGTCGAAATAGCCTTTCAAGTTATGGGCCAAATGGAAGAGGTCGGCGTATTTGGGTTCCTCACAAGTGTAATTGGCATCGCCTTCCACGGCTTGGGTCTGGGCTTGCGATGCCACCGTCATGTTAGCGAACTTGGCATCCACGTATTCAATCACCTTTTCACTGTTCTCTTCGATGATACGATTGAGGTCGAAGTCGAGGGTTTGTTTGGGTGGCAGATAGCCTGAGAGGGCTTTCAGAGGAGCGCCCCACATGCCGGGGATCATATAGATGACGAAGGTGAAGTCGATGATGATGAGGATGAGGCGGAACACGCCCAGCTCTTTGACTTCCTTCTCGCCTTTGAAGCGGATCTTGCCGAGGAGGTAGAGACCCAGCAGAGCGAAGCACACGATCCAGATACCGAGATACACCTCACGGTCGAGCAGATGCCAGTGGTAGGTCTGGTCGGCGACGCTGAGGAACTTAAATCCCAGGGCGACTTCGACGAAGCCCAGCACCACCTTCACTGAGGTGAGCCAGCCACCACTCTTTGGCAGACGCTGGAGCAGGTTGGGGAAGAATGCGAACAGGGCAAACGGGAGGGCGAAGGCCACTGCAAAAGCGAACATCGTCACGATAGGGGCCCAGAACTCACCCGAGGTCGACTTGATGAGTACCGTACCCACGATGGGACCCGTGCAGGCAAACGACACCAACACCAAGGTCAAGGCCATGAAGAAGATACCGCCCAGGCTCTTGGCGTTCTGTTTGCTATCGCTCTTGTTCACCATATTGCTGCCCAGTGTGATCTCGAAGGCGCCGAAGAACGAAGCCGCGAAGACCATGAACACCAGGAAGAAGATGATGTTCGGCAGCCAGTGTGTGGCCAGCCAGTTGAAGATATCCGCCGTGACGCTATTGCCACCCACAAGCCAGGTCACCAAGATGATGATGGCGATGGGCAGGGTGTAGAGCAACACGATGAAAAGGAAGTACATGAAAGCCTTGAAACGGCCTTGTGCCTTGCTTTCCCCTTCGCCGTGCATGAAGAACGACACCGTCATGGGGATCATCGGGAACACACAAGGCGTCAGCAAGGCGGCGAATCCCCAGAGGATGGCCTCGAGGATCATGGCCCAGATGTTCGATTTGCCGTGACCGCCGACACCTTCGTCAGCAGCTTTCAGCTCTCCAAAGGTCTGGTTGATGTCTTCGGTAAGCGACACGCACATGCCGTCTTTGCATGCTTGGTAGTTCAGTTCACCCACGACCTGGAAAGGACCGTCCTTAAGCTTACGGAACTTCTGTCCAAACGAGGCCATACCCGAAAACTGTTTGTATTCCACTTCGAAGATGTCGTCGTAGTACATCTCCACGTCGGTCAGGTCATAACCCTCGCCTATCGGTTCGTAATACTCAGTTTTCTCAAAGCTGAACACCGTCGGCAGCGGAGCCAAGTCGGGCATGGTGGTGGAATAGATGTGGTACATCGGATCTATGGTTGCCGTAGCCACCAATTCAAACTCTTCATCATTCAAATCATTAATGGTGTAGCTCCACTTCACAGGATTGATGACTCCCTGGGCGCACAAAGAGAAGACTGTGGCAAACACCAAGAAAAGCGAAAGAAACAGTTTTTTCATATTTATTTAGGTATTGTTTCAGAATGAGGATGCAAAAATAAAAAAAAACATTAAGACTTCCGAACTATCAAAATGGTTTTTGTTTTTTCCGTTACTTTAAAACGGTCATCGATACGTCTTCCAACCACCCACACAATCGCATTGGTGGCGTCGGTGAGGACATGGCACTCCTCTTTCTGGCAGGTGGTGCACTTCAAATCCTTCAGGAAATCGCTTATCAGCCGAGAGCCTTTCATCCCCAAAGGATGGAACCGGTCACCCGCCTGCCATTTCCTCAGCTGTAGAGGGAATGTCAACTTATCGTAGTCCAGTTGAGCAACTTCGGGGGATTTATCCATTTCGAAGTTCTTGTCATGTTCGACTTGTTGATAAGATAATACAATATTTATATCGAATTTTTGATAAATCTGTGTCAATTCCAGGCCATCCCGTTCGACGGTCACCCGATGGGTTGGGGAGAAGAAGCAGGTGCCAGGTTGGCCGTTTTTTAAGGCTTCATGAATGAAGTGGACTTGGTCCTCGTTAAAGCCATAATCGCGCAGCCACTCAAAAAGAAGGTGAGAGGTTAGTGGTAAGAGGTGAGAGGTGAGAGAGAATCTAAGGCCCTCCGCATCCCGTAGGGATGCCATATCGGTAGCATCAGACCCCACACAAGAATTCGCACCCCGAAGGGGTGCTACCATCTGCGACAGTTTCTCCATCACTAGCTCTCGATAAAGCTCGTTCTCTGAGGCCAAATGTTTGATGGATTTCAAGATAGCGCTCCTCCCTTCTTTGGAGATGCCATCAATTACTGGAAGCAGTTCGTGGCGAATCTTATTTCGGAGGAATTGGGTTTCAGCATTGGTATGGTCCTCACGCCATTGGATCCCATTATCAATGGCATATTGATGAATTTCTCCTCGTGATACATCAAGTAAAGGTCGGATAACATGTCCATTGACAGGCTTCATTCCTTTCAGTCCTCGAATTCCGGCGCCTCTTAATAGATTAATGAAGAAGGTTTCCAATTGATCATCGGCATGATGGGCAACAGCGATGTAGTCATAATTCAATTGTTGCCGAAGTTCTTCAAACCAAGCATAACGCAGTTCACGGGCGGCCATCTCAATGGAAAGTTTATGTTCCTCTGCATAGTTTAGCGTATCGAACTGCTTCACATAGAGCGACAAGCCCTTCCGTTCGGCATAGTCTCGGACAAACTGTTCATCGCTATCGGACTCCTCTCCTCTCAGGTGGAAGTTACAATGGGCCAACACGAAATCCGCTTTGGCCTGCAATAGCATATCGGCCAGCACCATCGAATCGATGCCGCCGCTCAGCGCAAGGATGGTTTTCTTGTTTTCGATATAGGGTTTGACGTTCATTATTTTACCGAGATGGCACCCCGATGGGGTGCAGACAACAAATCATTTCTTCTTCACAGAAAACCCAAATCCTCCGATTTTCTCTCCCAGCCCATAATACTTTCCATGGGAATATGCCAAAGGCCGAGCGTGGTTGAGTTGGAAGGCCCCAGTACCTTTGTCAATCAAGTCCTCATCAGCATTAATGGCAACCACCTCGGCGATAAACATGTCATGAGAACCCAGTTCCTTCACTTCCACCACCTTGCATTCGATGTTCAGCGGTGACTCCTTTATTAATGGTGCCTTTACGATTTGTGCCGGCTCGGTATGAAGATGCATCTGCTTGAACTTGTTGTAATCACGACCTGAACGCACCCCACACCAATCGGTAGCAGCGGCCAGTTCCTCCGTAGTTAGGTTGATCACAAACTCCATGTTTTTCATGATGAGTTCGTGAGAGTGGCGTTCCTTGCGGACGGAGATGTAGCACATGGGCGGGTCGGAACAAATCGTTCCCGTCCATCCGATGGTGATGATATTATAGTTTTCCTCGCAATCGCCGCAGGTGACCATCACGGCGGGCAAGGGGTAAATCAATGTGCCAGGTTTGAAGGGAACTTTCATTCAATTAAGAATTTAGAATTTAGAGTTACAAAAATAAAAAATCCCGCCCAATGGACGGGATTTTTATTACAAAAAACGCTTTGCGTTTATTCGATGTTCCAGGTGGAGCCGCTGTTCAGCAGGTCGTCCATGCAGTGGATCTTCGAGGCGGCCTTTTCCTTTTCGATGACCTCGTCGAGGCTGTCGTTGAAGGTCGGGGCTTTCACGTCGCGGATGACGCCGATGGCGACCGGGAAATGAGGCGGAGCCATGTGGGCAAGCATCATGTGGATACCGGTATCCTCGGTGGTCTTGTCGTGGACCAGGAGGTCTTTCTCGGTGATGCCGTTTTCACCTATCTTAACCACTTCGAGGTGGTTGCCGTTGAGGCGGATACCTTTGTCGCGGTTTTTGCCGAAGATCAGGGGTTGACCGTGGACGCACTTCACCTGCATGTCATCGCGGACGTCCTTGCCTGTGATGTTCTCATGCACGCCGTTGGAGAAGATCATGCAGTTTTGCAGGACCTCAGTCACGGCGATGCCGTCGTGGTGGTACGACTCCATGAAGATCTCGGTGAGTTCTTTGGGGTTGACATCCACGCCACGGGCGAAGAAGGTCGCCTTGGCGCCGATGGCGAGTTCACCGGGGTTGAACGGATCCTCGTAGGTGCCTTGGGGCGAGGTCTTGGTCTTGGTACCGCGGAAGGTGCATGGTGAGAACTGGCCCTTGGTCATACCATAGATACGGTTATTGAAGAGCACCAGGTTGATGTCGATATTACGGCGGCAGGCGTGGATGAAGTGGTTACCACCGATGGCGGTGCAGTCACCGTCGCCAGTGATCATCCACACGCTCAGTTTCGGGTTGGCCAGCTTCACGCCAGTGGCGCAAGCGGCGGCACGACCGTGGATGCTGTGGAAGCCGTAGGTGTTCATATAATAAGGGAAGCGCGAGGAGCATCCGATGCCGGACACCACCACGATGTCTTCTTTCTTAACGCCCAACTTGGGAAATACGTCTTGCATGGCCTTCAGGATGGCATGGTCGCCACAGCCGGGGCACCATTTCACTACCTGGTCACTTGCAAAATCCTCTTTAGTCAGCATGACTTCTTGTTCGATATTCTGATTTTCCATGGTCGTATTATTTTAAGAGGTCGTTAAACTTGGTCTCCAGTTCGTTGATGGTGAACGGCAGACCCATCACCTTATTAAATTGCTCACACTTGTATTCCGGGAAGTTCATGCGGAGGTACTTGGCGAATTGGCCGCGGTTGATTTCGCAAACCACCATCTTCTTATGACCTTGCAGCACTTCTTCGGTGTTCTTGGGCAGTGGCATGATATAATCGAAGTGGGCATGAGCAATCGACTTGCCTTGTTCCATGAGGTTTTCGACGGCGGTACGGATGACACCGAAGGTGCCGCCCCAGCTGACGACGAGGAGGTCGGCGTTCTTGTCGCCGTAGATCTCTTGCAGCGGGATGTCGTCGGCCACGCGCATCACTTTCTCCTCACGGAGTTCGGTCATACGCTGGTGGTTCTCAGGATTGGTGGAGAGGTTACCCTTGCCGTCTTCCTTTTCGAGGCCGCCTACGCGGTGACGCAGGCCGGGGGTTCCCGGGATAGCCCATTCGCGGCGGAGCCAGCGCTCGTCGCGGCGGAACGGCATGTAGTCGGGATCGTTGGCTTTGGCAAGCGGAGGAGTGATGGTCGGAAGGTCGGCCATCTTGGGGATGCGGAACACTTCGGAGCCGTTGCCGAGGGAGCCGTCGCTGAGGAGGATGACGGGGGTCATGTGCTCAAGGGCGAGACGGGCGGCCTCGAAGGCGGCGTAGAAGCATTGCGCAGAGCCGCGGGCGGCGATGACGATCAAGGGAGCGTCGCCGTTACGACCGTAGAGTGCCTGAAGAAGGTCGCTCTGCTCGAACTTGGTCGGAAGGCCGGTGGACGGGCCGCCACGTTGCACGTCGATGATGACGAGCGGGAGCTCGGTCATCACGGCGAGACCCATGGCTTCGCTCTTCAGCGAGAGGCCAGGACCTGAGGTGGTGGTGACAGCGAGGCATCCTGTGTAGGCAGCGCCGATGGATGACATGATGCCAGCGATTTCGTCTTCTGCCTGATAGGCTTTGACGTTCAAGTTCTTGTATTTGGTCAGCTCTGCCAGAATGTCAGTGGCAGGAGTGATGGGATAGGAACCGAGGAACAACGGGCGTCCTGATTTCTCGGAAGCGGCCATCAAGCCCCATGCGGCGGCGGTGTTACCAGTGATGTTGCGGTACTTGCCTTTCTCTAGGTCAGCGGCTTCGACTTTAAATGTATTGGTGAAGAGTTCCCAAGTGTCGGCATAGTGGTAACCGGCGTCGAGGACGGTACGGTTGGCCTTGATGACTTGGTCTTTGCCTTTGAACTTGGTTTCAAAATAAGCGTAAACGGTGTCGAGTTCGCGGTTGAAGAGGTACATCACGATACCGAGGGCGAACATGTTCTTCGATTTCAGCATGGCTTTGTTGTCCATGCCGAAGTCTTTCAGAGCCTCTTTGGTCAGTTCCGAGATAGGAGCCTTGACCACCTGATAATCAGCGAGGGTGCCGTCAACGGTAGGATCAGCTTCATAGCCAGCCTTCTCCAGAGCCTTGTCGGTAATGGAGTCGGTGTCGATGATGATGATGGTGCCGGGACGGAGCCAGCGCATGTTAGCCTTGATGGAGGCGGGGTTCATGGCCACGAGCACATCGCAAAGGTCGCCAGTGGAGTGAATCGGTTTGTGTCCGAAGTGGACTTGGAAACCTGACACGCCAGCCACGGTGCCTTGTGGAGGACGAATCTCAGCGGGATAGTCCGGGAAGGTGGCGAAATCGTTTCCGGCGAATGCCGTCGAGTCGGAGAAAAGATTTCCGGTAAGTTGCATACCATCGCCCGAGTCGCCCGCGAAGCGGATAACGACATGATCAAGGGCTACAACTTTACTTTTTCCTGTCATAACTTAATGGATTTAAAAATTTATATTTTCAAGAATGATTCAGTATCTTTTTTGAAGCTGCAAAAGTACGCTTTTAATTCGGCATAACCTAATTAAAAAAGAAAAAGTTTTCACTCCGTTTTTTAGACTATTTCTAAATTGCGAGAACGTCTTTCGGATAACGAACAAACCAGTATATTTGCAACCTCATTTTAACACGAAACTAACATTTAAAATTAAAGATCATGGCTTACAAAATCACTGACAAATGCGTTGCTTGCGGTACTTGCATCGACGAATGCCCTGTGGGCGCTATTTCTGAAGGCGACATCTACGTCATCGACGCTGACAGCTGCGTCGGTTGCGGTACCTGCGCTGGTGCTTGCCCGAACGATGCTATCGTTGAAGACTAAATCTTAAGTCAACCAAAAAGAGAAAAAGCCTGTTTCACGACAGGCTTTTTTATTATTTTTTCAGACAATCGCTCAAGTTTGGCAAATTATTTGATATATTTGCCCCGTTCTTTTTAAAAACCACAACGAAGACAATTCACTTAACATTAATTTAAAATCATTAAACAATGAAGAAATTAGCTTTGGCACTCGTTTGCCTCGTCAGCGTTGCTTTCTTTGCTAGCTGCGATCCGACCATCCAGAATCCGGAACCCGTTATCTCCATCGTCGCAGAAGAAGGTTTCCTCACCGACGCTCAAGAAAACGTCCTTGACATGGATGTCGCTTATCCTTATGGCTTCATGGCCACCTCCAACACTCAAACCCTGAAAGAACTGTCCAGAATGGTCATCGTTTGCGGTGGTACCACCCTTTGCGACACTGCCATCAGCGGCACTGCCTTCACCTACAAAGGTGAAATCATCTTCACTGATTCAGATGATAGCAGAGAAATCGTCGACCATTACGAGATTGTCGCCACTGTGACTGACGTTGCCGGCCAGACCGCCAGCGCCACCATCAAGATCGCCCTCAACAAGGAAACCGCTCTCGTTGCCACCGACTTCTCATGGAACAGACATGGTGCTGCCGCTGTCACCGGCGGTATCGAGGAATTCGGTCTGTCATGGACCAGCAACACCAAAGATGTGTTTGCCAACATCAGACCTCTTGATGGCGCTGTCCTCTACGAGTTCGACCCCAGCGTTTGGGAAGCTACCACCACCGAGGCTGAAAAAGCTGCCTTGTTTAGCGAACAGCAAATTGGCATCGCCGTGTTCAACAAGGTCTCGTGCTATGCTTCACATAATTATGACTTCGTAATTGGCACCACCTACAATGGTGTGAACCATCTGATCCACATCACCAGAGGTGAAGTCCACGATTTCAAAGGCACCGACGTCACCATCACTGGCCAGGCCAAATAAGCTAATGACAGCTTAATCAAAAAAAGCTCCGAGGTAACTCGGGGCTTTTTTTGTTTCCATAATTCCAACAAATCCCACGTTATGGCACCCCGAAGGGGTGCGGAGAATTATTGGTTTTTCTCATTCCGCGAATGCGTGAGCTATCTTCCTGTTGATCTTCAACAGCCTTTCGGGATTCAGTTTGACCACCTCACGGTCGTAGGTCATCAAGCCATTCAACTCGGTCTCACAATCGGTAGTCTGTGTGTAGACAGCGGCTGAAAAGCCTTGGAAGGCCATCTTGTAAAGCAGCTCCGCATATTCCACATAGGTGTCTGTCACCTTTTCTTCGGTGTCGAACTCCACATAACCCCAGCCTTGGTCTTTCACCCACGTATGGCCTTCCACCTTACGTCCGATGCCGCCGTACTCGCCCAGCACCGTGGCCCGGGTGGGGTCGTAAAGCACCATCTTCGGTTCGGGATAGTGATGAAGGTCGAGAATGTCGCCGCAAGGATAGAAATTACCACCTGAGGCTGGATTCACCAAACGGGTGGGATCCAATTGCTTGGTCATCTCCACAATCTCAGGGGTCTTGAACTGGCCCCACGACTCGTTGAAGGGCACCCATACCCCGATGCAGGGCTGTGAAATCAAGCTCTCGATAATCTCTCTCCACTCCTTCTTATAGCACGCTTCCGATTCCGTCGAACGCAGGCTCTCAGGACCGTCAAAATACTGTTCGGTTTGCCAGCCCGGACCTCTGCCGCCGCTAGGCATGTCCTGCCACACGATCATCCCGAGGCGGTCGCAATGGTAGTACCAGCGGGCGGGTTCCACCTTCACATGTTTACGTATCATATTGAAACCCAATTCCTTGGTCTTCTCTACATCGAATGCCAGGGCCTCGTCGGTAGGTGCGGTATAGAGTCCATCCGGCCACCAGCCTTGGTCGAGGGGACCAAACTGGAAGATGGGACGTCCGTTGAGCGTCAGGCGCATCATGCCACTCTCGTCGCGTTGGGTGCCAAAACAGCGCATGGCGAAATAACTACCCACTTCATCCACCATCCTTCCATTTTCGAGGACGCTCACTTTCATATCATAGAGATGCGGATGGTCGGGGGTCCAAGTAAGGAATCCTTCCGGCATGATCACTTCAACAGGCTGTCCGCCGAGGGCTTTGCCCGAGGCGACCGTCTTCCCTTCGAGACTTACCTCCACCTGATACAACACCTCATCGGTAGCACCTTTGAATTCAGGTGTCACGGTCACAGTGCCTCTTTCGAGGTCAGGGGTGGTCTTCACCGCGGCGATATAGCTGGTCGGCACAGGCTCGAGCCACACTGTCTGCCAAATGCCGGTGACAGCGGTATAAAAGATTCCACGTGGCTTGTTCACCTGTTTGCCGTGAGGGATGTAAGAATCATCGGTAGGGTCCCACACACGGACCATCAAAGTGTTATCCTTTCCATTCAAAGCCTGGGTGATGTCAAAAGTGAAGGGCGTATAACCACCGGTGTGGCTGCCCACCTTGACACCATTCACCCAGACGTCTGTCATCCAGTCGACTGCACCGAAGTGAAGTAGTACCCGTTGGCCTTTCCAGCCTTTGGGCACGCTGAACTCCCGCTGGTACCACAAGGCGTTGTCGGCACCGACGGTCTTCTGAACCCCTGAGAGGGAGGATTCAATGCAGAAGGGCACCAATATCTCACCATCATAGGCGACAGGTTGTTTGCTGTCTTTTGGGGTGATGGCATAGTTCCACAGCCCATTGAGGTTCTGCCAGTTTTGGCGTGTCAACAAGGGGCGTGGATATTCAGGAAGCACCTTGTCAGGCTTCACTTCCGCAGCCCAGCGGGTCTTGATTTTGTCGCCTGCCGGAGCATATTGTGCCACTGCGCCGAGGCATGACAGCAGCATCACGGTCATCAGAAAAGTCTTCATATCTCAAGATTCTATTAGTGTTTGAAAACGTTCAGCAGCGTCGACCAATGCGGTGACGGCACGAGTGACAATCTCAGGATCATTCATTGAGCCGTCGAGCATTTGTTCGAAGCAGACCCACACGGAGGCACGGCGATGGCCCGACTCCTCATATTCATAGAGTGATGCCTTCACCACCTTGTGGTTCCAATTAAGGGTGTTGCAAGCCAGCAGTGCCACGGCGTAGTTTTCGTCTGTGACATCCATGATGCCTGGCAAGGCGAGTCGGAAGAACATAGGGTCGTCGGCATCGTTCCAAAGTAGGAAGTTCCATCCGTCGTAAACGAAGTTGACTCCCACTTTGGAGTTCTTGGCTTTCACTTCATGTTGTTTCAGCCAAGAGGTCACCAGGTTCTTTGCTATGTGTTTGCCTGAAGTCATTTGTTGAATCCGATTTTCGTCTTGGTGGAATAGGTCGGGTTCTTGTATTTCAGCACATCCACAAGGATTTTCTGGGAGATGGGCACATCCATATATGCAGCGGTCATGGCTGCTTCGTTGACAGCCTCGGTGATGTCGCCAGCCACGAAGTCGTCAGACAATCGAGCCAGTTCGTCATAGTCGATGGTGTCGCAGGGACGGGTGCCGAGGTGTTTCTTGAAGATGTCCTTTCGGGCTTCGAAGTCGGGTTGCGAAACGAAGAACACCCTGTCGATGCAACCCGGGCGCATCAGGAATGGATCGACCATGTCCGGTTGGTTGGAGGTAGCCACTATCAGGATGCCTTTCTCCTGGCAGTTGGCCATCATGCTCAGCACAGCCACACGTTCCTTGGTGATGTTGTCGACGGTTGGGACGGGCATCAGATATTCAATCTCATCAATAATCAAGATGAAGGGGGCTTTCACCGTGCCTGCATCGAACACCCGCTGAAGGTTATCGATCACCCCAGGTTGATAGATACTACCGAACTCCGAGGCATCGAGGACGGTGTAGTTGAAGCCCACTTCTTCGGCAAAGCTTTTGGCTACCAGACTCTTTCCACATCCGGGAGGACCATAGAGGAGGATGCCGTTGACGGGTAGCAGTTGGTACAGTTTGGCTTTCTCAGGGTTTTGCAAGGCGAATATCACCTCTTTGCGAAGCTGTTCCTTCAGCTCATCACGGCCGGCCACCTGGTCGAATCCGTTGCCAGCGCCTTTCTTGAACTCCTCTTCGAGTTGTTCGCCGGTAGGAAGATCCATGTCGTCGGGCATCAAACGGTCGATCAACACGTTGAAGAACTCGGCTGCGGAGGGGAAACGCGACACGGCTCGGAGCGAAAGTGCTTTCCTGAGTATCTCTTTCAGGAAGTCGGGGATATGCACTTTCTCGGTATCCAGCACCAGTTCTTCCTTTCGGGCTTCTCTCACTTTGGCCTTGATTTGGTTCTTGTCATTGCCGCATTCGGCAAGATCCACTTCCCACGGAGCTTTTCCAAAGATGAGATAATACAGCAGGGCACCCACCGAGAACACGTCAGACTTGGGGGTGAAGATGCCGCGGTAGGTCTCGGGAGCTCGGAAGAATGGTGCCAAGTCACCCATCATGAAGTTGGGTCGGCCCAACACCATGTACGACACATGACCAAGGTCGATGATGGTAGGCGACAGCATGCCGTCGTCGAGTTCTTTAAGCATGATATTGGAGGGACGGATGTCGTTGTGCAGCAAGGCTTTGGAGTGCATAAAGCTCAAGCCATTCAGCACGCAGAGTGTGATTTGCACGGCATCATCGACATCGAACACGCCGTCTTTCTCTAGCGACTCGTTCAATAACATGCCTGAATAAAACTCTGTCACCAGATAATGATATTCTTTGTTGCCTTTTCGTACACCACCGTTGTCAACATAGCGAATCACGTTGTCATTGCGTTCTTCGTTGAGTTCCTTGCAGAACACAATCTCCGGCACCTCCTTGCCTTCGAGCAGCTGCGACTTGGGAATGCTGGCCATGTCGTACACCTTCATGAAATACAACATGTCGTCACCGCCATATACGGTATAGGATTCCGCCGACGCGCCTTTCTTGATGAAGTCGTTGACGGTATATTTCCCGATTTTTTCTCCTTTTTTGAATAGTTCCATATTAATATATTAATTTTTTAAATGATATACAATTCCTAAATAAAAGCGATCCATTGGTTCCCTCACTTGGATTTCGTTATCCATGCGGGCAATAAATTCCAGCGATTGGCGTCGGCTGAGGCGGTAGTCCATTGAAACCGCTGTCCTGACATGGTCCACGAAGGTCTCGGAAGGATTCTCGCGCAACCTCAGGAAGAGTTCGGCCGAGAGGGTGTATTTCCATCTGCTGTTCGATCTTTGGTAGGTTGCTTGAAGTTTGTTACGCCAATACCATTTGGGGTTGAGGCTGTATTCGCCTGTACGTTCGTCGCGATAGGTGAACATCAGGCGGCTGCGACAGGCCAGTTTCCATCTCCTGACAGACTCCCGATAGGAGAAATCCACGCCAAAACGGAGGCGGTTGTCGAAATATCCTTTCTTGTCGTAATGCCTCACATATCCCAAGAAGCAACCTCCATGCAAACGGTTACCCAAGCCGGGGATGCTCATGGGTGTCTCCAATGATACCTCATTGAGCCAACGTTCCATGTGGGTTCCACCAAACTCTCCAAAACGGAACTCCTCCTCCACTTTAAGCTCAATGCCGTTCCTGAACCCATTGCTGAAGTCCATCCCGACGATACCGCCAAAGCTGGTGTTTCTCTCACTTTGGGCGAAGGCCGGAAGAGCATTTGCCATCAGGAGGAATAAAACGAAAAGTGGAAAGTTTTCCGTTCTCCGTTTTTCGTTCTCCGTTTTCTGTTTTCCGTTTTCCACTTAAAAATCCTTTAATTTGGTAAACGTTCCTATGGTACTGGTCTCTCCAGGATTTGGCTTGTACCAGATCTTGATAAATGCGGCGTCGCGCAGGTAGTCGATATGGCCGACTTCCATCTTCTCGATGGCGATGCCAGTACGTGCTTCCAAGTCGGCTTTCAGTTCTGCTTCTTTTCCCTGCTGCACCAAGTCGATCTTATCGTAGAGAATCACTTTTTCCGACATCTGCTTGGAGTGTTTGTTGCCTTCGAAAAGCCAGATGGCGAGGATGACCAATGCGTTAGTGATAAGCAGTTCCAAGAGACTGGTGGTGAGTGCCTGACCGTTGATGATAGACAGGCCCATGACGACGAAGAGATAGGTCATCTCACGGATGCGCAGGGTCTCTGTCCTATAACGTATCATGCCGAAGATGGCGAATAGGCCGAGGGCATAGGCAACGTTCATCTTCATATTATCCATCAGTGTGATAATCAAGAAGATGACTACGGCGAACATCATAAAGGTGAAGTAATAGTCTCGGCGTTGTGACTTCTTGTAATAGAATAACCGGATGATGATCCAGCACACCAGGAAGTTGAGTGCAAATCGGAACAGGAGGGTCCAGAGGCTGGTTGCATCGAAAAGCGGGACGCCCAAAAAATTAATATCGGCGGCACCGCCTCCATTGCCGAATTCACGGGCAATGTCGGGATCGAATTGTGGGGCGGATTGGAGGAGGAACATGGTTGGTTATAGTTAAGAGATAAAAGATAAAAGTTAAAAGATAAAAGATAAAAGTTAAAAGTTAGGGGTTACACCACATAGGGGTGCGACATCGGTAGATTTCAGTTTATCGATTCTGCGTAGTTTCTTCTTAAAGCGGTTTTGTTTGACGTCGGGGCGGGTCATGGCGGTGCCGATGCAGTATTTGCTGATTTTGTAGGGCTTGATGCGGAGGTCGAAAAGCACCTCTTTCAGCAGAGAGCGGGCGCGCCCGTCCTGTTTGAGTTCCATGATCACAAGCGGTTCCAAGGAGGCCGAGGTGCCGGAGACAAAGTTACGGAAGTTCAGGTTACAGTCGATGGTCAGCCGTTCGGTCTTTTCGTAGTTGACCAGGGTGATGCGGTCGAATGCCGTCTCCAGGTTAGGGCTGAGGCTATTCACGGGATAGGGTTGCTTCTCAGCGAGGAAGGCGGCTGTTTCGGTGTCATGGATGATATCGGTGCCGGGTTCTATCTCTATTCGTTTCTTTTTCGTCCGGCCCTTGTTGGTTTTATGTTTAACCTCGCAGAAGGTCAGATGCGAATCCACGTAGGTGCGCACCCTCACCTTGTCGCGGACCAAATGTCGGTCGTGGTGGATGATGTACATCTTGAGGTCGGGGGTGTCGTAATAAACGGTGCTATAGGGAGACATGCGGTTCCCTTCCACCTCTTGTGCGTAGTAATGTTCACGGATCCCCTTGAGGATGGCAAGAAGCTGTTCTGAGGTCACCAGAAATTTGGTGTCCACCCGATTCATGAGCTTCACTTCCTTCATCTCCCCAAGGGTGATGGGGCTCATAGTGTTGACAATATCGAGGATCTCGGGGTTCACTTAGCCACGTATTCGTAAACCTTGACCGATTCCAGCTTACCGTTGGGATAGTAGTTGAGTTGGCGGCTCTTTGAGCCGTCTTCGTTGTACTCGAACTTACGGATGCGCACCACTCTGTCGCGGTCGTTGTATTCGATCTCTCGCACCACTTTGGCAGTGACGTCGCTGTCGGGCGGGTATTCGCTCACCACGCGCGATTTCTGTCCATAGCTGGCGTACTCAATCTCTTCGATCTTGCGGCCCAACTCGTCGTAAGTGGTGACATGATCGAGGAAGGGTATCTTGGATCCAACGGCGGTGTTCCATTCTTTCAGCACCATGCCGCGACGGTTTTCGCGCTTTTGAATGGTGGCGTCAGAGACTGACTGGGAGAACAGCGGAACAGCCATTAATCCCAACAGAGCAATTAAAAACAGCTTTTTCATATCAATTACACTTGGATTCGAACAATAAAAGTAGTATCAGGTTCCATTTGGAGGATTTCATCGGCTTTCACGGTGACTGTGTCGATGAGGGGTGAAGGCACCTCTTGGGCGTCCTGGGTATAGGTGATTACCTCATAGGTACCGGGAAGCACTTTCTGAAAAGCGAAGATGCCATCGAGACCGACGCGGACGTCGTCGATATGATAGCTATCGCCCAGTTTACGGAGATAGACCCTATGTTCGTAGGCCCATCCCTCGCCACGGTATTCGTTGTTATGGAAATACCAGGCCCACACCCTGCCGGTGATGACGGAAGTGCCGTAGGCTTTTCCGTCGTGAATATAAATGATAGGCACCTCGGCTACTTGTCCCCTCTCCAGTTTCACCGTCTGGGCCACAGCCACCTTCTCCCCTGTTGCCAAGGTGGAATAGGCGAAAACGGTATAGTTGCCCGGAGTGAGGTATTCGAATTGATAGAGCCCGTCGGGGTCGGTCTCGATATCGTCGCCATAGAACTCATCGTTACCATAGACGATGAACACATCGGTTTTGGCAGCGTTGAGGGTATCGACGTTCAGCTGATAGTCATCGTCGGGATGATGGACCAGCTTGACATATCCGCGAATGGTGCCTGTGCCGCCTTCGCCTTCCTTGTTATTACAAGATGACAAGGCGAAGCACATCATCAAAAAAGCGATAATAATTCTTCCGTACTTCATATTTAAAAACAATTAAGGGGTAAAATTACGGTTTTTACCCCGAACAAGAAGAAGAAAAAAGCAAAAATCTTTCCAAAACCGCAAAAAAGCGGTCTTAAATCACTCGTTCATCTTTTCGATGTTGTCGCAAGCCTTATTCAGCACCTTGACGAAGGTCTTCAGTTCTTCTTCCGGGATACCTTTGAGGATGTCGCTGATGGCATCGATGGCGACTTTCTTGGTATAGTCTTTCATAGCCAGGCCTGTTTTTGACAGCTTGATGTTGTTGACTCGGCGGTCCGCCGAGTCAACAACACGCTGCACCAGGCCTTTCTTCTCCAGGTTGTCGATAAACTGGGTCACCGAATTCTTGTCCTTCTGGATGATGTAAGCGATGGTCTGTTGGGTCATCTCGCCCTGATTCCAAAGCGTGTCCATCACCAGAAACTGTTCGGCAGTAAGGTTGATCCCCTCTTTCTTAAAGACGGAGGCGATATGTTTCTTCATTTTGCAATTGAAGATGTTGACCCAGACGCCAACCTGTTTGACGAGTATCATGGCTATTAGTAGTTATAAGGAATGCACATGTTCGGCACTTCCGTACCGTCATAGACGCCCTTGGCGAGTTTTTCCTTCACTTCCTTGAAGGCGTTGAGGGTGTATTCCACGTCTTCCATGCTGTGAGCGGCAGTGGGGATGATGCGGAAGATGATCATGCCCTTGGGGATGACAGGATAAGTCACCACAGAGCAGAAGATGCGGTAGTTCTCGCGGAGGTCCATGGCGATGTTGGTGGCTTGAACCACGTCGCCTTTGACGTGCACCGGGGTGACACAAGCCTCAGCGGGGCCGATGTCGAAGCCCATCTCGCGGAAGCCGTTCTGCAAGGCGCGGGTCACCTTCCAGAGTTGGGCGCGCAGACGGTCGCCTTCCTCACCGCGGATGATCTCGAGACGTTTCTCGCAGCCTTCCACAATGGCGAGGGGAAGACTCTTTGCGTACATCTGCGAGCGCATGTTGTAGCGCAGGTACTCGATGACGTGTCTCGGACCAGCGACGAAGCCACCTATGATGGCCATGGCCTTGGCATAGGCGCCGATATAGATATCCACCTCGTCCATCACACCGAAGTGTTCGGAAGTACCGCGGCCAGTGGGTCCCATCACGCCGAAGCCGTGGGCGTCGTCAATCAAGATGCGGAAGCTATACTTTTGTTTCAGTTTGACGATACCTGCGAGGTCGCCCAGAGCGCCAGTCATGCCATACACGCCTTCGGTGATGACAAGGATGCCGCCTCCAGTCTTCTCCACCACCTCGGTAGCCACCTGAAGCTTCTTCTCCAGGTCGCCCATATCGTTATGGCGATACTTGTATTTGTTGCCGAGATGAAGGCGGATGCCGTCGAGAAGGCAGGCATGGGCCTCGTTGTCGTAAACGATGACATCATGAGGACTGGTCAAGGTATCGATGGTCGAGAAGATGCCTTGGTAGCCGAAGTTGAAGAGGTAGGCTGCTTCCTTTCTCTCGAAGTCGGCCAGCTCTTTTTCAAAATGCTCGTGCATACGGGTCTGACCCGACATCATGCGGGCACCCATCGGAGCAGCGAGACCCCAGCGGGCGGCGCCTTCAGCATCGGCTTTGCGGATGGCTGGATGATTGGCCAAGCCAAGGTAATTGTTCAAACTCCAGCAAAGCACTTCTTTGCCGTTGAAAACCATACGGGGACCCAGTTCACCCTCCAGACGAGGAAATGCAAAGTAACCATCGGCACGCTCACGGTACTGCCCAATCGGACCACCGGAGTCTTTTGCTATTCTTTCAAAAATATCCATCTTTTTTAGAATTAAGAATTTAGAATTAGGAATTAAGAATTAAGAAGCTTCAGACTTCTGACTCCCGTCTTCCACCAAAGCACAAAATTAGTAAATATATCGATTATATAAACATTTACTTTTATTACTTTTGCAAAAAAGTTTGACAACATGTTGGATTTGAAAGGCAAGCATGCCATTGTCACCGGAGGAGGAACGGGCATCGGACGTTCCATTTCGATTCATCTCGCCAAAGAAGGCTGTAATTTGATACTGACAGGGTTAGGCAACGAAGACCTTTTGAAGGTCAAGGAGGAATGCGAGAAACTGGGCGTGAAAGCCTGGGCCAAGGAGACACGTCTTGACGACTATGGTTCCATCGACGAGTTCCATGATTTTGTCATGGGGCTTGGTGTTACCGTTGACCTCTTTGTCTTGAATGCTGGCATCTCCCAACGCGAGAAGGCCCTCGACACTGATTTCAGCGTAGATGAAAAGATCCTCAAGGTTGACTTCATGAGTGGTGTTTATATGGTGAAGAAGTTCGGCGACATGATTAAGGATGCAAAGCATGTGCAGTTTTCGGTGACCACTTCCCTATCGGGTTTGTTTGGGTTCCCTCTGCGTTCAGCTTATTGCGCCGCCAAGCACGCCCTGTTCGGCTTCTATGAGTCGTTGGAGTTGGAATACCCCAACATCAACGTAACCTTCCTCATCCCTGGGCGCATCAACACACAGATCAGCAAGAGTGCCTTGATGGGTGACGGCACGGCTCATGCCAAGATGGATGCGGGGCAGGCCAACGGCCTTGATGTGGACAAATGCGGCGCCATCGCCGTAAAAGCCATCAAGCGTCAGAAGCACCGCAAGCTCATCGGCAAGACCGAATTGCTGATGGCACATATCCATAAATGGTGTTTACCGCTCTACTATAGATTATCGAAAAGAATTTCGGCGACTTGACAATTAATTAATAATTTAGAATTTAGAGATGAAAGGAAAAGTGATTTGCGGCATACAGCAGGTGGGCATTGGAGTCAGCGACTTCGTGGAGGCCTGGAAATGGTATTACGACCAGTTCGGTTTCGAAGTGAAAATCGTCGATGACGAGGGCGTGGCCGAGCGCATGCTCCCCTACACGGGAGGCAAGCCCCAGCCTCGGCGTTCGGGCATCGCCATCAACATCCGCGGTGGCGGTGGGTTCGAGATATGGCAGCCTAAAGGCCGCGAGCTCAACTACCTGAAAGAGCCTCTCCGTTTAGGCGACCTGGGCATCCTCATCGCCAAGGTGAAGACCCCCAACATCGAGCACGTCTACAACACCTTTATAAATAGGGGTCTCGACATCATCAGCGAGATTGTGTTCACACCTACTGGACAAAAGCACTTCTACATGAAGGACCCTTACGGCAACCTCTTTGATATTGAGGACGACCGCTATGTATTCATCGACGAAGACAAGCTGACCGGTGGCGCCAACGGTGTGACGATTGGGGTGAGCGACATGGAACGTTCCCTCCCCTTCTACATGAAGCTTTTGGAATATGACAAGGTCGTTTGCGATGAGACCCGCGTGTTCGAGGACTTCCATTGTCTCCCTGGCGGCGACCGTCAAGTGCGCCGGGTGATTTTGGAACGCAGCAAGCCCATCGAGGGACCGCTATCGGCCATCATGGGTACCTCGCATCTTGAGCTCGTCCAAAGCATGGAAGGCGCAGGCAAAAAACTATATGAAGGCCGTTACTGGGGCGACCCAGGCTATATCCATCTCTGCTTCGATGTGCGAAACATGGAAGCCGTGAAAGCAGAGACAGAGGCCATGGGACATCCTTTTGTTTGTGACAGCGGGGCCGATTTCGGGATGGGCGAGGCCAACGGCCATTTCACCTATATTGAAGACCCCGACGGCACCTTGATTGAGTTTGTGGAGACTTTCCGAATCCCCATCATCAAGAAGTTGGGGCTCTACCTCAACCTGGCCAAGAAAGACGACCACAAACAGTTGGGTATCTTGAAGCTGTTGAGGTTTGCCAAAGTCAAAAGGGACAACATCAAATGAAAAAAGCCGCGTTTTAGCGCGGCTTTTTTCATTCTCAAGCTGAAAGCTTATTTCTTGATACCAAGTTTTGCCTTCACGTCCTTGGTGATATCGATGGCGTCGGTTCCCACGTAGACAGCGGTGCCGGTGGCCAGGTCGATGATATAGGTGTAGCCCTTTTCCTTACCCACGGCGTTGATGGCGTTCTGAATCTTCTCGAGCAGGGGTTGGAGCAGTTCAGCACGCTTGGCGTCGAATTCGTTTTCGGCATTGGCTTGGAAAGCGGAGATGCGGCTTTCGAGGTCCACCAATTCCTTTTCCTTCGACTGTTTCACGAGGTTCGACATGGTCTCGGCGTTGTTCTGATAGTCCTGAAGCTTGGAAGAATACTCGGCATACATGACTCTGAGCTGTTCTTGAAGCTCGTTGTAATAGGTCTCAAGGTCTTTTTCAGCCTTGGGTCTGTCGGGCATGTCATTCATAATTTCGCTAGTGTTGACATGAGCGATCTTCAGGGTTTGGGCACTGACGAAGCCATTCATGAAGAACAGAGCTGCGACCAGAAATAATACTTTGGTGATCTTGTTCATTTTATAAAGGATTTAATTGATTGTTCTCTTTTTTTGAGGGTGCAAAGATAGTAAATAAAACTTTACTCTCTCTATTGAAGATTATTTTTTAACTGATTTTGGAGTTGGGCCAGAGCCTTTTGAACTCGAACCAGTGCCTGATGCGGCGTTGCTGCGTTTGCGGTCTTCGCGGCGGACGGTCTGCATCACGTTGCTAAGTTGATCGAGCACATCGTCGCTGACATCAGCTTTGTCAGATGCATAGAGGATGGAGGTACCCGAAGCCAGGTCGAAAATGAAGGCATATCCTTTGGTTTGGGCGACTTCGGTAACGGCAGTATAGATCTTTTCCTGGATAGGTTGGATCAATTCGGTTTGTTTTTGGTAAATCTGTCCTTCGGAGCCGAAGTATTGCATCTGGAGGTTCTTAGCTTCTTGTTCCTTGTTGATGATTTCCTGCTCACGGGCATGTTTCTGGTCTTCAGAGAGCAGCACCATCTCGGTCTGGTACTTGCGGTACATACTCGAGACCTGGTCGTAGATGGCTTTGATTTCGTTTTCCCATTTGGTTGAGAGAGCGTTGAGTTCTTCCTGGGCATCGGCATATTCAGGGATGTTGCTCAGGATGTAATCTGAATCGACATAGGCGAATTTCTGTCCGCCGATTTGGGCATGGGCGCCCATGGTGCCGCAGAGGATGATGACAGCGGCGAGGAGCAATGATTTCAGTGTTTTCATATCGTTATTCATTATTTGTTTTCAAACAAAAATATACATTATATCAATAACCGTGCCGAGTTCACATTAATCGATGGAGCCTCCGATGGAGAAATGGAACTGGCTTCCAGAAGCGTCGGGAGCGCCTGGCACTTGGTCGAAGCCATAGCCCCAGTCGAGGCCCAAAAGTCCGAACATGGGCAGGAAGATACGGGCGCCCACACCAGCGGAGCGATACACCTTGAACGGGTTGAAGTTCTCGAAACCGAGCCAGCAGTTACCTGCTTCCAGGAAGCCCATGGCATAGACGGTAGCCGAGGGGTTAAGCGACAAGGGATAACGCAACTCCAGGGTATATTTGGCGAAGATGTTGCCGCCGATTGAAGTGCTTCCAGAGCCAGGGGTGAGCGACTCGTTCTTGTAACCACGCATGCCGATGATCTCACGGCTGTCGAAGTTATAGGTTCCGAGTCCATCGCCACCAAGATAGAAGCGATGGAAAGGCGTAGGACCGATATCGTCGTTGTAATAGCCCAAATAGCCGAAGCGGACACGGGTCATCAGCACAAGCTTCTCATAGAGCTCGGAGTACCAAGCCGCCTTGAATTTCCACTTGTGCATCTCAATCCATTTATACTTTTCATCCTCTGTCATCGAAGAATAGTCCTTGTTGCCGAAGAGGGAGTATGGAGGAGTGATCTCAAGCGAGAGCTGGACTTCCGATCCGTTACGCGGATAAAGCGGTTGGCTCACGGAGTTGCGGCCGATGGTGAAGGTATAGCTGAACATGTTGAAATAGCCTGTACCCGTGCCAAAACTCAGCATGTTGGCATAGTTTTTCAGTCGATAGTTGATGAACGACACGCCTTGATAGAGGGTGAAGTAGTCGTCAGGCCATGTCATTCTACGTCCAAGGCCCACCGAGGCGCCCGTCATGCGGAAAAACCCGAAATTCTCTTCCGATCTCTTGTAGCCATTGGAGTAGAACGATTGGTACACTGAAGCGGTGAACGAGTTAGGCTTGCGACCTCCGAGCCACGGTTCGGTGAAGGAGGCGGAATAGCCGATATAACGGGTTCCAAAGGTGTTGAGGCTGAGCGACAGTTTCTGACCGTCACCACCAGGGATGGGTTTCCATGCATCCCCATTGAACAGGTTTCGCATGGAGAAGTTGTTGAACGACAAGCCTGCCTGAAGGATCAACATGTTATAGCCCCATCCTGCGGAGAATGACACTTGGTCGGCGCTTGCCTCTTCCACTTTGTATTCGATGTCAACGGTGTTGTCGGTGTAATTGGGTCGGACATCGGGAAAAATGGACTCTTGGTTGAAGAATCCCAGGGTAGCCAGTTCTCGGACGGTACGTGTGACGTCGCTACGGCTGAAAAGTTGTCCCGGACGGCTGTACATCTCACGGATCACCACGAAGTCGTTGGTCTTGGTGTTTCCTTTGAGGGTGACATTGCTAATACGGGCCTGCTTACCTTCGTTGAGACGTATCTCCAAGTCGATGGAGTCGTTCTCGACTTGCACTTCGACGGGATCGACGCGGAAGAAGAGATAACCGTCATCCATGTAAAGGGAGGACACGTCGAGAGTGGTCTCACTATAGGTTAGGTTGGTGTTGAGCAACTCCTTATTATAAACGTCACCGCGTTTGATGCCGAGCACACCATCCAGTGTTTCGCTGGAATACTTTGTATTGCCCGTCCAATTGATGTTGCGATAGTGGTAGAGGTTGCCTTCGTCGATCACGATGTCGATACCGAGGTTACCATCGTCAAGGTTATACACTGAGTCACGCACGATGATTGCGTCGCGATAGCCTTTAGAGTTGTATTTGGCGATGATGTTTTGTTTGTCGTCCTCGTAGTTCGACTCAAGGAACATGGAGCTTTTGAAGATACGGGGGCGGTAGTTCTCGAAGAAGTATTCCTCGATGCCGTTGACGGCTCTGAGTGGGTGAAGGGTGACGACATCAGCAATGGCGTTGACCACAGCGGGGCCTAGCGGATCTAGGGGGTTGAACACACCTTTCTGTTTGGTTTCCTTCATAGCGGAAAGGATCTGGACATCGGTGAGGTTCTCGTTTCCGATGAGATTAATCTCTCCGATCTTCACTTTTTTGCCTTTTTCAACATTGATAACCAAATCCACCGAGTTTTCCTTGGTGGTGTCGGGCACTTGTTGGATATCGACGATGGCGTTATAGTAGCCTTTCTCAGCGTAGAAGTCCTCTATGATGCGGCGGGTCTTGGTCTCAAGATGGTTGGTGGCGATGTCACCTCTCGAGAGGTTGATTTTATTGCGGATATCGTCGGCTTCGGATTTCTTGATGCCGTTGAATGAGAACTTGGAGACGCGGGGGCGTTCCTGCACTACAATTTGGAGGAAGATCTTGTCGCCCACGATATTGGTGGTGTTGATGGCGACGTCTTCGAACATCCCTTGGTCCCAAATCTTACGGATGGCGTCGGCGATGTCGTCGCCTGGGACAGTGATCTCGGTGCCAGCGCGCAGTCCCGAGAGCATGGCAAGCACACCACCATCGACGTATTTGGTGCCTTCAACGGTGATGCCTGCAATCTCATAGGTCTTAGGATTGTTGTAGTCGATATCCGAAAGGTCGTCGCCGATTCGGATCTGTGCCACGGCGTTGAGGCCTATCATCAAAAGGGCTAGGAGTATATATTTCTTCATCATTGACATCATTTGTTAAGTTGTTCGCTGGTTTTACCGAAGCGGCGTTCGCGATGTTGGTAGTCGAGGATGGCTTCGTAGAGGTCGTCTTTACGGAAGTCGGGCCAGTATTTGTTGGTGAAATAGAGTTCCGAGTAAGCCAGTTGCCACATCAGGAAGTTGCTGATGCGCATTTCTCCGCTGGTACGGATGAGCAATTCGGGATCGGGTCGGCCTGCGGTGGAGAGGTAGCTGCTGACGACTTCCTCGGTAATGTTGTTTGGGTCGAGGTTTCCATCTTTGGCGGCTTGAGCCATACGGCGAGCGGCGTTGGTGATGTCCCAGCGGCCGGAGTAGCTCAAGGCTACGGTAAGCTCCATGCGTTCGCCCTTGCTAGTGCTGTCTATGGTACGGGACAGTTCGTCGCGGATGCTTTGCGACAAGCGGTCGATGTCGCCAATCACGTTGAGGCGGATACCGTTTTTAAGCAAGGTGGAAGTTTCTTTTTTGATGGTTTGCGAAAGCAGGGTCATCAGTCCGTTGACTTCATCGCCTGGGCGGTTCCAGTTCTCGGTGGAGAAGGCGTAAAGGGTGAGATAGCCCACACCCAGTTCGGCACAGGCTTCATTCACCTCGCGCACTGCTTGAATGGCGTTCTGGTGGCCGAAGATACGTTGTTTACCATGCTCTTTGGCCCAACGGCCGTTGCCGTCCATGATGACGGCGATGTGTTGGGGCAAGCGTTCTATATTGATTTGTTCCTTCAGTGTCATATCATTTGTCGGTAAGTTTACAGGCGGCGTTGTCGGGGATGACGAACTTCCAGGTGAGTGAGATGTTGAACATTCCGAACCAGTCGTTGTTACGGGCGTTGCCTCGTTGGAAGCCTACGGGAAAACCACTTTGGGGATCAGAAGGGTTGTAGGTGGGATCGGTAAAGTCGTATGTCACCCCTTGGGAGTCAACACCCGTGGCATGTTGGTTATTGGCACGATCGGCATAGTCGCCCCGGACGCCGTCGAAGAAATCGGTGAAGGTATAGTGCATTCTCCATTCGGCCGTGGCGGCAAGATGTTCCGAGATGGAAATCTTGCATCCGAGACCAAAGGGGAAGGATAACGTCTTGTTTGGACTGCCTTTGCCGGCCTCAGCGGTGAAGGCATCCACTTCGTGTTGGGTTTGAGTATTGTTCTGGTCTACAGGAACGGTTTCCGCATGAAGATTGTTGAAATACATCGCATCCAAGGCCTCATCACCGGTAAAGGGTTGCACCCAAAAAAGAAGTCCCGAGACACCTCCGAAGATGTAAGGAGAGAATCCTTTATCGTTCTTGCCGGTGTAGTAGTCCAGGAAGTTGAACTCGACCAGTAGGCTGAGGTCATGGGCGGTGGTCTTGAAGTTCAGACAGCCTTCAGGTCGCCAAGCGGTAATGGTATCGGCGGCTCTGGCATGGAGGTAAGTATAATCGAGGCGGAACGACCAACGCGAGTCGTAGTTGAAACGCACCACTCCACCGAGGTCATAATGGAACTGGTTAAGGTGTTTCCAATCCCACTGCGGGAGGTGGCGCCACACGTTGAGGTCGCCAATATATGAGGTGGCTCCCACGTGGGGGCCTACTTCGATGGTCTGGGGACTTTGTGCCATTGCTCTTGAACCAGCGAGGCCAAGCAGGACAACGGTGCACATTATCAGCAAAAAACGCAATCTTTTCTTCATAGGTTTAAAAGTTTGCAAAGTTACGACATTTTTAATAATGTGTCAACGCAGAAAATCAATTTCTATTGTCTTTGCCCCATGATAGTTTGTTACGGATGGTGCTGAAGAAGTCAGCGCCTTCGAGTCGCACGGTACGGATGCGGAAGTCGGCCTTACGCACCACCAGCTCCACGGAGGTGTCGAGGGCGCAGGCATGTGAATCCATGCTGAACACGAATTGTCTCTCACGTCCCTCCACCTGGATGCGTACCACGCTGTCATCGGTGATGACGATGGGACGTACAGTGAGGTTGTGGGCTGCAATAGGTGTGATGACGAAGCAGTGCGAGTCGGGGGTGAGGATGGGTCCTCCGGCGCTGAGCGAGTAGGCCGTGGAGCCTGTCGGGGTGGCGAGCAGGATTCCATCGCCCCAGTAGGTGTTGAGATAGACGTCATCAACGAACACTTTGATTGAAAGGAGCGAGTGCTCGGGATTACGGATGATGTTGATCTCGTTAAGGGCATAGCGCACGTCGCCGAAGACATTGTTGGGAGAGACCAGTTCAAGCAAGGTGCGGTCCTCGGTGGTGTAGCGTCCTTCGAGGATTTGTCGGATGGCTTGTGGGATCTCTTCCTTTGCCACACTGGAGATGAATCCCAGCCGTCCCATGTTGATGCCAAGGATAGGAATACCCGAAGCGCCCACGAGCGGCACCGCGTCAAGCAAAGTGCCGTCGCCACCGATGGAAAGCAACAGGTCGATGTCGGCACCGACGGGTTCACGGCGGTTGAAGCAGTCCACCACTTCCACATGATTGTTTTTTAGCTCTTGGACCAGCTGCTTGAGGTAGCCCTCGTTTTCAGGGGCGATGGTCTTTCCAAATATGGCGATTTTCATGGTCAGGCTGTTTATACGTTCAGATAGCGCATCAGCAGCGAATAGCGGTCGAGCAGGTCGCTGTTTTCCTCTGGCGAGCTAAAGACGTTAATAATATTATAGTTATATCGATAAAAGCTCTGTATGACACCTGTGCATTCGGCTTTGTTGACAAGGATGCTGACGACGATGCGTCCAGGTTCTTCGGCAACGGCTTCGACGGTAAGGCCGAGTATTTTGGCATCGTTTTCCTCCACGATGCGGGCAATCTCGGAGAGGCTATAGTCGTAGGATCCCATCTCAAGCTGGATGACACAGGCCTCTTGGGTTTCCAGTTGTTTCAGCAGCAAGTCCTTAATCGTCGGTTCCATAGCTCCAGTCTTCGTTGTTGTACATTCTGAGGTAGTTATTGTACCGCCAGTCGGCAATATCGCCGTTTTCGACGGCTTCTTTGACGGCGCATCCAGGTTCATGGGTATGAGTGCAATTGGCGAAACGGCATTGGCTCATCAGCTTCCGCATCTCGGGGAAGCGTTGTGCGAGGGTTTCGGCCTCCATGTCGTAGAGTGCAAACTCTTTAATACCCGGGGTGTCGACAATCCAGGAGCCGAACTCGAGGTGGTGCATCTCGGCGAAAGTGGTGGTGTGCATGCCTTTGTTGTGCACATCGGAGATGGCGCCTATCTTGAGGTGTTGGCTTGGGTCGAGGGCGTTGACGAGCGCCGACTTCCCCACGCCGGAGTGACCCGAGAAGAGGCATATCTTATCCTGCATCAAGGCTTTCAGTTCATCGAGTTTGAAGCCTGTTTTGGCGGAGACGCCGAAGGAGGTGTATCCGATACTCGAGTAGTACTCGATAAGTTCGGCCATCTCCCCTATCTGGTCGTCGGAATAGAGGTCACATTTGTTGAACACAAGGGCTGTAGGGATGTGGTAGGCCTCGGCAGTGACCATGAAGCGGTCGATGAAGCCGGTGGAAGTGCGAGGTTGGGCGATGGTGGCCACGATGATGGCAAGGTCGATGTTGGCGGCGATGATATGGGAGGCTTTGCTGAGGTTGACTGACTTCCGGACAATAATATTGTTTCGGGGGTCGATTTTCTTAATGACTCCGGTATCTTTCCCTGGCTCCTGTTCAAACACCACATTGTCGCCCACGGCAACGGGATTCGTGGAGCGCAGTCCGTCGAGGCGGATCTTACCTCGGAGACGGCATTCCCATTGGCGTCCTTGCTCATCGAGGACGATGTACCAGCTACCGGTGGATTTGATGACCTTTCCTTTCATAATAAGGTGCAAAGATAACGATTTAATGCTGAATTCGGAATATGATATGCAGAATTATTTTTAATTGAAAGAATTCATATATAAATAATTTTATTATTTTTGCTTCATCAATTAATTTATTTATGACACATCAATTAATATATCAAATTGCTGTCACTTTGATTCCTGGAATTGGTGACATCAGCGGGAAAAGATTTGTGACTTACTGCGGCGATGCCGAAGCCATCTTCAAGGAGCATCGCAAGTCGTTGGAGAAGATCAACGGCATGAGGGAAGTCACCATCGATGCCCTGTGCCACCCGAAGGATATTCTTAAAAGGGCAGAGCAGGAAGTGGAATTCATCGAGAAAAACAACATCAAGCCTTTGTTTTACCAAAAACCGGAATACCCTCGAAGACTGCTTCAATGTGACGACAGTCCGATGATGCTGTATTACAAGGGCAACGCCAACCTGAACGAGCAACGGGTGGTGGCCATTGTGGGCACACGCAACATCACCGACTATGGAAAGGAGTGTTGCACCCAACTGGTCAACGACCTCGTTGACGAACAGGTGCTCGTAGTCAGCGGTCTGGCTTACGGGGTGGACACCGTGGCGCATCGCTCCTCGGTGAAGGCAGGTATCCCCACTGTAGGAGTGCTGGGCAATGGACTTCAACAGGTATATCCCGCGGCGAACAAAAAGTTAGCGGTTGAGATGCAGGCCAATGGAGGACTGCTCACGGAATGCATGAGCGGCACCCAGCCCGACCGAGAGAACTTCCCAAGAAGAAACCGCATCATCGCAGGCATGGCCGATGCCGTCATCGTCATCGAGTCGGCGCTGAAGGGAGGCTCGCTCATCACGGCAGACCTCGCCAACTCATACAGCCGCGACGTGTTCGCCTTTCCTGGGAGGGTACAAGACCTTTACAGCCAGGGATGCAATTACCTCATCCGCACCAACCGGGCGCATCTCATAGAGAACATCGCCAACCTGCGTTACATCATGCGCTGGGAACGGGAGAAGACGAGGGAAGAGCGGCAGACGACCATCTTCCGGGAGTTTTCCAAGGAGGAGAAACGGATCATGGATTGTTTCGGCGACAAGAGCATGGTGAGCCTCGACGACCTCATCATAGGCACAGGGCTCCCTACCACCAAATTGGCGAGTCTTTTGTTAAACCTTGAGTTTGACGGTATCGTGATGGCTCTTCCAGGGAAGAGGTACCAACGTTGTTAATCCAGCTTCAGCACGGCGAGGAAAGCGGACTGGGGCACCTCGACGTTCCCGATCTGGCGCATACGTTTCTTGCCTGCTTTCTGCTTCTCCAAGAGCTTGCGTTTACGGGAGACGTCGCCGCCATAACACTTGGCGGTCACATCCTTACGGACCTGACGCACCGTCTCACGGGCGATGATCTTGGCGCCAATGGCGGCTTGGATGGCGATGTCGAACTGATGGCGTGGAATGAGTTCCTTGAGTTTCTCACACATGCGACGACCGAAGTCGTAGGCATGGCCTCGGTGGATCAAGGTGGAGAGGGCGTCGACCGACTCGCCGTTGAGCATGATGTCGAGTTTCACCAGGTCGGCATCTTGATAACCTGCGATATGATAGTCGAACGAGGCATAGCCTTTGGAGATCGACTTGAGTTTGTCGTAGAAATCGAACACAATCTCGCTGAGTGGCATCTGGAAGGTAAGCTCCACACGGTCGGTGGAGAGATACACCTGGTTTTTGAGCACGCCGCGGCGCTCGATGCAGAGCGTCATGATAGGACCGGTGAAATCATTCTTGGAGATGATCTGGGCGATGATATAAGGCTCCTCGATATGGTCGATCTTGGTCACCTCGGGAAGTCCTGAAGGGTTGTGCACCTCGATCATCTCGCCGTCGGTCTTGAAGCATTTGAACGACACATTGGGAACGGTGGTGATCACATCCATGTCGAACTCACGGTCGAGGCGTTCTTGGACGATCTCCATGTGGAGCAGTCCGAGGAAGCCGCAACGGAAGCCGAAGCCCAGTGCGGCGGAGGACTCGGGTTCCCACACCAAGGAGGCGTCGTTGAGTTGAAGCTTCTCGAGAGAGGCACGGAGTTCCTCATAGTCGTCGGCATCGACGGGATAGATACCCGCGAACAGCATGGGTTTCACATTCTCGAAACCAGCCACAGGCTCGTCGCAGGGGCGATCCACATGGGTGATGGTGTCGCCCACCTTGACTTCGCGTGAGGTCTTGATGCCCGATATGATGTATCCCACGTCGCCAGCTGAGAGCTGGGCTTTGGGCACTTGTTTGAGTTGCAGCACGCCCACTTCCTCTGCGTTGTATTCCTTGCCGGTGGCGAAGAACTTCACCAGGTCGTTGGTACGGATGGTGCCGTTCATGATGCGGTAGTAGGCGATGATGCCGCGGTAGGAGTTGAACACCGAGTCGAAGATCAGTGCTTGCAGCGGCGCGTCGGGGTCGCCTTTGGGGCATGGCACTTTTTCCACGATGGCGTCGAGCACGGCAGGCACGCCTTCACCGGTACGGGCGCTCACTTTGAGGATATCGGAGGGGTCGCAGCCGAGCAGGTCCACGATCTGGTCTTCCACGATGTCGATCATGGCGCTGTCCATGTCGATTTTGTTCATCACGGGGATGATCTCCAGGTCGTGTTCCAAGGCTGAATAGAGGTTGGCGATGGTCTGAGCCTGGATACCTTGGGTGGCGTCGACTACGAGGAGGGCTCCTTCGCAGGCGGCGATGGAACGTGAAACCTCGTATGAGAAGTCGACATGGCCTGGGGTGTCGATGAGGTTGAGAGTATAAACCTCTCCCTTGTAGTTGTATTTCATCTGGATGGCGTGGCTCTTGATGGTGATGCCGCGCTCACGTTCGAGGTCCATGTCGTCTAGCACCTGGTCGACGAGTTCTTTCTCGCTGACGGTCTTGGTAAGTTCGAGAAGGCGGTCGGCCAGGGTTGATTTGCCGTGGTCGATATGTGCGATGATGCAGAAGTTTCGGATGTTTTTCATGGGCGCAAAAATACAAAAGATTTTCATTCAATAGGATAATGCCCAAGATAAACCAGTCCTTGGCTTCCGTCGATGGCAATCTTGTCGCCTTCATGGAGGGGATGGCCGTTGATGGAACCGAACTCGTCGTCGACATCCACTTCGAGGCCGTCGCAGCTGACCACGCAGACCTTGCCGAGGCGCACTGCGGTGACCGCGGCATGCGAGGTGGCACCACCACGGGCGGTGAGCAAGCCGTCGCAGTCGAAGATCATGCCGATGTCATCGGGCACCGTGTCGGGACGGACCAAGATGACGTTCTCCTCAGGATATTGCTTACGAAGCTCTTCGATTTGGTTGGCATTGAAGGCTGCCAAGCCATTCATGGCTCCGCCACCGATGCCCATGCCATGGCCGACAGAAAGTTGGATTCTTTGCGTCGGATTCTCGAAAACAAAGGAACTTTCCGTCTTCCGTTTTCCGTTTTCCGTTGTCTTGAGGTCTTGGTCACGGGTTTGAAGGATATAGAAATCGTCAGGGTTGTCGCTCTCGAAGGTGAACTCGATCTCTTGGGGGCTGTAGCCCAGTTCCTCGGTGAGTTTCACGGCGATGTTATAGATCTTGCGATACATGTCGGGCAGCATGGTCTGCATGGAGGGGCCTTCGAGGTTGGCGGTTTTGCGCTGGGTCTCCCCTATCGGCAAAGGTTTCACGAGGCCACCCACGATATCCTCGCCCTGACTACGCATGGTGAAGTCGCCATAGAGATGCACGCCAGGTCGCTCACGGTTGGGGTTTTGGGTGAATACCACACCCGTGCCCGAGGTGGCGCTGCGGTTGCCGAAGATCATCTGTTGCACGATGACGGCAGTACCCCAGTTTTCGGAGATGCCGAGATGACGGCGGTAAGCCAGGGCCCGCTCGCTGTTCCAGGAGTCGATGACCATGTTGACGCACTCGATAAGTTGTTTGAACGAATCCTGCTCAAACACCACCTGGTGTTCGTCGAGGATACGTTTGTAGGCCATGGCGATCTCACGCATCTGTTCCGCGGTGAAGTCGGCTTTCATGACCACGTTTGTCTTTTGTTTATAGGCGTTGATCTCATCGTCGAACACATCGCGCTCGATGCCCTTGGCCATGCCCCAACTTTGAAGCAGGCGTCGGTACGAGTCCCAGATGGCCCAGCCCTTGCCGGGTTCTTGAGCCACCGCATCAGCAATCTCGTCGTTCAAGCCGACATTCAAGAGGGTATCCATTGCTCCCGGCATGGAGATGGCCGTTCCGGAACGGACAGAAAGAAGCAGCGGATTCGACGGGTCGCCGAACTTCCGTTTGGTAATTTCCTCCAATCCGTTGATGTACTTACGTATCATCCCGTGGATCTCGGAACGCAGCTCAGGAATGGTGTTGATGGTCTCGTTGCGGCGGAAGGTCTCGGTGGTGATCACGAAGCCCGGAGGTACGGGAAGGCCATTCAGATAAAGGTTTTTCAGATGATAGGCCTTGTTGCCGATAAACACTTGGTTGTCCATCTTGGGCGTGGCCTCCCAGAAGGGGCTGATCAGCATCTCGGAGTTGTACGACATGATATCCCTAATGAGTTTATCGTCAAGGTCGGCGGCCATGCCTCTCAAAGATTTCAAAATGCGAGTGATGAAATTGTCCAAAGGCTGCATCAGGAAAGCATCCGACAGAAGGTCACGATGGAACTCCTCTGATTTCTTGCTAATCAAGGCAGCGGTCTCACGCTCGTCAAGCTTACCTTCGGGGTCAAAGAGTTGGGGAACGATGACTTTCAAGGGATACTCATACGATTTCAGGAAGTAACTGATGACGATACGCTTGACATCTTCCGAAATAAACTGGAAGATGTTGATGTATTGGTCGAACGAGAAGCTTCGTGAGGTCAAAGCATATTTGAGCATCTTGAGTTTCGAGTTAAGGCCTTGGTTGGTGATGCCATCGAGTTCCAAGCCTTCGCGGAAGTATTCGAGGATGTCGTATATCACTTCGAGTGTACGGGCGGAGATGTATTCTAGGTTGATGCCCTGCACCACCTGTTCCATCAACTGGGTAGCGACACGCTCGAGACGGAAGGTCAATCCCATGGCCTCAAACTTGTTCTCACGGTAGGTCCCGTACATCGAAGGGATACCTATGGCGATATGGCGTTTGTGGTATATGTTTTCCCAGCCCTCGCTTTCTTCAGGATTGAAGATAATCTGTTTTAGTTTTTCCATAAACATATAGATTAACTTCAACGACTTCCCAATTTCTTTGTTTTTGTAGGCGTTCTCAAACTCATCGATATCCTTGTCCGCAAGGAAGGGGCAGCTTCGGAGCGAGTTGAAGATGTTGACGCTTTCGAACGAATATTTCTCACGGAGGAAGGCATAGAGGTCGCGGGTATCCATGAGGCGTGCATGCTCCCGGCTGCCGATGGTCGGGTCGAGTTCAAGTTTCTCGACAGCGCGGACGATGAGTTTGTCGAAGTCTTCACGAGAGAGCATAAGCAGGTCCTCGGGATCGAGACAGCTGATCTCGCTCATGGTAACGCTGATGTCATGGATATAGGTGAACCATTCGCTATTGACGTCGATGCTGTCATAAACGTTGTTTGGAAGGATAGAACGCAGGTTTTCCTTGACTCCGTCGCTCCAGAACTTGAACACACTGAGAGTGAGGCCTATGAGTGTATTATTGCTTTCGGTATGCACTTGTTTGCGAAGGAAGTGCACCAATTTGTCCTCGCGGCCCGAGATCTCGTCCATGTTGGTGGTCACGTTGCGGATCTCGCCTTCTGCGCCGATTTCATTGAAATAGACCGGGAAGATGCGGGTGAGTTGCTTCACCTTCTTATAATAGGGACTAATATTGGAGTTCAGTATCTTGGTGATCTCGCGTTGGAAGAGATCGGTGTCGCTGAGGAAGATGCCGCCCAGTTTGAGGTTTACGATCAAGGAGGAGAGCAGTTTCTCCATGGGGAACTTAGAGTGTTCAATCAACTCGAGCCAAACCCGGATATTTTTGATATGATTCTCATCTACAGAGAGTTGCCAGTCCTCGTTGACGAAAACTTTGCCTGGGGTGACAAAGCCGAAGTTAATGAGTTTCTTCTCGAAGTAGTTGACGATTTCTTTTTGTTCGGTCTGGTCGATGTCGATGATCTTGAGGCCGAGGGTCAGTTGGAAGTCGAGCACGGCCGACATATAGTCTTTTCGCAGTTCTTGGGCGAGGTCGAAGATAGTGTCGATAAAGGGCATGATTTGTTCCTGCGACATCTCGTCGACAGCGTCGCGGAGCATCCGGTTCATGTTCCAGATGAGGCGTTCGCGCTGGCTCTCCATGCCTGGGAGGTGGAGCAAGTAAAACACATAATGGAACTTGGTGATGAAATGCGGGAAGGTCTCTTCCGACTTGGTGAAGCGGCTGGCGATTTGGTCAAAGACTGGCATATCGGAGAGTTTCTCCCAGGTGTTGGTCTCAACATCAGCTTTCAACTGATCGAAATAAGGTTTACCAATGGTGGCAATCAAGGTCGTCCTTTCTTCCTCTGTGACAATGCTTTGCTTCTCGTCGAGCCAGTTTTCCACCATGGTGGTCTCCCTCCAAAAACGGTAATTTTCCATCAAGATGGTCTTCACCAAATGCATCACCTCGGCGTGATATTTTTCATCGGAGGCGAGTCTGTCGAGATACTTGATGGCATATTTCGAAGCCAAAATATAGCAATCGCGGTTCGTGTCGAACTTGTCGTTCAAATCCGCAAACACTTGATCGATCAGATGATGGTGATTGGGGTATTTCTCATAAATCAGTTTTACGAACTCAAGCAACGTATTTACAATGCTCAGCCTCAATTTCTTAGGCACTTCGGGCTTCAGCAGGCTGTGCATCATCTCAATAGGGATGAGCAGGGCATCGGCAGGGACATCCTCGCGGGTATAAAACCAAAGGTCGTCCATCAGCATCTTGCGGAGTTCCTCGGTGACGAAGGTGTGGTTTGAGAGTGGATGATGGTATTCAGTGATACATTCCTTGGCGCGTTTGTTGATGCCGAAGTATTTGGCTGACAGGGAAATAAATTGTTGATGTTCTTCAGGGATGAAAATGTTTTTGTATCGTGTTTGCTCGAGGTTGGCCTCTAGAGCTTGTGACTTGAAGGGTTCGGACATGATGTTTTAATAAATAAGGGCAAAAATAACCAAAATCCCCAACATTGCCTCATTTTTAATGAAAAATACCCACAAAAAACGTTCTCCTGGTCACTCCGAGGACCCATCTTTATTGTTCAAACAGGCAGTCAAGTGTCACTACTTGCTGGAAGATGCAGCTGTGGATACCGTATTTCAGGCTGTTCTCATTGTCACGCGAAGTCGTCGTCGTTGTCTGGGGTGTCGTTGAACTATGTCAAAAAGAAAAAAACAATAAAACATTTGCGGAATATAGAAAACATGATTATTTTTGCATCGCTATTCCGATTTTCATTGAAAATCCGACTTCTTAATCCTGATTTTAAATAAAAATATGTATCACAGAGTATTCAATATCGAAGAACAGTTGGACGAGGGTATGTTCCTTTTCGGTGCCCGTCAGGTGGGAAAATCCACACTGCTTAAAGAACGCTTCCCCCACGCTATTTACTATGATTTGTTGAAATCCAATGTCAGAAGGCGGTTGAAACGCAACCCGGAGACTTTCCGCGAGGCACTTGCTTCAAAGCCAGCTGGCACACTGGTCGTCGTGGATGAGATACAGAAAGTGCCCGACTTGCTTGACGAAGTCCATTGGCTGATGGTAAACAAAGGTCTTTTCTTTATTCTTAGTGGCTCAAGTGCCCGTAAACTGAAACGAAGCGGTGCCAACACCTTGGGAGGAAGAGCCGAACCCAGAACCTTGTTCCCCTTGGTATGGCCCGAGGTCGATGACTTCGAGATTGACCGTGCAGTGCAGAATGGGATGATTCCGCGTCATTATATGGTCGCCGATGCCACCGACCGAATAGAAGGCTATGTCGATGTCTATCTGAAAGAAGAAATCCAAGAAGAGGCTTTGGTACAGGATATCGATGTTTTCAGCCGCTTCATGGAAGTGGCTGCTATCTCCGACGGAGAGATGATCAACTATGAAAACATCGCATCCGACTGCGGCATTGCCGCTAAAACCGTGAAGGCCTATTTCCAGATCCTGAAAGACACCCTTATCGGCTATGAGATTCCTGCATACAGGAAAGTGATCAAACGTCGGCTGGTACAAGCACCTCGATTTTATTATTTCGATGTGGGACTGACGAATTATTTATTGGGCCGTAACTCCCTGAAAAGGGGAACTGCCGATTATGGACACGCCTTTGAACATTATGTGATTCAGGAAATTATTGCATATAAAGGTTACAGCCGCTCCAGGGAAATCATCTCCTATTGGCACACTTATACCCATATAGAGGTGGACATTATCATTGGTGACGCGAAAGTGGCTGTCGAAATCAAATCGTGCGAGGAAGTGAAAACCAAACACAAATCGGGATTGAAAGCCTTCAAGGAAGAGCATCCTGACGCACGCTTGATTCTTGTTTCTCTTGACCCCATCACTCGGATCTCCGATGACATAGAGCTCCTTTATGTGACAGACTTTTTTAAAATGCTTTGGGACGGAGAAATCTTTTAAAAATGCTTATTCCTCCAGCCTCACCGCCAGGAAATGACCACACAAAAAAATCCGTCCTCCCGCTCCGAGGATTGGCAGGGAGCGGGAGGACGGAATGGTAGAGACGCCACACTGTGACGTCTCTACAATCTTCATGCGGGAATGGCAAATCTCCCTTCCCCCGGCTGGCGGAATCGGAAATCCCGCCTCCTTGAGAACCGCTTAGTTGGCATCCCACACCAAACGGACACACATGCCACGATCGCGTTGTGGGTAACTCTTATAAGGAATTGACCATTTTTCAAAGCGGAAAGCCGTCGCTTGTGGAACTTGCGTCGAACCAGGTTGCTGTGTCCCACCAGTGGTCGACCAATAATTACCTGTCATCCAGTCGCCATTCTCATAATGGTAATTGTACTCATAGTAATAATTATTATAACGGTAGCCGTTAGCAGGCAGGAACACACATCCGTCAGCAAGAAGAGCATTCACCACAGCGATCTTTATAAATGTAGCTGTAGTTTCATTGTTCCATGTCAAAGAAGAAGCGGATCCGCCGTTATAGTCATCAGGCGCTATAAAGATGCCATTTACCGTCACTAAGTCATATTCGCCGTAATTAGAAAATCCGCCCATCTGCTTCCAAGTTACCTTCAAGAAACGTTTACCTGTTCTCGATTTGAGAAGGTATTCCCATTCGTCTGCCGTCAGCGTACGCCAATTGTCGCCATAGCCAGTCCCTATGAGTGCACACCCCCAGTCATTTCCATCAGCCCGGCTCAGGTTCCTTGATCCGTCCACCCAATCGGTTTCTGTTACTTTAGTAAGGTCATTTAATCCCCAGGTGAATCGATCCATTACAGTGCCACCATCTAAATTAACCCCACTTGTAGTATTACCCGTAGTATTGTCACCATTAGAAGGGCACTCGTCAGTCTGGTTTTCGTGGAAGCCCCACACCAAATCACTGGTGTTAGCTGCGTCACACTTCAAGTTGGCCCTCGAGAAATAGACCTTCTTGTTCGCACTCACCGAGAATTGGGTCAATTCGCCACCACTTGTCTTGACAGCATACTGGGCATCAGGCGCATCAGGCACGGGAGCAGGATTGTTGAGTTGGAGATTAGCGTTGACATAGGTGTTGTTCTCCATGGCAGGCATGTTGCCCTCACCTTGCCAAGTCACACCGCAGTTAGAAAGGTTAGTGCCAGGCAGCAGGATGACCCATCTAAGGTTTTCATTCCAATTCGCGTCGTATCTAAGGGTAATGTCATGAAGATCTTCGAGGTTAGTAGCCACGATGGCATTAGTAGAATCGGCAAAGTTGACGGTTGCCACAGTAGGCACGTCCGACAGGGTAACAGTTTCTGTTGTCGGATTCGAGAGAGATAACTTCACCAAGGCACACTTGTTCTTCAGCGTGGCGGAATAGGTGGTACCTGTGCTGGTAAAAGGCTTGGTGGAAGCGCCGTAGGAAAGCACGGGCAGGTTCTCGTGTTGGTCAGCAATGCTGATGCTGAGCGAAGTGGTTTCATTCTCCACAGGCGTTCCGGTAACCGCCGCGTTGCCTACGAAGTAGAAGTGCAGGGGCTTGTTGGTGACGTTTGGGTCCGGGTAGATGGTGCCACTGAAAAAGCCGTTGTTGAACGTCAGCGAACCCACATATTGGCCGTTGTGGCCCACATAGAGGACGTCATCGTTGGAGAAGGCAAACAGACCGTATTCTGGGGCGATGTTGTGTTTTTCGCCGTTATTGTCCTTGCCGTCCTTGCCGTCCTGGTCGCCCACGTTCACGGTGATGTGAACCCCCGGGTTGGTAGGCGTGGTGTTGTCCGTGGTGGGCGTTTGCTCTTTCTTGCATTGGCTCATACCAAGCACGAGAGCCAAAGCCATGATGATTGTACTAAGTTTCTTCATTGTAGATTGATGCAATTTTTTGTTGTTTACTTTTTTTTACGTTTTTTTGAAAATGCGTAGGCCGCGCCAGCCGCAGCCATGATGAAAAGTCCGCTGCCAAGCGGGGCGCCAAATTGCTCGGTGCCGATGTTGAAGCCTCCCTGGCCACCGCCATTCTCGCCGCCGAACTGTTCGACCGAGATGTTGAAGCCAGTGCCGGTGCCCGATGAGCTGCCTAAAAGGCCTCCGTCGCGCTGCACGCCGCTCTCCGCCTTGTTACCCAAGCCAAACAATCCGCCATTGCCATCGTATTGGGCCATCAGCGTAGTGGACGGCACCATCAAGGCTGCCAATCCGAGGAAAAGCACTGCGGCTTTCCGCTTTTTTGTGTTTTTGAACATTGGTTTGAAAATTTGTTTTAAATAAAATGTTAATAAAAATTAAATAAAATGTTAATAAAAATTAAATAATCATGTTTTTTTGATGCTGCAAAAATAGTCCATTTGACCCAACCCAAAACCTCCTTCCGAAGGTTTTGCAAATCCCAAAACAAGTTTTGCAAAATCAGCAATAATTGCAGATTCTGAAACCGTTTTTGCAGATTCTACAGATCGGACTTTGCGGATTTTGAAAGTCAAACAAGAAGGTAATTGGGGGCTGTTATTCCACGCCAGTGGTGTCGCGCATCCAGGCCGTCACGGTCTGTCCAATGCGTTGTTTGAAGGCCGCACTGAAGGTGCTGTAGCTTCGGAAGCCGCTCTCGGAGGCCAGCTGCTGGGCAGTGAAAGAACGTTGCGTGGCGACGGCTTCATGGTAAAGGTTGATAAAATGGTTGATGCGCAGACCGTTGATGTAGGCGTTGTAGGTCAGGCCCTGCTGGGTGAAATACTGGCTGAGGTAATAGTGATTGGTGCCAATGGTCTGCGAGAGTTGGGAAAGTGAAAGGTCTTGCTTCAAGTAAAGTTGGGCATCCTCACAATGTCGCTTAAGCAGGGCTCCTATGCCGGAGAGCGTGGCTAATGGAGCCGTTTCTTCAGGTTCGGCAGGAAGGGGATCTTCCGTGTCGACGCCAGTCATGCCATCCAATTGTTGCAGCGTCTCCACCCTCCACAGCATGAGACCGAAGAAAGGAATCTCGAGGAATTGCACGATAAAGCCGATGACCTTGTAGCGGCTTTCGAACCCGAAAAAGAGGATGAGCAGCAGTACGGTGATGAAGATCATTATATAGCTCGACCTTATCTCCTTATGCTCCAAGTCGGCATAGTTGTCGCACAGCCAGTGCCTGTATCGCCAGGCGGCAAACACCAGATAAACGGTTAAGAGCACACAGGACAACACCATGTATGCGATGGCCATGTCGAGGAAAAGGCCATCAGGATAGGCAAGGTGCAACGCCCATAGTACCGCGTATGGCATAGTCGCTATGACGACAGGCCAGAGAGGCCGCTTGCGGTCTTGGAGCATGGCTAACAGCGTGCCTGTAATCGTGGTGAGCATCCCCACGCAGTCGAGCACAGAAGCCACCATAACGCCAATCATGTTGAAATGCCTGATATCGAGCACAGAAGCCACCATAACGCCAATCATGTTGAGATGCCTGGAATAGAAGTACAAAAGAAGCCACCAAAAATGGCCCAGACATGACACGGCAAAGAATGCCGCAGCCCAGCGACGCAACGTCAGTGGTGGCGTGACATCGGGCGCGAAGGCATTGCCTTTGCGCAGCAACAAATAGAGGCAGGCGATGAGTGATGCCATGGTCGCTCCACCATAGAGCATGATATAAAGTAAATCACCAACACTATTCATTGTTTTTTTAATTTTGAAGCGGCAAAATTACAAAAAAACATACACAAGCATCTTTTTAAGCGAAAAAACCATAGTGGAATTACTTCCCAAAACAAGCATATATTGTCTTCCATTCAGAACGTAATAAAAAGGAAATTTCGCAATAAAGCAATTTTTTTCGCAAAAAAAATCGTAGTTTTGCAAAAAATATCCTATGGAAGCCATGTTTGATAGAAGAAATACGTGGACAACTTAAAAATTAGAAATCATAAATTTACAAAAATGGAAAAGATTAAAGTAGGTATCAATGGTTTCGGCCGTATCGGCCGCAACGTGTTCCGCATCATCTGCGAACGTCCGAATCTTGAAATCGTGGGCGTCAACGACCTGACGAGCACCAAGGTGTTGGCCCACCTGTTGAAATACGACTCCACCCAGGGTAAGTTTCCTGGCACTGTGGAGTACGACGAGACCGCGCTGATTGTCAACGGCGTGAGAGTTCCTGTCACTGCCGAACGCTCTCCTTTGAACATCAAGTGGGGCAAGACCCCCGACGTGGTGGTTGAATCCACTGGCGTGTTCCGCTCGAAGGAAAGCAGCAAGGGCGGCTATGGCGACCACCTGAAGAACGGTGCCAAGAAGGTCATCCTCTCCGCCCCTTCTAAGGATGCCATCGATGCCACCATCGTGGTCGGCGTGAACAACCATGAACTCACCGACGACATTGAGTGCGTGAGCAACGCCTCATGCACCACCAACTGCCTGGCTCCTGTGGCCAAGGTCCTGAACGACCGCTTCGGCATCGAGCAGGGTTACATCACCACCATCCACAGCTACACCAACGACCAGGTGATCCTCGACGGTCCGCATAGCGACCTCCGCCGCGCCCGTAGCGCCGCCATGTCGCAGATACCCACCACCACTGGTGCTGCCAAGGCAGTAGGCATCGTCATCCCCGACCTCAACGGCAAGCTTGACGGCATCGCCGTGCGTGTTCCTACACCCACCGGTTCTCTGGTCGACCTCGTCTGCACCTTGAAGACCGAAGCCACCAAGGAAGAGATCAACGCCGCCATGAAGGAAGCCGCCGAAGGCCCGATGAAAGGTGTGCTCGAATACACTGAGGACCCGATCGTCAGCTGCGATGTCATCCACAACCCACACAGCAGCATCTTCGACGCCCAAAGCACCATGGTGATGGGCAAGATGGTGAAGATCATGTCGTGGTACGACAACGAATGGGGCTACTCCAACAGAATGGTGGACCTCATTGAGATGATGAAATACTGATTTGAATTAAGAATTAGGAATTCGGAATTCGGAATTAAAAGATCTATAGCGAGAACTCTCTACATTCCGAATTCCTAATTCTTAATTCCTAATTATCATAACGCTTCCCTGAAGTCGCTTGGAGACAGGCCCTTCGGGGGTTTGCATTTCCACGTCGCAGACATAGAAATAAGTTCCCGGGGAGCAGGGCTGTCCACTACCAGAGGCACGTCCGTCCCAATTGATGAAGATGTCGTTGGTGTTGTACACGAAACGACCCCAACGGTTGAAGATATGCATCTCCACACGGTTGATCAAATCAGGCGTGATCTCTTTGGGGACGAACACATCATTAATCCCATCGCCGTTCGGGGTGAACACATTGGGCAACACATACACGGGCTCATCAGGTTCTGGCTCCGGCTCTTCCTCGGTGGGTTTCACCTCGACGATGGCAGAATAATTCACCAGTGGACGGGGCAGACCTTCCAACGTGTAGTGTCCAAAAGTACGCACATAATACTGATAGGTGACTTCGTTCACGACATGGACATCGGTGTATTCCATCGCTGTAGTGCTTGCCATTTTCACAAAGACTGTATCGATTTTTTTGAACACCTCGGTGCTGTCGATCACCCAGGGAACCGTTTCGGTCCAATTCAACAATGCCGTCTTGTCGCCACCGACACCAGCAAGAAGCACTGCTCCGGCAGGAGTACTCGTACCCATCACGGTCTGGTTCGCGTCTTTCATTTCCACTTTATACGAGAGCGATTGCACATCGGCAAGATTCACTTCCGTATCATGATAGGAGGCTTCCTGGCCTGAATAGACAGTGCTTTCCACCCCATCGAGGTTACGGATCAGGCGATAGGTATAAGGTTCAACGAATTGGGGATCGATTTCCTGAGGTTTTGTCCATTCAACCAGCATTGTACCATTGAGAAGGTCCCCCTCGTCGTTAGAGACGCGCGTCACCAGCGGTTGGTTATTCGGAATCATCACGCAGGCCTCATTGCTCGGGCGGCTCTCGGCGCCATCGTTAAAGAGCGCCACCACACGATAGCAGTAATCCACTCCTTGTTCGAAGGCGATTCCTCCATTGTCGTCGATATATGACGTAGCGTTGGCGGGGAGTTCGGCGATGAGCTGATAGCCAGGACGCACACCCGTCTCACAATAATCCGGTTCGTATGGGTTGGATCCCATACGGCGATACACACGCATCGCTTTGGCATTGGCACAATAGGCATAGGGAGACCAGGAAAGTTGAAAACTGATAACGGAGAACGGAGAACTATCCGTTTTACGTTTTCCGTTTTCAACTAGGAGGTTCTCCACCGCGGGACCGATCACTGTGATATTGACTGCACGGACATTCGAGAGCGGGATGGGGAACGAGTCGTCTTTGGCATGGATAACCACCTGATATGGCATCTTACGGATGTGGCTGCATTGGGTTTGCCAGGTGAACTCAAAAGCAGGGTTTAGGCCATGATCGGTAGGCGGTGTCATCACAGCTGGGCTGACAGCCAGTTGGAAAGGCGCGCCGGAAGCCTCCAATGTCACTTGGTTGCCATCAGGATCAGAGCCGGTGACAACGAAATCAATCGTGCTACCTGCAACAACACAAGTGTCGCTAATCATATTAATTTGAGGAAGGTTGTTGTTACAGGCATTAATTAATATCTGCATATCACGGATGACTGATCCGATCTTCACGCCATGGCGCCACTCTTCGATGAGTATGGCCACGTTGTATTCTCCTTGAAGCATGGGGTTTTCCCATTGCAGCACGCCCGTGACGGGATCGATATCGAAAAGGCTCGACGTCTGGGGGTAAGCATATCCAGGGATGTCCTCTCCGTTGACGCCCTTGCAAGGCACTAGGCGATAGCTAAGGCTGTCGCCATCAGGGTCGTATGCCGAAGGGTTGTGGTAGAACGGTTTGCCCACACAGCCCTTGTCGACAGGTGGGTTGAGCAGTTGTACCGAGTTGTTGTAACCCAGGAAGGGGTTGACGACGAGTTCCGTCTCGATATACATGGGTACGCTGACAGAGTTAGGCACGTTGACCACGCCGTAGTTGCGGTCGGGGTCCTCCATGCTGATCACATAAGAGCCTGACGATGAGTAATTGTGAACCATACGATACACGTTTAAGGTATAGTCGTCGCCGAGGTTTTGGTAGACTACGCGCGGAACATAGTCTCCGAAGCCGTCGCCCCACATCACCAAGAGCGAGTCGCGTTGCATGCCTGCCAGACTGGGGGTGTAGGTATAACAGGTAAGCGTAAACTCGTATGCATTGCCGCCCTTCCACTCGTATGTGATCTCAGCGGCACGTTGATGGGTAGCCCATGCGGGCAACGCCAGCAAGAGCAGGAAAGCCATGAAAAAAAGTTTACGCATACAGTTATTTTTTGAATTGCAAAGGTAAACAATAATTATTTTTTTGGTAACTTTGCGATTTAAAAAAAACATGACATGGAACACGTTTTACCCGATGATTACAACAAAGAGGAGCAGGAAGAGATACTGCGACGGTATCAGCATTTGCTGAGCGTCTGGAAAACACGGAAAGAGGCGCAAGACTTGCAGATGGTGGAAGAGGCTTTTTATTTCGCCGCCAATGCACACAGCAAACAACGCCGCCGTTCGGGAGAGCCTTACATCTACCATCCCATCGCCGTGGCCACCATCGCGGCTGACGACATCGGGTTGGGCCGGACGTCCATCGTATGTGCCTTGCTTCACGATGTGGTGGAAGACACCGAATTCACGCTAGAGGACATCAGGCAGAAGTTCGGCGAAAAAGTCGAGGTCGTCATCGATGGGTTGACCAAGCTCGACAAGGTCGACGACGCGGAGAGCCTTCAGGCTGAGAACTTCAAGAAGATCATCAGCACCCTCAATCAGGATGTACGGGTGGTGCTCATCAAGTTGGCCGACAGATTGCACAACATGCGCACCTTGAGCTCCATGCCGCCTCACAAACAGCTTAAAATCGCCTCGGAGACATCCTATATCTACGCTCCCCTCGCCTATCGTCTCGGACTTCATGCCATCAAGAACGAGTTGGAGGACCTTTCCCTGAAATACCGTGACCCGGCTGTCTATGAGAGCATCAAGCGACAGATGGACGGCATCAGGGAGGAGAAAACAGAACAGTTACGCCGTTTTCTGGGACCTGCCGAGGAAGCATTCAAGAAACGCGGCATTGCGGTCCAGTCACAAATCATCGAGCGTTCCACCTACTCGATCTGGAAACGGATGCAGAAAAAGCAACTCACCTTCGAGGAGTTGTATGGCAATTTCAACGTGAGACTCATCACCGACTGTCCGCGCGACATGGAAAAGATCGAGTGTTGGAAGGTCTACGCCATCCTCACCGATGTCTACACCCCTAATGCAGCACGGCTAAAGGATTGGATCTCCAACCCGAAGATGAACGGTTACGAGTCGATCCATGCCCTTTTCATGAGCCACGAAGGCAACTGGGTAGAGGTGCAGATTCGCAGCAAGCGCATGAATGAGATTGACGAGAAAGGCTTTGCTGCCTATTGGCAATACCGCACCGACAACCAAGGGGAGAGCGGCTTCGACGAGTGGCTGAAACGCATTAACGATCTTCTTGGCTCAGAGAGCGATTCGACCATCGACTTTGTGGACACCTTCACCAACGATCTGTTTTCCGACGAGATCAAGGTGTTCACCCCGCAAGGCAAAGCCATCACACTTCCCAAACACTCCACCGCACTCGACTTCGCCTACAGCATCCACTCCGAGATAGGCAACCATAGCATCGCCGCCCATGTGAACAACCAGTTGGTGCAACTCGACCACAAGCTCAAGACAGGGGACCAGGTGGAGATCATCACCTCAGAGGCGCAGCACCCCCAGGAAAAATGGTTCGAGTTCCTCAACACCGCCTTCGCCAAGTCGAAACTCAAAGCCGGCATCAAGGAATATCGCCGCGGTTTCCGTGAGAAGGGTGAAGAGCTGTTCAACGACATCATGAAAAAACTCGGGTTGGAGCCGTCCAAAGCCAACCGCGCCAAGGTGATGGAGTCGCAACGCCTTACCAGTGCCGTGGATTTCTTCTATCTTATAAGCCAAGGGAAAATCACAGAACACCATATAACCAGAATCCTGAAACCCCAAAGCAGCAGTAGCGGGAGTTTCTTGAAACGCCTTACCTTCGGACTGATTGGCGGTGACTCGAAAGAAGACATCGACGCTTTGGGATTGTCGGGCGATTTCGACTTCAACGTAGCCACCTGCTGCAACCCCATCCCTGGCGACGAGGTGGTAGCCTTCAATTTCCCCGGCGAGCCTCTGCAGATTCACCGTTCGGACTGTCCCAAAGCCATCAACATGATGTCGCATTTCGGCAACAACATCGTCAAGGCCAAATGGCAGCCCAAGAGCGAGATCGCCTTCCTGGCTACACTAAAGATCACCGCTATCGACAACGTAGGGTTGCTCAACAAGATGACCGACCTACTATCGAACCAGATGAAACTCAACCTTCATTCCTTGCAGATGGAGTCGAAGCAAGACATCGTGGAAGCCGCCATCTCTGTCTATGTGCACAGCACAACGGAACTCAACTTGCTCGTTGAGAAACTCAGCAAAATGAAGGAAGTCAAAAAAGTTGTACGCGTAAAACTGTCATGAAAGATAACAACGAAAGCATCGCACTGACTGTCAGAAAGATATTCACTGAATACCTTCAAGACCACAATCTACGCAAGACCCCGGAGCGGTATGCCATACTCCAAGAAATCTACTCTTCAAACGGCCATTTCGACATTGAGGAACTTTACAACCGGATGAAAGATCGAAAATACAGGGTAAGCCGCGCCACACTATACAACACCATCGAGTTACTGCTCGACTGCAACTTGGTGATCAAGCACCAGTTCGGGCACAATTGCGCCCAGTACGAACGCTCTTACAAGTTCCGCCAGCACGACCACTTTGTGGATCTGGAGACGGGACAGGTGATGGAATACTGTGACCCAAGGTTGCTGGAGATCCAGAAGACCATCGAAGAGGAACTTGGGGTGGAGATAACGCATCATTCATTGATTTTTTATGGACACAAAAGAAAAGATAAGAGTTAATAGATAAAAGATAAAAGTTCAAAGATGAATCAAAATAAGATAGACATCCTATTAGGATTACAATGGGGTGATGAAGGCAAAGGCAAGGTTGTCGATGCCCTCACTCCAAATTACGACATTGTAGCTCGTTTTCAGGGTGGCCCCAATGCCGGTCACACCATTGAGTTTGAAGGCAAGAAGTTCGTGTTGCACAACATCCCTTCAGGGGTGTTAACACCCGGCTGCGTCAACCTCATTGGCAACGGTGTCATCATCGACCCACATATTTTAAAGGGTGAGATCGAGAACCTGAGCAAGGCAGGATTCGACTTGCGTCAGACCCTTCTGATTGCCAATCGCGCTCATCTGATTCTGCCCAGCCACCGCGCCTTGGATGCGGCCAACGAGAAGGCTCTCGGCAAGATGAAGGTAGGCACAACATTGAAAGGCATCGGTCCTACCTATACCGACAAGACTGCTCGAAAAGGCCTGCGCATCGGCGACATAGCAAGTCCCGACTTCCGCGGGCGCTACGATGTGCTGAAGCAGCACCACCTACGTCAAATGGCTGCCGTTGACTTTGATTTAAACGGATTACAGCTCGACGGCATGGGCTTTGAAGAATACGAGAAATTATGGTTCGAAGGGGTAGAATACCTGAAGCAGTTCCAGTTTGTCGATAGCGAATACTACCTTAACGACGCTCTTGACGCCGGCAAGAAAGTCTTGGCCGAAGGCGCTCAGGGATCAATGCTCGATGTGGATTTCGGCAGCTATCCTTTCGTCACCTCCTCCAATGTGATTGCCGCCGGCGTCTGTTCCGGTCTGGGCGTGGCCCCGAGTAGGATCGGAAGGGTGTATGGCATCTTCAAGGCATACTGCACCAGGGTTGGCACCGGCCCCTTCCCTACCGAGTTGTTCGATGCCACCGGTGAGACCCTTCGTCAGAACGGACACGAGTTCGGCGCCACCACCGGTCGTCCCCGTCGTTGCGGCTGGCTCGACCTGCCCGCATTGAAATATGCCGTGATGCTCAGCGGCGTCACCGACCTGATGATGATGAAATCCGACGTGATGGACGAATTCGAGACCATCAAGGTCGCCATTGCCTATCGCTACAACGGTGTCGAAACCAAACACCTGCCTTTTGCCGCCTGCACTGAGACCATGGAACCCGTCTACACCGAACTGGAAGGCTGGAGACAGAAGATAGGTGACAGAAGTGAGAACCAAGAAACAAGCATTCCGGAAAAATTGGAAGCCTATATCAAGTTTATTGAAGATTACGTTGGGGTGCCCATCAAGTTCGTTTCGTACGGGCCTGATAGGACGGAGAATATTGTTAGGGAGTGAAGATTTAGAATTTAGAATTTAGAGATATCATGATCATATTAGAGAAACCGTATGTATCGGCGCCGTTGGTCGCTTACCTTGAAGAGAAACAGATTCCAGTTTTGCGCAACGACATGGCCGAGGTACTTACCAAGCAAGGCCATAGGCTTAACCTTTTGAGCGACAACCAGTTCGTTGAACATTACCAACAGAGCGGCAAGCTTTATGCCGTATCGGAAAACGCCCTGGTGTGGCTATATGCCCAGTTGCCAGAGTCGGAGTTGGTGAAGAAAGTCAAGATCTTGAAAGACAAGGCAGCCTTTAGACGGATCTGCCAACAGATCTACCCCGACTTCTATTACAAAGAGGTGGAGATGAAATCCCTCCATAATATTAATCCCGATGAATTGCCCCTTCCGTTGGTGTTGAAGCCCTCTGTCGGATTTCTCAGCGTAGGCGTTTATATCGTGCGCAGCAAGGAAGAATGGCAGGCCGCCTTGGACGACATCGACAAGAACTTCGCCAAGCAATGCGCTGTGTTTCCCGAGACCGTAGTCCGCAGCGAGAATTTCGTGCTGGAACAGTTCATCGAAGGAGAGGAATATGCTGTTGACGCCTATTACGATGCCGACGGCAAGCCCAACATCATCAATATTTTCCACCATATCTTCAAGAACGAGTCTGACGTGAGCGACCGCCTCTATTGCATGAGCAAACAAATCTTCGAGACCAACTATCCTGCTTTTAACCAGTTCTGCATCGACTTGAATGGTGTGCTCGGACTCAAAAACTTTCCGATGCACGTGGAGTTCCGTGTGGACAAACATTCAGGAAGGGCCATCCCTATCGAGGTGAACCCCTTACGTTTCGCCGGCATGTGCCTGAACGACCTCACCCGTCACACTTGTGGACTGCTGCCAGTGAAGGCCTTCTTCGAGGGCAGCCATCCCGATTATGCCACCATGTGGAAAGGCATCGAGGAAGATGTGTTCAGCTTTGTGGTGTTGGACAAGCCATACGAGACCACAAGGCCATTGGATTTTGAGGCCATCAAGAAACACTTCCATGGAGTGCTGGAAACCCGCGACATCCAGAACTCTGCAATGAGCATCTGGGGGTTCCTGTTTACCAAGACCGACCCGGCCCACCACGAAGAGCTGCAAGAGATTTTACACTCCACCTTAGAGGAGTTTATTGCATAAATGATTATCTTTGCCGAAAAACATCGGCATCATGAGAATTCATACTTTCTTTTCACTGGTCATCGCAGCGCTGTTATTGACTGGCTGCGGCGAAGAAAACAACCAGAAAGACTTTACCGAGGAAGCGGCCTTGGAGTTTCTTTACAACTATTTGCCGCTTGGCGACAGTGTTGACTACACGGAGGATTATTACCGAGAGTGCATCCATTATGCTTTCTTGGCCAAGGAAGAATTGCCTTGGGGAAAAGACATTCCGGAAAGGGAGTTCAAGCATTTTGTATTGCCTCCAAGGGTGAACAATGAGAACCTCGACCGGTTTAGAGCCACCTATTATGAGGAGCTGAGAGACCGGGTGCAAGGCCTTTCTTTGTATGACGCGGTGTTGGAAGTGAACCACTGGTGCCACGAACACGTGAATTACAAAGGATCCGACAGCCGCACCTCCGCACCCATGGCCACCATCAAGACCTCATGGGGGCGATGCGGCGAAGAGTCCACCCTGCTGGTCACGGCTTTGCGCACCGTTGGCATTCCTGCCCGGCAAGTCTATACCCCACGTTGGGCCCATTGCGACGACAACCATGCCTGGGTGGAGGCTTGGGTGGATGGCAACTGGCATTTCTTGGGCGCCTGCGAGCCCGAACCCGTGCTTGACCTAGGATGGTTCAACGAGCCCGCCTCAAGGACCCTGCTCCTCCACACAAGGGTGTTCGGCGACTACGACGGACCGGAGGAGGTCATCAGCCGCAACCCTTACTACACTGAGATTAATGTAGTCGATCAGTACGGGGAGACGGCCAAGACCACTTTCACCGTGGTAAACGCCGACAAACAACCGCAGCCTGGCATTACGGTGGAATTCAAGATTTACAATTATGCCGAGTTCTGCACCGTGGTGCAAAAGACCACCGACGAAAACGGACAGACGTGGATCACCTCAGGCCTGGGATGCATGATGGCCTACGCCGCCAAAGACGGAATGTATGGGTTCCAAGTCTTCAAAGGCGGCGAGCAAGAGGAGGTGACCATTGTTTTGGACCATCAAGAAGGCTGCGATGACAGTTTTGAGTTCAACATGATACCTCCTGCCCCATCTGCCAACATCCCCGAAGTAACCCCTGAAATGCGTGCCGAAAACGACCGCCGCATCAATTGCGAGGACTCCATAAGGAACGCCTATATCGCCGACTGCAAGAAAGCCCAGCAGGAGATCATCATGAGCACGGGAAACAAGACCTTGTGCAGGATTTACGAAAAGACATGGGGCAATTACCAAACTATTGCCGACTTCGTGAGATACGCACAAGAGCAAGGCATGGAAGTAAAAGCAGTGAACCTATTGCAAAACATCACCGACAAAGACCTTCGTGACATCGGCCTTGACGTGTTGAAAGACCATCTCAACAACACACCCGACCTCACCTCGTCCATTGTCTCCATGCCTCCAGAGCACTATGCGCAATACATCCTTAGTCCCCGCATCAGCAACGAAATGATCGTCCCTTGGCGAAAGGCCCTTACCGGATTCTTCCCTGAAGAAGAAAAAGCGAAATACCATGAGAGCCCTGCTTTATTGGTAGAATGGGTGAAACAGAACATCGAGATCAACGACGACCTGAACCCGCAACGCACCCCCATCTCGCCCCTAGGCGTTTTGAATGTAAGAAAAGCCGATCGCCATTCTCGCGACATCTTCTTCGTAGCCATGGCCCGCAGCATGGGCATCGCCGCACAAATCAACCCCGTAAACGGCAATGTGCAATACTACTGCGACAACCAATGGGTCGCTGATTTCGAAGCTACTGAGGCCAAACACAATGCAACGGGCTATCTCGATTTGCAATACAAGCCCATTCCTTCCATTGCTGACCCTAAGTATTACACCCATTTCAGCATCAAGAAGTACAATGGCAGCAGCTTTACGCTATTGGCCTACGACGCCAAAGACCCCGGCATCGACGATGGCATGCTCCTGTCCTCTTTCGACCATCCCACCCCCTTGGATGAAGGCTTTTACATCCTCACCACGGGAACCCGTATGGAAGATGGTACTGCCTTGACCCATAGCGAGTTCTTTACCATCAAGGCTGGAAAGACCACCAAGGTGAATCTCGTGCTTCGTCAACCTCAAGCCACCGTTGAAGTCCTGGGTCTGCTCCACACCAAGCCCGAGTTCGTGGAGGAGGATGGTGCCTACATCCTAGGCTACCTTGACCAGGGCAGCGAGCCAACCACCCATGCCATGCAGGACATTGCCACTTTCCGCAAGGACTTTGAGACCATCGGCATCCCGATGTTTTTCGCTTTCGAGAGCGACGACGAATTCGAGAAATTTTTGTTAAAAGATTTTAACGATATACCAGACAATGTCACACCTTATATCGATGAGGACGGGCATCTCTGGAAAGACATCTCTGATAGCCTGAAAATCAACGGGAAAACGTTACCTCTTTTCATCGTCGTGAACGGCAGCAACGAGGTGGTGTTTTTAAAACAGGGCTATACGATAGGCTTGGGAGAGCAATTATTGAAGTTTGCCAGATAGGCCAAGTTCGTTATGGACAAGAGGGGGGATAAAAAAGCGTGGGAATCCAAACTCTTGCTTACCCTGCTCTTAAGGCTCTCGCATCGCCCATCGTCTACGGATAAGCAATGCCGAAGCCCACGCTGTATTTTGAATACAACATGAACGTCAACCATTGCTTTACCTTGCGGACGATGTTTTTGAATTTGCGAGATTCCAAGAGCCGCAGATAAAACGTCAGTTCAACGTTTTCAGTAAGTTCATTGTCTCGACCTTTACCCGTGAGGGCTTCGGCTTGACGGAACAAAAATACAACACTTTTGCATTTCTCGCAAGTGAAAAAGACAAAAAAGTCGACCCACCCAGGATTCAGGGTGGGTCGACTCATATTTATCCAGTGTTATACTGGGATGAGTATCAGAGCTTACGTGCGACTTCTTTTTCGGTATAGCCCTCGATGATGTCGCCGACTTTGATATCGTTGAAGTTCTCGATGTTCAAGCCGCAGTCCATGCCGGCAGGCACTTCCTTCACATCGTCCTTGAAGCGTTTCAGGGAGCCGAGCGTGCCGGTGTAGATCACGATGCCGTCGCGGATGATACGGATCTTCGTGTTACGGGTGATCTTGCCGTCCAGGACCATGCAGCCTGCGATGGTGCCGACCTTGCTGATCTTGAAGGTCTCACGGATCTCGAGGTTGCAGGTAACCACTTCCTCGATCTCGGGGGCGAGCATGCCTTCGATAGCGGCTTTGATCTCTTCGATGGCTGTGTAGATGATGGAATAGATGCGGATATCGATCTTTTCCTGTTCAGCCAGCTTGCGTGCTTGCACGGTAGGACGCACGTTGAAGCCCACGATGACGGCGTTGGAAGCCGAGGCCAGCATGATGTCGGACTCGCTGATGGCACCCACTGACTTGTGGATGACATTGACTTGCACCTCTTCAGTGGAGAGCTTGAGCAGGGAGTCGGAAAGAGCCTCCACGGAGCCGTCCACGTCGGCCTTGACGATGATGTTGAGTTCCTTGAAGTCGCCGATGGCAATACGGCGTCCGATCTCGTCCAAAGTGATGTGCGGGCTGGTACGGCGTGCTTGTTCGCGTTGCAGTTGTTCACGGCGAGTGGCGATGTCCTTCACCTCACGCTCGTCGGTCATCACATTGAAGGTGTCGCCAGGTTGCGGGGCGCCGTTGAGACCGAGAAGCAACACCGGTGTGGATGGGCCAGCCTCTTTGATCTTCTGGTTGTGGTCGTTGAACATGGCTTTCACCTTGCCGAAGTTAGTACCTGCCAGCACCATGTCGCCGATGCGGAGGGTGCCGTTCTGTACCAGGATCTTGGCCACAAAGCCACGGCCTTTGTCGAGGGCCGATTCGATGACGGTGCCTTTGGCCAGACGGTTGGGGTTGGCTTTCAGGTCGAGGAATTCGGCCTCGAGCAGCACCTTTTCGAGCAGTTCTTCCACGTTGAGACCAGTCTTGGCGGCGATTTCCTGTTCCTGGTACTTACCGCCCCAGCTCTCGACGAGGATGTTCATCTTGGAAAGTTGTTCACGGATCTTGTCGGGGTTGGCGGTAGGCTTATCGATCTTGTTGAGGGCGAACACGATGGGGACTCCTGCAGCTTGGGCGTGGTTGATGGCCTCGACGGTCTGGGGCATCACGTTGTCGTCGGTGGCGATGACGATGATGGCGACGTCCGTCATCTTGGCACCACGGGCTCGCATGGCGGTGAAGGCCTCGTGGCCAGGGGTGTCGAGGAAGGTGATCTTCTTGCCGCTGGAGGTGGTCACCTCGTAGGCACCGATGTGCTGGGTGATACCGCCAGCCTCGCCAGCCACGACGTTGGTGTTACGGATATAGTCGAGGAGTTTGGTCTTACCATGGTCGACGTGACCCATGACGGTGACGACGGGAGCGCGGGGCACCAGATCTTCCTCGCGGTCCACCTCTTCGGTCTCGGCGATGGCTTCTTGAACGTCGGCGCTCACGAAGTCAACTTGATAGCCGAACTCGCTTGCCACGACCGACAGGGCTTCGGCATCGAGACGCTGGTTGATGGACACGGGCATACCCAGACCCATGCAGGTGGCGATGACTTTAGTCACTGGGACACCCATCATCACGGCCAGGTCGTTGGCGGTAACGAACTCAGTCACCTTCAGGACGGATTGTTCCTCCTGTTGGCGCAGTTGTTCCTCCATCATGCTGCCAGCCACCTGTTGGCGTTTCTCACGACGGTGTTTCGAGGTCTTCGACTTACCCATGGGTGACAGGCGTGCCAGAGTGTCTCTGATCTGCTTCGACACTTCTTCGTCTGACAGTTCGACTTTCTCTTCTTGTTTGGGCTGTTGTTTGCCCTTATCCTTTTTAGGTTTCTGTTTGCCTTGAGGTTGTTCTGAGGGTTTTCCGCTGCCGTTTTCAGGCTTTCCGCTGATACGTTTGCGTTTTTTCTTCTTTCCTTCGCCGCCTTCAGAAGAGGCCACCGGCTGTTGCTTGGAGCGTTTGCGTTCTTCAGGAAGTTCGATCTTGTCGAGGATCTTAGGGCCTTCGAGTTTCTGCACCTCGGTCTTGATGAACTTCGGTTCGGCAGGTTGTTCGGGTTTCTTAGGCTCCGGTTTTTTCTCTTCAGGCTTCTTGGGTTCCGGTTTTTTCGGTTCCGGTTTTCTTTCCTCTTTTTTCTTCGGTTCCTGTTTCTTGGGCTCTTGGCCTTCGGGTTTCTGGCCTTTATCTTCTTTCTTTTTGTCTTTTTTCTTAGGGTTGAGGCTCTCAAGGTCGATTTTACCCACCACTTTAATGGTGCCTTCGGGAATCGGTTCTTCCTTTACGGGTTCCTCTTTCACAGGTTCCAGTTCTGTCTCTTCGGGTTTGGCAGGTTCCGGTTTAGGTGTGGTCTCTTTGGCCGGTTCGGGTTTCGTTTCCTTGGCCGGTTTGGGTGTGGAGGGGCTGATGGTGGTGGTACGAATCACCACTTCGGCATCTTCATCTTCCTCTTGGGAGCCTGAGGTCTGCGGGGTTGAGTCAACCGACACCGAGCCACCTTTGTAGGAGAGGTCGCCAAGTTTCTTAGCTTCATTCTTCACTTCACGCTCACCTTGGTATTCCTTGACGAGCAGTGCATACATCTCGGCGGTGAGTTTCGTGTTGGGCGACGAATCCACTTGGAATCCCTTCTTGGCAAGGAAATCCAGGATGGTGCCCATGCCCACGTTGAACTCTTTGGCCGCTTTCGACAGTCTAATGGTAAAATTTGAATCTTCTGACATGGTTTCCTCCTTCTTTAGTTATCGTTTTCGAATTCAGCCTTGAGGACACGGAACACGTTGTTGACGGTTTCGATCTCCAGGTCGGCGCGGCGAGCCACTTCCTCGGGGGAGATGGCCAGCACTTGTTTGGCGGTGTCGCAGCCGATGCCTTCGAGGGCGTCGATGATCCACTGTTCGATCTCGTCGTTGAACTCTTGGAGGTCAACGTCTTCCTCGTCGGGGGTGATCTCGCTGTTGCGATACACGTCGATGTTATAACCCGTCAGTTTGCCTGCGAGTTTGATGTTATATCCGCCTTTGCCGATGGCGAGGCTGACTTGGTCGGCGTCCATATAGACGTTGGCGAGCATGTTTTCATCGTCGAGGACCACGCTGGTGATTTTGGCGGGGCTAAGGGCGCGAGTGATGAAGAGCACCGGGTTGGTGGTCCAATTGATGACGTCGATATTCTCGTTGCGCAGTTCGCGGACGATGCCGTGGATACGGGAGCCCTTCATGCCGACGCAGGCGCCGACGGGGTCGATACGGTCGTCGTACGACTCAACGGCAATCTTGGCGCGCTGGCCAGGTTCACGGACGATCTTCTTAATGGTGATCAGGCCGTCGAAGACCTCGGGGACCTCGGCTTCGAACAGACGTTGCAGAAACACCTCAGAGGTACGCGAGAGGGTGATGACGGGTGAACCGTTGACGTTCTCGACGCTCTTCACGATGGCGCGGACGCTGTCACCTTTTTTATAAATATCCGACGGGATTTGTTCGGCGCGAGGCAGGATGAGTTCGATAGACTCGTCGTCAACAGCGACGATCTCGCGTTTCCACACGTGGTTCACTTCGGCGTTGATGATCTCACCCACTTTATCCTTGTATTTTTGGAAGATGTTTTCCTTCTGGTACTCGCTGATCTTGGTCTGGAGGTTTTGGCGCAGGGCCAGGATGTCGCGGCGGCCAAAGCTCTCGATACGGAGGATCTCAGAGACCTCGTCGCCCACCTCGAAGTCGGGCTCGATGAGGATGGCGTCGGAGAGTTTGATCTGACGGCGCGGGTCTTCCAAGGCGTCGTCTTCGACCACGGTGCGGTTATGGTAGATTTCGAAGTCGCCCTTGTCGACGTTGACGATGATATCGATGAAATCCTCGGTATCGGTGTCAAACTTCTTGTTCAGCATGCCTCTGAAAACGTCTTCGATAATACGCATCATGGCCTCACGGTCGATGTTTTTAAACTCCTTGAATTCGGAGAAAGTTTCAACTAATTTGTAATTTTCCATTATATATGTATTTAAAATATTATTGCAGGTTTGATTTCTGTGTTTTTACGATCCAGAAGCAGGTTGGCAGGCTCTTCGGCGGGTTTCTTTTTCGAAGACTTCTTGGGAGCGGGAGCTATTTCCACCTTCTCGGCGTTGAAGCTCACGAGTTTGCCTTGGAGTTTGCCTTGTTCCTTGTTCTTCACTTCCACGTCCTTGCCGACATACTTTTGCAGTTGACGGTCGAGTTTCAAGGCGCCGCTGAGTCCCCAAGAAAGCACGCTCAGTTCGAAATCCTCGGCATCGCGGTCCATCTTGCTTTCGACATAACGGCTCACGGCCACGCATTGGTCGATGTTCACCGCTGTATCGGAGTCGATAAAGACTTCGATGACGTTGGAGGGTTTGACTTTTACTTCCACCAGGAACAGGTCGGTATCCTGTATGGATTCTTCAACTAATTTCGATATTTGTTCTTTATTAATCATTTTCTACTCTCAAGACCACAGGGCGTTGCCCTGGGCCATTTGCTTTTGCCCCTACGGGGCGGTTTTAACAATAAAAAAACCTGTTACATTCGTAGCAGGTTTTCCATTTCCACACTAAGTTGTCGAGCAAGGATTCGAACCTTGACAGGCAGAACCAAAATCTGCAGTGCTGCCATTACACCACTCGACACCTTCATTCGATTGAATGCGGGTGCAAAGATACGGCTTTTTTTGTTATCTGCAAGTATTTTTTTGATATTTTTTGTATTTTTGCACTTTCAATAAACGCAGATATGAATTTCAAGAAACTGAACAACATCATCGGGTGGTCGGTGGGTATCATCGCCACGGCAGTATATTTCATCACCATGGAGCCAACGGTAAGTTGGTGGGACTGTGGAGAGTACATCTCCACCTCATATAAACTGCAAGTGGGGCACCCGCCTGGGGCACCTTTGTTCCAGTTGATCGCCAGGTTCTTCACCTTGTTTGCATTCGGCGATGTCACCAGGGTGGCCATGATGGTCAACGCGATGTCGGCCATTTGCAGTGGGTTGACCATTACTTTCCTGTTTTGGAGCATCACGATGATTGCCCGCAAGCTATGGATGAAAGAAGGAGAAGACGCTCCGACGAGAAACAAGATTGGCGTGTTGGTCGCCGCTTTTGTCGGCGCCATGGCCTACACCTTCACCGAGTCGTTCTGGTTCAACGCTGTAGAAGGCGAGGTCTACGCCATGTCATCGTTCTTCACAGCCGTCACTTTCTGGGCTATCTTGAAGTGGGAGCGTGTGGCTGACGAGCCTGACAGCAGCAAGTGGATTATCTTGATCGCATATCTCATCGGCCTTTCCATTGGCGTGCACTTGCTCAACCTGTTGTGCATCCCCGCATTCGTGTATGTAGTGTATTTCAAGAAATGGCCCAAGACCACTTTCAAGGGTTTCCTGGTGGCTGGCTTGGTGTCATTGGCACTGCTATGGCTGCTCAATATGTTCCTCATCCCCCAGATTGTAAACCTCGCCGGCAAGTTCGAGCTGTTTTTCGTAAACAGCCTCGGAGCCCCGTTCAACCTGGGAACCATCATCTATTTCGCCCTGTTGATTGGTCTCATCGTATGGGGGATCATGTTCACTACCAAACGCAAAAAAGTCATCGGCAATATCGCCGTTCTTTCGTTCATGTTCATCCTGATTGGTTATTCTTCGTTCTTCATGCTGGTGATCCGCGCCAACACGAATACACCTATTAATGAAAATGAGCCCAAGGACGCCCTGTCGATGCTCGCCTATCTAAACCGTGAGCAATACGGTTCTTGGCCTTTGCTTTATGGGGCCTATTACAACGCACCCGTTGCCAAAGGTATCGACGGCAAGCCCATCTATGTGAAAGACAAGGAAAAAGGTCGTTATGTCATCACTGACGACAAGAGACTCGCCGTGGCTGAATACGCACCTGAGATGAAGACCCTGTTTCCCCGCATGTGGAGCAACCAGCCGAAGCACGTCTCAATGTATGAGACCTACCGCAAGAACCGCCGTGGCGTGATTACCGGAAACAAAGTCTCGACGCGCACCATCGACGGCTCCGTGCAGGTGGTCAACAAACCCACCTTCGGGCAGAACCTCAAGTTCTTTGTCAGCTATCAGTGCAACTGGATGTACTGGCGCTATTTCATGTGGAACTTTGTAGGCCGTCAGAACGACATTGAGAGCCAAGGCGAGTTGGAGCACGGCAACTGGATCAGCGGCATCAACTTCATCGACAGCGCCCGTCTCGGCGACCAGAAGAACATCCCTGACGCTTTGAAGAACCCAGGACGCACGACATACTATTTCTTGCCCCTCATCTTGGGACTTTGTGGCCTGTTCTGGCTGTTGCGCAAGGACTTGAAGTCGAGCTGGATCATCTTCCTTCTGTTTGTCTTGACTGGCATCGCCATCGTTGTATATCTGAACCAGACTCCTTACCAGCCTCGTGAACGCGACTACTCCTATGCCGGATCGTTCTACGCCTTCGCCATCTGGATTGGCCTTGGCGTGCTGGCCATCACCGACTGGATCGAGCGGCTCACCAAGAGCAAGAACCTGGTGACCACCGTGCTTGTCGGAGTGCTGTGTTTTGTCGCCGTTCCTTGTCTCATGGCCTCGCAAGGCTGGGACGAGCACAATCGTGGTGGCAAGACCTCTGCGCACGACTGGGCCAGGATGTACTTGGCACAGCTGCCGCCCAACGCGGTCATCTTCACCCGAGGCGACAACGACACCTTCCCCTTGTGGTATATCCAAGAGGTGGAGGGCTTCCGCACCGATGTCCGCGTGGTGAACTACATGCTCTCCGGAGGCTATTGGTATGCCCACCAGATGGGACGCAAGGTGTACGACTCTGAACGTCTGCCACTGACATTGAATCCCAAAGAATACGACAACGGTGTCAACGAGTCGATCAAGGTGAACGAGGAAGAAAGCCTGAAAGGCAAGTACGTGGAGCTGAAAGACGTCATCGATTTCATCCACAACCCCAAGACGGTACTCAGATACACCAACGGCTCCACCACCCACTATCTCCCTGTCCGCACCCTGAAACTCACTGTCGACAAGGAAGCCTGTGTTCGCAACGGCATCGTTCCCGAGAGCATGAAAGACCAGATCGTGGACGAAATCCGTTGGGAGGTCAAGGACGGCTATGTATATAAGAACGGCCTGTTGCTGCTCGACTTCATGGCGTCGAACAATTGGGAACGTCCAGTGTATTTCACTTCGTTTAGCGACATGTCGAGTGTGCTCGGCATCGAAAAATACCTGCACATGGAAGGCCTCTCCTACCGTTTCATCCCTGTAGAGGCTGAAGACTACTACAAAGGCCTAGGCGGCGTTTACCGTGATGGCAGTTACGACTTGTTGGTGAACAAAGCCAAGTGGGGCAGCATGAACGAGGAGGGCGTAGTGCCCGACCGTGAGAGCGTCCGCAACTCCGAGTTCGCCCGCCAGTCATACGTGCGCCTTGCCCAGAGCCTCGTCAACCACCAAGAGTTTGACTCAGCTATCGTTGTCATGGACAAGTTCCAGGAGTTCTTCCCCAACGAGAAGTTCCCGTACGGGCTGCGTCTGTACCAGTTCGCCGAGATGTACTATCAATGCGGCGAGATGGAGAAAGGCGACGCCTTCATGCAAAAGCTGGTAAAGAACTGCTGCGACAAGGCAGAGTATTACGGCAACATGGAGCCTAAGTTCGTGGACTATTACGCTGAGGACATTGACGAACAAATCAGCATTCTACACCAGATGCTGTCGGTAGCGAACCAGTTCAACCGTCAGGAGATGAAGGCGAAACTGGATCCCATCGTGAAGGATTACTTGCAAAAGTATTACTTGGAATGACGTAACGACCTTACGATCATCACGATGCCCAAGATGACGAATGGGACGCTGAGCCATTGTCCCATGTCGAAGACCATGTTTTTCTCAAAGGCGACCTGAACATTCTTCAGGAACTCGATGCCTATGCGTGATCCGAAGATGATGATCAGGAAAGTGCCGAACATGATACCAGGTCGTTTGTCGCCCAAATCACGCTTGTAGTACATCCACAGCAACAACGCCATGGCCACCAGGCAGAAGAAAGCCTCATAAAGACCCGTGGGATGACATGGCAGGAGGTCTCCTTCGGGACCGAAAAACTGCTCATTGCCACGCACGAACACGAAGCCCCATGGTAAGGTGGTGGGGGTGCCATAGATTTCGGAGTTGAACACATTGCCAAGACGTATCAAAGCACCGACCAAGCACACCGGGATGACGATGCGGTCGAGCAGCCATAGGTAGGTGATGTGCTGCTTTTCGCCTTTTTGTTTCTTTGTCGACTTGTTGAATCTACGCACATAGAGCCACAGGCCTATCAGGATGCCTATGGCACCTCCGTGACTGGCCAGACCGCCTTCCCAGACCTTGAGAATCTCAATGGGGTGCGGGAGATAATATTCAGGCTCATAAAACAGGCAATGACCCAAACGGGCACCGATGACTGTCGACAGCAACATATAAATAAGGAGTGAGTCCATCGACCAATCTGGCATCTTTTCCTTTTTATATACTTTGCTCATGAGCAGATATCCCAACAGGAAACCCACCGCCCAGCAGATGCCATACCAGCGGACTTGCAAGGGACCCAGTGAAAACGCCACCGGATCAACGTCCCAGAAGATGTAGTTCAGTACCATAGTCAGATTAATTTGTCGGCAAAAGTAAAGAATATTTCAAGAAAGCTGTAACTTTTTTATTTTTGGTGCGTCTTATTGGTGTTTTTCAGAACAAACAACATCAATAAATAATAAACGTATGAAAAAAGGAATTATTACAATGATGGCACTGATGCTCGGCATGTCGGGCATGATGGCCCAAGTCTCGGGCATAATTGCCCCTAAGACATTGGTTGTGGCCGGTGCGGGTGACGTCACCCTCAAACAGGGTGAACCACTTGAGGTGAAATGCGACGGAGAGCCTTTCAGCTTCTCGAATGACGAGAAAATCCTGCTCACCTCCTACAAAGACTATGAGATCACCCTTCCCACCTTGCAATCCATCCGTGTCACCGGTTCAGGCGACCTTAGGAGCGTCGGAACCCTGACGTTCCCTAACTTGAACATCGTCATTACTGGTGTGGGCGACGCCATCCTCGACGTTGACTGCGACACCATCAACGCCCTCCTGACTGGCGTCGGCGACTTGAACCTCACGGGACACTGCCGTTACTTCGAGGCTTCTGTCACTGGATTAGGCGATGTGAACATCGACAATTTCACCGCCGACTCTGTCAACATCACCGAGACACGTAACAAGGAAATCAGCATCACAAGACCCGAAGGACCCGTCAGACACGAGAGTTTGGTGTTCGACCCCAACTGGAGCGGTTTTGAAGCTGGGCTGAACATGCTCTTGGGACCAGGATCGGGAACGGAATTCACAGGAGAATACGCCCTGTTGGAGCAACGTCCCGGAAAAAGCTGGGTCTACGACTTCAACATCTCCGACATCGGAATGGCTTTCTCCCACTCTCACCGTGTCGGCATCTATACGGGTATCGGACTGAGCTGGAACACCTTCCGTTTCAACAGCCCAGTGCGCCTTGAAAAAGGTGATGACAAACTCATCTGCAACCTCATCGACGAATCGGTTGAAGGCCATGTCAGGAAGAGCAAGTTAGGCGTGCTCTATCTCCAGGCTCCCTTAATGATTGAGGTTAGACCTACCCGCAAGTTCTTCTTCGCCTTCGGCGTAACTGGAGGCATCCGTATCGACGCTTGGAACAAGATCAAGTTTGAAGAACTCAAGGTCAAGACCCACAAGGACTACTACATCAACCGTTTCAAGCTCGACGCCTCATTGCGTGCCGGAAAAAACAACGGCCTTGGCTTCTTTGCCAACTTCAACCTCCTACCCTTCTTTGTGAAAGAGAAGGCTCAGGATGCACACTGCCTCAGCTTCGGCTTCAGCATCAATTTCTAAACATACCTTTTTTATAATGACGAAGGACGAATACAACAAGTGCGTTCAACACTTTTCAGACGGACTGTTCAGGTTCGTCCTTTCCAATATACGCAACCGCGAAATGGCCGAGGACATTGTGCAGGAGAGTTTCTTGAAAATATGGGAGCGACGCGACGCCATCCCCATGGAGAAAGCCAAGCCCTACCTTTTCACCACTGCCTACCACGCACTGATCGACCAGACACGGAAGAAAGAAAACACAGCCTTCGTCTCAGAGGAGGCTGCTTCTTTCATCAACGCACAAGGCGGGAACCCGCACTACCCCGACGTGCAGGAGGTGCTCCACCAAGCAATCGCCACCCTGCCTGAAGTTCAGGCTTCAGCCATCCTGCTTCGCGACTATGAAGGCTATTCATACGAGGAGATAGGACGCATACTGAACCTGAGCGAGTCGCAGGTGAAAGTCTATATCTTCAGGGGACGCACCGCCCTGAAAAACTATTTGAAAAGCATGGACAACTTAATTGATATCGAGTCATGAAAACAAATCTGGAAAACTACGAAGAACGCTTTGTGGACTACATGGAGGGGTTGCTCGACGCCGACGAGATGCGAGAAGTGGAAACTTTCGTGGCGCAGCATCCCGAGTTGGAGGAGGACTTCAAGCTGTTTTGCAGCACCAAGTTGGAACCCGACACCAATGTTGTCTATACCAAGAAAGAAAGTCTGATGAAAACGGGTACGGTGATTCGACCTCTGTTTGTGAGAGTCGTGGCCGCGGCTGCCTGTGTCGCATTGCTTATCAGTATCGGCATCCGGTTTCTGAAGCCGCATCAAAGCCTGGAACAGCAGCCCATGTTGGCCGAACTCTCCCCCATCGCAGCCCAGCCTATCAGCGTACAACAAGACATTCAAGAGCTAAGGAAGAGTGACGTAAAACCCATGTCATCGCCAAAGAAGAGCTCAAGAGCCGAACCAGTTGAAGCAATCACCGAACCAGTTGAAGCAATTGAGACCTTCGAGCCCATCGAACTAATCGCTACCGTCCCTTCCGTTGAACCCAAGCCTTTGGAATGGAGCAACGACCTTGCCTACGACGACACCGAGATCAGGATGGACATGGAGTTGGGCGAGCGTCTTTCAATGATAGGTCCTCTCGCCGATGTACCTTTTGACATCGATGTACGGGGGTCTCTCTTCGGCAATGTCGGCCAAGCAACCAAGGAACTGTACAGAAGGACTGCCAAGGTGGTCATGGACGTGTATTACACGGCCGACTACCGCATCAATGAGGCGAAAGATCAGTTAGTGGCTTCCCGGTAAGTGTCGCTCGGCCGTTACGCTGTCGCCTTCCGTCAATTGCATGTTGATCGTGATGGTTTGCGGATCCGTGTTCCACAAGAACTCGCGGAGTCCTTCCACGTGGAACTTGCTGTTCTGGTTCGCTTTCATCGAGACCTTCGCTTTTTGTTCAAACAGGCAAGCCCCATCCACATCGTTCACTGTGACTGTCAGCGTTCCATCGATATTACGCATCAAGTCTGACGTCACATATACTTGATAGTCCCTCCGATCCAGTGAAAGCAGCACGGGAGCGAAGAGGGTTTTCAGCTTTTCATGAAAGACTTTGGGGTTGCCATAATAGTCGACTGATGACCAGGAGGTCACCGGCCATGCATCGTTGAGTTGCCAATAGAGCGTACCCATGTTGTAAGGTTTGGCTGTACGGTGCGCCTCAATGGCGATCTCCATGCCGTAGGCTTGCGACAGTTGGCTCAGATACACATATTCTTCAAAGTCATTTGGCTGGGCTTCGGGATAATACCGTTGGATGAAGTCGTCGATCAGTTGGGTACCACGGGCATGTTTCTGGTGTGCCGCAATCACTTTGGCATCTTTTGAAAGCGGTTCGCCTTGGGCTATCTTCTCCAACGTGGAGTAATCGGGATAGCTCTGATAGCCGTATTCGCTATTGAATCGCCCCACTTTCTCACGATACATCTCGTATGGTTGTTCTCCCCACCACACGCCCCAGTAATGCACATCGCCTTGGGTCAAGCTCTCGGGTCGTCCCCAGCCTTTCGAAGGCGAGCTCGGCCAATAGGGACGGGTGCCGTCAAAAATCTCGACCACATTGGGCAGGATGGTCTCAAAGAGGCGGTCGTAACCCGCTTTGATGGCTTGGTCGTCCTCTTCCGACCAGTCCAAGGACTGTTGCCAGCCCCAGTTGTAATAGCCTTCAGAAATCTCATTGCCGCCACACCACAGGCCCAGTGAGGGATGCGATGCCAGGCGTTTCACCTGCTCCAAGGCTTCGATCTTGGCGTTTTCAAGGAAAGCCTCGTCGTAAGGGTACATCGTGCCAGCATACATGAAGTCCTCCCAGACCAAGATGCCCAAGGTGTCGCAGATATTGAAGAAGTCGTCGGAGGGATAGATGCCTCCACCCCAGACACGCAGCATATTGAAATGCGCCTCTTGGGCCATTTTCAAGAGCTTTTGGGTGTTTTCGGGCTTGATCCAGGTCTCTATCATCTCCTCAGGAACGTAATTGGCGCCCTTGGCATACATAGGCACTCCGTTCACCTTAAAATAGAACGAAAAGCCTTTTGCGTCAGGTTCCTGAACGATTTGGACTGTCTTGACACCCGTTTTTATCTGTTTTGAGTCCAATATCTTATCTGATGATTTCAATCGGATTTCAAAATCATAAAGGTATTGCTCACCCATCTCGTTGGGCCACCAAAGACGGGGATTCTCGACGGTGAAACTGAACATTTTATGTTGGTTACCTTGATCGGCCTGAAGTGGAAACTTTTGGAGCACTTTACGGTTGCTAAGAATTTCAACCGTATAGTCGCCCGGGGCGGTGCTTTCCACATCGAGATGCAGTGTCAGTTTTGCCTGTTCTTCCTCAACCTCATTGGTGACGATGTAGGCGTTATCGAGTCTGGCGTTGGACCAGGCCACGAGACTCACAGGTTTCCAGATGCCCACGTTTTTATATTTAGGTGCCCAATCCCAACCATGTTGGTAAGGTGCTTTGCGGGTAACGGCGTATTTCTCAGGCAGACGAGGTTGATGGTCGTTGTAAAGTGCGAGTTGGAGGCTGTCGTAACGCGGGAAGTCCAGCACCAAAAGGTTGTCTTGGTCTTTTAGCAGCGGCTTCACATCAGTTCTCCAGATACGGAATTGGTTGTCGGCGTCAAACAGTTTCTGTCCATTGAGAGTCACTGACGCGTAGGTGTCGATTCCTTCAAACACCAATTCCACCACGTCTTTTTCGAGCATATTTTGATCCACGTTGAAATGGGTGGCGTAGGTCCATGGGTGATCGGAGATCCAAAGCAGAGTCTCTTCCACGGTGCCCAAATATGGATGCGGAATCAGTCCCGCGTCGTATAGGTTTTGTTGCACCACCGATGGCACATTGACTGGCAGATTAATATCCAGTGTGTCGCCCGTAAGGGTCCAGCCTTGTGACAAGGCTTGTTCGACGACATTTTGGTGTTTGGAGCAGGAAACAAAAAGAATGGTCAAAGAAAAGACAAGAATGATGTGTCGCCAATCCCTCATAATTCCAAATTCTAAATTATTAATTTTCATCAAGGATTAATCAGTTTCTCCATCTCATAGATGATGTCGTAATTCGACTCGGTCCAAACCATGGAGGCGCCTGTGGCGTCTTTTTGGCCGGGGTAGAGTTTTTCATTGAAACGAGGCACCCAGTGGCCCAATGAGGCGTGAATGTTGACCACCCCTGTCTGGTTGAGGATGTCCATCACGTTGGCGAGGTTGACGCCACCGCCAGGCATGATGGCGATGCGGTCACCGAAACGAAGCTGCATTTCGGCAATCATCGGGATGCCTTCTTCGGCGGTGGGTTTGCCACCCGAGGTCAACACTTTGTCGAACCCCAACTCGATGATTTGTTCCATAGCCTCGAGAGGTTTCACGCTGGCGTCGATGGCGCGGTGGAAGGTAAACTTCATTCCCTCGCCTGCTTCCATCAAGGCTTTCAAGGCTTCCAGGTCAGGCATGCCTTCGTTGTTCAAGGCGCCGATCACCACGCCTTCGAAACCCAGCTTCTTACAAAGCATGATGTCGGTCTTCATCTGGTCGACTTCCTCTTCGTCGTAGATATAGTTTCCAGGCCGGGGACGGATGAGCACCCTGATGGGGATGAAGGAGATGTCGATGGCTTTTGCCAGGGTTCCGAATGATGGCGTAAGGCCGCCCACTTCGAGGGCTTCACAGAGTTCAACACATTGGGCGCAGCCATCCATGGCGTTGCGCAGACTTTTGATGCCATTGGCACAGATTTCGAGACGGATCATAAGTTTAAGATTTTGTGCAAAGATAGCAATTATTCCGTATTTTTGCAGCCCCAAAACAATCAACGTGATTTATCCGGAACGCTTCGAACAGAAAATCGGTTTCAGCCATGTGAGGGAAGCCGTCAAAGGGCACTGTATCAGCGCCATGGGACTGGAACGTGTCAACCGGATGGAGTTCGGTAGCGACAAGGAAGCCATTGAACGCAGCCTCGACCAGACCGTGGAGTTCATGACATTGCTCCAAAACGGCGTGCCGTTCCCCGTGAGGGATTACCACGACCTGCGCGAGGCGTTCCAACATATTCGGATTCCCGGAACGAGCATCAGTCTCGAGGACCTCTTTGCCTTGAAGCCATCTTTGAATGCCTTGGGCTACATCCTTAAGTTCGGACAGAGCGATGCTCGTGAAGATTTTCCAGAGTTATGCGCCCTCACCGACGGCATCATGGTGGAACCGATTGTGTTCAGTGAAGCCAACCGCCTCGTCGACGACAAAGGAGAGATGCCCGACAACGCCTCGCCTGAACTGGCTGAGATCCGCCGCGACATCCATCGAAAGTCGGGAGGTATCGAGCGGCGTATCCGGCAGATCATGAGCGATGCCAAGACCTCGGGCTGGGTCGATCCAAAGGCCGAGCTCACCATCCGTGACGGACGCATGGTCATACCTGTCCACGCCGGCGACAAACGTGCCATCAAAGGCTTCGTTCATGACGAGTCGGCGACGGGACAAACGGTGTATATCGAGCCCGCCGAGATTGTGGAGACCTCAAACGAGATCAAAGAGTTGGAATATGCCGAACGCCGCGAGATACAGCGTATCTTGACTCAGTTCACTGATTGTATTAGGCCTTCCCTACCCGACCTGCTAAAGGCTTGGGACCTGCTCGGACAGCTTGACTTCATCCGAGCCAAGGCGCTTTACGGCCAAAGCATCGGCGCCGTGAAGCCAGTCATCCGCGAAGCGTCCTGTTTTCGTTGGATCCAAGCCCGTCACCCCGTGCTGGAGCAGAAGCTCAAGGCTGAGGGGAAATACATCGTTCCCTTGGACCTCAATCTCGACGAAGGAAACCGTATCCTGGTCATCTCCGGTCCCAACGCCGGCGGCAAATCCGTCTGCCTCAAGACTACAGGACTTATCCAATACATGCTGCAATGCGGACTCTGCGTGCCCATGCACATCGACTCGGAATGCGGGCTGTTCGACAGTCTGTTTATCGACATCGGCGATGAGCAGAGCATCCTCGATGACCTCTCGACCTACAGCTCACATCTCCGCAACATGAAGGTGTTGCTCGAGAATGCCGACGAGCGTTCCCTGTTCCTCATCGATGAGTTCGGCACCGGCACAGAGCCCCAGTTGGGCGGCGCCATCGCCGAGGCCATCCTTTTGGAACTGAACAAGAAAAAGGTGTTCGGCATCGTCACCACCCACTACGCCAACCTGAAACTGCTGGCCGACCATCACGAGGGTATTATTAATGGTGCCATGCTGTTCGACACCAAGTTCATGCAACCCATGTACATCATGGTCACCGGCAAGCCCGGGAGTTCGTTCGCCTTTGAGATTGCGCGGAAGATCGGCTTCCCCAAGGACATCCTCGACGAGGCCTCGCACATCACCGGCGAGCAGCACCTGAGATTCGAGCAACAGCTGCAGCAACTCGAAGTCGACAAGAAAGCCATCCGCAAGAAGGAGCGCGAGCTCCAGGTTGCCGACGCCTTACTGACCGAGGTGGTGGAAAAATACAAGAGACTGCTCAGCGAGTTGGAAGCCAAGAAGAAACAGCTGATGCGCGAAGCCGCAGCCGAGGCTCAGGAGCTCATCGACAGGGCCAACAGCCAGATCGAACGCACCATCCGTGAGATCAAGGAGGCGCAAGCTGAAAGGGAACGCACCAAGGAGGTACGTCAGGAACTGAGGAAGACCAAGGAGGAGATTGCCGAGACGGGGAAGAAAGCCACTGAGCCCAAGAAGCCCAAACCGGAGACCACGGGTGATTTGAAAGTCGGCGACACGGTGTGCATCGACGAGATGGAGATTGTAGGCGAGATTGTGGCCATCAGCGACACTGACGCAACCATTATGTTCGACACTGTGAAGTTGCGCACCACGCCCGACAAGCTCCGCAAGGTGAGTCGCGCCGAGGGCCGCAAAGTCCAACGCAAATGGCAGTCAGAAATCGCCGACGATCTCAGCGAGAAGGCTGAGCATTTCGATTTGACCTTGGATGTGAGAGGCAAACGCGCCGAGGAAGCCTTGGACACTGTGGCCAAGTACCTCGATGAGACCAAGCTGTTGAGCATCAAGGAGGTAAGCATCCTTCACGGCAAAGGCAACGGCATTCTTCGCAAACTAATACGAGAATACTTAAGCCGCGACCACGACGTGGCCAGTTTTGCCGACGCCTCGTTGGAAACCGGAGGCGCGGGAATTACTAGGGTAACCCTGAGATAATTAAGAATTAAGAATTAAGAATTTAGAATTTAGAGGGAGTTGGGGCAAATCCTCTAAATTCTAAATTCTTAATTCTCAATTACAAATTATTTCTTCCGGAACAGTGAAAGAATGAAGAGCAGCAGCACGGCGCCGAGGGTGCCGACCAGCAGTTGGCCCCAGAATGAGCCACTACCGCTCAGTCCCAGGAGACCGAACACCCAGCTACCCAGGAAGCCGCCGACCACGCCGACGATGATGCACACTAACAGGCCCATGCCTTTTTTCATGATTTTGCCGGCAAGCCATCCGGCGAGTGCTCCGATGAGCAATGATACTAAGATTCCTCCCATAACTAACAATTTAGAATTAATAATTTAGAATTTATAGGCCGTTGGTTTTCAAGTATTTTTCCAACTCGGCATTTTGTTGTTCGATATAGTCAAGCAGTTCGTCACGTCCTTGTTTCGTCTCGGAGGAAGTAATAAACATTTGTGGAAGTTCCTCCCATTCTTCGAGAAGTTTAGACTTATATATTTCTATATTTTTATCTAATTCTACTTTACTGATTTTATCCACCTTTGTAAACACAATACAGAACGGGACTTGGTTTTCGCCCAGCCATTCCATGAAGCCGATGTCGCTGTTTTGCGGTTCGATGCGTGAGTCGACGAGCACGAAGGTACAGATCAGGTTGCGGCGGCGGCGGATGTAGTTGGCCAGCATCACGCGCCATTCCTCGCGGGCTTTCTTGGAGCGTTGGGCGTAGCCATAGCCAGGAAGGTCCACCAGATACCAGCTATCGTTGACCATGAAGTGGTTAATGGCGATGGTCTTGCCTGGTGTGGCCGAGGTCTTGGCCAATGCGCGACGTTGCACCAGGGTATTGATCAGCGACGACTTTCCAACGTTAGAGCGTCCGATGAAGGCATACTCAGGAATGTTATCCTTGGGCAGTCTGTCGATTTTGGAGTTGCTAGAAACGAAATGTGCGTCTTTGATAATCATGGTTCAGCTCAGGTGTAAGGGTTTTTCGTCGGGGTCATAGGTCGTATAGCGTTCAATCTTGCTGCGGAAGATGTCGGCGATGGTGACAAGGATACCTGTTTCCTCCACGTTGCCGAAGGGGGCGTTGAGAGCGGTACCGAAGGAACGCATGGTGCTGGAGAGGTTCATGTAGGCGTTGACCAGTGGAGGTACGGCGGCACCATGTTCACGGACGTTCTTGACCAGGATGCGATAGTTCTCATTATAGTCTTTCCCTGTGAAGGTGGCTTTCAGCTCATTTTCATCGGTAACGATAGGAAGTCTCATTTCCGGCCAAGGTTCCACCAGGCGGTCGGGGTCGGGGAAGTTGGTCTTCATGAAATAGAGGATCATGTCACGAGAAGCCCGTTCCAGTTGGGGATACATGGTCACTTTTCCAAAGAAGTATTTTGCCTGAGGGATGGTCTTGCACAAGGAGCCCAGTCCGTCCCACAGGTTATCGAGCGAGTACATGCCTTTGGATAACGATTTGGAGGGTTGGTATTCCGGTTGGACGAAGGAGCGGCCCAGTTCGATGGTATAAGGCAGGTATTCATTGATGAACTTCTCCGAATAGCGGAAGAGTTCTCCCGTAGGGGTGTCGATACGACCCTCGCCTTCCGATTTCAGGCGGTCGCAGAACAAATAGCGGTATCCGCCCACAATGGCTTTGTCGTATGGGTTCCATACGATAAGTTGTTCGAAGTAGTTGTCGGGGTTGACGTCGAACGCATCGAGGTCGCAGTCGAGGCCCGTACCACCGCCCGAGTCTCGGAAGCTGATCTCACGCAGACGACCGATCTCACGCATGACATTGGGAGCGTTGAAGGCATTGACAACATAGATCTCGTTCTTGCCGTTATTGGTCAAGCGGACGAAACGCTCCAAGGTAAGTTCCTCGAGGAGTTTATTAACCGGTATGGGGTCGATGATATTTTTCATGGACGAAACAGTTTAAAATATCATGGGATTTGATAATCCATCTCCGGGTTGAAAGGAACGTCGGAAGGCAGGTTATACGAGTAGCAGCGCAGTTTCTCAGCCCATTGGGCATCGGTGAAGCGACTGTCAAAGGTTTGCCATGGGATGGGTTTCCCGAAGGTGATAGTGAGTGTTTTGTTACGTTGTTTGAAGAACTCGTCAGGGAGGAAAGCCATCTCGATATTGACTTTAATCTTGAGCCATTTACGCAGTCGCGCTAGGTTATAGAAAAAATTGCTGTTGCGTCCGTCAATATGGGTTGGGACGATGTCGCGGTGGTATTCCTTGGCCTTGGCGATGAAGGTCTTTTTCCAGTCGAGGTCCATGATCTTTCCTCCTTTGGTCTTGCGCGAGCAAAGTCCAAAGGGAAAATAGCAGACGGCATGGTCGCCTGCGAAGGTCTCGTTGAAGAGGCGGTAGTTCTCCTCTTTGTTGGCTACGCTTTTACCCGCTTTGTTGACTGGGATGAAGATAGGCTGGAGGTTCTTGATGAACATGAGGAAATCGTTTACCGGAGTGAGTGGTTCCTTGAAGTAATTTCCCACCGTGCCGATAAGGGCGATACCGTCGAGTCCGCCAAGCGGATGGTTGGAGGCCACCAGGGGACGTTCCACGGATTTCAGGTTCTCCTCGCCTTGCACTATGACGTTCAGGTTGAAGTCTTTTACGACAGCCTGGACAAACTCCACCCCTTGAAGGTGACCGTAGGTGCTTAAGATGCGGTTGATGTCATCTTCGTGCAAAAGCTTCTGGATACGGCGGACAAGCCAAGGGTGCTTCAACAGCTTTGGTGCCTTGGCTGCCAATATCTTTTTGAGATCGATTAGATTACCGTACTTATCCTCCATGATAATCAAATTTGCCGACAAAGGTAGAAAAAGTTTTAAAATCATGGTTATCAACACACTAAAAAATTTATAACATGTTGATTATCAACAAATTCACACATATCAACACACCTGTTGATAACTTTTTTGATAAATAATACCCATTTTTGCCCAAAAAAGTGGGGCAAAGTGGGACAAAGTGGGGAGATTATTCCTATCTTTGCATCAAAATCACCCAAAGATATGAGCAATCCCATCGGAACATTCACCTGCAAGCTTGACGCGAAAGGCCGTCTGTCGTTCCCCTCTGACTTCAGGGAGCAGCTTGGCGAGCTGGCCGACGAGTATTTCGTCATGCGTCCCGGGCTTCACGGCACATACTTGGAGCTCTACACCATGCGCGACTGGTTGCAGCAGGAGGAGATCTTCAAGAAGCTGAACCGTTTCGACAAGCGCACCCAGCAGATGGTGAGGGCTTATACCGACGGAAGCAAGCGGGCCAAACTCGACGCAAGCGGCAGAATCCTGATCCCCAAAGAGCTGCTCGAACGAGGCAAGCTGAGCAAGGACGTCGTGATCAACTCAATGGTCACCAGCATGGAAATCTGGGACAAGGAGCTTTACGACGCCAACGTCGGCAGCCTCAGCAGCGAAGAGTTGTCAAAGGGTATCGCGGAGCTGTTTGCAAATTTCAGTTTCGGGGTGTAAAGTTACGATTTTTAATCTAAAAAGGGAAGAAAAAAATGTACCATCAACCGGTGTTATTGAGCGAATGCATCAAAGGCCTGAATATCAAGCCCGAAGGATGTTATGCCGACGTCACTTTCGGCGGCGGCGGGCATTCGCGCGCCATCATGGAGCAGCTCAGCACCGGCCATCTCTATGCCTTCGACCAGGATGAGGACGCGGCGGCCAACGTCATCGACGACGAGCGGTTCACCTTCATCCCGCAAAACTTCAGCTACTTCAAGAACTTCATCCAACTATACCACAACGGCCAACTCGACGGAGTCATCGCCGACCTCGGGGTCTCCTCGCATCAGTTCGACACCCCCGAGAAAGGATTCTCCACACGTTTCGACGGAAGACTCGACATGCGCATGAGCCAATCGAACCCTCTCGACGCCGCCACCGTTGTCAACACCTACGGCCTCGATGACCTGGCCAGGGTGCTGAGTCTTTATGGGGAGTTGCCCAACGCCCGGCAGATTGCCACCGACATCATCATGGCACGTGACGCTGAGCCTATCGAGACCACAGAACAGCTCAAGCAGTCAGTCCAAGGAAGACTCCCACGAGGCCGCGAGAACAAAGTGCTGGCCCAGGTTTTCCAAGCCCTACGCATCGAGGTGAACCACGAGATGGAGGCACTCACCAACTTCCTCAGCCAATGCGCCTACGTGCTGAAACCTGGCGGACGGCTGGTGGTCCTCTCCTACCACTCGCTCGAAGACCGTCTGGTGAAGAACTTCACCCGCACGGGCAACGCCGAGGGAAAAGAAGAAAAAGACTTCTTTGGCAACCCCATCACACCTTATATAATAATAAACAGGAAGCCCATCGTGCCCTCCGAGGAGGAAATCGCCCTCAACAGCCGGGCACGGAGCGCCAAACTCAGAATCGCAGAAAGGAAATGACATGAAAAGAGAACGCAAAGAAAAGACATCGAAGGGCGGAATGGTCATGAACATTCTGGGAGGCAGCTTCCTCACACGCGAGGATTTCTCCAAGATATTCCCATTCCTCGTGTACCTCACCATACTGCTGATGCTCATCATCACCAACGCCTACATCGCAGAGAGCACCAGCCGCGCCATCAAGAACAACTCCAACAGGCTACGCGACCTCCGCGTGGAATATACCTATGCCAAATCAGCCTATACCAAAGAGTCAACACAAAAAGTATTAATCGAGAAACTCAAGGAGCAAGGCTTGAAAGAATCGCTGGAGACAAGGACAGTATTTACTGAGAACGAGGAGTTTGAAGTCAGAAATGAGGAGTGAAAAAGGAGAAAGAGATGAAAAGAGAGCCTAAAACGAGTTGCATGATCAGGACATTCCTGGTATATATCGGGGTGTTGGCGGTAGGGGCTACCATCATCATCAAGGCTTTGCTGGTGCAGACCAGAGAGGGTGACGAGCTGAGAGCCCTCGCCGAGCAGGTGGAGACCCGTTTCGACACGCTGTGGGCATCGCGCGGCGACATCCTCGCCTCCGACGGCAGCGTTCTGGCAACCGACGTCCCCATCTATGAAGTAGGCATCGACCCGTCAGTCATCGATGACACCGCCTTCTACGCCGGCATCGACCAACTCAGCCAACAACTCGCCACCATGTTCCCAAAACGCGACGCCAAGACATGGAAGAAAGGCCTCGTCGAAGCCAAGACCAACAACAAGAGATACTTCCTCGTCGACCTCAACGTCACCTTGGGCCAGTGCCAGGAGATGAAGACCTTCGCCATCCTCAACAAAGGAAGTCTCAAGGGAGGTCTCTGCATGTCGCAACCCAAATTCAAACGCAACCACCCTTACGGCACCCTGGCCGAACGCACCATAGGCTATGTGAGCGACGACAAACTCGTAGGACTCGAAAGTGCCTGCGACAGCATACTCCGCGGAAGTAACGGACGCCACAAGCAACGTCACCTCCACCACGGCACCTGGATTCCTGTTGAAGACGTCAACAACATCGACGCCATCAACGGCAACGACGTGGTAACCACCATCGACATCAGCATCCAAGATATCGCGGAACGCGCGCTTCGCAACGCCGTCGTCGACAACGTCGCCGAACAAGGCTGCGCCATCGTCATGGAAGTGGCTACCGGCGAAGTGAAAGCCATCACCAACCTGCAACGCGACAAGAAAACCAACCAGTGCTTCGAAGGCTACAACTTCGCTCTGGGCGTAGGCATAGAGCCCGGATCGACTTTCAAACTCGCCTCCATGCTCGTGCTGCTCGAGACCTATCCTGAGCTTAACGTCAACACCCGCAACCTCAACATCGGGCGCGCCCATACCCCCCTCACCTTCTCCAACAAGAAGATGTACGACGACCACCCCGTCAACGAAGACGGCAGGGTAACCATACGCGAGGTGTTCGAACAATCCTCCAACAAAGGCACCGCCAAACTCATCACCGACTACTTCGGGAACGCCCCCGAACGCTACATCAACGGCCTCTACGCAATGGGCTTGAACACACCGTTGGGGACAGGAATGGCGGGCGAGGCGAAGCCGTATATCAAACACCCCGTTTTCAACAAGAACAATTGGTCAAAGACCTCTCTCCCTTGGATGTCGATCGGCTACGAACTCAGACTGCCCCCATTGCAAATCCTCACACTCTACAACGCAGTCGCCAACGGAGGCAGGATGATGAAACCCCAGTTTGTCAAAGAGATCCGAAAGGAAGGCGTCACCCTCGAGACCATCGAGCCCGTCGTCCTTAACGAACATATCGCCTCGAAAAAAACCATCGACACCTTGCAGAGCATGATGAAAGGTGTCGTCCTCCGCGGCACGGCCAAGGCCTTGAAGGGCACCGAATACGGCATCGCCGGAAAGACCGGAACGGCACAGCTTTACAACGTGGAGAAGAAAGCCTACAAGTGGATCAACGCTGAAGGCAGATGGGAACGCGACTACAACGTCACCTTCGTCGGGTTCTTCCCCGCCGAGCATCCGGTCTACAGCTGCATCGTGGTGATCAGCAAAGCCAAAGGCAGGTTCTATTCCGCAGGCAAGGTGGCCGCGCCAGCCTTCAAGGAGATTGCCGACCGGGTTTATGCCACCAAGATCAAAGGCTTGATCGAGACAGAGCCCCTCACCATCAGGGACGCCGAATACCATTACGACACCAACCCCATACTATACGACCCGATGCGCGTCCCCAACGTGCAAGGGATGAACATCAGCGACGCCGTGTATTTGCTTGAGAACATGGGCTGGACCACCACTTTCGAAGGCTACGGACAAGTCGTCCATCAATCGGTACCCGCGGGCGACTCGCTGCGGCCGGGAGGTTTAATCGAATTAACACTGGAAAAGAAATGAAAATCAAAGATATCATCGTCAACTGCAACTTGCTGGAACTGGTGGGTGACAAAGACCTCGACATCACCAAAGTGTCGTTCGACTCACGCCAAGTGGAGCCAGGCACCTTGTTTTTCGCGATAAGAGGCACCCAGACCGACGGCCATGACTATATTGACAAGGCCGTGGAGCAAGGCGCCAGCGCCATCATCTGCGAGAAGATGCCCAAGACACTGAGCCCCAACGTCACCTACATCCGTGTCGACAACAGCGCCTACGTGTTAGGCGTGGGAGCCTCCAACTTCTACGGCAATCCCTCAAGGTCGCTAAAGCTCACAGGAGTGACAGGCACCAATGGCAAGACGACCATCGCCACATTACTCTACAGATTGTTCACCGATGCCGGTTACGCCTGCGGACTGTTATCCACTATAGAGAACATCATCGACCATGAAGTCATCCCCGCCACCCACACCACCCCTGACCCCGTAGAGCTCAACGCCTTGCTCCGCAAGATGGTGGACCATGGCTGCGAATACGCTTTCATGGAAGTCAGCTCCCACTCCATCGACCAGCACCGTATCGCTGGTCTGCATTTCGCGGGAGGCATCTTCACCAACCTGACACACGACCATCTCGACTATCATAAAACCATGGCCAACTACCGAAACGCCAAGAAGAAATTTTTTGACGACCTTCCGGCCAGTGCCTTTGCCCTCACCAACCTCGACGACAAAAACGGGGCGGTGATGCTGCAAAACACCAACGCAAAGAAGTTGAGCTACGCTTTGAAACACGAGGCCGACTTCAAAGGATTGGTGATGGAAAGCCACTTCGACGGCATGTTGATGAAGATCAACGGAACGGAGCTCTTTACCCGCTTGGTGGGCGGCTTCAATGCCAGCAACATCCTCGCCATCTACGGTGCAGCCATCAGCCTAGGGTTCGACAAGGACGAACTCCTCGTGGAACTCAGCAAGTTGCAAGGTGCCAATGGCAGGTTCGACATGGTTCATAGCGACACCGGCATCGTAGGGATCGTGGACTACGCACACACCCCAGATGCGTTGGAGAACGTACTCAAGACCATCAACGAGGTGAAAACGGAAAACGGAAAACGGAAAACGGAAAGTTCTCCGTTCTCCGTTCTCAGTTCTCCGCTCGTCATCACCGTGGTGGGTTGTGGCGGCAACCGTGACACCACCAAGCGTCCTGAGATGGCCGCCGTGGCAGTAAGTCTCAGCGACCGTGTCATCCTCACCAGCGACAATCCCCGCAATGAGGACCCAGAAGAGATCATCCGCCAGATGAAAGCCGGCCTCGAGCCCAAAGACATGTCAAAGGTGCTCTCGATCACCGACCGCCGGGAAGCCATACGCACCGCGGTGGCGCTGGCCAAGAAAGGCGACATCATCCTGCTGGCTGGCAAGGGCCATGAGGACTATCAGATCATCAAAGGCGAAAAACGCCATTTCGACGACAAAGAAGAACTATCAAAAGCATTAGAGGAGAAATAAGCCATGTTATACTACCTGTTTCAGTATCTGCAAGAAATCAACTTCCCCGGAGCGGGCGCATTCAATTACGTCACCTCACGAGCCGCCATTGCCATCATCCTGTCGCTCATCGTATCGGTATGGTTTGGCAACTGGTTCATCAAGATGCTGAAACACAAGAAAGTCACCGAGACCCAGCGCGACGCCAGCATCGACCCATATAACACCAAGAAAGTGGGCGTACCCACCATGGGAGGCGTCATCATCATCGCATCCATCCTCATCCCAGTTCTACTGGTGGGAAAACTCCACAGTGTCTACACCCTGCTGATGATTGTCACCACGCTGATTCTCGGAATATTGGGTTTTGCCGACGACTACATCAAGACCTTCAAGCACAACAAGGAAGGCCTGAAACCGAAAGTGAAACTGGGCGGACAGGTCTTGCTCGGACTCATTGTCGGACTCACGCTGCGTATGAGTCCCGCCGTGCAAATCAACGAGTCGGTGCAGCTGAAAATCGAGAACAACAAAGAAATAGTGGTAAAGAGTCCCGACGTAAAGTCGACCCGTACCACAATCCCGTTCGTGAAGAGCCACGACCTCAACTATGCAGACCTCTTCAAATGGGCAGGTCCCAAGTGGATGTACAACTTGGCATGGGTATTCCTTGTGCTTCTCACCGTCTTCATCGTGGCAGCCGTCAGCAACGGCTCCAACCTCAACGACGGCATGGACGGCATGGCTTCGGGCAACTCCGCAATCATAGGTTTAACGATGCTCATCTTGGCATACATCTCCAGTAATGCAGTCAGCGCCAGCTACCTCAATCTGATGTACATCCCTGGAAGCGAAGAACTTGTAGTGTTCTTGGCCGCATTCGTTGGAGCCCTCATCGGTTTCCTGTGGTTCAACTCCTATCCCGCCCAAATCTTCATGGGCGACACTGGAAGCCTGACCATCGGCGGCATCATCGCAGTATCGGCCATCATCATGCACAAGGAACTGTTGCTACCCCTGCTCTGCGGTGTGTTCCTCTTCGAGATCTTCGCCAACTTCGATGTCGGACATTTTGTGAAACACGGCAAGAAACACCGTATCTGGAAGAAAGCCCCGTTGCACGACCACTTCAGGACAAGCTACAGCGACTTCAAAAAAGCCTGGCCCAACTCGACAGTCACTTTCAAAGGCCATGGCGAAGGATACAACACCGTCCACCATGAGGTGAAGATCACCATTCGATTCTGGATTGTGACCATTTTGTTGGCGGCGTTTACGCTTCTGACATTCAAGATTAGATAAAAGATAAGAGATAAAAGATAAAAGTTATGAGATACTTATTTGAATCACCGAAAAAAGCCAAGGAACGCAAGCCTGAGAACATGGCATCGAGCATCACCGCCAAGGTTTTGGAGATCCGCAAGGAGAGCATCAAGAACTGCATGGGCGACTTCACCACGTTGTGTCACCGCCAACATTACATCGACACCATCGACGGTGTGCTTTACTACGACGATGCCCAAGCCGAGAGCGTCAACGCCACCTGGTTCACCTTCGAGAACATCGTCAACCCAGTGGTGTGGATTGTGGGTGGCAACGGGCACAACAATTACAGCGAACTCATCGAGACGGCCAAGCAGAAGGTAAAAGCCATCGTCAGCCTGGGCGCGGAAAAAGAGAACATCGAGATGACCTTCAGAGGTGTCGTGAATGAGATTTATGAAGCTTCCGACATTGTGGAGGCTGTGAGGGTGGCGTCGATCATCGCCGAGGAGAACGACCTGGTGCTCTTCTCCCCCGCCTGCAAAGACCAGGAGATCGGTTATGAGGAGCGTGGCAACATGTTTATCGACGAGGTGAAGAAACTGGCATAATTAGCAATAAAGTGAGTTGGATTAACAAGATATTGAAAGGCGACAGGGTCATCTGGGTGGTGATGTTCATCCTCGGTGTGATCTCACTGCTGGCGGTTTACAGCGCCACCAGCTCCGAAGCACATGTCCGCTTCGGGGTTTACAACGACAAGGTGTTGCTGAAGCATGCCACCACCTTGCTGGCCGGGTTTGTGATGATCTTCCTGGCTTCAAGGCTCGATTACCGGCGTTATTCACGCGCCATTGAGATCATGCTGCTTTTGTGCTGTCTGCTGCTCGTCTTCACCTACTTCTTCGGGAGCCGCATCAACGGCGCATCGAGAAGCATCATGGGCTTCCAGACCAGCGAGTTGGCCAAGATCGTGCTCATCGTCTATCTTGCCAAACACATCGTGGTTTGGAACCAGCGCGACTACAAATTCAAAGACTTGTTCATTCATCTCTTCCTGCCCATCATACTGATCGTGGCGCCCATTTTCCCCGAGAACCTCTCCACCGCAGCCATGCTGTTCCTGGTATGCATTGTAATGATGTTCATCGGACAGATCAAGATCAACTACATCCTGGCACTCATAGGCATCATTGTGGCGGGCATGGGCTTGTACATCCTGACCGACGACATTTTTGCCACCCGCGCCCAGAAACGTTATGAGCGGACCGTGCAACTGGCTCAAGAACACCCCGAGGATGTCAAGTTGCAAGAGAGAGCCATGCGCAAGCCTAGGGTGAGCCGAGTAAAGACTTGGGAAGGCCGTATCGAAGCCATGAAGATGGAAAAGGAAGCCAAACAGTCCAATGGTGGCGAGAAGGCACCTTTGCAAATCGACGACCGCAACGCACAAAAGACCTACGCCAAGATTGCCGTGGCACGCGGTGGATTATTCGGCAAGGGCTCAGGAAAGAGCACCCAGCGCAACTTCCTGCCCCAGCCCTTCTCCGACTGCATCTACGCCATCATCATCGAGGAATACGGATTGGTGGGAGGCCTCTTTGTGATGTTGCTCTACATCATCCTGTTTACCCGAGCCATCCGCATAATGAAGAGACGTCCCCTCAGTTTCGGCGCCTTGATGGCGTTTGGCATCGCCTTCATCCTCATCGTGCAGGCGATGATCAACATGGGCGTTTCCACAGGATTGTTACCCGTCACCGGACAGCAACTACCCTTCGTGAGCAAGGGCGGCTCGTCGATGCTGATGACTGGTGTGGCGGTGGGAATCATCTTAAGTGTCACAAGAAGCGTGGAGGACGAGGAGATGGGAGTGGAAAGTGGAGAGTTTAAAGTGGAAAGTGAAGAGGGAGAAGCATAACGAAACTAAAAAAACAAAACAATGAATAAAAGCGGAATGAACACGGTTTACTTTTTAGGCATAGGCGGCATAGGGATGAGCGCCTTGGCGAGGTATTACCACAGCCGTGGCTGGATCGTGGCCGGTTATGACCGCACCAGTTCTCCGCTTACCAAGCAGTTGGAAGACGAGGGCATGTCCATCCATTATGAAGACGACCCGCGGTTATTGCCCGACCTCATCGACAAGGTGATCTACACCCCCGCCGTACCAAAAGACTTGAACGAGATTGCAGAAATCAAACGCCGCGGTCTCCCCATGATGAAACGCGCCGAGGCCCTTGGAGCCATCTCAAAAGAACACTTCACCATCGCTGTAGCAGGCACCCATGGCAAGACCACCACCACCGCCATGGTAGCCCACATCCTCAAGGAAAGCGGAATCGACATGACCGCCTTCATCGGCGGCATCGCCAACAACTTCGGCAGCAACCTTCACCTAGGCACTACCGACAAGGCCATTTTGGTAGTCGAGGCTGATGAGTTCGACCGCTCGTTCCTTTATCTCGACCCCGACATCAGCATCGTCAACTCCATCGACGCCGACCATCTCGACATCTATGGCGACCGTCAGCACCTGGTAGACAGCTTCAACGAATTCGCCAGACTCACCAAGCAATGCGTCATCGTGAAGGAAGGACTGGAGATCGATGTGAGGAACAAAATCACTTTCGGTCTTGACAAAAGCTGCGACTACCGAGCCGACCAGCTCGGGATCGAAATGCCCATTCCCGGAAAGCACAACCTGCTGAACGCTACCGCCGCCTACATCGCCGCCTTGGAAATTGGCATATCACCCAAAAACATCATCAATGCGTTGGCCTCCTTTAAAGGGGTAAAGCGCCGTTTCGACATAAGAATCAGAACCAACAACTACATATATATAGATGATTATGCACATCATCCAGAGGAGATAAAATCTTGTTTGTCGGCCATTAAAACATCGTTCCCCTCAAAACGGGTCACGGTGGTCTTCCAGCCGCACCTCTTCACTCGTACACGCGATTTCATGGAAGACTTCGCCAAGAGTTTGGCGATGGCCGACAGCCTGATTTTACTCGACATCTACCCAGCCCGGGAGAAGCCCATCGAGGGTATCACTTCCCAAGTGCTGTTGGACAAAGTACAGATTGAAGACAAGTGCCTGTGCTCAAAGGCCGAGCTTATGGCCAACCTCGAACAACGCCGTCCGGAACTTCTGGTCACCATGGGCGCAGGCGATATTGACCGTTTTGTTGAACCGATTGAAAAAATGATCAGCCAATGGTAAAGAAAGTTTTGAGCATCGTATTATGGGTCATCACGGGTGGGGCGCTCATCGTGCTTTTCTCTTTTGGCCGAAGCAAGTATCTGGAGACTCCCTTGAAAGGGGTCGAGATAAACCTGAAGCGTATCCACAGCAACGGTTTTGTGGATCAGGATAGTCTTTTGGCGCATGTCCAAGCCGTTTGCGACATAGCGCACCAGAACAAGATTGCCGACATTAATATGGTCCAGGTGAACAAGTTGTTGTCCGGCAACCCTTGGATCGAGTCGGGTAGCGCTTTCATCGACCTTAACGACACGTTATACCTTGAAGCGAAGGAATACGAGCCCATGTTGCGCGTGTTTGGCAATGACGGCCGTTCCGTATATGTCACCTACGAGGGCGTCATCATTCCGTCGAGTCCCATCTATACGCCACATCTGATGATTGCAAGCGGTTATTTCGAGGAGGAGGCGGGCATCCCCGAGGCGTTGGCCATTGCCAAGGCAATCAACAGGGACGAGTACCTTGCCGAACATATCGGCCAGATTTATCTGAACCAGAACAACGAGTTTGAGGTGACCGTCAACAACTTGCCTGCAAAGGTCATCGTGGGCGACACCATGGGTATCGACGACAAGTTGTCAAGGCTTAAAGCCCTCTTGGAAAAATACAACAACACCGAAGAGCTTATCGGTTATAAGACTTTGGACTTAAAATATAAAAATCAAATCGTGTGTACAAAAAAATAAAACTATGAGTGAAGGAAAAATCATTGTCGGACTAGACATCGGCACCACCAAGATTGCCTGCATCGTCGGCAGAAAGGGTGCCAACGGAAGAATTGAGATTTTAGGTTATGGAAAAGCCGCTTCAACGGGTGTGAGCCGTGGCATCGTCACCAACATCGAAGAAACCGTGAACGCCATCAAGACGGCGGTTGACGAAGCCGCAGCCCAATCGAATGTTGACATCAAGTCGGTTGACGTGGGCATCGCAGGCCAGCACATCAAGAGCTTGCAGCACCGTGGCGTCCTGATGCGTGACAACCGAAACACTGAGATCACCGAAGAGGAACTCGAGAAACTGCGCATGGACACCTTCAAGATCAACATGGTCCCTGGCGAGGAAATCATCGATGTCATACCTCAAGAGTACTTCGTTGACGGTGAAATCGGCACCACTCCCAAGGGAATGCTCGGCAGCAAGCTGGAAGCCAACTTCCATGTCATCATCGGCCAGACCGCTGCGGCCATGAACATCAAGAAATGCATCGAGCGCGCGGGACTGGAAATGAACCACATGATACTGGAGCCCATCGCATCAGCAGAGGCTGTCCTCGACGAGGAAGAGATGGAAGCCGGTGTGGCCTTGGTCGACATCGGCGGCGGAACCACCGACATCGCCATTTTTTACGAAAACAAGATCTACCATTCAGCTGTCATCCCTCTGGGAGGCAATATCATCACCGAGGATATCAGCAAGGGCTGCACCATACTCCGACGCAACGCCGAGGAGGTAAAAGTCAAGTTTGGATCAGCATTGGCCGACGAGAACCGTGAAGACGAGTGGGTCTCGATCCCAGGCATCAGAGGCAGAGCGTCCAAAGAGATCTCCTTCAAGAACCTGGCTAGCATCATCCAAGCACGCATGGAAGAGATCTTTGAGATGGTCAACTACGAAATCCAAAAGGTCAACTCGCAGCACACCCTTATCGCGGGCATCGTGCTCACTGGCGGCGGCTCGCTGATGAAACACATCCAGCAGCTGGCTTCATTCAAGACCGGACTCGACGTACGTATCGGCTATCCCAACGAGCATCTCACCGAAGACACCGCCAAAGAGATGGCCAGCCCCATGTATGCCACCGGCATCGGCCTCGTGATCGAAGGCATCGCCCGCGCCGAATACCAAGAAAGGATGGAACGCCGGAAGCACAAAGATGTGCCCTTTGTCAAACCCGTCCCCGTTGAACCCGAAGAGCCTGCTCAGCCTGCTACGGACGATGGCGGCAGCAGAAAGCCTACACGCAGGGAAAAGAAAGAGAAAGGTGAAAAGAGAGGATTCGACATCACCCGTATCATCACCAAGTTCTTCTCCGAAGAAAACGAAATCAAGGAATAAACAAAATAAAACAATATTAATATGGATATCTTTAACAGTGATATGTTCAAGCCGAATCTGGAGAAACCGGCAAACTACATCAAAGTGATCGGCGTCGGAGGCGGCGGAGGCAATGCCGTGAACCACATGCTCGAGGAGGGCATTCAAGGTGTTGACTTCGTATTATGCAACACCGACTATCAGGCCCTGTTGCGCAGCACCGTCCCTAGCAAGGTGCATCTGGGAAAGCGCGAACTGGGCGCAGGCAACGACCCTGCTGTGGGCCGTGAGGCCGCTCTCAGCAGCGAAGAGGAAATCGACAAACTGATGGACGAGCACACCAAGATGGTGTTCGTGACCGCAGGCATGGGAGGAGGCACCGGCACAGGCGCAGCACCCGTAGTGGCACGCATCGCCAAGGACAAAGGCATGCTCACCGTGGGCATCGTCACCATCCCCTTCGAATGCGAAGGACGCCGCCGCAAGCAACAGGCACAGGCAGGCATCGAAGAACTAAGGAAGCACGTTGACACCCTCATCGTCATCAGCAGCGACAAGCTACGCGACGAGTACGGCAACATGAAGCTCACCGAGGCCTTCAAGAAAGCCGACGACGTGCTGACTACCGCAGCCAAGGGCATCGCCGAGATCATCACCGTGACAGGTTACGTCAACGTCGACTTCGAGGATGTCAAGACCGTCATGAAAGACAGCGGCAAGGCCATCATGGGTACTGGTCGCGCCAGCGGCGAGAACCGCGCCGAAGAAGCCATCAAATTGGCCATCAACTCGCCTTTGCTCAACGACAACAACATCGAAGGCGCCAAGAACATCCTTCTCTATATCACTTCCGGCACCGACGAGGTGTCGCTCGACGAAGTGGTGGAAATCACCGAATACGCGCAAAGCATCTGCGGCAACTGCTCCGACGTGATCTGGGGCAACGGCGTGGACGAGTCGCTCGGCGACGCCATCAGCGTGACCCTCATCGCCACTGGATTCGACAGTAAGAAGGTTGTGGAGACCATCCAACCCACAACCACAGCACAGCCCGCAGCAAAGCCCCGCATCGTACACGGCCTCAACGAGGATCGACAACAGGAGCCCAAGCCGGAACCCAAGCCAGAGCCCGAACCGGAACCTGTCGCCACAAGACCCGAACCCGTCGCCGCAGAGCCCATCGCCGTTGAGCCAACAGCACCCACAAGCGACCCCACTCCACACACACCAACCATTCATTCCATCGACGAGCCAGTACCCACCAAGGTATTCGACAACCCCTTTGCCGGAGGCAATCATGACGACGATGGATTCGAAATCACCAGCCACATCGGCAGCCATGTCACCGCACAAACCAGCACCATGCATGAATCCGTCGAAGTGGAGACCATCGTGGAGGAAAGACCCGAAGAGAAACCCTATGACCCAAAAGAAGAACTGAAGCGCAACCGCCTGAGAGCCTTGAGCCTCAACTTCAAGACCCAAAAAGGACTCGAGGAGCTGGAACGCGTCCCCGCCTACATGCGACGCGACAGCAATTATGAGGAAACTATCGCCGACGAGGAGGTCTCCCCCTATACCGCTAACAGCGAAGGCATCTCTTCCGAAAACTCGTTTCTTCACCAGGACGTCGACTAATGCGTAGCATTCGACTCATAGCATTGTTATTGTTGCTGACAGCTGGGCTCACTTCAAGGGCTCAGCTGTATCGCAATGACTTTGACAACGGCTATATCTGGTATCCGCCTTGGGAAAACCTCGTACTTGCCGCAGACAGCACTCACCCAGAAAGAGGGCTGGTATGCATTTGCGACTCCACAAGAGAGTTCGGACTGGAGTTCAAAAGCACTTTCAACGACAGTCTTGGGAAAAACAACCTTCGACTGCGTTTCGACGCGGACTTTCGTTTCCCCGACACGGTGGGGACGGGTGAGATTGCCCTTACCATCACCAAAGGCAACGAGACCCGCTATTGGGTCAGTTACCCACTCTCCGACTATGCCGCCGACAGCGCACGATGGTTTCACGTCAACATCGAGGCCAACCTTCCCAACGACTACTTGGAAGGCGGCCTCACCAAACTGTTTCTCTGGAACAGATACCATAGCCGCGTATTTGTCGACAACGCCGAGATCGAACTGACACCTTGGACCATGCCGAGCTTCTTGCCAGCAATCCAACGCGACAGTATTACCGAAGACAGTTTTGTCCTCAGACCGGACGATTCCCTGCAAACGCCAGTCACCTACCCCATCGGCATGCTGACCGAATACATTCTAAATGGAGACACGGTAACGGAGTATCAACTCTTCAAAAAGCCAAAAGATACCAAAAACTATCTTTTTGAATTCATCGCTGTTTCAGCTATCGACACCACTTATATCCCTTCGACAACAGACTATCCAGGTGCGAATTTCGATATCAGAACCATATTCACAAAAAAAGCAAAACTGTTGAGGAAGAGCATAGTTGTACCCTTTGTCGACAGCACTCTGACCGTCTATCGAAGAAACCTGAAAACGGAAAACGGAGAACGGATAACGGAAAATGAGTATTATTTGGATCGTGAAGGCTTCAAGATAGGCGAAGGCCAACGCACCGTCATCTCCTACCACCAAACAGGCATCTCCTCTACTCAGTTCGATGCTACCAACCGAGTTGCCTACTTCAACATCGACTATTGGCGAGACCATCCCATGATCCATTATCCACTGAGCGACACCCTGGAAAACCATTTCGAAGATTGCTCCAGCCGACACGTCTATCAAGGCATGGAATGGAGTCATTACATCGTCCTCTATAACGGCAATGACGTTCAGAACCTACCTCGAATCATGCCTATTCCATACGGCTATGAGTCAGGCATCATCTTTACTGAGCACGCCGACTGGACCGACATCCGCACACACCGCGCCGTACTCTTCGGCAGCGAGAAGATCACCAAAGCGAAAGATGCCATCGGAGGCTTCGTGTATTACGGCATCCCAGTCACCAAAAGCGTCTTCTACAACAACCCCGATCAAATAACCAACGATGCCATCAGCCGTGGCACTTTCAAAGGGCTGCACACCACCATCAAAACAGATCGTGAGTTTGATAAACTACTAAAACAGTTATATAAATTAGATTTCGATATTTGCCTGCATACCCCTGAGCAATACACTACCACACCGAGTAATCTCAAAGAGGCTTTGGACTATATGCAGAGGCATTTCAAATCCACCACTTGGATCGATCACGGTTACAACAACGGCCCGATTCACAACCGGGAGGACATGGTATGCGACGGATTGGACCATGAGTCAGAAAACTACGCCGGCTACCAATGGCAAAGTCACGGCATCAAATACCTTTGGAATGCTTATTACGAAGAGAACCGCATGGAACAATGGCATTTCGACAACAACCTGATGCAGCCTTATCCTGGCTTCGGCGACGCTCTTCCCAACCGACAGATTACCACGATAACGGAAAACGGAGAACGGAATCCCGAACGGCGAAGCCCTCACCGACCAGAGGGAGGTAAAACGGAAAATTCTCCGTTCTCAGTTTTCAGTTTTCCGTTCCTCACTTGGTGCACCCCTTCGACCCTCGAGGCTGTCACCGACGACGATTGGGACTTCTACTATAGCGAGCAGCGACTTCAACGCATTGTCGACAACCACGATGTCCACATCACCCACGTCTACCCCGCCTGGGTGCGACCTGGAAGGACCTTCTGGACCTACGATGCCGACAGCACCATTGTGGCATTGCCCGGCATGAACCGTGCCTTCGCACGTATTGCCAAACTCCGCGACGAGCACAAGATGCTTCCCATGACCGTCAAAACCTATTTAGACTATTACAGCGGATTACTCAACGTAAGCTATGAGATTATTGACGCAGAACACATCCTGCTACATAACACCGGCAAGAAGGTTAAAGGCTTCACCTTGCTTTGTCCCTCTCCCATTCGCTTCGAAGACAACCGCTATTATGACTTCCGAAAGTCGGGCGACCACTATTATATCTGGTTTAACCTTGAGCCAAATGACAATGTACTAATAAGAATAATTAACAATTAAGAATTTAGAATTTAGAGGGAGATGGCGACAAAACCCTCTAAATTCTAAATTATCAATTCTAAATTCAAATGAAAAGGATATCGGTTTTTGTGTCCGGAAATGGAACTAACCTTCAAAGAATCGCAGAATATTTTGCCAACAATCCCGATGTTGAGATTGTCAACGTGGTTTGCAACAACCCACAAGCATACGCCATCGAAAGGGCCAAGAACCTGGGCATCCCCGTTCGCATGGTCGGCAAGACCGAGTTCAACACTCCCGAGTTCACCCAGGAGATGGCCGACTTGAACCTCGACCTTATTGTTCTGGCAGGCTTCTTATGGAAGGTTCCGGCAAGTTTGATTCAGGCTTATCCAAGAAAGATTGTGAACATCCACCCTGCTCTGCTGCCCAACTATGGAGGCAAAGGCTTTTACGGCGAGCATGTGCATGAGGCCGTGGTAGCCGCCAAGGAGCCCTTTTCAGGCATCACCATCCATTATGTGAATGAGGTATACGACAGCGGGGAAATCATCCTACAAGCCTACGTCACTCTTAGCGAGGACGAAACCCCCGACTCACTGGCGGCAAAGATACATAAGCTGGAACAGGCTTATTTCCCTGTTACCATTCAACAGTTGTTATTCTGGAGTTAATGTGAGTCGCAATGGCTCTCAATGCGCTCGATCATCGCTTCAATCTGCTGTCCGTATTCCTCGGTATAACCAGGGTTGAGCGAAAACAGCTTATGGCAGTTTCGCAATTCCTCCGCATACTCGCGAATACGTTGAGGGTTGTTGTAGAAGATGGTGGCTGGGTCGGTATAAGACTCTTCCCAAGGTTCCTCATCCAACAAAAAAGCCACGATCTCCTCGGCAGGCTCACTGCAATACAACTCATTCACTTCTTTACAGAATGCCTCACAGTCGCCTCTTAAGGTGTTCCCCGTCTCAAAGGTCACATCATCAATTCTCCATTGCCCATCTTCGCGAAGCAGGTGCAAGACGTAGGGGATGTCATAACAGCAGCCTTCATCCACATAGCGCATATCGACTTGGCTATGGATGGAATCGACAGGCCTCACCTCGACAATGGTCGGTCCGGCATTCTCCGAGCAAGCATCAAATACGCCCGTAGTCCAATCGAACTCCATGAAATAATAGCCATCGTAATGAATACCCTCCGCCACTTTCTGAATCGCACGCATCTCGGCGGTGAAAATGGTGTCGGAGTCGCTTAACATCATCCTCTCGACACTCTGCCGTACCGCCTCCACGGTGCAATCCGTCTGTTGGCAGGCCACGACAATCAAGGCCAGAAATGCTATAAGAACAGTCTTCTTCATAAGGTTTTTCATTTATTCTGTCGGCAAAGCCTTAAAACCGTTGCCCATGATTTCGGAGCTCTCAATGACGTTGACGAAAGCGTTCGGGTCGAGGAATCTCAAATTGGCTTTCAACTTCACCAAATCGGAGCGGTTCAAGGTCACATAGATCATCTTACGCTCGGCGCCCTGATAGAGTCCGCTGCCGGCGAACACGGTACCGCTGCGGTCGAGGTCCTTGATGATGAAGTTGCGCACCTCATCCACCTTGTCGGTGACCACGAATGCCGTCTTATAGCTTTTCACGCCTTCCACCACAAGGTCGATGATCTTGCTCTCGATGAAGATGAGGATGATGGAATAGATTGGGAGTCGGATGTCCTCGAAAGCCACGAGTGTGGTCAGCGAGATGATGCTATCGACGATCAACACCAAGGTACCCAAACTGATCTTAGTGTATTTATGGGCAATCATAGCGATGATATCGGAACCTCCAGAGGTGGCGCCCGAGCGGAAGATCACGCCGATGGCCACGCCGTAGATCAAGCCTGATACCACAGTGTTAAGGAAGAAGTCGGGCATGAAGAAACGCTGCACCTCGCCTTCCATGAAGAAAAGCGACGACTGGGTGGCGGCATCGAAGAAGGGACCGTCATGGATAAGGGGCGCATAGCCCCACCAGGTCTCGACGATGAAGGTGAAAACAGGAATCAGGATCACCGAAATCACCGTCTTCACGCCAAATCTAGGTCCCAATATGATTGTACCGATAATCAGCAGCGGGATATCCATGCAGACGCCTGCCAGAGAGATCTTCCATCCCCACATGGCATTGAACACGTTGGCTAGACCATACACACCGCCAGGAGCCATGTGGTAGGGGTTCACAAACATCACGTCGCCTATGGCGAAAAGGGCAGAGCCCAGCACCAGGTACAAATAGGCAATAATCTGCTGCTTCAGTTTTTCGTTTTTCATAATAAGTGGTTTTGAAGCGGCAAAATTACGAATTATTTCGCTTCCAAATTTAATTTTGCTATCTTTGCCAAAATAAGTTTTTACAGTATGCTCCGTCGCCTTTTCTTTGTATTGTCGCTTTGTCTTCTCGGGCTTGCCGTATTTGCCCAAGAAGGCCCCGTCTTCGTCAACGAGGGAGAAACGGTGGTGTATCACCTGAGCCGTGATCCCCAAGGACAAAAAGGCACGGTGTCGGACGCACTACAAAATGTGCCAGGTGTGAAAGTCGACACCGAAGGGCACGTCAGCTTGCGTGGTGTGAGTCAGGTGGAGATCTTCATCAACGGGAAGCCTTCGCATTTCGACGAAGAGAGCCAAAAGAATTATCTGCAACAGGTGTCCGCAACGACCATCGACCACATCGAGGTGATGACCAATCCTTCGGCACGCTTCACCACCGCTACCGACACTGGGGTCATCAACATAGTCACGAACAACGATGGTTTTTCAGAACGACATCTCAGCATCGGAATCCAAACCAACACACAGCCCGTGGTATCCCCTTGGGTATCCTACATCTGGAACAACGATAGATTCTCCTTCACCGCCAACCTCAAGGCCTCCTACTCCAACACCACAAAGCACACCGACAGTTACAGCTACGCTTTCGTGGACCATCAGGATTCCAGAGCTGGCGTGATGGACACCGCCAGCTACAAACGGGTCTCCGATGACGATACTGCTCGTTACTACAGCGTGGAGGTTTTCCTTAAGGGCGAATACCATCCCGATGAGAGCAACGACTTCATGGTGTATTTCAACATCATCCCGAATCTCCAAAAGACGGCCTCACTCTCAAACACCTATCGAAAAGAGTACCTCCACGAAATCGGGGAATACGAATACAGCATCTTTAACGACAACCGCCAGCTCATGTCATACGGTTCAGCAGGGATGAGTTGGCTTCATCGCTTCCAACAGCCTGGCCATACACTAGGATTCCAACTCAATTCGGACTATGACTTTGGAGGCAACACTGCCAAAGAGATCCGCACCTTCAAAGAGCAGCCCTTCTTGAACCGCAACATCCGGCAGACCAACGATTTTGTCGATATCGGCAACGAGGCCAAGTTGGAATACACCTATCCCTACCACCCCAACGGAGAGCTTTATGCCAGCCTGAGCAACACTTTCAACCCCGACAACAACCTCGGTATATACGACACTTTAGGCACGGATGGCTACGTCACCGACTGGATGCGTTCCGAACATCGCAAGTTCAGCCGCGACTACGTATCTGCGGTGGTCATGGTCCAACACCATTTCGAAAAGTTGACCATAAAGCCTGGACTCAGTTACGAAACTGTCTTTCTCAAGGCACGCTATTTCGACACGCCTGAGTACGACACCCTGATGGTTTTCGGCCACTTGCTTCCCTCGCTGCACCTCTCCTACCGCACCGACTCGCAACACAACTTCGGCTTCAGCTACACCCGCAAGACCGATTATCCCTGGATGCGCTACTTCACACGGCGCATCAACTATGAGGAAGAGAGCTTCACCACCGGCAACCCCTTGTTAAAACCCACCTTGATTGATGTCTTTGAGCTGTCCTGGTCGAAATATTGGGAAGGCCTTGGCTCAGTGAACATCAAAGGCTATTACAACAATTCCATCCACGCCATCAACCAGGTGAGCGATGTGGCCTATGACGCGTTTTTCGGGCGCGTGGTGCCTTACTCCAAACCAGTCAACCTGAACAAATACTATGAAGCAGGCGGTGAGTTCAACCTCACCTATCGGCCCAATGCCACCTTCAACGTACGCTTGGATGCCAACGTTTTTGACTCCTATATCGAGACCTTGTACGACAAGACTCAGGACAGCGTCATTGTCAGCAGCCTTTGGGCTTACAACTTGCGCCTAAGCACCTGGGCAAAGCTTTGGGACAAGCTGGAGATTCATGCCACGGCTTATTACAACTCGCCCACCCAAACGCTTTTTGCCACCCAACAGACCGCCTACGGCATCGACTGCGGTCTCCGTGCCGACTTCCTCGGAAAGCGACTCTCTGTGCTGCTGAACGCCTACGACATCTTCAACTGGAACAAGGAGGACAACTACACGTTTAATCCCTATTACATCTCTTATAGTTCCTACAAGGCGAATAGCAGGTACGTGAGTCTGGAGCTGGTTTACAGGATGCTATAAAAAATAGCGGAGACAAGCCATCCCCGCTATTCTATATCAAACAAACTGCCTTGTGATTACAGCAGCTTCTTCTTCAAGGTCTCGATCATGTCGACCGTCATCTTGTCGAGGTCGTACTTCGGGTTCCAGCCCCACTCCTTGCGAGCGCAGCTGTCGTCCATCTTGTTCGGCCAGCTGTCAGCGATGGCCTGACGGATGGGATCGAATTTGTACTCCATCTCAAAGTTGGGATAATACTTCTTGATGGCGTTGTAGATGATCTCCGGGTCGAAGCTCATGGCCGTCACGTTGAACGAGTTGCGGTGCACCAGCTTGCTCGGGTCAGCCTCCATGATGTCGACCATGGCATCCAGAGCGTCGGGCATGTACATCATGTCCATATAGGTACCCTTGCTGATGGGGCAATAGAACTTCTCGCCCTTCACGGCAGCGTAGTAAATCTCCACAGCGTAGTCGGTGGTACCACCGCCAGGCAGGGTCAGGTTGCTGATCAAGCCCGGGAAACGGACGCTGCGAGTGTCCACGCCGAAGCGGGTGAAATAATAGTCGCTCAGCAGCTCTCCCGTGACCTTGGTCACACCGTAGATGGTGTTCGGGCGCTGGATGGTATCTTGAGGCGTATTGTCGTGTGGGGTGCTGGCACCAAAAGCTCCGATGGATGAAGGCGTGAAGACGGCACAGTTGAAGATACGGGCCGTTTCAAGGCAGTTCACCAAAGAGCCGATGCCGACATTCCAACCCAGCATGGGGTTCTTCTCAGCCGTAGCCGAGAGGATAGCTGCGAGGTTATAGATGGTATCGATGTTGTAGCGTTTCACCACATCGACGATCTGCATGATTTGTGTCGAGTCGATTCTCTCAAAAGGACCGTTCTCAACGATTTCACCGGTCAAAGGGCGAAGATCCGAGGCCACCACATTCTCGTTTCCGTAGGTAGCACGGAGCTTCTTCACCAATTCTGTTCCGATCTGTCCGCCGGAACCAACGATCAATATTTTCTTCATTGCTATATCATAGTTTAATTAGGAATGCGGAATGCGGAATTAGGAATTAGGGGAAAGCCCAGTGTCGCATTGCGACATTCATCATTCCGCATTCCAAATTCCACATTTATTTCAAAACACCGAGTTCCTTACCAATCTTCACGAAGGCGGCGATGCACTTGTCGAGGTGCTCACGTTCGTGGGCGGCGCTCACCTGGACACGGATACGGGCTTGTCCCTTCGGCACCACAGGATAGTAGAATCCAGTGACGAAGATACCTTCTTCCTGCAGCTTGGCGGCGAACTTCTGCGACAGCGGGGCGTCGTAGAGCATCACGGCGCAGATGGCCGACTGTGAGGGCTTGCAGTCGAAGCCAGCCTCGGTCATCTTCTTGATGAAGTATTCGGTGTTGGCGTGCAGCTTGTCCTGAAGCGTATTGGTCTCGCTCATCATCTCGAACATACGGATGCCAGCGGCGACGAGGCCAGGAGCCATCGAGTTGGAGAAGAGGTACGGACGGCTACGCTGACGCAGCATGTCGATGATTTCCTTACGGCCAGTGGTGAAGCCACCCATGGCGCCGCCGAAGGCCTTGCCGAGGGTACCGGTGAGGATCTCTATCTTGCCACGGAGGTTGAAGTGCTCGGTCACGCCACGACCCGTACGGCCGACCACACCTGCGGAGTGGCTCTCGTCGACCATGACCATGGCGTTGTATTTCTGGGCAAGTTCATAGATCTTGTCAAGGGGGCACACGTTGCCGTCCATCGAGAACACGCCGTCAGTGACGACGAGGCGGAAGCGGCAGCCTTGAGCGTCTTGCAGTTGCTTCTCAAGGTCAGCCATGTCGGCGTTGGCATAGCGGAAGCGCTGGGCTTTGCAGAGGCGCACACCGTCGATGATGGAGGCGTGGTTCAGTGCATCGGAGATGATGGCGTCGTCGGGGCCGAGCAGGGGCTCGAAGACACCGCCGTTGGCATCGAAGCAGGCGGCATAGAGGATGGTGTCCTCAGTGCCGAAGAACTCAGCGATCTTGGCTTCGAGTTTCTTGTGAAGGTCCTGGCAACCGCAGATGAAGCGCACAGAAGCCATACCATAACCACGGGCATCCATGCCTTCCTTGGCAGCTTGGATCAACTCCGGATTGTCGGCCAGGCCGAGGTAGTTGTTTGCGCAGAAGTTGAGGCAAACCTTACCACCAACCATGATTTCGGCGCCTTGAGCGCTTTCAATGATACGTTCACGCTTGTAAAGGCCATCGGCTTCGATCTGAGCCAATTCCTTCTTCAAATATTCTTGAAAGTCTGTGTACATTGTATAAATGTTTTAAAAAGATTTCTTTGGCCGCAAAATTACAAAAAGCAATGATAAATTGTTTAATTTTGCACGGTTTTTTTAAAAGCAACCTCGAATCATGGAAAACGCCTTATATATTTACAACAGCCTCTCGCGCTGCAAGCAACCATTCAAACCTCTGAACGCCCCACATGTGGGCATGTACGTCTGCGGTCCCACCGTCTATGGCGACGCCCATCTGGGTCACGCCCGTCCGGCCATCACCTTCGACCTGGTGTTCCGTTATCTGAAACATCTTGGATACAAGGTGCGTTATGTGCGCAACATCACCGACGTGGGCCATCTGGAACATGACGCCGACGAAGGCGAGGACAAGATCGCCAAGAAGGCTCGCCTTGAAAACCTCGAGCCCATGGAGGTGGCACAGTATTACACCAACCGTTACCATGCCGCCATGGACAAGCTGAACGTGCTGCGTCCTTCGATCGAGCCGCACGCCTCGGGGCACATCATCGAACAGATCGCCATGGTGCAGAAGATCCTCGACCACGGCTACGCATACGTGGAGAACGGCAGCGTGTATTTCGACATCGAGAAATACAACCGCGAGCATCCTTACGGCATCCTCTCGGGACGCAACTTCGAGGAGATGCTCAACACCACCCGTGAGCTGAGCGGCCAGGAAGAGAAGCACAACCCGGTCGACTTCGCCCTGTGGAAAAAGGCCGAACCCAAGCACATCATGCGCTGGCCTTCGCCTTGGAGCGACGGCTTCCCGGGCTGGCACATGGAATGCTCGGCCATGGGCTGCAAATACCTCGGCGAGACCTTCGACATCCACGGCGGTGGCATGGACCTCATGTTCCCCCACCACGAGTCGGAGATCGCCCAGAGCGTGGCTGCCAACGGCAAACAGCCTGTCACCTACTGGATGCACAACAACATGATCACCATCGGCGGACAGAAGATGGGCAAGTCGCTGGGCAACTTCATCACCCTCGACGAGTTCTTCAACGGCAGCCACATC